>JAXMOJ010000010.1:0-188674 GCA_034669935.1 Cephaloticoccus sp.
CTTAATTTCTGGAGGCTCAACTTCGATCTGCCTTGGCTCACTTTCGGCCGACTAAGACCGCTACACACCAACGCAGTCATCTTTGCCTTTGTGGGCAACATGATGTTTGCCGGCGTCTACTATTCGACTCAGCGACTGGTCAAAGCCCGCCTCGCCAGTGATTTCCTGTCCAACCTGCACTTTTGGGGGTGGCAGCTGATCATCGTAGCCGCGGCCATCACCCTCCCCCTCGGATTTTCCCGCAGTAAGGAATACGCTGAGCTCATCTGGCCCATCAACATCGCCGTTGCTCTCATCTGGGTCGTCTTCGCGGTCAACTTTTTCTGGACCCTCGCCAAACGAAACGAAAAGGCCCTCTACGTCGCCATTTGGTTCTACATCGCGACGATTATTACCGTGGCGATGCTTTACATCGTCAATCACCTCTCAATCCCCACGAGCATACTGCACAGCTATCCGATCTTCGGAGGGGTTCAAGACGCGCTCGTGCAATGGTGGTATGGCCACAACGCCGTAGCCTTCTTCCTCACCACTCCGATCCTCGGCATCATGTATTACTTCATGCCGAAAGCGGCGGAACGTCCGGTTTATTCGTATCGACTCTCGGTTGTTCACTTTTGGTCGTTGGTCTTCATTTACATCTGGGCCGGCCCCCATCACCTGCTCAACACCGCACTGCCCGATTGGCTGCAAACCATGGGAATGACATTCTCCCTCATGCTGTGGGCTCCTTCTTGGGGCGGGATGTTAAATGGTCTCCTCACGCTTCGTGGGGCGTGGGACAAACTCCGCACAGAACCCGTGATCAAGTTCTTCGTCGCCGCCATCACCTTCTACGGCATGGCCACATTTGAAGGACCGCTGCTCTCAATCAAAGCGGTCAGTGGGCTGGCTCACTACACCGACTGGATTATCGGTCACGTCCATGCCGGGGCTCTTGGTTGGAACGGCTTTATGGCCGCCGGTATGATCTACTGGCTTCTCCCTCGCCTGTGGAACAAACCTCTCTACTCCACGGCGCTCGCCAATCTGCACTTCTGGACCGGCCTCGTCGGCATCCTGCTTTACGTCGCGGCGATGTGGACGAGTGGTATCACGCAGGGCTTGATGCTCAACGCAACGACCGAAGGCGGCACCGTCCTCGCTTACCCTAACTTCCTCGATACACTAAACTCCATCCGCTTCATGATGTTGATGCGCGTGGTTGGTGGCGGCCTCTACCTCACAGGCTGGCTGGTGCTCTGCTACAACATGTATCGCACCCTCAAAGGCGCGAAACAAGTCAATGGCACCATCGAAGTTTACGTCGAAAAGCCTGAGCCATCCGAACGTCTCGGTCTTGCCCGCACGTTTATCAACGCCCCCGTCCTTCTGTCCGTCTTCCTCGTGGCTTTCTCCACGCTTTGGATGATGGGAGATGGTCTTGTCAGCATGGCTGGGCTCGCTGGTTCTCTGATCACCGTCGTCGCCGGATATGGCATGCTTTATTCCCGCGGCAAGAGCTGGCAGGATTGGTATGAAAAACTCCTCCTCAATGCGCTGCCGTTTTCGGTCCTGACCTTGGTCTCAGTCCTCGCCGGTGGTCTGATTCAAATCATTCCCACTGTGCTCGTGCACAAAGCCTCCAATGTCGAAGATCGACTCCAGGTGCCTTACACCCCACTTGAGCTTGCCGGACGCGATATCTACGTGAGTGAAGGCTGCTACAACTGCCACTCACAGATGATTCGCACGATGGTTCCAGACGTGCTTCGCTATGGCGATTACTCCCGACTCGGCGAATCGATCTACGATTTCCCATATCAATGGGGATCCAAGCGCACGGGACCTGACCTCGCCCGCATCGGTGGTAAATACCCTGATGTCTGGCATCTCCGCCATATGGAAGATCCCCGCAGTATCTCCGTTGGCTCCAATATGCCGAATTACCCGTGGTTGTTTACCAAAAACACCGACGTCGCGGCCCTCCCTTCCAAGATCAATGTCCAACGGACTCTCGGCGTGCCTTACGGTCCGATGAGTGCCCAGCAGATTTTTGACAACGTGGAACAGCAGTCCAAGGCCATCGCCAAGAATCTGCGCGACTCCGGTGCCTATGTTGCACCGGAAAAGGAGATCGTCGCTCTGATCGCCTACCTCCAAAAACTCGGATCATACGAGACTCCCACCCCCACCGAAACTTCAACTCGTTAATCCATCATGTTTAAACGACTCGTCTTTGAAGATTACGCTGTGGTTTGCACCGTGATCGCCTTTCTCGTCGTCGCCGCGATTTTTCTCGCGACGGTCTGGAAGGCAATCCGGATGCCTAAAGCTCAACTAAAACATTTCGCCAACCTTCCGTTTGAAGACGACGCCTCCCGCCATGACGAACGATCCTAAAAAAACACCAACCGAAGATGAACTCCGCGAGCACACGTTCGACGGAATCCAGGAATACGACAAGCAGCTCCCTAATTGGTGGTTGCTCACGTTCTACGGTGCGATCGCATTTTGGATCGGCTACTGGTTCTATACTCAGGACAGCGGAATCGCGACCTCCGATACCGCAGCCTTGGAGCTAGAACTCGATCGGATCGAGTCCACTAAACTCGCCTCTTCCGCCACTCAACTCGACGACGGCAAGCTGTGGGAAATGAGTCGCAACTCCGTCTTTGTCGACGCGGGTAAGGTGACTTACGACACCACTTGTGCGAGCTGCCATTTGGCCGACCTCACCGGGTCGGACTCAGGCGGCATCGGCCCCAATCTTCTCGACGAGGAATGGATCCACGGTAGCAACCCCACCGAGGTATTCGAAGTCGTTGACAAAGGTGTTCTGGCAAAAGGCATGCCCGCTTGGGGACCCGTCATTGGGGCAAAAAAGACTTCAGAAGTCGTCGCTTATATTTTGAGTAAGCATACGGCTCCGTGATAGGTTAAATCCATGCCAGCTCCTCGCCCTTCTCTTGATTCCGTCACCACCATTCGGGAAGATGGATCGCGTCCGTTCATGTTTCCCGCCGATGTCGCGGGTCGATTCGCATTGGCGCGTAAAATTTCCGCCTTTCTGCTGATCGGTTTTTACCTGTCGTTGCCCTGGATTCAGATCGGTGGCTTTCCGGCTGTCTTTCTGGATGTAGCCGAACGACGATTCCATCTCTTCGGATGGACCTTCGTCGCCCAGGATATGTGGCTGATGTTCTTCATGATATCCGGGCTGGGGTTCACCCTGTTCTTTATTACAGCACTATTCGGTCGCATCTGGTGCGGTTGGGCCTGTCCTCAAACCGTATTCCTCGATCACGTCTATCGCCGTATTGAACGCTGGATCGAAGGCGATTCCGTGAAACGTCGAGCGCTGGAGGCCGCTCCGATGAGTGGTGAAAAGGTTTTTAAACGTGGGCTCAAGCACACGCTTTATATCCTCGTCTCTCTTTCGATCACTCACCTTTTTCTCGCCTACTTTGTTTCAATCAAAGAACTCTGGGCGATGATGCACGAGCAACCGCTCGAGCATTGGAGTTCCTTCGCTTTTGTCTTCATCTTCGCCGGAGCGCTCTACTTCAATTTTGCCTGGTTCCGTGAGCAACTCTGTATCGTGATTTGTCCCTACGGTCGTCTCCAATCGGCGATGATCGACGACGACTCCATGGTGATCGGCTACGACGAAAAGCGGGGCGAACCACGGGGAAAACCAAACGACCCAGACACTGGAGATTGTGTCGCCTGCAATCGCTGTGTGCAGGTCTGCCCGACCGGTGTTGATATTCGGCAAGGACTCCAAATGGAGTGCATTGGTTGCACGGCTTGTATCGATGCTTGTGACGACGTCATGACACGAATCCACAAGCCCAAAGGACTCATTCGCTATGATTCTCAAAATCATTTTGCCGGGAGGGTCACACATCTACTACGGCCGCGCACCATTCTATATACCATACTCCTGCTGATTGGTATGAGCGTCTCTACCTGGGCCATCACCAGCTTGAAACCAGCCAATGTCGGGATCACGCGAATCACCGGTGCTCCCTATTTTGTCGACACCGATGTGGTGCGAAATCAATTCCTCGTGCGTCTGATCAACAAAAGCTCAGTCCCTAACGATTTAATCATCTCTGTCTCGGCACCGGTTCCCGTCGAACAAAGTGGGTTGGTCGAAGCGCTCAATATCGATCCCATGGGCGAGGAAGTCAGACCATTGATCCTTCGTGTCCCGCGTGCCACTTACGAAGGCCCCTTCACTTTCACTCTGATTGTAACAGATCGGGACAACTCATTTGAAATCACGCGCGAAGTAGAGTTTCTGGGCCCCGACGCTTACTTACTGCGTGAGGACAACGAAGCCAAAAAACCATGAGCAAGCCTCGGCGCAGCAAACTCTGGGTCTGGATCATCATAGCCTTCGTCTTGCAAATAACCGCATGGGCAATCTGGTTCAAGATAGCCGGTCAAAATCCGATCGAGGAAGTCCCCCTCGTCACTCCGGCATCTTCCCGATAACAACGAATGGAATTCGCTGCAATCAACACTCCTGCTGCCGCGTTTATTGCCGGACTCATCACGAGTCTGCACTGCGCGGGAATGTGCGGTCCGTTGGCTTGCACGCTCATGCCGGTTAAAGGTGATCGCTCGGATGCCCAACTCGTCAGCAGCACCTATCACCTCACACGACTCACCAGTTACGCGCTCTTGGGGGCTTTGGCCGGTGGACTGGGCGGTGCGCCCCTTCGTTGGCTGCACACTGATTTCCTTCGTTGGTTACCTTGGGTGTTCGTCTTATTTTTCCTTGGAATGGCTTTCCGTTGGGATCGCTTCGTCCCCAAGTCGCTCTTTCTGGCCCGACTCACCATGAAACTCAGTTCATGGATTCGCACCCGTTCGCGCATTCAGGCTGCGGCCACGATGGGATTCGCCACCCCACTACTTCCCTGTGGCCCGCTCTACTTTCTGGTCGGTCTTGCCCTGCTCTCCGGTTCCGCCCTGCGTGGAGTGGAATTCATGCTCGCCTTCGGCTTGGGCACCATTCCGTTACTTTGGCTCGCACAATCGCAGTTCCATTGGGTGCGCCAAAAGCTCTCGCCATTGTGGCTCAACCGTATGCGATGCACGCTCGCGCTGATCACTGCGCTCATCATCGGGTGGCGTTTACGTGGCACCTTGGGTTTCGACGGCCCTGATGTGAACAATCTCGTCTGCTTCTAATGAGTCGCACCGCTGCTCGCGTCAGCGCGAATTCACCCGCAGAAAAAATCTGTCGACACTGCGGAGCCTCGCTCATCGATGAAGCGATGCGCAAATCGGGCTTCTGCTGTTCAGGCTGCGCCTACGTCTATCGGCTCATTCATGAACACGGCCTCGATGGATACTACGGACTCAAGGACGACATCACCACCCCCGTCGATCCTGCGGTATTCCAGCCACGAGATTTCGGATGGCTCACTGAACTACAAACTGAAGCCGAACAATCCGCCAGTTCCCGCCCCCCCTTGCTTCGCTTGGATATCCAAGGCATCTCCTGTGCGGGTTGTGTTTGGTTGATTGAACGTCTCTTTCAACAGCAGTCGGGCGCACGCGACATCGTCGTTAATGCGCAACTCGGGCAAATGGAAATTCGATGGATCCCCGGTGTGTTTTCCTGCGAAGACTTCGCCCAAAAGCTGCATGCTTTCAATTACCTCATTGGTCCCGTCGGGGCGGAAGATCCCCCGTTAGAAAGTCGCTCTCTGGTTCGACGCATCGGCCTGAATGCTGCGTTCACCATGAATGTCATGCTGTTCACCTTTCCGACTTATTTCGGAATGGAGCAGACGTTCGCCTATGCCCGACTCTTCGGCACACTATCACTTGTCTTTGGCACCCTCAGTTTGCTCACCGGTGGCGGCTATTTTTTGCAACGCGCCTGGCAGGGACTCCGGGTGGGAGTGCTCCACATTGATCTGCCGATTTCACTCGGTATCGTCGGCGCTTATCTGGGTTCACTCTACGGTTGGTTTAGCGGACACGAGCGCTACCTTTACTTCGATTTTGTGAGCGGTTTCATCCTGCTCATGCTCATCGGGCGCTGGGCGCAAGTCGCCGCGGTCGAGCGGAATCGCCGCCGACTCCTATCCCAGCAACCAAGACCCCAAAACATCAGCATCGTTCAGCTCGACGGCACCCTCAAGTCAGCCTCTCCCGAAACACTGATCGCAGAACAAATTTTTCAGATTCGGTCGGGACAAATCGTGCCGGTCGAAGCGCAACTCTTCGAAACGGCCGCTACTTTTTCCTTCGCCTCAATCAACGGCGAAAGCACTCCACGCGACCTGCATCCCGGGCAACGCGTGCCTGCCGGCGCGATTCATCTGGGTCGCCAAGATATCCGCTTACAAGCCAAGCAAGCGTGGGTGAACTCCCTGCTCGCCGAGCTCACTCGGCAGACCGCAGATACACAGGAGCAGCATCCGTTTCTCGACCGCATTATACGAGGTTACCTCATTGGTATCCTCCTAATCGCAGCCGCTTCGGGATTGGCCTGGGCCATCGCCACCGGCGATATGCTTCGCACTGGTGCGATCGTCACTTCCATTCTTGTGGTATCATGCCCCTGCGCGATCGGTCTGGCATTCCCGCTCGCCGAAGAGCTTGCTAGCGTCGCGCTACGACGTCGCGGCGTCTTTGTTCGCAGTCCCGATCTCTGGTCGAAGCTTGGTCGAGTGCGCCAACTCATTTTCGACAAAACCGGCACGCTCACTCTCGAAACGCCCACGCTCCAAAACCCCGCATCGCTCGCCACACTCGATCAATCGGCCCGCGCCGCACTTTACACACTGGTTCAAGGAAACCCCCATCCCGTCAGTCAATGCCTGCTCGAAAACCTTCTGGCCCAAGGAAGCACCCCCACTCCGATCACTTGCCGCGTTGAAGAATCAGTGGGCGATGGAGTTTCGTTGGGCGATTGGTCGCTCGGTCGCTCCGGTTGGAAATCTCCCGCCACTCCGGAACCAGCCACGGTGCTCGCACTCAACCGAAAGACCATCGCTACCTTTACGTTTAAAGATTCGATCCATCGCGACGCCGTTTTCGAGATTAGCAAACTAGCTAACCAAGGTCTCGATATCCATATTCTAAGCGGAGATCACGCTCAGAAGGTAGCTGCCATGGCCCGCGAGCTAGGTATTCCTTCGGATCACGGTCATGGCAATATGCCCCCACGAGAAAAGGCCGACTGGATCAAAAAACATGATGCTCGCGATACCCTCATGCTCGGCGATGGAGCCAATGATAGTCTCGCTTTCGATGCCGCCTACTGTCGCGGCACTCCCGTAATCCATCGCGGCATCCTTGAGCAAAAATCCGATTTCTATTACCTCGGTCGCGGCATCGGCGGCATCCGAGCTTTATTCACGATAAATGCGATCCGTCGCCGCACCCAGATCACTATTTTGATCTTTTCTGTGCTCTATAATCTCTGTGCCGTCGGGCTTGCAGCGGGCGGATTGATGAACCCGCTCATCGCCGCGGTTCTGATGCCCGCAAATTCCCTACTCACCCTCATGATCGTTTCGACCAGTATGCGCGGCGCCTTTCGTCATGAGGCAAAAAAGAAGCCCCTTTCCGGCCAAGAAAGGGGCTAAGTGGTGGTAGGAACAGGATTCGAACCTGTGAAGGTATAAACCAGGAGATTTACAGTCTCCCCTCGTTGGCCGCTTGAGTATCCTACCAAAAGTGGAGGGCGGAAATTCACTGCTCTGAGCCATGAGTTCAAGGCTTTTTTAACATCGTCTGGATTCTTCTCCGCAATCACCCTGTTCAAATCGCTTAGCAAACTCCCTCATGGACGAACCAACATTCACATCTTTGCTGTTTGGAGCCCTCTCTCACCTCCTCACGATTGGCGGGTTTTTGTTGGCGATTTTTCTAATTGCCCGGCTGATGCGCGAGAAACGACAACCCGGCAACACCTTCGCGTGGCTGCTGGTCATCGTGCTCATTCCCTACCTCGGAGTGCCCCTTTATCTATTATTAGGTGGTCGTAAACTACGCCGACTCGTTTCCGAGAAAGATCGGCTATTCCCCAGTCTCCCGGAAGATGCGATTCCGGCCGCTTGCGCCGAATACCCCATCGCCCGCGCCATCACCACAGGAGGTGGTTCGCCACCGGTCGGCGGCAATGCCATCTCACTGCTAAAAACCGGCGAAGAAGCTTACCACGCTCTCGAAAAGGGCATCCTTGAGGCCAAGCACTGCATACACATCACCACCTTCATTATCGGTCGCGATGAAGTCGGACGACGTGTCGTCGAGCTGCTAGCGCAACGTGCGAAAGAGGGCATTCAGGTGCGCCTACTCATTGATGCGGTTGGTTGCATGTTCATCTTCAACTCTTTCTTCAAAGCCATTAAAGTGGCGGGTGGCGAAGTGCAATGGTTCATGCCCGTGTTCCCTTTCACCTCTCGTAGTTCCGCCAATCTGAGAAATCACCGTAAGATCGCGGTCTTCGATCAGCACACCGCGATCGTTGGAGGACACAACATCGCCAAGGAATACATGGGGCCCGAACCTTACCATCAACGCTGGTCTGATTTCGGTGCGCAAATCGAAGGGCCGGCCGCAGCTATGATCAACGACATCTTCGTCGCGGACTGGTGCTACGCCAGTCATCAACAGCCTGGAGATATTCATCCCCCTCGCGTCGCCGGAATCGAAGGCGAAGCCGAGCTTCAGGTCATCGCCAGTGGCCCGGATGTGCGCGGTGATCCCTTTTACGATGGTCTGTTGACCATGGTTCAATCCGCCGATGTGAGCATTGTCATCGTCACGCCCTATTACATCCCCGACGAAGTCCTCCAACGTTCTCTGATCGTTAAGGCGCGCGCGGGACGGGACGTCACTCTGATCCTGCCCGCCAAATCGAACCACCCGATTACCGATTTTGCCCGCAAGCATCATGTGCGAGAGCTCAGAGCCGCAGGAGTGAAAGTCCAGTTATTCGCTCCCGGCATGCTGCATAGCAAAGCCACCATTATCGATGATCGCATCGCCATCTTCGGCTCCGCCAATTGCGACCTGCGCAGTCTCTTCGTGAACTTCGAAATCGGTGTGGTCGTCCACACCAAGCCGGACGTTCACGCCATCAGTGTATGGGCGCAATCACTGCTCTCCTCCTGCAATTCGTCAGAACCGCCGCAAAACCACCGTTTCCCCCGTCTCAACGCCCTAACCGAAGACCTCAGTCGGATGCTCGCGCCACTGCTCTGAACTACCGTCTCATACCGCGTAGCACTTTTACCTGATCTAAATTCTGCTGCGCTCCATCATAGTGCGGATCCAAGCGTAGCGTTGCCTCAAATTCTCGGGCGGCCTCATCCCATCGTTCCATCCCCATCAATGCCAACCCCAACGCATGGTGTGCTTCTGGTAGATCAGGAGCGGACTTTATCACCTGTCGAAATTCATCAGCCGCCGTAAAGTAACGTTCCAATTTCAACAAAGTAAGCCCCATCGAAAAACGCACCCGTGGGTTACTCGGATCTAATCGAAGAGCCTGCTGAAAATAATCAAGGGCTTCAGCATGACGACCAACATCTCCTAGCACCACGGCCACTTCTATCGCCAAAGCTGCATCTGGTGTAATCAGCTTGAGCAGCTTTTCGTAATTCGTGATCGCAGTCTCGTTTTGCCCCGCAAAAGCCTGGGAGCTGGCCAAACTCCGCAAAATCGTGGCATCGCCAGGATGAATCTCATTCGCCTTCAAAAATGCCTCCACTGCCTTGTTTACTCGATTTGTGCGCACCAAGCAGAAGCCTAACCCATAGTGGGCCATTCCGTGATTTGGCTCGAGGACGAGCACTTTCCGATAGTGGGCGATCGCGTCGTCGTAACGTTCCATCCGCAGATAGATATTACCGATATTATACGTCGCATTGATATTTTCAGGGGCAAGACGCAAGGTCTTCTGAAATTCCGCCACCGCTTCCTCGTATCGACCGGACTCTGAATAGCTCGCACCCAGATTAGAACGAGCGCGCCAATTTTCCGGCCGCTTCTCAATCGTATCCTTCCAGATCGCGACCACCGAACGATAATCCTTATTTCGATTCGCCGTCGCGATGCCCGCCACCAGCGCCACGACAATCGCACCTAGAATCACCCCTTTCCCAATGTAGCGGTAAAGTCCGAATATCACCAGCACCACGACACCTGCCAACGGCAGATACATCCGATGCTCCGCCATAGTTTGGGTGGTTAATGGCACGAAACTAGAGCTAGGTGCCAAAATGGAAAAGGCCGTGAATGCGACGAAGCCCACCATCGGTCTGCGCACCAAGGCCACAAAAGTAGCCGCCACAAGTGCGAGTAGGACAATCCCTTGCCACCAGACCTCACCAACCCCACTCACCACTGCATCACCGTAATCAAGCACCAAAGGACTCGGCCACAGAGAGAGTTTTAAATACATCAGGATAGCCTGACACTGGGTGAGCGCATAATCCCACGCACTCATGCCCAGACCAAACCCCACCATCCCGCCACGGCTCTCATTGATCACCACGAGATAGGCTAATAATAGCCAGGTGGACATTAAGGCTGCGTAAAATCTCCAACGTTGCTGCCACGCGTCCTTGAAAGTGCCCGCCACAAAAGTGCGGTCATAAAATAACGCGATGACCGGCACCGTCGCCATGATCTCCTTTGTGGCCATACCGATGAGACACGAGAGCACACAGAGCACCTGCCAGCGCATCGTGTTCTTCCCCTCTACACTGCGCACAAAGGTATAAAGCGTGAGCAAATAGAAGAGCCCTCCCATGGATTCTGTTCGCTGAATCACACCCGTAACGGATTCAGTCAGCAAAGGGTGTAGAGCCCAAAGAAACGACACGGCAAAGGCCAACGGCAGAACCATATCACCATACTTATTCTTCAACATCGGTCGCCACAACGTGCGCCGAACCAGACCGAGCAGGATTAGTGCCGCCAAGGAGTGCACGATCATATTGAAAATATGATAACCACGCACATCCATCCCCCCGATCGCGTAGTTCACCGCAAGAGAAAGATTGATGATCGGACGCCCCCCCGCACCTGTCGCGAGTTTCGGCGGACTGAGCGCATCGGTCAGCGGCCACAAATTGCGGATCGATTCATTGTGCACGATTCCCCTGAGATCATCGAAAACGAATGGAGCAGAAATACTATTGGCGTAAGAAAGGAAAACGCCGAAGACGATCGCGAGAACGGCAACCTGCATCTGCCAACGCGGCGTCTTGTTAGGAGTAACCTCGCTCGAGCTGCTGGTCGAAGATGCCATAGGTTTAGTGCCGTATCAGACCGCGTGGTCTGCAACAAACTTTGCAATCGCCGCCGGATTTGCCCTCACAAGATGTTTTGCAATCGGTCGAGACTTCAGCACTTCCAAGCTCTCGTGCTGGGGTTCGACGCCGATCGCATCTTTGATCGTATCGGGAAACTTCGCCGGGCTCGCCGTAGCCAAAACCACACTCACACGATCTGGGGACAGATCCTTAAAACCACAGGCCGTGTGCGGATCGACCACATAGTCATGGTCGCGATAAACACGTTGAATAATCTGCGGAATCTCTACGTCACGACAATGGGTGGAACTGAATCCGCTCGGGGCAAAATTCTCAAAACGATGAGAACCCGTCGCCTTGAAACCCGCCATCACCTCTCGCACCTGATCCGCGCTTTCATCGAGCGTGTAATAGAGGAACCGCTCAAAATTGGACGCGACCTGAATATCCATCGAAGGCGCAAGACTCGCCCGCACTTCATCCACGCGATACTCACCGGTCGTAAACAACCGGTGCAAAATATCATTCTGATTGGTGGCCACCTTAAACCCCGGAATCGGCACGCCCATCTTGGTGAGCATCCACCCCGCGAGCACGTTGCCAAAGTTCCCCGTCGGCACGACAAACTCCACCTGATCACGAGCCTCTTCCGGCAAACGCAAAAGCGCGTAAAGGTAGTAAACGCATTGCGCGAGCCCACGAGCCAGATTGATCGAATTGACCGCCGACAGACGGTGCTCCTTTCGATAGTCTTGATCAGCGAAAATTTCTTTCAGCGCGGCCTGTGCATCGTCGAATGATCCATCGATCGCGATGGCGAAAACATTATCCGCTTCCGTGCAGGTCATCTGTCTTTCCTGCAGTGGCGAGACGCGACCATCCGGATAAAGAATAAAAATTGCCGTGCCCGGTTTACCAAGCAGTCCGTGGATCGCCGCTGCGCCGGTATCACCGGAAGTCGCGCCGAGCACATTGATCGTCTCTCCACGAGAAGCGCATTGGTATTCGTAGAGATTACCGAGCAATTGCAGGGCGAAGTCTTTAAACGCGAGCGTCGGCCCATGGAACAGCTCGAGCACGTAGGTGCGCTTATCGAGTTTCCGTAGAGGCGCGATCTCGTCGTGGGCAAACTTGGTGTAAGACTTCGCCACGATCTCGCGCAATGTATCCGCCGGAATATCCGTGGCGAAAAGTCGCATGAACTCGAAACATAAATCGGGGTAGCTCAACCCCTCCCACTCGCGCCACTTCACCGACAAATCCGGCATCGTTTCCGGTAAAAACAACCCTCCATCCGGAGCAAGTCCCGTGGCCACCGCATCGGAAAAACTCAGCGGTTCAGTTTGTCCTCTCGTGGAGATGTAGCGCATGACAGGCTGCCGTCTCTTAGCTCGAAATCTTGTCCAAATCAAACGCCGCGTGAGTTACGCGCGCTGCATCATCGGCGCGATCCTGATCAATCACGATGGAGATTTTTATCTCCGAAGTGCTAATCAAATCGATATTTATTTCTTTGTCAGCGAGTGCCTGAAACACCGTCGCCGCCACGCCGGAATGCGTTTTCATCCCTACGCCGACCACAGATAATTTCGCGACATGTTCATGGATGGCGATCTGGCCGCCACCGATTTCGTCAAGCACGGGTTCGAGCAGTTTGACCGCACGTTGCGAATCGCCCTGCGGCACGGTAAACGTGAGATTGGCAATTCCTTGGCGACCGACGTTCTGCACGATCATATCGACAAGCACATTCGCATCAGCCAACGCCCGAAAGACATTCGCCGACGTGCCGGGTTTATCCAATATGTTGCTGACGATGACTTTCGCCTGATCCTTGTCGACGGACACGCCGCGGACGACGACCTTTTCCATGTAGGAGATTTCTTCTTTCACGATGGTTCCTGGGTTGAAATTAAATGATGAGCGCACTTCGAAAACGACGTTGTGCTTCTTGGCAAATTCGACGGATCGGGATTGCATAACCTTAGTGCCCGACGAAGCCAGTTCGAGCATTTCGTCATAGGACAGCTCGGGCAACTTGCGGGCATCGGTCACCACGCGAGGGTCGGCCGTATAGACGCCATCCACATCGGTGTAGATTTCGCATTTATCGGCATGGATTGCCGCAGCCATCGCAATAGCCGTGAGGTCGGATCCACCACGACCGAAAGTCGTGATTTGGCCGTCCTCGTTGATCCCTTGAAAGCCAGCAATGATGACCACATTCCCCGCCGCGAGATCCTTTTCGATCACCTCGGATTTGATTGCCTGAATCTTGGCGCGGGTATGTGCCTTATCGGTGAAGATACCCGCCTGCGCGCCGGTATGGCTCACCGCATCGACCCCCATGCCATGCAGGGCCATCGCGGTTAGGGCGATGGTTTCCTGCTCGCCGACGGAAAGGAGCATATCGAGTTCGCGGTCGCTCGGTTCCTCGCAGAGCGATTTGGCTCGCGCGAGCAGTTCATTCGTCACCCCGGAGCGAGCGGAAACGACCACGACAACTTCGTTACCTTGATCGCGAGTCAGCTTGATGCGCTCGGCGACTTTCCTGATTCGTTCGACGTCACCGACAGAAGTGCCGCCATATTTTTGGACAATACGTGCCATCTTGAAAATTCCCTTTATTCGGTAAAATCACTGATACGAAGGAGCAGCGGTTTCGAAACCACACTCGCGAGCCGGGAGACCTGACGCAGCGTGGCTCCCATCGCTTTCTCATCGCTTTCGTGAGTAGTCAGAACGAGTGAAGCCGTGCCTTCAGATTCAGATAAAGTTTGGATCACGCTTGCGATGCTCACCTTGTGCTTCGCCATCACTGCGGTGACTTTCGCAAGCACCCCCGGTTGATCACGCACCGTCAGGCGCAGATAGTAGCAACTGCGAATGTGTTCCAAGGGCGCAAGCTTGAGCACTTGCTCCTCTTCCGATGGCGATACCTCTGACAAATGCAGCCCCTTGCCATTGCGAATCAAAGCCACCGCATCGGCGATATCACCGATCACCGCGCTCGTCGTCGCGTCTTGGCCGGCGCCCTGCCCGATGTATTGAGTAGTTCCCACGACATCGCCCGTGATCGACACGCCGTTAAACACGTCGTTCACATTCGCGACTACATTACCAGCGGGTAGCAGCGTGGGGTGCACGCGCACGCAGAGTTCGTTTTTCTTAAAATCGCGGCTAATGATTGCGATCAGCTTGATCTCATAACCGAGCGCCGAAGCGTTTTTAAAATCCTGCGGAGTGATCTTTTCGATTCCCTCGACGATCATCTTGTCGGAACCGATCCAGACGCCATGCGCCAACCAGCAAATGATCGCAGCTTTGTGGGCCGTATCCCAGCCCTGCACATCAAGCGCTTCGTCGGCTTCCGCATATCCCATATCTTTGGCGTCCTGCAGAATGTCGCTATACGGCGCGTTCAACTCCTCCATCTTCGTGAGGATGAAATTGCACGTGCCGTTTAAGATGCCATAGATTTGAGGAAACTTATTCGCGACCAGTCCTTCCCGCAGCGCTTTAATGATGGGAATGCCACCGGCGACGCTCGCTTCGAAAAAGAAATGGCCCCCGTGCTTGCGAGCTGTCGCGAAGATTTCTGCGCCGTGATCACAGATCAGGGCCTTGTTCGCCGAAACCACCACCTTGCCCGCGCGCAATGCGGCCAGGGTGAGCTTTCGGGCATAGGTCGTGCCGCCGATCAGCTCGCAGACGATATCGATCTTCGGATCGGTCGCTACCGCCATAGCGTCTGCACTGATGAGTCGAGCCGGGGCCTTGACCTCGCGCTTCTTCTTCAGATCGCGCACGGCAATCGCGCCGATTTTGATCGGGCCGCCCAGCCGCGATTCAAGATCGGTGCGGCAACGTTTGAGATGCTTCCAGACTCCCTGCCCGACCGTGCCAAATCCGCACAGGCCAATAGTGATCACTTTTTCTTTGCTCATGTTTGAGGGTCATCCGGTTTCTTTTTACCGAAACGATTTTCCGTGCCATTGATCAGGCGACGGCAGTTTTCCCGATGTCGATAAACGACAAAAGTTGCGATTAACCAAGCCAGCAGCACCAACGGCAGCGGTGTGCTCAACAGTAATGCGGAAAGCGGCAAAGAGAGCGCGGCTAGCATCGAAGCGAGCGAAACGTAACGCGTGCCGTAAAACGTCCCCACCCACACGACCGCCGCAATCGCGGTTGCCCACGGCATCAGCACGAAGAAACCACCCGCACCGGTCGCCACACCCTTGCCTCCACGAAATTTCGTGAAGCACGAAAACGAGTGACCAAGCAAAGCACCGACCACGCCTGCCACGCAAAGTGGAGTCGGATCGATTAGCGCACTGTCACCACCTTCTCCAGTGGCCCACGCGACGTAAAGTTTCGGCAAAGCCGTTGCGACCACCCCTTTGAGCACATCGAGCGCAAACACAAGATTGCCCGGTCCCGATCCCAACACCCGCCGCACATTGGTCGCGCCCGGGCTCATGCTGCCTTCCTCGAATATGTTCACTCCCTTCGCTCGCGCGACGAGGTAGCCAAATGGGAGTGCTCCCAAAAGGTAACCAATCGCGCCGGCTATGAGGATCGAAAGAATCATTCGTGGTGGTTAAAGTTGAACGAATTTCGCTAATTTTATCGCCGGGTGCGACTTTATTTCATCGCGTGCCGCCGGACTCGGTTCGCTGTCTAAATTGATGACCATGAGAGCCGTTTGCCCGGGCATCTGCCGACTGAGCGACATATTCGCGATATTCACGCCGTCCTTCGCCATCAACATGCCGACAAATCCAATCATACCCGGCTCATCGTGATTCTCCAGCGCGAGCAGTTTGCCCTGCGCTTCGACTTCTACTTCGAGGTTATTAATCTCCACGATGCGCGGTTTATCGGTCTTCCCGACCAAAGTGCCCTTCGCACCGTGCACCGAACCATCAGCCGCGACTGCTTCCACCGAAATCAAATCCGTGTAATCAACATCGTCCGTCGATTTCACGACCTGCGATTTCACCCCGAGACGTTTCAGCGATACCGGCGCATTCACGTAATTCACGGAATCGCCACTGATCTGCCGAAGAAACCCACGCTGAATCGCCCGAGTGACCGAGTTGGTGTCCAAATCGACGATCTTCCCCCAGTAAGTGATGTTGAGTGAATCGATCTGCTCCGGTCCTATCTGCTGCGCGAGCGTGCCGAGCTTCTCGCCCAAATCGAGATATGGACCTACGATCTTCAAAGTCGCTTCATCAAGCGAAGGCATGTTCACCGCATTGCGGATCACGCCACCATTGAGCACATCTGTGATCTGTTCAGCCACTTCGATCCCCACGCTTTCCTGCGCTTCCGCCGTCGAGGCTCCGAGATGAGGGGTCAAAGAAACACCCGGCAACGAGCGCAACTCACTGTCTTCGGCCAAAGGTTCGCTTTCATAAACGTCGAGCCCGACTGCCGCGACCTGCCCGGACTTCAGTCCTTCGATCAACGCCGTTTCCTTGATAATCCCCCCACGAGCACAGTTGAAAAGTCGCACGCCCTTTTTGCACTTCGCAAGCGCGGCCTCGTCGATCATGTGATGCGTCGTATCCGTCATCGGCATGTGCACCGTGATGTAATCACTCTGCGCGAGCAGATCGTCCATCGACACGCCCTCGACCTGCATCGCCTTCGCACGACTCGGCGCGAGATACGGATCGTAGGCCACCACGCGCATCCCAAACGCTTGCGCGCGCTTGGCGACTTCGCCGCCGATGCGGCCCAGCCCGACCACTCCGAGCGTCTTGCGAAAGAGTTCGATGCCTGAAAAGGCTTTGCGATCCCACTTCCCCGCGCGCATCGATTCTGCCGCTTGAGGCACCGGACGCGCACCACAGAGAATGTGCGTAAAAGTGAGCTCAGCCGTGGCGATGGTGTTACCCGAAGGTGTATTCATCACGATCACGCCGCGATTCGTCGCCGCCTCGACATCGACATTATCCACTCCCACCCCGGCACGACCCACGGCTTTAAGCAACGGCGCCGCCGCGATCACTTCCGCCGTGATCTTCGTTTCGCTACGCACCACAATTGCATGCACATCCTTCACTAAAGAAAGGATTTCTTCCGGCGAGGAACCATAAGCCTCCACGACAGTGAGACCTGGCTGATTGCGCAGGTATTCAACTCCTTTGGGTGAGACTTTATCGGCTACGAGGACTTTCATGTGAAAAAGGTGGCAATTGAAAATTCATTACCCCCTAAAACGCAAAGGGAATTTCGAGTGCGGCAGTCCCACCCTCCACCTATGACACGAATTGTCATTCTCATCGCAGAATGCGGATGGGAAATGGCGTCATAACCAACCCAACGCCAACCCAGGATAAAATGTGGAGAGCTGGAAATCAGGATTCCAATCGGAGGCATTTTCCAGTTTTCCTGATTTCCACATTCAATAGTTCACATCTCATCAGCTCAATACTCGCCCCTATTCAGTAAATCGTCCATATTTCCATACATGGAATCCCCCACTTCCCGGCTCGAACAACAAATGAGCTTCATCATTGAAGCCGATAAATTGAAGGAAGTCTTCCGGCAAACCATCCTCACTCAGAGCCGCCGCGACGAGAACAGTGCCGAGCACAGCTGGCACTTCGCGTTGATGATCATCACTCTCGCCGAACATTCCAATCACCAGCCGCTCGACGTGCTCCGCGTGCTGAAAATGGTGCTCATCCACGACCTCGTTGAAATCGACGCGGGCGACACATTTGCCTACGATACAAAAAACATGGCTGATCAGCACGAGCGCGAATCCATCGCCGCCGATCGCATCTTCGGATTGTTGCCCGAAGATCAAACCAAAGAATATCGCGATCTCTGGGACGAGTTTGAAGCGATGGACACTCCCGAATCAAAATTCGCCGCCGCCTGTGATCGCTTTCACCCCATGCTGCTCAACATGCTCACCGAAGGCCATGCGTGGCGAAAACACGGCATCACCAAAGATCGCGTAATCGCGCGCAACCAGCACGTCGCCGATGGCTCCACCGGTCTCTGGGAATACGCTCTCAAGATGATCGACAACGCCGTCAGCCAAGGCCACCTGCCCGATCGCCCCAAAGCATAGAGAGCACAGAATCAAACTGAGTTTCTCGCGATGCACGCGACGAGATTATAGGAAGTCGATCACGATTCGACACTAGCGCCACATTCAAGTATTCCAAAAACTCAGATAGCAGAATAACTCGCCGAATCGAGCCGTCCCAACACCGCTATTCAACTCGTCGAGGCCGTCGCGAGACCCACCGATCACTCCACTGGCAGAATCTTGCCGTTCTCGTCGTAGAATAGCTCTTTCACCTTTACGCTGCGCAGATTGTTCTTCCCGCCGGACAGCGACGAGTCGTGGTGAAAGAGAAACCAGCGCCCCTTGTGCTCCACGATTGAATGATGCGTGGTCCAACCGAGAACGGGCTCTAAGATTCGCCCCTGATAGGTGAACGGCCCGCGTGGATCCGTGCCCGTCGCATAGACCAGATAATGCGTGTCGCCGGTGGAATACGAAAAGTAGTAGAGCCCATCTTTCTTATGCATCCACGCTGCCTCAAAAAAGCGACGATCATGATCATCCGCCCGGATTGCCTCCCCCTTTTCATCAAGGATCTGTAGCTCGGTGACTTCGCCTTCAATCTCCAGCATGTCGTCCGTGAGCTTGGCTACACGGGCATTAAGCGCCGGCCCTTCAATCGGCTCTTTGCCCTGAGGATTGTGATGATTTCCCGACCACTCCTGAAGCTGACCTCCCCAGATGCCGCCGAAATACATGAAGGCCGAATCGTCGTCATCAATGAACACCGCAGGATCGATTGAATAGCTCCCCTTGATCGGCTCGGGCTGCGGTTTGAATGGACCTTCGGGGCGATCACTCACCCCCACGCCAATCCGAAAAATACCATCATGATGTCGCGCCGGAAAATAGAGATAATACTTCCCGTTCTTAAACGCCGCATCGGGAGCCCAGAGCTGTTTCGCCGCCCATGGCACATCGGCCAGCGTCAGTGCCACCCCATGATCAGTGACCTCCCCATCCACATTGTCCATCGAGAACACGTGGTAATCATCCATCGCATACTGGCTCCCCAGATCGTCATTCGGAATCCCCTTATCCACATCATGCGACGGATACACATAAAGCCGCCCTTCAAAAACATGAGCAGAAGGATCAGCGATATAGAGGTGAGTGATCAGAGGTTTGTCAGACATGCCTATTAAGTCTTCACCTGCTAATACATCATGGCTAGTTGGAAATATTCATATCATAACACTTTAGCCCCAGAATCACGGACGAAACACCGAGTTCTCATTTCTGCTATGAGACATTGATTGCACTCATCAGCTAACTGTCATTGGAAGTCGTCTTATCGAATGAAAAAAACACCCACCCCCTCATCCTTTCGATCAACCATCTGGATCTTCGGACCGGTCTGCGGCATGATCGCAGCCACCTTGATCACAGTGATTGTGACGTTTTCGGACTGGCTGGAAAACCCAGGCGCAATCTTTCGCGATGAGGACGGAACGAATTGGCCGATTGTTTTTGAGACGATTGAAAGCTGGTTCCTGCCCACCTTTCTCACTTTCACCATAATAACCAGCGTGGCTCACCTCAGTAAATCCACATTCCTGAAACTTAAACGTTCTAGGTCTAACAGTTGAGTTCACGGTGATGAGAAAACGTGTCTCCGACGACCACGATTTCTTCTACTATGATCAAATATAACATTGTCCCTTGAATCTCAGCCCCTGAGCGCCAAGACAGCCTACTCCTCTTCGACCAGACCGTCGAAAACCGAAAACACAACTCGCCCCTACTGCCCCGCCCCTTGTTTTTATCGTGAGGTGGTTATCTAAACTATATGCAATTTGAAGCCGAACTGAACCCGCCGGAGAATCTCTGGAGCAGGCTCAGTGTATTGAGACCAGAATGCACGATTATCCGGGGTAGGCACTGGTCAACCGGCAAAAGTATCACCATCTTGCGATGCGGAGGGGCTCGCGCCGTCTCGAAAAGATTCTTTATTGGCAAGATCATCGATGAGCTCGAAGAGGAGCGCACCATCGGCAGAATTCCATTTTGGCGTATTCCGAATCTCGCCCAAGAGACCAAGGCAGATTTCACCTTGATTCATCATGATCAGGCGCTCTCAAAACCTGCTGAATGGTTCATGAAACGCAGCGCAAGGGAGGCTATACGGACCCCTTTGCTTCTCGAAGCAATCGTCGATGTCAGCGATAAGGCAAAACTGCTTTCGGGGAAGAGCATCAAACGCGATGTCACTAATGTTCGAAATAAGGGGTTTAAGGTTGAGTGCAGCACTGCATCCGAGGATCTCCTCAGTTTTATCCGAAATTTTCGAGATCCCTACATCGCAAAAAAACATGGATTGGATTCGCTCAGCTTTCGTTACGACTCGGACCTATTTGAGAATGAATCCTTTGCTGGCAGTGGTTTAACACTCTATAAAATTTTTCTCAAAGGCGAATGGGTCGCCGCAACCGTCATTCTCAAAACCACCGGTGGATTACCTACTTTGTGGGAGTTGGGAGTGAAGAATGGAAACGCCCAGTTGGTGAAGCATGGCGCACTCGCCGCGGCATATTGGTTGCCTATTCAACATCTGATCGACCAGGGAGAGCCGACCGTATCACTCTGTCTCGTCCGACCCTTCATTAATGAGGGGGTCTTTTCCTATAAATCCAAGTATCAGCCGACTCTGAAGATCAAATCACCGCGCAGAGTCTTGATCGTGCCCAATCTCAATTCGGAAATCACCCGGCATGTTCTCGAGGAGCAGCCCTTAATCATTGAACACAAAGGGAAACTATATCCGACCGGTTACCGACGATCCACCCAAGATCCTGATTCGTTAAAACCCTACACCAACGCTCTTAGTCGTTTTAAAGATTTAGAACCATCTCGCCTGATCGATCTTCCGGAGCATGTGTCCAAGATCAAGGCGTCGCCTCGTCGCCATAACACGCCTCTCCAGCCCCTTCGAGACTACCCGCGCGAAAAATGTATTCATGAACTCTTTTGCGAGAGCGCACGCCAACACCTCACTCAAACCGCCGTTCGATACGGAGCAGAAAGCCTACGTTACTCAGACTTACTCAAATCCACCCAACGTTTAGCCCAACACCTTGGAGAGAGAGGAATTCGAGCGGGATCCATCGTCGCGGTCTGTGCCTCACGCTCACTTCATCTACCATCCTTGGTTCTTGGCGTCCTTCGCAGCGGAGCAGCTTATCTACCGATAGACCCGGCGCTCCCGAGCGAGCGTCTGCAATTCATGCTCAATGATGCAGGTGCCCAAGCTCTCATCGTAGATCAAGAAACCGAATCGCTCTTTGAGAAGATTGAACTCCCCTGCCAGCTCATCGAGGGACTCCAGGTCATCAACAATGCCCCCCACACCGATCTTCCTGAACCTATTCCCAACACCACGGCAACCGAACTAGCCTATATCATTTACACCTCCGGATCGACTGGACTTCCCAAAGGAGTGGAGATTGAGCACCGCAACATCGTAAATCTGGTCTGGGATATGAAAGAGCGTTTAGGGCTGGGAAAGAAAGAAAGGATCCTCTCAATCGGATCATTCGCATTTGATGTCACTCTCCCCGACTGGTTTTGGGCCTTCCTCACCGGTGGCACGGTCATTATAGCCGACGAACAAGCGATTCAAGATCCTGCGCGCCTGGTCCCATTAATCACCAAACATCGGCCAACCCACATCCAAGCGACCCCCGGAACTTGGGAAATGCTTCTGAAAGTCGGCTTGCCAAGTTACCAGCCTCTCCGGCTCGTAACCACCGGTGAACATGTGGGCGAAGCCTTACGGGAACGCCTGCGGGACCTCTCCGATGAGGTATGGAACCTCTACGGCCCGACTGAAACCACGGTCTGGTCATCCGCTTGCCACCTGAGTCGAGACACCACTCTCAACTCAATTGGAAATCCGATTACCAATACGCAGTTCTATATCGTGGGTAAAAACGGAGAACAAGCAGCCGAAAGCGAAAAAGGAGAACTATGGATCGGAGGCGCTGGTGTTGCCAGAGGATACCGAAACCGACCCGAGCTGACCAAGGAACGTTTCATCAGCCCAGAGTGGGCCTCGGGTCAGCGGCTCTATCGAACGGGAGATCTGGTCGAATGGAATACCCGAGGTGGAATGGGCTACCTTGGCCGTATTGATGACCAGGTAAAAATCCGGGGCTACAGAATCGAACTGGGAGAAATCGATACCAAGCTGACCGAACACCCCGAGGTGCAAAACAGCCAGACCCTATTAATCGAAGGAGAACACAGTCGCCTCATCAGTTTTGTCATCCCCAAAAACCAAACGAGTGCACCCCATAATTGGAAAGCGTTTCTCCTCCAAGAGCTGCCGGCCTACATGGTTCCCGCACGGTTAATCCCGATCGCCTCATTTCCCCTGACTCCGAATGGAAAGATCGACCGCGTCGCACTCCTTGCACGCTTGGACGAACTATCCCAAGGACCATCACATACAACGCTGAGCCCATTGGAAAAGAAAGTGGCTGAAATCTGGCGCACCATTCTAAAATCACCGCCGGTCTCACCAACGGATACGTTTTGGGACATGGGTGGGGACTCCCTTTCCGCTGTGCACATGCTGTTGGAAATACAGCAAAGGCTCGACCTCGAAATTCCCTATGAGCGGCTCAACGAGAATCCGACACTTCGGGAATTCTGTGCCTTTGGCACTTCAAAGAATGCCACGAAAGAACGATTGAGGTGCCTTCGCGCCGGTGAAGATGTCGATGCAATCCCCATTCTCTTCACACATGGGCATAACTTCGGAAACACTACAGATGAACTTCTACCCATCGTTCATAGCATTGATTCCGCACATCCCATTTGGGGATTAAGTGGACATGGTGAAGATGGTCGGCGCTGGGATTATCAGACGCTCCCTGAAATGGCTGGCGAAGCTCTCATTCTCATTAAAAGGACCATGCCGCCTCAGAGGATAATCCTCTTAGGCTACTGTATCGGTGGGCTGCTGGCCTACGAACTTGCACGGCAGCTATCTCAGGAGGGCTATCAAGTCGAAAACGTTATCATGATAGATACAGCGACGCCCGAGCTGCGTAACACTATCGTTGCCGAAGCTAACAAGCGGCGAAAAACGCAATTTCACGCAGCTCTTCGACACAGAAGCATCAAGACCATAAGCAAGCAACTCGTCGCTCGTTGGAAGTTTGAACGAAAATATTTCAACACCAAATTTTGGCGCTGCATATCTCCTATCTGGATCAGACTTGCACCGATTCCCTTCCAAGGCCGCACCCCTTACTATCAGGCCACACAATCAGACGCATTTAAAAACTACAAACCAGTAGAGTTCGACGCTCCCATCCACCTGATTAAAACTGATCAAGACAGTGGCCCATTAGACTACGGTTGGATGCCCCACTGCCCTCATATGAAAGAAAGCACCATTAGTGCTCCTCATGATGAAATGGTCTCAAAGGAACAAGCCAATCGTCTCGCCGATCATATTTCAACGATCATTGAAGCATCTAGGCCAGCACAACCAGAATCACTCTAACTACTGTCATTCTTCCAATCTGATAAACACCCATCCACAAATTAATAATGGTGGCTTTGCGGTGAATTTGGGGAAGCCCATAGGCCTAAGCAACCGTGCTTGTTGTTTCTGTGAATATTCCGGCAATGCATTCATGAATCAGTGCTTAAGGTCGTGTAGCACTAACTTCCTCCGGAACACCCAACCTAACTAAGATCACGGATCGATCCAAACTCAGGATCAAAGAGACGTCGATACGTGTGCACGATTGTGCCATCGGTGAGACCGCAGAGGTAGTCGCAGATACGACGGGCTTTAGCTTGGCGAGTTTTGGCCTGGTTGATTAATCGTCCGACATTCGGTGGTAGGATATTGATCACGCGGGGGCCTTGATCGACATAGTTGCTCCAAATCGAATCCCAGAGGTCGAAGAGCACGCGACGAGCTTTGTGCTCCATCTGTTGGAGCTGCGGGCTTTCGAAGATGATGTCGTTGGCCATGTCTTTGAAGAACAAGGCTTCCTTTTGGGCGGATTCATCGACGATGAGATCGTAGCGATAACGATTCGTCTTCTCCGCCATGAAGTTGTCACACTTCCGCAAGCGGCAGGCTTGGATGAAGCCCCCTACCCGGGCGCCGAAGACGCCTTCTAGTCGGTCGGTGCGCATGGCGTGAAAGAGTCGATCAAGGTGTTGTTGTTCTTCGGTGCCAATCGCCTGATCTTGAGCCCAATCTTCGATACTCTCTTTCGTGAGGAATCCCGCCTTCACGCCATCGACAATGTCGTTGAGCGAATAGGCGGCATCGTCGGCCCAATCCATGATCTGACATTCGATGCTCTTGAATTCGTTCAGTAGCTCGCGCTTGTGCAACGCAGCGGGGATCTTCGCGCCGCCAAACACGAAGTCGCGGCTGGAAACCTGCGGATCGTAGATGAAATGATTTTGCGGCGACTTCGCGAACTCGCCGTAGAGCTTCTTATATTTTAGCACGCCATCGAGCAGCGCACGCGTGGGCCGCATACCGCGGACCCCCTTCTCGTTTTGAAAGATGGTCGCCGTGAGGAGATGGAGAGTCTGCGCATTTCCTTCGAAACCGCCCCACTTCATCATCAACTCCTGCAAGGTGCGTTCACCCGAGTGCCCGAATGGCGGGTGGCCCAAATCGTGAGCCAGGCAGCTCGCCTCGACCAAATCGCTATCGATGTAGAAATCGTTTTTCAGCACCCCCTTCTGCGTGCGCAGAAAGCTGCAAATCGAACGGCCTATCGCGGAGACCTCGATGGAGTGTGTGAGCCGCGTGCGATAGAAATCATACTCGCCCGAGAGAAACACCTGCGTCTTCGATTGGAGCTTCCGAAAAGCATGCGAATGGATGATGCGGTCACGATCGATTTGAAACGGACTGCGGTAATCGGCTTTGCGATCACCACCAAAGGACTCGAAATCAAACTCGTTGTAGAACCGGTTTTCCATGGGTGTTGCCTTTGAGAGCAATGCGAGCTTGCCTGCGTGGCAAACCTCAAACCGCATGCCTGAAACGACTTTCGAAACCTCCATCGGCACCTGCGGCCTCGTTTGGCACGAGGCGGGCCTGACGGGATTTCGTCTGCCCGGAGAAACCACACCAGTTAGGACCGACGAGGTGGAGCCAATAATATCGGGCAACATCCAGACGATCATTCGACGGGTGCAGGCTCATCTCAGTGGCGAGTGGCAGGATTTCTCCGATCTCGACTACGACTTTACCGAAATCGGCGACTTCCCTCGACTGGTCTATGCGGCAACTTTGCGCATCAAACCAGGCTCAACTTGTAGCTACGGCGATATAGCGAAAACCATTAATAGGCCACCGGGTGCAAGTCGGGCGGTCGGCACGACACTGGGTGCCAATCGCTGGCCATTGTTGATTCCCTGCCATCGTGTCGTCGCGAACAACGGGAAGATGACGGGATTCTCCGGCCCCGGCGGCATCAAAACCAAGCTCCGTCTGCTTGCACTCGAGGGCGCGCAGCTATTCGCCGAGTAGTCGAGAGCTGGTCACAGAGAGCACTGAGTCAGAGGATCGAGAGCACGGAGGCAGATCCTGCGAAATAGTCCTGATGCTCTGTGATCTTCCCTTCCTTCTCTCTGTGCCCTCTGTGACCAATAAGAGATGCAGCTTAGGAGTTGTTTTGGACGATAAGCAGGACACATTGTCTGAAACTGAACAACCATGTCTGAACGAACCATGCAGGCTATTGCCAAACTCACTCCCGAGACCGGGGTGCAATTAACTGATGTGCCCGTGCCCACGCCAGGCATCAATGACGTGCTCATCAAGATCAAACAGACGTCAATCTGCGGCACGGATGTGCACATTTACAATTGGGACAACTGGGCTCAGGAAACGATCGAAACTCCGATGGTGATCGGCCATGAATTCGTAGGCACGATCGAGGAAGTCGGCACGAATGTGCAGGGCTTTAAGAAAGGCGATCTTGTCGATGGCGAGGGTCACATCGTATGTGGCGAATGCCGGAACTGTCTTGCGGGGCGCCGTCATCTTTGTCGCAACACCAAGGGAGTCGGCGTGAATCGTGACGGAGCGTTTGCAGAATATCTCTGCATCCCTGCGAGCAATGCCGTGCATGTCGATCCGGCGATCCCGCTCGATGTGCTGTCGTGCTTCGATCCGCTCGGAAACGCCACGCATACCGCGTTGCAGTATGATCTGGTCGGCGAGGATGTGCTCATCACCGGAGCGGGTCCCATCGGTTGCATGGCCGTGGCTATCGCCAAGCATTGTGGGGCGCGTAAGATCGTAATCACTGATGTGAATGCTAATCGCCTCGCGCTCGCCACCAGAATGGGCGCGACCCGAGCCGTAGATGTTTCCCAAGAAAAACTCCCGGACGTGCAAAAAGAGCTTAAAATGCGCGAGGGGTTTGATGTTGGTTTGGAAATGTCCGGCAATCCACAGGCACTGAACAACATGATCGATAATATGGCCCATGGTGGACGTATCGCCATGCTCGGTATCATGCCCTCGTCGGCTGCGGTGAACTGGAACAAAGTCGTTTTCAACATGCTCACAATCAAAGGCATCTACGGCCGTGAAATGTATGAGACATGGTATAAAATGACCTCGATGATCCAGAGCGGCCTCGATATCACTCCGGTGATTACGCACCATTTCCATTACACCGATTTCCAGGAAGCCTTCGATCTGATGCGTTCCGGCAAGTGCGGAAAAATCGTGCTCAACTGGGAGACTAAGAACTGATTTCCCCGCCCACTGCCAACGAATCATTAACCGCGAAGGGCGCTAAGTTCGCAAAGTCGAACCTATGCAGAAAGACAGAACTGATTATTTTTCCTTAGCGATCTTGGCGACCTTCGCGGTGATAAAAAGTCCTTCCTAACTTCGTGTTGTTAGTGACCTTTGTGGTGAATGTATTTCCTGTTAGAATTTTGTTAGGCTGACCAATAAATTACGGCATACTCTCTTTACGATGACATCAGAATTTCAAACTCACCTCGAAACGACCTTGAGCGAAATCAAGGATGCCGGACTCTATAAACAAGAGCGCGTGATCAACACACCGCAGAGCGCACATGTGAGTGTCTCCAACGGGCCGAAAGTGCTCAACATGTGTGCCAACAATTATCTGGGATTGGCAGACAACCCCGAGCTGATTGCGTCGGCTCGCGAATCTCTGGATCGCTGGGGCTACGGTCTGGCTTCGGTGCGTTTCATCTGCGGCACGCAGCAATTGCACAAGGATCTTGAACAAGCAGTCTCCACGTTTCTGGGCATGGAAGATACGATTCTCTACACTTCGTGTTTTGATGCAAATGGCGGTCTGTTCGAAACCCTGCTGAGCAAGGAAGACGCCGTGATTTCCGATGAGCTCAACCACGCTTCGATCATCGACGGCGTGCGGCTCTGCAAAGCGCAGCGCTACCGCTACAAGAACAACAATCTAGAAGACCTCGAAGCGAAGCTAAGGGAAGCCGACGCGAACAACGCTCGCTTCAAACTCATCGCCACCGACGGTGTCTTTTCGATGGATGGCTTCATCGCCGACCTCAAGGGCATCTGCGATCTCGCCGATAAATACGACGCGCTTGTGATGGTCGATGACAGCCACGCGGTAGGTTTTATGGGCAAGACAGGTCGCGGCACCCCCGAACACTGTGGGGTTATGGATCGCGTGGATATCATCACCGGCACGCTCGGCAAAGCACTCGGCGGCGCGAGTGGAGGTTACACCAGCGCGCGCAAACCGATCATCGACCTACTCCGTCAACGTTCCCGCCCCTATCTCTTTTCCAATACGATCGCGCCGACCATCGCCGCCGCTTCGATCACCTGTTTGGATCTGCTCAGTCGTTCGACCGAGTTGCGCGACAAACTTGAAGAAAACACACGCTTTTTCCGCGAAGGTCTCACCAAGGCCGGACTCACCATCAAACCCGGCACTCACCCCATCGTGCCCGTGATGCTCGGCGATGCGGCCCTTTCTCAAAAGTTCGCCGCGCGCATGCTCGAAAAAGGCGTTTACGTAATCGGCTTCTTTTATCCGGTCGTGCCGCAGGGCACTGCCCGGATTCGCACCCAAGTCTCCGCCGCGCACAGCAAAGAAGACCTCGCGTTTGCGATTGAGAAATTCACGGAAGTGAAACAGGAACTAGGTCTCTGATGCCGGTTACCCCATCACAGCTCAAGAAACTCGAAAGCGAATCCCGCGCGGCCTCGCGCCGGGCCTATGCCCCTTATTCGAAGTTTAAAGTAGGCGCTGCGATTCTCACCAAATCCGGAAAAGTCTATGTTGGGTGCAATGTTGAGAATGCTTCTTACGGGCTTTGCAACTGCGCTGAGCGCACCGCGATATTCAGCGCAATCTCCGCCGGTGAAAAGAAACCCGATCTGCAATGCGTCGTGGTTTACACCCCCACTCCCAAAGCCACCGCACCGTGCGGCGCATGCCGACAAGTCATCTACGAATTCGGTCCTAAAGCGCGGGTGATTTCCACATGCCGATCAAAAGATCGCCAGGATCACAGCATCACTGAGTTGCTTCCCAAGGCATTCGGTCCGGCTGATCTAGTCTAAGGCCTGCGTGAACTCGTTCAGAGTTTGCCAATAGCTCGGCCCAGCCCAGTCGAGCAGGTCGTTGTGACCGGCGTGCTCAATCCAGAGTTTTTGTTTTCGGGTGCGAACGGCGTCGAAAAGAGTTTCGCCATGCGAAAGCGGCACGATCCGGTCATCCTTTCCGTGAATGAATAACACGGGACACTGAACTGCTGAAATCTTGCTGAGGTTATCAAATTTATCGAACGGTAAAAGTTTCACACGAGTGACCACCCGAAACGCACTCGTGAAAGCCGATTCCAGAATGAGCCCACCAATGCGCTCATTCACTGCCAAGGCAACCGCAGCACCTCCGCCCAGTGATCGACCATGGGCCATGATCGATTCAGGGCTCACTCCGAGCGTTTCTTGCAGATACTTCAGCCCAATCTCAGTCGTCTCGTAAATTCCCGCTTCGGTAGGAATGCCTCGATTTAAACCATAGCCGGGATATTCCACCGCAAAGACTGCATAGCCGTTGCGCTGGTATTCGAGCATGCGAGATTCCAGATCGCCCAAGGTCTCCGCATTGCCGTGGAAAAACCACAGGGTATATTTCGCCTCAGAATTCGGCAGATAGAGTGCCGCGAGCAGACCTCCATTCCCATCCGGAATTTCCAGAAACCCAACTGGTTTGTGCAACGAGCCGTGGTTAGGGAAAAAGAGTTCCCGATCGGAAAATATATAAGCGTAAGCAGCCAGCAGAACGTAGCTGCACAAGAAAGCTATTCCGACTAGTGCGGCCATTCTGATCATAAAGTCTCTACGCCTGAAGCGTGTCTCGCACCGCCGCAACGATGTCGTTGAGCGGCACTTCACGTTCGGAACGATCCGCGAGATCACGGATCTTCACGACGCCCTTGGCCAGTTCATCGCCACCGTAAATGATCGCCAGTTTCGCCCCGGATTCGCTCGCGGCTTTGAATTGTTTACCGAATGCGACCTCCTTCATTGGATAGTCGACGCGAAACCCGGCCGCACGGAGAGATTGAATCCCGGCGAAGGCCGCGGGACGTTCATCCGCGCCGCCGATCACGCAATACACATCGCTCGCCTGCACCATATCGGGCATGAGGCCGCGTTGCTCCAGCAGGAGCGCAAAAGTCATATCGCCAATCGCAAAGCCGACCGCCGGTAAAGCCGGACTGCCAAGCTTTTCAACGAGATGATCGTAGCGACCACCTCCCGCAATCGCGCGGAGTTCGCCTTTGCGATCAAAGGCTTCGAAAACAAAGCCGGTGTAGTAAGCCAAGCCACGCACGACACCAAGATCGACCTCCACGTATTTCGTGAGGCCCATCGATTCGATCCCGCCGAGGAGTTTGCGCCAATCAGCCAGTCGCGCTGTGAGCTGATCGTCACCGAGCCCACCCAGAGTTTCCTCCAAGGCTGAAAGTGACTTGATCTGAAGAAACGCGAGCACCTTGGCTTTGATCGATTCGTCCAGCGCTCCAAACTCCTCGTTGTAGGCCTTGAAGGCATCGTCTCCATATTTTTCGTAGCGATCCACGGCGACCAGAACGGCGCGAATCCGCGATTCGTCCAATCCGAGCGCACCGAGATAATAAAACCACAAATTGCGATCACTTAGCCGCACATAAAAGTCTTCCTCGGTCAGTCCAAAGGCATTCAGGCATTGCGTGAGCAGGGCGATGAGTTCGATTTCCGCTTCGGTCCCCGCTTCACCAAAGATGTCGGCATTAAATTGATTGAAGCAGCGTCCCCGCCCTTTCTGCATCCGCTCGTAGCGGTAAAACTCCGCGATACTGAACCATTTGATCGGTCGTTTGAGAGCGTTCGCCTTGGCTCCTACCATACGACCAACGGTGGGTGTCATTTCCGGACGCAACGCGACCTCGCGTCCCCCCTTGTCCGTAAAGCTAAAAAGCTGCGCCTCGATTTCATCACCGGACTTCGCCTTGTAGAGATCGAGCGGTTCCAGCACCGGTGCATCATATTCGGAAAACCCGTAAATATTCGCCGTCTGGCGCCAGACACGAAAGATAAAGTTCCGACGCGCAAGAGCATCGGGATAAAATTCGCGGAAACCGGGTAGTGACTGAAACGTGGCCATGAGCGTGCGAAATTGTGGAGCAGAGCGGACTCGCGCCACTCTAAATTTCATCCAGGCAAAAAGAAGGCCGGGATAAACTCCCGGCCATTCGTAGAGAACTCGCAGTTACTATTCGTCAATCGGATCGACCGTGGCCGAGGAATCCAAGGTGCCCAAATCGATTTTTTTCAATTGCTGCTTGAGAATCTTGCCTGATTTGAACTTCACCACGGCGCGTTGTGGGATCACCACTTCGGCTTCGGGTTTGTTCGGGTTGCGACCGATGCGAGATTTTCTTACCTGCACTTCGAGCACACCAAAGTTGCGTAGTTCGACATTACGTCCTTCGGCCAAGGCCTTTTGAATGATGTCGAGCGTCAACTGAACCGTATCGACCACTTGCTTCTGGGGAAAGCCGGTCTTCTTGTAGATTTCGAGGACGATCTCTCGTTTCGTCAGATTGTTGGACATATTTTTCCTTTCGCTGCTACATCCGGGATAGGGATAACAGTGCTAAACTACTTACAGTTCTATGATTGCGTCAACGAATATGACTCGCCCCCAATCTACGAAAAAATAAGCTCCTGATCCACTAATCCAACCATGCCAGATCCAGTCGCTGTAAATTCCATGTTTGCCCGTATCGCCCGTCGCTACGACTTCGCGAATATTTTGCTCAGTGGCGGCATCGATCGTTGGTGGCGTCGAAAACTGGTCTCAGCGGTCAATCTCGGGAAACCTACCGACGTGCTTGATCTGGCGACTGGCAGCGGTGATGTCGCGTTTGAGATAAGTCGCAAAGTATTATCTGCCAATAAGATAGTCGGTATGGACTTTTGCCAACCGATGCTTGATGAGGCCGTAATAAAACAGGAAAGCGCCACGGACACCGCCTCTTCTCGTATCACCTTCAAACAAGGTGACGGCCTCGATCTCCCACTGGAGGACGGCAGTTTCGACGCGGTGACTATTTCATTCGGTCTTCGAAATATGGCCGATCGGCACCTCTCATTGACAGAAATGCGGCGCGTGCTCCGGCCGGGTGGCCGCATGTATGTGTTGGAATTTTCTCAACCTGATACGTGGTTTAAACCTATCTACCTGTTTTATTTACGCACGATTCTCCCCGTAATTGCGGGAATCGTGACCAAGGACAAGGCTGCCTATGTCTACCTAAATGAGACGATCGAAGAATTTCCCGGGCGCCAAGGGCTAGCCGAAGAGATCAAGGCCGCCGGATTTTCCAGCGTGAAAGCGAGTGGCCTGACTTTTGGAATCGTGGCACTCCACGAAGCACAAGTATGATCAGTTAAACGACTTACCGCATCCACACGTGCTCTGTGCATTGGGGTTATTGATCTCAAAGCCCTTCCCCTGTAAACCGTCGTCAAAGTCAATCGAACTGCCATTCATGTAGGCCAGACTGGATGGATCCATCACGATTTTGACCCCTTCGCTCTCCAATCGCGTGTCATCGTCCTTCGCTTCGTCAAACGACATGCCGTATTGGAAGCCTGAACACCCCCCCGACTCCACCAGCACACGTAGAAAACCACCCGCTTCGGGCGTTTCTTCCTGCATCTTTCTTACGCGATCTGCCGCACGGGTGGTCAGTGTAATCATGCGCAGAACGTAGAACTCACTTCCATGCTGTCAAATGCCTCATGGACTAGCAGGAATCGGGCCGAAACGAGATACTCATTACTTGCCAATACGAAAGAGCGTTGTATTTCTATGACTGTGGCTCCTTTAAGAACTCTCTTTAACGAGATAAATTACGAAATGGTCAGTAAAATAGCGGAAGGCGGCATGGGTCTCGTTTATGAGGCCGAGCAGCTAGGTGCGGGCAATTTCCGTAAAACCGTCGCGGTCAAACTCATCCGCGAGGAATACTCGGCAATCGAAGAGTTCCAAAAAAACTTTATCGGTGAAGCCCGTCTCGTCGCCGATCTGATTCACACCAGCATCGTGCAAACCTACCATCTCGGGAGTCTCGGAGGGCAATACTTCATGGTCATGGAATTCGTGCGCGGCGTGAACCTCGAGCAATTCCTCGAAAAACACCATGAGCTTGATCGCCCAATTCCGGTAGATCTGGCGGCTTTCATCGTTTCTCGCATCGCTCGAGGTCTTACTTACGCACATCAGAAATGCGATCGCGATGGACGACCTCTCGACATCGTGCATCGCGATATCGGCCCAAAAAACATCATGATCGCCTATGAGGGCGACGTGAAACTGACCGACTTCGGAATCGCGAAGGCCTTCGACCTGATGTATAATGAGGAAGGCAAAGTGATCGCAGGTAAGGACGAATACCTTTCGCCCGAACAAGCGAGCAGAGCCGTCACTGATGCTCGCGCCGACCTCTTCCCCCTTGGAATTGTGCTGACTGAACTTTTGCTCGGCCGAAATATCTTCCGCGCGGTGGATCGTGCCCAATCGCGGCGCAATATCCAGACCATGCCGATCCCGAAATTCAGCGACCTTCGTCCCGAAATCGACGAGGGATTGGAAACGATCATCCATAAAGCTCTGCAACGAGATCGCGACAAACGCTACCAAAGCGCCTTCGAGATGATGACTGATCTCGAACTCTACCTCTACAGCGATACCTACGGCCCCACGATTGAAAAACTAGGCACTTACATCAAAGACCTCTACTCAATCGACGATCCTGGTTCCCGCCCTCCAATCTACACCGGCTCCCGCCCCTGAGCATGCATTGTCCCACTGAGATAATCGCACATGAGCGGGCCCGGACTTAATCACGATCTTCGGCAGCGACAGAATCAGTCATTGGTTCTGGCCCCGCAGTTGCGGCAATCCCTGAAGATCCTTCAGGTCGCTGCGCTGGATCTGCGTTCAGAGATTCAAGAAGAACTGCAAAGCAATCCCACCCTTGAAGAGCTGCTCCCCGAGCATTCGAGCACGGAACCCGAAACGACTCCGGAAGAAAATTCTCCCACCGAAGACGAAGAAAACCCTCACGAGGAAATCGATTTCACCAAGGAGTTCGAGCTCCTCGGAAAGCTCGATGAGGATTGGCGCGACTACATGAGTCAGGCCGGTGGCGCCCAGCCTTACACGCAGGAAGATGGCGAAAAACGGCAGCATTTCATGGATTCGCTGGTGAGCGATGCATCGCTGCAGGAGCATCTCATGCGACAAGCCGAACTGACTGATACCGATAAGAATGTCGCCGAGGCACTTAAGTATCTCATTGGGAGTATCGATGACCGTGGTTTCCTCACCCTGAACCTCCCCGACGCCGCTTTCCAAAGCGATCACTCCCTCGCGGAACTGCAGGAGGCAGCCGAATTACTCACCACGTTCGATCCCACCGGCATTGGCAGTCCCGATATCCAAACCTGCCTGCTCGCTCAGCTCGCCGCACGAGGACGCGAGAGTTCCCTGCCCGCCCGTATAATACGTAATCACTTCGATCTACTCTCCCGACGACGCATCCCCGAACTCTCCCGAAAACTTGGTGCATCTCAAGATGACATCCAAACTGCCATCGAAGAAATCGGGAAACTCGATCCCGCTCCGGGCCGACGTTTCGCCGAAGACACCAACCGGGTCATCGAACCTGATGTAACCATCACGAAAGTGGATGATGAATGGAAAATCGATCTCAACAGCGACTACATTCCTCGACTGCGTATCTCAAATACGTATCGGGAATTGATCGCCAAAGGCACGCTTTCCAAAGAGGAGAAAGACTACCTCAAAGAAAGAATGAAATCGGGTAAATTCCTGATCGATTCGATTGAACAGAGACAGCGCACGATTGAAAAAATCACGCGCGAAATCCTCAAAGCACAGAGTGAGTTTTTCGACCACGGCATCTCCCAACTCAAGCCACTCACGATGACGCAAATTGCTGATATCGTTGGTGTCCACGAGACCACAGTCAGCCGCGCCATTGCCAATAAATACCTCCACACCCCGCACGGTATTTTCGAATTTCGTTATTTTTTCACCACAGGCTATCAGTCCACCGAAGGTGATTCTGTCTCCAACACCAGTGTGAAGGAAATTATTGCTGATCTCATCACGCTGGAAGATCGATCCTCGCCATTTAGCGATCAGACCATCGTGAAAAAACTTCAGGATAAAGGGCTAAAACTCGCGCGACGGACCGTCGCCAAATATCGTGAAGAGCTCGGAATTTTACCCAGCAATATGCGCCGCGACTATTCCTAGCAGTCACCGGAAGACAGGCTCATTCGCTTAGTTATATACCGGAGCATTGGGATTAATCTCGAGCGCGAGACCACTGTCATGATCCGCTCCGGTGCGATCCACCCATGCCGCAAATGCAATCATCCCTGCGTTGTCTCCCGTGTGTCTTGATTGTGCCAAATAAAGTGGCAATTTTTGCCGTTCACCCAAGACGCTCACCGCATCACGTAACGCCATGTTATTGGCCACACCTCCAGACAGACCGAGGCTCTTATATTCCCCCACCTCGCAAGCCTGTCGCATCTTACGCGTCAGGGCATCGATGACCGCCTGTTGGTAGCTTGCGCAAAGATTCGGCATCTCACGCTTCACCTCATCTTCACTCATCTTTTCGATCCGGTAGCGCAGGCTTGTCTTCAAACCCGAGAAACTGAAATCCAAATTATCGCGACGACCCAATCCACGAGGAAAGTCATAGGCCGATAAGTTGCCATCACGCGCAAGTTTCTCCACCCAAGGACCTCCCGGATAACCAAGACCGAGCAACTTGGCTCCTTTATCCAAAGCTTCACCCGCAGCGTCATCACGGGTGGTTGAGATCAGGCGAATCTTACGCTCCTCATCGATTTCACAGAGGATCGTATTTCCTCCAGATACAATCAGTCCGAGGTGGGGTAATAGACTCTGTAAATTTTCCTCAAAGTGAACCGGATCATTGGCATGTGCCGGGATGAATGGTGAAAACGCATGAGCACGCAGATGATTCACACCCACGATTGGCACTTCTACTCCCACTGCCATCGCTTTGGCCGCAGAAACACCTACGGCCAAGCACGCAGCCAGACCGGGGCCGGAAGTCACCGCCACCTCCGTGACATCATTCAATCCGACCTCCTCTTTCGCCCTTTCCAATATCGGTGAAAAATGGCGCAAATGTTCGCGTGTGGCCAGATCAGGCACCACGCCGCCATGTTTTTCATGCAAAGCGATCTGCGTGTGAATCCATTCTCCCACTAATCCTTTGTTCGGATCAAACATCGCGACTGCCGTCTCGTCGCAGGAACTTTCGAGTGCCAATATCATGTCTCGCATCTCTTATTGAGCTTCAACTTCTGGTGATCGATTGGCCAGGAGATCCACCCCGTTAAGCACATCGATCGCGGCCTGTAACTGACGGTCCTTAATCGGAGTAAACCCAAACCGCTCGGCAAACATCTCGGGGTCATCCACATCATTCCTCGCGCGTTGCAGACGCAGTTTATTATCTTCCTCCGGCGTCATGATCACTTTCACATGGGGGTTGATTCCGCGCTTATGAATGCTCACTCCACTCGGCGTGTAATAGAGTGCTGTCGTCAAACGCATGCCCTCACCATGCCTGAGTTGGAAAATCGTTTGCACAGAGCCTTTCCCAAAAGTGCGCTCACCCACTACAACCGCTCGCCGCGTATCTTTCAAGGCGCCTGTCACCACTTCAGCCGCACTGGCACTTCCCGCATTGATCAACACGGCAACAGGCAATTCCAAATGCAGGCCCATTCGGCCGGCGCGAAAATCCTCCCGTTCCTCGGGATCTCGTCCCTCGGTGTAAACCACAAGCTCCCCATCATCAAAGAACGGCTCCGCCACATCGACCGCGGCAGTGAGCAAACCGCCCGGATTATTCCTCATGTCCAGGATGATACATTTTACCCCAGCCTCTAGCAGCTTTCGCAACGCAGCTTTAAACTCCTTCCCTGTTTCTGAAGAGAAATGCACGAGTTGAATGTAACCCAAATTTCCTGCGAGCACCTTCACCTCCGGCACGCTTTCTACTGTGATAATTTCACGCACTAACGTCAGATCGACATGCTTCTCGAGTCGCGGACGAAAAATGCCCACCCGCACCGACGTGTTGGGTTTCCCCCTCAAGCGCTCAATCGCCTCATCCATCGCCACTCCGTTTTTCAGAAAATAACCATCCACGCTCTCGATCACATCGCCACGTAAGATACCCGCACGTTCGCCGGGTGTTCCGGCGATTGGCGCGATTACGATCATCTGGCCTTCACGCATCTCGACTTGCACCCCGATACCTCCAAATTCGCCATCAAGATCATCCTCCAACCGACGAAAATCCTCTGCTTCTAAAAACTCGGAATGAGGATCCAGAGACCCGACCACCCCGTGAATCGCTTCACGCGCGAGTTGCTCATAGGTTGCTTCGCCATCGCCGACGTAGTTCTTGTTCACCGTATCAATCACATCTTTTACGTAATCCGCCGCCCGATTCAGGTCGCGATTCGGCAAAAATCCCCACACTGAAGCGGTCCTCAACACCACCGCTGCGAGCAGCAACCCCATCAGGCCCCCAACCGATAATGTAAGAATGCGTTTGAGCATGAGGCCGACTGTGTGCATCTGGTTCGTTTTGTAAATGGGATCGTCACACAACATCACCGACGCCACGCCTTCGGCTGCATTCCTCGCTCGCTTCAAAGACGCCTGTCTCGATAGCGGCGTAGTGTCGTTTGCACGCTTCATGGAAATCGCCCTCTACGATCCGGTAGTCGGCTATTACCGGCAATCGCGGCCGCGCGTAGGATACGGTGATGAGACAGACTTTTTCACCGCTTCGACCTCGGGTAGTATTTTCGGGGAATTGATCGCGACGGCCGCCGAACAGCTTCTCGGGGAAGCTTCAATCGAAGAACACACTTTCATAGAAATCGGATCCGAGAACGATGGAGGCATTCTGAATGGCGTATCTACTCGTTTCAAGGAAGTCGTCACGCTTCCAGTCGGCTCCCCTTTGGATATCAGTGGTCGTTGCGTCGTATTTTCTAACGAGCTGTTTGATGCACAACCCTGTCGCCGATTCATCGGACGAGACGGACAATGGCATGAAACGGGCGTCAGATATTCCGATGGGCAGCTCAAAGAGACCGTCTTTGAAAAAGCGGCCTCCGAGACCTTTTTGCCGAAGAGTGCACCTGAGGGCTACCGATTGGATGCGCCGACTGCCGCCGTGAGTCTCTTGGAGCAAATCTCCAGCCAATCTTGGGAGGGTCTCTTTATTGCCTGCGATTACGGCAAATCATGGAAGGAGCTAACGGAAGCTAAGCCCGATGGAACGACACGCGCTTACTACCGGCACACTCAAAGTAATGATCTGCTCGCGAGACCTGGAGATCAGGATCTCACTTGTCACGTCTGTTGGGACTGGCTCAGTGGCGCGTTGCAAAAACACAACTTCGCATCGCCTAGTCTCCAATCTCAGGAATCATTTCTTATACATCACGCAGGCCCCAAGATTGCCGAAATCTCCTCCCAAGAAGCTGCCAATCTCAGCCAGCGCAAGTTGGCACTCATGCAACTCCTACATCCAGCGCATCTTGGGCAGAAATTCCAGGTGCTTCATGCCAGTCGAAAATGAACCTAAAAAGATAGTTAATATTCCCCTTGCCTCACCGAACCCCAGACCTTTACTCCAACCTTTTAACTACTAAGACCATGGCAAGAATTTGTGCAATCACAGGTAAGCGTCCGACCACGGGCAGCTCCATCAATCGTAAGGGACAGAGCAAAAAAAGCGGCGGTATCGGCACTCACGTGACGAGCATTACCAAGCGCAAGTTTCGTCCCAACCTCCAGCGCATCCGCGTGAGACTGCCTAATGGCGGTGTCAAACGCATGCTGGTCTCAGTCAAAGCCATCAAGGCGGGCCTGGTCCAGAAAGCCTGAACACAACGACTCATTTATTAACCCGCAATCTCAACGATTGCGGGTTTTTTTGTGCCAATTAAACCCTTCCTCCCGAAGGATTTCCCCTTAATGTTGGGATCGTTAGCATGGCCAATTCCGTCCATTCAAATACCCCGATAACTCCAGAAATCGATTCTCGGATCGAAGCCGAGATGACTCGGCTGCTCTACCGTTCTCAAGGGTCGAGCCTGATCATCAATGTGCTCATGGCTATCATCGTGGTCATTGGGATCGATGATACCTACTCGTGGAATGCCAAATTGACCTGGGTAGGGTGTATGTTTGTTGCCTCACTCCTACGATGGGCTTTGGTTTCCGGTTTTTTCCGCCATGTCCCTCCCCCGGATAAACTGCCCCGCTGGCGCTACTCATATATCGCTGGTTCATCACTTTCCGCCGCCCTTTGGGGCTGGGCAGCTGTAGTTTTTTTCAATGTCGAGAACACCTTCTCAAGCTTGATTCTTGTGATGATGGTCGCAGGGATGAACGCCGGAGCATCTCGATCCTTGTCCGCAGTTCCGTTGACCTATCGAATCTACGTCAGCCTCTCGATGCTCCCACCAAGTATTCTCTTTCTCGTGATTGGTGAAGGCGGATGGTTACTCGCGTTCATCACCTTTACTTACGGGATATTTCTGGTTGGAAATTCGAAACAACAACACGAGGACCTTCGGCATCTCTACCGTCTTATATTTGAAAACGAAGCAAATGTCGCTTCCCTGAAAGAGGCGAAAAATAAGGCTGAAGACGCGAATCGCAGTAAAGGCGATTTCCTCGCCACAATGAGTCATGAGATCCGCACGCCGATGAATGGCGTGATTGGCATGTTGCAGATTCTCAAGGGAACGCGCCTCGATCCCGAGCAGACCTCTCAAGTCAATGTGGCTTCTAGTTCCGCCCATACCCTGCTTCGGCTCCTCAACGATATTCTCGATTTTTCCAAAATGGAGAGCGGAAAACTCGAATTTGAAAACATCCCCTTCAACCCGAACGAAGCAATGAGGGAAGTCGTGGAGCTCCTGCGCAACAAGGCGACCGAGAAACAAATTTCGCTAAACCTATCCCTCCCCTCCGGATCTGATATCCATGTTCTGGGTGACGCAGTCAGACTCAAACAAGTGCTGCTCAACCTCACGGGCAACGCCATCAAATTTACCGAAAAAGGCAGCATCGATATTACGATGAGAATCCAGCACACCACGAATACCGAGGTCACCTTGCACTTCCAAATCGTGGACAGCGGTATTGGGATGAATGCGTCAACACAGCAGAAACTCTTCAAGGTCTTTTCTCAGGGCGATAGCTCCACCACTCGCAAATTCGGCGGCAGCGGGCTCGGTCTGGCGATTTCTCAAAAATTGGTTCGAACCATGGGAGGCGAGATCACTGTCAGCAGTCAGGTCAATCGCGGTTCAACTTTTAAATTTGATGCCACGTTCCAAACGGCGCTCAAGCCCGCCCACTCAAAAGCGAATGCCTCTACTTCCACTCATCAGCAGATTTCCGGCAATATTCTCGTCGCTGAAGACGATCCGGTGAATCAACAGGTGATCAAATTAATGCTCAAACGCATGGGATTGCAGCACACTCTGGTCGGAAATGGAGCCGATGCACTTGAGGCGGTGAAATTAAAGAAATGGGACGCGATCCTGATGGATTGCCAGATGCCAGTCATGGACGGTTATGCCGCCACGCGAGCTATTCGTGAGCATCTCAAAGGGAGGCCCTTACCCATTATCGCGCTCACGGCCAATGCAATGGCGGCTGATCGCCAAACGTGCCTTGATGCTGGTATGAATGATTTCCTCACGAAGCCTGTTCGCCAGAAAGCGCTGCATGCTTACTTATCGCAGTGGCTTAATCCCGAACCACCTGAGGCACCAATTACTGCTCAAACGGAATAGTCCTGACCGGCACTCTACAAAGCGCGGAAAACCAGCGACGCGTTCTGTCCACCAAACCCAAGGTTGTTACTCAACACGGTGCGCACCTTCGCCTCACGAGATTCATTCGGCACGTAGTCCAAGTCGCATTCCGGATCCGGTTCGACCAGATTAATCGTAGGAGCAATGCGACCGGTTTCGATCGTCTTGGCGCAAATCACCGATTCGATACCTCCAGCCGCACCCAGCAAATGACCCGTCATTGACTTAGTGGAACTGATGGGAAGCGCATGCGCATGATCCCCAAGCACTTTCTTGATCGCTAAAGTCTCAAACTTGTCGTTGTAGGGAGTGGAAGTGCCATGGGCGTTGATATAATCGATCTCGCTCGGGTCGCTTCCTGCACTGGCCAATGCACGCGTCATCGCAAGCGAGAGCCCCTTACCTTCAGGATCGGGTTGCGTGATATGAAATGCATCACAGGTCGCCGCATACCCCGGAACTTCGCAATATATTCGAGCTCCACGAGCTTGCGCATGTTCCAAGGATTCGAGGACCAAGATACCAGCGCCCTCGCCCATCACAAAACCGTTTCGATTGAGCTCAAAGGGACGACTCGCCGTTTGTGGCGTATCATTTCGTGTGCTCATTGCTTTCATCGCGCAAAAACTGGCGTAAGCAAAGGGGGTGATGGCTGCTTCACTACCACCGGCGATCATCACATCAACATCACCTCGCCGAATAGCATGCGCGGCCTCCCCAATCGCGTGAGAACCGGTGGCGCAGGCGGAAACCAAACCGAAATTAGGACCACGGGCACCGTATTCAATCGCGACTAAGCCAGAGCACATATTGCCGATCAGTGCAGGGATGGTGAAAGGTGAAACTCTGCGGGGACCTCGTTCTTCCAAAACCTTTAACTGGGTTTCGTAGGTGTGCATTCCACCGATGCCCGAACCGATCATCACACCCACGCGATCACCATTTTCGTCGTTCATCTCCAGCCCGGAATCTTTCACAGCCTGGCGTGAAGCCACGAACCCAAATTGCGTGTAGCGATCATTACGTCGCGCGTCCTTTGGGTCCATGTGCGCATTGACATCCCAATCGCGGACTTCCGCGCCAATCTGGCTCGCGTAGGCCGCAGGGTCAAAGTGGCTAATTCGATCCACTCCACATTTGCCAGCCTGCAGTGAGGACCAGAACGTATCTACGTCATGGCCAATCGAGGTGACGACACCCAATCCGGTGATCACGACCCGTCGGTTCTGTTGAGTATCCATAAAGAATGATTATTGATCGCTACGGACCGGCACAAAAAAGGCGTCCTACCAGCATTTTCCACGGCGGGAAAGCGGTAGAACGCCGGAAAGTGTCGAGCGCGTTACTCGGCGGCAGCTTTAGCTTTGATGTAGTCGGTTACTTGTCCGACGGTCTGCAGCTGTTCAGCATCCGATTCAGGAATTTCGCCCTTAATCTCGTCCTTGAACTCTTCTTCGAAGGCCATGATCAACTCGACAGTGTCGAGTGAGTCGGCTCCTAGATCATCCAGGAAGGAGGCGGCAGGGGTAATCTGTTCCTCGTTTACGTTAAGCTGGTTAACGATGATTTCTTTAACGCGTTGGTCTATGGTTTTTTGGTCGGCCATGTGGTAAGTAATACTTGGTTAGCAGGCTTCACATCGCCATCCCGCCGTCAACGGTAAAAACTTGGCCTGTGATATAGTTGGATTCCTCAGAGGAAAGATAAGCAGTCATGTTGGCAATATCAGAAGATTCGCCAAATCGTTTCAAAGGCACCTGACCGAGGATTTGTGCGGAAACCTCTTCGTTATTAACGAATTCTGAAGTCATGTCGGTCTTGATGAAACCGGGCGCGACCGCGTTTACGGTGACACCTCGCGCGGCAAATTCACGGGCCAACGACTTTGTCATGCCAATCATGCCAGCCTTCGCTGCAGAATAATTCGCCTGCCCTGCATTGCCCATAATACCGCTCACCGAGGCTATATTGATGATCCGTCCCCAACGGGCGCGTGTCATGGGGCGCGCCAGATATTTGCACCAGTGGAAACAGCTGGAGAGATTCGTCGAAATCACATCTTCCCAATCGTCCGAGCTCATGCGAAACAGCAAACCATCACGTGTGATGCCGGCATTATTCACGAGAATATCGATATTCGGAAATTCTTCGAGCAACGTCTCCGCCGCTTTGGCGATTTCCTCACCGCTGGAAACATCGACCGCCATAGCCTTGGCTTTGCCGCCGGAAGCATTGATCGTATCAGCGACTCCCCCGCACGATTCGGCCGACTTGGAAACACAGATCACGGTCACCCCGGCTGCCGCCAAAGTCTCGGCAATGGCGCGGCCAATACCACGTCCGGCTCCTGTCACCAGAGCGGTGCGATTTTCAAATGTAAGTTTCATAAATTTTCGAGGGTCTCAGTAAACGTCACGTTGGTAACGTTTGTCTTTCTTAAGTTGTTTTACGTAGGTGATCGCAGCTTCGCTGTCCATCTTACCTTGTTCGGCCACGATTTCGTGAAGAGCTGCATCCACATCCTTGGCCATGCGCTTAGCATCACCACAAACGTAAAAGTTGGCTCCGCCATCGATCCAGGACCAAAGCTCGGCTGCGTTATCGCGCATTTTGTCCTGCACGTAAATTTTCTCCGCCTGATCGCGTGACCACGCAAGGTCGAGACGATCAACCTGCCCCTTCGCTTTGTAGTCTTCCCATTCCTCTTCGTAGAGATAGTCAGTCGCTTTTTTCTGATCACCGAAGAAAACCCAGTTGCGGCCCTTCGCTTTACTGGCGATACGATCCTGAATAAACGCACGAAATGGCGCGATGCCGGTGCCCGGACCGATCATGATGCAGTCCCGTTCACCGTCTTCCGGCGGACCAAAGTGAGAATTTGAAACAAAAACGGGAACCGGCGTCTGACCGACCGTCACCCGATCAGACATGAACGTGGAGCACACGCCCACGCGCTCGCGTTTGTTAGTCTCATAGCGAACAATCGCGACGGTCAGATGGATTTCCTGAGGAAACATCCGTGGAGAGGAAGCGATTGAATAAAGCCGCGGCATCAACTTGCGCATGTGATCAACCAATTCCTGCGCGGTGAGCTTCGCGCTGGGAAATTCAGCCAACAAATCTGCATATTCATGATCGGCGAGAAACGTCGTCAGCACTTCCTTCGCCTCGGGATCGAGCAGTCCGTTCAGTTTGGCTTGTTCCGCCGGATCCGTAGCCTTCTCGGCTAAAGTCTTCACGATTTTAGCCGTGGGCTTCGCAAGAGACAAACGCGAGCTCAGTGCTTCATTCAAAGAAATAGGCTTCTCCAAGCGTAGCATCTTCGGACTAACCATCTCTTCGCCTGTCGCGTTCACCAATCCAAGCAACTCTTCCACCTCAGAAATGCGATTCGTGGCGAAGACGCCCAAGGAATCACCGGCTTTGTAAGCTAAATCACTTCCGGTTAAACTCACCACGAAGTGACGCGTCTCCTTCGCGGAGCCGGGATTGTTGAGCACTCGATTTTCCGTAATCTGAGACGGGAACGGATTGTCTTTCGTAAAATGTGCGGCGGCAGAATCAGCTGACATGATAGCGCAAATGAAGGGCGCGCGGAAACCACCGCGCAAGCCTTTGTTTCAACAGACATTCCAGAGCTTGCCCCCAACGAAGAAATACCGCCAACTGCACCTTTCATGAGTCCAAACGAGCCTATTCGCATTCAAAAACACCTCGCTGAGGCTGCTATCTGTTCCCGCCGTGCAGCCGAAAAGCTCATTGAGGAAGGTGAAGTATGGGTGAATGGGAAGATGGCGACAATCGGGCAGAAAATCACCCCCGGCGAAGATAAGATCACCGTCAGCGGGCAAACCGTAAAATTCACCCAAGCCAAGGTCACTCTCGCGATGCACAAACCACGAGGGGTGGTCTGCTCGAATGACGATCCGCACAATCCAAAGACCGTCTTTGATCTCTTGCCTAAAGACTTTGCTAACCTGCGATTCTTTTGCGCGGGGCGCCTCGATAAGGATAGCGAAGGCCTCCTGATTTTAACCACGGATGGGGACTTGGCGAATCGTCTCATGCACCCATCGAATCTGATCGTTAAGCGCTATCATGTGGTTCTCAAAGACGCCTTCCCTTCCTCACGTCTGGGGCAACTCACTCGAGGTGTCTTGATCGAAGGAGAAAAACTCAAGGTTGAGAGCGCTGCCTTGGTGAACCCCGACAGATCGAAATCCTCCACCAATCTCGACGTGCATATGCATCACGGTAAAAAGCGGGAGATTCGCCAACTATTCATCGCGTTGCGCCATAACGTGAAACGCCTGCGACGATATCAAATCGGATCGCTACGTTTGAAGGGAATCCCATTGCGTGCCATCAAACAACTTACTAGCAAAGATATCGCATTACTCTTCAAAATTCCGCGTCCTCACTATGAGGGGAAGCCAACTGGGAAACCCGCTTCACGATCATGATCAAATCCACTGTCGCCTTCACTCTTTCACTTTTTCTGGTCCTACTCGCAGCAGCGACACCGGTGACCTCGCCTACAGCGGTGCACACGCAGCCGGACACGAACTCTAGCGTGATCATGGTGCTATCTCCCGGAGGTAGTTTTGTCGAAGATCCCACCGCAGCCTCTCCCAACGGATGGACGCCGATTATCAACGAAGGTCCTTTCGAAGGTTACGTGCTCAACAAAGACATTAATAAGGGGCTTAAGGTAAAACTTGGAGCGCCCATCCACATGCAACCCAAGTCAAATTCCGGTGTGCTCACCACCATGGAAGACGAAGATAAGGCCTCTATCACTGGCCTGCACGGTAAGTGGACGCAAATCAGCTTGGACAAAACCGTCGTGGGATACATCCATCGCCAACGCGCCTCTGAGGTTGGGACGATTAGCACCCCAGTGCTGCAAGATGTCCCTCGTCAACAATCCAGCAACGTCGCGGCTAAACCAACTCCGGACTACGGCACGGCGAAACCCGAACCTGCCGCCACTTATCGTCCGGCCCCTGCGACCAACAGTTCAGGATTGCCCAGACTATTCGAAGGTCGATTCGTGACCACACGACGCCCATTCGCACCCCGACGACCTTACGATTGGCAGCTCAACGACACCTCGGGTGTTCGCTACGCTTACCTCGACGTCACGAAATTACTCCTCACAGAGCGCCTTGAAAGCTACGATGGCCGCACGGTCGTAGTATTCGGCACACCGAGAGCCACCGTGAACGGCAAGCATCTCGTCATTCAAATAGAAAGCCTGCGCCTCAAATAACCCCCACTTTCCAAGCTCAGCTCGAGCATCATTTTCTCATGAAACTCATCGACGGAAATCAAATCGCAACCGATATCATTGCCGAACTAAAGGCCGAAGTCTCTACGATCAGTGGTCGTAAGCCCTGCATCGCGTTAATCCGTGTAGGAGAAGATCCGGCCTCGGTGTCCTATGTCCGTAAAAAAGAGAAAACGGCGGCAGAAATCGGCATCGAAAGTCGGATCATCTTACCTCCGGTCACGATCAGCCACGAAGAGCTGGCCGCTTTGGTCGAGGAGCAAAACAACGACGATACGGTCGATGGCATTTTGATTCAGTCTCCCATGCCTAAGCAGATCAATGAGCTACTCATTTTCCGCGGCATCTCGCCAGACAAGGATGTGGACGGACTCGGCACGATGAATATCGGCAAAGTCGCGCAGGATGATGAATCCGGTTTCATATCCTGCACTCCAGCCGGGATCATGGCCCTGCTCGCGCGCAGTGATGTCGATCTCAAAGGTCAGCATGTCGTCGTAATCGGACGCAGCCTGTTAGTGGGAAAGCCAGTCGCACTACTCGCATTACAGAAAAAAGCTGGTGCCAATGGCACCGTTACCGTTTGCCATTCCGGCACCTCTAATCTGCCGGAACTCGCTAGCCAAGCCGATGTGCTCATCGCTGCAATCGGGCGACCCGAATTCGTCACCAAAGATATGGTGAAGCCAGGCGCCGTGATTATCGATGTCGGTATCAATCGTGTGGATGACGACACCAAGAAACGCGGTTACCGGTTGGCCGGAGATGTTGACTTCACCGCAGTGTCCGAGATCGCCAGCCAAATCACGCCTGTGCCTGGTGGGGTCGGTCCCATGACCGTCGCGATGCTAATGAAAAACACCGTTAAAGCCTATCGTCAGCGCAACGCTTCATAAGGCTAACACCTCAGTAAGCCGCAGTTGCTTACGCTTTTACTTCCCTCATCCTGAGAAAGATGCCCGCCCAACACATACTGGTTGTTGATGACCAACCCATCAACGTGCAGTTACTCAAACGCAAGCTTGAGAAAGAAGGTCTTCGTGTCACTGCAGCTTATAATGGGATCGAAGCACTTGATCTCGTTGAGAAGGAAAAGCCTGACCTTATCCTCTTGGATGTGATGATGCCTGATATGGATGGTATCGAGGTCTGCCAGCGGCTGCAGGCTCAGGAAGACACTCGCTCAATCCCCGTCATCTTCATCACGGCCCGGACTTCCAAGGAAGGTAAACTCGAGGGTCTTGGCGTAGGCGCGGTCGACTACATCACCAAGCCAATCGATCTGGATGAAACTTTAGCCCGGGTGCAGACTCAGCTTCGTTTCGTAAGCATCAATCGGGAGATGCTTGGGCTACAACGTCGCCTCGTAGAATCACGTCGCGCCGCCACCATCGGTGCAGTCACCCAGGGTATCGCGCACAATCTCAACAATCTACTGGGCGTAGTCATCGGCTATCTGGATCTCGTCAAAGCTTACTACGACAAGCCAGAGCAGGTTAAGAAAAACTCCGCGCATGTGGAAGAAGCGGTCCAGCGCATTGTCTCAATCGTAAAGCAACTCAGCTCGCTAGTCGTCAAGACTCGTCCCCCTCACAGCAAAGCTGGTTTGCAGACTTTGATCGAGGGAGGTATCCAACGTTTTCAAAACGAATTCAAATTGCAGGCCGATGTTACGATCACCAACGAACTGGGTGATCTCGCAATCGAAAGTAACATCGAAACGTTTGAAGAAGTTCTCTCCAAAACGCTTATTAACGCGTGGGAAAGCTACGAAAATCAACCCACCGATCCACGTCCTATCTGGATCAAAACAACTCTGGTCGACAATCCTGTGGATGGAAAAATGGTTCAGATTACGATCAAGGATCAGGGACGCGGTTTGGATCCAGAAATCCAGGACCATATTTTTGAACCTTTTATTAGCTCTAAGAACACCGTGGGGGTTGGCATGGGACTAACCGTCGCGCGTCATGCTCTTCGCACGATGGGCGGAGAAGCGACGATGGATAATCTCGAAAGTGGCGGGGCCCAATGCACTCTCGTCCACCCTGTCGAAAAAAGAGCGAGCAAAGCCATTCAAGAAGATGAGTAAGATCGCTTTTCTAGGTGCGGGAAATATGGCTGCCGCCATGGTTGAGGGGCTCATCAACAGCAAAGCGGCAGCACCGACCGATATCCTATGCTATTCGGCCAGCGGGCGATCAGCCCAAGCGCTGGCCGCTCGAACCGGCATTCAACAAGCCACGAGCTTGGAAGATCTCACAGCTGAAGCCGATACGCTCATCATCGCTTTCAAACCGCAACACCTGTCCACAGCCGATGCCGCATTGACCGCCCTCACCTCCGGCAAGTTGGTGATATCCGTGCTCTCCGGGAAACGATTGGAAACTTTAAGCAAAGTGTTTCCTCAGGCCCGCAATGTCATTCGCACGATGCCAAATACGCCTTCGCAGATCGGCGCAGGCATCACGCCTTGGTGTGCTGCACGGGCATTGAGCATCGAGGATCGCGACACGATCGAATCGCTACTCACGGCCATGGGCCGACAACTTGAGATCGCGGAAGATATGATGGATTCCGCCACAGCGGTTAGTGGGAGCGGTGCTGGATTTGTGTTCGAATTTGCCGGGGCGTTGTGTGCGGCGGCAGAAAACGCAGGTTTTGATGCCGAGACGGCCCGCACCTTGTCGATCGAGACATTGCTGGGGTCGGCACGTCTGCTCGCACGGAGTCCGGATAGTCCGGAGACACTCCGCAATAAAGTCGCCTCTCCTAACGGCACAACCGAAGCGGGTCTCAATCGAATGGCTGAAGGCGATTTACGAGGGCTCATTCGCGACACCATCGAAGCCGCTCGACTACGGGCCATCGAAGTATCCCAAGAAACATGAGTGCATTATCCGGACGTATCCTCGTAACCGGCGGCGCCGGATTTATCGGCAGCGCCTTAATCTGGGCGCTGAACCAACGCGGCATCACCGACATCGTCGTGACTGATATTCTCGGCACCGATGAAAAGTGGCGAAATCTCGTGCCCTTAAAGTTTAGCGATTATGTGGAAGCCGATATTTTCCGCGATCGCCTCAACAGCCCAGGTTCAGCATTCGGTAAATTCTCAGCTGCCTTTCATCTCGGAGCATGCTCCGCGACCACCGAACGCGATGCTTCTTACCTGATCAAGAACAACTTCGAGTTCACCAAGGAACTGGCCACTTGGGCGATAGAGCACGATACCCGGTTCGTCTACGCCTCCTCGGCCGCGACTTATGGCGATGGCGAACAAGGAATGAATGACCAGAGCGAAGATATCGCCCGACTCCGTCCGTTAAATATGTATGGCTATTCGAAGCACCTTTTCGACTTATACGCTCAACGACACGGTTGGCTCGATCGCATCGTCGGAGTGAAGTATTTCAATGTCTTCGGTCCCAATGAGGATCACAAGGCCAACATGAGATCGCTCGTCCACAAGGCCTACCAGCAAATCACGGAAACCGGGAAAGTTGGACTATTTAAAAGCTACCACCCCGATTTCAAAGATGGTGAGCAGATGCGTGACTTCCTCTATGTGAAAGACGCCGTTGAGATGACCTTACACTTCGCCGAAAAAGGCATCCAAGCCAATGGGCTTTACAACCTTGGTTCCGGAGAGGCCAACACTTGGCTCACCCTCACTCGGGCTATTTTCTCAGCTTTGGAGAAGGACCCACAGATTGAATTCATTGAGATGCCCGAAGCCTTACGTGGTAAGTATCAATACTATACTAAAGCTGACATCTCCAAATTGCGTGCGACTGGATACGATCGGCCGATGACACCTCTCACTGAGTCCGTGCGCGATTATGTGCAGACGGCGCTCGTCCCGGATAAACGCCTCGGCGACTAAGAGTCCCCTCGCCACCAAAAACAAAAGAGCCGCCCATTCTTCGGGCGGCTCTTTGCGTTTGAAATTGTTGCGAACGATTATGGGAGTTTCAGCAGTTCAGCTTCAGTCCATTCCTTACGATCACCACGCTCACGGAATGCCGTGACGGCAGCCGTTTCAATCGCACCGGCTGTATTTCCCCACTCCTGACGTATGTAGGTCAATACTGCCGCGATTTTCTCATCGCTCCAATTGTAACCACCTCCAGCGACTTGACCAAAAGCAGGCATCGCCGCGACGCTGTAAGTCTGTCCTTTGACAGTAACCGGACCTTTGAGACCATGAAGCAAGATCGCGATCAAACGCTCTTCGGAGCCAGTGACCCATTCGGACTCAACCAAAGGTGGATAAACTCCAGGCAAGCCTTGTCCTGTGGGCATGTGACATGTCACGCAAGCAAGGGCATACTGCTTTTTACCTAGAACAACTGGATCAATCTTCGGAGCCTCCACGACAGCACCACCAGGTGCCTGGCGCTCGTCGAAAATTTCCGGGCTAAAATGCCCAGAATAGCGATTGAGATAGGTGCCAGCGAAAAAGATGAAAGCACTGAACACAAACAACAGCACCAACGGCATCAATCGGTAATGTCCGTCCTTATCAGGACGGCCTTCCGACGCTTTATCGTGGGCAGTAATCAGGCTATCATCCGTAACGGAAGCCTGTTCCAACCGAGGATCATTAGGGTCTTGCGAGCTCATTAGTGGGCACCCTCTTGGTTTTCATCCGGAGCGTAGGGACGCGCTTCCGGGTATTGATAAGTCTGTTTCAGGCTCAGCAGATAAGCAGCCAAAGTTTCGGCGCGTTCGGTGGGGACCAATTCATGGCCTGCAACCGCGACACCTTGAAGTGCGTTGTTCGAGCGTTCCCCAACGATCTCACGCTCCTCGAAGAGAAAACGATAAGCCGGCATACCTTGTGTGCCATTGTAAAGAGTTGCGAGCAGGTCCGCCTTGGTTTGACCGGCCGCCTCCGCCCGGAGTCCATAGTTTGCAAGGTCTGGGCCCAATCGGCTGTTGCCAATCATAGGACGCTTCTGATGCACGTAGTCGCGGGCTACACTTTGTCGATCACCCCAACCGCGAGCTTGATCAGCTCCATAACTGGGGCGCCGCACCTGTTGGGTATGGCAGCTCGCACATCCTAGATCCTGATAGACCAGTTGACCACGAGAGGCGATACCCGGGGCACGTTGAGGGAAAGCCTTCCCCTCCAGATCATCGTAATGAGGTTGAAGCTCACCGAGTTGAGCATGTGTGCCGAGTGCCAATCCGGCCCACGACAACGTCAAAGCAAAGAAAAGACCCAAGAAGAATAACGGTCCGTTTTTCATGATGAGGAGGCCTCCAAGTTAGCAGGCTGACGGAACTGACTGGATGATGACTCACTCGTTCTCACGAAGAGGATGCGAACGAAGTTAACGAGCAAAGCGAAGTTGCCGACCAGCAGTAATGCCTGAGCTGCGCTCGCAACGAGAAGCCAAGGGCGGTATTGAGCCGCTACCGTTTCAAACGAGATTGCAGAATCATTGAGAGCTGTGCCCTGCTGCCAACCGGCGATACCGAGGGAGATGATAAGCACTGCGTAGCCCAAGATTGTCGCAAGGTAATGACCGCGGACCAAACCGGCTGAAGGCCACGCCGCTCCCGACAGACGGGGCACCATATAGTTGAGCGTGGCAAACATGATCAGAGAGAAAGAAGCCAACGCGAGTTGCCATTGTGCATTTTGGAAAAACGTAAATTGCGTAATCATTGCCAAACCTCGTGAAGCAAACACGGCATCAATGATGGCACCGAGGAGATAGGCATAGAAACCGTATTTAGCGAATTTCAACACGACCCCGCCTCCGGAGCTACCAATTCCACGCATGTTAAGAAAGACGATGATGTGGTGAAAGAGCACGAGAATAGCCGCGCCAAAAGCCACCGTAGGAATCCAGGCAGGCACGGGCCCACCAATCAAGTGACGCCCCCCCATCCATGTGCCGAAGATGATTAGAGACCAGAATCCATAGATCGCGAAATCGTAGTTTGGCATAACCTTACCGCGAATCTTCGGAACCAGATAGTAGAGGGCCGCAATTGCGAGCGGTGCCATCCATAAACTGAACAGATTCTGTGCATACCACGCGCTAACAACAGACTGTAAAGTGCCGCGCACGGGGACAAATAGCAGCATGAATTGCGCCGCTGAGAAGAACCATGGAAACAGAAAAAGAGCAGCAATCGCATACCATTGCGTGGCAAAAGTGCTATCGTTTCGACGTCCCGTCCAGGCGAGCACACCCGGAGCCGCCATGAATGCATAAGCAACCAGCATGAGCGGTTGAACGTAATCCGGCATTTGCAGCAGTGAGAATGAAGTCATATCGCCAAAGGCGATTCCATATACTCCCAGTTTTACCCCGATGTTCCAAAATAGAGCTCCAATGACTAGGTAATTAGTCCCGCGTAAAGCTGAACCACCCAGTCGAGACAGCAACCACAGTGCAACTGCAATCCCCGCATTGCCAGCCCATCCATAGACAAGAGAAGTTTCCTGCATTGCCTGAAGGCGACCATGGGTGAATAAGAAACAATCAGCCAGGAAGTCGGGAGAGTGCACCTGCACCAGATTGAGCAGAGCAAGCACCCCACCCGTCACCAACCAAAGTAGTGACGCGAAGATAAGAAAAGATAAGGCACAGCGTGATGAAGTATCGATTTCTGATACTGCGTGGGACGCGGTGGATGACGTTGTTTGGGTCATTTCAATAAATGAGGCCGAGGTTAATTCTGCGCGCGATAGCGCTGCACGGTAAGTTCCATCGCACGTTCAATCGGTAACTGAATCTGTCCAGCCGATTGATCTATCCATGCGTAGCTATTCGCTTTTTTGGCCTCTTCAAGACGAAGCTCAGTGAGATTTTGTTTACGCTCTTCTGCAGTGCGCATGCCATCTCCAATAAAAGCACCGGTCTGCTTAGGCAGATACGCCCAATAAACGACGAGGAGAAATAGAGCCAAGCATACGATGATCGCCAAGATGGAGAACAATGAGACTGGTCGAGCCGGAGATGAATTACTCATGATGGGTCAAGCATTCCGAGATGCGAGGATCACGGATAGGGATGAGTTTAGTGGTCGGAAAGCTCTTCAAGTAGGACCATGCACAGATACCGCCAACACCGATTACAGCGGTTACGATCCAAAGAAGTTTCATCGAGAGAAACGGTTCGGGATGATCATGCGCATCCGTCATAGCTGGAAGCACGTTGTAGCAGATATCTACGAGGATAATCGCTAAGATCCAGTAAGCGATGCGACGAACAATATGGTGCGTCACCTTAAAGCGATATGAGAGCAGTAAGAAAAACGGCAGGAAAAAGTGGCCGAACAGCAAGAGCATACCGACCCAGAACCAGTCTCCGTATTCGCGAATATTATACCAGAATGTTTCCTCAGGGATATTTGCATTCCAGATCAAGAAATACTGGGAAAAGGTAATGTAGGCCCAGAAAACCGTGAATGCGAACATCAGCATACCGATACTATGCATGTGGTTCTTATTGAGGATACCCTTGAGGTCACCCCGGCTATAGAGCCACACTGCGATAATCACCCCTACCCCAAGTGCACCGCGCACACAGTTGGCGAAAAACCAAACACCATACATGGTGGAGAACCAGTGATATTCGATACTCTTGATCCAGTAGATGGCCGCACCGGTCAGAGTAAGGGCGACGAGAGGGATACCAAAGGCAGCGGTGCAGCGATTCATCGTCGTCCAAGCCACATCACCATCAATATCCTGCGTGAAGGAGGCCTTGCGCAGTCGAGCGGAAAGCCAGATCCAAACCACGTAGAACAGCGCGGTCATCCCAATGAACATATTAAGATTTAGAAAACTGGACTTCTTGAGATAGAGCACATCTTGCCCGACCGTATGTCCCCCATGATTTACATGGGCAGGGTCCATCCAAGACCAAATCAAATCACGAGGACCAAACCATGATGCGAGCACCAGGGGCACGAAGAGAAGTGCGAGCCATTTGAAGGCGGATAGTCCATGCTCGAATTGTCGACGAAAGACCACGGACCAGGATGCATCAAAAATGTGATGAATCAAAACCAGCAGCAGCATGCCAATTGCAATGGCTGTCCAGAAAGTAACACTGATCAGCCAGGACATCGCGATGACCTGAGTATCTGTGACCAATAGACCAAGCGCCGTTACGATGATGCCACCGAGACCAACAAAGAGGGCCTTTGATGCCAGCGCGGCTGTATTGTTTGCAGCAGGAGTGCTCATTTAATTCCAAGCTCCGATTTATGGGCGGCAGGCACATCTCCCGTCGAACCCTGTTGCGCACGTTGCAGAGCACGAACGTAGGCAACCACTGCCCAACGCTCATTCACCGTCAACTTATCGGCGTAGGACAACATGTTGCCTTTACCGTTTGCGATCGTGTTATAAATATCTCCCTCGGCGATATCGCGAAGACGATCGTCGTGGTAAGTAGGCGTCGCCCCCATGCCATATTGCTTGGTGATGCCATTGCCATCTCCCAACGCTCCATGACAAGGCGTGCAGTAAATTGTGTAGCTTTCGCGCCCCTGTCGGATGAACTCATGGTTCATTTCCACACCAGAAGGAAATCCCCGTGCGAATGATCCATCAGCGGTTTTACCCGCAGCCATGTGTTCATCTGTGATCAATGGTTGACCTAAAGGTCCGTAATTGGCGGCCACTACACCGGCAGGCAATTGACGGTCGGCGCGACCATCGGCAAAAAATTCACTGCTGCCTTGGGCTTTGTATTTCGGTTGCCGCTTCATTCCGGGAAATGCCCACTCCGGAAATACATCCATCGGTGGACTTGTGAAATTTGTGCCGCGAAGCCCCAGCACCGATAAGGTGAGGACGACAAGAAGCGCGGTGGCGATGTAAACGTTACGCATGATCAGGCTTCCAGTTCCTTGATATTTTGACCGCCGGTCTTCTCCAGAAGAGCCTTGGTGTTTTCGGAATTATATCGCGGATCGCGAGTTTCGATAACCACGAAGAATTTATCATCCATTCCGCGCACGATATCTTTGTATTTCAAAATCGGATGGTAGTGGCTCGGTAATCCATTAACGAGAAACATTCCGATAATGGTCGCGAAGGCCGTAAAGAGAATCGTCAGCTCATAAGAGACAGGAAACGCAAACATCGGACTAAAATAAGGCTTACCACCGACGATCAGAGTATAATCCACCGCACCTGTCCAAAAGATCATCGACATGCCTGTGCAGAAACCAGTGATGCCACCGGCGAGAGATATACGTGGGACAATGGAACGTTTAAGACCCATCGCACCATCGAGCCCGTGAACGGGGCAAGGGGTGATGCAGTCCCATTGCTTGTAGCCGGCATCGCGCACTTGCTCCGCCGCATGGTAGAGATCCACAGCGTTATCAAACGTGGCGATTACGCCGTAAGGTTGATCAGACATTGAAGTGATAAATTAGTGGTGAGAAGGACCGGCATGAGGATCAGCACCTGGCGTGACCGATTTGATTTCCGCGATAGGCAGCATCGGGAGGAACCGAATAAAGAGAAGGAACAGCACGGAGAAGACACCAAACGTTCCGAAGAATGTGAAGATATCGACAATCGAAGGGCTGAAGTAAGCCCAGCTCGATGGCAGGAAGTCGCGAGTCAGCGAAGTGCAGATGATCACGAATCGCTCGAACCACATCCCCACGTTCACGAAGATCGAAAGGATCCACACCATCGAGGTGTTTTGGCGGACTTTCTTAAACCAGAAGAATTGCGGTGTGATCACGTTACAGGAAATCATGATCCAGTAAGCCCAAGCGTAAGGACCAAACGCACGATTGATAAACGCAAAGCCCTCATACGGATTCGCTCCATACCATGCGATGAAGAACTCCATACCGTAGGCGTAGCCGACCATAGTGCCTGTCGCCAAGGTAATCTTACACATGCAGTCGATGTGATACTGCGTGATGAGATCTTCCAATTTGAAGATCGCCCGCAAAGGCAACATCAGGGTGAGCACCATGCCGAATCCGGAGAAAATAGCACCGGCCACAAAGTAAGGAGGGAAAATTGTCGTGTGCCATCCGGGAATCAAGGATACCGCGAAGTCAAACGACACGATCGTGTGCACTGACAACACCAGAGGTGTAGCGACACCGGCCAGAATCAAGTAGGCCATCTCATAGTTACTCCAGTGGCGATTTGAACCACGCCAACCCATCGCGAAGAATCCATAGAGGCTAGAACGGAGCTTATTGCCGGCGCTAAAAAAGCGGTCTCGCAACACAGCCAAATCAGGAATCATACCGACATACCAGAACAACACCGAGACGGTGCCATAGGTCGAAACGGCGAAAACATCCCATTCCAACGGCGAACGAAAATTCTGCCACATCTGGTTATAATTCGGGACCGGAAAGAGAAACCAAGCATACCAAACACGTCCCACGTGAAAGACGGGGAAAATACCCGCACAAACCACCGCAAAAATCGTCATGGCCTCAGCCGCTCGATTAATCGAGGTGCGCCATTTCTGTCTGAGCAGACACAAAATCGCAGAAATTAGCGTTCCGGCATGTCCGATACCAATCCAGAACACGAAATTCACGATTGGCCAGCCCCAGGCGACCGGATTGCGGTGCCCCCAAACGCCAACCCCCGTGGCCACCAAGTATGCAATACCGGCGACGGTGAAGGAAGCGATGAGGCATGCTAAGCCGAAGCACCACCACCACCAAACGGGAGTTTTCCCTTCAATGATTCCGCAGATCTTATCCGTAATCCAGGAGAAGTCGCGGTTATTCTCCACCAGTTCTGCGCGTGGCAAAACGGCGGGATTCACCTCGGCGAGAATCGCCGGTGCAGTTGATTCAGAACTTTCTGACATTAGTTATGCCCTCCATGATGCGCAGCTTCTGTAGATTCTCCATGAGAGTCGGAGTCATGCCCTCCCCCATGATCATCACCATGCGCGGATGGAGGATGATTCTTATTCGCGTTTTCGGTGCGGCTGAATGGCATTTGCTCGTAATCAGGCATGCTTGGATTCGGGTTGCGAAGTTTACCAAGGTAAGTCGTCCGAGGACGAATGTTCAGATACCCAAGCAAAGCATAATCTTGCTCACGAGCCTTGGCTTTTGAGACTTCGCTCTCCGGATCGAGAATATTACCAAAGTCGATAGAGCTGACAGGACACGCTTGCTGACAGGCGGTCTTGATCTGGCCATCTGGCACAACCACATCTCCGGGACGCCCCTCTTTGGACATCTTTACCTTGTGCTGAATCTTACCGTTTTCGATGCGTTGCACGCAATACGTGCACTTCTCCATCACCCCACGCATGCGCACAGTGACTTCGGGATTCTTAACCATCTTGATCAGTTCAGGGGTCCCCTGAGGGCCTAAAGGTCCAAGATAGAGCTTATCAAGATCACGTTGGTTCCAATCGAAGTAATTGAAACGACGCACTTTGTAAGGGCAATTATTCGCACAATACCGAGTGCCAATACAACGATTGTAGGCCATCACATTGAGACCTTCATCATCGTGGACGGTCGCGTTGACCGGACAGACTGTTTCACACGGCGCGAGCTCACACTGCATGCAACCGACGGGCTGCATGGAAACCTGTGGGTCCTCGGGAATCTCACGATTCCCTTCACCACCAAACGCAGCCGCATCAGCTCTGCCATCAGAATAATAGCGATCCAGACGGATCCATTGCATTTCCCGGCCGCGCATGACTTGTTCGCGACCAACGATCGGAATATTATTCTCGGACTGACAGGCAACGATACAGGCGTTACAGCCGATGCACGTATTCAGATCAATGGTCATACCCCATTGGTGCACCCCTTTGTAGTCAGGACTTTCGTAAAGCGAATTGCCGCGTGGAGTCGTGCTGGCCTTTTCCGCCAACGACATAGCGGCACCTTCTTCGCCGTAAATTGGAGGACTATGAGATTCCAAGCTAATCGCATCGACGAAAGCGAGTCCATCACTACCGGGAGCTTGCACTTCATCGAGGTTGGCTTCGCGAACCAACGCGCGACCTTCCATCGACCAGTGCTCCTGGGTGCTGGCCAGCGTAACCCTTTCACCAGTCAATTTGAGACTAGCGCCAGTGGCATAACCTAAAGTGTCTGTCGTGCGAAGACCATATGCGTTGAAACCAGAACCTTCGCCCACCCGACCTGTAATTTTACGTCCATAGCCCACTGGAAGCACGATGGTGTAATTTGCGAGACCAGGCTGAATATGAACCGGTCCAGTAATTGTGCGGCCATTCACCGTCACTTCAGCGACAGGAGCCATCTCCTTGCCCTGTTTATAATCGGCCAGTTCTACACGCGATACCTGCAACTTGGAGCCATGAGGAGTGATCCCGAGTTCCTTCGCGTAACGAGGGCTTACCAAAATAGCGTTTTCCCAAGTGATTTTGGAAATAGGGTCAGGACACTCCTGCAACCAACCGTTATTATTAAAACGGCCATCATCCATCTTGTTATCCGTGGCGAAACGGATCTCGAGGCTCTCACCGGAAAGATGAGGTAGGTCGCCCGAAATTTCGGACAATACTGAGGCATTCGCTCCATTGAACTTCACTTTGACCACGGGATAGGCGGAATCAGCCAGCACTCCATCATGGAGGAATTGGCGCATTGCCGTAGCCGTATCTCCATCGGTCAACTTCGCGAGAGTCGCGAGAACGAGCGTATAAGGATCCGTATCGTTCTCGCCCAGGATGCGAGTTAGCACTTCCAATTCGGTCAGCCCACCAAAAAGCGGAAGAATCATTGGCTGCACCGGCACAACCGTGCCATCAACCGTGCGGGCATCGCCCCATGACTCGAGAAAGTGAGTGGCCGCAATATGTGTGGCAGCCGCAGACGAAGTTTCATCGACGTAATAACCGTAGCGCACTACATTGGCGACAGACTGCTGTAAGGTTTCCCACTCGAGATCAGCCGGTGCATTGTAAACTGGATTTCCACCCAATATGACGAGTGTATCGACTGACCCAGCCTTAATCGTCGTGGCCAAATCTTTGATGCTGCTGGCAGAAGCAGGTGCAATCTCCACGAAATCGACGGTCGAACCTACGTTACCAAGGAATTCATTGATCGCGTAAACAATCGCGTGAACTGCGACCGGCAAATGAGCACCAGCAACGACCAGACACTCCCCCTTGTTGTGGCGCAGATCATCTGCACAGGCTTGGAGCCATTCGTCCTGATGAGGAAATTCGAGACCCTCAGCGAGATTACCTAAATCGCTATTACCGGTGACTTTACTAGCCAACGCCGCCGCAAAGGAGTGCATGTGACTACTCGCAAGGCGTAAGCGGTGATCCGCCATCGAACCGGTAAGCGTAAATGCGCTTTCCACCGAGTAGAGGCGATTCATCTCATCGTTACGCTCGACGACTTTACGGCCCTTTGAAAAATCACGGGCATAGTAGAGGCTGCCACTTTCCGCTCTCAGGAAATCAGCATCGATCGAAACGATACGTTTTGCTTTCGAAAAGTGATAGAGAGGTTTTACGTTGCGGCCATAGACGGCTGCCGCGGCAGAAACAGGAGCTTCGTCTTGGACCGGCTCGTATTCGGCCCAAATCGCTGACGGGAATTGTTTGCGCAGCTTGGCTACCAATCGAGCCCGCGTCGGCGAACTGGATTCATCTGCCAAAAAGGCCAATCCAGCGCCACGTTTAGCGCTGTGATCCGAGCCAATCTTCGCAAGAAGATCATTTAAGGCGGAGCTACTCAGTCTTGCCCCATCGGAAGTGTGAGCTTGGGCCCGATCCGGATCGTAAAGATCGAGCACCGAAGCCTGTGCATGAAGCGAGCTCGCGCCACCGTGGGGAGCATACTTGGGATTGCCCTCAAGCTTGGTTGGACGACCTTGATGAGTCTCTGCCAAGAGAGGAATCGCGGTTTTGCGCACCGGCATCGCCGTGGCAAAATAGAGAGGCAGACCCGGAATCACGCCTTCGACCGATTTGCCGAAGGGCAAGATGTTGGCCTCAGGGCGACGGCAACCTGCTAACCCGACACCTCCGAGGGCGAAGGAAGCAGCCATGACCTTCATGAACTGTCGGCGATCAACGCCATTCATGTTGTCTGCGCCTTCGGGGAATTCGCGTTCTAATTGCGCCTTAAAGCCGGGCGTATCAGCCAGTTCGTCAAGACTGCGCCAATACTTTGGGCCGTTCTTGATCTCGGTTTCAGACGGGGCGGGATGGTGAAATTTGCGTTTCATCGGTGACAGCCTGAGCAGCTTTGCGGTGGCTTGATATTCCAGTCGTGAACAAACTTGGCTCCGTCTTCCAACTGGCCTTGTTCGCCTTGAGGATGCTCCCACGAGAGATCGGTCACCTTATCAAGCGGACGAAGCGCTTTCTCAGGATTACGATGGCAATCGAGACAGAATCCCATGCTAAGAGGTTTGGCGTGCTCCACAGTGTCCATCTCATCGATGCGACCATGGCACTCCACACAGCTGACGCCACGGGTGACGTGGGCAGAGTGATTAAAGTAAGCGTAATCAGGCACTTGGTGAATCTTCACCCAAGGCACCGGTTCTCCAGTTTCGTAACTCTCACGCACGACCGACAGCAGAGGACTATCAACCTTGATCTGGTTATGACAGTTCATACAAGTCTGGGCGGCGGGAACCGTCGAAGTGGGCCCCTTGTCCACTCCCACGTGGCAATAACGGCAATCAAGACCGAGCTGCCCCGCATGAATCGCATGGCTAAATGGCACCGGCTGCACCGGAGCATACCCAACACGGGTGTAACTTGGCGTCATGTAATACGTGACGGCCGCGGTAGCGATGCCACCAAACACAAATAGGAAAATCACTATTTGAAGCGGGAGCTTATTCGCTGACTTGGGAAAAATATTCGACATGGATCAGAGTTCTTCGAAGGCCCGGTTAAGCGGATAGCTCGTGACGGTGCTCCGCACTTAATTCAGATTGAAGAGTTGGAGTCGCGAGTAATGAAACGCCTTGCAAGCAGCGATTCTCGACCAAAGTGGACGTGAGACCAGCAACGGCGCAAAGGCCGTCGGATTGGGTATGGATATGTTTTCGCAATGGGTCGTGGCTCACAGGTCGTTGGTGTTCGTCAAAATCAGCTCGCTAGCGAACCCGTCGCGAATTCCAAAGTAAACCAAAAATTCGCCCTGCGATTTGAAAATATTGAAATCATTAGTAAAAGCACGTCTCCGATCCGTCTCAGCTTATCCCCAATTTGCCTCAAACGGAGGGCTCTCGGGTCCACATTTTATAGCAGCCGCGCCAAATCCAATAAGGAATATTGATTAAAAATATCAGCAACAACCACTCGTGTGCGCTGAACCGCAGCCCCATCACGATGCCGATCAGATAGTGCATGATGAGTAACCCTGCCCCTATCAATGCCGCCGGCCGACGTCCCCAGAGCGCGGCGAATGCTAGTAATTCCAAAAAAAGACCGGGGCTAAAAAAAATTCGCGTGATCCAAGGGTGCTCCGCCAACCAATATGGCAAATCAGTAGCCATCCAGCCCGTTTGCGGCCACAGAGTATCGTAATATACGTTCGCGTGGGTCTTAATCAACTGTAGCGAGATGTCCGGCAACTGCGCGATCCAGCCACCACTCGAGGCGATCAGCTTCACACAGGCGGAAGTCACATAAGACACGGCGATCATGAGCTTAGCTAAGTGCATCACCCCGCTTTGTGCAGTCGCAGATGGAAAGAGCCAATGTCGCATCAATGCGCCGCTCCCCCTCTTCCAATAACCGATCCACATCGCACCAGCGACGAGACAGGTAAGCTGCAAGTGATGCCCAATCGCACCCTGAGAATTTTCCAAGGCCCCCACCATGATCAACAGAGCCGACGAAAACCCCAAAGTGATCAGCGGCAACACCCCGACCGCAAACAAGACTACTGCAACGCCGAATCCCATCCTCAGAGTCATATAGCTATCTGCATCACTCAAAAATGTCAGATCAACGAGGTAACCGAGGCCATTGGGCACCGGCTGCGACGAATAGGCTACCGATACCGGTAGCATCGACCACATGAGCCATGCAAAGACGATTCGCATCACCAAGGTCTCCCATCCCGCGTGATCGACGACCTTTTCTTGAAAGCTAAATGGGCCGCAACGCATGTTAGCCCTCCGCAACAGTGGATTCACTTCGCTTGATTTCACCCGAGTCAATTCGCTCCACGACGACCCGTTTCAACAAGATCGTATCATCCGGCATTTCTCTCCCCGAGCGTTCCCCTAATCCACGGAGATAGACAAGCATCTCACGTCCGATGACCTCGCGCTCGATCAACGTCGCGTCGGCCTCCTTTGCCCCGCGTTTCGAAATCAATTCACGTAACCGCGTTCGATACATTTTCTTCACGTTAGCCGTGGAGGTTCCGAATACCTCGACGCAGGCCAAAGGATTCCCTGATTCATCGGCCACAAAGTAGTATTCCGTCCGCGGGTCGAACGACGAATACATCGGGAAATATGAGAATGGAAACTGTTCCCCAATTAGAAGAAAAGCCACGGTCAGCATCGTCACACGCCACATGGGTATTCGATGCCACCAACGACTGCTCGAGTTTACTGATTCTTCGGGAGATGTCTCAGGATCACTCATTCCGAGTGTTCATGTTGAGAAGGCGCGGGGGAGTTGCGAGACTCAACCTACTCGAGCCGGAACGATCAGACAAATTGCCCGTCACTCATCGGTTTCACCTGATCGCAACGCTCCGCGATCTCAGGATTATGCGTGACCAAAATCACCGCCTGATTGTTATCCTTGGCGAGACGCGTCAAAAGATCGAAGACCATGTTTGAGTTTTTAACATCGAGATTACCCGTCGGCTCATCCGCGAGGATTATACTCGGTTGATTCGCCAAGGCGCGAGCCACCGCCACACGTTGCTGTTCACCACCGGATAGCTGCGTGCCCAGACGATGCGCCTTCTCGCCCAGCCCTACTTCGTTCAGTAGTTCTAAAGCGCGTGCCTCCATCTCCGGCTGCGACAGCCCCCCCAATTTGCGCATGGGCATCATCACGTTTTCCAACGCAGAAAACTCCTGCATTAGAAAGTGAAACTGGAAAACAAATCCAATATGCTCGCCTCGGGCCGACGTGCGGTCGGCGTCGCTACTTTGCGACATGGGCACCCCATCAATCGTAATGTCGCCGTCATCCTGACGATCGAGAAGCCCGAGCAGATAGAGCAACGTGCTCTTACCGCAACCTGATGGACCGACGATCGCGTAAACTTGGCCACGTTGTGCCTCAAACGAAACGCCCTTGAGCACATGCACACGCCCTTCCCCTTCACCAAGGTAACGGTGAATATTGGAACAGCTTAGAGCAATGGAATCGGATTTACTCATCGAATAATTCTTATTGGGCCGTGCCTCGAATCACGTCACCCGGCTCAAGCCGCGCCGCACGTCGCGCCGGCACCAAACTCGCGAGCATCACCATCACCACCGCCGTAGAAGTCGCCGCGACATAATGCCAAATATTCCACGACACCACAAAGGTCTCGGTCTTAAAAATACCAGTAATAGTCAGTGGAATATTATCCACGATGTATGTCACCGTTGCGCCAAAGAGCATGCCCAGCGCGCTACCAATGATTAGCACGATAACCGCCTGCCACAGAAAAATCTGAGTGATATCTTCACGGGTATAGCCCATCGACCGTAAAATCGCGATCTCCTTGGTTTTCTCCATCACCATCATCGCGAGAGTGTTGAACATCGCCAGACCCGCAATCAGGGTGAACACTGATACCGTAATCGCAGAGGAAAGCCCCAGAGCAGCAAACGCTTGCAACCACGATTTCTCACGATCCTGCCATGCCTTCGCGCTGTGACGCAGCACCTCACCCATCCGGTAAGCATCCTCTTGAGCCCGATCCTTATCGATTAAATTGACCTGCAAAAACGATGCACCGGTTGTCTTCTTCAACAACGAACGCGCCTCACCCATATTCAAATACAGCCTCACCTTATCGATGTCGCTTACGCCTGTCTCATAGAGGGCTGAGACTCGATACCTGCGCTGCTCCCCACTCGCTTGCAAAATAAATGAATCACCCACATCGAGCTGCATCCTTCGGGCCATTTCCATTCCGAGTAAGGCCCCAGATGGCGTGCTGCTAAACACGCTAAGATCTCCCCGCACGATCTGATTCCCCAGTTCAGATACCCGCATATGGTCATCGATATTGACCCCGTAAACCTTGACCGACTCGTTCTTGAAAGAACTTTTAATAATCACCGAACCGTAGACCACTTCCGATACGGCCATCACGTTGGGGAATTGCTTGAGGGCATCGATCACCAACTTCGGCTCTTCGATCCCTTCGATGTATTTGTAGCCTTCGGATTGCTTGATCTCAAAACCGGATCCGTAGCCGCCCACTTCCATACTGCGGATCGTATCTTGCATCTTGTCCTCAATCCGCACCGCACCATTCGTGCCCAGAATCGTGCGGATGAAAAACTTTTCAAAACCACTGGTGGTGGCCTGCGTCACGATAAACAAGCCCACCCCGAGCACGATGCATGAGAGGCTCATTAACATGGCCCGCTTTTTCGCGGTCAAAAAACGGTAGGCAATACGTAGATTCGGTGACATCAGAACAGCTTTTTCAGCAACAGAATCGCAGCGCTTTCTTATTGAGATTCACTTTGGTCAGCCATCACTACGCGCACGCTGTCGCCATCGCGAAAACGATCCAATTGATCCACAATCACTTGCTCGCCAGCGGACAATCCCTTGAGCACCTCGACTGAAGTCATCGTCACGTAACCGGTTTCCACCTCTCGCAAATGCACCCGTCCATCGGTGACCACGTAAACGTAATTCCCAAAAAGCGCACGACGCGGAATGTTGGTTTCAGATTCACGCTGACCGACAACAACCGTCAACTCACCAGTGATCCCCGGCACGAGCTTCTCGTGGTCAATATCCACTTCCAAATGCACGATGTAGCGCTGAGTAGTGGGGTCAGCTGTTGGAAGAATCTTCACCAAAGTAGCATCATAGAGCCAAGCGCCATAAGGGAGAAAACGCACCGAAGCGGATTGCCCCACTTTAAGATCAGCAAAGTTTTCCTCACTAATCTTCGCCTCGACCGTGCGACTCGTGGAAATGAGTGTAGCGATGGCAGAATTGCTCCCAATCAAGTCACCGGGGCGCGCATAAACCATCGAAACGACTCCATCGAAGGGAGCGACTATCGTCATTTTTTCCAACTGCCGTTTCTTCACCCGTAGCGTATTCTCAAAACCCTCGAGCCGTTGAGCATTGTTGACCTGCTCAAGCTCGTAGCGCTGCTCAATCTGCTGCACACCTCGTCGCTTCTTGATCAGCTCTGATTCAGGCATGTTACCCGATCTGTAGAGCTGCTCGAAATTCACGATATCATCACGAGCATTGGCGAGTTCGAGCGCGATCGAAGACCCTACCGCGATCCGCTTCTTGGCCGTTTCATATTCACTGGTGATTTTCTCAATCTCTAATTCGAGATCTCCGGTATCGAGTTGGCAAAGAACCTCGCCTGCCATGACAGCATTCCCCGGATCCAACTCGCTTTTTACGACGCGACCTCCGACTTCGCTTTTCAGCTCCATCTCAAATTCCGCGTGCACCGTCACACTCCCGGGAACCGCCTTGACCGCTCGACCACTCGAGACTTCAGCCACTAGTGCCGTCGGACGGGAAAGATAGACATAGCCAGCCGCGGCCACTGCGACCACCGCCACTACGACGCCAATTTTTTTTCCAAAGCTCATACGTGGTGATTAATTCTGTTCAACCTGCCTCATCATCGGATCTTCCGAAATGAGGGATAAAAACTCGGACACTCGCATCAGATAAATGTAACGCGAAGAATTGGTTGAACTTCTCGCAGCGTTATAACCTGCCTGAGCCGAATTGATCTCCGCTTCCGAAGATTGCCCCCGCTTAAGCTCCTCTTTGGTGTAGCTGAGAAAATTCCCCGCATTGTTCAGCAGTCGTTCACTAATCGCCAATTGCCGTTGAGCTAGTTCAACCGACTTGGCGGCTTTTTGAGCATCTTGAACCAAAGTTTCCGTCAGTTGTTTATAAGAATGCTCCGCTAGTCTTTTGCGCGCCAAGGCACTGGCCACCGCACCACGCGTTGCGAACCCGTCGAAAATATTCCAACTCACCTGCAACCCGACATATTGAGACTCCAATCCATATTTCTGAGCGATATTGGAAGTGTAGCTCTGCTCATCCTGAGAAATCCCCGCCACAAAACTGAGCTTAGGGAGCTGTCGTGTGCGCTGATTTTTGTAGGTAAGATCACTGACCTTAACCTCCTTTCTGGCGATCCGAATAGCAGAAGTTTCAGGCGCTCCCTGGGAGAGGAATTGAGCAAGCAGGGCATTTACCTGATCTTTTGATTCGATCAGCCCAGGTATTTCGCTCGGGATGGCATCGATTGCCGGAGCTTCTTGCCCGGTCAATTTCGTGAAATTCTGTTTCGAAATCTCAAAATTCCAAGCAGCCGTCTCGTCAGCTAGTCGTGCTTGCTCAGCAGCAATCCGTGTTTGAAAAATCGCGCCCTCTGAGATCACTTTTTTCCGTAAGCGATCTTCGGCCGAAGCCAACGCTTCCTCCGCGATTTTCAAGCTATAGGAGGCGTTATTAATCCCAATCTTACCCATAATAAGCGAAAGATACCCCGCTCGGATCTGATTCGCCAGAAGACGAAACGCTTCGGTATAATTTTCATCCGCGATCTCCCTTCTGATTTTACCAATTTTCGCATTATTAACGCGCTCTCCCCAATGGAATAGAGGCTGGGATAATGTGAAATTATAGTAGGTTTTATCAGTTTTTAAGCTATCAGCGATATCCTCTCGCTGATCCCGAGTCTCCGAGTATTGGTAAAATCCACCCACCGTGGGATACAATCCCGCTTTGGCTTGTTTCAAATCTCCGTCTGCAGCCAAAAGCTCGAGATTGCGAGACACCATCTGTGGGGACTGTTGCGCCGCTTGTTCCAATATCGGCCGCAAAGCTGGAAACACATCTTCCGGCAACTGCGGTCCTTGCTGGGCAAGGCTCGCCGAAGAGAATCCTCCAAACACCAAAGCAAACGTCAGAACAGATTTACTAAAAACATCTTTCATATAATTGTTAGCTAGAAACCCCTTCCATTGGCTCAGGGATTGCAACAGTTATTTCAGATGTCCCAATGGTTGGCATCCCCCACCTAATCGTTTCCTGAAATAACCTTTACTTGAATAAAGTCGCACGCCTTAACCGCGTTTCTACCATGCTCAGAAGATTACTCCCATATTGCCACGATCTGTGGAGTCATCGCGACCTGCTTCGCCAGTTTGCTGTGCGCACTGTGCAAATACGGCACAAGGGAAGTCATCTCGGTTTACTTTGGTCCTTTTTCAACCCCTTGCTGATGCTGGGCCTCTACGTTTTCGTGTTTGGCTTCATCTTTGGAGGTCGGTTTGGGATTATCGAGAACGAGACCGGAGCTGACTATGCGATTGGCATATTTTTCGGACTCACTCTTTTCGGTTTTATTGGTGAGGTCATGGCGGTCGCCCCCACGATCATAATCGCGAATCCCAATTTCGTGAAGAAGGTTGTTTTTCCATTGGAGATCCTACCGGCATCCCATGTTGCGGCGGCCGGATTTCATCTCCTGATCAGCCTCGGCCTGGCCCTGATAAGCCTGCTGATTTTCGGGCGAACCATTCATCCCGAGCTGATCTGGCTACCCGTTATTATTTTCCCCCTCATCCTACTAGCATTGGGAGTGACTTGGATCTTTGCGGCTCTTGGCGTCTTTTTCCGCGATATTGGGCAACTCATGCAATTCCTGACCATGTCACTGATGTATTCGAGTGCGGTCTTCTTCTCGGCCACGAAAATCCCTGCCTCGATGTGGGTGTTCTTGAAGTTCAATCCTCTCCTGCTGGCGATCGAGTTGGCCCGAAATACCGCGCTGTGGGCCCAACCGATGAACTACAACCATCTGGGTTACCTCTATCTTTTTTCCATCGTCACCTGCCATGTGGGTTACGTGTTGTTTTGCAAAATGAAACCAGCATTTTCCGATGTGCTCTAAACCCAACCCAGATTCGCTGGCCATTTCGGCCCAGGGGCTGACCAAATCATACCGTATTTGGCGCGATCCCTCTGATCGGATATTCAGTGCGCTCTGGAGCTACCTCGCCAAAGTTTCACCTAGAGCAATTAGGTCTGGTTTTCTGAAAAAATCAGCAAATGGATATCGTGATTTTTTCGCCTTATCAGATATTAATTTTGAGGTAAAGCGCGGCGAAGCGGTAGGAATAATCGGCCGAAACGGAGCAGGTAAAAGCACGTTGCTCCAAATCATTGCCGGCACCTTGCAGACCACATCAGGAAACATCTCAATCAAAGGTCGCGTCGCCGCCCTCCTCGAGCTGGGTGCCGGTTTCAACCCTGAGTTCACCGGACGTGAAAATATCTTTCTCACCGGGGCGATCATCGGCTTAACAAAAGAAGAGATGCAAACGCGATTCGCTGAAATCGCCTCGTTTGCAGACATTGGTGAGTTCATCGAGCAGCCAATAAAAACCTATTCCAGCGGAATGATGGTTCGACTCGCCTTCGCTGTCCAAACCGCGATCGAACCGGACATTCTAATCATCGATGAGGCTCTCAGCGTCGGGGACATATTCTTTCAACAAAAATGCGCAAACCGAATGAGGGATCTCCAAAGCAAGGGCACCACCTTGCTCTTCGTGTCTCACGATCTCGCCAGTGTGCGCGACCTCTGTGAGCGCACCCTCTATTTACGAGGAGGGAAAGCTGCATTTTGGGGAGAAACCCAGCTGGCAATCGCCCAATACTACGCTGAAGGGAAATCCAACACCACTTCGGTCTCAGCCATCAATGCTGAAGTTCCGAGCCTGCTCACATCCTCAGCAGCCGGTTTCCGGGAGTTCCAAAAGCAGGCAATTTGGACAAATAAACAGATTGAGAATGAAGTAGCCAAACAGGGAATCCTGCTCGGCGTAGCTGTTCTTAACGATGAGAATCAATCCACTGAAACATTTAGGATGGGGGCTAAAGCACGCTTTAAAGTCTTATTTCAATCTCAGGCTACTGGTTTATATCATGTAGTTGTGGAGCTCAAAAACCACCGAGGAGAACTTGTAACGAGCTGCGGATCCTACACCTCCGGACTCAAACCAATCTCTCTGGCCAGTGGCAAATCTGCCTATTTTGAATTAGAACTGGATCTTCAATTTGAAGCAGGGCGCTATACCTTTCAGATCCTACTCGCCGCGAGTGATGAGAAGCCGAACCGCGGGCAACGCGTCGACGAGACTCCTTGGTTAGGACCACTAGAAACGAACTGGGATTATGACGAATCGACCGCCCCGTTCCTCGGCATGTTTGGACCTCCAGTAAAAGCGTGTTTTCTTAAACACGATGAATTGGTAGACTAACACTGACCCTCCTCAATTATTTTCTCTATTTTTATGCACTGTTGCTGGAGTGCCAAAGGCAATAGTCCCTGCGGGGATATCCTTGGTCACAATACTGCCCGCGCCAATCACCACTCCATCTCCAATGGTCACGCCCGGTAAGATGACGCTGTGAGCTCCAATCCAAACATTATTACCAATAGTCACAGGAGCACTGAGACTACTATCTTTCATCAAGGGAACAGTGTAATCGTGAGTAACTGAAGTTATGGCGCAATGACTGCCAACCATACAGTTTACTCCGATAAACACGTTGCCGTGCCCCCAAATATGAACGTAAGACGCGATCGCGGTATTTTCTCCGATGACAACATACTCGGCTCCTTCAATCGTCACGGGATCATGCAAAACAACCTTCTTACCACAGTGGTGCAGGGACATTTTAAGCCGATTTACTCGTGCCTCGGCCAGCCAGTCGTTCATTCGTAGCGCGACTCTGGCTAAAAATTCTCGCATCATATTATTCGGTAGTTATTTAGATAAAAATTGCAAACTCTATCATTGCCCGATCTCACCCATAATGGACATTGTAAATCCAATCTCAAAGCTCCAATCCCTAGACTGGCAATGGCATTGGCCGAATTGCACTAAAATCTGCATTATCTTGAACCTCCCATTAAGCGTATAATTCCCATAGCCCACCCAAGCCTAGAGCAATTGCATCGATGAATTCACTCAGCCTGCTCAACACGCGATCAAAAACTAACTGAATATGGGCGCGATCTCATTCAATCTGGACGAAAGTTTACTCAAGGAGCTTCAACGGCACCTTCCTCTCAAGCTGTTCGTTGAAACCGGCACGTTTCGCGGAGAATCCCTCGAAGCCGTGCATTCCTATTTCGATGCATGCATCTCGATTGAACTCTCCCCAGAATATCATGCGGCAGCTCAAAAGCGTTTTGCTGGTCTGGACACTATACGTCTACTACTGGGCGATTCGGCCCTGCTCTTAAAAGAACAGCAGCCTTCCTATGAGAGCAAATCTACCCTTTTCTGGCTTGATGCCCATTGGTGTGCGGCCGAAGACACCGCAGGTGAAAAGTCCCAATGCCCTTTGCTCGAAGAGTTAAGAGGCATCGGAGAGCTGAATAAGCAAAGCGTCGTCCTAATTGATGATGCCCGACTGTTTCTGACACCGCCACCGAAGCCCCACGAAATTTCTTGCTGGCCCGACCTCACCCAGCTCCTCGACCAGCTGAGAAACCTCAGCACGGACCATGCCCCAGTTTATTATAATGATGTCCTTTTATTTATCCCCCTGAGCATCCTTGAAAAAATAAAGCCATTTCTGCAGGAACGCACCTTCAACCTACTCACCTTTGCCGACAAGGCCCGATCCTATGATTCGGTCCTCCAACAGGCCCAATCCAAAGATCAGGAAATTGGCGAAATAGCCAAAGAAGCTCAATTAAGGCTGGATGTAATTCATGGTCTTGAGACCGATCTGATTCGCCTTCGAGCCATCGCGGAGAAACACGGCCAGCAGGATACCAACGACGGACCAAGCATAGCAGATGAAGTCATTTCTCTCCGCTCCAATCTATTTGAAAGCCAACGACAATTAAAGCACGTCCAAGCAAAGCTCCATAAAAGCGAAATTGCCGCGTCAAAAGCCGACCTCCGCAAACACAATACCACTTGGTCACGTTACCTAACACGATGGCAACGCCATTTGGCCTCCAATTGCCCCCACCCACTGGCCAAACTGCGTCAGCAGGAGCCGCATCCGATCCGTGCCGAGCGCTTTCCACGTTGCCCTCGACTCACTGAATGGCCACGCATCTGCGTGATTACACCCTCTTACCAGCAAGGCCAGTTTTTGGAACGCACAATTTCGAGTGTCCTAGATCAAAATTATCCCAATCTCGCCTATGGGGTGCAAGATGGGGGTTCCACTGACGACAGCGCTAAGATCATCAACCAATATGTGGAACGACTTTCGCACGCCGAGAGTGCCCCCGATGAAGGACAATCCGACGCGATCCAACGTGGATTCAAAAAGCTCTATCCAGCTCATAATGACATTATGTGCTGGCTAAATTCGGATGACGTATTGATGCCAGGAGCCCTCCACTACATCGGTGCCTATTTCGCCCGTCACCCCGAAGTCGATGTGGTTTATGGTCACCGCGTTGTCATCGACGAGCATGATCAGGAGATCGGTCGCTGGTTTATGCCTCCGCACCACAATGGCACGCTCAAATGGTTCGATCTGGTGCCTCAGGAAACCATGTTTTGGCGAAGCCACTGCTATCAGGAAATTGGGGGATTAGACAAATCGTTCCAATTCGCTTTGGACTGGGACCTTTTACTCCGATTTGAATATGCTGGCTTCAACATCCAAAGACTGCCCTATTTCTTAGGAGCGTTCCGGACGCACGAAGAGCAAAAGACTAATGCAAAAATCCAATCCGTTGGCGAAGAAGAGATGACCCGTCTTCGGCAACGAATCCACGAACGAGAAATACCCGCCTGGGAGATCCACCGACACCTGACTGAAGAAATTAACCGCAGCGCGATGGTCGAGTGGTTGCACCGCTTTGGCATCCGTTACTGAGCGATGCTGCCACTCATCCGCCTGAAGTCAGAAATTTGAGAAACAATGCTAGCCCTATTAGTATCGTTATCATTCGCCATATACTGTGGATATATTGGCGCTGCCTGGATATACTTCCTTCGGCCCAAAGCCCCCCTGTTGAGGAGTTGGCTCGTCAGTCCTGCCGTAGGCCTGTCTATTATAGTGCTCAGCGTAATGATACTCAATCAATGGGGATTGCCAGTATCAGCATTCGCACGCTTGTTAGGAGCAAGCCTCTTCCTGCTTGCATCATATGTATACGTAAAGAGAAGGGTTCGTTTTCCTATAAAAGCTCTGGCGCCTGTCATTGCATGCCTAATATTGTCCTTGGCATTAGTTAGCTGGCCGGCACTGACAGAAGGATTCAACTGGGTAGGTTACGGCAATGTTGATATGCTGGGTTACGTTTTCGAAGCCCAAAGGCAACTATTGGGCGGATTCTATGACACCCCGCAACTTGGCGCATTAGGAGGCACTGATTACACACAATACTACTGGTTTTATCATGTGCCAGGGTTTGTCCGCTTCGGCAGTGAAAACACTCTCGCATTCTTGGCAGGGTCTCTCGGCATTGACCCACTCAATGGATTCATGCCAACAATTATCGCTCTCGGCCTTATCCAAATCGCGGCAGCTGGGGGGCTGGCAATCCATCATGGCCGCAATCGGAGGCTGGGCCTCTACACGGTTGCACTATTGTCCTTCAGCCCACTGCTCTTGCTATCTGTCCAACTACAAGTGATCGCTCAAGTAGGAGGGATCGCACTAATGTTAGCAATTTGCAGCCTGGCTGCTGAAAAATTTCAACCACGCAAGTGGAGCCTAATTGCACTACTGAAACGGGCACTGATCATGGCCCCGATATTTGCCGGCCTGCTGGTATTCTACCCTGAATTACTGCCATTTTGCGCCGCCACTCTTTTCCTGACTCACCTCATCTCGACCCAAAATATCCGGCAGTTTTTTCGAATTATCGGCTTGGCCACCGCAACAGTGATAGTCGCGATCATCCTCTTGCGACATAATTTCCTGATAGGATTAATGACCCTGCTTTTCCATGGCGGCCAAGGAACGACAAGCGCTGCGGCAGAAATTAGTGCCCATCCATTTGGCATTGCCATATTACCATCAGCCCTCCCCGCACTCCTTGGTCTATCCAATATTTATAGCCCTCCTCAGGAACCTACCCTTAGCATCCTGATAGTTCTAGCAATCATAGCTATTCCCATCATTGGCATAGTCGGCCTCAAGCGCCGTTTTATAAATCATCCCACCTTTATCCTATTCCTGGTCATGGTCATGATTGGAGTAGCGCTACACTTGACGCCTAATCCATTTGGAGTGTTCAAGCTAATGATGTTCATCCAGCCAGCACTCACTCTCGCACTGGCTGCTACGATGCTATGCTTCCATCGATATCTACGCTGGGGAATTGGAATTGTCATTTTCTATGTCTACATCTCGGTGGGACAATCTTATTTAAAGCCAATATCTGGCATTACCGGATATGGCTCGTTTTTACCGCTGCAAAGCGCGGCGTCGTTTAACTTGAGCGATTTGCCACCTGACCCTCAGTTTGCTGCTGACACCCCATCGATGGCATTCGACCACTTGCTCGCACTTCAGCTCCGCGGAGCCCCCCTTCATTTCATGAATCGAGATGGCATTTCCGGAGCGATTCCTTGGTCGATCAATAATGATCCGAGAAATCTGTGGCCGATGTTGCATTATCTTTTGCCGGCCAGTATTGGCCAAGCCTCACAATACCTATCAGAACTTACTCAAAACACCTATCATTCTTTAGACATATTCGACGCACACATGGTTGAACTTGGTGGCCCCATCCCGGATGACAGTATCTTCGTATCAGTCCGAGATCCGTTCAGGCATTTCAACAAGCTACATAATACTAATAACAGCTTGATGAAACATCCCGTCTTTCAGTTTCGATACAGAAAGGATCTCCAAAACCATTTGGTCTTTCTCAATACGTCACGATCCAATGACTATTATAGCTTCCTCGGATCGTTAGATCGCTCCTACTCGTATTACCAGAATGAACCAGATCCATTGCAGGATTTTACCGGCCCTTTTTATGCAATTGGATCTTATTTTATTTTTGAAATAGAAAATCCTGACAAAATAGTAAGACTCCGCATCGCCTTCAGCCGCACCTTACTCGGCAAAGGAAACCAGTCGCTACCACCTTACATCACAGTATTAGGGAAGACCACAAACCAGATACGATTAGATGGGGCTGGAGCTGTAAACGTCTACAGTGATCCAATCGAACCGTTAACCGTCAACGGACGTCACTTTATAGCAGTAGATTTATCAAGCCCCCCCATCCTGCTCAAGCACCCTAAAAGCCCCATCATGGCTCTATTCAATTCATCAACCAATTTGGACTGGCGACATGTGACAGGGTTTGGACGCGATATTTCCGCAGTTTCAGAAACAGAATACGACCGCATGATCACGCCGAGTGGACTGAAACATTTCCCTGATGATCTTCTCTCTAATCCTGAATTGGAATTTTCTGGTTTGTATGAAGATGGCTGGGTGTCACCTCATGCTACCGTTACACTCGGTTCTTCTGGACATAGAACCAGGCTTAAAATCGAAGGGAATATCCCCTCTCTACCTTTTCTTAAAAGTGATGAACAACCCGAGTTAATCATTCGATTCAATGATGAGGAAATATTACGACTACCACTCGTTCCAGGCCCGATCAGTGTGAACCATGAAATCTCCGAATCGAATGGTCGAAATCGGATCGAACTGGAATCGACGGTTCATTGCACCCTCCCTTCTCCTGACGACAGGCCCGTCTCGTTCCTAATTTCTGAAATGAGTCTGGACTAGCGCTTTCGGGCAAATGAGATTGCCAAGCCACCCTTCCTACACTGATTTGAGCTATGCCAGATACTGACACACCACCTAACTGGGCCAACATCCACGATACCGAAAATTCGTGGCGAAAAAAAATTGTCGGCGAGATTAGTGACGTCTTCATTGTTCCCAGATATGTCCAATTTTTCTACGACCATTTCGGGAAAATGAAGCAGGCATCATTTTTTGAAATTGGGTCAGGTAACGGGGATATGAGCCACGCAATGCTGCAGGCAAATCAAGGACAAATCGGACACTACGTTGTTTCAGAGTATTTCGAGGAGGGCGTAAAATGGCTGGAAGGCACGGGGCTGGAAGCTGTGCAAGCCGATGCTGAAAACTTACCACTCGCCGATGCTTCTTATGATATCACTCTGGAATTCGACGTGATGCACCACGTTTCTGATCAACGAGCAATGGCTCGAGAGATGATGAGGGTTGCCCGGGGTAAATGTCTGCTCACGGAATCAAATGGACTGAGTATTTTCCGTAAATTGAAAGAACTCACACCAGGCCATCGCGCGGCTGGCGAACAATCATTTACACCCAGTCGCTGGAAAAGCTTTTTTGAAGGGCATAGTGGTTTCCGACTGACCAAGTTCGAAATTTTCCCATTCCTATTCCCCTTCAAGGTCCCCCGTCGCCTGTTGCCACTTTTAGTAAGATGGAACCGTTTCATCGAAAAAGTCCCCATCCTTCGCTGGCAGTGTTCAAGCGTCGCAATTTACTTGGAATACGAGCGGACTTAACTGTCTCTCCTGCCTGCTCATGTCTTTTTCCAGCAATCAAAATCCCATCACTTTTTCGAAAGCGCACCTTTCTATCATCATCCCAACCTTTAAGGAGGCCAAGCGCTTGCCTCAAACACTCGATGAAATCATCCCCTATTTACGGGAAAAATACCCCTCTCACGAAGTGCTCGTAGTTGATGATAATAGTCCGGATGGCACAGGGGAAATCGTCGAAAAATGGGGCGAACAACATCCTTCGATTCGTCTCATCACCCAACCTGGTAAAATTGGCAAAGGAGCCGCTGTGCGGAGAGGGTGCCTGGAAGCACAGGGACAATATATTCTCTTTATGGACGCTGATCATTCGACGCCCATTCAAGAATTGGATAATTTCATGCCTGTGATCATCAAACCAAATACCGATGTCGTTGCTGGTGTGCGGACATACCAGGAAGACGAATCTAGGGGCCGAAGAATTGTGGGGCTGCTCGGACAACTCTTTGCTCACCTCGTTGTTTTTCGCAAAGCAGTGGTGGATAGTCAGTGCGGCTTTAAACTCTTCACCCGCGAAGCTGTCGCAAAAATTTTCCCTCTGGCTAGAATTAATGGAGGCATGCTCGACGCAGAGTTATTCTATCTCATGCATAAGCATGACATCTCCTGCAAATTCCTGCCCGTTTCTTGGGCGAACAAACCGGATTCGCGTATCAATGTCTTGGCTTGTATGATTCGTGACCCAATCGATTTGATCCGCATCAGAATTCGAGATGTTCTCGGTGTTTACCGCAGACCTTTATCATCAAATTCTCAACCTTGGGCATCATCGAGATGAATAAGCTTAAGATCAAAGCAACTTCTGATGAAAGGCTGGAGTCAGATGCTTGGCTGGAGAACTATGCGAACGAGGATGAGCGCAAACGACGACGCATGGTTATGCCCGATAAACTGGCGAGGCTTGGTCTCACATCTGAATATCAAAACCACGCCATACTGGACATGTGTTGTGGTCACGGTGAATCTCTCGATACTTTAGACGAGCTAGGTTTCACAAATCTTTCGGGCATTGATTTAACCATCACAGAAGAACTGGCCGCTGATCCTCGATTTAATATCACCCAAGGGGATGTTACTCAGACTAAACTGCCAGCCAACTCATTCGATTGGATCATTTGTATTCATAGCCTTCATCATCTAGCCTCAGCTGAGAATGTAGCCTTATTCGTCGATGAATGCCACCGACTGTTAAAACCTGGTGGAAAAGTCGCGATCATCGACTTCCCCGCTTCACCTCAAATTAAAGCAGCTTTTTGGTTTTTCCGGCAACCGAAACTTCATTTCACTCCCTACTTGAAATATTTCGGCCAAATTATCCAAGAGGAATGGAGCTTCCTTCAACATTACCTCCCTCAATGGCCAACTGTGCGAAAATTATTGTGGAAGGGACAACTGACAGTGGAACGGTCATCATCCAGTGTATTTTACTATTACCTGACACTGAAAAAGCCAAACAACTGAAATGAAGCGACTTTTCCTAACTGGAGCGCCTGGTTGGCTGGCCAATACACTTCTCGAATCCCTCGTCACCTCCCCACCTTCTGGCCTGGAAGAGATACGTTGCCTCGTATTTCCCGGAACAAAATTACCGTTGTTACCAACGAATCAGGTCAAGGTAATCGCAATCCCCGGTCGATTGGAGGATATGGAGTCTTTAACCGTCGCGGTAGCAGGATGCGATACTGCCTTACATGCTGCAGGTATCCTGCATGTGAGACACACCAAAGACTGGTATACGATAAACACGCAAGGAACCGAAAATTTACTTAAAGTTTCTGAACAAGCTGGTCTACAACGCCTTGTGCTGATCAGCTCAAATGCTGCGGCTGGCCGTGCTCAATCCAGGAATCATTTAATGTCGGAAAACGATCCCGAGCAACCTTTGAGCCACTATGGCCAGAGCAAACTTCAGGCAGAAAAACTCGTCCTAAATGCCCCATTTGAAAGTGTCGTAATACGTCCCTGCATGTTCTACGGGCCTCCAGTTCCGAGTAGGCATATTGAAATTTATCAAAGAATAATTTCCGGACGAATGCCTCTTATCGGTCACGGAAATTACAGCCGCAGCCTCACCCATATTGAAAACCTGATCCAAGGGTGTCGGCTGGCGTTAGAGCACCCCAAGGCCCCGGGAAACGTCTACTATATCGCTGATGAATCGGTCTATACGACCAGACAGATAATCGATGCAATGGCCAGCGCATTGGAGACCACTCCGAACTACCTCAGGCTGCCTGCGCAGATGGCCCCCCTCGCCTATCATGGGGATAGGATTCTCGCCGGATTCGGTCTATATTGGCAATCATTGCATCTCGTCGGCGAGGCTGATTGGCATGTTGGCGTTTCCATCAAAAAGGCACGTGACGAACTAGGATACACGCCAACTGTGGGCCTAGTGGAAGGGATGTCTTCGGCAATTTCCTGGTGCCATCAGCATAACCTACTATGATAATAACGCGCTCACCACTTCGCATCTCTCTCGGAGGAGGAGGAACTGACCTGCCATCCTACTATCAGGAGCATGAAGGGTTTCTTATCGCTGCGGCGATTGATCGTTATGTATATATCACATTACATCATTCCTTCAAACCCGGACTTATCCTCAAATACTCCTCTCTGGAAAAAGCTAATTCTGTAAATGAGGTCCAGCACCCGATCATTAGAGAATGCCTGCGAGCTGTAGAATTAGCTAATCCATCTCTGGAAATAACTTCGCTCGCCGATATTCCTTCAGGGACAGGGCTAGGGTCTTCCGGCAGCTTCACCACTGCGCTACTCAAAGCACTTCATACTTGGAAGAAAACAATCATCCACCCAGCTGAGCTTGCTGAACAAGCCTGTGATATCGAATTAAACAAACTGCATGAGCCAATCGGCAAACAAGACCAGTATATTGCTTCGGTCGGTGGAATCACCGCCTTCACCTACCATCAGGATGGTCGGGTAGAATATCGCCCCTGTAAAATCTCTGAAGAAACCCTCTTCAATCTTGAGGACAATTTGCTGCTTTTTTTCACCGGCTACTCCCGATCCGCTTCAAATATACTCAAGGATCAAAACGATAAGTCCAAAGAACATGACTCTACCATGCTCGATAACCTCCATTTCACGAAGGACCTTGGATTTCAATCACTCAAGGCTCTCGAAACAAATGATCTCGAGAAATTTGCTCAGTTAATGGATATCCACTGGCAGCACAAAAAAAACCGAAGCAACGGGATGAGTAACGATCAAATCAACAAGTGGTATAAACTCGCGATGGAAAATGGAGCATTGGGTGGAAAACTAATCGGAGCAGGCGGTGGCGGATTTCTAATGTTTTATGCTACCGAGAAAATTAAGTTACGGCATGTAATGCGCGAACAGGGACTTCAGGAGGTAAGATTCCGCTTCGACTTCGGAGGCACCACCGTAATTTCCCAGAACTAGAAGTAGAACCTGTGGGATGATATTCCAAACATATTGGTTTGTTCTATTTAGCCTCGTATTTTTCGCGCTATATTGGCCAATTAGAAACGCCCTGTTTCGACGGATTTGGCTCCTGCTTGGATGTCTGGTTTTCCACTATCATTTTGCCGGACCAGCCGGGGTATTACCCATACTGATTCTCGGTGTAGTTGTCTATCTCGTAGCCTTAACTCGAAAAAGAGCGCTTTGCTTTGCTGCTGCCATTCTTTGTGTTGGAGCACTTGTATTCTACAAATACACTCACTTTCTCCTGCTCGATGCACTAGCTCTAATTTGGCCTGATAAAGCCACTCACATCGATGGCCAAATCGGTTTGTTACTGCCGATGGCCGCACCACTGGCTATCAGTTTTTTCACCTTCGAATTCATCCATTATCTGATGGATGTCGCGGACGGCAAGAAACCGATTCACGGCAAAACAGACTTCGCGCTCTTTACGCTCTACTTCCCTTCCCTCGTTGCGGGGCCAATCAAACGATTCGAGAGCTTCATTCCCAACTTGCATCATGGCTTGAAATCTCAGAACTGGGAGGATGCAAAAATCGGTCTGCAACGCTTTGCCATGGGCGCGTTCAAGAAAATCGTTATCGCAGACAACCTAACATTAGGGATCGATCTTTGGCAGCAACATCCATTTTTGGAATGGTTGTCTCCTTGGCAACTCTGGCTATGGTTCATCGCCTTATCGGCACGTATTCTGTTCGATTTTAGCGGCTACAGTGACATGGCTATTGGACTGGCTCGCATGATGGGGATTAAGATCCCCGAGAATTTCAACTACCCATATATCGCCACGAGTCTGCAAGATTTCTGGCAACGTTGGCATATATCCCTGAGTAGCTGGATCCGCGATTACATTTACATTCCATTAGGGGGCAATCGCCATGGAAAACATCGTCAACTGCTCAATGCCTTGGTCGCATTCAGCCTGTGTGGACTTTGGCATGGCGCCGCTTGGAATTTTCTACTCTGGGGGCTTTGGCATGGCTTCGGTCTGGTCGTCAATTCAACATACGCATCGTGGCTTGGCCCAATCGGTCGGAAACTGGCAACTTTATTTAAACAGGCCCCACCACTGGGCTGGGCATTGACCTTCATGCATGTCTCGTTGGGCTGGTTGCTTTTCTTTTATGAGCCTGATCGTGCATGGTATATCGTAGGCAAACTTTTTGGTGCGCACTAAGATGAATACACCTGCAAAATATACCGCTTTGAGCTTAATCGGAGGCATTATTGCCGGATTTAGCATCGCCACCTGGCAAGGTCATTTAGCGAGCGATTACAGTAAACCCGATTCATTTCGACGGTTTCATCAGCGCCTCAGTCCCGATGCGCTTTTTTACCCCACCTTCGCCATGATGGAAAACCTCGCATTGGCTCATTGGCAACCGGGCAAAACTCTTGTGATCATTGGTGGTGATTCCGTGCTAAACGGCGTTGGGCAAACGATAGACGAACTGTGGAGCACTCGATTGCAAGAAATGCTCGGGAATCATTATCACGTCGTAAATCTCTCTCTACGTGGCTCTACACTTTCCGAAGGTGCGGCGCTTGTGGCGGAATCATTAACAGATCGCGGTTATCCGGTCATTTATGTAGGCAATATTTCGCCACGCCTAAGCGTAGAGCATGCTCCGGCCGGCCTCTATGGATACCTTTACTGGCAAGGACGTTTCTCGGGCAAAATCCCTTACTATCCAAAGCGGATAGCAGCCATAAGGTCTTGGATGCAGGCATTATCACCAACTCAATACGACATACACTCGGAAAGACGCATTAATGGTTGGATGGAAGCACATTTTCGAGCCCAGTCTCTTTGGTTACATATTGGTTATCGTCATTTTTTTACCGTCTTCTCTGGTCTTGTCTCAGACAAACCTTGGGGTGCAAGGGACCTACTCGCAGATAATGAGAGGACAGCACAACCATTGAGTGATCGTTTCCATGCCACCTTAGAACAGGAAATGCCAAGAGTCCGTCATTTATCCGCGAACATCGCCAGCCGTGATTCCGATGACCAATGGCACATTGGAAAAACTGAACGTCTTATTGCTGTTGATGGAATAAATGCCGCATTTAAACCCACATTTCGCGCACACATGCTTGTAATCCTAACCCGAGCCGGGCGCTTTTATTATGATCACCTGACAGAGGATGAGAAACAAAGAGATACCAATATTTATCGAGATTACGCCCAAATCTGGCGCGACCAGGGAGTTACTTGCGTTGAAGTAGGCGGCAAAGACTTTGACCCCATTGATAACATTGACCACGTTCACATTTCCGGATCAGGAGGTTTCAAAATGGCTCGAATTGTCGCAGACACTATCAAGGAAATGCCGATTAACAATATTCCATGAAATCACTCACATTTCTAAAATCATCACTCTGGATTCAGTTGGGGACGAGGTTCTTGATTGGTTTGTGTATTGGTGTGCTTTTTCATTATCTGCTCTACCGTTTTTCTCTTCCAATTAAACCGTTTATCTACGCAGCATTTTGATGGAATCTGTTGCGGAATCTGTTGCCAAACAACCCGTCGCCATTTTGGCCGGGGGCCTCGCCACCCGTTTACGCCCTCTCACTGAGAAAATTCCCAAACTGCTCATCGAAGTGGCGGGCGAGCCATTTTTCTCTCACCAGCTCCGTCTGCTCAAGAAGAACGGGCTGACCAAAATCGTGCTCTGTGTCGGCCACCTTGGTGAGATGATTGTGGAACAATACGGCAACGGGGAAGATTGGGGGGTTCAGATCGAATATTCCTTCGACGGCGATAAACTACTTGGAACCGGTGGTGCTCTCATTCGCGCCCTTCCTCAGCTCGGCGAAATGTTTTACGTGCTCTATGGCGACAGTTATCTGCCGGTCGATTATCAGGCCGTGGGCCGATCTTTTCGGGATTCGAACAAGCTTGGTTGCATGACGGTATTCGAAAACCGTGAAGCCTATGACGCGAGTAATGTCTGGTTCGAGCAGGGTGACATTCGCTTTTATTCGAAGACAGAAAAGCTCACTCAGATGCACCATATCGACTACGGATTGGGAGTCTTTCAAGCCTCCGCTCTAAACCACTATCCCCAGAATGAGGTCGTCGATCTTGCTTCGATCCAAACCGAGCTATGTCAGCGCCAAGAACTGTTTGGCTACGAGATCCAAGAGCGTTTTTATGAAATAGGGTCTCCAGCAGGATTGAAGGAACTCGACCACCTGCTTGGCTCGCACTAAAATGGTCCAGAAATAATATCCATATGTCCTATACTACCCAACATCTGACAGAAACCGCCGAGATCGTTTCGCAAATCAGTGCAGACGATTGCGAAAAATGCGTTGACGAACTTTTGGCAACCCGTGAACGAGGCGGCCGGCTCTTCATTTTAGGTGTCGGGGGTAGCGCAGCCAATGCCTCCCACGCCGTGAACGACTTTCGGAAGATCGCCGGATTCGAATGTTACGCCCCAACCGACAATGTCTCCGAACTCACCGCCCGCACTAACGATGAAGGGTGGCACACCATTTTTGCCGAATGGCTCAGAGGATCACGCCTGAATAAAAAAGACACTTTGCTCATCCTTTCAGTCGGAGGAGGCAATTTGGAAAACAATGTTTCACCTGGATTCATCTCCGCTATCCAGCTGGCCAAAGAGGTTGGTGCCAGCGTGCTTGGTATTCTGGGAAAAGACGGAGGTTACACCGCCACTCAAGCAGACGCCTGTGTGATCATTCCAACCGTCAATCCCAACAACATCACTCCGCACTCTGAAGCTTTCCAAGCCGTCGTCTGGCATCTGTTTGTTTCCCATCCTGATCTCAAGGTTAACCAAACCAAATGGGAGACTGTCGCGACTGAGAAAACGCCGTGACCGATCTGGACGTTTCACCGCAGCATCGCGCCGTTTTTCTGGACCGAGATGGCACGTTAAACCTGCCCGTCGTGCGTGACGGGAAACCCTATCCACCCTCCACCATTGATGAGTTCCGCCTTTATGACGACGTCCTTGAGTGTTGTGCCAAACTCAAAGCAGTCGGCTACCGTCTGATCGTAGTAACCAATCAACCCGACGTCGGCCGGGGCACCCAGACGCAAGCTATGGTAGAGAGACTCAATGATTACCTACACAGCCTTATCCCCCTCCTTGATCGCATTGAGGTCTGCTATGCACCGGGGCGTAATCAACCTCATGCGGACAGTCATCGACGCAAACCTGCGCCCGGTATGCTCCTAGATGCTGCGAAAGCTCTAAGCATAGATCTCACTCAGAGTTGGATGGTGGGAGATCGATGGGGTGACATCGATGCAGGTTATGCCGCAGGTTGCCGAACCGTCCTGATTGATCGCGGCTACTCAGAACGCGATCCAGATCACGAACCTGATTTCACCGTCAACTCACTGTCTGTGGCGACTGGGATTATCCTTGCTCATACCTGAGCCCAATCGTTCCCTTTTACTCCCCCCCCCTCTTCATGATTTCTCTTACCGATTTAAATGTTCAAATCTACGCAGACGGTGCCGATAAAGCAGGCATCTTAGATCTCTACGCCAAGCCGTATATTAAAGGTTTAACCACCAATCCCACCTTGATGAAAGCGGCCGGGATCACAGACTACGAAGCCTTTTCTAAAGATATCCTCGAGACTGTCACCGCCAAACCGATTTCACTGGAAGTATTCACAGACGACCTCTCCGAAATGAAACGGCAAGCGCTTAAGATTTCCTCTTGGGGCGATAATGTTTACACAAAAATCCCCATCACCAATTCGGTTGGCGATTCCTGTATCCCTCTTGTCAAAGCGCTTAGCGCCGAGGGGGTAAAACTCAACGTAACCGCTCTACTCACTCTGAAGCAGGTTCGAGAAGTCTCGGCCGTTCTCAATGCGGATGTCCCCTCGGTCGTCTCGGTCTTTGCCGGCCGCATCGCCGATACCGGGGTCGATCCTGTTCCGATGATGCAGGCAAGCCTCGCTCTCCTCGAAGAACAACCCAAGGCCGAGCTTCTCTGGGCCAGTGTGCGCGAGGTTCTAAACATTCTCCAAGCTGACGACTGCGGCTGCGATATAGTCACTGTGCCACATAATATTCTTAGCAAAGCCTCCAAAATGCTTGGGCTCGATCTCACCGCATTGTCCCTCGACACCGTGAAGATGTTCGCCCGAGACGCCGCAGCAGCTGGCTACAAGCTCTGATCAACTCAGACAAACAGATTCCCCGTTTATTTGATTTCTGAGCCCAACATCGAGTTTGACGGGCGAAATAACAAATAAAAGGGCACAAAATAAGAAATACCGTATGCCTCACCGGTATCGACCAACTATGACTGCTTCGCCAAGTGGCGCTTCGCGCAATGACAACCCGACCCATAGCTAAGCATACTCATATGGCTCCGCTTCCATCTATTACCCAAGATCATCTCGCTAAAATTCGAGACTTTTATGAGACTCAGTCTACACAATTGGGCCGCGCGGCACGGAGTTATCGGAAGCTACTCGCTCATTATTATAATTTACTGATACCCACTGGGGCTTCAGCACTTGAGATTGGTTGTGGCTCAGGTGAGCTCCTAGTCCGACTAAATGCTTCGCGCAAAGTCGGTGTGGATATTTCGCCTCGCCAAATCGAAAAAGCCCGCGAGCAAATCCCATCAGCAGAATTCCATGTTCAGTCCGGCGAGGCTCTCGATCTCAATGAGGAGTTTGATGTCATCATCATCTCTGACACGCTCAATCTGGCGGCAGATGTGCAGCAGTTGTTTTCTCAGATCCAGAAAGTCTCCCATAAAAACACTCGGCTAATCGTCAACTACTACTCTTCGTTATGGCGGCCGTTTCTCGCCATTGCGGGTTGGTTTGGACTGCGATCGAAACAACCCCTGAGCAGTTGGCTCAGCACGGCAGATGTGCGGAATTTGATGCAACTTGCCGATTGGCAGCCGGTGTTCACGCAAATGCATCTCCTCATGCCAGTGCGCCTTCTCGGCCTTGATTCATTGATCAATCGCTTTTTTGCCCCCCTCTTCGGCTGGTTCTGTCTCACTGTTTTCTGCGTCGCCCGCCCATCTCAACAGTCGCGACATGCCCCCGGCATCATCTCTGTGGTCGTCCCGGCTCGCAATGAAGCGGGAAACATCGAAGCCGCCGTCAAACGCACCCCAAGCATGAGCGCGGGCACTGAACTCATTTTTGTGGAGGGCAATTCCACCGATAACACCTGGGAGGAGATTCAGCGCGTCGCCCGAGCCTACCCCGATCGCCGGATCAAAATCATGCAGCAACCGGGCAAAGGAAAGGGCGATGCGGTGCGTTGCGGTTTTGCAGCGGCCACCGGAGATATGCTCATGATTCTCGATGCCGATCTCACAATGCCCCCAGAGGAATTGCCTAAGTTCTATGAAGTCATCGCGAGTGGCCGTGCCGAATTCGCCAATGGAGTGCGGTTGGTTTATCCCATGGATGAAGAGGCTATGCAGTTTCTAAATCTTTGCGCTAACAAAACATTTGGAATTATCTTTAGCTGGTTACTCGGGCAACCCGTCAAAGACACCCTTTGCGGCACCAAGGTCCTCACTCGTGCTCATTACGAAAAAATCGCCGCTAATCGATCCTACTTTGGAGACTTCGATCCTTTTGGTGATTTCGATCTTCTTTTTGGAGCAGCAAAACTAAACTTAAAAATTGCCGATGTCCCCATACGCTATCGTGACCGCACTTATGGTTCCACCAATATAAACCGTTGGAGTCATGGCTGGCTGCTTCTGCGCATGGTGGTGTTCGCGGCTCGTAAGTTGAAATTCGTCTAATTCCGTTCAGACTAATTGACTTCACATCACTCGCTTGCCTCGGCTTGATATGAGCCAGTCATGTCGTCCGCTTCAAAACCACCGGAACAACTCATCACGCAACTGCGCCAACAGTTAATTTTGGCGCAGGTGCGGATTTTAGAGTTGGAGGATATTCGTGATGAGGTGGCCCCAAAATTAAAGGAAACAGAAGCACTCCTTGGGGAAGCTCAGGTCTTGGTCGAAAATAAAGTCCAAGAGGCTACTCACCTCACTCAAGTCAGGTCGGATCTCCAAAAGCAGTATGAGCATTTGCAACACGTCCAGCACGTGACAAACACTGCTCTCGAAGAAGCGAGAGATTCTCTCACAACCAAAGCCAACCAGATCGAATCGCTTGATCAGGAGGTCGAGCAGCAACAAGCCCGCATTGTTCGCTTACAGGCAGATACAAATACGAAACTTGAGCGCATAGCCAAACTTGAAAGCGAGTTAGCTGCATCACATGAGCAAACGATAAAACATATCGCGCGCATCGAGGAGCTCGATCGTGAGCAACGCGACATGAAAGCCTCCCGTAGCTGGCGCTGGACCGCTTGGATTCGATCAATCGAACGTCGATTCCGATGAATGGATCTCCGCCAACATTGCGCGGCGATGTCGATACACCACGCCCCCTCCGTGCGAAAAAAGGAAGGCTTAAGATTGAGGGTTGGTGCCTGCTCAGCGGAGAGGAAAAACCTCCTGCGGTGCGTCTCACCAGTAATGACTTTACGATTCTTTCCACTCTTCCTGTCGAACGTCCTGATCTCGCGACACAAATGCCGGATGAAACTTCCGCCCACAGATCAGGTTTCAGCTTCGATGAACAAGTGCCACCCGGTGTGCATCTGGCGCGCGTTGAAGGCCAATTACCTGATGGTTCGTGGCAACCCTTCAAAACCCTCTGTCTCGCAGTTGAATCAATCCCCTTTTCGGCTCGCATTGACGAAGTCGCTCCCGCTGCGAAACTCACCAATCGAATCCACCTGGAAGGTTGGGCCCTCCATCCGGAAAAGATCGTTGAGACCTTGTCGCTTCGTTACGGCCATCGAGAACTTACCTGCTCAATAGGAAAGGATCGCCGCGATTTACCCTCAATCTATCCCGATTCTCCCCACGCGGGAAAAGCCGGATTCAAAAGCGCAACCATCCTCGATGCAGGCTATGGAGCGCTTCGTCTGAAAGCAACATTCAAGGACAACTCAACCGCGATTGCGTCAACCCCACATCAAATCGATATCCCGACTGATGAAAATATCGGTGCAGAGATCGACCTCAAAGCTCAGCAAGTAAAACTCAGCGAACGCACCCTTCCCCCAGGGCAACCAGAGACTGAAAAAACAACTCATCCCCTCAATGTGCTTTTTGTGCTGCATGGCAGTTTTGCCTCCAACAGCGCTCTACACGTCACTGCTCTGGCCAATGAATTGGCCACGATAGGGCACTCATGCACCGTCGCCGTCACCCACGACATCGGCACGCTCAAAGAACATCGCCTCGCTAATTTCACGGCCGTCCTTCACTCCGATGCTGAACAGGGAGTTATCTTCGCCAATCAAACCGGGCCGGATATCATTCACGCTTGGACCACCCGTGAAAACGTCCGGCGCCTCACCGATCTGCTCCGCCATCATCACCCCGAGGCCAAGGTATTGATCCACCTCGAGGACAACGAACAGCACATCCTCGCCGAGCAGCTTGGACTCACCAAAGATCAACTGGAGCAATCCGCCGACGCTGAGTTGGAAAAGCTCATCGCCTCGGATCTTTCCCACCCGCAACGGAGTCGGGAGTTTTTATCCTCCTGCGACGGTCTGACGATCATCAACGAAAGGTTGATCGAATTCGTGCCGCCCGATCGTCCGCATCACCTCCTCTGGCCGGCGGCTGATTCCGGCTCGTTTTACGAACGAGCACCTACGACTAAGTTTCGTCAGATTCTTGATCGGACGAAAGACGAAACCGTTCTCTTCTATCACGGCAATGTGCATGCCTCAAATGCCGCCGAAGTCAGAGAACTCTATCTGGCTATCGAACAACTCAATCGAGAAGGCTGCCCCACCACCCTCATACGCACCGGGTTGGATACCGTTGATTTCCTTCAAGATCTCGCACCCAAAATCGCTCCGTATGTTCTCACTATGGGCCAAATCCCTCATCACCACCATCTGCCAGACCTCATGGCCTTGGCCGATTTCTTCGTTCAGCCCGGCCAAGCAGACTCGTTTAACGATTATCGATTTCCTTCCAAACTTCCTGAATTTTTCTCGATCGGTCGGCCCGTGATTCTCCCGCGCACCAATCTCGGCCAAATCGTTCGTCACGGCAAAGATGCCTACGTGATCGACAACGCAGATGCCGCTGGCATCAGCCAAGCCATCAAGGAGCTTCGCTCCGATGCCAACCTCCGGGAACAACTCGCCCAAGGAGCCCTGACATTCGCCCAAAAACATTTCAGCTGGAAGCGCAGTGCCGCCGATCTTGCTAAGTTCTATCGCCAGCTGACACGCTAATTCCTCATGCCTAATTCTGTTTCCACACCACAGAAGCTCCACGTAACTGGAAGTCGCGGTCGCCTCGCTGCATTGATTGAGGATTATTTTCGCGCTCCGAATTATCTCGTCGAACCCTACTCCCGAACGGCCGGACAGGGGTTTCATGCCCTTTCAGAACTGGAGTCACTGCAAGGAGTCACCCCCGAAGACAGCATTCTGCATTTAGCGTGGAGCACCCTACCCGCCACATCTGAACAAAACCCGGGCACCGAACAGCAGCATGACCTCCCTTGGCTTGAACAGATGCTCGCAGCCCTCACCGACCTTCCCGCCACTCAGCGTCCGCATTTCATCTTTTTTTCATCCGGCGGATCGGTGTATGGCAATGCTCCCGGCCGGCCGAATAGCGAAACTGATACTTGCCAACCGATCGGACATTATGGACGTGCCAAACAGCAAGCTGAGGCACTGATCGAGCAAGCTATTGCCGACCACAACTTACCCTGCACTGTGCTGCGTATTTCGAACCCTTACGGGTATCCGGTGCCCACCGGGCGTGCCCAAGGCATCATTCCCCATGCCATCCGCGCAGCCACTGAAGGTCACACCCTCAAGCTCTGGGGCGACGGCCATGCCCGAAAAGATTTCATCTACTACGCTGATTTCCTTTCCGCGCTCGAGGAAATCGTGGATCAGCGATTAGTCGGCACCTTTAACCTCGCGTCGGGAGAATCTCATTCCATCCGGGAAATCATCACCCTGGTCGAAGCTCAAACCGGAAAGAAAATTTCCATCGAGCAGCTCCCCGCACCCGATTGGGACGTGCAGGATAGTCGCCTGAGCAATCACAAGTTGAGCGACGCCATTGACTGGAAGCCGCAGGTATCGCTCGCGGAAGGCATCCGTCGTTCAGCTGCCGGTTTCCTTTCAACCTGATGCGCGCTCCTTCCGAAACATCACCACGAGCTCTGACCGTGATGTTCCTCACGGTCACGATTGCTGCACTCGGCATCATGGCTCTCTCATGGGACGCCTCTCTGCTTGACCGTTACGAATTTCGACAGCTCCAAACCGCCCTCAGTGCATTCTGGATAGTGCAAGCAGGTTGGCAATGGGACTACCTCCTTCCGCTTTTCGGCCCACCATGGTCAGTGCCGATGGAGTTTCCGACCTATCAAATTATCGTCGCGCAGCTGCATCAGGTTTCGGGCCTCCCCTTGGAACAAAGTGGGCGGCTCATAGGAATAGTCTTTCTGATGGCCACCCTTCCCGCGCTCTACGATCTGCTCGCGATTGGCCATCTGTCCCGCTCGCGCCGACTCATCGTGCTCGCCTTGGTCATCACCAGTCCGATGTATCTCTTTTACGCTCGGGCCTTCATGATCGAGACCTCCGCGCTCTGCTTTTCCGTTTGGTTCCTCGCTCTCTATCGACGGGCGCTGCTCAAACCAAAGAGCTCCATCATCGTGGCTGCCGCCATCGTGGGCGTATTGGCCGCGCTCACCAAAATTACGACGTTCATCGTGTTTGGGATACCCGCGGTGGCACTAGCCTTCTCCACATTTTTGACCGCACGTAAACACCCTTCCGAACACAGTGTCCGGACACGCTCAGTGCTACTCTCCTTTTTTCTGGCCGCATTATGCCTGGGGATCACTTGGCTGTGGGTTCACCATGGCGACGAAGTTAAGCACTCTAATCCATTCACCGGATTCCTGGCCTCAGGTGAGTTACACAATTGGAACTACGGTCCCTTGAGCTTGCGCTTTGATTGGTCGTTTTGGGTCAAGTTCCAAGAGAATATCGCTGGCTATGTGCTCGCTGAGGGGGCTTTCGCGGTTGCTCTCCTTTGCGTGCCTTTCGCGAATCGACGCATTCGCACCATCGCCGGGGTCGCTTTAGCCGGTTTCATTTCCGGTCCCCTCATATTTGCCAATCTCTACCACGCCCACGATTACTACTATTCCGCCAATGCTTTATTGCTCGTCGGTGCGGCTGGATTACTCCTCGCCTCGATTTGGGACGACCGACGACTACCTCGCGGCACCAACTGGCTCGCGTTATCCCTGATTCTTATTTTTCAGGGCTACGCGTTTTACCGCGGTTACTATTCGCATCATCGAAACCCGGCACCTCCCCCACCTGCTTTGGCCGAAATCATCCGTGAATCAGTGCCTCCCGAAGGCGTCGTGCTAATTTATGGAGCCGACTGGAATCCACTGCTGCCCTACTATTTTCAGCGACGAACGATTATGGTTCCCGGCGAGCGTGAGAACGAAACCCAAGTTCTCGAGGACGTGTTAGCCAACATCCCACCTCGAAGCATCTCCGCCATGGTGGTGCATGGCTCACGACTCCTTGCAAAGCACGACTTCATCAAGGAGCGGACGCAGCGTTTCGGTTTCGATTCTCAGCCCTTCGCACGTAGCGCTGATGACGAGCTCTATCTGCCTCGTTCCGTTCCACCGATTACCCAGAGGGTGGATCACTCGGTTGAATTACTGAAACTCCCCCCAGTGGATTCATTCGCCAGTAAACTCAGACCCGAAGATCTTTCTGACTTGGATCTGTCTATCTTCTCACCCCAGCCTCAGTCCATCCGCAGTGGCTACGGAGTTCAATCGGTTCAAATCGCGGGCCAATCCATTCTCAACGCCCACGCTCCTGCGGAGTTGGCCTTTACCTCACCCGGAGGTGCGCGACAAGTCGAAGCCGTCTTTGGTCTACCGGATGCGGCTTTCGCTGACGGATCCCCTGCAATCACCGACGGTATAACCTTCGATATCATCGCACACTTCCCTTCTGGTCGACGCCAACGGCTCTATCAAAAGGTGCTCAATCCCGCCCAGAACCCTGAAGATAGAGGGCCGCAAAAAATCAAATTGGAGCTACCTGAAGCATTCACGGGAAAACTCATTTTCCAACTTGGCAACGGTCAGGCCCAGAACCCCACCAATGATTGGGCTTACGTTTCAAAAATCCGAATCTACTAAATCAATTTGCTCCTTCGATTGTCAGTGGCCCCATCTCGATCCAATCGCGAGTATCACGACCTGCCGCCCCCGGACCAAAGAACAATTCGACCTCGCCCGGATGGATCAACGTAAACTCCATTTGTAGAGGACGTTGATTTCCGCGATCTCCCGGATTGTTGACGGGATCGAATAACCTTCGAGCCAGCTGCACTTGCTCACCATTTGGTCCTAAGGCGTAGAGCACCACCTCGATCCCGTCGGTCTTCGCCCCCGGTTCCAAGTCCGCGGCATAAGCACCATCTGGTAACTGCAGCGTCGTATTCAAAGTATGTTTTCCGGCCGGTAATTCAAAAATGAGCCGAGTTACCGGGTGTGCTCCGAAACGGGTTTGTCCTCCCGATTCATCGAGAGCGGGACCAAACGTGCTGAAGAACCGCACCGGCTGAGGATTCATCGCATGAAAGGCATGGCGTTCCCACTTCTTCAGGGGAGCCATCCGAAACCACTTTCCGCCCAAGTGATCACGCGGCACCTTAAAGTCGGAAGCCAGCGCAACATCGTGAAAATAGTTATTGAGCACACAATCCATCGATTCGATTAGGCGATCTTTGGGCAAAAAGACACGCGCCTCACGCCACACACAAAGGGGTGCCTCCATCAGACCAAAGGCAGCCGCTCGATCAATCAGCCATTCTTCCCCATCCTGCTCCCCCACGATGATCAATGCTCCGAGCTTTTCTCCCTCCAGACGGCTCAGGGCAGACACCACAGCCTCAGGATCACGGGCCACTCCGTTCCGAAACATCAACGCGCGTCGACGCGAGTAATAAGCAGTCATCGAGTTCCAGTCCTCACCCAATATCACAATTACCTCGTCTGGTTTGGTTAAGGACCGAAGCGCTTCGGTCAGACCATTCCCATCCGGGGCCTTCGTGTGCTGAATAGCGTAATAATGCTGCAAGTAGCCCCAGCACTGCCCCAGTGGAACCGCGACCGCAAATGCCATGGCCATGACCCGCCAGCGACCGGAATTGAGCCAACCGGTTAACGCCAGCCCCATCGCCAGCAACAGCAGCACCGTGTTGGCCATGAAGTAATAATCATGCAGTGCGTAAAGCAGCGGGAAGATCACCAGCACACTGACAAAGCCAGCCAGGCAGCCCAGAATAGCGCGTAAATTATTACCACGTGCAAGGATCGCCGCCACAACAGCCAAACCAACTGCCGGCAACCAGGTTAATTCGCCAAGGATAATCCGCGCCTGCTTCAACCACACCGCACTATCGAGCCGCATGGCCAATGTTCCGAAATTAAATCCCCGCAAATTCCCCGAATTCAAAAATTCCGCCAACGGATTCAAACCTTTGATCATATCAGCTGTATGCACCCACCACACGGTAGCCGTGAAGGGCACGACCACGGCCAACGCCATCCACTTGAATTCCCGCCAAAACTCTTCACGTGGTGCGATCCAAAGCCGATGCAAAGCCCAAATCCCCGATGGCAAAAGGTAGAGCATAAAGGTGGTCACCTTTACCAATCCTGCCCCGGTGCCCATTACCGCCGCACAGGCCAGCCACTTCATTGATTTTTTCGCCACTCCTCGTTCAAACGCGACCCAAAACCAGAGCGAAAACATCAGAGCCATCGTTTCGATAAAGATTCCGCGCGTATAAAAAATATAGAGCGGACAGGTAACGATCACCGATAATATCCACCATCGTCGATTCGGGTGAACCGTCCATCTCCTCAGAAGCAGGAAAATCGCCGGCAGACACAGGTAAAAGCATCCGATGCTCACGGCGCGACCAGCCTTGGTGATACTCCAATCCGTCACCTTGCTCACCACCACAGCGGTCCATTGATAAAGCGGAAATTCCATCGGAATCGACCATGGCTTCCCCAACACCGGAGTGGGATAAGCCAACGAAAAATCGTTCTCCGCATCGATCCAATAAATTGAAAGTGCTGTTTGTGCCTGCCTAAATTCGACCCCCGGCAAATGCTTATTCTGCCATCCTACCTGAACACCCCATAAACTGAAGCCAAGGCAGAGCATAAAAAACACCGCGGCAAAACGGCTTTCAAAGCGATTGGGTTGATAGGAAGCAGTCATTGAATCCATGACGCAGAAAAATCCACCGAACGTGCGTTGCCAATCCGAAACCCCTCATATGCCCCTGAAGATCACATTGATTGAAACAGGCTTTACTCGATACTGAGGTCTGTCGCTTAATCTGCAGTTCTCAATGTCCAATTCCCACATCCCTTCATACCATATCGATAGTCCAGGCAGCTGGGAACTTACGGTCGAAGGTATCGAGATCAAGGGTTGGATCTACCCCGGCGAGGAAGCGATCTGTGTGGATATCCGCGCCCGAGTGGATGATCGTATCTATCTGGGCATCTACGGCCTTGAACGACCTGACACCGCATCTGCTTTTGGCGATTCGCTCGCCGCCCTCCGCACCGGATTCGTTCAGCAAGTCCAAGTATGGAAAGGGGCGCAAACGCTCGCTCTGGAATGGCACGATGGCACCGATTGGCATGAACTATTCAGCACTCCGCTCGATACATCTCAATTACCAGCCTCGGCGATCAAACCGCGTCGCGTGTTACGCGCGGCGCTCACCTACCAAACGCTCCATTACCTCTACCGTCATTTTCATCTCTCCACTTGGAAGGAGCTCTGCCGCGAAACCGACCAAGTCCTCCATGATGTGCTCACGCCAACCAGCGATATCGCGATCGGTGAACGCTTCCTGGGCTATATCGAAAATCCCGGCCACTGGATCAATGCTGGTTATGGCAAGTTTCGCATCACTGGTTGGATCTTCGGGGTGGGACGCACCATCCAACAACTTAGTGCCACCACTGGAGTCCTAACCGAGAACCGTCTGGTTTTCCCCAAGGATCGACCCGATGTCGCCAGCCATCGCAGCGATCATGACAACGCGTTAAAATCAGGCTACTACGGTCTCGTCGATATTCGTTCCGATGCTCCTAATCCCGCCAATCTGAAAATCTTCGCTGAGACCGGCGATGGCACGCGTCCTCTCGCCTTTGCCCGTCGCATGTATTTGGATCGACGCGACGAACACAGCGGCCCGATCCCGATCTACAAACCAATTTATTTCTTCAAAGTGCTCGCGGCTTTTCTTCGCGGGAAAATCTTCGGGAAATTCACCTTCGATAGCTGGCCGGAAGCACGCGGTGAAATAAGGCGCCTCAAAGAGCACCTCGCGACCAGCCTCGGCCGTGGCGAAAAAAAGAAGGTTCCCCAAGCCATCGAACGGCGACGCGATCAGGATCCCTACACGCGATGGTGCTGGCATAATCGCATGACGCCACGCCTCCGGACAGTGCTCGGGCAGGACACCGCCAAGCTACTCGAATCGAACGCCCCACTCATCAGTGTCGTCGTCCCCGCCTACAACACCCCGGAAAACTACCTGAACGATTTACTCGAGTGCATGCAGAAGCAGATCTACCCACGCTGGGAACTCTGCATTGCCGACGATGCCTCGCCGCAACCCCACGTCCGCCGCATGCTAGAGCAGGCGGCGAAAGAGGACTCACGGATCAAGCCCATTTTCCGCACCGAAAACGGCCATATTTCTCTCGCGACTAACTCCGCTCTGGAGGTCGCCACCGGTGAATTTATCGCCCTCCTCGATCACGACGATGTGCTCCCCGAAGACTCGCTCCTTCACGTCGCGCAGGCGATCCAACGCCACCCCAAGGCTGGCTACCTTTATACCGACGAAGATAAAATCGACGACACGGGTCGCCATTTCGATCCCCAGTTTAAGGACAACTGGAGCCCGGCGATGGCCGTCACGCACAACTACACACATCACCTCACGGTGATCCGCCGTGACATCGTCGAAAAAGTAGGTCGACTTCGCCCCGAATATAACGGCGCCCAAGACATCGATTTGTTTCTCCGCTGTTGGGAACAGATCGATGACGACGATGTGATTCACGTTCCCTTTATCGGCTATCATTGGCGCGCCCACGCCGAGAGCACTGCCAGCCGAGGCGATCAGAAAGGCTACCTGTTCGACGCTGCGCGACGTGGCATCGCCGATAGCCTGACGCGACGTCAACTCCGCGCCGAACCCATCCTCCCGCAACTCGCCCAGGATTACGCCCTCTGCCTGCATCAATTGAAGTGGAGTCCGGATATTCTCCGCGAAAATCCGGTGACAATCGTCATCCCCACCAAGGATCGCGCCGACCTTCTGGCCACCTGTCTCGATTCGATTGCCAAAACCACACCGAAGGAATCCGTGCAAGTCATCGTGGTGGATGATCATTCGACCGACGCCGATGCCGTCGCTTATTTGAAGACTCTCGCGGATCGCGATGACTTACGTTGCTCCGTTTTACACGCGCCCGAATCACCGGAAGGATTCAACTACTCGCGCCTCGTAAATCTTGGGAGCGCTCAAGCCGACACCCCCTTTCTGCTCCATCTCAACAACGACGTTGAGGCGCTCACGCCCGGTTGGCTTGAAGACATGGCCGGTTGGCTTACTTTTCCCGGCACCGGAATCGTTGGAGCGAAACTCGTCTATCCTGACCACACGATCAATCACGCAGGAATCGGCCTAAGCCGTGGCGACGGTCTCGCCCATGTGCTCTTCGAGAAAGAACCCGTGGATGACCTTGGACATCTCTTCTTGCCGCACGCCGCGCGCAACGTGTCCGCCGTCACTGGCGCCTGCTTGCTCACGCGCACCGATCTCTATCGCGAATTGCATGGCTTCGATGAAGCCAAACTCCAAGTCGCCTACAACGACGTCGATTACTGCCTTCGCGCTGGAGCCGCCAATCAACGTTCCGTTTACACACCACAGGCCGTCTTGCGCCACATCGGCAGCGCCTCGCGCGGCAATAACTACGCCGAACGCGAACACGTTGAATACATTGCCCGCCACGGTAGCACCCGCGATCGTTATCTCAACGAAGCACTCTCGTTTCCACCGCGCAACCTCCCGCTCGATCCGTATCACCAGCGTTACGCGCAAACCGCGCGCCCTTTCCACGCCACGGTCGTCACGCACAATCTGAACTTCGAAGGCGCCCCCATCTTCATCTTCGAACTGGCGCGTTATCTCAATTCTCAGGAAGGCGTGAGCATCACCGTCGCGTCGCCTCAAGACGGCCCCCTCCGCCAGCGATTCGAGGACGAAGACCTCCCCCTCGAGATCTGGGACATTTCCCCGATGATGTCTGCGAAGACACCTGCTGATTTCAGCACCGCGCTCAAACAATTCGCCAATTCGAAGAGCTGGGACCACACCGACGTCATCATAGGAAACACCATGATGACCTTTTGGGCCATTCATCTCGCTGAGTATCTCGACAAGCCTTCTTCCCTCTACATCCACGAAAGCAATACCGTGAAGCGGTTCTTCGCGCCATTGCTGCCGGTCCAGTTGCACGAAACAATCGAGGACGCCTACCGTCTCGCGACCCGCGTCGTCTTCACCGCCCAAGCCACGCGCGACATCCACGAAGAGCTCAATATCAACGATAACTTCCGCACCCTCCCGAGTTGGGTGGACTTTGATCGGATTGAAAAATATGCCGCTGCGAATGATCGCGCAGCTCTCCGCCACAAGCACGGACTCGATCCCGATGCGGTGATCGTCATCAACATCGGATCCGTCTGTGAACGCAAGGGCCAGCACATCTACATCCGCGGCATCGATCTCCTCAGAAAAGAGCTGCCGGACCTCTTCCCTAACCAGACGATCCAGTGGACGATGGTCGGTGCACGCGAAGGGCTCTACATGGAGACGCTCCAGGAAGACATTCAACTGATGGGATTACAGGAAGTGAAAATCTTCCCTGAAACGCCCGACATCTACGATTTCTATCGTCTGGCGGATGTGCTCGTGTGCACCAGCTTTGAAGAGTCATTCCCCCGCGTGCTCCTTGAAGCGATGGTCTTTGGCACCCGCATCGTCAGCACCGATGTAAACGGCATCCCCGAGATGCTCACCAATACGGATGAAGCTTATCTCGTTCCCGCCGGCGACCCGTTCAAACTCGCCACCGCACTCAAGTCCGCCCTCACCGATCATTGTAACGCTAATCAAAAAATGGTTTCGATGGCCCATGCCCGCGCGGCACGAAGCTATCATCACGCCAGAGCATTACCCCTTCATTTGCAGGTTGTGCGTGAAGCCTGGTTGGGTTGATTCACAGACATGCCCGAAACCGCTCCCAGTTTCAGTCATCTGGAAACGCCTGCCTCCGGCTCCGAGCTGCCTCGCGGGCAACACATGATTCGCGGCTGGGTCTGGCCACCGTCCGGCGGTCACATCGTCGATGTTCGCGCTCGCACCGGTGATCACCTCTTCCCCGGAGTGCACGGTATTCCCCGAGCTGATCTCGCGGAGCATTTCAAAATCGGACGCCCCTATGCGCTCGCCGAATTTTATGTCGTCGTCGATCTGCCGGCTGGCCCGCAGGAAGTCGTGCTCGAACAACTCGATATCGAAGGACGATGGACGCGGTTTCACACCGCTTCCTACCAGATCACTGAGACGGACACACCCACGCAAGTGCCCACGCCATCGGCCCCTCTGCGTTGGCATGAATACGGTCGTGCCTTGCAAATATTACTGCGTGATCAGCGCGCGCAAAGCAGCACGCCACTCGACACCCTCGCGACAGAACTCGTCGCGAGCATCCCCTACCCGCGCGATCTTCGTCATCCGCATCAACCTTTCCACGGCCACCTCGACGAACCGGCGGCGATCACGCGTTGCGGCTTTGGTCGCGCGGCCGTGCTCGGCTACCTGTTTCACGAATCACTTCCAATCAAACGAGTGGTCGCGACCTTCGATCTGCAAGTTTGGCAAGCCATCGATCATGCGAAACCTTCCCCATTAGTCGGCGATCATTATTCCCCATACGCCAATGCCAAGCACGCGGGTCTTTTCGGGATCATCGACGTGCCGGCTCAGCTCCCCACTCCCGTCTGCCTGCGTCTCTATGCCGAACTTGCAGACGGCAGTCTCCATCTCTGTTCGGTCGCCCGGAGCCATCTTTTCACCAACGAAGACGAGAAGAAACCTTTCCCTCCTCGGGACACCTGCTCATTTGACGACACGCTCAACGCTCTCGATCAGGCATTGCAGCGGCGCGACGTCGAAGTCGTCCGTGATGACGAATTGATCGCCGAAAAAGAGCGCGTGAGAAAAGACTATGAGTTTCGCGCCCCGGTCACTCTGCCTGCGATCACGCCACTGCGGAACGCCCCAACCCATACCTCCACGGCATTTCCGAAGAGCATCCTGCTCGTCACGCATAACCTAAATCTTGAAGGTGCGCCGCTCTTCCTGATCGATCTCGCTCAACACTACGCTTCTCTCGGAGCGAAACTCACCATCCTCAGCCCATCAGACGGTCCGCTTCGTCAACGATTCGAAGACTGTGGCGCCACGATTCAGATCGTTGATACCGACGCTTTATTCGCTGCAAAATCACGCGAAGCCGCGCACCACGAGCTTACACAGATCGGCACGACTATCGAATTCTCGGCGCACGATCTTGTCGTCTGCAATACCTTCACCACCTTCTGGGGTGTGCATCTCGCCAAAGCCGCTGATCGCCCAGTGCTGCTCTATGTTCACGAAAGCACCACGCCGGCGAGTTTCTACATCGGCCGAGTAGCTCCCGAAGTCGTGGCATTAGCCGATGAAGCCTTCGCGCTCGCCGATGCCGTTTCGTTTACGACGGTCTCCACCCGCAACTATCATCTCGATTACGGGCGTCCCGAAAATCATCGGCTCACCCCCGGCTGGATCGATGTCGCGCGCATTGATAAGTGGCGCACCGAACATTCCCGCAAATCGCTCCGCGCCCACTTCAAGCTCGGCGAAGACGAACTCCTCGTCACCAATGTCGGTTCGGTCTGTGATCGGAAAGGCCAACACATCTTTGCCCGCGCCGTCGATTTGCTCTGGCAACGCTATCCGGATCTCGCTGCCAAAACCAAGTTCATCATGCTGGGCGGAGGCGATACGCCCTTCGATGACGTGCTCAACGAATTACTCACGCAGATTGATCGTCCCAACCTCATCGTGCATCCCGGCACGCCTGACTATTTCCCGTATTACGCCGCCGCCGATCTTTTCGTCTGCTCCACTTACGAAGAATCTTCGCCTCGCGTGATCTTGGAAACGATGGCCTGCCAGACTCCGATTCTCAGTTCCGGTGTCCACGGCGTGCCCGAGCAAGCGCGAGCCGACCTCGAAGCCATCTTAATCGCACCGGGCGATACCGTCGCGCTTTGCGAAAGCATGGCCCACCTACTCCTGAATCCTGAAATCGGGCGCGACCTCGCCGCCCGGGCACGCGCCCGCGTCGTCGCCGAATTCGAAGCCGGGGTGCTCCTCCCCCGTCACTCTGCACTCGCCGCCGAAGTCGCTTCGGCAAAACTCGTATCATGAGCGAATCCGGTGATTGGCAGTTTGATATCGAGGTGAAGCCCGAGAATTGGGCGTTTACGGCCGAACCCACTTGGATCGCCGGTTGGATCTGGTCGCCGAAAAAACGCGTGCTCAACGATCTGCGACTCTGGATCGATGGTCGTCCCTTTCTCGCCATCTGGGGTATCCCCAAACCCGGACTCGACGAACGATTCCTCGACCGGCCCGGCCCTCCTTTTCTCGGCTTCACCATTCTCGCGACACCCCACCCCGGAGCGACGATGCTTCGACTCGAAGTTCGTGATCAAACAGGATCTTGGCAGGAAATCTATCGAGCTGAAATCAGTATTTCTCCCGAAGCAAAAGAAGCGCAGTCGCCGAGCAGCCTGCCAGCTAAACTGGACCAGTTGCTCCCTGCACTGCTTAGAGCGTGCACGCAACGCAACCAAGTGCCCTTAGCTGCCCTCGCGGATGAACTCGTTTCCTCAGCCATTGCCGAGCCCTTAAACTCTCTGCCCAATCCCCCCTTCCACGGTGCGCTGGAAGAACCCCGTGACGAGGGCTGGGTGCGTTATGGCAGACTTTCAATCACCGGATGGATTGCCCATCGCAGCGAAACCATCTCCCGCGTGACCGCGATGATTGATCCGTTGCTGGAAACACCGCTTCTGCACGGTCTGCCGCGTGAGGATATTGAAGGGGTGTTCAAAGATCTCCCCGGCAGTGAAAATTCTGCATTCGTCGGCCACGTCGATTTACCCGCCGATACGATGGCTCCCGTGCTGTTGAAGATATTTGCCGAACTGAAAGATGGCACCAAACACATCGTCTTTGCCCAACGGTTCACTCCACGGATCATCGCCGGAGCGGATGTCTCGCTACCTCCACTATCTCGTCTCACCTTTGCCCGCGCCGCTTGGGCCTTGCATGGCTCCGCCAAACGCCACGGCCTTCAGAGCGGATCCTGGAGCGAATTGCAGCCGAGTCTTGTCCGGGCTTGGAATGCTTATTCGGCCGACGCCCCTGCACGACCTCATCATGCGAAACTCGCACCGAAGATCAGCGCTCCAAACGCAACAATGTCCGCGCGCAACATCATCGTTGCCACTCACAATCTAAATTTCGAAGGCGCACCGTGGTTTATCTTCGAACTCGCCAACCATCTCGCGTCGCGGCCGGGAGCCACCGTCTCAATCGTGTCACCTTCAGATGGACCGATGCGGGCGGTGTTTGAAGAAGCAGGTATGACCGTGCAGCTGGTCGATCTTCAGCATGCCTTCACTCGAACTGATCCCGACGAATTCAAGGCTGCGCTCCTCAAACAATCCCATTCGGTGAATTGGTCTGAAGCCGATCTGATCATCGCCAATACCATGGTCACCTTCTGGGCGATCCACGCGGCGCAGAAAGCAGGCAAACCTACTCTGCTCTACATCCATGAGAGTGCCGCAATCAGTCGTTTCTTTGCCCCGATTATGGATCGTGCGTTAATTCCCGTGGTCGAAGAGGCTTTCCGGATCGCGACTCGCGTCGTCTTCACGGCCGACTCCACGCGAGCCGTTCATGACCATCTTGGCGATCAGCGCAACTTCACCCTCCTACCCAGCTGGGTGGATGTGAAACGGGTCGATGCATTTATCGCGGCGAGCAGCCAAACCAAGTTGCGCCGCAAACACGGACTCGACCCTGATGCGGTGCAAGTCGTCAACATCGGTTCAGTCTGCGAACGAAAAGGACAGCACGTCTTTATCCGCGCTCTTGATCTGCTCAAAACCGAACTCAGCTTCACTTACCCCGATCAGAAGATCCAATTTGTGATGGTCGGGGCCCGCCCCGGCCTTTATCTCGATTCGCTCAAGCAGGAAATCAAACTGCTGGATCTAGATAACGTCGTCTTCATTTCCGAGACCTCTGACATTTTTGATTTCTACCGGCTCGCGGACATTTTTGTCTGCACGAGTTTCGAAGAATCTTTCCCCCGCGTGCTCCTCGAATCCGCCGCTTTTCATCTCCCCATCGTCACCACAAATGTGAATGGCATCCCCGAAATGCTAAACTCCGATGAGGCCTGGCACACCCCCCCCGGAGACCGCTATCGATTAGCCGAAGCAATTAAGAATGCCCTCGCGGCGCACTTCGATCAGGACCTTAGCCGTCCTCAGAAAGCCCGCGCCGCCGTGCTCCGAAAATATCACGAAGCCAATTCGCTTCCCCAACACACCGCGCTGGCCGACGGTGTGGTTTCCCAACGCAACTAGATCATGCGCGAAACATCATTTTGTTTTCACAACCTCGAATGGCCTGCGCCACAATCGGTTCTCTGCGGGCCGATCATCTGGCTTCGTGGTTGGGTGGTGGGCAAACCGGGTTGTAATTGCATCGACCTGCGCGTGCGCCACGAAGGGGCCACCCATCTGGGAGTGCTCGGGCTTCCCCGCACCGACCTCGCTCAGCATTTCAAATCCGAAAAGCCCTGGATTCCCGCCGAATATATTATCGGCGTGCCCATCCAGACCGACGGACCGCTCTCACTCACCCTAGAGGTGATGGATGCACACGGCTTGTGGCACGATCTGGAGACCATTGAACTCACGATTTCAGCGGACGGACAACCTGCGCCACGAGTTGAGGGTCGCCTCGAAGCGAGCCCGCATGGCACATGGACCATGCGCGATGCGCACCATCCCTTCCACGGCCATCTCGATCAACCGGGAAACACACCGCAATTGGATCATGGCCGTGCTCCGATTATCGGTTGGCTCCTCGACGAAAACGCCTCAATCAAGCAAGTCCTCGCGACCACCGATACCCTTGTTTTCAATCATCTCGAACATAGTAAGACCGACGACGCTCTCGCGATTAAAGTGCCCGAACACACCGGCGCTAAGCACGCACGTTTGAAAGGCTTCGTCGATTATCCGGCGACCCTGACCGAACCGGCCTCCCTCCGCGTTTACTCCGAATCGAATGATGGCACCGTGACGCTTTGTTTCGCCCAACGCATCGCGACTCAACCTAAGTCCATCGCTAAGCAGAAGCAGCATCCGGAGTATCCTCCAATCGAGCCGCGCGAGCTTGCCGCCTATCCCTCCGGTCGTCCGCGTCGCGCCTTATTTTTACTTCGGTCACTCTTGCCTGACGACGCCTGCCTGCGTGCGCTCGACTTGGTGCGGCACCTGAAAGCCTCTCACGAGTGGGCCGTGCGTGTGGTGGCGATGGAAGACGGTCCGATGCGCGACTCCTTTCTCGAGATTGATGCGGAATCTCTAATCGTCGATCCCGGGGCATTTTTTGCGGCACCTGATGAAAGCACCGCCGACATTCGCCTTGCCGATTTAGAAAAGCAGATCCGCTGGGATCATCTTGATGCAGTCATCATCTTCGATTCGCTCTGTGGCTGGGCATTACCCATCGCAAAACGGCGTGGTATTGCATCGCTGTTCGATTGCGGGCACGCAGCGCCACTCGAGCCCGACCTCACGGCGATTCCTCACGTGCAAAATATAATGCGCGCAAGTTGGCGTTCCACGGAGGCTGTCTGTTTCCCTGCGCATTCCGTCGCGAACGCTCAGGGCACGATCTTCGCCGATACTCCCGCGACCATCATCCCCCATTGGCACAGCCCCGAGATCGACGCAAGCGAAGCCCTTCCAGAATCTCGAGTCGCGATGGCCCCACTGCGCACCGTCGCATGGTTGCGGCAACACCACCCTGAGGTTGCCGCGCGTTGGCAGTTCTGTCAGGGCCCCGCCACGGAAACCTCACGTGAAATTCTCGCTCGTCTTGATGAGCAATTCAATGCCCCCGCATTGAAACCCAAAGCGGATTGGGACGTCCGGCATCTTTCGCTTTACCTCGGTCCACTTTTTGATCGAGGTCCGATCCGTCCTATTCTCGATGCCTTGGCAAGTAATCTGCCATCAGTTCCCGCATGTTCGCCGATAATCGATGAATACCTTTCCGATTCGCGATTACCAACCGTCGATGAATCCAATCCGCTTGCCCTCGCGCACCACCTCATCGCTTTTGACCATGATCCAGCGGCACTCCGGCGCGAAACAGAATGCACGGGAGCGGCGATTCGTGAAAGTCACGCTCCTGCTCGCCTTCTCCACCAATGGGTCGGATTTCTTTCTTCGGTCGTAGCCAGTCACGGCTAACGGCTTGCCCCAATCGCGCCTCTCTGCCTTCTTTCAGCATTCCGCGTGAACGAAAACGACTCCTATATCTTTGATATCGAGCAACCTGAAGACTGGAAGTTTTCAGGCAAACCCACGTGGATCAGCGGCTGGTTTCTCTCGAAAACCGGTGCCACGTTTACGGATTTTCGCGCCGTCATCAACGGGATCCCCTATCCCGGGCTCTGGGGATTGCCTAGGGTCGAGATCGAGCACACCCATCGCGGTTGGTCCGGTTTCCCTCATGCCGGTTTTTCACTTCAAATAAGACCGCCCCAAGGCACCCACCTCATGCGTTTGGAACTGCGTGACTCGGGAGGTAATTGGGTAGAATTCTGGCGACGAGAAATCAAGACAACCAAGGGTCCCGGCCGTCGCCCCAAACTCCGACCCGGCATTCTACCAGATCAACTGCGAAAACTTCTCCAAGCCCATCGCGCCGATCCAAAGCGCGATCTTCGCGGTTACGCCCGACAACTCGCAGTTGAATCCGCCACGGTCGCTTTTGAGACATTACCCAATCCTCCTTTCTTTGGTGCTCTGGAAAAACCATTACTGACCGGTGGTTCTCAATTTGGGAAAATTCGCGTAGAAGGTTGGATCATCCATCAGAAACAGCGCATCAAGCGTCTGCTCGCCACGACTCACCCATTGAGCGAAAACGAGCTCGACTACGGTGACCGTGAAAGAGCCGAAGCCGCAGAGATGTTTCCCGATCATCCCTACGCCGCTCGATCTCAATTCTTCGGCATGGTGGATATCGATGAATCCGCCAGCGATCCCGCTTATCTCCAAATTTACGCCGAACTGGAGGATGGCACCCGCCAGCTTGTTTTTCTCCGCCGCTTTTATCAACGCGCCTGCAATCGCGATGAACAACCATTACCCGAGTTCAGCAAAGGCCTCCTGCTACGCCTCGTTGCGTTATTCATCGTAGCCTGTCGTGCCGAACGGATCCGCCTCGGGTCATTACGCGAATTCCGGAAGGGCGTGCGACGCGCCCAGGAAATTTACCAGAGCTTCGCGCCCCAATCTCTCGCCCACTATGAGCACGTCAATCCGGAGCCTTATGTTGCGTGGCAGGCTACGAATAAGCTCACCCCAACGATTGAACAGCGCCTCAACGAATCGGTCAGCAAACTCGATTCGCCCCCCGTTTTCACCGTCCTTGTTGATGCTCGCGGATGTGATACCTCCCAACTTTCAAAACTCACCGCCGGCCTGATCGGTCAAATTTATCCCCACTGGGAAGCGTGGTTGATTGGAGCAAAATCGCCCGTGGCAAATGACAAACGGTTCAAGACCGAGCCTTGCTCAGGTCCGAATGATTACATCCGCGCTCTCAACGCCGCCGCCCATCAATCCCAGGGCACGCACCTCGCACTGATCCCCGGCGATGCACGTCTTTCACGTGACGCGTTGATCGAAACCGCTGAACGCTGGACCAGCCAATCCAATCTCGAACTCACCTACACCGATGAAGATTCGATGGATGATGAGGGAAACCGCACGGCTCCGGAATTCAAACCGGAATGGAGCCCTGCCTTGGCCGACTCCGGTCTTTTCCCCGGACATCTCAGCGTCGTTCGTCGTGAGCGATTTGAAGCCCTTGGTTCGTTTCGTGAATCCTTTTCCGAAGTGCCTTGGTATGACCTCACACTCCGGATCAACGACACGCTCAAGGCGGATCAAGTCGCCCACATCCCCTTGATATGTTTGCATAATCGGAAGAGTCGCTCGCGGCAGACCGATCCGACAGATCACTCCGTCGAACAAGCACGACAAGCTCTGGCCGAAGCGACACAACGTCGCGGGATCGAGGCGGCCCCGTTCCTTCCCGAGAGCGGACACCATCAACGCATTCGCTACCACCAGTTACGTTGGTCACCCACGATTCTCGATCGTCTCCCCGTCACCATCGTCATCCCCACACGTGACAAACTCCACCTCCTACAGGAGTGCGTTGAGTTGCTTGAAGAGACGGTCAATTGGGCCCATGCCAAACTCATCATCGTGGACGATCATTCCCGCGATGCCGATGCGGTGGCCTACTTGGATCGCATTCAGAAACGCACCGATCTGAACTGCATCGTTGTGAGACCGGAAGACCGCAGCGCACCATTCAATTATTCTCATCTGGTCAATCTCGCTCGGCCGCTCTTGGACACGCCGCTCGTGCTCCACCTCAACAACGATGTTAACGCCCTTGAAACCGGCTGGCTTGAGGAGATGGTCGGTTGGTTTACCCAACCTGATGTTGGTATCGTTGGTGCAAAACTCGTCTGCCCCGACAAGTCGCTCAACCACACCGGCATTATCATTGGTCCTCACGGCGGTCTCGCCGATACGCCCTATGCGAATGTGGCCACCGCCGATTGCCCGTTAAACCAACACGATGTCGCGCGAGAGGTTTCCGCGGTCACGGGGGCCTGTCTGATGACACGCACCGAGATTTATGAACAGTTGAATGGTTTCGACGAAGTGGATTTTGGGGTCGCTTACAACGACGTCGATTACTGCCTACGCGTGCGCGAAACCGGTCAACGTGTAATCTACACGCCGCAGGTCAAACTCATGCACTGGGGCAGCGCGACGCGAGGAGTGACGTTCGACGACTCCGAACACATCGCCTTCGTCAATCGCTACCCGCAATACCGCGATCCCTATTTCAGTGAGCACCTCCATTTAACAAACGGAGTGCCGGCTTGTCGCGGAGCCCATTTCGCTCGAGCCAATCGCGCCGGATCACTCCACCTGCTCCTGATCACCCATAATCTCAACCTCGAAGGCGCGCCCCTCTTCCTGTTGGAATACGCCACCCACATGGTGCGCCACGCGGGATTCTCGATCGAAGTGCTGACCGGACAAGACGGTCCTCTGCGCAGCGACTACGAAAAACTGGGAGCGCAAATTACAATGGTTGAGGCCGAACCTGTTTTTGCTTCATCCGATGAGGAGATTTTCCACAGCCGTATTCACGATATTGCCCACACTCTCGACTGGGATAATATTGATCTGGTCGTCTGCAACACGCTGATGAGTTTCTGGGGGATCCATCTTGCCCGCTCCGCCGGAAAACCATCGCTATTCTACATCCACGAAAGCACCTCGATATTCCGTTTCTTCGAGGAGAAACTTCGCTTGGATCACCACCATCTCGTGCACGAAGCATTCACCTCAGCCACTCGCGCCCTTTTCCTTTGTCAGGCGACTCGCGACTATTACGAGGATGACAATCTCCACGATAATTTCCGCATTGTGCCGAGCTGGATTCGACTCGGCGATATCGAGACGGTGCGCGCGACTCAGGATCGCGGTGCCTTAAGAAAGAAGCATGGCATTGCCGAAGATGAAATCGTCATCGCCAACATCGGCACCGTTTGTGAACGCAAAGGGCAGCACACCTTCCTTCGTGCCATCGAGCACTTCAATCAGCAGAACCATGTTGGAAAATTCCGATTCCTCATGGTAGGGGCGCGTGAGGGTATCTATCTTGATTTACTCAAACGCGACCTCGCGCGACTCAACCTGGAAAACGTCACCCTCGTTCCTGAGACCGACCAAGTCTTCGACTTCTTCGGGGCGAGCGATGTCTTCGTCTGCACCAGCTACGAAGAATCGTTCCCCCGCGTAGTCATGGAAGCGATGGCTTTCCGCACTCCGATCGTTTCGACTGATGTGCACGGTATCGCCGAGATGATCGGGCAGCGCCAACAGGGGTATCTCGTGAAACCCGGCGATCCCATTGCCCTCTCACGCATGATCTGGACCTGTTTGGCCAAAGAGCATAGCGGGAAAACACTAACTGAAACGGCCTATTCCAAAGCACTACGCATCTACGATCACCGCAAAGTGCTACCGCAACACGTCGAGCTCGCCCGCGAAGCCGTGCTCGTGCATAGTTAGCATGATTAGCCCGTTAATATACATAGCGCAGTTAGCTAGCCGCGGAGATATTGGGTGCGAATGAACTATGATAATTTTATCACCTTGAGCAGTGGCACCTAGCGCCTATGCCTAAGCTTTTCATGATTAGTTTTACGCCAACCGACCGATAGCTTCCAAATGACCACGATCCGTCCACTCCCTATTTTACGCATCACGTTTCTTGCCGGTTTCATTTTGGCGTTACTATTTGCCCTTTATACCGATCGGGTCTGGGAGGACTACTATATCACCTTCCGTTCGAGCAAAAACCTAGCTTCGGGCAATGGTCTTGTTTACAATATTGGTGATCGGTTGCACACGTTTACTTCCCCCTTGGGAGTGTTAATCCCGGCGGTCTGCAGTTTCGTCACGGGTAATAGTTCCGATACCGCAGCCTTATGGCTATTTCGGGGAATCTGCGCGGCGGCTTTTGGTGGCGCAATTACCCTACTGGTTTCGCTAGTGCGCAAACTGGCCTGGCCCGCCATCGCTTCAGGGCTGCTGGCGGTCATGCTTCTCACCGATGCCAAATCGCTCGATTTCACGATCAACGGGATGGAAACGGCCTTCATGCTGCTTTTCCTAGCGTATGCGTTTTGGGCCCATCTTAGTCCCGGAACCCGACAGTGGCAGCACCTTGGTGCAGCTTGGGCGGGGTTGATGTGGACCCGACCTGATAGCTTTATCTATGTCGGCCTGATTGCCGCAGGCTGCTGGCTATTCAATCAGCCCGAGCGCACCGGAGGAGATCGACGGCAGCAACTGCTACTCTTCCTCAAAGCAGGATTACTCACCACCGCAATCTATGGACCGTGGCTCATCTGGGCCGGTTGGTATTACGGATCACCGATCCCCCACACGATCGTGGCCAAATCTGCCATGACGGGCGAAGGAGAAGCCCTAAAGGAATTCCTCCAAGGTATCTGGCAGCTGCCCTACCTGATTTGGAAAGGCACCACCGCAGCGGAAGGGAGCTTCCTGCCCGCTTACTACATGTTTCCTACTTGGCCTTCGTGGAACCCATTCTTCGGACGCATCCTCGGAATCATCGCCTCGTTATTGTGGTTCGTGCCCCGCCTGCGCTTGGAATGTCGCGTCGCTTCCTTCGCTTACTTCGTCGCAATCTCTTATCTCTCTTTTGTCCCCTACTTCCCGTTTCCGTGGTATTTGCCCACCACTACCCTCCTAGCTTGGGTCGCCTTGGGTGGTGCGGCTGGGCAATTGTGGCAAATGAATCGGGCTTACCTTCGCTGGATCGTCGGCGCGGGCGGTGCTTTCGCCATTGTCGGTGGATTATTACTCACGGCCTCCGCCGCCAAGCAGGCCAAAGCCCAGCAGGCTTATGTTGAAGAGGGCAATCGCCGCCTAATCGGTGAATGGCTGCACGATCACGCCAAACCCGGTGACACTGTCTTCATGGAACCCCTCGGCTACATCGGCTACTTCTCCGGTCTCAAAACCTACGACTGGCCCGGCATGTCATCACGTGAAGTCCCCGAAGCTGCCAAATTAGTCGGATCCGATTGGAAAGATCTCATTATCTACCTCAGACCAAACTGGCTGGTTTTGCGTGCAAATGGGCGTGAAGATTTACCTCAATTATCTCCCATACTCGCTTCCAAGTATTATGACAAAGTAAAGGATTTCGATCGCCGCACAGATATTGAGAAACTCGATATCTCAGGGAAAAATCTTCTGCTATTCGATTCTCACTTTGCCGTCTACCATCGGCGCAACCCGATGCATCTAATGTTTCGTGGCAAGATGATTTCTCCCGAATCATATACTGCACCATTCGGTGTCAGCCGGGTGATCAATGACGAACAAGAGTTGATTTTCGCACACGCTCCGAGTTCCTTCACCTTCAAGCAAAATCCTCGGGTCAATAAACTGTCGGGCCAATTCGGCCTCCTTGAAAGCGCTTGGACAGGGCCAAAGCAAACCTCTGGCGCCATCTTCGAAATCATACAAGTCCACCCCGACGAAACAAGCACCGTTCTGTTCGCTCAAACATTGCGCCCAAGGGACAACCCTGCCGATCGGGTAATCCAATCGTTTACTGTGACTGTGCCGACGATTCCTCATGCGAAGCTCCGCTTCATCAACCGTCCCGCTCATCCGCAAGATGACGCTTTTAACTACACTTTTTGGCATGGAATCAAAGCTGAGATTTTCTCTTCAACTATTAGGTGGAAGAACACTGATGTCACATCCATCGACAGTGAGGGTCCTAATGGGTTTGCTCTCATGGAAGAAGACGGCGGCGATGTTCTCTTTGCCCATGCCCCTTCGCGATTGGAATTCCCACTCCCTGAGGGGTCTCAGAAACTCACAGGGAAAATCGGCTTACTCCGCCGTGCCTACACGGGCGATGGCAATACCGATGGGGTAACATTTACGATCGAGTCAGAGGACACCGATGGCGTGCGCACGATATTGTGGCAACGGCTTCTACAACCTCGCACCGTGCCTGCTGATCAGGGAGTCCATGATTTTTCGATCACGCTACCGACACTTCCTAACAGTAAACTTATCATGCGAACCTCACCAAGTCCGACCGGGAGCATTCACTACACCTGGGGCTACTGGCAGGATCTTCGATTCGAACCGTGAGAAGCATCCATATAGTATTGATAGTCGTCTCTTCCTCTGAGGCCCCTCAGTCTTCTTCATTCATTGTATCCTTATCACTCACCTTCCGAACTCACCAATAATTCGACTGTGAAGTCCACGCGATATGGATACGCGATATTGGTATTGATCCTCGTGGGAGCCACGATCCTATGGTTGCGTAACCGCGACATTCTCAGCGATCTCTATGACTACTCGTCGATGATCACCGCCGCGGGAAAAATTGAAGCAGGGCTCAAACCCTACACCGATTTTAGATCAACCATGCAAAGTGCATGTTATCTCCTGCCTCAACCCGTGGAATGGATATTCGGACGAAGTTATCTGGGGCTGACCTGGGGCGGGCTGATTCTAAGTTTGGGAGGAGCCCTCGCAGTGTTCGCACTGCTTCGGCCATCATTAGGTGCGATAACCGCTGCCCTCATCACCGGAGCGGTTTCTTGGGCGGGTTTCGCCCAGCATGTCATTATATTCTATAACCCGGTGGGATTACTCTGTCTTGCTGTGGTCGTATTCGTTTTGGCGAATCCTACCCGCGGGGGAAATTTGCGTGACTGGCGCACTTGGTTGCTCTGCGTGGCCTTACTAATCGGCGGGGCCAATAAGATCAATTTCCAAGCTTTGACGATCGGACTGGGAGGGCTGCTGACTCTACGAGCGGGTGCCTCCGGTGTAATCGGATGGCGGCGAGTGTTGGCGACTTGGGGCGCACTATTGGGATTCGGGTTATTCATCCCCATCGGACTTGAGTTGTGGTGGACGGGGGCCACCCCCAATGAATGGTATTTCAATGTGGTGGGTTTGGCTGAGGCGAGAGTCAGTTATGTCTCGAAGATTTTCACCCTGAAGGCCTACCTCGCGCCGACCTATACCCTTCATAAGCATGTGCTCTTTGAATCGCTGCACACCGTCGGTCTGCTCGCACTTGGACTGCTTACCATGATGGCTTGGCGCCAGATCTCCCGACAAAAATTCTCGGAGGCGGCCCATCCGCATGTGCTCCAAGCTGTGCTCTGCTTGACGGCTCTGGCGATGGGCGTCGGTGGTGTGCTCCTGACCATTACTAACGTGGAAATCATCACCCTGACCAGTCTCGGAGTGTTGGTGGGAGCCGCGGCTCTAACGATGAGCCATAATATCGCACACCTCAAAGCATCTCGGATTGTCTTGGGTGGAGTCGCACTCATCTGGATCACCACAGGTGGCTTTGCCGCCTGGAAAGGCGCCCGCACATTGTATGCGCGGTCTGATGTAGATCGAACCCCTTTTGTTCGACTCGAAAATGCCCCGTCGGAACTGGCCTATCTTGAAGGAGTGCGACTCGATGCCGACCTTCGTGAATCGCTTCTCTTGACGGCCAAAGAGATTCAAAAAATTAAGGCCGGAAACGGCAATTTATCCGGAGTCCTCTTTGGACCGACTCTGGAATGGATGGAACGTGATACCCCTGAAAGTATTTTAAGAGGTATGCCTGTTTGGTATGACCTCGGCACCTCACTGCAGCAATCAGACACCTCATGGTTGATCGATCGTTTCGAGAGTAAACCAATCGACCGAATATTTCTCCATCCAGACTGGGAAAGTTGGCCGGCTGATTTCCATATATGGCTCAATCAAAATTTTCGCACCATCCCATTGGGACAGGTGGTTAAACTTTACGAAAGACGCACAAAACGAAATCTGGCTCGCACTGCCATGACGTTTGCCGACAGCAGTGCCCTCGCCATGCTGGATCACACCGGCAGCCAAATTCATGTGCGCAGAACGCAGGGCGAAGCAGCTCAACTCCTGACATTTACTTCGAGTCCGTGGGGTGACTACTTTGGCACCTCAGGTAATTGGACGTGGGCATGGGATCACCCTGTTCGGACTGTTGAAGGTATGTTTGTCGCTACAACCGCGACAAAATTAACAACGGCCGTCCAGATCGACTACCGAATACTCTCCCTCATTGATGACAACCCCATCGTGCTCTCAACAAGGACCATTACTCTAACCCCTGATCAGCCCGACTTTCGTGCCCCCTTCCGAGTTGAACCCAATGGAACTCGTCTCGTCTTCGAAATTGAAACCTCCGGTGATCAATCGAATTCCGTTACGGCTGGCTGGAGAGAGATACGCATACCTCATGTTGGTGACACCCAAGACGAAGGGGTGCCACCTGGTCTCAACATTACCGGAACTGCCCGTCGCACTATCTTAGCCGCTGACGATTTCATCTGGCTTCGTATATCGGGCGAGTCCCAGTCCGCTGGAGAAAATGATCCGATAACTGTTCCCTTCGAAGCATGGAAGTCCGCACCGGTAGCGGGGAAACGATGGCAAGCCACCGTGCACGTCTCTCCTCAAACCAAAGCTGACAGCACCCCCCCTATCGTCATGTTGGTATGGTGCAAATCCACGCGCCTGGAAATCATTCATCAGGAAGTTCTCCCGATCCAGACAGGCTCCTATTCCATTGAAGGGCGCCCCCCTGAATCCGGTGGATGGATGGGACTCATTGTGCGACCGCTCCAACGGGATAAATCGTTAAATACCCAATTCAAGATCGAAGGTTGGCAATAATTCATCCCGCGCTCTTTATCAAAGTGGTGAGCCTTCATCGGAACAATTATCATGGTCCCACTAGTTGATTCCTGGCGGTCGATTGTCGTATTTCTCTTGTAAGCAAATCAGTATCCTCATCCACCGATTTCCCCAATACAGTGCTCCACCGACCAACAAACTTCGCATGACCACTCTCCGCACCTTGCCCGTCTTGCGCATAACGTTTCTGGCCGGCTTTCTATTAGCACTGTTATTCGCTCTCTATACCAATCGTGTCTGGGAGGATTATTATATCACCTTCCGTTCGAGCAAAAATTTAGCCACGGGAAACGGACTGGTCTACAATGTAGGAGATCGCTTACATACGTTTACCTCGCCATTGGGCGTGTTGATTCCCGCGGCATGCAGTTTCGTCACGGGCAATAATTCAGATACCGCCGCCTTATGGTTGTATCGGGTAATCTGTGCGGCGGCTTTTGGCGGGGCGATCACTTTGCTGGTCTCATTGATGCGCAAGCTGGCTTGGCCCGCTGTGGCCTCGGGTTTGCTCGCCGTGATGCTTCTCACCGATGCCAAGTCACTCGATTTCACCATCAATGGAATGGAGACCGCCTTCATGCTGCTGTTTTTGGCCTATGCGCTTTGGGCTCACTTCAGCCCGCGCCCCTCCCAATGGCGACATCTCGGAGCCGCTTGGGCGGGGTTAATGTGGACTCGACCCGATAGTTTTATCTATGTCGGCCTCATTGCTGCAGGGTGCTGGTTATTCAATCAATCCGATCGAACCGGAGGTGATCGACGCCAGCAACTTCAGCTCTTCCTCAAGGCTGGAATGCTCACCACGGTCATCTATGGCCCGTGGCTACTGTGGGCAGGTTGGTATTACGGTAGTCCAATCCCTCATACCATTGTGGCCAAAGCAGCGATGACAGAAGAAGGGGTAGCTTGGCAGAATTTTCTCCAGGGAATCTGGCAACTCCCGTATTTGATTTGGAAAGGCGCGACGACAGCAGAAGGCAGCTTTCTTCCCGCTTATTATATGTTTCCAACGTGGCCTTCCTGGAGTCTTCCGTTCGGTCGTATACTCGGAACTATCGCTTCGGTTCTATGGCTCATCCCACGACTGCGTTTGGAATGCCGAGTAACGTCCCTCGCTTACTTTGTCGCCATTTCATACCTCTCATTTGTCCCTTATTTCCCCTTCCCCTGGTATTTACCCGCCACCACACTACTCGCCTGGATCGCGCTGGCCGGGAGCATCGGGCAGCTATGGCAATCGGATCACACCACTCTTCGATGGATCCTAGGAGCCAGCAGTGTGGCTGTGGTATTCGGTGGGTTGACCCTTACCCTCGCTGCCTCGCAGCAAGCTAAGGCCCAGCAAACGTTTGTAGAGGATGGAAATCGACAGTTGATTGGCGAATGGATCAAAGAGCGCGCCGCCCCTGGGGACTCCGTCTTCATGGAACCCCTCGGCTACATCGGCTATTTTTCCGGTCTGAAAACATACGATTGGCCCGGCATGTCTTCTCGGGAAGTCCCTGCCGCATGTAATCTTGTGGGGATCCATTGGCAGAATCTAATTTTATTTTTAGAACCCAACTGGTTAGTCCTGCGAGCCGACGGAGAAGGAGATTTGACGCATTTCGCGCCTTTACTGGCCGCCCAGAACTATGAACGCGTAAAAGACTTCGATCGTCGGGCCGATATTGAGGCGCTTGATCTCGCAGGGAAAAGCCTTCTGCTTTTCGACTCTCACTTTGCGGTTTATCATCGTCGAACACCTCTGCGTCATGACATCCCGGGCTATAAAATAGCGTCGCCCGTGGGCACGAGCATTCGCACGATCCATGGTCAAGATATGCGACTGGTGCATGCCCCGGGCATGATGATTACGCAAGTGCCTCCCGAGGCAAAATCAGTCAACATCACCTATGGCTTTCCTGATGACGCCATCGAAGGGAGTATCGCCACGAATGGGGCAATTTTCTTCGTTTTTCTCGTAGATGGAGAGTCCCGAACCAAACTGATGGAACATCGACTTGAACCCAATCTTCACTCTCAGGATCTCGGCTTGCAGCACGAAACGCTTAAACTTCCCTCGCGAAAAAACCCCCACAATGTTCATCTCGTGCTTGAAACCGATGGCTTGAAGAATAGTTCCAAGGACTGGACTTTTTGGTCCATACCTCGATTTGAGTGAAGCATCACTGTATCGCCCCCCCCCATCTATATGATTGAGTAGCAGTAATATGACTGTTTTCAGTCACGTTAAATTTGCGACTAGACCCTCTGAGAAGTAATTTTAGTATTTTAATATCCATGGATAATAACGGCACCATTCCCTCCAAACCCTCACTCATTGATTGGGTCTTTCGTGTGCTCGGTTTCCTCATTTTGGTCGCCGTTGCTTTTCGTGTCCCTGCATTCCCCGCTCATGATCTGGATACGTCTTGGAGAATGGCTCTGGGTAAGTTTTTCGTGGAAGGCCGTCAATTTGGCACCGATGTCGTTTTCACCTATGGCCCACTTGGATTTGTCATGGGCAACACCTATTGGGGAGGACAATGGGCCAGTCTGATTACCTGGCATGCCTTCCTCGCAGTCTCGTTCTCCGCGATCATTTTCTGGCATGGGATGCGACTCCACGGCTACAATCGCCTGTTTTTCTTTACCTTCTTCATTTTGTTTGGCGTCTCCTACCAAGATGCCACGCAACAGATAGTGATCGCCTTCGTCGGCTTGGAATTAATCAAACGAAGCGACCGACCCTGGCGTTGGAGCTCACTCATATTTGCCGGACTGCTCGCGACCCTGTCTCTCATCAAGTTTACCAACATCGTGCTCTGTGTCGCCTTGATTGGCTTGGCCGGAGGTCTGAGTTATTGGACCCAGAGGAAGTGGATGACAGCCCTTCGCCTACCCTTGATCTATGCGGGACTGTTCATGCTGGGATGGATGCTCTGTGGACAGAACCTGACCAACCTACCGGCCTATTTCCATAGTTCATGGCAAATCAGCCAAGGCTATCAGGATGCGATGGGGGTATCTTGCCCCTCCCGGCAACTCTATCTGGGTCTAACCGTGCTGGGATTGGTCATCGTGCATGCGGTATTAAACCTCTTTACTCAAACTGATCGCATACGCGGATTCGCCCTCACGGCTGGAGTAGGAGCGTTCATCTACTTAAATTGGAAGCACGGCTTTATCCGGGCCGATGGTCACCAGGTCGGCTTTTATTTCTCATCGCTGGCTTTGATCGTGACTTCCGTCCTGCTGCTGGAAGATGGCCCGAAGTTTCGAAGAGCCAAACAAACTATTCTGACCATCGCCGGCTTAACGGCTTTAGTCGGGATGGAAGCAGTCCTACCGGGGCTGGTTCGTGGTGCCCTTGGCAATTCCCAGCATACCATCAACCATAACATCCATTTCGCGCTCAATGTTGAGGATAGCCGTCGGGGCTATGATGCGCGTCTACATAAAGAACAAGCTTTCGTCGATATGCTGAAGACGAAGTCAAAAGCCAAAATTGGAAATGCCTCATTGGATGTTTTAGGCTTCGAACAATCTGTCGCGTTATTTAATGGGTTCAACTACCAGCCGAGACCGGTCTTTCAGGGCTATTCCGCTTACACGCCCCACCTTTCACGGCTGAACTACGATTACTATTCAGGGGAAAACGCTCCGGAATATGTGCTGTTCAAATTGCAGACAGTCGATTCTCGTCTGGCCACGATGGATGATCCGCATGCTCTCAGGATGCTGATCCAGCGCTATAAATATCTCTTCTCTGAACAAGGCTTCACTCTCTGGCAACGTAAGCCAGAGGCCTTTGAGGCCGATACTTATGAGCCAAAATTCATCCGCAAGACTACCACCAGTCCGGGTGAGCCAATCAGTGTAACAGATCTTAATGATCAGCTAATCTGGGTAGAGATCGATTATAAGTTCAATCTCTTGGGCAAACTTCGGAGATTCTTCTTTAAGCCCCCTCTGGTGAATCTGCGTATCATCGATGAGGATGGGATAGAATCAGTCCACCGCCTGCCGGGTCCGATCGGTCGAGCTGGTTTTATGCTCAATCCCGTAATCAATGACCTACTTGATTTTATGCGCGCAGCCGGAGGCACGCCCAAAAGACGGGTCAAATCTATCGTGATCGAAACGGCTCCCCAGAACTTGGATTGTCTCAAGAAGGAAATCAACGTGAGCTTCTCCTCGATGCCTCCATCAGACGCTGGCACCACTTACTTCAAAGAGGCAGATCAAGCGATGTTTCACATGTTCTTGGATGCTCCCTCTTCTTACACGGCTTACCAGAAACCTAATGAGGAGGTCATTGATAATCGACGCGTTATGATTATGCACGCTCCTAGTGAAATGGTCTTCGAAGTGCCTTCTGGGGCGGGAGAAATCAATGGCTACTACGGGTTTGTCGCCAATGCTTATTCCAACGGAGGAAAAACCAATGGAGCCGTATTCTCAGTCGTCTGGGAAGATGGGAATAACGAGCCCACCGTTTTGCATGAGCGATTCCTCGATCCCAGGCATAAGGTGAATGATCGTGGACTTCATAAGTTTCATGCGAAAGTCCCCCAAGGACGAGGGATCGTCTATCTTCGAGTAAGTGCGGGTCCTTACAACGAATTCGCCTTCGACTGGACAGGTTGGACCGGCATCGAATTTAAATGATGCCTCCCCAAATACCCATCCGCTCATGTCTGGCATAAATCTCAGGAGCGGATGGTTGTGGGCGGCGATACTCGTCACCGTCCTGAAGCTTTGGCTCACGAATGCGCAGACAGTTTTTGCCATTGGCCCGGCTTTTCACGACGATCAGTTATTCGTTAAATTAGCCGCCCATCTCATCAATGGCGACTGGTTGGGCCACTATGACCAATTCACTTTGGCAAAAGGGCCACTCTTTCCGCTCTTCATCGCGGCAACCTTCTTGATCGGTCTGCCACTGATTCTCGCCCAGCAGATCCTCTACGCTGGAGCTTGCGCCGTTGTGACGACAGCGATCAAACCTTGGTTGCGACACCCTGCATTCCAGTGCGGGTTTTATCTTTTACTACTACTCAACCCCATCAGCTACGACGCGGCGAACCTCACCCGCTTGATGAGGCAGAATATCTACACCCCGCTCGCCCTACTGACTATCGCCGGACTGGTGATTTTCTTTTCTCGCCGGCGGGAATCAGTGCGAAGGCTTTGCTTACCCGCCATTCTGTCCGGCCTCTCTCTGGGTGGCTTCTGGCTCACGCGTGAGGAAAGTGTCTGGCTGTTACCAGCAGTGGGACTGCTCTTCCTCGGCATCTGGGGATCGTTACGCCAAGAATTTTTCCAGCGCTGGCGATGTCTACTGGCAGGCTCCGCCATCTTCGTGTTTGCGGCGGTTTTGCCTCTCATGGTGATCAGCACGTTGAACTGGCAGCATTACGGATGGTTCGGGACGGTTGAATTTCGAGATACCAATTTCAAAGACGCCTATGGGGCCCTCACCCGTCCTCAAGTGGGTCCCACTTTGGACCAAGTGCCAGTTACCCGGGAAATGCGAGAGGCGACCTATAAAGTCAGTCCCACTTTCGCCAAATTGCAGCCCTACCTCGAAGGCCCCGTCGGAGATCATTGGGCCGATAATGTCAGATTCGCCACCGCTGATCGAGAGATCCTCGGAGGCTGGTTCATGTGGGCTCTACGTGATTCTGTGGTCGCGGCCGGCCTCGCACCTGATGCCAAGGCCGTGACACTTTTTTATCGGCAAATCGCTGATGAAGTAAATCAAGCCTGTGATGAAGGCAGACTTCCATCACGTTCTCCGCGTAGCGGATTTCTGCCAATTCTGCCTTCAAGCTTAGCAAGTCCGATCTATGAAACCGCCATCGAGTTCACACGCTACTTTTACACCTTCGAGGGTTTCACCGCCTATTCGCCCGATAGTCGTGGAGATTACGCGGAGTTAAAAATATTCCGCGACTACATTGGCACACCACTAAGCTACGCACCGCGCTCGCCAATGGAAGTGAGCCCCGAAAACAAAGTCTGGCGTGCAAACAAGCTAGCCGTGCTTGAAGCCGTTGGGCTCGGGTTCGGTCGTGTGATCTCATGGCTCGGGCCATTCCTCTTAGTGATCGGCCTGGCACGGGGACTGGAAAGCATCGTAGATCGAAAGATCTCCTTCTGTCTCGGTTTTGCCATCGCACTCCTCTCGTCCTGTGCCGCCTACCTTGTTATCAACATCTTGGTTCAGGTAACTTCCTTTCATAACCAAAGCACGGCGGCGCTCGCGGCGGCCTATCCCCTGTATCTGATCGCCCTCGCTGCTATCGCCATCGATGCATGGCACGCTTGGCGATCGCCTGCACGCGTCAGAAATTTCCAATCTGCAGGAAAACGCTACGCCGCATTGCTCCCGCGGTTATTTATGGGCGCAACTGCCTTGGTCGTATTAGCTGCTCGACTCGGTGAAATCCATGCCTTCGCAAGTGATGTTCCTCGCTACGAGCAGTGGTTAATCGAAGGGCTCCAAGTCGTGCGGCCATGGCTCGACGGCACATTATCCCTGGGAGACTTCTTCCTTCCTCAGAACGACCATATCCCTCTGTGGAACCGAGTGTTCATGTGGCTACAGTTAGTGATTACCGGCAAATGGGACCCCTTGGTTCAAATGACGATTAACGCTGTGCTGTTCACTGGCTTTGTCCTGATCATCGCCAAGTGGGCATTGCGATTTCTCACCCCAATTGCCGCCTTGCCCGTCCTACTCGTTCTGGTTCTCGTCGGATCCGTTCCTCACGCATGGGCGAGCATCACATGGGGTTATCAATCTGCCCCGACCCTCGCGTTGGTGCTTCTCGCCGTGCACATCCACGGCACCTGCACTCAGCAAGCCTATACCCGTTTCTGGTGGATCGCCCAAGGTGCCGCGCTCGCCGCGCTGTTCACGATTGATGGGATGTGGCTAACTCCACTCGCTGTCGTCGCGTCATTCTTCTGGACAGGTCCACGAAAGATTCGCGACCACCTCGTGCCATTTGCAAGCGCGATGATCGGTCTGATCCTCGGCCTAATACTCAATCAATCTTCTGCAACGGCTTCATTATTCCAGGACCCTATCACTTTTCTCCATAACTGGCTGCACTTACTCGGGTGGCCTAACAAGATACCGGGAGCGATCGCTATCATCCAACTACCATGGATGATTCACGCTCTGCGATTGCGCAATAGATCAGAAACCACCGCATTTGATCGAATTGTTTTCTCACTGGGTCTGTGGAATGTTGCTTACACATTCCTCCTCGCATGGAAACAAACCGATCTGGGAGGGAATTTCGACTCACGCTATGGTGACTTCCATCTCATCGGCGTGCTGGTCGGCGCCATGGCATTGGCACGGCTCACGCCGAATTCAGAAAAAATGCGGCCGGCCCTTCTTTCGCTAGCTATCATCTGGAGTGGGCTTCTCGTGGGTGGTCTGGCCACCGGCACCCTCGAAGGACAATCTCGTCATTTTCATCGCAATGCCGCCAGCGAGGCTGAGATTCGACGGTCAGCCATTCAGAGCGTGCTGCAAGATCAGAACCGAGTGCCACTAGAAGCACCTGATGCTCGCAGTCTAATCTATCATGATACCGATGCCGTTGTGGACCTGCTCGAGTCTCCAAATTTCTCAACCGTGCTGCCCTCAACAGTCTTTCCAGCCAACGCCGCTGGTTTTATCGAAAGTGCAGTTCGAACCCTCCAGTCAAAATGGATCAGCTTACTCATCCTCGGCATAAGCCTAGCCCTAATCGGGATCACGCTATTATTACGATACACCACAGTAGCTGGAGCCCTTGTCCCCCTAGCCGATAGACGTGATCCTTGGCGTTGGCGGATCTCGGCCATCATTGGTAGTCTCGCGATAATATTGCTATCAACTTGGTCCAATCCCTTGGCCTTCAATCAGGAAAAGAGATGGCAACAAACCCTCGGAGGGAACGCCGCACTTCCAGACTTAACCTTTAGTGTATATGGCTCGACCAAGTTTGATTCCGCACGATTACAAGGTGCAGCTCCGATTGCCCCAATCGTGCTGCGAAATAAATTCTTTGGCACCGCTCCGGATGGCGCCGAGTTTACGGGCACCGTCATCAGTTCAGTGTTCAGAATTGAGAAACCTTGGCTAGTCGTCCCCTACGCCGGTTATCCCATCGGCCATGGAAACGGACTCCGCATTCGGGTCCTCGATTCATCAGGACAAATAACGGACACCGAAATTGGGTGCCCGGGACCCAACCTTACTGCGATTGGATATTGGCCCGTAGATCTCAGCCAATATCAGGGGCGCGACGCTCACGTGGTGCTCTATGATGGCAGGACAGATACGGAAGCGTGGGTTGCTGCGGCGCCGCCTGTGCCCACTGAGGATCCAGAGTTAGCCACAAAGCTTGGACGCCAACTCAAGAATGAAGAACATGCCGGGTTTCATTCTACTCTGGGTATAATCGCCTTCATTGCCACGATCTGTGCCACGGTTAGCTGGTGGAGACAGCAACGCACCGATTTGTAAGGGTTGCTTGGCTTTTCTGCAGATGTCACCCCTCATATCGAAACTCACCCGTGCAAAAAAAAGATACTCAAAACGAAATCGAACTGACTGTGGTCATTCCCTGTCTGGATGAATCGCTGACTCTGGAGGGTTGCGTGCGTGAAGCACTGGATGCCATGACCGAAGCCCATATCGTCGGGGAAGTCGTAGTCGCCGACAACGGTAGCACCGATGGATCACAAGATATCGCCACAAAATGCGGCGCGCGGGTTATCCCAGTGGAAGCGAAAGGCTATGGCTATGCCTTGCGCGGAGGAATCGCCGCCGCCTATGGCAAATTCATTATCATGGGCGATGCGGACGGGAGTTATAATTTCGCCCACTTACCCCGCTTCGTCGAACGCCTGCGAGCCGGAGCAGATTTGGTCATGGGCAATCGGTTCCTCGGTGGAATCGAACCCGGGGCGATGCCATGGAAAAATCGTCACATAGGAAACCCCATTCTGTCATTCATTGGTCGCCTGTTCTTCAACACCGGCATCGGTGATTTCCACTGCGGTTTGCGAGGCTTCACCACAGATGCTTACCAAACCATGGATCTACGCACCACTGGGATGGAACTCGCATCTGAAATCGTCATCAAGTCCGTGCTTTTCGGTCTCCGCGTCGAAGAAGTGCCCACCGTGTTGCGTAAAGATGGACGCGATCGTGCGCCCCATCTTCGTCCTTGGCGCGATGGCTGGCGTCACCTCCGATTCATGCTGCTCTTCAGCCCTCGCTGGTTATTCTGGTATCCGGGAATTATCCTCATGACGATTGGGGTCATCGTTGGAGCGATGCTACTCCCCGGCCCTTTGACTTTGGGTCGAATCACTTTGGATGTGCACACTCTCTTGTTTGCAGGCGTTACCATTCTGATCGGCTTTCAAGCGGTGTCTTTTGCGATCCTCAGCAAACTATTCGCGGTTCGCGCAGGTTTATATCGAGCCAAAGCAGGTTTCGAAAAGTGGATCAAATATCTCACCTTGGAGTTGGGCCTCGTCGCCGGAAGTATCCTCGTCGTGATCGGTCTCATTCTCTCGATTGGCGCGGTGCGCTTCTGGGGCGATCAAGGTTTCGGTAGCCTGCAACCTACCGAAACTCTACGTTGGGTCATTCCCGGTGCACTCAGTATGTTGCTTGGATTTCAGATGATCCTGACAAGTTTCTTTCTCGGCGTGCTCCGTCTTGATACCAGATCTAGGTGAGAATGACCGTCGTAAAACGCAGATGGTTTTGGTTGGCGGCAGCCATTATTCTCACTGGAATCAAGCTCTGGTTCACCCGCGGCCAAGGCATTTTTGCCATCGGCAGCGCGGGGCACGATGACCTGTTGTTCATTCAACTCGCACAGCAGTTGATCAATGGCAATTGGCTGGGGTCCTATCACGAACTCACTCTCGCCAAGGGACCATTCTACTCTCTCTTTATTGCGGCTGCTTTTCTCGTTGGTGTGCCGCTATTCCTGGCCCAGCATACATTCTACGCCGCCGCGTGTGCCCTGTTCGTGCAATCACTAAGGCCCGCAATACAATCGGCTGGCGCGCGCTTCACCGTCTACGCGTTGCTGCTGTGCAATCCGATGACCTACGACATGCCCGGTATGGGACGGGTGCTGCGCCAACAGGTCTACGGGTCATTGGCGCTCATCATGTTTGCCGCGTTGATCGCGATGTATCTGCGCCGTGCGGAATCGCCACGTCGTTTAATTTCTTGGGCGTTGCTACTCGGTCTGGCCACCGGAGCTTTTTATCTCACCCGAGAAGAAAGCTTATGGATCCTACCTAGCATCGTTTTGCTCGCAGGCGCATACAGTCTACGAGCCTGGCTCGATTCTCCAAATCTGGGTCGACAAGCCATCCGCATGTTAGGACTAGGACTCGGGATAGCTTGTCTGCCCATTTTCACGGTAAGCGCTCTGAACAAGTATCACTATGGCTGGTTCGGCACCTGCGAGTTTCGGGCTTCGGAATTTCAGGATGCCTACGGCGCGATGTCGCGAGTTCAAGTGGGACCGAATCTCGCCTACGTGCCCGTAACACGCCAAGCGCGAGAGGCGATCGCCAGGGTCAGCCCGAAGTTCGCCGAGGTGCAGGAACAATTCGATGCTGGAGTCGCCCGCGGTTGGGCCGGGGCATCGGAATTCTTCACCCACCTACCGGCAGATCAGGAGCAAATTGGAGGAGGCTGGCTCATGTGGGCGCTGCGCGAAGCAACCCTCAAAGCAGGTCATGCCAACTCCCCATCCCAAGCGATGGAGTTTTACTCCTCCATGGCTCAGGAAATCAACAATGCCTGCGATCAGGAGCTTTTACCTGCGCGATCATATCGCAGCGGATTCTTGCCCGTCTGGCGCCAAGACAACGCGGCACAATTCGTGCACAACCTCGTGGTCTTTACCGATTTTGTCGCGCGATTCAGTCTATTCAGCGCGCGCCCCCCGCCCAGCGAAGGTTCACCGGAACAACTCCAGTTATTCCGGGATATTACCCACGAACGACTGTCTCCACCGGTGGGACAACTCGATACCGTCGGCGCTAAACGCTATCTACTCAATGAGTGGAAGGTTGAATCACTGCATCGCATCGGGAAAACCATCCGCAAGCTTATCCCGATCCTGTTTTACCTTTCGCTCATCGCACTGGTTTCACGAGTCGCTTGGACACTTTGGCACCGCACATGGACTTACCCATTAACGGTAGCACTTGCCGCGCTCGGAGCTGTCGCCGCTTCGATCGTAATTCACAGTCTGATCGACACCACATCCTTTCCTGTTCTCTCGGTGACCTCTTTTGCGCCTATTTACCCCCTACTTCTCGTTTTTATTTCCGCAGTCGCTTGGGAGATATCATCCGCTTGGAAACAACGTTCCACTCCGTTGTTCTCAATCCCCGCCACCGCAACCGCCGTGGACTCGGCAACCCACGACCACGGCAAGAGGGAATCGAAACTGTCCCGGCAACTCCCATGGATAGCCGGACTCTGCGCCCTCTCGCCTTTCCTTATCTGGTATCGCGAGTTCAAAAAACTCTTTTGGTTTGGCGACGATTTCTTTCTCCTCGATCAAATCGCGCAGATGGGGCTGCCCAAATGGAGCACTCTTGTTTTTTCGGAAAACTTTGTGCCGCTATTTAAAGTGCTTTGGGGCAACGCCGTGTTTTGGTTCGGGGGAAGTTATCTGGCTATGCTCTGGTTGCTTTGGCTCAGCCATGCGTTGAACACGCTTCTGTTCACTCGAATTTTGCAACGCGCCGGATTCCCGTTCTTCGCAACTCTGTTCAGCGTGTTGATCTTCGCTCTTTCACCGGTGAATATCGAAACCCTCGGTTGGTCCGTGCAGTGGTCAGCCGTGCTCGCCACAAACTTCTTACTCATCGGTTTGTGGTGGCTGATGCGAAATCGTGAACTCCTGGATGGATTCACATGGCGCGTGCATCTGCCCCTTTTCCTCTTCTCCACCGCAAGCGCCTGCTCCTTCTCACGAGGAGTATTGACCGGTGCCGTGCTTGCCCTCGGTCTTTTGCTGCCTGTTGCGATGAGTTTGGCTCCACGCCGTATCTACAAGAAAATACCCGGCACGCTTCTCTGTCTCATCCCCGCCGTGGCAATAGCGATTGTGATCAAAATGAGTTCGGCCGGAAATCACCAACATATGACGGGGCATTGGGGAGACATTCTGGAGTTCGGAACCAGTTACTTCCTGCTGAATCCCTTTCACGCCCTCGGGGGGGACACCTCACTTCATCCCGTCACCATGATGCTCATCGCATCGACTAAAGTCGGGATCATCTTCACCGCACTGATGATGAGTCGCGGACGCGTTTTGCACGTTCTCCTTCTCTTGCTTGCCTTTGATTTGGGCAACGCCGTGCTACTCGGAATCGGTCGCTATCACACCGGATTTCTCGCCGCGATGAGTTCACGGTATCAATATAGTTCACTCATCGCCACCCTGCCCTTTGTCGGCTATCTCTTATCATTGGCACTTTCATTAATCCCTGCGAGCAAACCGCGCCGTGGGGTTACCATCAGCGTGTCCGTGCTGATCTTCGGATACTGCCTATGGGGTTGGCCCGCTACTCTCGCCAAATTCACCAATTGGCGCGGAACCGAAGTGCGACGACTCTTAACTGAACCGGCCACCAATGATCCGAAGGTCACCGTGCCATCGATGGAATTCATGCACATCGAACGCGCCAAAGCCCTCCAACGGGCCTACGATCTGCACTAGATACGGAGCAGGTTAAGGCGCAATCACCTTGATCACCACATGCTTGGCAGGTGGAGCTTCCCACGCTTTCCAATTTCCCTGCCACATGATGGCTGCGCCCCGAAAATCGACATCCCCAGCCAAACCGTCGCGAAACGCCGCGCGAGCGCGTAATTCAATCACAGATCCCGACGGTCCGGGTTTAAGTTGCGCCGGCTGCACCACTCGCTGCCCGGAATTTTGCAAATAGCTAACCGCCTTCCACGTTTCACCTCCATCGGTCGAGAATTCGATCTGAAGAAAACCAACCTGCTCACCCACAGCATCGGTGCTCGCCTCAATCGTAACTGAAGCATGCTGATCCGCTTGCACAGAGATAGGAGCAGAGATTGTCAGCTCGCGTTCCACCGCATGAGCAGTGACTGAAGCTGTCAGGAGGGCCCCCGCTGGCACAGCCCATTTCAGCCTACTCAAACCCACCATCAAAGCATGTCGCATGCCTTCAAAGACATTCATGCCTCAGCACAAATCAAGCGTAGGATTCATCATGGAATATAGATGCAATCCATCAAAATGGTGAATCTTGCGTTCACGATAGCGGATTCTCATCTTTCAGTGGTCGTGAAGGGTAAGCCACTACCTACCAAAAATTACAACAATGTCGGACATTCCCGAACATTCTCCCATCTTTACCGACCTCTATCAGAAAACTCTCGCTCCTTTGCGAGGATATCTGACCCGCATTTTGGGTAATACCGCGGAGGCTCAGGATATCGCGCACGACGCCTATCTCCGAGTATTTCCAAAAATCGAAGACGCCTCCGCAACCAATCCCGAAGCGCTGCTTTATACTACCGCGAAACGCCTAGCCTTCAATCGGCTGAAGCGACGACGCATCGCCCCCTTCATCAATGGGCCGGCTGATCTTGATCAAGCCGCTTCCAAGACTCCCGGCGTCGTCCAGCAAGTCGTCGCGCGTCAGGATTGGGAGCACCTTGAGACTGCTATTGCCAGTTTGCCTGCGGGATGCCGACAGGTCCTTCTTTTGCGCAAAATCGAACTTCTTTCACATAAAGATATCGCGGCTCGTCTGGGGATCGCTGTGAGCACTGTCGAAAAGCAACACGCCCGGGCTCTACGGCTACTACGCGTTGAACTTCAGAAAACGTCTGACCAACAGGTGCCTATTGATAACCCGATCATCAAAAAGGACGTCCAATCATGAATCATTTTAAACAAGCTATTGATACCGACATGGACGAAGCCGCCTCTCTATGGGCTGCCCGTCTAGACGGATCCGACCTTTCCAACGAGGCGCGTCTGGAGCTAACCACATGGTTAGCGGGCGATCCTCAACGTCGGCAACTACTCACCACATACTGCCAGTTCTCAACCGATCTCGAAGAAAAGCTTCCACAATTGGTGTCCATCAATGAGATCGAGATACCTGCGAACAATCCCCCTACCATTCAACCCATTCAGTGGTGGCCAAAGGTATTGGCCGGTGGATTGGCCGCAGCGGCAGCCATCGTCGCAATCATTTCAATCTCCCAACCTGAAAAGCAGTTTGAAAGCCTCGCCACCCCCGCTGCCCAACGTCAATCGCTCGACTTAGTCGATGGCAGTAGTGTCGATCTTGATGCTCGGACAAGCCTGAGTGTCGATATTACCGATTCTCATCGACGCCTGCGATTAGCAGAGGGACAGGCCTTTTTTGCCGTCACTAAAGATCCCGAGCGTCCCTTCATCGTTGAAACGCCGTTCGGTTCCGTGCGAGTGAGAGGCACCCAATTTGATGTGCAGACGATTCAGTCAGATTCTCTCAGAGTTACTGTAATTGAAGGGGTGGTTCAAGTCAGACCCTCCAGTTTGAAAAATGATACTGCTCCGGTTTTACTGAACGCTGGAGATCAACTTCTATGGGATGCAGAAGGCGTCGTTGTCCGAAAACTATCGGAGGCAGATCTTGAAAACACCATTGCTTGGCGACAAGGCCAAGTGGTCTTTCAAGGGGCACCATTGAGCGACGCGCTCAATCGGTTCGCACGTCACCACGGGATCGGCATCTCCGCTTCGCCCGAAGCGGCACAACAAAGAATTGGAGGACGGTTCTCTCTCGACGACCTTGATGGATTCTTCACGGCACTGGAGGAAGTGGTTCCCGTTCACGTCAGCAGAAATCTCAATGGCACCGTGCAGGTAAATCTACGTGAGACACCCGCAGGCGAGTAACGAATCTGCCTAAATCGTCTCTGCCCAGCATGTCAGAATCGCGCCCCTTCATCGCCGGTCGTCACTTTACGGCCACCCTCCGCTTATTGCTTATCATGGTATGCGTTGGGGGAAACCACGCCTACGCAAAACCTGCTCAGTTTCATATCCCGGCTCAATCGGCTTCTGATGCGTTACTTCTGCTATCACAGCAGGCCTCGTGTGATATTTTGTTCTCATTTAATGAGCTTAAGCTGGTCAAATCGAATACCGTATCTGGCTTCTACGAACCATCAGTAGCCTTAGAATTACTGCTTCAACGCACCGGTTTCCGCGCGCACCCCAGAGGGAAAGGCAAATTTATAGTCACCGCCCTCAAAACCAAAACGGGAATCATCAAAGGACGAATATTGAAATCGGACGGCTCACCCGCGAGGAGAGTCAAAATCACTCTGCTCGGCGCACACCGATCAACAGCAACCAACCGTGGTGGTGGTTTTACGTTTAGATCGGTGCCGCCGGGCAACCACAACCTTCTGGCCGAAGCGCAGGACCATCGCTCCATCGTTTGGGAAAACATTGAAGTCCACGCGGCCCATACTCTGGAACTCAAACCTCAAACTCTCCAACCCACCGACGATCTCATGCAGCTCGAGCCCTTTATCGTCACCGACAAAGCTGCTCGGAAATATTCTTTTTCTCAACGTGAGCTCCTGCCCCGCATCGCCGTGGGGAATATCGATCTCCCACGTTCGGAAGATGACGCCCTTCCCTACAAAATCTATGAGCGCGACCAGATCGCGCGTAGCGGAGTGGTCGATCTAAACGATTTTCTCCGAAGGGAACTATTGGACAGCGATGCCTCCACTCTTCCTCCCGAACAAAACGGTGCCCAAGATAGTTTTCTCGCCGGTAGCTCCAATTTGAACCTTCGGGGTTACGGTTCGGATGCTACGATCATCCTCGTGAATGGTCGGCGGCTACCGGAATCATCGGCCACCGTCAATGGCATGCTCGGCGCGCCTGACGTGAATTCCATCCCTCTCAGTTTGGTGCAGCAGGTCGAGGTGCTACCCTCTTCCGCATCATCAATCTACAACGGCAACCCCGTTGGTGGAGTCATCAATATCGTCCTCCGCCCCGAGATCGATCACACCGAAGTAACCACCACCTATACGAATGCGGTCGGAGACTTTGATGCCCCCAACTCATCCGTATCTCTCCTCCATGGTCGCACTCTTCTTGATGACCGCTTTCGACTGCGCTTTAACGCCACCTACGCCAAAGCGGTTCCGGCGACTGAATCGGAGTTGGGCTACCGTCGGACCAACAACAACACCTCGACCCCCACAGGTGCGATCTACCGCGGCACACCCAACATCCGCAGTGCGAACAACAGCCCATTGTTTGCACTAAACTCCGCCACGACGACTTCGGTCAAGCCAGGCGCAAAGGGAAACGGAGGCATCGGTGACTTCAGTGGACGGGAAGGACTTCGTAATTTCTCACTCTTTGATTCTCCGGGGGGCTTCGCAGCTTCCCCCGACAGCATGGACAATCCCTTCGGTCGCCGCCAACAACGCCAGTCCTATTTCATCTCCGTGGTATATGATGCGTTTAGTTGGCTCCAGATTGGGATTGATAGCATGTATACCAAAACCGTCGTCAATCGGGGTTATGATGTGTTTCGCAGTGAATTGAAATTGGATGCTGCCTCATCGCTTAACCCTTTCGGCCAAGACATCCTCGTTTCTCTCAACGAGACTGCCCCAGACCTAGGCGAAAACTACAACGAAGCGAAACTCGAACTCTTCTCGACGTTAGTTGGTGCGATCATTGATTTTCCGGCTGATTGGAAACTCTCCCTTGATGCTCAATTCTCCCGAAACATCGCGCACTATCGTGGATTTGCCGGAGTCGATAAAGCCCGCTGGCAACAACTCGTTGATCAGGGAAAATACAACCCCCTGCGCGACACCCAAGTCCTCGGTCCACCGCAGGAGTTCTACGATCAAGCTCTCCTGTATTTCGGGACGCGCAATCGATTCGCCAAGCTCGGTGATTATCTCGCTCTCGATACCGCCATCCGGGCCACGAATCAAAGCCTCCAACTTCCGACTGGCACCGCTACCACGATAGTCGGATTCGATTACCGACTCACTCAACTTGAGGACTACGCGCAAAGAATCACCTACGCCGACGGCAGCTTAGCAACTCCTCTGGTTCTCTGGGATGGTCGCACCCTTGAGCGCCTCAGTATCTTTGGAGAACTCCAAGCACCACTCCTGCCTACTCGTAAATTGCCGTCATGGATCGAAGCCTTCGAAATGGATATCGCGGTGCGTTACATCATGGCGGACACCTCGCGTGAAACAAATTTTGCCCCAACCATTGGACTGAAAGTTGATTTTTCAGGAGGCCTCTCCTTACGAGGTTCCGCCTCATTCTCCAATCGCTTCCCCACCTCCGCCATGAGCAGGCGTGTAGCGGCGCCTTCAACTGGGGGACCCGGGATCAATTACACCACCATCTATGATCCGCTCAGAGATCAAAGCTACGCAGTCGAAACCTACGAAGATCTGAATCCTGACATCATTCCAGAAGGTGCGGTTACGCAAAGCGTCGGTTTATTGTTTCAACGTGGCGACATCCACCGTTTCAGAGCGAGCTTGGATTTCGTGGATACCCGTAAGAAAAACGAAATACTCTTTTTGGTTCCCCAGACTATTCTAAACCTCGAAACCCTGTGGCCTGATCGAGTCACTCGAGCAGCTCTCAATCCCGGCGACCCTCATTCTGTTGGTCACGTCAACTCGGTCCTCACCGGACTCACGAATATAGCTTCACGCGACTCCCAGAATTGGAACGCCTCTCTGGATTATTCTTGGATCGATTTCTTTGGTGGCCGATTCGATGCCTATACCCGCTTGGTTCTTTTCCAAAAATACGAACGGCAATTATTTCCAGCTAGCCCCATTGTTAACCAGCTTGAGTATCCGGACGGCACCACCTCAGGACTGATCAAATATCGCTCCAATTTCGGCACAAGTTGGACGGGCTCCCGATACGGCTTCGGTTTTGACGGTCACTACTATCATTCACGCATCCTTCCCATTCCGGAGTGGCCCAATCAAAACAGCGATCGAATCAAACGTTATTGGTCGTTCGATATCTTCGGACAGGCCGATCTTTCCCAGTGGATCTCTTGGCTAAAAAACACTCAACGGCTCACCGCCCAACTCCGGATTAATAATATTCTCAACAGCTCTTTTCCCCAATATGCCAACGATGCTTCTGGAGCTGGCGTGCAGGCCTACGGAGACTGGCGTGGCCGCACCTATTCGCTTTCGGTGACCGCTCGCTTCTAATTCTTCAGAGGAGATTCTTTCCAATAGCGGGATTCGGTCAGCCAGTTGTCCTTAAAGGTATTGGCATACGCCGTATCCTATGAAGTCCAAACCTCTCCCTCTTTTCTCCGTCTATTCCAGTTTTATCCTTTCTATCGCCACCGCCCAAAGCGCTGTCTGGATTGCCGATGCGGATACGGCGTTGTGGAACACTCCATCCCACTGGAATTCAGGTATCGTCCCCAACACCTCGGAATCGTCGGCGACCCTCCGCCCACCTCACGGAGCTCAGCTCTGGGACATTTTCTTGGGCAGAAATCTGCCTTACCGATATATTAAATATGGTAGGAAAGATGGAATTGGAGGAGCCCTCCCAGTCATCACCGGAAACATCCAACTGGGAGAACTGCACTTTCGCCTACCTGATTCCGGTGCTCGGCAAACGGCTCTATTCATCGGAGCCCCTGACTTGAGTTCCACCGGAATACTCCGGATCAAAGGTAGTGGCATTACAATTTCCTCAACAGGCACTTCGCAGGCAGATCTGACTGTGCTTCCAGGCAGCTCTTTGGTTCTCTCTCACCAAGCCGCTATCGGGAGCATAGACTTCAGCCGATTGTATATCCGACTCTACGGAGCCACGGGAAGCCCAGCCACGCTGAAATTGCAGCATGAGTCTCATTTTAATTCCACCTCAAAGAACCCGGTGACGATCAGTGGGCTTGGGCCCACAGCAGTGGAATTTGGCGGGCATACACATGCGGGAAATGCACGGTTCTCCTTACCCGCTAATTCCAAAATTGCGTTCTACAATCACTCAAGTGCTGCTAAAGCCACCTTCAACATCGACAGATACAATTTGCTGCTCTTTGCAGGACAATCAACCGCTGCACAGTCCACCATCGCGTTCGAAGCTGGGCCTACAGTGAACAATGCTATCGTGCGTTTCGCAGAACAGTCCTCTGCTGCCCAAAGCCGAATTTTGGGGCACATCAATCACGGGGCCGTTGAGTTCACTGATCAAGCCAGCGGGGGCAATGCTAATATCGGGCCCGTGCTCCGGCTGGATATTTCCGGGGCCGAAACAGGAACCGGTTCGACGGGACGCACACGTGCCAGCACCTCCACACTCCAACCGTCTTCTGTAATCGCCGACGACGCGCGCACGATCAGTCTGAACAATATTCACGTGAAAGATATTCTCCTCGGTTCCAACACCCTCGAAGTGAACAACGGATCAATTTGGAATATCCGGGACTCAGGTGGTGCTTACCTTTCTTCAAACCACGAAAATCTAATCGGCGGTGGCATCATCAAGCTGGGCACAGGAACCCTTAACCTCTATGGTCCAACCTATAATCCCGCAGATCCTGATAATCCTTCTTACAATGTTATCTCAGGACCGAGTGTCGTAAACGAAGGAACTCTGATTCTCCACAATCGACTGGCCGATGTCACCGTAAACCCCATCGGAATCCTCAGTGGAAGTGGTATCGTCGACGGAGATCTGCTCAATCAAGGAACCGTTCGCCCCCAATCTTCCATTCTGGCAGTCACTGGCAATTTCATCCAAGAAACACCTGGAATCTTCGCACCGTATTTTGCCTATACTCCCGGCCAACCCACTACCTATGGTTTGGATATCGACGGTCAGGCGATTCTCGAGGGCACTCTGTCCGCTGCCACCCATCCCAACATGTTCACCAATTGGGATCCCGGTGTCGTAGAACTCCAAATCCTCTCTGCAACATCCATTAAGGGGCGCTTTGATCATTTTGATACTTCTGACAATCCAGCCCGGATTAAACTCGAGGCGATCTATGCCCCCACAACGGTCACCTTACGCTTTGAAATGCTCCCTTTCGAAAAATTGGCGACCACAAGTAGTGCTCGATCACTCGGCGCCTATCTGGATCAAGTCTACCAGAAATCCGGTCGCGTCTACCCCAATAACTACAACTGGGTGGGTGACAGCCTGACTTTCGCCACCAACGAGGAAGAAGTGGCGCAAACTATGAACAATCTCGCGCCTGATCGCTATGGCTCACTTCTGGAGCACGCGCTGACCTCAGCACTTGCCCGCAGTTCTGCGCTGCAAAGTGCTGTTGGCTTCGAAAATCAGACCTCCGATACTCACCTCATGACTTGGTTCGCTGAAGGAGGCCAAAGCCGCATCACCTATGAATCCGTCGATGGTTTACCTGAAGCGAAATCAGTCACTACCAACTGGCTAGTGGGAGGTTATTGGCGAGCCCACGCCTGGACCATCGGTGCATACATCGCACCGGAGAAAACCAATATGGCTCTCGATACGTCGGGCAGCACGGCCAAAATTAACAGTGCAGAACCGGGATTATTCGTAGGCTATCACGCAAATAATTTCTTTGCGCAGGTCCATTGGGGAGTGAGTCGAGATCGCTATAAACTCAAGCGCGTCGTCAACCACACCAATTTCAATAATTACTTGGTCAACCATACTGCCCAAACGAATGGCCGGCGCACCGACTGGCACGCGACGATGGGCTATTCGTTCAACAAAGGTGATTGGTCAATCAGTCCATTCATCGGGGGACTCACTTCGTGTTGGAGAATCAATGATTTCACCGAATCAACTGATAGCACCTTCCTAAGGGATCACATGTTCATTGATAATTGGTCGCACAATTCCCGACGCGCTCAAGTAGGTTTCGAAGCCGCCACTCAATTCCGTCACGGCCGACTTCGACCTCATCTAATAATTTCCTGGTCTCGTGAATTTGAAAATAACCGCAGCATTCCCACCGGTCTCGTGGGAGCTCCGGCAGGCTATCTGGCGCCGGGAAGACCAGCCGATGCAGACATCTTTCAATCCGAGTTCGGACTGGATCTTCGTCTGAGCCAATACATCGTTTTCACGGCCAGCTCCAACTGGCAGTTTTCCGCACTCTCTCACAGCACATCGGATTTCAAAATCGGTTTTCGCTGGATTTTTCAGTAGGCTCCGAGCCGAAGACGACCATGCCAAACCTCCCCCCACCCTTCTCCGTAAGTTTGCTTAGTCGGAGTTCGTTTATTCGCTTTCGGTGACGGAAAAATTTTAAGCTCAATATTCAGCTGGAAATGCCCTGACGTGCATGCAGGGTATGGAGACTCTTCCTCATGGCTAAAACATTACTCGTCACCGGCTCTTCGGGTCTCATTGGATCTGAAGTTTGCAGTCATTTTTCTCAATTGGGCTATACCATTCACGGTGTAGACAATAATCAGCGGGCCGTATTCTTTGGTCCGCAAGGCGACACGCGTTGGAACCAACAACGATTAGAGCGCGACCTGGCGGGATTCGTTCACCACGAAATCGATATTCGTGATCGTGCCGGAGTGCTGGCCTTGGTGAAAGAGGTCAAGCCCTCGGTCATTGTTCACACCGCTGCCCAACCATCACACGATCGCGCGGCTGCGATCCCGTTTGACGATTTTGATACCAATGCGGTCGGCACACTGAATCTCCTCGAAGCAGCGCGCCAAGCCTGCCCCGAATCGCCCTTCGTGCACATGAGCACGAACAAGGTTTATGGTGATGCGCCCAATAGCATCGCGCTGACCGAACTTGAAACCCGTTGGGATTACGCCGACGCGACCTACGAACACGGTATCCCGGAAACTTTTACGATCGACCAATCCAAGCACTCGCTCTTTGGGGCCTCGAAAGTCGCCGCCGATGTGATGGTGCAGGAATACGGACGCTATTTTAATCTACCCACCTGTGCACTTCGCGGCGGCTGCCTCACCGGACCCAATCACACCGGCGTCGAACTTCACGGATTCCTTTCCTATCTCGTGAAATGCAACCTTGAAGGTCGAGAATACAAGATATTCGGATACAAGGGCAAACAAGTGCGTGACAACATCCACTCCCTCGATGTCGCCCGATTCATGGCGGCATTCGTGGAAGCACCTCGCGCGGGTGAAGTTTACAATCTCGGTGGAGGCAAAGCCAACAGCACCTCGATTCTGGAAGCGTTTAAGATCACGGAGAAGTTCACGGGCAAAGCACAGGTTCACACTTACCTCGACGACAATCGGGCGGGCGATCACATCTGCTATTACTCCGATCTACGGAAGATGCGTGCGCATTTCCCGACTTGGGATATCACCCAAACCCTCGAAGATACGATTCGTCAGATAGTCGAAGCATGGCAAAAACGCCAGGCCGCGAGCTGAGTTGCCGGAAAAAACCGCTTTCGCTTATCCACACCTGATGCTTACCTCCGCTAAATGAAGATTCTCATCACGGGTATATGTGGATTTGTCGGCAGCACCCTGGCTCGCGCCTTGCTCGATGCTGATCGCAGCACCCAATTATACGGGTTGGATAATTTCATCCGCCCCGGTAGTGAATCCAATCGTTCAGACCTCAAAGCCCTTGGAATCAGACTCTTCCACGGGGATCTGCGTAACCCCAGCGACTTGGAGACGCTACCGGCAGTTGATTTCGTAATCGATGCGGCAGCCAATCCCAGCGTGCTCGCCGGCGTCGATGGCAAATCCAGCAGTCGCCAACTCATTGAGCACAATCTCCTCGGCACGGTCAACATGCTCGAGTTCTGCAAGCAACACGGAGCGGGTTTCGTGCTGCTCAGCACCAGTCGAGTATACTCTATCCCACCGCTAGCCAACTTACCCGTCGAAGCCATCGATGGGGCATATCGCCCGGTCATTGATTCCAATCCACCGGTCGGCCTTTCTTCCGAGGGCGTCAGTGAAACTTTTGCAACGACCGCACCCGTCTCTCTCTATGGAGGGACTAAGCTCGCATCTGAAGCACTTGCTCTAGAATACGGCGAAACCTTCCAACTCCCCGTCTTTATCAATCGCTGCGGCGTGCTCGCTGGAGCTGGTCAATTCGGTCGACCCGATCAAGGTATCTTCGCGTATTGGATCAACAGTTGGAAACAAAAGCGCCCGCTCAAATACATCGGCTTTGACGGTCAAGGTCATCAGGTGCGCGACTGCCTTCACCCGCGCGATTTGCTGCCTCTCCTGCATAAGCAATTCGCCGCCGGTTCGCTACCCGTCGATCATCGCATCATCAACTGTGCGGGCGGCATCGAATCTTCGCGTTCCCTCCGTCAGCTGAGCGAGTGGTGCGCAGATCGATATGGCCCTCAGGAAGTCGCCAGCGAAGCCACCCCACGTCCCTTTGACATCCCTTGGATGGTGCTGGATTCAGCCAAGGCCAAATCCATCTGGGATTGGCAGCCACAAACCTCCACCGCAGACATCCTTACCGAAATCGCCGATCACGCGGATCAACATCCTGATTGGCTCGATCTATCGGCTCCTCTTTAGAACGCATGTCCAAAGCGCCGCTCCCTCCTTTAAAACTCTATTCCGTTATCATCCCCGCGCGCGATGAAGAGGAATCTCTTCCGCCCACTCTACTGGCGATCTACGAGTGCTTCACCAAAGATAACATTCCTCACGAGATCATCGCGGTGGATGACGGTAGTAGTGATAAGACCTGGGAGGTGCTCCAAGGCCTTAAAAAAAGCATCCCGAGCCTTGCGCCGGTCAGCAATCCCGGCCCCCACGGATTCGGCCGTGCGATCACCTATGGATTGGAACACATGAAAGGTGATGCCTGCGTCATCATGATGGCCGACGCATCCGATGATCCGGAGGATGCCGTCAAGTATTGGAATATCCTCAATCAAGGCTACGAATGCGTTTTCGGCAGTCGCTTCGTTAAGGGAGGCAAGGTCATCGACTACCCGCGGATCAAATTATTCGTCAATCGACTGGCTAATTTCTTTGTCCGGATCGGTTTCAATATTCCACTCAATGATACGACGAATGCCTTTAAGGCCTATCGTCGCACGGTGATCGAAGGTTGCAGTCCATTTTTGGCTCCTCACTTCAATCTCACTGTGGAAATTCCCTTGAAGGCGATTGTTCGCGGGTATCGCTGGACTGTGATGCCCATCTCATGGCGCAATCGGAAATACGGTGAGGCCAAACTCAAAATCAAAGAAATGGGCAGCCGCTACTTCTTCATTTGCGCGTATATCTGGCTCGAAAAATACTTCAGCCGCGGAGATTACCGCAGAAACCATTAATTCTCTGGGGTAGCTATTTCCAAACAGCGTGTTGACCTGAAGCCCCTCGCCCTGTCTCGTAAACCCTTCATGATTTATCTGCTCGGAGGTTCCGGTTATGTAGGGTCTGCTTATCAGGCACTCCTACAGCAAAAAAACATCCCGTTTCGCAATCTGCGACGGGCTGATTTTGATTACACTGATACAGCTGCGCTCACCGATCTGCTCCGCACGGAAAAACCAGACTTTCTGATCAATGCCGCTGGATACACGGGCAAGCCCAATGTCGACGCGTGTGAACTTCACAAAGCAGAGTGTCTATTCGGCAACGCCGTGCTTCCCGGCCGCGTCGCCGAAGCCTGCACAACTGCTGGCATCCCTTGGGGTCATGTTTCGTCAGGATGCATCTATACTGGTGCGCACGAAGATGGCTCTGGTTTCACCGAAACAGATACCCCCAATTTCAGCTTCCGCACCAACAACTGCTCATTCTACAGCGGCACCAAAGCGCTCGGTGAAGAAGTGCTCGCGGGTCGCGACGACGTTTATATCTGGCGACTGCGCATCCCCTTCGATCACAACGAAGGCCCCCGCAACTATCTCACCAAGATGATGCGCTACCAGCGCCTCCTCGAAGCAGAGAACTCTATTTCACAACTACACGAATTCGTGGCGGCCACCTTCGCCTGCTGGGAAAAGCGCGTGCCCTTCGGCACATATAACGTCACCAATCCCGGGCACGTCACCACTCGTCAAGTCGTGGATCACATTCTGAAAAGCGGCGTCTGCACCAAGGATTACTCTTTCTTCGATGACGAAGATGAATTCATGCAAACTGCCGCAAAAACACCGCGTTCTAATTGCGTCATGGATTCTTCAAAACTTCAGGCTACCGGCATCCAGATGACCGAGGTGCATGAAGCTGTCGCCCGCGATTTGAGCAACTGGACGAAAGCCACATCCTAATCTCATGAAAATCCTCATCACCGGCGGTGCCGGATTTATCGGTAGCAATCTCGTGCGACTCCTCGTCACGAAGACAGAGCACACGGTCCTCAACGTCGATAAGCTCACTTACGCGGGTAATCCTCATTCGCTCAGCGATCTCTCGAAAAACCCACGCTACCAATTCTCGCAAACCGATATATGCGACACGGTGGCAATCACGAAACTCTTCACCGAGTTCCAGCCCGACTGGGTGATGCATCTCGCCGCTGAAAGCCACGTGGATCGTTCGATCGATGGTCCCGGTGAATTCATCCAAACCAATATTCTCGGCACCTTCACTCTACTGCAGGCAGCTCGCGCGCACTATGAATCGCTCGAAGGCACGGCCCACGATCAATTCCGTTTCCTCCACGTGTCCACGGATGAAGTTTATGGTTCCCTCGGAGAGACCGGTCTTTTCAGCGAAGAAACTCCCTACGATCCGCACTCACCTTATTCCGCCAGCAAGGCCTCCTCCGATCACCTCGCGCGAGCATGGGCCGACACCTACAAACTGCCCGTTCTGGTGACTAATTGTTCCAACAATTACGGTCCCTACCAATTTCCCGAAAAACTCATCCCGGTTGTCATTCTCAAAGCCCTGCGTGGGGATCCGATCCCCGTTTACGGCAAAGGAGAAAATATTCGTGATTGGCTCTACGTCGGCGATCACGCCGAGGCACTTCACACGGTGGTTGCCAAAGGCAAGATCGGAGAAACCTACAATATCGGCGGCAACAACGAACGCCAGAATATCGATCTTGTCCGCCTGCTTTGCACCCTACTCGACGAACTCAAACCTCGTGAAGACGGTAAATCTTACGTCGATCAAATCACCTTCGTCACAGATCGCCCCGGCCATGATCTGCGCTACGCGATCGACGCCACGAAAATAAAACGCGAGTTAGGCTGGGAGCCTCAACAGGATCACACCTCTGGTTTCAAAAAAACCGTCCAATGGTATCTGGATAATCAAGACTGGTGGCAGGCTATTCTCGATGGCAGTTACCAACTCGAACGCATCGGCACCAAAGCTTAACTAAAATTATGCAACGCAAAGGCATCATCCTTGCCGGCGGCTCCGGCACCCGTCTTTACCCTCTCACCATCGCAGTCTCCAAGCAGCTCATGCCGGTTTACGATAAACCGATGATCTACTACCCGCTGTCAGTGCTGATGCTCGCCGGTATTCGCGAGATCCTCATCATTTCCACGCCCACCGATTTACCTAACTTCGAAAAGCTCCTCGGCGATGGATCCAATTTCGGGCTCAAGCTCAGCTACGCGGAGCAGCCAAGTCCCGACGGACTCGCCCAAGCGTTCACCATCGCGGCCGATGTCGGGTTTCTCACTGGCAACGAACCCTCGGCCCTGATCCTTGGCGATAATCTCTTTTACGGCCACGACTTCGCCGATTCGCTTTCTCAAGCCGACCAACGCACCAAAGGCTCGACGATCTTTGGTTACCACGTCTCAAACCCCACCGCTTACGGGGTAGCTGAATTCGATCAGGCCGGCACTGTCATCTCACTCGAAGAGAAGCCCGAGAAACCGAGATCCAACTACGCTGTCCCCGGTCTCTACTTTTACGATGCCGACGTCGTCGGTCTCGCACGCGACCTTAAGCCTTCCCCACGTGGTGAACTTGAAATCACCGATCTCAATCGCCTCTATCTCGAACGTGGCGATCTCCATGTGGAGTTACTCGGTCGCGGCACGGCTTGGCTCGATACCGGCACTCACGATTCACTCCTGCAAGCCGCGCAGTTTGTTGAGGTCCTCGAGAACCGCACTGGTTTGAAAATCGCTTGTTTGGAAGAAATTGCCTGGAAGAAGGGTTGGATCGATGATGCCCAGATGGATGCCAACATCGCCCAGTTGGGTAAATCCTCCTACGGTGCCTATCTTAGCCGACTTAGAGGGTAATCAATAAGCGCGGTTTTTTCTCTGCTTTCTGGCCGGGATACCCACACTGCTCCCATGCGTCTCGTTGCGGTCTCAATTGTTAAAAACGAAGCCGATATTATCGAAGCGTTTGTCCGGCATACCTCCAGCTGGGTCGACCACCATCTAATTTTTGATCACAAGAGCACTGATGGCACCCGGGAAATTCTCGAAGCACTTCAGCGAGATTCGTTAGAGATTACGCTCTATACCGATGGTTCCTGGGCTCACCTCCAACAGGCGCGCAGCAACCATTTAACTCATTTGGCCGCCCAAACATTCGGCGCTGATTGGGTCATCCCCCTCGATGCCGATGAGATCATCGTTGGTTCTGAGCGTCAAAATCTGGAAGCCATCTTATCGACTGCCGGAGCAGACACTCCCCTCAGTCTTCGACTTCGTGATTATTATCCAAGCGATTCAGACGATTTCACAGAAATCAATCCGGTGCAGAGGTTGCGATACTGCCAACAAGCGCTCTCCCAAACCAAGAAGCTCCTCTTACCCCGCTCGCTAGCCATCGACGAAGCAGTTGTGGCGGTTAAAGGGAGCCACGCCATCTATCGCGGGGAAGAGCTTCTGGCTGATGAACCTTTACCCGAAGAATACCATCTTGCTCACCTCGCTCTACGCTCCCCCCAGCATCAAGTATTGCGAGTCCTCACATCAGAATTGCACCGATTGAGCAACGGACGGGCTTCTGAGGGGTTGGATACTCACTACCGTTTGGGATACCAACTACTGGCGGAAAATCCGGATATGTTTTTCGCCACGCTCTGCCCTCCCGCGCAGCAATTGCATCTCTGCCCAATTGCCTATCATGGCGAACCACTCAAATACTCCCAACAGAGTGGAGGCTGGAATCGCCTGCCCCAAGCCCTGCTGCCTTTTCTTGAACACCTTGCGATCAGCCATGGGAAATTGATTGATGGCGAAACTCGCTCCGGAGAAATCGAATCCACCATAGTTGAAATCACACCGGCCACGACTCCCATGCCAGACACTACCGGTGCAATCAATCGTTTCGAAGGATTCACTCCTATCTCAGGATGGGGGCCGCAAGAAGGTCCTGTGCCGGAAGCCTTCCTCCCTTCTTTTCACTGGGGCCACTTCCCTCATTCACAGCTGAGCATTGATGCAGTCAATGATCAGGTTGTCACTTTACATGCCGAAGCGCTCTCCTACGTCGAGAATCAATCCATCTCAGTTTTGATCAATGAGCTGGAAATCGGTTCCCTGCAATTCACTCGCGTGAATCAAAAAGAAACCCTCTCTCTACCCCTATCGCTGTCAAAAGGTTCTCATACCTTAACCCTGAAATACGCGAACGCACTGGTCACAGATTACGACCCGCGCCAATTAGCAGTCTTGTTCCTTAGCCTGAGTATAAGTCAGTAGATGCAGGTTTCCTTTATCATACCTCTCTTCAACTGTCTCCCGTTGACGCGTGAATGCGTCTACACTCTACAGAAATCACTGCCGAAGGGGCTAGACCATGAAATCATCCTCGTGGATGACGTGAGCACCGACGGCACCCGTGAGTGGCTCTCAACCCTTCAGAGTGAATTTCGGATCATCCTCAACGATTCCAATCTCGGCTACGCAAAATCCAATAATTGCGCCGCGCGACTCGCTCAAGGTCGACTACTCTGTCTGCTCAACAATGATTTGATTTTTACCGATAACTGGTGGCAACCGTTGCTCAAGCTGTATCAAAAGCTGGGGGAAAAAGCCGGGGCAATCGGCAACGTGCAGCGCCGAGTCTCTGATCACTCCATTGATCATTCTGGCATTCGCATTAATGCCAAGGGCAAGCCGGAGCATGATCAGAGCTCCTATCCCTGGCCTTTCCAACAACGACTAGTTCCAGCGATCACGGGAGCCTGCCTCTTAATCGATCGGGCCACCTACCTTGAGGAGGGTGGATTTGATGAATCCTTCCTCAACGGAGGAGAAGACGTGGACTTATGTTTCCGCCTCTCCGCCAAGGGGCTCATTAACGCCGTCGCCTTACGAAGCATGGTGCGACATCACGTGAGTGCCTCTCCGGGTCGGAAAAAACGCGATGAGAGCAACTCTTACCTCCTGGCCTCCAAATGGCGCCCCCAACTCACCGCATTGGCTCTCCGGCCTTGGACGAAGCGATACCTCGATGAGCTCTGGGTAGAGAGTATACCATCGGAAATATGGAAAGATGTCGTGAGCTCACTCCTCTATCTCTTTCATCTTTCTCCTCACGCACCGCAAATCGCCATTACGGGTGTCGAGCAGATGATGAAGACCGAGTTTGCTCGGTGGAGGGAGCTATTCTCCAAAGAGTAATCAATCCGCCTGACTACAAATCACCTCACGCACCACGGACTGAGGCCGATGATTGATGCTGATAAACATCCGGCCGATATACTCGCCGATCACTCCGAGAATCAGAAGTTGGGCTCCTGAAAACACCAGCAGTGCCGACATCAATGACCCCCAACCAAATGCCGGTCCTTGATGAGTGAATCGTAACCACAATACTGCGGCTAAGCACACCAAGCCGCCCAAAGACATCATCACTCCGAGTAAGGTAGCAATCCGGAGCGGCAAGACCGAAAAGTTGATCCAAGCACTCATCCAGAGTCGTAGCAATCGCCTGAAAGTATAGCCACTTGCCCCCGCTTCGCGGGAGGCATGCCTAACTGTTAACGATCCGATCCGCTGAGTCACTTGCAGTAACAAGCCGTCGATGTATGGAAATGGCCCAGCATACTTCACCACTTCGTGGGTAATGGCACCACTTACGCAACGAAAGCTGGAGAGATAAAACCCGTTGGGCTTATCCAGAGCCCAATCAGTCATCCGATTCGTGAACCAACTTCCGAAATTGCGCCACAGAGAATGCTGTTTCGTTTCATAGTGCCCAAAAACAACATCAAGATTTTCATCTTTCGCTCGTTGCCAGAGACGCACGGCTTCTTCCGGTGGGTTCTGCCCGTCATCATCCAAATTCACCACAAACTCTCCTTGAGCCTGACGCCAACCGGAGAGCACCGCATTATGCTCCCCGAAATTTCTCGCATGTGAGACCAATGTGATCGGAATACCAGCCTCCACGATTAGTCTTCGCGCGACCTCCACCGTGTTGTCACTGCTCCCATCGTTGACCAGCACAATTTCATGCCCTCCATCTACGGGAAGTCCTTCGATTTCCTTTACCAGTGAAGTGATCGTCGCCTCGCTGTCATAAAGCGGAATCACAAAGCTTAGGGCATACTTAGGTGGGGTCATAGGGTTGCCCAACGAAGAATTTCTTGAGCAACCCTGTCAACGTCGGTGGAATCGAGTCCGGGATGCAGCGGTAAACAAAGGACTTCGTCACAAGCTTGTTCACTCCGAGGCAGTTCCACTGCAGAGACGTAGGCGGGCTGCCTGTGCAGAGGCACCGGATAGAGCACTCCGCAGTGCACGCCTTTAGCGGCAAGATGATCCTTCAGCTCGTCTCTCCGTGGAGTCCTGACACTGAATTGATGCCAAACACTTTTCACAGTTTCCGCATCCTTGAGTGGTAGTCGTAATCCTGAATCCGGCAATTGATCGAGATACTGGTTCGCGTGTCGCGTGCGTTGTAAATTATCAGCATCCAGAGTGCGAAGTTTCACCCGTAAGATCGCAGCCTGAATCTCATCCAACCGACTATTGCGACCTGCCTCCGCGCTCACATAGCGCTCAAGCCAACCGTATTGCCGCAGAGAAGTTATTTTCTTTGCCAGAGATTCATCCTTCGTAAAAACCGCTCCACCATCGCCGATCCCTCCAAGATTCTTAGTCGGGTAAAAACTAAACGCTGCCGCATCACCAAATGTGCCCACCTTCTGGTTGTTCCATTCGGCCCCGTGGGCTTGAGCACAATCTTCCAGAACCTTCACTCCAGAATTCGAAGCAATCGCCATGATCTCCGACATCGCAGCCGGACGACCATAGAGATGAACCGGGATAACCGCCTTGATCACATCGTCCGAACTGGCAAGCCGCTCTGTCAAGGCATCAGGTGACATCGTCATGCTCGCGTCATCGACCTCCACGAAAACCGGTTGGGCCCCAATCTGTTGAATCGCCGCCGCGGTAGCCGATACCGTATTGGCTACTGTCACCACCCGGTCATTCACCCCTACCCCCAAAGCCCGCAATGCAATCTCCAGTGCCTCCGTGCCGTTCGCTACCCCGATGACCTGTCCACCGCCCAAATAGTCCGCCCACTCCGATTCAAAAGCAGACACCTCAGGGCCTAACACATAGTATCCGCTCGCCAGCACCCGCTCGATCGCATCGCGGATTTCCGTCTCTTGCGCCAAAAACCCCGCTTTAGGATCGGCCATCTGAATCGGCGGCAAATTAGACATAGTGAGGCAACTCCTTCCGATAGTAGTCGAGCGTCGCCCCCAATGCATCGGGCAAAGACGTGCGTGGACACCATCCCAATCGCTGCTCAATCAATGCATAGTCCGCGTAAAAATCTCCGATATCAATTTTCTTACGATCACGAGGGAATTCCTTCAGTTCATAACTTCCCCCTTCTTGCATCCTACTTAAAAGTTCGGCCAATTCCTGCAAAGAGACCGGAGGCGGACCGCCCAAATTAAAGACCTCACCGATTGCTTCGTCCCTCGCCGCTGCTAAAAGAAACGCCTCCACCGCATCATCCACGTAGGTGAAATCACGCAACTGAGCCCCACCCCAAACCTCAAATGGTTTACCTTCAAGTAAAGCGCGGATCCACACTCCCACAAAAGTTTGCCGAGCATCTTTAATCCGCATCCGAGGGCCGATCGTATTGGTTAAACGGAGCACCGTGCTGCGGATGTTGTGCACTCGTGAATAGAGTAAGTGAAATGATTCTCCTGCCTGCTTGTTAATTCCGTTCACATCCACTGCGCTCAACGGATGAGTCTCCTTCACCGGCAATTCTTCAGGCCGTCCATAGAGTTGTCGCGTGCTGGCGAAGACGATGCGAATGCCCGTGTTGTGCTGTCGACACGCCTCCAAAATAGCCAATTGAGCGCGGCAATTGATCTCCAGATCGGTTTCGGGATCCGTCATCGAATCCATGTGGCTCGTCTGGCCCGCCAAGTTAAACAAGTAATCCTGTCCGCTCACTAAATCCGGTAGCTTCGCGTGATCCCGCACATCAGCTTCATGGAAAGTGATGTGATCCTCAATGCCCTGCACATTTCGTCGGTTGCCCCCATACTCGGGAATCAAACAGTCGATGATCGAAACATCACTACCCCATTCCACCAATCGCCGAGCTAAATTTGAACCGATAAACCCCATTCCGCCGGTGATCAGCACTTTTTTTCCTCCGTAGATTTTTTTCAGAGACGTATGGGGTAACGAATGAGGCATGGGAAAATTCCAGAGTATCGTGATTAGGCATGCAAAATAACTTCAATGGCAACTCAACACGCCAAGCTCAGAATGGAGGGCATCAATCCACAAGGAAGCCACCTCAAAGTAGCGAAGTTTTCCGGGCCACCGCCATGATCGAACATCCCATTGGAAGCGCCCCGAAAACAGCCTGCAACCCACGCTCTACCGCCATCACACCTTTGAAAAAAGAATTCAGCCAAGCGGGAAAAGACTGCACGTCACTCCCACTTGCCGGAGCCGGCCAAATTTTTCGACGCAACACGATCAGGGGCAGCAAAAACATATTACTATGAGTGAGCGTAATACATTCCAAACCGGCCAGTTTCAGTTTTTCCCGGAGCTCGCGTCGGCCATAACGGCGCTTTGAATGCACCGCTTCATCATGATATGACCACAACCAGCGATAGGCCGGCACATTGACAATCATGATCCCGCCGGGTTCGAGCACCCGGGCCATTTCATTCAACGCCTTTTGATCGTCATCAATATGATAAATGACATCCGCGGAAACCACTGCCGTGAAATGTTCGGCCGGCAAGGGCAGTTCCGTCAGTGTCGCCTCCAATACCTCAACTCCAGCTCGTTCCCGAGCCAACTCACAAGCGACAGCTGACGAATCCACACCTTGCCATACCCATCCGGGAAACCGCGACTGGAGACGTTTCATCAGACCACCCGTGCCACAACCTGCATCCAAAATCCGTTTCGCATTTAACGGTGCATGCTTACGCATCATCGTCTCGATTTGGCGGTGCAACGCTTGGTAATACCACATCTCGTCCTCAACGGCGGCCATCTTGTGGTATTCGGAAATCTCCATCCACTCAGGTAAACCACCGCATTAAGTTTTGCCAAGACCAAGCCAGAGACTATCGCTTCGTGTGTTAACGTTTATGTCCTCCGCCAATCGAATACCACACGCCGGTGCCTACCAGCGTCATTTCACGCACTATGAGGGCATATTCTTCGATGAGTTCCGCCATGACTCCGCCTGGCTGCGCGACGAGGCCTCCATTCATTTTCCGCCGCTGGCGGACACCTTGGACATCGTCATCAATGGCGAATGTGTGCCTCACCCCGACGCCGAAGGTATTGAAACCCAGTTCCCATCTTTTGTCTGTCAACTTGCGGGGCACGCTCCAAGCGCGCCCTCACCCTCAAAAGCCGGACCGTTCCAAATCCGCGTCACGATCCCTGCCAGTGAGAACCGTAGCGGCACGCTGCTGCAATTTTCACTTCACGGAGTCACCCTAACCAATTATCTCGCCTGGATAGGCCGTCTGACAAAGGCGACTTTTCTGCAGCGTTTTCGCGCTCAAAATAAAAACCGCCAATTACGGCTCACTTCGATCGAAACATCGGAAGGCGACACCATTTTCGATTTCTCAAATCGCACCGCTCCCTATTCGGGTAGCTTTGCACGCAGGCACACTAAGCTCGGGCTCAATATTGCGGGCTTTCTCACGGCTGATCTAGGTATCGGGGAATCCGCCCGTTGTATGGTGAGAGCGGCCGATGCGGCCCATTTGGACACCGCCCTGGTGCCGCTCAAACTCCACTGCAAAAATCGCCTTGGAGATGACACCTACACCGCGCGTCTGGAAAACGAGAATCCCCACAAATTCAATGTCGTGCATCTTGACCCCCCTGCCTCACGGGACATTGACCACCATCACGGAACGGCATTTCGAGCCGGGAAATATAACATTGGTTACTGGGCATGGGAGTTGCCTGAATTTCCCGATGCGTGGGTGCCCTCCTGTCTCTATTTCGATGAGATTTGGTGCCCGAGTAATTTCGCCCGTGAAGCCATCGCTATGAAGGTTTCGCTTCCGGTCATCTCCATGCCTCACGCGATCTCCTTTAATCGACCGAGCGGTGAGGTCCGCCAACGCTTCAACTTACCTGCGGATAAATTTCTCTTCCTCGTGCTTTACGATTTAAACTCGTATTCCGAACGCAAAAACCCCGCGGCGGCGATTAACGCGTTCCGACTTTCCGGGCTCGCACATAAAGATGCCGCCCTCGTTTTAAAAGTGCACAATGTATCCGGCAACGAAGCGGATCTGGAAAAACTGCGCGCAGATATCGCCGATCTTCCGGGATCTGTTATTATCACCGATACGCTCTCTCGAGTGGATGTCTATGCGCTCGAAGCCGCGTGCGATTGTTATGTTTCGCTCCATCGATCAGAGGGTTTCGGTCTGGCGATTGCGGAATGCATGTATCTCGGCAAACCTGTTATTAGCACCGATTGGTCAGCAACCACTGAGTTTGTCGATACGAGCAATGGCTGCCCGGTCGAATATCGCTTGAAGACCTTAGAACGAAGTTTCGGTCCCTACGGTAAAGGGCAGACTTGGGCTGAAGCCGATCCTGAGCATGCGGCTGATTGGATGCGCAAGCTGCACGGTGATTCATCGTTGGTCCGCCAACTTGGAGATCAGGCCCAAGCGACGATCGAGTCTCGTTACTCCCCCGAAGTGATTGGAGCACGCTACCGGAAGAGGCTCGAAAACATCACCATGTGGTGACCCCGCTAGGGAGCGCTTAATTCCAAGCGCAGATTTTTCACCGAGAGATCAAGCAATCGAGTATCGTTATCTGCTCCACTGGGCTCACGATCACTTTCTAGATGTAAGCGTGTGATCCCCGGATTCAATTCCATCGGCCCCACATCCACTTGTTCAGAATTTTTACTGGAGACTTCTCCTTCCCATAAAGTCGTCTCACCATCGGAGAGGGTCACCGTGCGCTTACTAATTCCATTGAGAGTAAAACTCAGACGCGCATTCACGACTTCGCCACGTGTATTCGTAATTATAAGGTCTGCCGGACCGCCAGTCCAGCGCCAGTAATCCTCCCCCTGACGCTCTGCATCAAACCAATTTCCAGGAAAATCCACTTTCACAAGACGGTGCCCATTCGTGCCAAATACTTCCATGGGACCTGTGATCACAATCCCGTCATGTGGGGCCACTTTCAGATCAATTACCCAATCTTTTAAACAGTAGGACAGCCGCCGAGGATCTTTGCTCGCGTGAATCACATCGTCATCGGTCTCAAAAAATATGACGTTTGATCCAGGTTTGAATACGATTTTCTCCAGATGCACCCGCGTCACCCCATCTTTGATGTGCCCACGCCACAGCTCATTATTTTCATCATCGATAAGAGTGATCTCCTTCGGTTCTAGTGATGAAAGAATAAAGCTCATATCCGCTTCCAGAGCATAGGGATGAGGATTGACAAACGCCACCTCGGAAGAGGCCCGACACCATCGCCAGTATCGATTTTTATATCTCTCAGGTTCATGCCATTCTTCACCATAAACCACTCGAAAACGACCGCCCTCGATTGAAGATACCGCACTAACGGGACCATTCAGGAGATAACCATCCCCCTCGGGAGGTTGCAGTGCACTGGGTGCACCAAGCAAAGTAAGGTTGCCCAATATCAGCACGGGCAACCAAGCACGTCCAGATGGCACCAAAACATTAAAGACTAATTGCATCGGCAACAACACCCGTGAGCCTGCTCCCGGATAACCTTCCCAAACCGCATCGCCCAACACGAGCATGAGAATCGCGAAACTCACCCCTATCCGCCACCAAGGTTGCTTAATCGCCGGGCGGAAAACCAAAAAAAGAAACTGCGTGGTTAATGCGACCAACATGAACACACTCCAGAGCGGTCGGCAGTAAAAGAGGCCCATGGCCCAACTATCAGGATTGACCAGTTCCTGACCTACTTCTTGCCACTTCCGCGCATAGCCCATGAGCGGCCAATCAAAGTTTCGCACGCCCAGGTCGGCTGCGGGGCCAACCACTCGATCGATATATACAAGCCACAAGGCCAAGGGCAGCGCAACAAGCACGCCCCGCAAGACCAGGAGTGGCCACTTCTTAAGCCTCTTCACATCCGACCAAGGAGCCAATGCTGCTGCGCCCAGCATATTTGTTTCTTTACCCAAACCACCGATCGCAAAAACAGCCGTAGACCACCAAGGCTTCCCCTTCTCATACAGCATCACTCCGATCGCGATCAGTAGCAGGCTCGGACCATCGACCAACGAATTACGCACACTGACGCACATTCCAAAGGAAAACAGCACCCCACTCCAGCGAAGTAAATTGCTCCACGAAGTGGGCGGGAACCAGCGCAACAAAATCCCCGCGAGCAAAAACCAGCACAACGCGTTTTGCAGCACATAAGCCGTCATGATCCCGGCAGGCTGCCCGAAACCCATCACATAAGATGCCCAGCAGATCAGAATACGTCGCGCCCGATAGGGGAGGCTATCCACCGCTTCATTTAGGCGAGGCTCACGCAAATCGGGATGCATCGCAATCTGCACATAATACTGAGCATCGTATCCCGCCGAATCCGCCTGCACGTAGAAATCAAGATTCTTCAACTCATCGACTGTTCGGTGAGCTTGCTTGCCACCAAATGAGATGAGGTAACTAAAACCCTTTTCCGGAATATAATACCGCGCAAAGGCCGCGATGAAGAGCCCCACCCCAAGCAGATAAGCCAGCAGAACGAAGGGTTTAATTCCCTTATACCGCATATTTTTTAGCATCGTTCTCATTCGAATCATTCGCCCGCCATGGATCGTCGCATCCTCACACCGCAAGATGAGGCCAACGACGGATTTGTCCGCTTCGGTTTTTGGTTTGTGCCATGTTCGGAAACAATGACAGCCTGCGCCTCTCGACAACGAAAATGATGGATGCTCCTGATGATCGAGGTTTTCCCACCTCCCGCGCCCCCCGCTTTAGCATGCCCTTGCGCCTGTCCACGAGCGGTCTCGCGGTGATCTTTCTAGCGCTGAGCGTGATCTATTCAGGTTTCCTGATCACACGTGGAGTCTCCTATGCCAGCAGTTCGGATGCATCCGGATACTTCAATAGTGCCAAGTTACTCCATACCGCGAAAGTCAGCACGCCGATTACAACCATCCCTCATTTCACCCCGAATGATGGAAATTTTGTTTTCCAACAACCCTTGGGTTTTACGGTCGAAAACGAAACTAAAACGCTCGTTGCTACCTATCCTCCCGGTCTACCGCTACATCTGCTGCTGGCCGCTCAAATCGTGGGTTGGGATCATGCCGCCATCCTCGTGAACGTATTAGGGGCACTTCTTAGTGGTTGGCTCACCTTATTGCTGGCGCGAAAATACTGTCACCTCTCACCCGCTTGGGCGCTCGCGGCGACGCTCTTGTTATGGGCGTGCCCGCTTTTCGTCTTCTTCTCGCTTCAACCCATGAGCGATATGCCGTCAACTGGATGGTGCCTCCTCGCTTTCTTCAGCGCGCTCAATGCACGGCAACGCGCGAGCTGGGCACTTCTCACCGGAGTTGCCGTGGGTATCGCCGTATTGATAAGGCCTACCAATCTGCTCGTGATGCTTCCCGTGCTCATGATTCTGCGTGGCAGTGGGAAAGCATGGGCGTTATTGATTCTCGGGGGGCTCCCCTTTGCGATCATCCAAATCGCCTACAATCATCAAGCTTATGGCAAGATACTCACCACGGGCTATGGTGATATTTCCACCCTGCTACAAAGTGATTTCGTCATCCATAATTCGATCCATTTCGCACAATGGATACCCCAGCTCCTCACTCCGGCCATCATTCTTGCCGTGGCGATTCCGTGGATGCTCAATTATTACCCACGGTTGATTCCAGCCATGATCGTTTGGGTCGTTGGTCTCATCGCTTTCTACGCATTCTATTACCATGCTGGAGAGACATGGTGGTATTTGCGTTTCATCCTCCCCGTATTCCCTTTTCTGATTCTCGCCGCCCTCATGGTGGCCCAACGGTTCGCAGAATACATACGCTCACCTTGGCTTCGCACCATCCTTCCGCTCGTGTTGCTCGGTTCTGCCTTAAGTTACCAGGTTAACCTGAATCGCCAACTCATTGTCACTCATGTGAAACCTTCTGATCGGGCTTACTACGATACCAATCAGTGGCTGATCAACAATGTCTCTGCAGACGCTATCATGGTCGCGATGCAGACGAGTGGTTCTCTACACTTCTACACGAATTACCCCCTGGTTAGATACGATATGATCCATCCCGACAAACTCGCCGCCATCATCGCATCGGCGCGCGAGCACCAACAGCCTATCTACGCACCTCTCTTTCCGTTCGAAATTGATACAGTGGTCACGGCTAAGATGGGCGGCGATTGGGAGAAGGTCGCCACCGTGGGGCATATCACGATTTGGAAACTAACGAGCTGATATGTTCCTTCTCGATCTCAGCCATACCAGCCATACGCGAGCTCGCACCGGAGTTCAACGGGTCACCCGTTCTCTGCATAAAACTCTGGGCTCTGAGGCCACCGCCATCACCTGGGATCCTTTTGCTCAACAGTGGCGCGAGTTAGATCAGAACGAACAGGCCAACCTCAGCAGCAATTCTCCCGCTAAGAAACGCGGAGCGAAGTGGCCCTTATCCACCCAAATACGTGGACACTGGCATGCGCTTCGCGGTGTGAAACATTCACCCCCTCCCGCCGAAGGAATTATCGTTCCCGAAATCTTTTCGACCGATGTTCATGCCGCGCTCCCCTTACTCCCTGCTCAACTCCCTCGCGTCGCCCTATTTCATGATGCGATCGCGCTGAAGCTCCCTGAACTGACTCCGCCCGGAACCGTAACTCGTTTTCCTGGTTATATGCAGGAGCTACTCACCTTTCAGGGAATCGCCGCCGTCTCCGAAGATTCACGACTGGCCCTTATCGACTACTGGAAATGGCTCGGTCTGCCTCAGACTCCGCCGGTGGAAACCATTCCACTCGGAATCGATTCATCTCCGCACGTAGGACCACAGGACACTAAACCCAACCCTCCCCAAATTCTCTGTATCGGTAGCATCGAAGGTCGCAAGAATCACCTTGCCTTGCTCCAAGCCTGCGAAAATTTGTGGCAACAAAAACAAGACTTCCAGTTGAGACTGATCGGCATGTCTCATGCCACTACCGGCCAGGCTGCACTGCGGAAAATCAATCAGCTTATCGCTGCTGGCCATCCGCTGCGTTATGATGGCGCTGTAAACGAGGAAACTCTCCAATCCGCTTACGGTGAGTGTTTATTCACCGTTTACCCCTCGATCATGGAGGGTTTCGGCTTGCCGGTCCTCGAGAGTCTCCAACGCGGCAAACCTTGTATCTGCTCAGCTCATGGCGCCCTCGGCGAGTCCGCGCGTGGCGGTGGAACGATCATGCTTGAATCCCTCACCCCTGATGATCTCTCCAGGGCGATCGACACCTTGCTGCATGATGCGAAACAACGTGATCAACTCTCAGCGGAGGCCCGCGCGCGGACCTACAGATCATGGCAGGACTATACATCCGATCTTCTCGACTGGGCTCGATCACTAAAGTGACCAATTTATTCAAAAACTAGGGCGTTCTTTCCGTTTGCCAACCCTCTCTCTGCCTCTACGGTCTGCCGGTTCCTATGGCGCTGTCATTCTTTAGCAAAAATAAAAAGGCCCTTCTTAACCGTTGTCGCGACGACTATGCGACCAAGATGCGCCTGAAATACGCGCCCTACTATCACGCGATCGAAGCTCAGTCTGGCACTAACATCCGTTTAGACGGACGCGACATGATCATGCTCTCGAGCAATGATTATCTCGGTCTCTCCTTTCATCCGAAAGTAATCGAAGCCGGAGCCGCCGCCCTCAAAAAATGGGGCACCAGTCCGACTGGGGCTCGCCCTTCTAATGGTTCGCGCTCCTACCACGTCGAACTCGAAGAAAAACTCTCTACCTTTCTCGGGCGAGAAGCCTGCCATGTGCACGCCGCCGGTTATCTCTCCTGCATGTCGAGCATCGCGAGCTTCGCTCAACGTGGTGATATTATTTTCGCCGATAAGAATATCCATTCCTGCCTCTGGGACGGCATCCGCCTTTCCATGGGCACCGTCGAACGATTCTCGCACAACAATCCTGACGACTTCCGTTCGGCTGCCGAATCAGTCAACACTGATGCGCCGAAAATGTTAATCGTGGAAGGCGTTTATTCGATGGAAGGACATATCTGCCAGCTGCCCGATATCATAAAAATCGCCGACGAACATGACTGCTTCAATGTTTTGGATGATGCCCACGGTTTTGGAGTTCTGGGCCGTCAAGGGCGGGGCACGGTCGATCATTTCGGTCTCAATGAAAGCGTTGATGTCATTTGTGGCAGTCTTTCCAAATCACTTGCCAGCACCGGTGGGTTTATCGCCGGATCGAACGAAGTAATCGACTACCTGCGCACCAATTCTAAACAGACGATCTTCAGTGCCGCCCTCAGCCCCGCTCAGGCAGCCATTGCCTCCACCGCGCTCGATGTCATGCAAACCGAGCCCGAACATCACGAGAGGCTTTGGAGCAACACAAAGAAATATAATGCGATCCTCAAAAATCTCGGGATCAACACTTGGGGCAGCGAAACACCCGCCATTCCCATCGTGCTCGGTTCGAAAGAACGTGTTTACCATTTTTGGAAAGCCCTGCTCGAAAAAGGCATCTTCAGCGTCATGTCGATCGCTCCAGCCGTTCCTCCCGGCAAGGATCTCGTGCGCACCGCCATTTCGGCCATGCATACTGATGAGCAGCTTGAACAGATCGCTGAGGCCATGGCCTACGCCGTCAAAAAAGTCGGTTAAGAGATTAGCTCCATACGAATCGCATTCGCCGTCTCTCGCCACGTCACCAATTGGCGATTCTGAGCCTCGCTAGCTATCCGGCTGTAGTGTGCCTCATCAGTCAAAATCTGGCGTAAGGCCGAGACCCATGCCGGCAAATCATCTAGCGGGACAGCCACGCAACCACCGCCATCGGCATTCTCACGCAGCACCGGTAAATCGCTGCAAATACAAGGTAATCCACGCCAAAGCGATTCGATGATGGGCAACCCGCAACCTTCGGCTCGCGTGGGAAACACGGTCGCCCGCGCCTTCCCAAACAACACAGCCACTTGCTCGTCACTCGCCGCCGCATGAAAATGCAGTCGTGGTTGGGTTTTCGTCGCTTGCTTGATTCGCTTTTCGATCACCCGACCGAAATGCGGATTCACCCGACCCACCATGTGTAGTTCAAACTCCACTCCTTCACTCCACAGCACCTCGCAAGCGTCCAGCAGCAGGCCTTGATTTTTTCGTGGTTCGAGAATCGCCACATTGAGCAGAATATTTTCTGGTGCGGTCGCCGGAGCTTTTCTACGCGATTGACCATCAAAGTCTGCTCCTAAGGCGATTACTTTCACCTCAGGCACAGCTCGCAAACCTAGCCAACTCCAATACCCGAGCAGCTCGCTCCGACTGGCTTCCGAGACGGCCCAGACCAGATCAAAGCGCGCGAGCATCTTCAAGTAGGTGGGATGACGGGCCACACTCTTGGGCCAGGTTGTCCGGGGAAACTTCAGCGGAATCGCGTCGTGATAGATTGCCGCCAATCGGCACGGACGCGCCTCAAACATATCCGACCAACCTTCGCGTTCATCTGGCGCGAAGACTTCTGCGGTTAAAAACCAATCTTCTTTTCCTGCCCGATCGACCCAGTCTGTCTCGCGGACTCCGATCGCGTCTCCACCCAGCTCCTTTCGCAAACGCGTGGTCACACGCATCAGCCCGGAGTGATGCCCCGCCTTCGCCGATTTCGTGGTATCCAGCCAAATCATGATTGAATTACCCTCTCGAAATGCCCGCGCAGTTTCTTCGCATTTTTATGCGCATCGAAATTCTCTTCCGTCCACGCTCGCGCATTCAACCGCAACGTTTCGGCCAACGCATCATCTTCCGCCAATCGCTGCAAAGCATCCACCCATGCCTGTGTGTTTTCGACTGGCGCGACTAAACCAGTCACTTCGTTTTCTATTGCCTCAGTCGTCGCAGCAACCGGCGAAGTAACCACCAGCGTGCCAATCGACATAGCTTCAGGAATGACATTGGGCAGCCCGTCCCGATCCCCACTCGCTGCGATCACCCCGCTGTGCACCAGCACATCAGCCCAACCCAACTCGGCCCAGACGTTTTCATGCGTGAGATGACCGGTCAGAGTGATCTCCGCATCGAGTCCAAGCTCTCCCCGGAGTTGTTCCAATTCCGGTCGTAAAGGCCCCTCGCCGACGATTTTCACGGCAAACTGCTGCCCGGTTTTTTTCAATGCAGCATAGATTCTCAGCTGATGGCGCAGACCTTTTTTCTCCACCAATCGCGCGATACAAATGATCCGCAAAGACTTCCGTGATGGGCGCAATGCTTTCATTTCGGGAAACGCATCCAAACCCCGTCGGATGCAAAAAATCCGATTTGCATCCAAGCCGTGCTCAATCAATGAGTCGCGCCCCATTTCGGTCGAGGTATGGATAAACAAGGCATCCACCAATTTTTCCTGCAGCCACCAATCTCCACCATGCTCGTAGATATCATAAGCATGTGCACCAGTGCTAAATCGGTGACCATCCATGCGACCGAGGATCCACCCCGCCGTGGCCGGAGCACCTCCCCATGCGCCATGAATATGCGTCGGTGGGTCATCTCTAAATTGACCCGCATACAAACACGCAAATCCAGCACCGAGCATGTTCTCCCAAAAATTCAGCCAAGAAGGAGCTTTTCGCGTAAACAATCCTTTCAACAACTCCCCAAACAACTTGGGCCAACGGATCGCCGTATAGGGAATCATCCAAATCAAGGTAAGCAGTTTCCACTTCGGAAACGTCGCCACGGGCATTCCTCGAAATTCACCACCCCCACCCCAAAGGGAGTAGATGCGCATCTTGAGTCCATGCGCCTGCATCGCGATGATTTCACGCTGCAAAAACGTTTCCGTGGATTTCGGAAACGTCGTAAAAAGATAGGCGATGACGGGCGACTCGGATTTCAAGCTCGTCCGAGCATGAGCTTTGCGATGCCGGTCGCAACGCTGGAGAACACGAATCGCCTAAGTTCGTTTATTACGATGCAAACCGTTTCATCCGTTCTTGATAGAACTTCTGGCAATGCCAGTAAATCTCTTCCGGTGAAGACATCTTGAGTGCCTCATCCGCGAGTTGACGCGCGTCACTCATCTTCATTAAGCGAATCAAATAGCGCACCTCCGGGATCTGCGGCGGACTCATGCTTAAAGCATCGACGCCCAAGCCCAAGAGCAACGGAACCAACAGCGGATCGCCGCCCATTTCACCGCAGATGCTGACGGGTAAATCACGCTGATGCGCTTCTTTGATCACGTGTCGCAAGGTGCGCAAGACCGCGGGATGCGTGGGCTCATAGAGATGAGCGATCCGGTCATTCACACGATCAACCGCGAGCAGATATTGAATCATATCATTCGTGCCCACACTGAAAAATTCACACTGCTCCGCCAGAATATCCGCCGTCGCTGCGGCACTGGGGATCTCAATCATCGTGCCCACTTCGAGCGACTCATCGAACGCCACGCCGCGCTCCTTGAGCTCGACTTTGCATTCTTCCAGCACCGCATTGGCCTGCGCCAATTCGTCCGCGCCGCTGATCATGGGATACATCAACTTGATGTTACCATGCACGCTAGCTGCTAAAATCGCCCGGAGCTGGTCCTTGAAAATTTCCTGATGCTCAAGGCAAAACCGAATCGCACGAAATCCCATAAACGGGTTATTCTCCTTCGGGAAAAGGTGGGGATTCCCGGGGATGACTTTATCGCCACCTAGGTCCAATGTGCGGATGATCAATGGATGCGGAGCCAATGCTTCCGCGACTCTTTTGTAAGCCTCTAACTGCTCGCTCTCCGTCGGGATATGGTCGTTATTGAGGTAGAGGTATTCGGTGCGAAACAAGCCTACACCATCAGCATTGTAGTCATTGATCAGACCGACTTCTTCGACCCGTTCAATGTTTGCCTGCAAAGTAACCGTCACACCATCAAGTGTGATTGCCGGCTCTTGATTGGCTTCCAGCAATTGATTTTCGAGAGATTCCTTCTCCTCCCGAATCTTCCCGTAACGGAAAAGCGTGGATTCCGAAGGATTAAGAATAACCACCCCGGCGTAGCCATCGATCAGCACCCAATCACCATTGGTGGCCTTCGAGCTCAAATCGTGCGTGCCCACGATCGCGGGCACTTTCATCGAACGCGCCATGATCACGGCGTGGCTCGTCTTGCTCCCCGAATCGGTCACGATAGCGAGAGCCTCCATCCGGTCCATACTCACGGTATCGGAGGGTGAAATATCGTTCGCGACGATGATCTGCTCACCTGCCAATTGGCTCAGACTGGTTTCGGTCTGTCCCAAGAGATTTTGCAAAATCCGTTGTGCCACATCACGGACATCACCCGCACGTTCGCGCAAATACTCATCTTCAATCTCGGAAAATGCTTTGATGTAGTGCTGTGATACGCGGTCGAAACAGGTCTCTATATTTTGACTGGTCGCTTCAAATTCACGAATCGTCTCTGATATCAGTGCCTGATCCTCCAGCACCATGAGGTGCGCATCAAATATCCGAGCCTCTTCGGGGCCAATATTCGCCGAAACCTCGTTTTGAATCCGACTAATCTGCTGTCGGGTCGAGACCAAAGCTTGATCAAATCGGGCAATTTCAGACTCACGTTTACCTTCTTCGATCGTGTAGTGAGGGACTTCGACCGAGCTCTGGACATACACGAACACCTTACCGTAAGCGATTCCCGGCGAAGCGGGTATCCCTTGGAGGATGAGTTCTTGAGGTTTCGAGGTATCCGAAGGCATAAAACTGACCCAACGCTATCCAGAAGCGGGGGTCACGCTACAGCATAACGCGGCTTCGTGGTCGCGTGGTCAATTCGTTTTACGCCAGAGCTGCGATCGTCACAAACGCATCGTCGCCCCACATTTCTCGAATCAACTCAGTAACCTCTTCAACCGGAGTGTCTTTTCCCAACAATGCGAAAGACGAGCTGCCACTTCCACTCATCAGAGGCAAAAGTCCGAATTTCTCCCGAATCAGCCGAAAAAGGGCCGGAATGGCCAAATATTTGCGAAAAACCACCGATTCCATCGAATTATAGCCCAATTTCGACAAATTCTCGGATGCTTCGCTTTTCCAATCCATCCAGCGAGATTCCGCCAGATCTGCTGAGACATAAGTTTCTGGTCGTGCGGCCATCTGACCGTAGGCCCAAGGGGTGGAAATGCCAAAAGGTGGCTTAAACAGCAGGATCGATTGCCCCGATATTCGTTTAAGCATATTATTATCAAGCGTTTCAATCTGATCACCGATTCCACGCATCACCACCGGCGCATTCTGCAAAAACAAAGCACAATCCGCCCCCAATTTCGCCGCAATCTTGGTGAGCGCATCATCTGCAAGGAGATTGCCCGCAAGAGCATTCACTGCCCTCAAAGTCGCCACCGCGTTGCTGCTTCCACCACCTAGACCGGCCCCCACGGGGATGCGTTTCTCTAGTCGCAACTCCACACTCTCGGACCAACACGTCGCTTCGCGAAACGCGGCTAACGCCTTCAGCACGAGATTGGTCTCATCGACTGGCAACGATTCGTCATCGCAAAGCAAACGCGTCTCCTCGGACAATTTCGCGTGCAATGTATCACCCCAATCTAGCGGCGCCACCAGCGAGACGAGATTGTGAAATCCATCCTCTCGTCGATCAGTGATCGCCAGAAACAAGTTCACTTTGGCTGGTGAGAATAGCGTTATGGAAGACAAGGGAGAATTAATGGAAATTGGTCGTGACTGCACACGGTGGTTATCTTCTCATATCTACGTGTCTGTTCCTCCCTCTTGCGACCTCATTCTTGTTCTCGATGCGAAATCACCTGCAGAAGTTATCCCGATGTTACGCCAGCTTCAGGGCACCGTGCGTTGGGTTAAAATCGGCCTCGAAATGTTTACGGCCTGCGGCCCTGATTGCGTAAAAGAAATCGCCGAGCTTGGATTCAAAATCTTTCTCGATCTAAAACTTCACGATATTCCCAACACCGTGGCCAAAGCGGTCGAATCGGTTACAAAATTGCCGATTAACATGCTCACGATCCATGCAGGAGGTGGACGCGAGATGATGGAGTGGGCTTTACGAGCTCAGCGAGAAAACAATCCCGATCTTCTCCTTCTCGGCGTCACCGTGCTCACCTCCACCAGTGGACAGGACCTTACTGATCTAGGTGTGAATAACACTCCGGAAGATCAAGTCGTTCGATTAGGTAAGCTCGCCGCCGACTCAGGGATGAGTGGCCTCGTATGTTCTCCTCTTGAAGTAGGCCCTCTTCGTTCGGTGCTCCCAGCAAACGTGAAACTCATCACTCCTGGCATTCGCCCCAAAAACGCTGCGGCAGACGATCAGACTCGCGTCATGACACCCGCCGAAGCTTCCGCAGCCGGAGCGAATTTCATCGTAGTAGGCCGCCCGATTTTTAAAGCCCCTGATCCAGCCGAAGCTGCCCGAGCCATTCTCGCCGAACTGAGCTAATCCCATCCTCTAGCTTCAGCTTCCCAGTCTCACTCTTCAGTTTTCCCCCTTCCCCCTTCACTCTTCCCCTATGAGCCGCACCGCCGCCATCCTACTCGCCGCCGGAAATGGCCGCCGCATGGATGGCAAGGTGACCGATAAAGTGCTCGCGCCCCTCGCGGGTCGTCCCGTGTTCGCGTATTCTGCGGCCGCCTTTATCGAGAGTGGTGTCGTCGATTACTACGTAATCGTTTACCGCGACCAACGTCAGATGACTGCGCTCTCCGCTTACGCTCCCACGCCCTCGGTTCTAGTCAAGGGCGGACGCGAACGGCAGGATTCAGTGATGAACGCGCTTGCGGTCCTCCCCGATGATATCGAACACGTCTTCATCCACGATTGCGCGCGTCCTTTGATTCAACAGGTGCAACTCGTCGGCCTCCACAAAATCGTGCGCAAAGAAGGCGCTGTCGTGCTTGCTCACCGAGTCACCGATACGATCAAACAACATCACGGCGATGGCCTTCTGCGCACTCTCGATCGCGATCACTTGTGGGCGATGGAAACTCCACAGGTTTTCGAACGAGAGCTCATTGTGAAAGCCTATCAGCGTGTCGCCAACAAGGAGATCAAGGTCACCGATGAAGCCGCCGCCGTGGAACTCCTGAAGCATCCCATCGCGTTGCTTGAAAACACACAGCCCAATCCCAAACTCACCACCCCATCCGACATCCCCTATCTGGATTTCCTCCTTCAATCGTCGGCTGATTAATTACCTCTATCATGACTAATCTGCGCATCGGAAACGGCTACGACATCCATCGACTTGCTCCAGGACTACCGCTCGTTCTGGGCGGAGTTAAATTCGACACCGATTACGGCCTCGATGGTCATTCGGACGCCGATGTGCTCACTCATGCCTTGTGCGACGCACTCCTCGGTGCGGCCGGATTACCAGACATCGGCCACTTCTTCCCCAACACCGATCCAGCCTTCAAGGACATCGATTCGCAGTTGCTCCTAAAGAACGTTATCAACGAGCTGCAAGAGCGTGGCTACGAAGTCGTCAACGTGGATATTTCCGTGATCGCCGAAAAGCCCCGCCTCATTCCCCGGCTAGGTGAAATGAAGGCTGCTTTGGCCCAGACGATGAATCTCTCACCCGATGTGATCGGCATTAAAGCGACCACGCATGAAGGCGTGGGCGATCTCGGACGCGGTCTGGGCATCGCGGCTTATGCCGTGGCGCTAATTGAAAAGACCAAAGCCTGATCGATTGGAAAAATCACCGATGCGACGATCTTCGTTTTTCACTGCGCTAATCGCACTCGTTGGGCTGCTCAATCTGACGGGATGCTGGTCGCGTGAATCTCCGGTCGCGCGAGGCAATCAGGAGCAAGTGCTTCATCGCGGATTGGGCGCCGATGTCGCCGAACTCGATCCTCATATCGTCACCGGGCTACCCGAACTCAATGTCGTTTCTGCACTCTTCGAAGGACTCGTCGCCGAAGATCCCCACGATCTGCATCCCGTCCCTGGCGTAGCCGAGAGCTGGGAAATCTCTCACGATCAACTTCGCTACGCGTTTCATCTGCGGACCGATGCCCGTTGGTCCAATGGCGATTCGGTGACCGCACAGGATTTCGTGAATTCGATTCGCCGCGTGCTCACGCCATCACTCGGTGCGGATTACGCCTCGATGCTCTATGTCGTGCAAAACGCCGAGGCCTACCACAAGGGCGAACTGAGCGACTTCACCCAGGTCGGCGTGACGGCCACCGACGCGCATACGCTGATCATCACCCTCGATCATTCTACCCCGCATTTCCTCACCCTGCTCTCGCATCCGATCTGGTATCCCGTCCATCTTCCCACGCTCGAAAAAACCGGTGCCATCGATCAACGAGGCAATCCTTGGACCCGTCCCGATACCATCGTGAGCAACGGCCCCTTCAAACTCGCCACCTGGAAACGCGATCGCGTCATCATCGTTGAAAAATCCTCCACCTATTGGGACGCCTCGAGGGTTCGCCTCAACGCGATCCACTTCCATCCCAACGACAGTGTGAACAGCGAGGAACGCGCCTACCGCGCCGGTCAACTTCACATCACCGAAGCATTGCCTGTCACCAAAGTCGCAACCTATCGGCGCGATCATCCCGAGGTGCTCAGGATCAACCCTTTCCTTGATACCTATTTCCTCCGCTTAAACGTCACTCGACCTCAGCTGAACAATCCCCTGATCCGGCTCTCTCTCTCTCTCGCTATTGATCGCGAGTCTATCGTCAAAAACGTGACGCGAGGCGGCCAACTCGCCGCGCACAGTTTCACCCCACCTGGCACCGCCGGTTACGAACCGCCTCAAGGCGTGTCCCATGATCTTGAAGCCGCGCGCCAACTTCTCATTGAAGCCGGCTACCCCAATGGCGAAGGCCTCCCCACCTTTGTATTGCTGGTGAATAATTCCGGCAATCATCAAATCATCGCCGAAGCCATTCAGGAAATGTGGCGACGCGACCTCGGAATCAAAATCGCCGTCGTCAATATGGAGCAGAAAACTCTGCTCTCTCAACGCCGCACCCTTGATTATCAAATCTTACGTTCCGATTGGGTCGGCGATTACCTCGATCCCTCAACCTTTCTCAACGTCTTCTCTGGCAACTCTGGCAACAATCACACCGGTTGGAGCAATCCCGAATACGACGATCTGCTTTATCAAGCTGCTCGCACCTCCGATACCGACGCGCGCTATGCGCTGATGTATCGCGCCGAGGAAATTCTCCTCCGCGAAGCTCCGATCATTCCGATCTATTACTACACCACCGTCCGCCTGGTGCATCCCGCTGTGCGCGGTTGGTATCCGACCTTGCTGGATCGCCACCCCTATAAACATGTCTGGCTGGAACCGTAGTCGCCTCTTAGCGGGATTGATAATCCTCGGTCTTTTTGTCGGTTGCCAGAAGCCGGAAGAGCCCTCTTCCGAATCCGTGTTGCGCATCAGTCAGCGTAATGAACCTGGAGTCCTCGATCCCGCGCTAGCGACCCTTCCTGATGAATTCTTCATCATCCGCGCACTCAGCGAAGGACTCGTTTCTCCCTCACCCGATGGCGGTCCCGAAGTTGCCGCCGCCGCCGAATCGTGGGTCGTCTCGACCAACGGATTAACCTACACCTTTCACTTACGCCCCAATGCCACCTGGTCCAACGGCGAACCGCTCACCGCCTCCGATTTTCTCGAATCATACCAGCGAGCCCTTTCGCCACAGACGGCTGCACCCAAAGCGAACCTGTTCTTTTTGGTCAAAGGTGCGGAGGCCTTCTACCGGGGCGAGCTGACTGATTTTTCTCAGGTGGGCTTTACCGTCATCGATCCTCAAACCTTGCGCATCACCCTCGCGCACCCCGCTCCTCAATTTCTCGCTTATGTGGCCAGTGGACCATGGATTCCCATCAACCCACGAGTAGTCTCACGGCACGGCAGCAGCTGGACCAACCCGGGCCACTTCGTCGGCAACGGTCCCTTCACTCTTGTCGATTGGAAACCACATCAGCACATCATCGTCCGGCGTCGCTCCGATTACTGGGACGCTGATCGCGTGCTCGTCGATGCGATTCGTTTTCAGGCTTTCGATAATGGAGACGCTGAGGAGCGCGCCTATCGCGCCGGACAAATCGATATCACGATGTCGGTGCCGTTCACCAAGATCGCCGGTTACGCCGCGCAACCCGATACGCCATTGCGTCAGATCCCTCTCCACGAAACGCGCTTCCTCGCCTTCAATACCCAACGGACTCCGCTCAGCGATGTTCGCGTGCGTCGCGCCCTTACTCTCGCGATTGATCGCCAAGCGATCGCCGAGCATGTGCTGCGAGGCAAACAAACCGCCGCCACTCATTTCGTGCCTGAAGGCCTGGGCGGTTTTCATTCTGGAAAAGCCATCTCAGAAAGTATCGACGAAGCGCGGAGCCTCCTCGCCGAGGCTGGCTATCCCGGCGGCAAAGGTTTTCCTGTCCTTGAAATGACCGGTTGGTCGCAAACCGCCGTCCTCGAAGTCGTGCAGGCCATGTGGAAGCGCGAGCTTGGTATTAAGGTAAACATTGGCGTGCGTGACGCGAAGGTCCACGTATCCGACCTCACGAATGGCCGCTACGATATCGGCTTCATCACCGCTATCCCCGATGTCGCTGATGCGATCGACCTGCTCAAAGACCTGCAGACCGGCGCGACCAATAACTATTCGCAGTGGTCGCATCATGCATATGATGCTCTGCTAAACCGATCCGATCAGCTCGCCAACGCTCAAGAGCGTTTAAGACTACTCGCCAAAGCCGAAGAGCTGATTTCCGAGCAATGCCCCATCGCGCCGCTCTACTTCAACGCCAAAAACATCCTGCAAAGAAAGACCGTGCAGGGCTGGAAGGAAGACGCCCTCTGGACCCGCTTCTATAAAGACGTTTCGATTGAGACTCCATAGTTCATTCGGGGTATCAGATCGCTGCTCATTGTGCAGAGCTTGCGTGAACTTCCCTCATCCTCCTACCTTTGGCGCATGATTCGACGTTTCTTTGCTTCGTTCCTCTCTATCATTGCGGTCGCCCTGTTTCTCACCGGATGCGGTAAACGCAACTCCGGTTCATCAGGCTACGATGCTCCGATTGGTGAGGATGGGAAGAAGCTGATGGTTTATAACGCGGGTAATGGCGCCGAGCCCCAGGATCTGGATCCGCAAGTGGTCACCGGAGTGCCTGAGCACAATCTGTTGATGACTCTGTTTGAGGGCCTCGTTTCGGAAGATCCTCAGACCCTCGAGCCCGTGCCCAGTATGGCGGAAAGCTGGGACGTTTCCGATGATGGTTTGGTTTATACGTTCCACCTCCGGGAAAATGCGAAGTGGTCCAATGGTGAACGCATCTTCGCGGAAGATTTCGTGCAGTCCTACAAACGTATGCTGACTCCAGCCTTCGCCGCCGAATATTCCTACCTCCTCTGGTTTGTGGTCGGCGCGGAAGATTACAACAAGGGCAAGTTGGACGATTATTCGAAGGTAGGTTTCAAGGCTCTCGATGAGCAGACCTTGCAAGTGACTCTAAACAACCCCACCCCGTTTTTCCTGCGAATTCTCGCCAGCCACTACGCGTGGTATCCGGTGCCCCTCAAAGTGATCGCTCAATTCGGAAGCCTCACGGATAAAAGCACCCGCTGGACTCAACCCGGCAACATGGTTTCCAATGGTCCCTTCCAGTTAAAAGAGTGGTCGCCCAATCAACGCATCGTGATGGAGCGCAATCCTCACTACTGGGATGCCGCAACGGTGAAGCTCGACCAGGTCCGCTATTATCCCACCGAAGATATTTCCAGCGAAGAGCGCACGTTCCGCACCGGCCAACTCGATAAGACCAACGAACTCCCCAATGCGAAAATCGATGCCTATCGGAAAAATTTCCCTGAATCGCTTCGAATCGAACCCTACCTCGGCATATATTATTATCGCCTGAATGTCACACGACCCCCGCTGGACGACAAACGCGTGCGCAAGGCTCTCGCTCTCGCGATTGATCGCGAAAGCATTGTCAGAAACGTCACTCGCGGTGGGCAGGATCCCGCCTATGCGGTCAGTTACCCCGGCACGGCTGGATACACCCCGCGAGCCCAACTCTCCGGCGACCTCGCCGAAGCCAAACGCCTTCTCGCCGCAGCAGGATTTCCCAATGGTGAAAATTGGCCTCACGTCGAACTCCTCTACAACACCTCCGAAAATCATCGCGCAATCGCCGAAGCCATTCAGCAAATGTGGCGCACCAATCTCGGCGTAGATGTTCAGCTCACGAACCAGGAATGGAAGGTCTACCTCGATTCACAAGACAACCAAGACTACTGGGTGCAACGTGCGGGTTGGATCGCCGACTACGTCGATCCCAACGTCTTCCTCGAAATCTGGACCACGGGAAATCTCAACAACGACACCGGCTGGTCCAACGCTGAATATGATCAACTCGCGGCCGCAGCCTTAGCCGCCAAAAACGACACCGAACGTTACGAAATCTACCAGAGGATGGACGCGATCCTTGTCGATGAACTGCCCGTGATCCCCATTTACTATTACAAACGTGTCTACGCGATGAACCCGAAGGTAAAAGGTTACTGGCCTACTCTCTTGGACAATCATCCTCTTAAATACATTTACATCGAAGAAGAGCCTGAAGCCGCCGCTGAGACGGAGTAAGTTTTCGTTTCCCAAAGCCACGCTTCCTCTTCATCGTCCGAACATCGCTGATCTCCCGAATCCGATCTTCGATCTCCGAACCCCATGTTTCGCTTCATCGCCCGCCGTCTCCTCCAGATCATTCCTGTGCTCTGGTTTATTGTTACGGCCACATTTTTCATGATCCGGTTTGTGCCGGGCGGCCCCTTCACGGCGGAAAAAGCCGTGACCCCGGAAATCCTGCGTAACCTTGAAGCGCACTACGGTCTGGATAAGCCGCTCTACCAACAGTATTTCGATTACATGGGCAACTTGCTGCTCCATGGCGATCTCGGCCCCTCGTTCAAATACGCGAGTCGCACGGTGAATGAAATCATCGCCGACAAGCTGCCCGTCTCCATCGAGCTCGGCGCCATCTCGCTCGGTATCGCTTTGGTCTTCGGTCTTATCCTCGGGGTGATTGCCGCGATCAAACGCAACTCTTTCTTCGATTACCTCGCGAGCTCAGTCGCCATGATTGGCATCTGCGTGCCCACCTTCGTGCTCGGCCCGTTGCTCGTGTTGTTTTTTGCGATCCACCTCGGCTGGTTCAACGCCTCGGGCTGGTATACGAACATCGACCGCATTCTCCCTTCCGCGACGCTCGGCATGGTTTATGCCGCTTATGTCGCGCGCCTTACTCGCGGCGGCATGCTCGAAGTGCTCAATCAGGATTACATCCGCACCGCACGAGCGAAGGGCGCCTCGGAGTTTCGCGTGATCTTCCGTCATGCGCTGCGTGGTGGCATCTTGCCCGTGATCTCGTTTCTCGGGCCCGCCATCGCGGGTATCCTCACGGGATCCTTCGTCATCGAGACGATCTTCCAAATCCCCGGGCTCGGTCGTGAGTTTGTGAACAGTGCGTTCAACCGCGACTACACCCTCGTGCTCGGCACGGTCATTCTCTACGCGAGCCTGATCGTCACTCTCAATCTCATCGTGGACGTCGTCCAAGTTTGGCTAAACCCCAAACTGAAATTCGAATAAGCACGCGCCATGCCTACGATTCTACCCACCGAACCGATTCCCGACGAGCCCATGGAGCTCGAACAAGGTTCCTCGCTCTGGCGCGACGCGTGGCACCGCTTGTCGAAAAACAAGATCGCGGTCTTCGGTGGCGTGACCCTAATCGTGCTCACAATCGCCTGTATTTTCGGACCGCTCCTCAGCAGCTACTCCTACGAAGATCAAAACCTCAATCTCGGCGCCAGCGCTCCGAGCATGAGCCACTGGCTCGGCACCGATACACTCGGACGCGACCTGCTCGTGCGACTCCTCGTCGGCGGACGCATCTCAATCGGCGTCGGCCTCTGCGCCACGCTCGTCGCGTTGACGATTGGCGTGGTTTACGGCGCGACGGCGGGATTCTTTGCCGACAGTAAAATCAGCATTAAGTGGATGGCGATCCTCAGCGGTGTGGCAGGTGTCTTTATCAGCATAATTCTCTGCTTTTTCGTATTTCACCAATGGAGTTTTGGTCTGGTATTCAAAAGCGGCTTAATAGCACTTACAGGTGGGGCACTTATGGGGGCCGTCCTCAAAAAAATTGGCGTTACAGTGGATGAGCTCATGATGCGAATCGTCGATATCATGTATGCCCTGCCCTTCACGATTTTCGTGATATTGCTGATGGTCTTTTTTGGGCGAAACATCGTGCTCCTCTTCGTGGCGATCGGTGCGGTCGAATGGCTGACCATGGCTCGAATCGTGCGCGGGCAAATCATGTCGATTAAGAAGATGGAGTTCATCGAAGCCGCGCGATCGATTGGCCTCGGCAAAAGTCGGATCATTTTCCGACACATGATTCCCAATGTGCTCGGGCCCATCATCGTTTACACGACTTTGACCATCCCCGCCGTGATGCTGCTCGAAGCCTTTCTGAGCTTTCTCGGCCTCGGCGTGCAACCGCCACTCAGCTCTTGGGGCGTGCTGATCAAGGATGGCGCGGAAAAAATGGAGGAATTTTGGTGGCTGCTCGTCTTCCCCGGCACTATTTTCTCGCTGACGCTATTCTCGCTCAATTTCCTCGGTGACGGCCTGCGCGATGCGCTTGATGTGCGATCATCCAAAGATTGAGGTGGAACGCATCCGCGCGATAGCGTTCCCTATCTTATGCTTATGAGCCGCTTCCGGCCTTACTTTAAATACCTCAAGCGTGTCCGCGGTCCTTTGATCGGGGCCATCATCGCGGGTGTAATCTACGGTCTCGCCAGCGGAGCCGGGCTGCCGCTCATGATCAAAATGGTCTTCCCGCGTATCTTCGCGGAAGACGCGGTCCGGCTCACCACTGTCCAATTGATCCTCGTCGCCTCCTGGCTACCCGCGATCTTCCTCATCCGTGGTGTCGCCGGTTTCATCAACAGCTACCTGATCCAATACTCCGGGGTCAAAGTGCTCGAAGCCATGCGGTTTGATTTCTTCCGGAAACTCCAGTTTCTGCCGCTGTCTTTTATCCAACGCCAGACCTCGGGTGATCTCATCTCGCGTGGCATCGCCGATACCAATCAGCTGCAATTTTCACTCACCGCGATTGCCAACGATGGCATCAAGCAACCCGCCGCACTACTGGGTTCCATCGGCTACCTCATCTGGGCTGCTTTCAATGAAGAAGGGATCGTCCTTGTTCTCGTCTGTCTCGCGGTGATACCCGTCTGCGTTTTCCCCATCCGCTACATCGGCCGGAAACTTCTCGCCCGGGCGCATCAGATCCAAGCTCAAATCGGAACCGTCACGGATCGCTTTGCCGAAAATCTCAGTGCGGCGAAAGAAGTGCGCGCCTTCGGTCTGGAGCAGGATCAGACGGATCGCTTTGCCGTGGCCAGTCGCGCGTTGATTACCTTTCAGATGAAGGCCGTCAAATACGCTCAAGCTCTCACCCCGGCCCTCGAGCTCATTTCCGCCTTCGGTTTGGCCCTAACCCTCATCTACGCCTACCGTTCAGGAGTCGCGCTGGAGTCTTTCATCGCCATCATCGTAGCGCTCTACTCCAGCTACGAACCGATCAAAAAACTCGGTGCACTCAATAACGAGACCAAGCGCGGCATCAGTGCCCTTGTCCGTCTCGAATACGTTTTCGATGAGCCTAACAACATCACCGATCCCAGCGATCCTGTTAAAGTCGGGCGCTTGCGCGGTGACCTAAAGTTCAACAACGTCACTTTCGCCTATAAAACCGGCGAACCTGTTCTGCATGGGATCAATGCCGACATCCCCGCGGGCACCGTATGCGCTCTTGTGGGTCCGAGCGGTGCGGGTAAATCCACCTTCGCCAATCTCGTCCCGCGTTTCTACGAAGTCACCGGAGGAAACGTTTCCATCGATGAGCATGATGTGCGGCAGATGAACATTGCCGATTTGCGAGGTAATACCGCCGTGGTGTCTCAAGATCCGGTGCTCTTTAACGACACAATTTACAGTAATCTTCTCATCGGTCGCACCGATGCAACTCGGCAGGAAGTCGAGTCGGCCGCGCGCGATGCCCACGCCGATAAGTTCATCCGTGAGCTTCCCCAAGGCTACGAAACAATCGTCGGCGAGCGGGGAACTCTTCTTTCCGGTGGACAAAAACAGCGTCTCGCTCTCGCCCGCGCCTTCCTGCGCAACGCCCCGATCCTCATCCTCGACGAAGCCACTTCCGCTCTGGATTCACAGAGCGAACAGATGATTCAGGATGCCCTAAAGAAACTCGTTGTAGGCAAAACCGTGCTGATCATCGCACACCGATTTAGCACGATTCGCGACGCCTCCAAGATCTTGGTCTTCGATCAGGGCCACATCATCGGCAACGGCAGCCACGCCGAGCTCTACGATTCGAATAAGCTCTACCGCACCCTCTACGATCGGCAACTCGGTCATAGCGATTAGCCTTCGGACAATCTCAAATCCCCCCCCATGAGCAGAAACGTAAAAATCGCCCTCGGGCAGGAACCCAATGGTTGGCCCGAAGGAGCTACTCCGTCGGAAATTCGGCAACATCATCATCGACAGATGGCGCCACTCGTGGCTCAAGCGGCGGCAGAAAACGCCGATATCATTTGTTTCTCCGAGGGAGCTCCCGGCCACGGTATCGATGTGCGGCTTAAAGATCAGGAAGGTGCATTTGAAGATGTGCTCGATGGTCCCGACTTCCAATGGGGCTCATTGCAAGCGGCGAAGCATCACATCAATCTCATCCTGCCCACCGTTGGGTTTCATCACGGCAAGTTTCAGAACGTCGCCATTGTCTTTGACCGCAAAGGTGCGGTCGTTGGAGTTTACGAGAAAGTCCACCTCACCAAAGCCGAACGCGACTCTGGCAAAATCAACGGCGCTACCTGGCCAGTCTTCGATTTGGATTTTGGGCGCATCGGTATCTTCATCTGCCACGATATGCACTTCCCGGAATCGGCGCGCTGTCTCGCGCTCAATGGTGCCGAGATTCTGTTCTGGCCCACCCACTACGCCAGTCTCTGGGGAGATGATTACGTCATCTCGCTGATGCGCGCCACGGCGATTCACAATGGCGTCTATCTCGCCACCGCATCACTCGGTCCCGAACCCGGCACCCCTTGGGTTTCCAATGGAGCGATGGCCCGCAGCGGCGTGATCGGTCCTCGCGGCGAATGGCGATTTAGCGCGGGTTTCCAACCTGGTCTCGCTATCGGCACCATCGATTTGGACGAGCGACTTGATCGCCCGCACTTCGGAGAAGACGAGCATGACGAGTATCGCGAAATGTTCACCGCTGATCGCCGACCTGAAACCTACAGACGTTTGCAAGAACGCTAATTTCGAAGCAAAACTATCATGAGCTTACACATCGGAATCGTCGCCTGTAGCGCGGAAGGCGCGGCACTTTGTTACCGCACGATCTGCGCGGAAGCCAAAGAGATCATGGGCGAGCACATGCATCCGGAGATCACCATGCACACCCACCCGCTCGGTGAATACATGGTCGGCATTCGCGCGGGTGATTGGCGAGCCGTCGCCGACCTGATGCTCTCCTCCACTCGGAAACTTCAAGCATGCGGAGTGGATTTCGCACTCTGCCCCGATAACACGATTCATCAGGCCTTCGATCTCGTTTCAGCCGAGTCGCCTATCCCGTGGATCCATATTGCGGATTCGGTCGCCGGTGCGGCGAAGCAGGCGGGACTATCCTGCCTCGCGATTACCGGCACCAAATACCTGATGACGGGCCCCGTCTATCCGGAGACCCTGAAAAAATTTGGTATCGATTGTAAGATCCCCAACGCAGCCCAGCGCGAAAAGATCGACGATATCATTTTCAAGGAGCTGGTCTATGGAGACATCCGCGAAGAATCACGGTTGTATTTCAACGAGGTGATTCAGGACCTCAAAGAACAAGGCTGTGACGGCGTCGTCTTAGGCTGCACCGAAATCCCCCTCATCGTCCGCCCCGACGACTGCCCTCTCCCTACTTTTGATTCTACGCGGTTGCTCGCGCGCGCCGCGCTGCAAAAAGCCGTGACTGATAATACCTCTTCCTGATGAACGCGCAGCCCGTTCTGGATCTTATCCAAGACGGCCAAGCCGCCGTCACGATCATCACCGCCCCTGATGGCTCGCACGATGGCGCAGCCAAACGGATCGCTGAGGCGATCAAGATGCAATTTGGGAGCGAACCGGCAATCACCGCGGCCACCCCGGCGCCGACCGAACCACCCACGCCGCATGTTATCGCGCTGGGGTGCTTGGCGGACAACCCGTTCATCGAATCACTCTACTTTGGCTGGCACACGCTGGTGGATCGTTGGTATCCCGGTGACGGAGGCTGGGTCGTCCAGACACTCTATTCACCTCAGCGTCCGGGCAATCATGTCTTGCTGCTCGGCGGTAGTAATGCGGCCGGTGTAGAGGCAGCTTCTGATCAATTCATCACGCGACTAAGAACGTATTCGGAGTCTCAGATCCCTTGGTGTTTTGCCGTGCAACTCGCCGACAGCCACTTCCCTCTGCCCGAAGATCGCATCGATGCACTCGGCACTTCTACCAGTGAGGTAAGCATACCAGAGAGCGCGTTACCGGAAACGGCTTATCAAAGCGGCTTCCGCGGCGGATCGACGCAGAATCATCTCCTTCGATTGGGTATGTATGGACCGCATGCCGATAATTTTCATTTCAGCCGTTCGTCGCAGTTTGGACTGCGTTACCTCTACACCGGTCTACCAGAAGATGCGGATCGCTACCGGCAAGTGTTGCTCTCCGAAGTGCGATCAGGAGTCCTCGAAAAACTCTACCACTACAAGTCGCTCCGAATGTTTCAACTCTGGTCGATCTTTGGCTCGAGTCCGGTTTTTTCGACGGAAGAATCCGCTGAGATCAGCACGGCCATCAAACACTATTTGATCGAAGAGAGTGGCCTCGCCAATCTCGACGAGATCCGAGCCGATGGAAAAGAGACGACGATTTTTAACCGTCACACCGCTTGTGAGGCCCTCAACCTCTGGATCGGCACCGATTGGCTCTGGCGGCTCACTGGCGACGCTGAGTGGCTTCATAAACGCGCATGGGGCGATACCTATTTCGAGTCGCAGGATGGGATCGACGTGCCACTGACCGGACTAACCGAAGGTTACGCATCTTTCCTCGAAGTGTATCTCGAATGGATGCTGCTCAGCCGAGCGGAACAAATCGCAGTCAATCCGCATATCAACCTTTGGGCAAAACGTGTCCTGGGGCTATGCACCAATACCGGTGAGCTCGTGCTCGGCCCGCAAACCGACATCTTCCGCTATCCTTACAACCTGCTGCGCAAGCTGGCGCATCTCCTCAATGACGGACGTTTCTTGTTCGTCGCCGATCTGCGGGAGCGTCAAGTGCGAGCCGGAATGGATCGCCTCCATCAATTTTCAGCTGGTCAGGCTTATGCCAGTGACAACACCCCGATCGAACCAGAGTGCGGCAAAATCTTCGTCACTCCGATGAATGAACGTCTGCGACGCTGGATGGCTCCTTCGATCACAGAAAACAAAGGCTTTGATCGCGCGGTCGCTCGCAGTGGATGGAGCCATGATGACGACTACCTGATGCTGATCGGCGTGCGGGGCGCAGCAAAAGCGCTACCCAACGTCGGAGCACTCGCGGCTTATGAGCGTTTTGGCCAGCGCCTGATTACCTCCGATTTGGTGCCACTCTACCCGCACAGCGCCAGCCCTTGGCGACACTCCACGGTCTGCGTAAATATCGGTGGACTCGGCCCGGGAATGTTTTCCGGAGGCGAAGTACTGGCCAAGCGCGAGGTCGCCGGTGGTCACTTATTCTCGTTCCGAATGTCGAGTCCCGGTAAGTGCAGTTGGGTTCGCATCATCTTTTGGAAACCCTCTGCCTATGTGCTGATCGTTGATCAAGTAGCTCCAGAAACAGACGACGATTTCACCGTTGGTGTGAATTGGCGATGCGGAGGGCAAGTCAGCTCAATCCATCAGAACCTGGCTACCCTGAGCTTCGAATCTGATCCCGATCTTCGATTTCATGTCCAATACGACAAAGGCATCGAGTGCACGGTCGAAACCAATCGCTACCCCGTCCTCGGTCTTCCGGAAGATGCCGAGCCCAATACCGAAACGCTTCTCCACGGCCTTGCGTCGCAATCACGCGACGCGCAATCCGTCAAGATAGCCACTCTCCTCCATGCGACGAAAAGTGCTCATGGTCCACAATATCAGCTGGAGACACGGGACAATAAATGGATCGTTTGCGGATCGGATGAATCACTTGAATTTCAAGCCGGTTCGAATGTTGGTGAACTCAAAATCACGAAACGTGACCCTGCGAATCAGCCCATGGATTGGCTCGCGCGAGGTGATCACAGCTCAACTCATCAACCGCCCCGACTCCCACGCTTCCCCACTCGTTGGTCTGCACCACTAGCCGCTGAGGTCACCGCTTGGAGTCAATCAGACGATGATTCATCACTCGCGGTAGGATTGTCCAACGGAGACGCCCTGCTCCTCGATCCGACTGGCCAAACGATCTGGAAGTCGGCGGGCACTTCGAAGGTCACCGCGATGACTTTCCTCGATGATGATCTTATCGTCGGGAATCACACCGGTCGGATTTCACGATTCACACAGAAGGGGAAAATACATTGGCAGTATCAATGCCGCTTCCGCAGTGAACGCACTTTCTGGCCTTGGTGGTTTCTGCCCACCCCCAAGGTCGCAGCCCTTGCTGCAAGTCCCGATCTCATCGTGGCCGGCACGGGCAGCACCAGTTTAAATTTCCTCGATGCGAAGACGGGCGAGTTGTTGCACGATGTCATCAGTCCCTACGGCCTGCCGGATCGGATCCGCACCCATCATGCCGAAAATGGAGAGCTCCAATTTCTGGTGGGCCACTCCTATCTCACTTGCAGTTCCACCGTTCGGGCCTGGAGCTCACACGCGCGTGAGGAAATGCGCTATGAAAAGAGCGTGAATCCCATGGGGCGCTCGATGGACGGCTGGGATACCTGCGGAGTCGTCGATTTCCAGGTCGCCTCACTGGAGCAAAACCAACCTGAGCGATTGATCGTCTTGCGACACGGAGCAGTCAATCAACTCACCGCATACGACCGAGCCTCAGGCGAACCGCTGTGGGACGCCACGCTAGGCGGCGCACCCACCGCATTAGTCGTGATTCCATGGAGTCCGACGAACGAATCACGTTGTTATGTCGCCGATCAATTTGGCGGCATCGTGAGTTTCAATGCTCAAGGTAATCGAGTAATCACAATTCGTTTAGAGTTACCCCTTGAAGGGATGGAGGCCGGTCGCAACGGCACACTCGCAACTTGGGGTTCTGGACAGCTGCACCTCATTGATGACGATGGCCTTATCGATTCCTACTCGCTAAACGGTATCTCTCTCGGATTAATGAAGACTGACGCCTGCTCTGGGTTCATCACAAGCGATGCCGCGCAGCTGCGATATCACCAATTCATCAGAGATTAGAAATCTCTCACGCTGAAGAGCTGCGCGATATGGAAGAGACAAATCGGTTGTAAAAACACGAATAGTTTTCATGATTCTCGGAGGATGAATGCAACCGAAGTTGAAATCGTCGAGATACCTGAAATCACCACCGGTCAGGACTCCCTGATGGATCTTCACTCCGTGCTGAATCTTTTAAATGTCATTCACGGAGAACTTACGGTTTTGGGGTTCGAACTCGCGGACGATTCTGAACTGTTGAGCGCGGGACTAACACGATGTGAAGACATGAAATCAGACCTCATGGATCCCGAAGCCAGTCTTCGTCATGTAGAATCATTGCCAGAGATAAAAGCTGCGATTGATGCCGTGGTCACTGCTGCTGTGAGTAATTATCCTGAGAAAGCGGATAGTCCGAGTGTGCAAGAATCAATTGGCAACATCGCCGCCGTTTTCCGGATTTTCGAGGTGCGCGCGCGCGAAATCCTCGCCCGTAAAAAGGAACCGGGTAAATGGGTGGAAATGTCGATTATAGATATCCAAGCCGATTTTCAGGCCGTATTTTCAGCCATGGAAAAGCACAGCCATGGGCGCTACCGGATCCTCTGCAATCTGGCTATGCAGGAGCCCAACGATTATTTCGTGGATTTCGCGGTGCAAAGCGAAAACGGCAGATCTTCTGTATCGGTCCCCTTGGTTTTCAAAGATGTCATGCGCGATCTGATTGCCAATGCCCGAAAGTATTCTCCACTAGGCGCATCAATCATTGTCGGGCTCTATGAAACCGCCGACAGCTTAAAGTTTGTCGTTCAGGATACTGGCCGAGGCATTCCCGCTTCTGAAATAAAGCGGGTCTTCGAATATGGCCAACGGGGCAGCAATGTAGAAGGTGTGCGCACCATGGGCGGAGGCTTTGGTCTGACTAAAGCGTTCTACATTACCAAGCAATTTGGGGGACGTTTTTGGATTAAATCGGAAGTTGATCAAGGCACTCGTATTCGGATCGAGTTGCCGCGCCCCTCTTAGATTTCATTCTCTTCATCGGCAATTAGTCAGATCAGAATGAATACGCCTAAAGAACCTGCTTGGAAGGAAGAGCTCGATATCATCGTCGGCGCGCGCCACGGAGGACAAATCGATCACGTGCTCGGTCTGCTCAAGAAGCTCGATGAGCGTTTCCCCAATGTCGCGGAAATCAACTATCAGGTCGCGTGGACTTGCGATGTGCTGGGCAAGGAAGCCGAGGCTCTACCCTACTATGAGAAGGCTGTCGCGTTGGGGTTGCCCGAAAACGAACTCGCGGGGGCACTGATCGGCCTGGGTTCCACGCTGCGATCCCTCGGACAATATGATCGCGCGATCGAAGTGTTGCGATCCGCCCTCGCCCAGTTTCCCGACAATCGTGAATTCGAAGTCTTTCTCGCCATGGCCCTCCACGGCGCTGGCCAACACACTGAAGCAATGAAGCTCTTGCTCACCACGATTGCTGACACGACCGAAGACCCTGGATTAACCGCGTATCAGCGCGCGATCCGGTTTCAGGCGGGAAAGTTGTAGGGCGGGATCACCGTATCCCGCCTTTTAAGTCTTTTGAGCTGGAAGGGGGGGCAGCGACCCCGCCCTACAAAAAAACGCACAAAAAAGCCGAACCTCGAAAGGTTCGGCTTTTGAAATACGGGAATCAATTCCCCTGCGGGTGCGATTAGACAGCCGTGTCGCCGCGTTCGCCTGTGCGAATACGGATCACTTCATCAATCGGAGACACGAGGATCTTGCCATCACCGATCTTGCCGGTTTTGGCCGCGTTCTCGATGGCATCGACCGCTTTCGCAATGAGTTCATCGGGAAGCGCGATATCGAGTTTCACCTTAGGAAGGAAATCCACGGTGTATTCGCTGCCACGGTAGATTTCGGTATGACCTTTTTGACGACCAAAGCCTTTGACTTCAGTCACGGTCATACCTTCGACACCGATCTCGGAGAGAGCTTGTTTCACTTCCTCCAGTTTGAATGGCTTAATAATAGCGGTAATAAGTTTCATGCAGGATATTTTTTGAGGATTCTGATTTAGAGTTAAAAATGGGGGCCGCTCAGGCGCAAGCGTTGAGTGCCGGCCCCCGATAGATCATTTGTGTGCGGCGGTGAAATCAGGATAAGCCTCATTACCGTGTTCGCCGATATCGAGACCTTCAGTCTCTTCTTCTGCGCTTACTCGGATACCCATGATAGCCTTGAGGGCTAGCATCAGGACGAGGGATACGATAAAGGCGAAAGCTGCGATAGCCAAGCTGCCCACTAATTGATTAAGGAAGCTCTTTTCGGCAACGAAGATACCGACGGCCAAGGTGCCCCAGATACCGCAGATTCCGTGCACGGAGATAGCACCGACCGGATCGTCCATCTTTATCTTATCAAAGAAGAGAACGGAGATAACAACGAGTGCACCGGCGATCAATCCCACTACAATCGAGGATGCCATACCGATCACATCGGCACCAGCCGTGATCCCTACTAAACCGGCCAAGATACCATTGAGGCCCATCGAAAGATCGGGCTTCTTCAACAACATCCAGGAAAGCGTGACAGCACCCATACATCCGGCAGCAGCAGCGAGTGTAGTCGTCACGAAGACGTAGGAAACACCACGAGGATCGGCACTGAGAACCGAACCACCATTAAAGCCATACCAACCGAGCCAGAGGAGAAATGCACCGATCATAACCAGCGGCATCGAGTGTCCCAGAATCGGGCGCACCCGGCCATCCTTGGTGTATTTACCCAAGCGAGGCCCCAGCATTATCACGGCCGCGAGGGCGGCAAATCCACCAAACGCATGGACTAAGGATGAACCGGCAAAATCATAAAACCCGATCGGGTCACCATCAGCAGTCATGCCACCCAAGGACAGAGATGAGAGCCAGCCACCACCCCACTGCCATGAACCCGTAATCGGGTAGATGAAGGTCACGAGGAGAATCGCATAAATCAGGAAACTGCTGAGCTTGATCCGTTCAGCAACTGCACCCGAGACGATGGTCGCAGCCGTGGCGGCAAACATCGCTTGGAAAATAAAGTCACTCCACCATGTGTAGGGAGCGTAGGCATCGGTCATCATGGAGACATCGCTATTATCGACCGCGAACCAGCTCCCTGCAGCGAAGATACCGTTGAAGTCACCGGGATACATCGCGTTAAAGCCATAGAGGGCATAACCGAGGATACCCACACAGACGATGGACATATTCTTAAAGAGAATATTAACCGTGTTTTTCGACTGCGTCAGGCCGCTCTCGAGACAAGAGAAACCCAAATGCATCAGGAAAACCAATGCCGCGGATACGAGTATCCAGAGGTTATTAATCGTAAAGAGGGCAAATCCGGAGGATTCAGTGAATGCTTCATAGCTCTCATAAGCTGGCGCAGCATCCTGCGCGAGCGCTGTCGAGGCCAGAGCCAGAAAGGTAAAGATGCCTGTCATCTTTAACCATTTGTTAAGGTTTGGAGACCGTTGCTTCATAATGTTAAGGTGCGTTTCCAGTGGGTTTATCATCAAGTTAGGGTCCTTCTTTCGAAGGATAGCTCCTCTTTAAGCAAAGAGCGTGCCAACTCGGTTTCGGAAAATTTCACCTATATAAGCCACCCATAAATTGGTAGGGGCAGTTATCCCTAACTGCCCTTTGTGCACTAGCGGGCGGTTAAGAATAACCGGCCCCTACCTCGATCCCACGCCCCAGCCTAGAAGTTCGCCCGGCATCGCAACGCTTGCCCCTCGTTTCCTGATTTCCAGCTTTCCACATTTGGAAATCCGAAGCTTCTAACCTCAAAAAAAAACGGAGCCCCCTGGGACTCCGTTTTGGAAATGTGAATGAGCACGTGTGCAGGCGCTTACTCTTCGGTCGGGACCACGGTTTGGATGTGCAATTCCTTAAGCTGTTTGCCGGTGACCGAAGTCGGGCTCTGCGCCATGAGATCCTGCCCTCTTTGGGTCTTCGGGAAAGCGATCACATCACGGATACTCGTCGTGCCACAAAGCAGAGCGACCATCCGGTCGAGGCCGAAAGCGATTCCACCGTGAGGAGGAGCGCCAAAGGTGAAGGCCTTGAGCATATAGCCGAAGCGACTTTCGACGACGTCTTGAGGAATCTTGAGCACGTCTTCGAAAACCTTCTTCTGCAGCTCGGGTTGGTGAATACGAATCGAACCACCGCCGAGCTCCATGCCATTGAGAACCAAATCGTAATGCTGACCGCGCACCTTCTTCGGATCGCTATCAAGCAATTCGATATCTTCCGGCACCGGAGAGGTAAACGGATGATGCGTCGCGGCGAAACCGCCGCGCTCTTCGTCGTAGCTCATCAACGGGAATTCAATCACCCAAACGAATTTCCAATCGTCGTGGCGAATCGTGAGCTTTTCGCGTTTCACGAGCAACTGAGCGGCATCGAGACGCACGCGACCGAGTATCGCGCAAGCCTGTTCCCATTCGGAGGCAGCAAAGAAGATGATATCACCATCCTCGATGTTTAACTGGGCAGTGAGGGCGGCCTTCTCCTCATCGTTGAAGAATTTGACGATCGGCGATTTCCATTCGCCGTCTTCGATCTTGATGAAAGCGAGTCCCTTGGCGCCGAGCGATTTGGCGGCTTCTTCGAGATTCTTGAGCTCACCCTGAGTGATATCAGCGAGACCCTTGGCGTTGATCGCTTTGATCGCACCACCGCCATTCGCCGTGCCGGAGAATACCTTAAAAGAAGAGCTCTTAAACGTCTCAGTGAAGTCCACCAGCTCGAGACCAAAGCGCATGTCGGGCTTATCCACGCCGAAACGATTCATCGCTTCGTGAAACGGCATCCGGAGGATCGGAGTTTCGATTTCCGTGCCCAGCACATCCTTCCAGACTTTTTTCAACATGCCTTCAAACAAGGCGTAGATATCCTCGCGGGTTACGAACGATGCTTCGACGTCCACCTGCGTGAATTCCATTTGGCGATCTGCACGTAGATCTTCATCGCGGTAACAACGCGCGATTTGGAAATATTTTTCCACCCCAGCGACCATGAGGATCTGCTTATACTGCTGAGGCGATTGCGAGAGCGCATAGAATTCACCGGGGTGAATCCGTGAGGGCACGAGATACTCGCGCGCGCCTTCCGGGGTGCTTTTAAAGAGAGAAGGCGTTTCGATTTCGATAAACTCCTGGCTGTCGAAGTAATCGCGGATCGACTTACTCGCCTTGTGACGGATCTGAAGGTTTTTCGCCATCTTCGGACGACGCAGATCGAGATAGCGGTAAGTCAGACGTAGGTCTTCGTTCACCTTGTCGCCGCCTGTATCATCGAGCGGAAAAGGAGGAGTCTCGGAAGCGTTGAGCACTTCTAATTCGATCGCATTGACCTCGACTTCACCGGTGGGCAGGGACGGATTGACCGTGCCATCAGGGCGCTCCATCACCTTGCCGGTGATTGAAATCACCGACTCAGGCTTCAAATGCGCGGCCCGCGCACCCAGATTGGCGTCATCTTGCGGATCAAATTTGACCTGCGTGATGCCGTTGCGGTCGCGCAAGTCGATGAAGTTGATCCCGCCGTGGTCGCGGATCGAGTCCACCCAGCCGGACAGCGACACGGTCGTGTCGAGATCAGCTTTGGTGAGTTGGGCACAGTGATGGGTGCGGTTCATGATAAAGATAGAGCCGGACAGAACAACTCACGCCCCCAAGGAAGCGCAATGGTTTTCTCTGCGAAGATGAGGCGCAAGCTATCCGAGAATCAGAGTCTCGCCGGACATTTCGATGGGCTTCGGCAGTTCCATCAAATCGAGCAGGGTCGGTGCGATGTCAGCCAGACGACCGCTAGCGCGCATCTTGGTGGTGCCCTTTGCGTAATCCCGACCGACCACAAAGAGTTCCACCAGATTGAGCGTGTGAGCGGTATGCGGTGAGTCCGTTTCGGGATTCCACATCTGTTCGCAATTGCCGTGATCGGCGGTGATGACCGCTCGACCGTCCATTTCGGCTAAAGCTTTTAGCAATTCGCCCACGCCAGCATCCGTGGCCTCAACGGCCTTGATCGCGGCGGGGATCGATCCGGTGTGCCCCACCATATCCGGATTGGCATAGTTCACCACCACCAGACCGTAATGACCGGAAAGAATCGCCTCCTTCGCCTTCTCGGTGACTTCACTCGCCGACATCTCCGGCTGCAGATCGTAAGTCGCTACCTTCGGGCTCGCCGGGCAGGCGCGATCCTCGCCCGGGAAGGGTTCGTCGCGGTAGTTATTAAAAAAGAAAGTCACATGAGGATTTTTCTCCGTTTCCGCACAACGGAACTGGTCGATCTCTGCTTTGCTCACAACTTCACCGAGGATGTTTTTCAGTTTCTCAGGCTTTCCGGAAATCACATGCACAGGCAGACCCGCTTCGTATTCCGTCATCGTCGCGTAGTAGAGATCGAGCTTCTCGCCCCGATCAAAGCCGTCGAACTCATCGTTCACAAAGGCCTTGGTGATTTCACGCGGACGGTCGCCCCGATAGTTATAAAACAACACAGCATCGCCATTGCCATAGGTTGCGAGAGGCTCCCCGGCATCATTCACGATCCAGGTGGCCGGGATAAACTCATCGCCATTTTGCGTCTCGCTGAGCGGATTCGCATAGTATTTGGAAATCGCTTCTGCCGCGTTCTTCGCGGTGGCTTCCGACTTTTTTCCGGTGAGCATGTCGTAGGCCTTCTGCACGCGCTCCCAGCGATTGTCGCGATCCATCGCCCAGAATCGTCCGCAGATCGAGGCGATCTTCCCCACACCAATTTCGCGACACTTGGCTTCGACTTGATTGATAAACTCCAGTCCGCTTTGAGGTGCCGTGTCGCGTCCATCTGTGAAACCGTGAATGTAAACTTGATCCGCGCTGAGTCCGTCATCTTTCGCTTGCTGGAGGATGCCATAAAGATGTTCCAACATCCCATGAACCCCTCCGTTGGAAACGATGCCCATCAGATGGAGCTTGGCGGAAAGATTGTCTTTCAGACGAGCCAACACGTCGCGCCAGACGGGATTCACCGCAAGCTGCCGATCGGTAAAAAGCTTATTCAAACGCACAAGTTCTTGATCCACAATCCGACCCGCGCCGATGTTTTCATGCCCCACTTCAGAGTTTCCCATTTGGCCATCGGGCAGCCCCACATCCAATCCACTGGCCGACACCAGCGTGTGCGGGTATTGAGCCTGCAAAGCATCATCACAGGCTTTTTTCGCCAAATGCACGGCATTGTAGGCATCTTGTTCGGTATGAGGATTCTTTCCCCAACCGTCACGGATCACGAGTAGAACTGGTTTGCGCGGTGAATTCATGAAGAGTTCCGCATCCTAACAGCCCTCCCCCAGTCGCAACGACAAAAATCATCTAAAGCTCCCGCACCGTTTGACTTAATCGCAAAATTTTAGACCAATTTCATCCGTATGCCACGCCGCGCCGTCCTTCTTGTTAACCTCGGTTCCCCTTCCTCCACCTCGACCGAGGATGTGCGCACCTACTTGCGTGAGTTTCTCAATGACGAACGCGTGCTCGATATCAACCCGGTGATGCGGTGGGCGCTGCTCGAAGGCATCATTCTGCGCAAACGCCCTGCCGAATCCGCCGAAGCCTACGCCAAGGTGTGGACTGACGAAGGATCGCCGCTTGTGGTCATGTCCGAAAAAGTGACAGAGAAACTCAAAACTGCTCTCGGTCCAGACACGCCCGTCTATCTGGCCATGCGCTACGGCCAGCCTTCCATCGCGTCTATTGTCACCCAGATCGCGGCCGATGGCATCGAGGAAATCCTGCTCTTTCCGCAATATCCCCACTACGCGATGTCCTCGTGGGAAACCGTCGTCGTGAAAGTGAAGGAAGAGATCGCGGTGCAAAAACCCGCGATCAAAGTCACCACAATTCAACCGTTTTACCAGGATGCCGATTACATTGAAGCATTACACAGCGTCGCCGCTCCTTACCTCGAACAAGAGCACGACCATCTGTTATTCTCCTACCACGGCCTCCCTGAGCGCCACATGCGCGTGGCCGATTCGTCCTGTGCGCATTGCACCATCGTGCCGGATTGTTGCACAACCGCTTCACCCGCCCATGCGACTTGCTACAAAGCGCAATGTCTCGCCACCACGCGCGAGCTGGTCGCACGAGCCGGAATCAGCTCCGAGAAATACTCCGTGGCTTACCAGTCGCGCCTCACCAAGGAGCCGTGGCTCACACCTTTCACCGATCACAAGCTGGAAGAATTGCCCAAGACCGGAGTAAAAAAGCTCCTCGTAATCTGCCCCGCCTTTACGACCGATTGTTTGGAAACTCTCGAAGAAATCCAAATGCAAGGTCGGGATTCGTTTATCGAATCCGGCGGCGAGACTTTTCAACAAATCCCCTGCCTCAACGACCATCCTGCCTTTATTGATTTTCTCGCCAATCGCGTAAATCTTTGGCTAGCAAGTAACCCGTGACTTCCGCCCCTGCCAGTAGCTTCCCCCCTGCGGTCCTCATTCTCGATGAGGCTGGTGCCGTGCAGGCCGCGAACCGTTCAGCGTGTCAGCTTTGGGAAACGGAAGCGGACAGTTTGAATGGCGAGGCGTTCACGAGTCTCTTTGAGTTTGATATCCATTCGGACGATACCGATTGGCTCGAAGCCCAATGGATGGCAGTCCATGATTCCTCTCTGGATCGCGATTCGAAGATGGATGCCAAGACCCATAGCGGCACCACGCAAAAAGTGGTGCTGCGGATCGAGAAGGCCTCAGGTCTGGAAAATCGTCTCATCGCCACGATCACACCCATTCAAACCGTCGCGGAAACACCTTCAGCTACCTCCGGCGGCATGGATCTCCTCGCCGCTCAAGGTGGTCTCGGTTTCTTCGATCTCAATCCACAAACCGGCGCCGCTCAATACACTGCCGCCTGGAAAAAGACTCTGGGTTATGTCGAGGCCGAACTGGACGATACCTATGCAACGTGGCTCGATTTAATTCATGAAGAGGACACGGGAGCCGCCCCCGATCAAGTGGGCAGACGAGCCGTTCCCGGATCGCGTCATTTCAGCGTCGAGTTTCGGATGCGCCATCAGCAAGGGCACTACATCTGGATTCACTGTCTGGGCCTACAGATCATCAACGATGAAACCAAGGTTGAGCGGGTGCTCGGTCTCATCATCGACATCACTGAGCGCAAGGAAATCGAAGAGGCCAGCCTCGCCAACGATGAGCGGATGCAGACCCTCGCCGACGGTGGACCGCTCGGAGCGTTTCAACTCGATTTCAGCTCGGGTGAGTTTTGGTATTCACCCGCTTGGTGTGAACTTCTTGGATACGATCCGGATACGGTTCCCGCAGGCCCTCAACCCTTCCGTGCCTGCCTCACCCGCGAGGAATCGGGCGCTGGTCTTGAAGGTTGGTGGCTCACTCGCAGCCCGGGCCATTCTTCGTGGTGCGAAGTAGTTAAGCTCCAACGTCGCGATGGATCACCAATCACGCTCTTACTCGGGGCCGAACGCCAAATTAACCGCAAACAGGATCTTTCGAGCGTCACGGGATTTCTCTGCGCATTGCCCGACGATCTCAGCGCAACCGTCGAACCAGGCTCGCTCGCGGCGCCGATGGTCAACGACACGCTGGCCGCCTTGGCGGAAGCCGTGCTCGTCGCCGATCCTCACGGCAAAGTCACTTACATCAACGAAGCCTGCGCCCGCTTGCTCAACATGCCGAAAGAGCAAGCGATGGGACGACCCGCCAATGAGGTAATGCGCCTGATCAATCCGCAATCGGGCCTGCCGGGAGACGATGTGTGCGAGCGCGCGCTCGCCGCCGAGGGCTCCCTGCCGCTCAACAACGATCACGCCCTCGATCTCGGCGATGAAGTTGCCCCTGTGCCCATCGTCTGGACAGCTCGCGTCTCATTCGGTCCTGATAATATGGCGCAAGGCGTGATCGTCGTTTTCCGCAATCCCGAAGAAATGAGTCTCACCCCGGAGGAGCTCCTCAAAGCCAATCGCTTCGAAGCGCTCGGACTGCTCGCAGGCGGTATCGCCCACGATTTCAATAATCTCCTCACTACGATTCTCGGAGGGGTTTCTCTGGCCAAGGACAACCGCGATACGTCTGGCCTTGCCGATAGTGAACAAGCCTGCATGACCGCCAAAGGATTGACGAAGCAACTCCTCGCCGCGGCCAAAGGTGGCACCGGGGCGATGAGCGTAATCGCCACACCGGAAATCATTCGCGATTCAGTAAAAATCGCGGCCGCCGGAAGCGTCGCGGTGATCGATGTCGATGCGCCGGAGGAGGTCTGGCCCGTGCTCGTAGAGCGCTCTCAAATCTTACAGGTTTTCCAAAATCTTATCGTCAACGCCGTTCAAGCTATGCCGTCCGAACCGCATCGCGGGGTGGTTAAAATCAAGGCGAGCAACATCACTGTCGAAGAAGGTCAATTGGCGTCGCTCACCGCTGGCGAATACATCGAAATCAGCGTGCAGGACAATGCCGCCGGTATTTCCGAAGAGAATCTCCAAAACATCTTCGATCCATTTTTCACCACCAAGAAACACGGCACCGGTCTCGGGCTAGCGACCGTGCTTTCCATCGTGCGCAAACACGGTGGCGAAATCGGCGTCGAATCCACGCTCGGCACCGGCACGACCTTCACCGTTTACTTACCTCGCGCCGATAAACCTGCCGAAATCCAAGCCCGCCGAGCCCCTACTCTCCGTTTCGGCACGGGCCGCGTGCTCTTTATGGATGATGATCGGAAAATCTGTGATCTCACCTCAACCATGCTCGAGAGCTTGGATTACAAATTCGACATCGCCCACAATGGCGAAGAAGCGATCAAATTTTACCAACGCTACCTGAATATCGGGCGACCCTACGATGCCGTCATCATGGACATCACTGTAATCGGTGGCATGGGTGGTGAAGAATGTTTTCAAGAGCTACAAAAGCTCGATGCCGATGTGCGCGCCATCGTATCCAGCGGCTACGACAATGAGGATATGGCCACTCGCTTCCTCGACATGGGATTCTGCGGCTACCTCACCAAGCCCTATCGGGTCACCGACCTCGGCAAGGTGATCAAAGCCGTCTTGGGCTAAACGACTGCGATGCTCTCCAAGCCTATTCCAGCCTGGATTCTCGTGGGGGCGTTTGCCCTCACCTCCATCGCCGGAAGCGTCAACGCAGTCGGATTCATGGGCATCCATCATCAGGCCCTCTCGCATATGTCGGGCACCGCGACGATCCTCAGCACCGATTTAATCACCGGTCAGTTCGGAGCCGCCGCGCACGCCGGTCTCGTTCTATTATTCTTTTTTCTCGGTTGTGTTCTCAGCGGCATGATCATCAGGAAACATACTCTGCAGATTGGGCGACGTTATGGAGTCGCGCTAATCCTTGAATCCATCCTGCTTTTTACTGCGGCCGCGTTTCTAAAACAAGGAAGCAACTATGGCGATTATCTGGCGGCCATGGCCTGCGGTCTCCAAAACGCTTTGGCGACCACCTATAGTGGAGCCATCATCCGCAGCACTCATATCACTGGCATCGTGACCGATCTCGGAGTCGCCGCCGGTCATTTTCTGAGGCGAGATCCGGTAGAATACAGACAGGTGAGCATTCATCTCATGCTTATCCTCGGATTCATCTGTGGTGGTATCGCTGGAGGTCTGGGCTACCAACACTGGGGAGTCACCACGCTATTCATTCCAGCTGGGATCACCGGGCTGATCGGGGTCGGCTATACGGTCTACCGACATTGGAGCATGACAAGGTCTACTCCCTCCACGTAAACGCGTGACAGAGGGCAACCCCGGCGGCATCCGCTTCATCGAAAGCGAGCGCACGACCGTGACCGAGTAGGCCCATCACTGTTTTCGCCATCTGCTCTTTACTGGCACGACCAGCTCCCACCACCGCCTGTTTGACGCGCAGCGGTGCGTATTCAAACACGGGTAATTCGCGCAACGCGACCGCCGTAATCGCGGATCCACGAGCTGCGCCGAGGATCTGTGCCGTTTGAAAATTTTGCACATAAATCGTCTGCTCCAATGCGACATGCTTCACGGGAAAATCATCAAGAAACGATTGGATCGCGCGGTGAATCTCCGCCAGAGCGTGTGCCATGGAAAACTTCGGCGCGACCTTCACCGTGCGGCAGCGCAGCATCACCGGTTGCTGCCCCGGCGTGAATTCGATTAGCGCTAATCCCGTCCCTCGCAAACTCGGATCGACTCCCAACACCTGTCCTTTGAAAGGTGGCTTCTGGAGTGACATCGCGGCAGCGCCACCGGGGACGGATTTGCCCTCCAGCTTCGCTTTCCACATGTCTCTCACGTTCATCCGGGCCATGATTTGTAGAGCAGGTTGATGCCTGCAGCGATCGAGAGCAACAACGCCAGTCTCTCAAATAGTTTTTGATTCATCTTCTTGAGGACGCCCCACCCGATCCAAGTCCCGACCAAAACAGCCGGCACCAGCCATAAATTTCCCGTCACGCTCTCCGTGGTTACCAAACCGAGGTGAATCATAAACGGCACTTTGAAGAGATTCATCAGGAGAAAATACCACGCGCCCGTGCCCATGTATTCCATTTTGGGCAGCCGCATCGCGAGCAGGTAAATCACCATCAACGGTCCCGCGGCATTCGCGACCAAAGTAGTAAAACCCGCCAGCACTCCAATCGTCGGAGCGAACCAGATCGCATGCTCCGGCTCCTGTTTCTGCGTGCGAGACTGGCGCCAGACGTGAATCCCCGTGAGCACCAGCACGATCACGCCAATCAACAATCCCGCATCTTGATTATCGATCCTCCCCATCGCCAAGTAGCCGAGAAAGACGCCCACTGCCGTCCACGGAAACAGCTTCC
>JAXMOJ010000011.1:0-164004 GCA_034669935.1 Cephaloticoccus sp.
CGGGCTCCTTTCGTGGTCAGGCTCACATCGCTCACGGTCGTGCACCCGTGCGCAAAGCTCTCTACCAAGCCGCCGTCGTCGCCGCTCGGCACAACGAGTGTCTCATGCCATTCTATCAACGTCTCCGAGCAAACGGTAAACCCGCCAAACTCGCCCTCGTCGCCACCGCCAGAAAACTCCTCGTCTTCCTCAACTCCATACTCTCTTCACCCTCTCCTCATACCTCTTAAACAAGACAGTTGCTACTTCCCATCATGCTGCAGTCGGCCGCCACCGCGGGTCTCCTCTGATATGACAACCCGCACCACCTCGTGAAAAATCACACGCGAGCTTTGCCACCAGCCGTTCCCTGTGTCTCATTGGCAACCCATGTCTTCTGATCTCCGTGACCAATTCAGTCGTCCGCTGCGCGATTTGCGCATCTCGGTCACGGATCGTTGCAACTTTCGCTGCCCGTATTGCATGCCCAAGGAAGTCTTCGGAGCCGATCATGCCTTTTTGAAGGATCCGCAACTCGTGAGCTTGCCCGAGCTCGTGCGGATCGTGAGCGCCTTTCGCAAACTCGGCGTCGAGAAGGTGCGATTGACCGGAGGCGAGCCACTCCTGCGCGCCGATCTGCCCGACTTCGTCAAAGCGCTCAAACAGGATCTCGGCATGCCCGATGTCGCGCTCACGACCAATGGTTGGCTGCTCGAAAAACACGCCGCCGCCTTACGCGACGCTGGCTTGGATCGGATCAATGTTTCCGTCGATTCGCTCGACGAAACCAAAGCCGGGCAAATGAATGGCCTCGGTTTCAAGGTGAGCCGTGTGCTCGCGGGGATCGATGCCGCTGCCGATGCGGGATTGCCCGTGAAGATCAATTGCGTGGTGCAAAAAGGCGTCAACGACGACGAGATCCTCACGCTATGTGACACCTTCCGCGAACGCGGTCACGCCCTCCGCTTCATCGAATTCATGGATGTGGGTAACACCAATCACTGGAGCTCCGAGCAAGTCGTGCCCGCTCTCGCGATCATCGCCGAAGTGCATCAGAAATGGCCGATCGAACCAGTCGGCCCCGCCTATCGTGGCGAAGTCGCCTCGCGCTATCGTTACACCGATGGGAAAGGGGAGATCGGGATCATCAGCTCGGTGACAGAACCCTTCTGCAAAGATTGCCATCGCGCGCGTCTGTCCGCCGATGGCCAACTCTTCACCTGTCTCTTCGGCGCCAAAGGCCACGATGTGCTCGGCACTCTCAGAAGCGGCGTGAGCGACGAACAGCTCACCGATTTCATCGCTAACATCTGGCGCGGCCGCCATGACCGCTACTCCGACGAACGAGCCGAACTCATCGCCAAAAAAGAGCCCCGCGACAAAGTCGAAATGAGCTACATCGGCGGGTGAGGCTCAGACCGCAGAAATCTCGGTTAGGTTAACGTCAAAGATGAGCCACGACCACAGCGGAAACGCTACTTCGAACGCAATACTTCGCGTTGAAGAACCTCTCGATATTCATCCGCGTGACGGCTGTGGTCGTTGGCTCTAGCGCCTTGTTAGGCTGTTTTCATCCATTGTGGATCTAATATTCTGATCTGCGGCTCGTTGGACAAAAGTGGTCGGCTTTCTTCTAAATAGGCCAAATAGCTTGGGTGCTTTAGAAACGCCTGTGCTGCTTCAGCCGATGAGTAGACCTGAAACGCGCATACGACATTAGGATCGTCAGTATCGAACGAATACACGTAAGTCATGTGATCTGGGTTAGCTTCGATGGCTGGCACCATATGACGCATCCAGACAGTCCTTAAGGCGTCTCGATTTCCGTCTTTGGCTGTATGGGTAATAAACAGTGCGATTGATGCCATTGTAATTTCAATTTTTTTTGCCTAACAGTGTTATTGAGCCACGTTTAACGTGGCATAACGGGATTTTGAAATTCGTGGGTAGTTCATAAAAGTGCTTGAGGTAAAAATTTGTAACTAACTTACTTATAAGTTTTAATGAAATAATAGAGAAACGTGATCCAGCTTGAATGTGGGTTTATGGGAATGAATTCTAATCCCAAAAAGCCATATTCAAAACATGGGGTTTTTGGGAGGCGATTATTTCTATTCTGAGTATAGAAAGCTGGTAGGGGCATACATGAGTTTCCGATTACTAATCGGTCTTATAGAGACATCCCGGAGATTCAGCGAGGCAAGAATACAAGGTAAGGTGGAATGCCGGGTAGGGGCAGTTATCCTTAACTGCCCTTCGACAAATAGGGTGCAATTCTCAAGGGCGGTTAAGGATAACCTCCCCTACCAAAATCACCTATAATCTAAATACGTCTCACTGATACCGCACGCTGCGGCCGAGGTAGTTGAGCATCCAGATTTCTTTCCAGACGCGGTAGCGTCCGGCCTGGGTGATCTTGCCGAATTCTTCACGCTCACTGTGCGCATTGAGAAAACCGAGCTGCGTATTCAGGTGATCGAGTTCGTGTTGCTGTGCATTCAGATCGGCCACCGGATCGGAATCAAAAGCGACCAGAGTTTCACCTGTGATACGTTTTTGGTGTCTGCTCAATAATCCTTTCAGGCTCCGGCGCCAAGGTCGACGTTCGACCAACCAATTTTCCGGATAAAATCCGGCGAACGGGATGTAGAAATTGTCAGTCACGTAGCGCGTGCCATCGGCCGCGATTGAAACGAGCGTATAACACACCCCAACCATCCCAGTCGGCGAGGGCAGAAAGGTGACCTGCACCCGCACGCGAGATTCTTCATCCTGATAAACCGAACCGCGCAGAAAAACCCCGCCGCCAATCTCAGCTTTTACGGCCTGCACTTGTTTGAATCCTTGGGCGCGCAACCATTCGCGCACTTTCATTAATCGAGGATGGGTCGGCCATTCTTCACCGCTCGCGTTGGCCACATAGCGCGGAAAAAGAGGGAGCGAGCTCACACTGAGCGCTTGGATGCCCAGCCAGTTGTAGAGCGTTTCAGCAAGAAACCACACGAGCAGAAAGATGATGGTGAGCACCCAAAACGGACGGTTGATCAACTCGAAATCGACACACATGTAGGCAAAGCCGGTGCCAAAAACGATCCAGCGTAACCAACGCACAAAAATGGCGATCACGGGAGAACCCATGCGCTGATTCACCTGCACCAAAACAATGGAGCAAATAATGGCAGCGAGAATGAAATAGGAGGGGTCCATAGTGTTAATGACGAGCAACTGAGGGAAGTTGGCACCACCAAAGGTGACACCTTCCCTGTGAGTTTGTGACTAACGATGCGCAATAAATGCGCGTAATCAATTAGCTCAAGCGCACCGGCATGACCACGCAGATGAAGCTCTCGAGGGTTTTGATCACACCCGGGCTCACGTCGTCTTTCACTTCGAGAAATACTTCGTCTTTGTTCAGTGCACGGAGCGGATCGATCACGAATTGCGGGTTAAACGCGACCTGGAGATCCGGGCCGGTGTAACCAATCGCCATCGATTCATGAGCTTCACCGAAGTCAGGGCTCTGCGCCGTGATTTCGAGGAGATTATTGGTGAGTTTCATCTTCACCGAATTGGCCTTTTCGCTGCAGACCAAGGCGGCGCGATGCACGCATTGGAGCAGCAACTCGCGCTCGAGCTTAATCCGTTGATGCGTCTCTTTGGGAATAACCTGTTGATAATTCGGGTAATTCCCTTCCACCACCTTCGAATAGAGGTAGATGCTGTCGACCAGACCACCGTCATCGTCATCCGAAGCGATTTGGAAAGCGGCACGACGTTCGTTGAAGTTAATCTTCAGCTTTTCACCCTTATCCAGCAAACGGAGCAGCTCGCTCACGGTTTTCGCAGGAAGGATAATCGCGCCAGCACTATCGACAGGCACTTCCATTTCTTTCGAAATATGCGCGAGACGACGCCCATCGGTCGCCACGAGAGTAAGTTTGCCTTCACCGAAGCTGAAATACACGCCGTTGAGAATGTAACGCGTTTCGTCATTCGACTGGGCGTAAGCCACGCTCTTGAGCATCTCGGTGAGTTCACCCTGTTCGAGGGTGTATGATTTTTCGTCACCGAATTCAGGGAGGGGGGGGAAATCTTCCTTACCGATACCCATGATCCGGAAGTTGGAACCACCAGATGTGACTTTCACCTGATGGTTAGCGGAACCGTCCACCGAGACGTCCACATTGGGCAATTCACGCACGATCCCAGCCAAACGTTTGACGGGAAGGGTCACGGAGCCTGTTTCCTTAACTTCGGCCTTAATCTGGCAGCGAATGCCCAAATCGAGATTCGTCGTGGTCAGAAAGATCTGATCCTTTTCGGCTTCGATCAGCACATTGCTGAGAATCGGCATGGTGGCTTTTGAGCCGACAACGTTGAGCACCTGGGAGAGGCCGTTGGCGAAGTGATCGCGATTAATTTTGAATTTCATGGGAGCGCGGGGCGGACAGGTAAAAAGAAACTAACAAAGTATAAAAGAATAGATCCTTAAAGAGTTAATCTATCCGTATTCATATAGGCGGGGAAAAACACCAGTAACAAGGTTCTTTCCCTCGTAAAACGCACCTTTTTCGAATGTGAAGAACTTCCCGTAACTGAAGAACAAAGTGCGGGTTATTCACAGGCTGCTAGTTGTTGATGAGTTATTCGGAGTGTGTTCACACGGAATCCGGATTCGATTTGGAGCGTTCCGCGCGACGCATTTTCGTGTGTCGGAAGAGGCCATAGAAAATGTAACCTAGGGTGATCAGTAACATCGCGATTTCTTTCAGCACGACGATCAAGCCGACCACGACCAGAAAGATGATGAAGTGCCCCATTTGGGTCGTCGTTTGCAGATCCAGCTTCTTGCCGCTCGGATAGCGCACATTGCTGACCATGAGGAATGCGATGAGGAGCATCAAAAACGGCAAGGTTAAAGCCCAGCGGTTGAGAGACTTATCCGATTCAACGAGTTGCACGAGGAAGAAGACCAATGCTGCGACGGTGCCTGCCGCAGCCGGAACCGGGAGCCCTATGAAGTCTTTAGTTGCTTCCACATCGTCACGGTAAAGCAGCGGATTGGTGATCACGTTATAACGAGCCAATCGCATCGCCGCGCACAACAGATACACGAAACCGACAAACCAACCGACATTGCGAAACCACATGATGCCCTGGGTCGGTGAAATGATGAAGAAGAACATCAGGAGGGCCGGCGCGATGCCGAATGAAATGACATCCGCGAGTGAATCGAATTCGGCGCCAAAAAGAGACTCGCGACCACCCATCCGCGCCAATCGACCATCAAGGGTATCAAAAGCGGCGGCTCCGAGGATAAACCATACAGCCATGCGATAATGATCGGTGGGCGAACCATCGAGATATTCACCATTGAGGGAAGTTTCCGCGAGTCGGGCCTGGATACAATTGATCACAGCCATGAAACCGCAGAACAGGTTTCCCGCCGTCATCAGATTGGGCAGGAAGTAAATCCGGCTCGCGTTGGTGACGTGATAGGGGTTTTGCGGATCGGATCGATCAGATGGTGGTGGTTCTTGATCGGCCATGGGTTTATTTCTTGGTCAGACTTTCCAGGTATTTCCAGAATTTGGAATGTTGCTCGACGAGTTGCTGCTCACTCACGGGAAGTTTGTTCCGCAACAGAAAGTCCTCGAGCGAATTACGGTGCAGAATGTAATGCGTGTAGAGCACCGAATCATCCTTAACCTCAAAATAAAAACGGTAGTCTCCAGCTCTCAATCGGTAGAAAACGTGTCCCCCGCGATTGAAGCGCCCAAGTGGTTCGCGCGGGTGTTTGAGATCCTCGGCTTTCAGATTGCTGATTGGTTCGACGAGCTCGAGCTGCAGCAGTTGATCAAGCTGATTGAGCTCGTGCAGACTTTGCGCGGAAAAGGTGACTTGATACATGAGTGACGGGCTGATTTCAGAAATTTGTGTAACCGCAAAAGATCGCGGACGTCTTGGTTAGGTAGACATTAACCCTCAAATTCTATTACCATGAAAAAGTCTGATTTAACCACCCTTGTAACCGCCGCAACGCTATTCCTTTCGTTCGGTGTGCTCAACGCAACTGCCGGAGAACGTAATCGGGATGCGGCCAAAGACAACCTCTCGCCGGAACGCCGCGCAGAGATGATGAAAAAAGCCGACCTCAACGGAGATGGAAAGCTCGATGATTCCGAAAAAGCTGCGTTGAAGAAACAGCGTCGCGATAAAATGGCGCAAAACCCTCGCTTCCTCAAACTTGCCGATACCGATCGCGACGGAGAGATCAGCGATGCCGAATTTGTAGTCGCCCAAAAGAAAGTTAAGAAAATGCGCGATCGTCGCAAGGGCGGCAAAGGCGATCGGGGTGATGACAAAGCCAAGGTGCGTCGCGCCTATATGCTCGGAAAGTTTGATGCCAACGGTGACAAAAAACTCGATGAGACAGAACGCGCTGCCATGCGGGCCGATATCGAATCGAAAATGCGCGCCAAAGCTGAAGAACACCTCCAAAGGCTCAATGCTGTGGATGTAAACAAAGACGGTAAATTCAGTGATGAGGAGTGGGAAGCCGCCAAGAAAGAGATGATGAAAGATGGTCCTCGACCTGGAGGCCCTCGCAAAGGTGGACCCCGCGGACCCGGGATGCATCGCGGAAACTAAGTTGCAGTCGTAGGCGGCGAGCTCGCTCGCGCAGGGAACCGTCTCTGCGCTCGCAAGCGAACGGCCTACACTTTAGGGGAATACAAGAGGCGGTGGTGCTTTCGAGCCCGCCGCCTCTTTCGTGTTTCCATTCAACGAGGGGTGAGCACACTCAATCCATGCCAGTTACACTTTCGGATATTCGGGCCGCCCGAAGACGCATCAACAGCGGGATCATCACCTCGCCCTGTTTGGAATCTATTCCCCTGTCTGAAATCACGGGTGCACGGATCGTTTGCAAATATGATAATGCGCAACGCACCGGATCGTTTAAAGAACGCGGCGCGCGCAATGCCCTGCTTAAACTATCCGCGTCGCAGAAAAAACGCGGAGTGATCGCGGCCAGCGCCGGCAACCATGCGCTCGGTCTCGCTTATCATGGTAAGCTACTCGGTATTCCCGTCACGGTGGTGATGCCGGATTACGCCCCCTTGATTAAGATCACCACCAGTCAACGACTCGGAGCTAACGTGATCGTGAAAGGAAAAGATTTTGTGGAAGCGCGAGCTCTGGCTGACGAACTTTCTACCAAACACGACTACACTTACATTCACGGATTCGACCACGACGACATCATCGCGGGGCAGGGCACGATGGGATTGGAAATTCTCGAGCAAGTCCCCGATCTGGATGCGATCGTGTGTCCGATTGGCGGTGGCGGTTTAATCGCAGGTTTGTCTCTCGCCGTGAAATCAATTCGCCCGAAGGTGCGCGTGATTGGAGTCGAGAGTAAGGCCACGGGTAACTACGCGGCGGCGATCAAAGCCGGCCACCCTGTCGTGCGCCCACGCCGTCCCACCCTCTGCGATGGACTGGCTACTCTCACCGTGGGCGCCAATGCTTTTTCGATTGCACGTAAACACGTGGACGAGGTGGTTAGCGTGAGTGAAGATGCGATCGCGCTCGCGATTCTGCGCATGGTTGAGTTGGAAAAAACGGTCGTCGAAGGCTCCGCCGCAGCGCCGCTCGCGGCCATGATGTCGGGCAAGCTCCCTAAACTCGCGGGCAAGAATGTCGCGCTGGCTGTCTGCGGGGGGAATATCGATCCGGCCGTGCTGAGCCGAATCATCGAAAGCGGTCTCGTAAATGATGGGCGTCTCACACGATTCCGCGCCCGCATTAGTGATCGTCCCGGTGGCCTCGCGCGACTCACCAAGATCATCGCCGATTGCGGCGCGAGCGTGAAAGACATTGCTCATGATCGCGCGTTTAGCGGCCCCGATGTTTCCGCCGTCCAAGTCGTCTGCACGGTCGAGACTCGTGATCGCAAACACATTAACGCTCTCCGCCGCGAATTGAAGAAAAATGGATTCCCCGTCGAAGTGGCGAAATGAGTGATGCGGAATCAGGTAGGGCCCGATCTCCCTCCTTCGCCAAAGCTAGGGAAGAAAGCCGGGCGAGAACAACCCGTTGACCAACCAATTTTTGAGATAAAGGTAGGGACGGTTATCCTTAACCGTCCTTCATATGTGATTTACACCGAGAAAGCCCCTGCCGCATCAAGTGCCATCTTGGGTGAAATCAGGATGTTTGTATTTCTTTACACTATGTGTTCAAAGACGCGCGATTGTAGATCTGACCAAACCAGATATTGGCGAGGCTATTCTTGATGCAGCTGGCTATTATCATGAACAGGGCCGATGGCATCTGCGCTTATTTCTTCTCATGCCGGATCATCTTCATGCTTTGAACTCCTTTTCATCGGATGAAACCGTTCGCCAGTGTTGGCGTGATTGGAAGCGTTACACTGCCAAGCAGATTTCTGTGGTATGGCAGCGCGATGTTTTTGAGCATCGGATTCGCACAGACGAAAGTGGGGAAGAAAAGGTGGCCTACATTCGTGCCAATCCCGTTTGCCAGAAATTGGTGAAAGAAGCTAAACTTTGGCCATGGGTGCTCGAGACATGAATAGACATTTTCAAAGGGCAGTTAGAGATAACTGCCCCTACCCAAAATCAGGATTCGCCAAGGTAGGGACGGTTATCCTTAACCGTCCTTCACATCGGCTTGGATTGTCCCTTGTTATTTTTCTGTTCGCCGGTTGCCAAACCACACCGGAAAAATCGCCGCCGCCGCTGGCGGCGGACTCGCCATCCGCTGCCACCCCTGTTCCGATCCCCACCGACGATCTGATTCTTGTCGATGGACAGGCGTTTCACATCGGCACGCGTGTCGTCACTTGGAAGGAGAAAGGGGGCTACAATGCCTACAAATTTCAGCCCACGAAACTCGCCGGTAAGGCGAATCACGGAGCACGCCGAATACCATCAACCGAGACTCCAAACAACTGGGTCGATCGGGAAGAACCGTGGGATATACCAGCACTCCAAAATTACGTGGATCAGTTTGTTTTGCATTACGATAGTGAAGGGTTCAGCCGACGCTGTTTCCAAGTGCTGCAGCGTCGCGGGTTGAGTGCGCATTTCCTCTTGGATCTCGATGGCACGATTTATCAAACTCTCGATTTACGGGAGCGCGCTTATCACGCGGGATCGTCAAACAGTCGATCCATTGGTATCGAAATTGCCAATGTCGGCGCGTATGGCCCCGAAGAAAAAAACGAATGGGACGACTGGATTTCTGCGGATGAAAACGGAAACCCAACCGTAAAAATTCCGCAGATTCATGGTGATCCCAAATTGCGAACCAAGGGTTTTGTCGCACGACCGCTTCGAAACGAAATGGCTGAGGGAGTGATTAATGGTCGTGTCTTACGCCAATACGATTTCACCGCTGAGCAATATACGGCGCTAATCAAACTCACGGCCTCGCTTCATCGCATCTTTCCGCTGATCAAGCTCGACCAGCCGCGTGATCCTCAAGGGGAGCCGATCCATGAAAAATTACCCGATGAAGCGCTTGAAAATTACCAAGGTCTCATCGGCCACTATCATCTTCAAGAGATCAAGATCGATCCCGGTCCCGCCTTTCAATGGGACAAAGTCATCGAAGGCGCCCTGCGGGAATTATCAGAGAAAAGTGTAACCCAATAGGTTACACTTTCATTTAGATAACTCGTATAAATTCCAAAATCGGCGAGATAAAAGTGTAACCTATTGGGTTACACTTTTATGAGTGAAAGGAACGACTCGTTAAGGGCTTTCCGGCTTGTTTAACGTAGCCTTGGCGAAGTTGGGAGATCAGGCTCGACCAGAAGTTTTCCGACCGAACGCCGGATCGATTTTCAACATCCCCGTCACGACGAGAGATGGAATCGTCGCGAGCATCACCCACCAGAAGAAATTCACGTAGCCGAGCTGCTCTTGAATCCAGCCGGCGGCCATCCCCGGGAGCATCATGCCCAGCGCCATAAAGCCGGTGCAGATCGCGTAGTGGGCCGTGCTGTTTTCACCTTCGGCCACGAGCATCATATACATCATATAGGCAGTGAACCCGAAACCGTAGCCGAGTTGCTCGACCGCCACGGCGGAGCCGATCAGGTAAGCATTCTCGGGTTGCGACAGCGCGAGTAGAATAAACACCGCGTTGGGCACATGCATGGTGATGATCATCGGCCAAAGCAGTCGTTTCAGACCATAGCGAGACACGACATAGCCGCCGACCAATCCGCCAATCGTCAACGCAAGCACGCCGATTGTGCCGTAGAAAATGCCCACCTGCTGGGTGCTCAATCCGAGCCCGCCGATTTCGCGTTCGTCGAGCATGAATGGGGTGGCGAGTTTAAGGAGTTGCGATTCCGCGAGACGGTAAAGCAGCAGGTAGCCGAGAATCACTCCGATGTGTTTTTTTCGGAAAAATGAACCGAAAGCAGAGAAGTATCCGGTCGTCACTTTTGCATCACGCACCGCGTGATCGGCCGCCGGTTTAGGTAAGACGAACAGGTGATAAAAACCGACGAGTGTGAACAAGACCGCAAGCACCCCAAACACGATTGACCATGCGTGAACCACATTACCCGTGGTTTCCTGCAGCCAGCCGGCGAGGTAAACCAACCCGCCTTGCCCCGCGATCATCGCCAATCGGTAGAAGGTGCTGCGCACGCCAACGAAGGCGGCTTGTTGATGCGACTTTAACGCGAGCAGGTAGAAACCATCGGCCGCTATGTCATGGGTGGCCGAGCTAAACGCGAGCAACCAAAACACCGCGAGTGTGGTTTTGAAAAATCCGGGTGCTGGCACCGTCAGCGCAACTGCGGCCATTGCCGCGCCAACGACAAACTGCAGCCCAATGATCCAGAATCGTTTCGTGCGAAACAGATCTACGATCGGTGACCAGAGCGGTTTGATGACCCAAGGCAGGTAGAGCCAGCTCGTATAGAGCGCGATGTCGGTATTCGAGACCCCCAGATTCTTATACATGATGACCGACAACATCATCGCGGCCACATACGGCAGACCCTGGCTAAAATAGAGCGTGGGAATCCAAGCCCAGGGTTGGCGGGATTTGGTAGCGGCGGGGTCTTCCATCAATGCGCGAAACCGTGACGCGAGCTGAATCCCCGCGCAATGTCAGAACGCGGAATCGAACCAACGAAGTTATTTAATGTGGAACTCCCTCCTTCGCGAGGCTATGGCGGGAAGGCTAAGAAAGCTGGAATCACTGAAAGACCGGATTGAGTTAATCTCGATTAAATTGCATGATCGAAGAATCACGTATGATGACTAACCCAAAGCCGATTCGTAATTCTGTGAAGGCGATCATCCGAAAGGATGACTCGTTGCTCTTGATTCGAAAGAGCGATGAATCGGGAGACTACTATATTTTTCCAGGAGGGGGGCAGGATAAATGCGAGGATATGATCTCCGCGTTGCGACGAGAGTGTCGGGAGGAAATCGGCTCAGAAGTGATCGTAAACGATTTGGTTTTGATGCGGGAATATATCGGCAAGAATCATGAATTTGCAGAAACCGATGCCGATATTCATCAGGTGGAATTTTACTTCGATTGCCATTTGGCCGACGAAGCTATTCCGCAGAACGGAAGCAATATTGACGATGGTCAGATCAGCGTGGATTGGGTTTCAATAAAGGATTTCGAAAGACTCCGGATTTATCCACAGGCCCTGCACAAGGAGTTTATTGCTCCAAAGCGCATATACTGTGGGGACATCAATTAATTTCTCATGCACCAAAGCCTCCAACCTGCCTCGCTCAACTTAACACCCGGTTCTGAATACGGTCCCAAAGCTCGCGGATTCCAGGGGATCCCTGGAATCGTTCGCGCCTCGAATGGTCGATTATGGGCGACTTGGTATGCGGGAGCACTGACTGAAGCGCCCGATAATTACGTGTTGTTGGCCACGAGTGCGGATGATGGGCAGACGTGGTCGGACGTTAAGGCAGTGATTGCACCCGAGGGCGATGTGCGGGCTTACGATCCTACGATCTGGATCGATCCACAGGGGAAGCTGTGGTGGTTTTACGCGCAGTCCTATCTTTATTGGGATGGGCGGGCAGGCGTCTGGGCAGCAACGGCGGATGATCCGGAAAATGAGAATCCGCAGTGGTCGAAACCGCGTCGATTGGTGGATGGCATCATGATGAATAAGCCGACGGTTCTCGCGAATGGAGATTGGTTGTTACCCGCCTCGGTCTGGGAATCGAAACCGGCGGAGGGATCGGTAAAACCCGGAGAAGAGGAGTCACTGCCTAAACCGGGCGCGCACGCTTACCGCACGTGTGATCAGGGAAAGACATTTGAATACGCGGGTGGGGTGACGGTTCCGAATCCGAGTGCGGATGAGCACATGATCGTCGAGCGAAAGGATGGCAGTTGGTGGATGTTAATTCGCAATAAGGACGGGATCGTGGAGAGCGTTTCGACTGATGAGGGTAAGACATGGTCGGACGCTTCGAAATCGGCGATTCCGCATATCGTGACACGGTTTTTTATCCGTCGGCTGAACTCGGGGAAACTGTTGTTGGTGAAACATAACCCGTCGATGGATCGGGCCTGGCTCGCGGAGGCGGTGCTTACGGCGAATGCTCCGGAGCGTTCTCATCTGACCGCCTACATATCCGATGATGACGGGATAACTTGGGCCGGTGGTCTCGAATTGGATGAGCGTCGACACATCTCTTATCCGGATGGCGATCAGGCGGATGATGGCCGGATTTTTATCACTTATGATTTCGACCGCCGTGGAGCACGTGAGATCTTGTTCGCGGTGTTGACGGAAGAGGATGTGCTCGCCGGAAAACTCGTTTCGGAGGGCTCGCGATTGCGTCAGGTGATCAACAAGACTGGGTAGGGCAAGGCGTCTCTGCCGAGCCGCGGCTCACCGGGGACGGGTCGCCCGACCTGCAGTAGGGGATGATCCGGCTACAGGGATCAACGCTCTTGTGGAGCGGGCCAGATTTCGCCGTTGTTGAAGCGGAGTTTTTCGGCGGTGCGATCGAGATAGGGCACGCCTTCGGTGAGCCACTCTGGAGCGGGCGCTCCACGCAGATAGTGGTCAAAATATTGCCACATGCGCTTGCTGAAATCTTTCAAATTGGCGCGGCGACCGATGCCGTGGCCTTCATCGTTGTAGTTGATTAGCCAGACATCCTTTTCGTAGCGACGTAGAGCGAGATAATACTCCACGGCTTGTGTCCACGGCACGGCACCATCGCGATCGTTGTGAAGAATGAGCAGCGGGGTTTGCACTTGGTGGGCGAGAAAAACGGGGGAGTTTTTCAGATAGAGTTCGGGAGCTTCGGCGAGGGGTTGGCCGATGCGGCTCTGACTTTGCTCGTATTGAAAGAGGCGCGGTTGGCCGGAGGTTCCACGAAGGCCTGCGTAGGCACTGGTCATATTGCTCACGATGGCACCGGCTTGAGCGGCGCGGAATCGATTCGTTTGGGTGATCACATATGAGCCGGTATAGCCGCCCCAGGATGAGCCCTGAATACCGAGGGCGTCTTCATCAACAAAGCCGCGGGCGATCACGGTATCGAGCGCGGAGTTGATCGCATCGAGCGCACTGGGCCCGGGTTCGCCAGTGGTGTAAGAGATATCGGCCAGCATGACGAGGTAGCCGTTGCTGGTGTAAAATGGGAAGCTGATGTTTGAGCTGTAAACCGGTGAAAAGAATTGGTGCACGATCCGAGAAAGGCGTTCGTAGGTGTATACGATTAGCGGATACTTTTTGTTCGGATCGAAGTTGGCTGGTTTATAAAGCGCGGCCTGGAGGGGCACGCCTTTGGAATTCTGGTAGTCGATGAGCTCGGCGCTGCCCCAGAGGAAGGGGTCCAATTGGACGCCGCCATCAGTGACTTTGCGCGGGGAGGTGAGTTTTGAATTGGTGATCCACACATCGGGAAACTCATCAAACCGCTGGGCGGTAAGCATCAAGGCATCGGCCTTCAGCGCGCGTCCGGCGTAGCGGTAATTTTTGTCACCCCACAAAAGCTTCTCAGGATCGGCATCGCTGCCGGGTGTGATGCGAAAGAATCCGCTCGCGCGGGTGGTCTCGCTTTCACCCCGGAGAATTAGGGGTTTACTGAAATCAGGATGAATCCGGGGCGCGCCTTTTTCCTGAGCGGTGATGCGTTGCAGGCGATAGGTGATCTTATTTTTGCGACCGTGACCCCGCGTGAGGTTGATGGGAGGACGTCCATCGGCGTAGAGCTGCCAGATGTCGTAGCGATCATAGACAAGCACCGATTGGCTGTCGTGATTCCAACCCGCCCATCCGCTGCTGGGCTTGGGTTCGGGTTTGTCGTGGAGCTCGTTGAAAACCGGAAAGGGTAAAGCGGCGGTCAGGTTGCGCGATTGGCCGGTGGCCAGATCGAGCAGGCGCCAATGGGCGTTGTGAAAATAGAGGGCGTGGTTTCCGTTGGGGGAGAGGCGGAGACTGGGTTTACCTTCATCGCCTGAGTTGCCCCGGAGTTTTTTGATCACGAGCCTTCTTTGCCCTGTGGTGGCATCGACGAGATAAACATCGCAATAGGTGCCGTCGAAATCGCGGAGGCGCTTATACTGGCTGAAATCGCAACCGAGCACGAAGGTGCCGTTTTCCGAAATGATGACATCGGTTATCTTCTCATCGGCCAAGAGCGTGTAGCGTTTGGTCTTGAGATTGTAGAGTCCGCTATAGGTGCGCTTTTTATCCAAATTAGAGAGCACGGCCTGGCGCGTCTGAATCAAACCGTCGTGGCCGCTCCAAATATCAGCGACGACGATCTCGGCCAGATCTTTGGAAGGAGGGGTGGGTTTGATCGCAGGTTTAGCAACCCCGATAATGAGCTTCTGATCGTCTCGTGTGTAGCGAGGCGCTGCATTTTCACTTAACTGCATTTCATACGAAAGCTCAGCCCAAGTTGAACCGGCCACAGGGGTGGCTTTGCGACTTCCACGATTCCAGAGATAAAGTTGCCATGGATTCTTATCTTTTGCGCGTCGGCTGATTGGTTTGCTCAGAAACGCCGCCTGGGTTTGCGCGTTATTCCAAGTAAGCTTCACGTGTTTGCTCTTGCCGCGAAGCAGAGCGCGAGGGGAGGAATGGTCTTCGGGCGAATAGACATAGACACCGTTTTTCCGCGTCTTGGGCGATGAGACGACATAGAGCAGGGAGCGACCATCGCGGGAGAATTTGTATTCGGTCACATGAGAAAAGCTACGTTCGCTGCCTGTCTCCAAGTTCCGCACCACCAAGGTGGAGCCGATCGCATAGTTGGCTTTTCGATTCCGGGGATCGGGCGGGAGTTGGTAGGCGATCCAATCACCATTGCGCGTGGGCACTTCCACGGATTTCACCCGTGGAACGTGATCAGATTTTCCATTGAAGAGCCTAGTGATCGTGAGGATCCGGCTAAACTTGGGATTATGCTTGCGGCTGGCCTTGCGTAGATTTGCGAGGGTCTTGAGCGCAGGAAATGTCGTGCTGATCAGATATCGGCTGTCGGCGGTGAAGGTGAGGCTGGGAGTTTGGGGTTTGGGGCGGCGTTCGTCCGGGTGGGTGACGCGCGGAAAGGGTAGCGGTGGAATCGCTCCTGCTGGCACGCGAATCTCGCGTGCGGTGGGGAGATGCTGCATGACGATTTCGCCATCCCCGTGCTGCGGAAACGCACCGTAAGCGAGCCATTTGCCGCTAGGTGACAGGGTGGTCGCGGAGTAATTAACCCAGCTATCGATATCAGAAGAGTTGAGGGCGCGTTTTACCGTCTGGCCAGAAACAGAACCAAGCCCGAAGACGAAACAGATTACGAAGAAGACAGCGCGAGGATAAGCAGACATAAGCAGACGGCGTGGGGAAAACTCTGCACAGCATGCTCAACCGTGTGGCTCGCTCAAGCTTGAGGGGGGAATTTTTACTCGGTCGGCTTCATCTCGCGGATGAAGGACTCGGCTTCGTTGATGGATTTTTCCATATCGCGAATCAGATTGGCGATATCACCCTGAAGTTCACGGCTGGTGCCATCGAGCGAGCGCAGCGCCTGAGCGTTGAGATTGTGTTTAAGGAAAAGCACTTGATCGCGAAAAGTGGCGAGGATCGGCTCCATGCGAGAGGAGGCGCGGCGCATGATCGTCATCAGTTCGCCATAGCGCACGCGAGTGCTGTCGAGCTGTTGCTTGCTCTGGGAGCGCAGTCTGGCGTTGGTATATTGATCGAGCTCGAGGCCCCATTCTTCAAAGAGTGCCGTGGCGACATCGTCGATTGCGCTGATGCGATCATTAACCTCCTCAGCGCGCTTTTCGCAGTCTTTCAGCTGGGTGTTCAGCTCGTCGTATTTCAGCTTGAGCTCACCCCCATCGATTTTGGTGACGGAGAGAAAGCTTTCCAAGGCATCGGCGAATTGATCCTTGGCTTCCTCCTGCGCTTCTTGGGCATTTTCCACGCGATCCACGAGGATGTCACGTTTGGCGTAGCCCATCTTCTCCATCGCGCTGTAGTAGGTGGAGGAACATCCCGCGAGGAGGGCGATCAAAAGTGAAAGAACGAGTCGTCGAATGTGATGCACGGAGTGATTTTGCAGAGACTGACGTGAACCGGCAAGTGGCGTTTCGTGAGATGAAATCAGCCCTATTTAGCTTCGAGCGATGCGATAATCTCGCGAGCGATCTTTGCATCTTCTTCATTCACCTGCACGCGCACACCGCGGCCGGCGAACAGGTAGGGTGGTGCGTTTTGCGCGGTAAACTCGTCGGGCACCAGGGCCTCGATCCCACTACCGGCCAGCATGGATTTAATCATCAGGGCTTCGTCAACATTGGCACATTCGGCGACGGTGATCATACCCTTTATTGAAACGGATTTTCAAAAAATAGCGAATAGAGGTTTGGGAACAGTTGTTGATTTGAAATTGCAGGGAGGGGTCGCCGAACCCCGCCTTGGAAGCCTGGCGTGATTCAGAGGTGGGATCAGCGATCCCGCCCTACCGCCGAACAATGTCACTTATTAAGTGACATTGAGAATTAGCGCACCTTTGCGCAGACGATACAATCGCGTGGTTTTGGACTGATGTTGGGCGCAATGTGATAGCGGCGTAAGATGCCCTCGCGCGTCATCCCCGCTTTTTCCATCACTCGAGCCGAGGCGGGGTTGTCCACATCGCAATAAGCGTAAGCGCGGAAGATCTCCGGCTGATCCATCGTCCAATTAAGCAAGTAGCGCAGGGCTTCAGTCATGTAACCGTGGCCCCAATGCGCTTTGCCGAGCACATAGCCAAAGATCGCTTTGTGTTTATCGATCAACACACCAATCGAGCCGATGGGAGTGTCAGATCCCGACAGGCACAGCATATAAGCATAGTGTCCGGTCTGATTCGTCCAATCATCCGCTCGCATTTGGAGAAACTCGGCCGCCAGTTTGATTTCAGAGTAGGGCTTCCAGGATAAATATTTCGTGGCTACCGGATCGCTCGCATAAGCGGAGAAGACCGCGGGAGCGTCCTCGGATCGAGGACGGCGGGCGAACAGGCGGTCTGTGGAAAATGTGTCGGGCAGGGTCATCTTGGGAGTATTGCTCTAATGGTTGTCATTGCGAGGAGTGTAGCGACGTAGCAATCCACGAAAAGCAGGCGTGCTCATTGGTTGATCGTAGATTGCCGCGTCGGCCCTTCCGAGCGGCGCCTTCTCGCAATGACAAGGCACGTAAATCCGGTGTAGGGCTGCTTGCTTTAACGGTTCATTGCCGACCGCAAACAAGGGTCTGCGAAATAAAATGCACTCAAGGCCTTGATCTTCCGAGGGTCTGTGCCGTATCACTCTAGCGTAATACTACATCCATGATGATTTCCCGCCATATGCATAAAGCTGTTCGCCTGTTCGCAGGAGCGCTTTGCGTGTCCGTGCGTTCAGAACGTCAGCCCGCAATTCTTACCGTCAACTATGGTTGGAATTTTGCCCTTGGAAGTAGTGTCACCTAACGAGCGAGAATTAATTCTCCACTGTCCGACCTACTTCCCCCCGGAAGTAGGTTTTTTGTTTTTTAGGCCGAGGCCGCTTCCGGGAAACACCACCCCTCAACCCGTGTTTCCTCATGACCTCAACACCAACAGCTCACCAATTATTAGATACACTCTCAGTCGTCGATGCCGTGATCCGATCCATCGGACGCCGGCTCCCTTATCATATCTCCCGTGAAGATCTCGCGAGTGCGGGTAAAGTCGCGCTCGTGGAAGCACTCGCGCGTTTCACCGGTCCCGAAAGCGAAGCCCGTGCCTTTTGTTATGCGCGGGTGCGGGGAGCGATCCTCGACGAGCTTCGTCGGCTCGATCCGCTCTCACGTCGCACTCGGTCCCGGGTAAAAACAGTGAATCGCGTGAGCGATAATCTGGCGACCCAACTGGGCCGCGAGCCCGCCGATTTCGAAGTCGCCGAAGCTACCGGTTTGACCGTCGGCGATGTGCGGGAATCAAACCGGATCGCGGTGATCGAATTTTGCCCGATGGATTTATTTCCTTCGGGACCGAAATCCGATCTCCACGACGAGAAGGTTCCTTGTCCGGCCGAATCGGCAGTCTGGGATGATATCGCGATCACCATCCGTGATGCGCTCGACCGCTTGTCGCCGAATCAATCGTTGGCGTTGCGCCGCTACTACCTGGAAGACGCTACGCTCGATATGATCGCGGGTGAACTGGGTGTTTCCCGAGAACGTGCACGGCAGATTCGGGTAGCCGGAGAAAAGCATCTCCGGGCCGACTTCATCGTGCTCGCCCAGTGGCAATCCATCATCGCTGTGCCGCGCACGCCGCAGCCCAGCCCTCCTTAAACTCTCAATTCTTATACCAATGAAATCTCTAGCAGTCCTCAGTCTCATCAATCGTGTCCGCGCTTTAAAGCGTCGCCCACTCGCTTCGCTCTCCGCAGCGGAGTCGGTGGCGAAACGTTCACGCATCATCTGCAGCAATAGCCCGCTCTACTTGGGCACGCAGGTCATGCCGTTTACCGTCGTGGTCAACGAGCCTAAGTCGGCGCGCGATTATTACGATACCTACGATGAATAGGACAAGTTTTTCGGTTTGGTGTCAGCCGACTCAGCCCAACGTTTGCCATGCGTTGGTCTTCATCGACTCGCCGATGGCGGTGAGCACGCTTTGGGCGTGCACGCCGTCGGCGAAAGTAGGGAAATCGACCTGATCGCCTTTTAGCGTCTGAGCGATGCCGGCCGGAGTCACGGGCGGGTTGGTCGCGATGAATCCGGTGGGCACTTTCATCTTGGGCAGTTCAGTCACCCAAGCGGCATAGCGGGTTACCGTCTTGCCCGCGTAGAGCCAGATGTCTTCCGGAAAATCGGAACGAATCGCGAGAGTCCCGCTTTCGCCGGAGATCTCAATACGGAAGAAATTACCAAAACCGGGCGCGACCTGTGAGGTTTCGAAAGTCGAAATCACGCCGCCATCGAGTTCGCTAAGCCAAGCGGCATTGGTATCGGTCGTGATCGGATGGAGTTTTCCCTCCGCATCGGCCTTTTCCTTAATCAAAGTCTGCGCAGTGCCGACGACACGCTTGTAATCGAGGCCGCTGACGAAGCGCACGCCATCGATCATATGCACGCCCAGATCGCCCAGAGCGCCGAAACCGGCGATGTCCACATTGTTGCGCCACGCATAAGGTGTCGCGGGAGCGCCGAGAAAGCTTTGGAGATAAACGCACTGCACGCGGAGAATTTTACCGAGTTCGCCTTCGGCGATGAGTTCGCGCGCGTAGCGAAACGAAGCGAGATTGCGGTAGGAGAAATTGATGCCGCCGAGCTTACCCGATTCGGCGCGGGCTGCTTCCATTTGTTGCGCTTCGTCGAGGGTCATCGCCATCGGTTTTTCACAGACGACGTTGGCGCCGTGTTTAAGCGCGAGGATCGAGAGTTCGGCGTGAAATTTATTGGGAGTGCAGATCGAAACGAGATCGGGCTTGGTCTCGGTCAGCATTTTCTCGGGATCGTTAAACTTGGGGGCCGATTCATATTCACCCAGATCGCGCCATTTGGCGAAATCGACAGGATCACTCATGCCAACGAGCGTGACATTGGGTTGAGTAGCGATCGCGCTGAGATGAGTGGCAGAGATGCCGCCGGCGCCGATCACGGCGTAACGAAGTGGTGAGGTAGACATAGTGGTTATTAAAAGAGAGAGATGATCTAAATCAGTGATTACTGCTCGCTCACTTTAGAGAGCACGGCGTTGACCCAGTCACCGAGTGATTTGATCTCATCGGAAGTGAGGCGAGCATCGCCGTGAAGATAACGATAGGATGGCAGCGGCATCTTATCCTCTTCCACCTCTTCGACGATTTCCTCGAGCTTGTGGATTTTGCGTTTGATGGAATACGAACCGAACTCCTCGAAATTAAAGTGTTCTTTGCCTTCCTGGATGTGGTCATTGATCCACCACGCGACCGGCTGCACCTGAGCATACCAAGGGTAGCGGGTGTTATTAGTGTGGCAGTCGTAGCACGCGCGCTCGATCAGCGCCTGAACTTCTGGTGGTGGCGGATATAAAGCGGCGAGATGATCAGGGCCGGGAGCTTGATCCGACACGTTTTGCTCCGGGCGGACGAATTGGATTCCAATAAATATGGCCACGAGGATGAGTAGAAACCGCTTCATATACCGTTGGGAGATTGAGAATGCGTAGCCTTCTGGCAAGTCGCTTGCCTCGTTCGTGAGAGATAAACAGCGTCATTATCTGATGATCTCCGATGCTATCCCGGCTGACTGTTTGACCTGCGGGGCGTGTTGTTTCTCGCAACTCCCCACCTATGTGCGAGTAACCGGCAACGATTGGGAGCGATTGGGAGGTCGCGCGGAGACGGTGGCGCATTTCGTGGGATCTCGGGCTTATATGAAGATGGCGGAGGGGCATTGCGCGGCGCTGGCAGTGCGTGAAGGAGAGGTTGGGCGCGAGTATTACTGCACGGTTTACGATCAGCGCCCGCAGGTATGCCGCGATCTTGCGCGAGGTTCACCTCAATGCGAAGCGGAGTTGGAACAGAAAGCGGCTCGGGCGGCGGCAGCGGAACTATCTTAACAAAAAATTCCTGTTCTACTTGGCGTGACCCGACTCTGCGTTATACATTCTCCACTTATATCTCATGCCAGCGCGTAAAACAAAATCCCCGACCGAGGTCAAACTCCTGCCTCCCTTCACCAAACTTATGGCTGCTAATCGCGGCGAGATCGCCGTGCGCATCTTCCGGGCTGGCACCGAGCTAGGGCTGCGCACCGTCGCCGTTTACGCGGAGGAGGATCGCTTTTGTATTCACCGCTACAAGGCCGACGAGGGTTATATGGTTGGTCGCGGTTTAGGCCCCGTCGCCGCTTATCTCGATATCCCGAGCATCATTGATACCGCAAAAGAGAAGGGCGTGAATGTCATCCATCCGGGCTATGGTTTCCTTTCGGAAAATGCTGAGTTTGCCCGTGCTTGTGAGAAGGCCGGAATCGCCTTTGTAGGACCTCGCGCGGACTTGCTCGAAATGATGGGCGACAAAACCGCCGCTCGTTCGCTCGCCAAGAAGATCGATGTGCCGGTCCTTCCGGGCACCGAAGAGCCGGTTTCTGATCGCAAGGAAGCGATGAAAGTCGCGAAGGAAATCGGGTTTCCTCTTATTATCAAAGCTGCTTTCGGTGGCGGTGGTCGTGGCATGCGCATCGTCAAAAAAGCCGAGGATCTCGAATCACTTTTGGATGAAGCTCAGGGTGAAGCCGAACGCGCGTTTGGTAATTCTGCGGTCTTCCTCGAAAAATACATTGGTCGCGCCAAGCACATCGAAGTGCAGATCGTCGGAGATAAGCACGGCAATGTGATTCACCTCCACGAACGCGATTGTTCCGTGCAGCGTCGTCACCAGAAGGTGATCGAAGTCGCGCCGAGCTACGGTTTGCCGCGCGAAGTGGTTGGCGAGCTTTGTGAAGCCGCGGCCCGCATGGCGCGGGAGATCAAATACGACAACGCGGGCACGGTGGAATTTCTCTATGATCTCGATAGCCACGAGTGGTTCTTCATCGAGATGAATCCACGTATTCAGGTTGAGCATACCGTCACCGAAATCGTGACCGGTCTCGACATCGTTCGTGCGCAGGTGCTCATCGCGCAGGGCCATTCCATTCACTCTCCCGAAGTGGGGATGCCGCAGCAAGCAGACGTGCCTTGCAACGGCTATGCGATTCAGAGCCGCATCACGACTGAAGACCCCGCCAATGGGTTTGTGCCGGACTACGGTCGGATCATCGCTTACCGTTCGGCGGGCGGATTGGGGGTGCGTTTGGATGGAGGCATGGGCTTTGCCGGTGCTGTTATCACACCGTTTTACGACTCGATGCTCGTGAAGGTGACGACGAGTGGGCAGACCTACGATATCGCGATGGCCCGGGCGCATCGAGTGCTCAGCGAATTCCGAATTCGTGGCGTGAAGACCAATATTCCGTTTATTGAAAACGTGATTGCGCATGATCTTTTTCGCAGTGGACAAGCCACCACCACGCTGATCGATACGACTCCCGAGTTGTTCCAATTTAAGAAACGCCGGGACCGCGCTTCGAGGCTGCTTAGCTTTCTGGGCGATGTGATCGTGAATGGTAATCCTCATTCGAAGGGCTATAAGACTGCGGACGTTCTTCCCGTCGCTGTGCCGCCGAGTGTGAACGATCACAGCGTGCCTCCGGATGGTTCGCGCCAGATGTTGCTCAAGCTCGGGGCGAAAAAATTCGCCGAATGGACGCTCAAGCAGAAGCGCTTGCTTGTCACCGACACGACGTTCCGCGATGCCCACCAATCTCTCATGGCCACCCGCGTGCGCAGCTACGATATGCTCGCGTGTGCCGGTCACCTCGCGCGACGTGCACCCGAGCTTTACTCGCTCGAAATGTGGGGCGGCGCGACTTTCGACACCGCGATGCGTTTCCTCAACGAAGATCCGTGGGAGCGCCTGCGTGATCTCCGCGAACGCGTGCCGAACATTTGTTTCCAGATGCTATTCCGCGGCTCCAATGCCGTGGGCTATTCGAATTATCCCGATGCGGTCGTCGCTGGTTTTGTGAAGCACGCGGCGGCCAGCGGCATGGATATCTTCCGCATCTTCGATTCGCTCAACTATCTGCCGAATCTGCGCGTGGCGATGGAAGCGGTGCAGGACACGCATGCGATCTGCGAAGGCACGCTTTGTTACGCCGGCGACATTCTCGACAAGAAGCGCGACAAGTTTTCGCTGAAGTATTACGTGCGCATGGCAAAGGAGCTTGAAAAAATGGGCGCACACATGATCGCGATCAAGGATATGGCAGGCCTTTGCCGCCCTTACGCCGCGCACAAGCTGGTGAAGACGCTTAAATCCGAGGTGGGTTTGCCGATTCATTTCCACACTCATGATACGAGCGGAATTAATTCCGGATCGATCCTGCGCGCGAGCGATGCGGGGGTGGATGTGGTTGATCTCGCGATTGCCTCGATGTCAGGCAGCACCGCTCAACCCAACCTCAACTCCATCGTGGCATCGCTGCAGCACACGCCGCGCGACACGAAGTTGGATTTGGAACAGCTCGATTACTATTCCGACTACTGGGAGCAGGTGCGCACCTATTACGCGCCGTTTGATACCGCTCCGAAAACCGGTAGCGCCGAAGTCTATCTCCATGAGATGCCTGGTGGCCAGTTCACCAATCTCAAGGAGCAAGCCGGTTCGATGGGCGTCGGTCATCGCTGGCCCGAGATCGCCCGCACTTACGCCGAAGTGAATCAACTCTTTGGCGACATCGTGAAAGTCACGCCTTCCTCGAAGGTCGTGGGCGATATGGCGCTTTTTCTCTTCTCGCGCGGTATCCATCCCACCGATGTGGTTAATCTGCCGGCGGGCGATACACCTTATCCTGAGAGTGTGATCGACATGCTCAGTGGTGGTCTCGGTTGGCCCGATGGGGGTTGGCCGGTTGACGTTTGGCGGGCCGTGCTCGGACCGAAAAAGTTCCGTGCTGCTCAAACCAAATACCGTAATGCGCTCGCCGCAGAAAAGAAGCTCAAGGCGAAGAAGGGTAAGACTGCCAAGAAGGTGAGCCCCGCGGCCTTGAACAATCTTCGCAAGGAACTCGCCGCGAAACTCCGGCGTGAGCCGACCGATGATGAGCTCTATTCGCACATCATGTATCCGCAGGTGTTTGCCGATTACTCGAAGCATCAGCGCGAATACGGTAAAGTCGCCGCGCTGCCGACGCCCGCCTATTTCTACGGACTCAAACCGCGTGAGGAAATCACGGTTGAGATCGAAGAAGGTAAGGTTCTCATTATCCAACTGATCAACGTGAGCGATCCCGATAAGGATGGTCGTCGCGCAGTGAATTATGAGCTCAATGGTATTGCTCGCCAGGTTCTGATTCTTGATAAGGGCGTGACGGCCGAAAACGTGGCTCGCGTGAAAGCCGATCTGGCCGATCCACTCCAAGTAGCGGCACCGATCCCCGGATTGATCGTCACCGTCTCCGCTTCCGTCGGCGCCAAGGTGAAGAAGGGCGACCGCCTCTTCATGATGGAAGCGATGAAGATGCAGACCTCCGTTTACGCTGCCGCCGATGGCGTGGTGGACGAAATCTGCGCCGCCGTGGGTGATACCGTCGAATCGAAGGACCTCATCGTCAGAATGCGCGCCTGAAAAGAATAGGTCATCCTTCGCGCTGATGGCTACCGATGTTCAACGTTACCTCGAGGCGCATCCTTCTCATTGTGAATATTTCGAACATTGGGAGATCCAAGGTAAGCTCCAAATTCGTCTGAGCCTCGCGGAGGCGCTTCCTCCCGCCAGTGCGTCTTCATCCATCATGGCGATTGTGTTCAATCGCGATCGTCACGTGCTGTATATTGCTCCGGAAATTTTGAAAGGTGAAATCTCCAATCTCATCCCGGGAGGGCGGCCCGATGCGGGGGAAACACCGGAAGAGACGGCCATTCGTGAAGTGGGCGAGGAAACTGGCTGGCTCGTGAAGCCGATCAAGATGATCGGGTTTCGCCACTTTTTCCATCTCGAGCCGCGATCACCCAAGACCGATCGGCCCTACCCGGATTTCATCCAGCCCATCTATGTCGTCATGGCAGAGTCATTCGATCTGAATGCCATCATCGCGAAAGATCGGATCCCCGCCGAATTCATGGACTACGCGGAGGTGGAGCAACGAATCGTAGCAGATCAGCGACCCTTGCTGCGTGCAGCAAGGGATGCGGTGGAATCGCTTAAAGTGTAACCAGTCTGGTTACACTTTTTGTATTTTAAGATTAAGGAATTGGAGTGGTAGTTTGTTCCCGGAGAAACGTATATTGATTCCCATGGAAGATGATTCTGAGGATAAGGTCTTGATTGGGGGAAAAGAGAAGCGGGAGATCAAGATCGTCGATTATGATTCACAGTGGCCGGAGATATATACGCGGCATGCCCGGATTATTCGGCAGGTATTGGGCGAGCGAGTGCTGCAATTGGAACATGTGGGTTCCACCTCGGTGCCGGGACTCGCGGCCAAACCGATTATAGATATCGATGTTGTGGTTAAAGATTCCAGTAATGAACCATCGTATCTTCCAGCTTTAGAGGCTGCTGGATATGTGCTCAGAGTGCGTGAACCAGACTGGTATGAACACCGGATGTTCCGGACTCCGGAATTGGATGTGCACATCCACGTATTTTCCCCCGGTTCGCTCGAAGTTAAACGGCATCTTATTTTTCGTAATAGACTAAGACTAAATGCTGAGGATCGACATGCGTATGCGTTGGTTAAGCAAAAGTTGGCTTCTCAAGCGTGGGAAGATATGAATGCCTATGCCCAAGCAAAATCCGAGATTGTAGCGAGCATCCTGGCTCGGGCTGTTCGTGAATCAGAGATGGATTCGGATTGAGCCGAATCGGATTGGGTCTCGCGACGGTCGCGACGTGATCACTTGGCCATTTTCAACTTTGTCCTGTTCGTCATGCGTCGCGGTCGTCGCGAGACATATTACGATGTAGAGTCAGCGGCTTAGGTAAGCCGCTGGTTATAGGGATACCTTGATGGACGGTCGGATTGTGCCGTAGGATTATATGGAAATGCCGACGTTATATCTCATCTGTGGTTTGCCGGGAGCCGGCAAGACAACTTTGGCTAGACGATTGGAAGCAGCGCATTCTGCTATTCGCTTCTGTCCAGATGAGTGGATTTCGAAGATTATCGAAAATAACTCAGACAAAGCTGAATTGGATCGGCTGCGCAATCCGGTCGAAGAATTGCAGTGGAATACTGCTAAGAGTGCACTCGCTCACGGAGTGAATGTAATTTTGGAAAATGGGTTTTGGAGCAAGGAAGAGCGCGACCAATTTCTATCAAAGGGGAAATCACTGGGTGCTCGTGTGGAATTACATTTTCTCGACATCCCTCTCGACGAACTCATTCGAAGATTAGAGAGCCGAAATCGGAATTTGCCCGAAAACACTTTCAAGGTTTCGGCCGATGAACTCAGATTGTGGACCACGTGGTTTGAAGCTCCGGATGCTGCAGAACTAGATCAATATGATCACTGTCGGTAGACGTCTGTAACCCTATGCGAAACTGCGCAGCTCCACGTATATGCCATGGCTGATCTAGTTTCGCATCCCACGATATTTCCGGAATTGAATGATATACTTCGGCAGTATGCGGAGCGCCTTAAGTTGGCGTTGCGCGAGAACCTAGTTGGCGTGTATATCGCAGGTTCTTTCGCGGTGGGGGATGCCGATGCTTACAGTGATGTGGATCTCATGGTGATCACGGAGAGCGAGATTACCGAGTCTCAGCTCTCGGCGCTCCAAGTGTTGCACGGACGGATCTATGAACTTGGTTCTGCATGGGCTCAGCACTTGGAAATTTCCTATCTGCCGCGCGCGCTGATGAACGACCGTGAATCGGTGGGTGTCGCCAAGCTCTGGTATCTCGATAATGGGCATCGTTCATTGCAGCTGCACACCCACGACAACACATGGGTTGTGCGATGGGTGTTACGAGAATGCGGCATCCCTTTGATCGGACCGGCGGCGAAAACGTTGATCGATCCTATTCCGGAAGATCTGATGAAGGAGGGGCTTTCTGCGGTTGTGCGGAATTGGGGAGGCGATCTGGTCGCCGATCCTCAGCTAATGGAGGCGCGTTGGTATCAAGCTTTCGTTGTGGTTACGTGGTGTCGTATTCTGAACACGCTAGAGACAGGACGAATTCACTCGAAACCTGTTTCAGCGGTGTGGTCTCAACAAAATTTGGATCAGCGCTGGAGTCCGCTGATTCAAAAAGCTCTGGACGAGAGACGACTCCCTTGGGAAGTAAAGGTGAACGGATTGGCGACGCCGGAAGATCTCAACGAAACGCTCGAATTTACCCGCTACGTTTTGGCGCGGATCGAGAAAGTGTAACCCATTAGGTTACACTTTACTATGACGGAAGTTTGCACCGGGCGGGAGGGTTGGCATGGTTGGACGCTTGAAAACCGAAAATCCTTTTCGTCGTGTTGCGCGTTATCTTTTCCGTTACCGCGGTCTGTTTATTCTGACGCTGTCTTTGGCGGTGGGGAGCACCTTGTTTCTGGTGTCGATCCCGCAGGTGATTAAGTGGATCGTCGATTCTGTGATTGGGGCAGGTCGGCAGGATTTGCTGCTGTGGGGCGTGGCGGCGTTGACGGGCTGCTACTTTCTGCGCGATGCGTTTAACTCGCTGCGGATTCGCGTAAACAACACGCTGGAGCAACGCGTGTTGGTCGATCTGCGCGGTGATCTGCATTCGCGGCTTCTGCAATTGCCGGTGGGTTATTACGATCAGCGGCAGACCGGCGAGATTGCTTCACGCGTGATTGAGGATGTGCAAAACGTCGAACGCGCGCTGCTCGATGGCACGGAGCAAGGCACGGTGAGTTTGCTCACACTCGTGGGGATCAGCACGATTTTGTTTCTGCAGCAGCCGATGTTGGCGGCACTGGTGCTCGCGCCTCTGCCGATCGTATTTTTGCTCGGTCGCATGCATTTCAAGGCGGGGCGTGTGTTGTGGAAAAATACCCGTGAGGCGGCGGGTTCGCTGAATGGCCTCTTGATGGAAAACATTTCCGGGCACCGGCTGATCAGCTCTTTTGCGTTGGAAGACCGCGAGCGCGGACGTTTCCGCGAAGCGGCGCACAAGCTGCGCGATACCACGCTCAAGGCGATGTATCGCTGGTCGCTACATGGGCCCGGCACCAATTTTCTCGCGAGTCTGGGAGCGGTGGCGGTGATGGGTGTGGGCGGTTCGCTACTTATGCAAAGCCAGGCCAGCGGCGGCGATTTCACGCTGGGGGATTTTATCAGTTTCTTTGCTTACTGTTCGCTCGTTTACGAACCGGTGAGTCGGCTCAATCAACTCAATCAGTTGATGGCTTCAGCGCGGGCTTCCAGCGATCGGGTGTTTGAGATTCTTGATCATCCGGTGGAGATCGCGTCCCCGGCTGAACCGAAAGCGTTTCCCGAGGGAGTGCCGGAAATCCGTTATGAGAATGTGAGCTATAGCTATCCGGGCAGGCCGGAGGTGTTGGAGAATTTCTCCCTGACTTTGCCCAAGGGAAAAGTCACTGCACTGGTCGGCCACACGGGGGCGGGTAAGACGACCTTGGCGAATCTGATGTTGCGCTATTACGATGTCACGGGTGGTCGGGTGACTTTGGGCGGGGTGGATGTGAGAGAGATGGACCTGGGCGTATTGCGACAACAGATCGGTCTCGTGGCGCAGGAACCCTTTTTGTTCAATGGCACGGTGGCGGATAACATGCGGTTGGCCCAACCGGAAGCGACCGAGGAAGACATGATCGCAGCTCTAAAAGCCGCTGCCGCTTGGGAATTTGTTGAGAAGCTGCCCGAAGTTATGAACACACAAATCGGTGAACGGGGCGTGCGGCTTTCTCAGGGAGAAAAACAACGTCTGACCATCGCCCGGGTAATCCTGCGCAATCCGCCGTTGGTCATTCTCGATGAAGCCACGGCCAGTGTGGATACGATTACGGAAAACGCGATTCAGACTGCGCTTGATCACTTGGTGCAGGAGCGCACGACTCTGGTGATTGCCCATCGTCTATCCACGGTGCGCCGTGCCGACCAAATCGTCGTGCTCTCGCATGGTAAGATTGTGGAACAGGGTGCGCATGACGAACTGATCTCTCGCGACGGTGCTTACGCCAAGCTCTGGCGAGCCCAAGCGCAGGCCGACCAGCACACCTTCGAAACTTTGAGCGAATTGTGAGGCGAGTTTCTTGTAGGGCGGGGTTGCCACACCCCGCCTTGCTATGACTCGAAATGAGAAAGGCGGGATCGGCGATCCCGCCCTACATTCTACGACCGATTAGATTCCGAAAGCATTACTTCGCATCCGCCGCTTCGCTGATGAGGCCGACGATTTCAGGGGAGAGATCGAGTTGGCAGGCGAGGTCCTGTGCCTTGGGGCTGAGTTTCGCCCAAGTCTTGCGCAGGATGTGCACGAATTTCTCACGGGGATATTCTGCGTGTTGGGCGGCGAACGCACCGATCTCTTTTTCTAAAAACACGAGCACGGCTGCGTCCTCAAGCGCTTGTGTGCCGGGATTGGTTTTGAGTCCGCTTTTGGACACCCACGTGGCGACTTCATCGGCTTCCTCGGCCGAAACACCGGCCTCGACCAGTAGCTCACGTGCGCGTTCTGATTGCTTCACGTAAAGCCCGCGACGCCATTTAAGGTAGCCGGGTTTATCCATCGGATAGGTATCGCGTGGCACCGACCAACGCTCGAGATGTTGACAACGTGCGGCGAGGCGCAGGAGCGGCGTGGCATCGTCCACGAGCTTGGCGACCCAAGCTTCCATGCGATCCGCATAGACGAGTTCGGCGGGTTGGTCGTCTTCAGTTTGCTTCGGGTCGGCGGCGTGCGCGGCGTCGATGGCAGTGCGGGCTTGGGTGTAAGAATCGTTCATGGATGAAGAGAAGACTGAGAAGCTAACCACGTCTACGAGCAAAGCGAGTGGTCAGACATGCACACGAATTAACACTACTATTGCCGATCAAGTGGGATTCCAGCGCACGAGCGGTTGATCGCCTTTGACATAGAGTGGGTGACGCGGGTGTCCGGCTTTCGTCTCACCGAGGCACCAGAGAGTATGTTTGGAAAGGAGCTTCGCTATTGCGGTGGCGCGATCCTGATGGACCCCGTGGGCTCCCCATGCGGCGACGATCATTTCACAGCGATCGGCGGCATCAAGGAGAGCCTGATCGTTTTCCGGGCCATTGGGATCAGAAGTGGCGAGCATCTCTTTAGGATTGGTGGCGCGAAAGCCGAAGATGTTGGTCATCAGAAACCCGTCGAAACCCTCGCGCTCGGAAAACCCGCGAATGCGCGTAAGAGTGGGGTCGAGCGTTTGCTCATCGGCCGTGCTCGGGTTGAGTCCGATCCACATGATCAGGCGATCACCGAACAACGGATTGATGCGGTGCAGCAGCGTGTAGCGATGCTTCCGGTCGGGTGAGAAATGGCAGGCGTTTTCCATATGGATTTTTAAACGAAGAAATTGAGCAAAGAGAACAGAGGAATGTGGTTATGGATCTGCGACCCAATGGTGGTAAATGCCGCCTTCTGAGGATCATCCAGACAACCGTATTTGAATGTGGAAAGCTGGAAATCAGGAAACCGATCAATCACCATGTTTGTATCGAATTGGCCCGAGGTATCGATTTCAGATACCGAATGATTTATGGCGGAAATCCTCGTGGATCGCTTGAACCGGAGGTGTTTGAGATTACCGCTATGGCTATGGTTTCACGAATCTTGGTTCTGTTTCTTTTTATGACGGTTTCTTTGGGCTTCTCCTCGGGCATTCGATTGGAAGGAGTCGATTATCCTTATCCGGAGAAAATCTATGCGTTTGAGAGCCAGCAGCAGACGTTGGAGATGAGTTACATGGATGTGCCGGCGGAGGGCACGGAGCGTGGCGTGGCGATGTTGCTGCACGGGAAGAATTTCGGCGGTGCGTATTTTGAGACCACGGCAGCGGCGCTTAGTCAGGCCGGCTTTCGCGTGGTGATTCCCGATCAGGTTGGTTTCGGCAAATCGACCAAACCGGAGCACTATCATTTTACGTTTCAGCAGTTGGCCGGAAACACCCGGGGCTTGTTAAACACGCTCGGCGTGGATCGCGTGCACGTGCTGGGCCATTCGATGGGCGGCATGCTGGCGACACGCTTCGCGCTGCTGTATCCGGAAGACACGGACTCACTGACGCTACTCAATCCAATAGGTCTCGAAGATTGGAAGGCCCTCGGCGTGCCGTATGAAACCGTCGACACCTGGTATGCGCAGGAGCTGGGCAAGACCGCTGCGAAGATCCGCGCCTATCAACTGAAGTTCTACTATGACAACCAGTGGCAAGCGGCCTATGATCCATGGGTCGAGCAACTGGCTTCTTTCGGCGAGAGCCCCGACTACCCGCGCATGGCGTGGAATCAGGCACTGACCTACGATATGATTTTCACCCAACCGGTCGTTTACGAATTTCCCAATATCACCGCGCCGACTCTGCTGATCATCGGCCAACGCGATGGCACGGCTCTCAACAAGGGCAAGGCACCGGCGGAGATCCGCGATTCACTCGGAGATTATCCGAAGCTCGGTCGCGCGACCGCGAAGGCGATTCCGGGCTCTGAGTTGATCGAGCTGGACGACGTGGGACACATGCCGCACATCGAGGCCTTTGATCGTTTCATCGAACCGTATATGGACTTTGTGAAACGGCACGCGGAGTGACGAGTCTGGGTGGCGATCAGTTCTGTGCCAGGATGTGCTTCAGGGCTTTGCCGGCTTTGGGGTGCCCGTTGTCGACGGCACGTTGGAGCCATTTGATGGCTTCAGCATGATCCTTGGGGACCCCATCACCCCGATAATACATGATGCCAATATTGTTTTGGGCGACCCTGGCTGTCTTGTGATTGAGTTCGGCGACTTTCAGATACCAGCGCATGGCCTCTTGGAAATTCTGCTGCACTCCGCGACCTCTCTGATAGTTGCTGGCAGTGTAGAGCATGGCCCAAGGGTAGTTTCCCTCCGCGCCTTCGAGTAACTGCTCGAAGGCTTTCTTTTCATCCGCCTTCGAAGGTTGGCTGTCCATGATCTCCATGGCTTCCAGCGTCAGGATATGACCTCGGACGAATTTCAGGTTTTTGACGGCCTTGGAGTTGCCGTTGTCGACGGCGCGTTGGAGCCACTTGAGGGATTCCTGACGATCTTTCGTGACGCCTTGTCCCCGGTAATAGAAGAGGCCGATGTTATTTTGAGCGACGTTGACTAGCTTTGGCTCACCACTCTCGGCCACCCGGCGATACCAGCGCATTGCTTCCCCGAAATTATGTTCCACGCCCATGCCGTCACTGTAAAATGTGGCGACATGAAGCATCGCTTGGGGATAATTGAGTTCAGCGGCCTGGAGCATGAGCTCGTGGGCTTTCTTTTTGTCGGCTTCGGTGGGCTGATTGGCGATGAGTATCCGCGAATCTAAAAAGAGGCGCGACGCCACGCCGGGTTGAGAGGTATCGACCTTGATCTCTGGGTTCTGCCTCGTCTGGGTTATTTCCTCCTGGGGCTCGACCGTTTCGACCCAGGCAAAGGCAGAGGGGAGAACGGCGAGAAGCGCGAATAGCCGGAGGGGGCGCATGGAGGATTTTGACTACGGGTTAGTGGCCAGACGCAAAGTGATAGGGCTTGGTGGAACGTGAGAGGTCATGGCGTGTCTTTTTGGTTCTGGGATTGGATGTATTCGATGTTTTTCGCGGCTTTGATGTATCCGTTATCGAGGGCGCGTTGGAACCATTTGATCGCTTCAGCGGTATCTTGGGGAACGCCTTGGCCCCGATAATACATGAGGCCGATATTATTTTGGGCGGTCATGGCTGCTTTATGATTGAGTTCTGCGACTTGAAGATACCACCGCATGGCCTCCTTGAAATTCTGCTGCACTCCGCGACCTCTTTCATAGTTGCTGGCGGTGTGGAGCTTAGCCCATTCGTGATCGTATTCTGCGGCCTCTAGCATGAATTCGAAGGATTCCTTTAGGTCGGCCTTGCTGGGGTTGTTTTTTCTGAGTGCGCGAGCTTCATTGTAGAGGAGTTGTCCTTTGACTGCCTTTAGATTTTTGGCAGCGCTGGTGTAGCCGTTGTCAGCCGCGCGTTGTAACCACTTGATGGCTTCTTTCCCATCCTTGGCTACGCCTTCGCCCCGATAATACATGAGGCCGATGTTGTTTTGAGCTGCTCTGACCAGCTTAGCCACACCACTTTCGGCCACACGACGATACCAATGCATGGCTTTCCCTAAATCTTGTTCCACACCTGTGCCGACTTTGTAGAAATCTCCAATTCGAAGCATGGCGGGAGAAAAGTCGAGTTCGGCGGCTTGGAGCATGAGCTCGAAGGCTTTCTTTTGGTCAGCTTCGGTGGGCTGGTTGTTGCTGATTTTCTGGGAATCCTTGAATAGCCGCTGCGAGATCCGGGGTTTGAAGGTATCGACGGTGAAGTTGAGCTTGGCGAGAGCGTCTTTCATTTCGGGCGAACGGGCGACGATTTCGGCCCAGGCGAGGCCGTCTCGCTCGTCTGCTGCTCGGGGCAAGGCGTTTTGAAGTTCCTCGAGGAGAATGTGGGCAGCGATGACTTCCTGACGGATGAAGGGAATGAGCGACTTCATCTCCTCGATTTCGAAGAGACGATGAACGAGGGCTTGGTGGGCTTCTCGGAATGGTTTAGCGGTTTGTCGGGTGAGTTGTTGAGCGAAGGGGCCGGAGATGAAGTGAACCCGGTCGGCTTGCTTGGTCTGGACTTGAAAGGGGTAGGTTTGATCGTCGGTTTTGAACTGGCCGTCGAGTTGGCCGAGTTCGTAGCGGCCGGCCAAGGGGAACTTGCCGCCTTGGAAGAAGATCATGCCGGAGACTTGATCCGAGCCTTCGGGCTGGGAGAGATAGAGGTCAATGCCTTCGCCTTTCCAGTGGCCCCAGATGTTGTCGGGCACGGGGACGCGTTTGAGGCGAACGTTGCCGTCGGCGCGTTTGATGAGGAGAACTTGGCCGTCATGATGGAGGGAGCAGACGAAGGGGGCGGCATTGCCGGACGCGTCGTAAAACTCGCCGGTGAGTTCTCCGGGGCTTGGCTTGGCTTGGAGGGTGTATTGGTTGGAACCAATGGAGAGGGTGCCGGTGTAGCGGGCGTCGTCGGAGACGAGGCGGAGGGAGACGGCGGCGTTGGCGTGGGTGCCTTCGTAGAGGCCCTTGTAGAGGGCTTGAGTGGCGAAGGGGTTTTGGGCGCAAAGGGAGGTCGCCAATAGGATGAAGCAGAAAATGGAGCGGCTGAGGTTCATGAGAATTTAGAATTGGAAGGAGCTTGGGAGGTCTCGAGTGGGTTTGTCTTGGATGAAGGCTTCGGCTTCAGCGCGAGTGGGGAAGAGGTGGTGTTTGATGCGAACCTCGGCGCGATGGTATTCGCCGGTGAGAGAGATGGAGGCGAGGATTTTAGGGCGGATTTGTTTGAGCCAGGCTTTGAGTTTTTTCTCCTCCTCGTCGGTGAGCTCAAGGGGTGAGCGGGGGCGTTCGGAGATTGCGAGTTCGAGAGGGGGGCTGAAGACGTGGCGGTCTGGCCGGCTGTCGAGCTGGGATTGCAGATGGTTTAGCTCGTCGTCCACTTGGGCTTGGATGCGGCGGTTTTTGGCGGCGCGTTCTTCGGCTTCTCGTTTGCGACGGGCCTCGACCCGGGCGCGGAAGGCGGGGTCGTTGCGCATGTGATCGCGGAATTTGTCGGTGGTGAGGACGAGGCCCCGGATGTGAGGCATAGGGAGGTTGTGGCTGTCGATATAGCGGAAGGTTTCGACGACGAGGTAGAGGCGGGTGGAGACACCGCGGGCGAATTCGTCAGCTTCGCGGGTGGCCTCGGCCTGGCGTTGTTTTTCGGCACGGGCGGCTTCAGCTTGACGTTGTTTTTCGGCGAGGGTGTCGGAGGCGCGCTTGAAGGGATCGGTGGATTGGGTGGCGCCGGTGTCAGCCGAGTCGGTGGCGGAAGAGGCGAATGGGTTGGTGCCGGGTTTTGTTTTGTCGGACGAAGCGGCGGTTTGGGCGTCGGGATCGGCGAAGGGGTCGAGGGTGGGCTTTTCGGATTCCAGGGTGTTGGCCGTTTGGTCGTCGTCGGTAGCTTCGTCGGGTGTGGCCTCATCCTTGGGCTTGCCGGTCATGGCGCGTTCGGCATGGGCGGTGATGAAGGGGGTGAGATGGAGGGTTATAATACCCTCGGTAGGTGGGGGGGATTCCCAGAGGGTGACCCAGGTTTCGTTTTCACGTAGTTTGAAGGAATAGTTTTTCTTTTTGTCGAGGGAGGGGTAGTCGACATTGAGGGAGACATTAGCGTAATCGTGAGGTTTTTCGTCCAGGGGATGGCCGGTGGGGAGAAACTCCATGGTGAGGCGGACGGCGCGGAAATTACGGCCGAGGTGTTCGGCTTGCCAGGTTTCGATTTTGCCACGGCCGCCCTGGGTCCAGCGGGTGACTTTGTCGAATTGCCAGCCAGAGAGGGTGCCGGTGGTGAAGTCGTTGTCGGGGGTGGCGGCGTCGAGGGCGGTTTCGAGATCGGACGGCGCGCCCTCACTTTTGCGGATGCGAGTGCGACCGACGAAGCCTTGGAGGGGGTGCCCGGCTTTATTGACGTGGGCAAGGGCCTTGGCGACGCGGAGATTGGCGAGGGTGAAGTCCTTTTTGTAAATGGCCTTGGCTTTTTCGGGAGTGAGGTAGTCGCCTGCTTCGGTGAAGAAAAATTCATCCCAATCAGGTGAACCGGGGAAATCCCAACTGAAGCCTTTGTGGGGCTTGGGGATCATGGGGCTGCAGGAGAGCCACGCGTCGAGGGGGGTGCCGCCTTGGACGACTTGGGCATGGAGGGTGACGGAGCCGAGACTGATGAGTTCGTGGGGGGGCTCCCAGGCGAGGATGAAACGGCGCACGCCTTCACCCATGAAGGCGGTGAGTTTGTAGCGGAGGGTGAGCTTACCGAGTTCGACCCCATCGGGGGTAACGGCGTTTTCGAGCACGAGTTCGCCGGTGTGTTCGATCGAAGCACTGAAGGCGGAGCTGCCGATCGACAACAATATTAACCCTAAAACCACTCTAAGCCAACGAGTCACGGGTAAGGTAGATAGGCTGGAAATATGCCGGGTGGCAACGCCCCGATCCATTTATCCCGAAAAAGTGCGGGCGATTAAGGGGATGTGGCAGTTTTATCTGTAGCCGATCACGTTGAGGCCGGTTTGGGTGGGGGTGTTGAACTGAGTGGACGCGCGATGGGATGTGATGAAGGTCGCGCGCGGAGCGCCCGACCCGCCTTGCTCGGTGGGATTCTGCTTCGCTAAAGCTATGGAGTCCGGGGTCAGCGACCCCGGCTACAGCGCTGACTTTTCGAGAGCGTTGGGCCAGCCTTGGGCATCAATATAAGCGGTGAGATTTTTCGGCCGGTATTTGGCGTCCTGCTCCCAGCGCTGTTTCACGGATTCGTGGATGAGCACGTCGCCATTGCCGTGATCGATGTTGCGGAAAAACTTCTTCTTCACGCGATAGAAGCTCCGTCGTGAGTTGTGCAGCTTGGCGAGCGGGTTGGTTTTTAATCCGGCTTTGAGATGAGGCTCGAGTGCGAGGCCACTGGCTTTGGCTTCGCCCATCATCCATTGCAGCGGGGTGTCGGACAGGGCCGCGCCATCCGCATCGCTGCCACCGACATTGCTATGGGCTCCGGTAAACCAGACCTGGCGGATATCCACGTCGGTTTTGGGTTCCCAGACGGTGGGCTCGAAGTCGCTGCGCAGTTCGTCGATGGCCATCGCATGTCGCGCGACGCCGACGTTGCTCCCGATCTTCGTGTCGTAGAACTCATCCTTGTCGTCGAAGAGACCGAGGAACGAAATGGGAATGCCCATCGCACCGACGGTATCCCAGACGCCGACGAAATGCACCTTGCGGGACGCGTGGGAATGAGCGGCTCGGAACGCCTTCGATTTTTCGCCCGCCGGGGCGTAGGTCGCGCTCGATTTCTTGTAATGCTCGAAAGCCGCACTGATGAGATTCGCGTCGGGCCGTTTGAGAATGCCGACGTTGTTAATCAATCCGCAGAGACACCGGATCGTGTAGGCGCCGCGACTGAATCCGAAGAGAAAGATTTCATCGCCGGGATTGTAGTTCTGCACGAGGTAGCGGTAGTCATCGACGATGTTTTTATTCAGGCCTCGTCCGGTGATACCGCCGCTGACTTTCTTTTCATACGAGCCGACGCCCCAATCGTAGAAGATCTGTTGAGGGACGCCACCCGGCCCGACGGGTTTAATCGCCCTCCCGAGCTTGAGGACGTTGGTCGGGAAGTCTTTTTCGAGATCTTCCTCGGGGCGGTTCCAGGTGCCATCGGCACAAATCACAATGCGTTTTTTCATAGTGTTTTCGTGGGTCGAGGGTTTGAAAAGATCGGGGAAAAATTAGCTCAATGCTTCGAGTTAGATGGGGGGTTTTTTGTGGCCAAGCGAGCGGCGGCTTTTTTCGTCAATTTCTTAGGTTGGCGTGCGCCGGGGACGATTTCAGGTGATTCTTTCCGCCGATCAAACGCATGATAGCGCGTGTTCAGTTTGTTGTCTTTCACGGTCGGTTGATACTTTGTCCCCATGGGCCCAGATTGTGCATTCATGTGGTGCTGATCAATCGGAATTGATCCGATGCCTTACTTGGGAAAAGCTGTGGCGATGACTCCCGTGGCTACCCTTCGCACTCCCTTTGCTGAAAAATTCGGTGTGCCGCGTCAGTCTGGGGTCATTCCGGCGGCGGAGGGGCGGGTGGAGTTTTTGCCTGAATTTACGTCGCCGGATTTTGTGCGCGGGTTGGAGACGTTTTCCCATGTGTGGCTGATCACGGGGTTTCACATAAACCGCGATTGGGATGGTGCGGCGACGGTCCGCCCCCCGCGACTCGGCGGCAACCAACGCGTGGGGGTGTTTGCCTCACGCGCGCCGATGCGGCCCAATGGGCTGGGGTTATCGCTGGTGGAACTGCTCGCGATCGAACCGGGCGCCTTACTTGTCGGCGGGATCGACTGCGTGGACGGCACCCCCGTTTACGATGTTAAGCCTTATTTGCCGTATTGCGAAGCGAAGCCCGACGCGCGCGCCGATTGGGCGGGATCCGCACCGACCGCGAGATCAGCCGACGATGTTTTGGCGACCGACGAAGTCACCGCGAGTTTGCCCGCCGAAGTGCTTAAGCTGGCTCAACAAGTCCTCACGCTCGATCTGCAACCCGCGTATCAAAAGGACAAAACTGCGGCGCGCACCTACGGCGTGACTCTCGCCGGTTGGAACCTGCGCTGGCGTTTCACGGATAACGGGCAGGTGGAGATCTTTGCAGCGACGAAGGTCACATAATTAGTTCGACTAGACGTCGACTGGCGGGATTGCCGCGACCGCGTTGCCGCAGAACATAGAGATCCCAGGTGGCCCATTTCTCTGCGATGGGCACAAAGACGATCCCCGGCGAGCTCATCTGATCGGAATAAGTGGGCAAGAGAGCGACTGCACCTTCGCCGCCGATCAAGGTGAAGGTATCATTGATGGCCGTCGTTTTGGCGAGGAAGCGTGGTTTGAAGCCTGCCCGTTGGCAAAGCCGGGTGATCCATTCGTTGCGGCCCGGGACGGTGGCTTCCGCGACCCCCACAAAGCTTTCACCAGCCAGATCAGACAGGGAGATCGTTTTATTGCCGGACAACGCATGGCTGGAGGCGATGGCGACACAGAGAGGGAGCCGGGCGGCCTTTCGTTTGTAGAAATCATCCGCGAGGGCGGCGCCTTCCTGACCGATAATCGCCACATCGAGTTCGCCATTTCGCATTGCTTCCAGTTGCTCAACGGGGGTCTGATCAAACAACCACAGGCGCAACCCGGGAAACTCGTTGCGTAGATGTTCGAGCGGCTTGGTTAAAAAACGATGGGCGGTTGATCCCAGATAACCCACGCGCAGCTGGGCCTCGCGACCTCGTGCGCTGGCCTGCACTTCCGCCCAGGCCTGATCGTGCGCCTTGATTACGGGCAGCATTTTCTCCCGCACTTTGAAACCGAGATCGGTGGCCCGCACGCCCCATGAACCCCGTTCGAGCAGCGTCCCGCCGACCTCTGCTTCCAGCGCCTGAATCTGGCGGGAGAGGGTGGGTTGAGGCACGCCCAATCTCCGGGAGGCCCGGTTGACACTGCCCTCTTCCAGCACCGTCAGAAATGTGCGCAGACGTTCAATCATGCCGAGGTTATACTAAAAACGTATAGTGCTGGCAATATCCCGGTATTATGCCGGGGAAAGTTCTTGGCGTATTCTGGTGATGAAACCGCTCCGCGGAGACCTCCCATGAAAACCGTCCTCAATACCCTCCTGACCGCGCTGACTCCCATTATCTGGGGATCGTCCTATCTCGTGACGACGGAGTGGCTTCCTCCGGGGCAGCCATTCATGGCCGCGATGATTCGCACCCTGCCGGTGGGGATCATCCTGCTGATTCGTTATCGCTTTATCCTGCCCCGAGATCGTTGGGGACGTTTGATCCTGCTTGCGGTGCTCAATATTTTTGTGCTGCAGGCGACTCTGTTTATCGCGGCCTATCGGCTCCCCGGCGGCTTTGCAGCCATTGTGGGATCGGCGCAACCCTTGGTTGTTTTGCTGCTCGCCTGGCTCATGGATCGGCAACGCCCTCAAGCGATGGCGATGGCGGGAGGACTGATCGCGGTTGCCGCGATGGGGGCTCTCTTTGCCTCGCCCGGACAGATGCTCGATCCACTGGGTTTACTCGCCGCGACGATCGGCACGGTGAGTATGGCGACCGGCACATTTCTCGCGCGGCGATGGAGTCAGCAACTTCCCCTGATGGCCTTCACCGGCTGGCAACTCCTGATCGGAGGCGTGCTGTTGGCTCCGTTCGCGATTTTGGTGGATCCACCAATCGCACAGTTGAATGCCACTCATGTCGCCGGTTTCGCCTATCTGAGTATCGTGGGTTCGTTGCTGGCTTATCCGCTGTGGTTCCGGGGAATCGCCCGGCTCTCCGCCGTGGCCGTATCCGCCCTGACGCTCCTGAGTCCACTGACCGCGTTGATCCTGGGTTGGACCGTATTGGACCAGACACTCTCCCCGTCACAACTGGGCGCGATGTCCATCGTCTTTGCCGCCGTGATGGTGCTGCAGTGGCGTCGCAATCCCAATCCGCCCTCAGCGCGTCCGCTCCCGGTTTCACCTCAACCAATTTCTCAATTATGATCATGAATCCATCCATCGAATACGTCGTTAACACTCGCACCAGTGTGGGCCGTTATGATCCCGAAAAATCACTCGATCAAAAGGTGATCGAAAATCTCGTTCGCATGGCGACCACCGCGCCCTCGGCCTTTAACTTGCAAAACTGGCGATTCATCGCGGTGCAGTCCGCCGAGGCGAAAACAAGACTCAAAGCGGTGGCCTTTGGCCAAAAACCGGTGAGTGATGCGGCGGTTACTTTCATCGTCTGCGGTCAACTGGAAGCGCATCGGCAGCTGTTTCGTGTGCTGCAACCTTCGGTGGATCGGGGCATTATATCTTCGGACATGCAACAGACGTGGACGGATATGGCCACTGCATCCCATGCTAATAATCCTCAGCATCAACGTGATGAAGCGATCCGTTCGGCATCACTGGCCGCAATGACTTTGATCCTGTCCGCACAAGGCATGGGATTGGCTTCTGGTGCGATTGGCGGATTCGACCCCGGAGGAGTGTCCGAAGCCTTTAATCTGGGCGCAAACGATTTGCCGGTTCTGTTGGTGACGGTGGGTTTCCCTGCGGAAGGAAATTGGCCGCAAAAACCCCGCAAGTCCCTGGAGGAAGTGCTGAAAATTTGCTGATGATTCGTGATGCATAACGGTTACACTTGGAGCTGACTTTATCTCGGAATTCATATCCGCAGGTGGCGCAGATCCGAGCCGGATAAAGGTATCCAAGGCGGGTTCCTGAGACGAGTTGATCGCCGAATGTTCGTATTACGAACATTCGGCGGCTTGGAACATTAGTGTGCCGGGCTGCGCATGGATTCGATCCGCCCGCTTCAGGCGACGTTCGCAGCGAAAAAGGGGCATCGGGAATTCGCTTTTTAAGCTAAAATCCTCTGAGTTTAATCCCATGACCAAACCCGTCGCCTACTCCGTCAAAGCCTATTCTGCCATCAGCGCCACCACGCCACTGGCCGCTGCCACGATTCCGCGCCGCGAGCCGACCGAAACGGATGTGCAGCTTGAGATTCTCTACTGTGGCGTTTGCCATTCCGATCTCCACTTCGTGCGCAATGAATGGGGAAGCGCCCAATATCCCGCCGTGCCCGGTCATGAAATCGTCGGTCGCGTGACGAAGGTGGGGCCGAAGGTCACCAAGTTTAAAACCGGTGATATCGCCGGAGTCGGCTGCATGGTCGATGCCGATATGACCTGCCCGCATTGCCGCGCCGGGCATGAACAATATTCGCCTTCCAAAATCCTGACCTACGGTTCGCCCGATAAGCACCTCGGCGGTTTCACCTTTGGCGGCTACTCCGAGGGGATCGTGGTCGACGAGCACTTCGTGCTGCGCGTGCCGGAGAATCTCGAACTCGCCGGTGTCGCGCCGCTGCTATGCGCCGGGATCACGACCTATTCGCCGTTGCGTCACTGGAAAGTGGGGCCGGGTAAAAAAGTGGGAATCGTCGGTCTGGGTGGTCTCGGCCACATGGGCGTGAAATTCGCGCGCGCCTTCGGCGCGCATGTCGTCGTGTTCACCACCTCACCGGGTAAGAAAGAGGATGCGATTCGTCTTGGCGCGCACGAAGTGGTCGTATCCCGCGATGCGGATGAGATGGCAAAACATGCCGGGACCTTCGATTTCATTCTCGATGCGGTTTCCGCCGAGCACGACATCAACACCTACCTCGCGCTCCTCGCGACCGATGGTAATCTGACCCTGGTGGGTGCGCCGGATAAACCTCTCCCGGTCGAGGCGTTTTCACTCATCGGCGGACGCAAGAGTCTCTCCGGTTCCCTGATCGGCGGCATCGCCGAAACGCAGGAGATGCTCGATTTCTGCGGCGAACACAACATCACCTGCGACATCGAAATGATCCGCATGGATCAGATCAACGAAGCCTACGAACGCATGCTCAAGAGCGACGTGAAATACCGCTTCGTGATCGATATGGCCTCACTCAAAAATGAGTGATATCAATCGCCCTTTTACGAATACGTGCTGGCAGATAAAGGCTTGAGGTGGACCGGCACGTCCCTGTGCCGGTGTGGCACGCTCGACGCGCAGAGGGACCTGCGCGTTCACCTTGAGCGTAAAAGCAAAAGGCGACTGACGAACAATGCACTGGATCCTTCGCAAGACTCAGGATGACAGAGGCGGGTTGGTCACAAAATCAGCTATCGTTTAACCTAAAATGCCTCAAACTTTGTCTGGCAGTTGTCACTGCTGCAGAGTGTTTCCACGAGCTCAAAGTCCGCTGCTTGCGGCGTGCCCTACGGACGGGACTTCAGATGAATTTCACGGCTCTTAGTTATGCTCATAAGCAATGATCTTAATCGCATCGCCCCGATGAGCAAACGGTGGTGGCATTGGATCTTCGTGCGGATGCCGTGAGAACCAAGAAGACCCGTAGCTCGAGACCATTGAGCAGCGCTGCGTTTCCGAGATTTTCGAATAGCTCAAGAGTCAGGCGATGACCTCCCGATGGTGTCTCTTCCGTTCATGTAGGATCCACAAACTACAATTCTTTAAATCAGACTCTTTTGGCCTTTGTTGACCACAAACGCCGTGGGCTCGCACCGACGGTGCTTATGGCTGGTCAGTAGGGTATCTCGGTCTGATCTTGTTGCCCTGAGTCCTTCGGTGTCTTACTGTTGAATTTATGAAAGAACCTGAGGACATGGGGCATTTCATTTCACAGATGGCCGCAAAGGTCATGGTGGATGTTGAGCAATTTGACGCTCCATTTCGGGCTTTGAACGAGAAAATGCAGAGCCAAATGTCGCCGCCCATAGCCATCGCTGAGGCTCTGCAGCGCGAAAAACGGAAGCTGGGGGGATTCCATGAAACGCTTCGGAAGAACGTAGATCCGATGCTGGAAATATTCGAACAAATAGATGCGCCAGCCCGCCGGCTTCACGAATCAATCAAGAAGGCAATTCGCGACACGGATATCGATTTTCGTGCCATCGTGCGGGCGATGGAGGAGGACAAGGCGAGGTTTCCCGAGGAGATGCAGATCCTAGCGGAACATGGCTGGTATGTGCAGCCGCAGATGACACCGCGCCAGCACCGAGAGATTTGCAGCGCTCTGGTTGCAGGCTGGACAGAGGAAGTGGAGCGGGTGCTCGTGAAGCACTTTAACGCTGAACTGAATAAAATTGAGGATAAACTTTGTAGGCACACCCCGAAGCGGGAGCGCATTTTTAAAAGCGCTTTCGCAGCTCATCGGCGCGGGGACTTTGCCTCCTCTATTCCGCTAATGCTCGCGCAGGCCGATGGCATCTGCCGCGACTATACAGGAGGCCATCTGTTTACGGGGCGCCATACTCTCCAGGCTTGGGTCAACGCGGGGAAGCCAAGCATGCTCATGTATTTCGCAGCGCTGGTAGAGGTAACCCCGATAATCGCTTCGGAGAAGGAACGTTTGGTAAAACCCGTTGGATTCAGTCGCCATGCTATCATGCATGGCGAATCGACTGATTACGATACTGCTGGAAACGGCGCTCGAGCGGTTTCGTTGTTAGTCTACATCGACTGGGTGCTGGGCGAGCTTTCCCGAATGGACAAGGCTAAGCTGGCGCCACAGGACGAGCTAAAGGGCCAAACGTAAATAGTTAGGGTTTCGCTTCGGGAAATGCTGCGCTCCCAGCATATATCTTAGGCACCGCTTTGATTTTCATCTGATCCGTTCGATCTTTACCGATGGCCGCAGCAGGACGAGTTGCAGCGCCGATACAGCCAGGAGAACGATCGTGATGATGACGAGGCGAGGTATGGGGGTGGGTCTCACTCCGAACTCCACGGCCATGGCGCCGACCATGGTGGCGAATAAACCGGCGTAACCCAGACGCGCGCTCCACATGGCCAGCTTGGTGGTGCTCCTGATCAAGGACCCGGCCAACGGCGAATCTCTTACTTTCACCGCGGGTGGATAAACGAAAGGACGGTTTGTATCCGGTCAGTCCCGTGACTTAACTTACATTCGTGTCCCAGACTGAGTCCTCCTTGCCCCTTGTTGCGCTGAGCGGTGCCAGCGGTTTTGTCGGCACTCATCTCCGCCGAGCTTTGGGCGACTGCTGTCGGTTTCGGGCGCTCACCCGTAGTCCCAGCGTGCTGGAAGCCAACCCCTCCTCGTCTTCCACCGAATGGCGGCAGTGTGATCTTTACTCGTTGCCCCGGCTGACCGAGGCGCTGCAAGGCTGTGAGGTGGGGATCTATCTGGTTCATTCGATGGCTCCATCGAGCCGCCTGATGCAGGGAAATTTTGAAGACACCGATTTACTGTTGGCCGATAATTTCATTCGCGCGGCCGAGCAGGCGGGCCTGCGCCACGTCATTTATTTGAGCGGGTTGATGCCATCTGAAGGCGAAGCACTCTCACCTCACCTGCGATCGCGCCGCGAGGTGGAGGTCGTATTGCGAAGCCGTTCGGTGCCAGTGACGGTGCTCCGGGCGGGATTGATCTTTGGGCCGGGAGGTTCGTCTTTTTCCATGCTGGTCAATCTCGTGCGTCGGTTGCCCGTCATGGTATTGCCCGATTGGGCGAGCTCGCGCACGCAATCGATCGACGTGCAGGATATCTGTGAAGCTTTCCGACTCATTTTAGGTGAAGACCGTTTTTGCGGCGGCACCTACGATCTCGGAGGGCACCCATCGATGACCTACGGTGAATTGATTCACGCCACGGCACGCGGACTGGGGCGACGCGTGCGCACGATCAATGTGCCCTTCAATCTCTTCACTTTATCCCGGCATTGGGTCGCACTTTTTGGTGGCGTGCCTTTGGCCTTGGTCGGGCCATTGCAGGAAAGCCTGCTCCATGATTTGTCGGCAACGAGCAATCCACTGCTCGACCGCCTGCGTCCGCAACTCGTGTCGCTGGAGGAATCGCTTCGTCGGGCGGTTGACGTCAAAGGCCACCCCTTGCCCAATCCCCGGAGCACCACGCAACGGGCCGATCGCCGGAAGATCCGGAGCGAGAGCCGCGTGCACTCCGTGCAACGCATGTCGCTCCCCACGGGTTGGAATGCGGCCCAGGTATCGGACGCCTATGGCGCATGGCTTACCCATCGCTTTGGCCGCATGGTGAGTGCCACGCAGCATCCCGATGGCGGATTGCGGTTTCGATTCGCCCGCCGCTGGACCTTGCTCGAACTCACACCCACGCCGCAGACTCAACACAATGCGCGACGTCGGGCTTATTATATTACCGGAGGTTTGCTCGCTCGGAACGTCACCCCACCGGGGCGTTTCGAGTTTCGGTTATTTCCGGAAAATCAATGCCTCATCGTCTCGATCCTCGGCTTTGCGCCCGCCTTGCCCTGGTGGATCTACGCCCGCACGCAGGCGGTTGTGCATCTCTGGGTGATGCGGTCCTTTGCCCGTCATCTCAGCCGTGCGGGTGCAACCTGACGAGAAAATGATCCCGAACCGGGGATCTGACGGAAGCGGTCCTTCCGGATCACCCGCGCCGATTCGTTATCCGACCTTGATCACGATTTTTCCCAAGGCCCGGCCATCGCCCACCCGCCGAATGGCGGCGGGGACTTGGTCCAGCGGAAGCACCTGATCAATGATCGGGGTGATCGTGCCGTCGGCGACGAGTTGGGCGATGCCGGCGAGGTCGTGGTTTGAATTCACTCCGAGCACGCCGAGTTTGACGTTCCGGAACAGGGCCACGAGTTGTCCCCAGGTAAGGAGTTTAAGCATCAGCCGCACGGAGCCCCCGACCATGCGGTAGCGTCCGCCGGGTTTGAGGGCTTTGAGATAATCGGACATCGGCCGATACGCTGCCAGATCGAGGATGTGATCGTAGCGTTTTCCGAGCCGGGTGAAATCAGTCTGCGTATAGTCTATCACGTGATCGGCCCCCACCTGTGTCATGAGCGCTTGCTTGTGAGTGTTGTCCACCCCGGTGACTTCTGCGCCGAGAGATTTAGCCAAGGGAATCGCGAGGGTGCCGGTGCCGCCGCCTGCGCCGTTGATCAAAACGTTCTCGCCCGCTTTGACGCGCCCGATGTCGCGAATCCCCTGCACGGCGATGCAGCCGGTTTGAGGCAGGGTGGACGCGACTTCGAAACTCAAGGACTCCGGTTTGAGCGTCCAGCATTTGGCGGGCGCGACCACGTATTCGGCGAAGCCCCCACCGGATTCCATGATGTCACCGAAGACCGCATCACCGATTTGAAATTGCGTGACGCCTTCACCCACGGCGGTCACGACCCCGGCGACATCGGATCCGAGCACTTTGATTTTCGGACGAAAGAGACCAAAGATGCGCACGTAGTAGGGCCGCCCGGTCATGAATTCCCAATCGGACAAATTAACGGAGACGGCCTGGACCTTCACTAAAATATTACCGGCCCGCGGAACGGGCTGTGGAGTCTCGACCAACTGCAGATCTTCCGGAGGACCATAGAGAGAACGGGAAACAGTCAGCATGAGATCAGGTTGAGGGGTGTTCCGAACAGGATCAATCCGAGAGGATGATCGCGCCTGTGCGCTGCTCGGATTCCACGCGATGATGGGCGGCCGCGGCCTCTTCGTGTCGATAGATCCGATCGACGATGGAGCGGACTTCGCCCGCTTCGATCATGGTCTTGAGCGCGAGGAGTTCTTCTTTCGTTTCCCCGGCAAACGCGAAGATTGCGGTCTTGTCGGTGAAGCGCGACGTGAACACTGAACGGAGCATGTCGGAAAGCTTGGGGTTGGCTGTCAGGTAGCGTCCCTGAGGTTTCAGGCAGGCGATCGTGCGCGAATAGTGGTTGCTCGCGACCATGTTGAAAATCACGTCGTAAGTAACGCCACTGGCGGTGAAATCCTCGCGCGTGTAGTCGATGAAATGGTCCGCGCCGAGATTCCGAAGCAGATCCGCTTTGATCGGGTGATCGACCACGGTGACCTTCGCGCCCATCGCCTTCGCGATCTGGACGGCAAAGGTGCCGATGCTGCCACCCGCGCCGTTGATCAGGAGGCTCTCACCGGATTGTATTCCAGCCCGGCGCATAAAGTGGAGTGCATTGAGTCCACCCAGCGGCACAGCGGCGGCTTCCGCGAAACTCAGGTTATCCGGTTTGGGCGCGATCGTGTAATCGGCGGGCAAACACAGGTATTCGCCATAGGCACCGAGTCGCATGCCGCAGCACCCGAAGATAGCCTCACCGGTTTGGAAGTGCGTGACGGCTGCGCCGACGGCTACGACCTCGCCGGCAAAATAACCGCCGAGGATGGGGTTTCGCGGCCGGCGAATTCCCATGAAAAGGCGCAGTGGCCATGAAAACCAGTTCACCGCGAATTTGAAGCTGCGCATCTCGCAATCCCCTTTGGTGACCTCGGCCGCCCGGACGCGGATCAGGATCTCATTCTCCTTCGGCACGGGCAGCGTCACCTCGCCGACATGCAGCACCTCAGGCGGGCCATATTTTTCGTAAACGAGAGCTTTCACGACGGGGTATGATTGGTGGATGCGTGTATGAGTGACTTTCTCGGGTGCAGTTTGATGGGTCAAAGCCTCTACACTAGGGTGGAAGACGAGCGAAATTTTGCGAGGCAGATATCTATATGCTGTTGGCACTTGCTCGCTCTATAGGACTATGTCAGATCACAAGGTGAATTCTATTTTGCTCCACAGAAGGTGGCATAAATTGTTTACCGATGAACCACGAAAAAAAGTCGATTGATATAAGGAGTCGAGCCGCTTCGAAAATATCCACCAAACGGGCTCCTTTCGAAACAGCTGAGCTTAACAAGGAATTAGTAGCGTTCTTTAAACGTCCCATCGATGGGGACGATGACATGCGCCTGATCGACTGCACTTGGGGTGTTTACGCTTTCTTCGATTATGACGACGAACCTATCTATGTTGGCCAAAGCAAAGAGAAAATAAGTGGACGGATTCGTCGGCATCTCACCAATCGCCGAACAGATGCGGTCGCCATGAGTGTGCTTGATCCCTTTGAGGTATACTCCATCGAAGTCTGGCCATTACCCGAATTACAGAAAAAACTGGGCTCTAAAACGTCCAAAGTGGAGAAGCAGGCCGCCGCCGAGTATCTGAACGACCTAGAAGCTGCAGCTTACTTACATTGTGTTAAAAGGTCGTATTTTAAGGCGGTTCTAAATGAGAAATTACCGCTCAAGAAAAATGATGTCCCATTACCTCAAAGCTACAAAGGGACTATTGTTAATCCAGCGGTTCAAAAGCTTCGCGACCACCCTGACACAAGAATTGCCCGACGCGCTGCGACCATCGCACGCTTAGCGGCGATCATATCGGAAAGAACAGTCAAACCCGGGCTGCGCCGCACACTGCATGTCCAGGCTCAGCGCCTCGAACATCTGGCTAGAGAACGGTTGCAGATTTTCTCTGACAGTGTCGCATCCGAGGATCTTAGATCCGGTGGAGACGCAGACTAATCCGGTATTATAGCCTGTAGGCGCTCGAATGTTTAGTCATCGGATTACCACGGTGGTATATAATAGTGGCGCCACTTTTTCATAGATGGCTTGTCGTGGCGCCAAATAGTCTGTCACTTTTATGGTATGATTAAGAAGGCATCACATCGCCAACGAGGGCGGACTAGTCTACGCATTCCTGAAGAACTTCTCAGGCAGATCGACGAGTGTCTCGGAACAAGCGATAAGTCAGGATCTCGCAATACGTGGATAAATTCGGCGATCAGCGAAAAACTGGTAAGAGAAGAGCAGGCACCTTACGGAGCGAGGCTTGATCGTGCAGTTTTGCCTTACTATGAATTTTTTGCCGGAGGAGGGATGGCCCGAATGGGGCTAGGTTGTGATTGGCTATGCACGTTTGCTAACGACATTGATGAAAAGAAAGCGAAAGCCTATGGGGTCAATTGGGGCGGCGAAGACTTATTGGTTCGTGACGTCCAGGAGGTCGTGAGTTCCCAGCTGCCTGGTCAGCCATCATTAGCATGGGCCTCGTTTCCTTGCCAAGATCTCTCGGTGGCTGGAAATGGGGCCGGCCTAGGAGGAGAAAGATCGGGCACTTTTTGGGGGTTTTGGAAGTTGATGAAGGCTTTGCGCCGGGAGAATCGCGCGCCTGATATGATTGTTTTGGAAAATGTAACAGGGGCAATTACCTCGGATGACGGGCGAGATTTCTTGGCGATTCTGGAGGCCTTGTCCAAGGAGGGTTATGAATTTGGTCCTCTGGTGATTGATGCTGCTCTCTTTTTGCCGCAGTCGCGCCCACGGCTGTTCATTATTGCGGTGCGTTCCGGTGGAACGCTGTTGTCAGATTTCACCACGACATGCCCGCAACGTCCCTTCCACCCGGAAGCCTTGGAGGAGGCCTACGATCAGGCACCAGCCGCTATCCGTAAGCGCTGGCATTGGTGGCATATGCCGCTTCCTCCAAAGCGGACATCGGTGTTGTCCGAGCTCGTTGAGGAACGTCCAGTCGGGGTGGAATGGCATACCCCTGCCGAAACTAAGAAGCTGCTTGCCATGATGTCGCCGGTGAACCTTCGAAAAATTGATGCCGCCAAACAAAGCGGTAAGCGTTCTGTCGGGGCATTGTATCGGCGGACTAGAAACGGAGTGCAACGGGCTGAAGTTCGTTTTGACGATACTGCTGGTTGCCTGCGCACCCCGGGCGGTGGGTCGAGCCGGCAGACATTGCTGATTATTAAAGGTGAATCGGTAAGATCCCGGCTGCTTTCTCCCCGTGAGGCCGCCCGTTTGATGGGGCTACCTGATCGTTATCGCCTACCATCTAATTATAACGATGCCTATCATCTTCTCGGTGATGGTGTGGTAGTTCCCGTGGTTACTTATCTGGCGGAAAATCTGCTGACGCCACTCGCTATGCATCGACTGAGTCAATCCACTGCGGCGGCCTGAAGGAGCTAAAGCCCTCAATAAACATGTTCGTCCAACATCGTTAGCAGCTTACGCCGTCGCCGAGGCTATGGCGCACACAGCGGCTTAATAGACGTGTTCATCCAAGAGCGTTAAGAGCTCTTGCTCGGTGATGCGGCGTTGGGCCATGGAGTCGCGTTCGCGGAGGGTGAAGGTGTCGCCTTCTTTTTCGATCGTATCGAAGTCGATGGTCACGCACCACGGGGTGCCGATTTCGTCCTGACGACGATAGCGGCGACCGATGGCGCCGGCTTCGTCATAGAAGACAGCGTAGCGGCGCTGGAGCTTTTTGTAGAGGGCCTTGGCGCGGGTGGTGAGCTCTTCCTTGTTTTTCAACAACGGGAGCACGGCCACTTTGACCGGAGCGATTCTCGGGGAAAGGCTGAGCACCGTGCGGGTCTCCGTCTTGCCCTTCTCGTCGGTGACTTCTTCTTCGGCGTAAGCGGCGCAGAGAATGGCGAGGAAGATACGATCCACGCCGACGGCGGGTTCGATCACGTGAGGGATAAATTTCTTCTTCGTGGCTTCGTCGAATATCTCGTGCGATTTGCCGGAAGCGTTGGCGTGTTGCGTGAGATCGTAGTTACCGCGCGCGGCGATACCCCAGAGCTCCTGCACGCCGAAGGGATACTTGAACATGATGTCGGTCGTGCCGCGCGAGTAGAACGCGAGCTTGGCCTTCTCGTGATCGAAGAGGCTGAGGTGAGACTCGGGTAGACCGATGGACTTGAGCCAATCCCAGCACCACTGGATCCAAATTTTGTGCTCCTTTTCCCAATCGGCGTCTTCGTGGATGAAGTATTCCATCTCCATCTGCTCGAATTCACGGGAGCGGAAGATGAAGTTACGCGGAGTGATTTCGTTGCGGAACGATTTGCCGATTTGGGCGATACCGAAAGGCAGTTTCACGCGGCCGGTATCGACGACGTTTTTGAAATCAACAAACATGCCTTGCGCGGTTTCGGGGCGAAGGTAGGCGACGGACGAACCGTCGGTCATCGCGCCGACATTGGTCTGAAACATCATGTTGAACGAACGCGGCGCGGTGAGGCTGCCTGGTTCGCCCGTGGCGGGGGAAGGGATCAGTGCGTGTTCGTCTTCGGAAGCTTCGGTGAAGTCTTTGACGACGACCGGCGCGAGCGTGCCTTGCACCGCTTTTTTGCGTTTCAGGGTCTCGGCCTTTTCTTGGAGTTCTTCCGTCGTGCGTTCGCTTTCGAGAGCGGACACGTAGCCGACGGTGTTTCCTTCGACCACGACGGGGGCGAAGAATAGTTGGTCGGCGCGGAAGCGTTGCTTGCTGGCTTTGCAGTCGACGAGAGGGTCGGTGAAACCGTCGACGTGACCGGAAGCTTCCCAGACCTTGGGATGCATGATGATCGAAGTTTCGAGGCCAACGATGTCGTCGCGGCGACGGACCATATCGTCCCACCAGCAATCACGGATGTTCTTCTTCAGCTCGGAACCGAGGGGCCCGTAGTCAAAGAAGCCGTTGAAACCGCCGTAGATTTCGGAGGAGGGAAAGATGAAGCCGCGGCGCTTGGAGAGAGCGACGAGGTTTTCCATGGTAGTTTCGGCGGAGGCGGCTTGATCGGACATAGCCTGCCAGACATGAACACCGGATCGCGGAGGGTCAATTCCGCGGTTTGGGAAGGTTGGTCTATTCTAGAACTGAATAGGCACTTCGACCAGCGATTCGACAGGTTCACCGCTTACCAGCCGGGGCAGAAACAGCCAACCTTGGACGGCCTCACGCACAGCTTGATTGAGAGACTCTTCGTTGGCGTTTTTGATGCTGATATCCTTGGTCAGACCTTCGACAGAAACAGTGAAAGTAGCGGTAATGGGAGTTTCTGGAGGGGTGATGTTTTCCGGAAGCAGTGGATTCATCATCACAATGGGGGTGACCGCGTTGTCCTGGTCCACGAACCGCTCCTTATAGCGAACCATGGCTTCTTTGAGTAGTTTCCGCTCCGTTAATGCAAAGTAGGGCCACCCATTTTGCATGACATTGGTTTTGGCTTCATGACCATTCCCATCAAAGACCTGCACAAAGTATCTCTGGTCGGGAAAGACGGCGGGCATCTTGGTGGTGAATCGCACCGACACTTCTTTTCCCGCAGGAAGGTCGGGGAGCTCTTTGGCCAAGACGAAGATGCTGTAATAGGGGTAGTAGGCGTAGTGCTCAGGGCTTAGAAACATGTGCGGTGTGTAGATCACAATGGTGATGAAAGCATCTTTGAGAGTGCGCCGGGATTTGAAGATACCCTTGAATTCTCCAATGCCTGGGTGAGAGCCCATCATGGGCTTTCCGTGGGTTTCCACTCTGAGTTGTTGCATCCCACCATATTCCACTTTCTTCAGTTCAACACGTTCTGGCCCATAAGCTGTTGCCCGCCTTGGCATATAGTCGCGTTCGGATCTTAACCTTTTTTCCCGACTATCTACCATGATGAGGGGATCCCACTTTTTCATTCTGATGACTGGATACCGCTGATCCTTATATTTTACCGTTAATTGAGTTGGATGGGGCGATCGCGTCTCTAGCATTTTCCCGATGGCTTCCACTTCTTTGGCGGAAACAAATTGGGCGAGACTTATTGCGATTAGAGTGGTGATGACGCGTTGCATTTTAGGTGCTCGGATAAGTGGCGATAGGAGGGTAACTGAGAACGTAGCGTTTAAGCCCAATATCAAAGGGCAAGTGAAGAAAACGGGTGTGGGCTCAGGGAACCTGATCCGAATTTGCCAGTCTCAAAGCGGCGTGTCGCCCGATCTGGTTCGTTGAACGGTTTCGGCGAACGGCATGTGATGAATCTTAATCTATACCTATGAAGATGAAAAATAACTTATTGAATCGAAGTATGCTCTGGCTGGCCTTGGTCGCGCTAGTGAGTGCCTCCGGCATCGCCCTCTGGGCGGGCGACAACAACAAGGAGCGTGATCCGCTCGTGCTGCAGTCCGACAGCACACCGCTTGATCGCGACGAGACGTTGCGAGTGAGTTATTCGAGCGTGGTGAAGAAAACTTCGCCAAGCGTTGTTTATGTTTTCTCCAGCAAGACGGTGAAGACGGATAATCGGATGGCGCCTTATTTTAATGATCCGATGTTTCGCCGTTTCTTCGGCGTGCCTGATCAACCGAACCGGCAGATGCCGCGGGAGCGTAAACAACAGGGGCTGGGCTCGGGAGTGATCATCTCTAGCGATGGTTATATCCTGACCAACAACCATGTGATTGAAGGCGCGGACGAGGTGAAGGTCGCGTTTGGTGATCCTCAAGAAGAGTTTGAGGCGAAAGTCATCGGGCGTGATCCAAAGACCGATGTGGCCGTATTGAAAATCGACGCGGAAAACCTGCCGGCGGTGACGTTGGCCGATAGCGATGGCGTGGAGGTAGGAGATACCGTGTTTGCGATTGGAAATCCTTTTGGCATCGGAATGACGGTGACGCATGGAATCGTGAGCGCACTAGGTCGGGGGGGATTGCGTGCCGATGCCTATGAGAACTTTATTCAAACGGACGCGGCGATCAATCCGGGAAACTCGGGTGGTGCTCTGGTCGATTCGCAGGGGCGCCTGATCGGGATTAACACCGCGATCCTCAGCCGCAGTGGCGGATTCAACGGCGTGGGCTTTGCAATTCCGATCAACACGGCGCGTTCGCTCGCAGAACAGTTGGTTGCCACCGGCAAGATCAGCCGCGGCTTTATCGGCGTGCAGACTCAGGGACTCACGCCTGAACTCGCCGAACAGTTCGACGTGAAGCACGGCGCGCTTGTGACGGAGATCAGCCCGGACAGTCCGGCGGAAGAGGCGGGTTTCCAAAGCGGGGACATCATCACGAAGGTGAATGGCAAGGATGTAATCGATCCGCGACGCCTGCAGCTTGCGGTGATCGCGCTCGCGCCGGGCACGAAGGTGGAGATCGAGTTTGTGCGCGATGGGAAAACGAAGACGGTCGAATTCGAATTGGGCGAATTGCCCTCCTCAAATCTCGCGGGTGGCGACGCTTACTCAGATGATGATGTGGGTGTGCTCAACGGTGTGGGTGTCACGGATATTACGCCGCAAATTCGTCGACAGTTCCGTTTTCCCAACACGCTGGAAGGAGCGTTTATCACCTCCGTCGATCCGGATAGCGCTTCGGCTCGGGTGGGGCTGCGAGAAGGCGATGTCGTGCTGAGTCTCGATCGTCAGCGGGTGCGTGATGCCGGGGAGGCCGTGAAACTCAGCGAGGAAATCGAGGGGCCCAAAGTGCTCGTGCGCATCTGGCGCGAGGGCTACAGCCGCTACATCGTGGTAGACGAATCGGAAGAGTAAGCTTCAACTAGTGATCAAATATCCGAACGCCGTTCCGGTGATGCGGGACGGCGTTTTTAGTCTTATTAGCGTAGAGAGGTCATCGAATTCGCGGTTGATTAGTTTATGACATTTCTCAGGTTCAGGGGATGAAGACCCCGATTCTTACGAGTTTGCTTTCTTTGTGTGTGGTGTTGGCCGGATCGGCCCAACAATCAGGTGGTGCGGAACCGAGTGGAGGTGGCGGTGCGGTGCCCACGGCAGGTGGCTCGAGCGGGCCGAATTTTTCCAAGCGAATGTATCAGGGCAGTGAACTGGGACGGAAGGTCGATGATCGGGATGCTTATGTAGAGCCGGAGAGTAAGACAGCGCCGTATTATCCACGGGCTTTGCGCCAGGCGGGGATCAAGGGCACGGTGGTATTAGAAGTGGAGGTGGGGCGTGATAATGCGGTGCGAAACCCGCGCGTGATCAAGTCGGCTCATCCCGAATTGGACATGCTCGCGATCGAAACGGTTTTGAATTGGCGCTACGCTTCAGCGGTGGTCAACGGGTTGATGGCACGCTCGCGGATCGAGGTGGCGGTGAAGTTTGATCCGGAAGAAGCGGAATCCGAACGCAAGGTTCGGATGGCGAAGTTGCGCGGCCGCCCGAGCCGCGATTTGCCCTCCCAATATCAATACGATCAGGCGCCTGACCTAGTGCGCTCGGTCAAGGCGGTCTATCCCTACGATCTATTGATGAAGGGGAAGACGGGCCATGCCAAGGTGACGTTTATCGTGGACCCAACGGGCAATGCTCGCGGCGCGGTGGTGGAGAAGGCGAGTCGCAAGGATTTTGGTTTGGCCGCAGCAGCGATGGTTGAGGCATGGACTTTTGAACCGGCGATGAAGGATGGAAAACCGTCGTGGGCTTTGCTCAACACTAAGCTAATTTTTAAGCGCACGGGATCGGATGCGCCGATCGATGCTGCGACGGTCGAATTAGCCGAAGCGATCAAAAACAAGAAGGTGAAACTCCATGAATTCGCGAAGGTGGATACGCGCCCAAGACCGATTTATCAGGTTGGACCGGAGTTGCCGGAAGCGCTGCGCAAATCAAAGAAAGGGGCGACCGCGGAAATCGAATTTATCATTGATCATGATGGTCGCGTGAGATTGCCGCGAATCGTGAAATCATCCGATAAGGCGTTTGGTTGGGCCGCCGCGACGGCGGTATCGCGTTGGTTTTTTACGCCGCCTTCCGACCAGGGCGAACCGGTCTATGTGCGCGTGAGAGTGCCTTTGGCTTACGAACCTCCACGGTAAAAATGCCGCAACCCTAGCGCCCGATTAGGAATCGTCGGCCGGATTCCTCGCAGGCATGCGCTGACGGATTAGCTCCGCGCGCTGTTGAGCGACCAGTCGATCAGTGGGGCTAAGTTCGCTCCGAACGATATCGCGATGTTGGATTGCTTGTTCAGTTCCACCATCGGCGGCGACTTCAAACCAGGCGAGGGCTTGCACGGGATCGTGTGGCACGCCCTCACCGCGCATATACATAACCCCGAGCCAATCCTGGGCGGCATCGAGACCTTGTTCGGCCGCACGGCGGCCCCAATGAATGGATTGAGGAATATCTTTGGGGGCGGCTTGCCCGCTTAGATTGATCATCGCGAGGTTTAGCTGGGCCACGGGGTGGCCTTGCTTGGCGGCGAGCAGAAACCATTGTGTGGCCTTGGCGACATCGCGAGGGACACCGCCTTCACCGCGCAGAAGTAGAAATCCGAGATAGGTTTGGGCTTCGAGATTTCCGTAGTAGGCTTTGACGTGAAGCTGCTCAATCTCACTGGTCACCTTACTCACCTTTCCTTCGGGATTGAGAAACATGAGCTGCATGTATTCGCCCAGGTAGGTTCGGGTCCAGAAGTGTCCGGTTTCGCGGTAGGTCTCAAGATCGGTGAATCTATACTTATAACCAGCGACTCTGATCATCGTGGGGGGGGCATCCGGGAAGGGGTTGTTCTCGAATAGATCGATCACGGGTTGTTTTTGCTCCAGGAGTCGTTCGGCCACGAAATGAAAGAGGGGCGTGGCGTGATCACTGAGCGCGGACTGCGCTTTGATGTTGGCTTCGAATCGAGGAAATCCCGGGGCGGTGAAGGGGCTGATGCGATCGAGCTTTTGGGGAAATTTACGGTAATCGTAAGTTCGCCAGGTGACGCCACCATCGTTGGATCCCAGAAATTCGGTGATGAATTGGAAGGGTTCGAAACGAGAGAATAGGGAGTAACCGTTGATGCTGCCGAACCCATCAAATACAGCCCTCAACGGTCGATTCACACTCTCCATAAATGCGGGCGTGGGCATCCGCGCGAGAGTGGTGAAGGCGATGATCGAGAGATAAACGTGCAGGCTCATCGCTCCGCAGAGCGTGTAGCGCTTCCATTTGGCGAGTGGCAACACCGCGGTGACGGCGGAGGTGGTGGTGAAGTAATCGGCGAGCTTGCGCAGGCGTAACCACCCCGCGGCCTGAGCGAACATCTTATCGTCCAACAAGAGCAGACCGAGGGCGATTGAGGCGGTGTTAAGCCACCCAAAATTACAGGTGAGCTGGATGCCGGCCTGAAGCGCGGCCCACAACCAAAAGGCCCACCAGCGTCCACGCCGCCCGCAGAAAATGGCAATCAGCGGCGCGATGATTTCTGCCGCAAAAGTCAGCGCAATTTCAAAGACATGCCAAGCATGGGGCATGTTATGATTAAAGAAGCCAAGGATGGTAGGACTCGGCGCGGTTTCATACATGATATCCATCGCCCGCAGATCGAACCAGTAAAGATCAGCGCCGAGCATTTTGGATATGCCGTTTTCAAACATGATGCGAAACAGCAGCCAGCGCATCATGAACACGATGATAGGTCTGGCCGAGGCCTGCGCGCCCAGACCCGGTCGATAGCCTGCCGGGGCAAACAGGATGCAGAGGAGTGTGACCTCTAACATCAGCCGATCTACCATCGGTCCCGAATACATCAGCCAACCTTTGGCGAATGAAAGCAGAGACAACCAGCAGATGAACAGACTCATGCGTGGCCACAGGTTTAGCACCACGGCGATCGCCGCGAGCAAACCACCCCATTGGAGCAAGGCCACCATGGCGGGACTGCTGCTGAGATAGAACAACGTGGGTGAAGCGAATATGGCCTCAAGCAGGTTGGGTTTATCGGCGCGTAGTTCGGCGATGGCACCGGGAAGGGGGGTGATGCCATCAGGCCCGATCAGCGCGGCAGATTCATCGATGATCCCCGCAAAGATGATGATAAAAACAATCCCGACCGCGCGTAGAACAACCCATCGCGGCCAGAGATAAGTCGCCTCACCACCATAACCCGCAAAATCTTTAATGCGGTTCCAGAGATTGGCGATGATCTGGCGGAATAGTTGTCCGATCGAGCTCATGAGACAGTTAGCGGGGTAGTGGGATCGGGAAAGTGTCCCGGCAGAGAAGCACTGGCAAGCCACCGTAGAACTTGTCTGCTGTCAATATCGTGGCCGGATGTGATCGAGGGGGCACGATCGTTCTGCAGGTTTGGTATTGGGCGTCGATTTTTGGCGGCGAAATGTAGGTGGGTTTCTTGACGATTCTTCTTCGTGCGGATACATGGTGTTGGTGTGGCTCACCTGAGCCGTATCGGGGTGTGAAGCGTTCATTGAACGGTCGCGCACTCGGGATCGATTTAGGTTAATTCAGCACTATGGCACATTCGCAATTTCATCTCGATGAACGCGGGATCATATCGACCTGTCCGCAATGCGGTCGGGCCAACCGGGTCGTTTACACCCGCTTGGGAGAGAAGGCGCGATGTCATGATTGCCAGACGCCACTTGAACTGCCGAACGAGCCGCTGGAAGTGGGCAACGCCTCGGAATTGACTGGCCTGACCGCCCAAAACCAATTGCCCGTGCTTGTGGATTTTTGGGCACCGTGGTGTGGACCTTGCAAGATGGTCGGCCCCGAACTCGTGAAAGTCGCCGCCGCAGGGGGCGGACGCTGGATTGTTGCCAAGGTGAACACGGAGAATCTTCCTGCGCTCGGTGCGCAACATGGCGTCCGCAGTATCCCGACCATGGCGGTATTTAAAGGCGGAAAAGAACTTGCCCGTCAGTCCGGGGCGATGCCCGCCTCTGCCATTCAGCAATTCATCGAAGCGACCCTTTAACCCCCTTTCTCTTTTTTCATGCCTGTCGATTTCAAAGACTACTACACCACGCTGGGGATCTCGCGGGATGCGACTCCGGATGATATTAAAAAAGCGTTTCGCAAACTCGCGCGGATCCATCACCCCGATGTTGCGAAGGATAAGGAAGCGTCCGACGCAAAATTCAAGGCGATCAACGAGGCCAATGAAGTGCTCAGCGATCCGGAAAAACGCCGTAAATACGATCAACTCGGCGCGAATTGGCAGGCCTACGAAGGCGCGGGCGCCCCGCCTCCCGGCGGTCAGCCGCAGGCCTCCCGAGGGTTTCCACGCGGTCAGCGTGCCACGGGACCGGATGGCCAAGAGTATGAATTTAATTTTGGCGGCAGCACCGGGTTTAGCGATTTCTTCGAACAGTATTTTGGCACGAGGCATGGCGGAGGTTTTTCCGAGCACCACGGGATGGGCGGAGCCCAACCGGGTGCGGATACCGAAGCCGATTTGATGGTTTCACTGGAGGAAATGCTTTTGGGCGGTGAACGGATGATCCGCCTGCAACGCAGCGATCCGGCCACGGGAGAACCTAAGACCAGCACGATCCGGTTGAAGATCCCGGCAGGAGTGCGCGATGGGCAACGCCTTCGCACGGCCGGTCACGGGGTCCCGGGTGTCGGTGGTGCTGCAGCGGGCGACCTTTACCTCCGCGTGCGTTTGGCGACCCATCCCGACTACACGGTGGAAGGTGATGATTTACGCTATGAGCTGTCGCTGGCTCCTTGGGAGGCCATGCTGGGCACGAGCGTGGACGTGCCATTGCCGGGAGGCCGGCGGGTAAAACTTAAAGTGCCGCCCGCCACGAGCACGGGCCGTCAGCTTCGGCTGCGCGGATTGGGCCTGCCGAATCGTGATGGTTCCAAAGGGGATCTTTATGCGATCATCACCATCGAGATGCCGCCGGTCGCAACCGACGAACAACGTGCACTGTGGGAAAAACTCGCGGCCACTTCCACTTTCAACCCTCGAGCCAAGTCATGAACGAAGAAATCACCCATTCAAACGCTCCGGAAAATGAACCTTATTTGCACGCGATCGAAGAAGTCGTGAACATCACTGGATTCTCGCGCCACACGATTGCGATCTTTTGTCGTCAAGGGTTTGTGGCTCCGGTGGAGAGTCCGTCTGTTACCGATGTCGAGTGGACGTTTGATGACGATGCTCTGCGAATGCTGAGATATTTGGCCCAGTTGCATCAACACCACGGTCTCGATTTGGAAGGGCTCGGATTGGTGGGGCCGCTGATTGCAGAGTTGGAAACACTCCGCTCCGAGGTCCGCTTTCTGCGCCGCCATTGAGAATCCCGTTTACGCATGGTTCATCGCTTTATGATGCAGGTTGGGGCATCCTAATCTCGCCCTCGAATTGAACTCGGGACACCGACTCGACAGGACAGTGGGAGACCGTTTACTCTATTCCTTGATGTTCGACCTAACAAACAAAACAGCGCTGGTAACCGGTGCAGGTTCGGGAATTGGCCGCGCGATTGCGCAGCGTTTTGCCCAGGCAGGCGCGAGGGTGTTTGTCGCGGATATCAATGAGGCAGCCGCCCATGAAACTGTGGGTTTAATTGAAGCGGTGAATGGCAATGTTGGAAGTCTGGTCTTAGATGTCGCGGACGTGGCTTCGGTGGCTACAGCAGCAGAGGAAATTGGCGCGCTCGATATTCTGGTGAACAACGCGGGGATCGGCCATGTGGGCACGATTCTCGAAACGAATGCTGAGGACATGGAGCGCCTCTATCGCGTGAATGTGGGCGGGGTGTTTAACGTCACCAAGGCGTTTATCCCGGGGATGCTGGAGAGGAAGAACGGAAGCATTATCAATATCGCTTCGATTGGTGGGGTGGTTGCTGTGCGGGATCGCTTCGCATACGTGACGACGAAGTTTGCGGTGGTGGGTATGACCAAACAGACCGCGCTCGATCACTCTCACAGCGGCGTGCGCTGCAATTGCATATGTCCCGGCCGAGTGGAAACGCCGTTTGTGCAAGCGCGACTCAAGGAGTATCCCGATCCGGAGGAAGCTTATCGCGAAATGAGCGCCACGCAGTTGATCGGCCGGATGGGGCAACCCAAAGAGATTGCCGCCGCCGCGCATTACCTCGCCAGTGACGAGGCGAAACTTGTGACCGGTTCATCACTGATGGCCGATGGTGGTTGGAGCGCAGGGAAGTAAGCGGATGGGGCGCGTCATTCTAGTGGCGATGCTCAGAGATGTCGCACGAGCGGTTGCGCGCGATTTGGGTGAACTCGCGAAAGAGCCGATGGTTTACATCCGCACCGCGGGCGAGAAATCTACGGAGCAGGATTGGCGGATTTCGAATCGGGCCGCTTTGTTGGACGCAGGGTTTCAGCTTACTGATTACACGATCACCGGTAAGAGTGCAGCCGATTTGCGGCGCGACTTGGCGGATTACCCGATCCTCTGTTTCGAAGGTGGTGATCCGTTTTACTTGTTGGAGCAAATGCAGAGGATGAGAACTACAGAAACGGTCCGCGAGCTGGCGCGGGAGCGGTTGTATATCGGATTCAGCGCAGGAGCGACGATCGCGGGACCGGATATCATGCCGTCGCGACACAATCACGATACGACATTTCCCCAACTCACCGACACAATAGGATTGGGGTTGGTGGATGTCGTGGTGTTGAACCACTGGGGTTCGGTGCATGGCCGCGAAGTGTTCTTAGATGGTAAGCGCGGTCGACCAGGCTCGGTGTTTCACAATTTTGATGGGGAGTTTCGCCGCATCTTTCTGGCGGATAACCAATATCTGGATTTCGAAGACGGCCGTTTCGCCTTTCGCGAATGTTGAGGATCGATTTAGAACACTATGGGCACCTGCACTCGACTCGCTACGGGTTTGCCTGCTTTGAGCTGCGGCATGAATAGCCACCCTTCGAGCGCCTGAATGGCAGCTTCGTTTAGTGCGTCTGATAAGCCACGGGTGATCACACCGTCTGCATAACCTTCGGGAGAAATTGTCATGATTGCCGTAGCATCCTCCGGCACGACGGTTCCTTCGGGGAAAACGGGTTTAGGATGAACAACGGGAAAAGCCTGAAGATCTTTGCCCACAGACATGAGCAGATATTTCTCCAGTGCTTCGTGGTGCTGCACTTTTTCAAGCAGGGCATAATATTTCCACGCTTTTTCGACTTTATTGGTCAGGATCTCGCGACCGTTAGAATCGAAAAATTGAACAAAGAAGTCCATCGGGCTAGTATCGGCATTCTCCAAATTGGCGGCGAATGAGAAGGTGGTCTCTTGTCCGGCGGTTAATTTCGGTAGCTCTCTAGCGATGAAAGAGGTGTTGATAAAAGTGGCATCGTCAGCTCTCGATTTAACATTTGAGGCCGCCAGGAGTGCATAACCACCGGACATCGTTCTTTGTGATGTTATAACCGCATCAAAGTAAACGACCCCCCCATGCGAGGTCCCCGAAGACCGATTAGCCCCGTGTCGGATGGCATTTTTCATTGAGTGAATTTCAATATACCCATCGCTGAAGCCATCTGTGCGTTGCGGAATATAAAATCGGTTAAATTTTAATTTTTTCTCCTTTCCCTTCACGATCACGATTGGAGTCAACTTTTTCACCTTAATGACCGGCAAGAGCATGTCTTTATACTGGGCGGTGACTAAGGTTGGGTGTGGTGCGACAGCCGAAACCTTGGAGTAGAGTAAGGCTAAAATACCCAGAAATAATAATTTCCTGATCATGCTTTTATTCCTGTGTAATCGTGAAGACGAAGCCAACGGAATTTGAAGGTCATCGTTTGGGTTGTTTGCCAAAGATCACTCATTTTTGTAAATGATATCTATGCCTGCGCACCATGCTCTCGAAAACCATCTCACTGCTCTGAGCTCTTGCGAGCGGTGTCCGCAGATGCACAAGCCGGTGGTGGCGGGGCGCGCGGTGACGAGTCGGATTCTCTTGGTGGGCCAGGCACCGGGCGACAAGGAACCGCAGTTGGGGCGTCCGTTTGCATGGACGGCGGGGAAGACGTTGTTCAAGTGGTTTGAGGCGAGTTTGGGTTGGAGCGAAGAGGAGGCGCGCGAGCGGATTTACTTTGCGGCAGTATGCCGTTGTTTTCCCGGGAAGAACCCAAAGGGCGGAGATCGCGTGCCGGCACCGGATGAGATCGGCAATTGTGCGCATTGGTTGGAGCGTGAATTCGAGCTATTGCGTCCGACGCTGGTCTTGCCGGTGGGCAAGCTCGCGATCACGCAGTTTCTGCCGGTCGCACCGCTCAAGGATATCATTGGGCAAAGTTTTAGAATCAATTATCGCGGGCATGGGGCTGATTGTGTGCCGTTGCCACACCCTTCGGGGGCCTCAACTTGGCACCGGATGGAACCGGGCAAGACTTTGCTCGGCCAGGCGCTTCGTTTGATCGCGAATCGACCGGAAGTAAAAATATCCGTGTCATCGTGACGTAGTTTGTTCTAGTTGGGACTATGTTGAAGCGTTTCTTCCTTTTTATCCTTTTGGTTTTGGTGCCCACGGCGCTCATGGCGCAGCGTGAAAAATTGCCGCCCGAGGACTACGAATGGGTGACCAAAAACTTTCCCAGTGCAAAAAAATCGAACACCGGTATTCGCTACATCGAAATTGAAAATGGTAGCGGGGAAACCATCAATCGTGGCGATCTCGTCTCCGTGCTTTATGTCGGGCGTTTTTTAAGTGGGGAAACCTTTGATCAAAAGATCGATCCGAAAGACCCCCTCACATTCCGGGTGGGCCGCACCAAGGTGATTCGTGGTTGGGATCACATTTTGCAGATCATGCGCCTCGGCGACAAATGGTTGATCATCGTCCCCCCAGAATTGGCTTATGGCACCAGAGGGCATCCACCAATGGTTCCCACCAATAAGACGCTTGTTTTCACGATGCAGGTTGTGGACGTAAAGAGGGGCGACTGAGTCGCTGATCGATAGGCGTTCGCGAAGACTTATTCTTTCGCGGCGTTGGTGTAGCCGTAGCGTTTTCTGAACTCTTCCATGGCTTGTCGTTGTGCTTCGAACGGCGCGACGCCTTCGGCGACTAATTTGGCCCCACGTTTTTCAATCCACCGATCGCGAAAGGATTGCTCGGTCTGCGAGGTCAACGGAGGCTGAGGCTCTTTTTTCAGCGTGGAACACCCGACAAAGAGAGGGAGAGCGGCGGCGAGGCCGAGGAAGAGAAATCGTTTTGGGTCTGACATATATTGGTTAAATTTGACGTATTATGTCCTTAAACCGCGAGGGAAAGTTTTTGTTTTCGCGCATCCGCCCAAAAGTGTTCACTCTTTTCATCCATGAGCGATGAGCCCGAGCAGACCCCGTTGCGCCTGAAGCCCCGTTTACGTCCTGAAAGTGATGCGGCTGAATCATCGTCTGCGGAAGAGAAGCCGGCGGTCACCCCCGAGACTCCAGCTGAGTCTACCGCTGAAGCTAAGCCTAAGTTGCGCTTAAAACCTCGATTGGCGGTCGAGCCTGAATCCACTGAGGATAAGCAAAGCGAGCCCGAGCAAGCGACGGTCACTAAATCGTCTCCCGAAAAACCAACCGAGATTCCTACCGAGAAAACGGAGGAAGAAAAACCGAAAACTCTGCGCCTCAAACCACGGCTCGCGGTTGAGCCCGAGCCGGAATCGAAAGATGAAGTGGTTGAGCCCGCAGCTGAATCTCCCGCGCCAACTCCGGCAGCCCCCGCGCCGGTTCCGGAGGCTCCTAAGACGGAGGCCGCCAGCGAAGATAAACCTAAGTTTCGTCTTAAACCCCGTTTGGCAGCCCAGCCGAAAGCGACCGAGAAGGCAGAAGACCCCCCTGCTGCGGCTGAGAATAAAGATGAGGCCTCGGCTCCGGTTTCGCCTCCACCGGTAGCAAAACCGGCTGAATCCGAGGCTCCGGCCGAACCAGCCGCCGCGAAGGCCCCACCAAAATTTAAGCTGAAGAAAAAGAACCCTGAGCCCGCGCCGGACTCTGATGCTGATTCGGCTTCTAAGGCTCCAGCGGTTCCGCCCAAGGTCGACGGAAGCCCTGCGGCAGATGGCGAAGAAAAATCAGCCTCAGCGATGCCGCCACCGCCGCTGGTTCATTTAAAAGCTTCCGAGGATCTTGATGATGAAGAGATCGTCTTGACCGATGATGACGACGACGAGACGCCACCAGCTCCCAAAAAGAGTAAGAAAGCTCTCCTGGGATTGATCGTATTGGTCGTGGTAGGGGGAGGCTATTTTGGTTGGCAGCAATTCGGTCCGGGCGCATCGGAAACGGTCGCGCCTGATGCTTCGGCTACCCCAGCTGCCACGCCTAAAAAACCGGCCACGACATTACCCGGGCAGTTAATTGAAAAAGCGCAGTCGGCACTGGATGCGCGCCGACAGGGAGAACAGGATCGCGTAGATGCGGTGCTTGATGGAAAAGACGTCCCGGAAAGCCAGTTTAAGAGAGTTCAGCCAGCCCCCACGCCTGAACCGGAGCCTGTGGCGCAGAAAGTGACGACCCAATCGCAATCCACCATTGCTCCGGGAGTGACCGCGACGACTACCACGGTGATGTCGGCGATCGAAGCGAGCCCTGCGTTTCGCGCCTTTATCGGGCAGATGCGGATCAATGGGGTGTTCCAAGGTTCACCCGCTAGAGCCCTGCTTAATGGCCACACGTATCGGGAAGGTGCGCTGATCGATCCTGCATTGGGAATCTATTTTGATCATGTGGTAGCGGAGAAAAAACTGATCGTGTTTCGTGATACCAGCGGCGCGATCGTGCAGCGTAAATACTAGCGCTATTCTGCCGCCACCATCCACTCACTGTGGCCGGTGGCTCGTTTGATTTTGATGCCGGGGAGATCGACTTCAGCCGTTATCCCGTTCGGCAAATCGAGGCTCACTGCGATGCGGACACCATCGCGTTGCCACGCGCTGGTGATGTCACCTTGCGGCGTAGGGATGGTCGCTCCGCCATGATCGCCGTGAAACACCGGTGAGAATGAAACTCGTTTCCAGACCGGAGCGGTTTGCCGCACTCCACCGATGATCTGCATGAAGTGAAAGAGTGGATGAGCCGACCACGCATGCGAATGGCTCATCGGATATTCGACGTGATCAGTAAACATCTCTGACGTCGAACCCTGTTCGACCATCGGCTCCCAATTCGGCCGGATGTGTTCAACGACGGCTTGGCCGTGCCCGCGTTCAGCAAGAATCGTGTAAACATAGGTGATCCAATATGCGCTTGGTTGTGCGGTGTGTTTGGATTCGTCGCGCAGATAATCGACAAGGAACCGTTCCATCTTGCCCGCTGATTTGGGCGCGAGGTTAGTCATCAACGCCATTGTTTGTGCGTGCGGTGAAGTGCTCTTAACGATGCGGCCTTTTGTGTCGATGCCGTCTCGCATGAGCCCGCGTCGATCGATGAGCTTGCGCAATCTCTGCCGAAGACGCTTGGCCCAGCGCAGACAGCGTGCGGCTTCGGTTTTGTTTTTTGTGAGGGTGTCGAGTTCGGCAAGTTTCTCCAACGCGAGCACGAGCCAGAGATTATAAACCGTAGGTGCGCCTTGTTTGAAAAGATCCGTCCAATCGAGAAACAACCAGTAGCGATCATCGTAAGTCACCAGCCCATCTTTGCCGGTGTGTTCTTCGAAATACTTCAACGCATTTTCGATAATGGGGCGTTGGCTGCGGAAGAGATCCAGATCGCCGGTCTGCCAATAATTATCCCACATGGTAATGATCCAGATGAGCGTAAAATCGGGCAGCACACAGTTGTGTGCCATCGTGGGCGCGTGGCCGTAAGTAATGCCATCTTCGGTCGTTTGTGCGCCGATCTGGCGAATGCCACGCTGAAACAATCTCGAATCACCGCTGAGGTGAAACGTGTTCCAAGCCTGCACGCGCGCATCGCCCCACCATTGGGCCTGTTCACGCCACGGTGTGTCTACATAGGCATCGAGCATGCAGTTCTGCTGAGACCGGGCGCAGGTTTCCCAGATCTTTTCGAGCATCGGATCAGAGCTGCGAAACGCGCCACGTCGCTCCACCGGATAACCAGTGCGATGTAGGGTCACACCGATGTGAAGTGGGGTCATGCTTTCGCGCACGGTAAGCGTCGCGTAACGAAATCCGAAGGGATGGTAGTAGCGGTGCGTGCTGAGACCCTTGCGACAAATCAGGCGCGAGCTAAATGTTGCGCGGCTACTGCTGGGGTAAGTCATCACCGGTTCGAGCGTGTCGGTTTCGATGACTTCGGTGTAGATGACATCGATTGTTTCGCCTCCGTGACCACCACCGACCCGTAGCGATAAACTCCCCACCACGGGTCGCCCCATATCGATTAAATAACTGCGGAATTTTCCGCGTCCGGTCTTGGGCACTTCCAGCCCACTTACAGATAAACCGACCGGTGCGCTTGGATCATCGATCGTGTCTAACGAAGCCTTTGATGGTTTCACGGGCCTATGAGAATGATCCTCTTCTTGCCGCAGCAGGAAGAGATTGCGCACCTCGCGCCAGCCCTGACCGGAAGTGCCGCGGCCCGTGCCGATCACTTTTCCAGGACGCGATGCTTCTTCAAACATCTGCGGAATGCCGCGGGGTTCGAGCGAGCTCCATGGCAATTTGCCCTGCGCTTGTGCGACCGGTGAGGCCCAATCGGAGGTATCGAAATCGGTATTCATCCAACCCGACAGACCCACGCGAGCATCGTAGTGCTCCTGGTCGAAAAGCTGGTGTCCGCATTGTTGGGCATCACGTTTGATGCCGGCCTGCGGCACACATTTCCATTCCGTGCCGCTCTCGATAACCGTGCGGCCCCACTTAGCGGCGACGAGCAGACCCGCGTAGCCTTGGGTCAGATATTGAAAGTTGCTGCGGCCGGGATTGTGCGCGCGGATCGCAAAGACATTGCGCCCCGCCGTGAGCCAACGCGCGACATCGATTTCATCAAACGGCCAGTGTGATTGAAACCCACGTGCCGGACCGCGCCCGACAAAGGCCCCATTGATGTAGAGTTGGTAGGATTGATCCGCGGTGATGAAGAGGGGGGCTTTTTTAGGCACGCGCCCCAACTCAAACTCGTGCCGAAACAGCACGTAGGCGTTGTGTAAATCCCAGCGGTGATCGAGCGGCCAGATCCACTGAGCGGACCCGAAAGCTTTAGAGTGATTGATAGGGGTGGGGGGAGTATTCATGGAAAATTAAATAATGAGTTACCACACTTCGACCGGTCCCTTGGGCACGGGGATGGCGGTGCGATTGAGGGCGGATGGTTCTTCGTCTTCATTCATGAACGAAGCGGTCATCGGCTCGAGTTGGAAGCGTGGTTGGAGTTCACCGTTTTCATCGCAGTATTGCTTTCGCCAGATGAGGAAATGATCAAGCGCGGCTTGGAAATCAGCGCGCGAATTGATGGTTGTGATCTTTTGTTTAAACGGCTTAGACGGCCCAAAACGTTTCGCATACCACGGAGCGACTTTGCGGAAAAGCCGCGAGCCATGATCTTCGCCGTAAAACATGCAATAGCGTTCGAAATGAGCGCTCATCACGCGGATGCGTTCTGTAAAAGAAGGTTCGGGTATCAATTCACAAGTCGTGAGAAAGTGCGCGGTGCGTTTAAAAATCCACGGATCGTAAAACGCTCCACGGCCGATACTCACGCCATCGCAACCGGTTTCTGCGAGCATATGTTGAGCGGCTTCGGGCGTGGTGATATCGCCATTTCCAATCACCGGAATAGTCGACACCGCTTCGACGACCGACCGAATCCCCTCGAGATTCACTCGCCCATCAAAACCCTGCGCGCGGGTGCGGCCATGCACGAAAACCGCGGCCACTCCGGAATCTTCCAACACGTGTGAAAGGTCAGGAGCGGTGAGATTATCATCGTCCCAGCCGAGACGCATTTTTGCGGTGATGGGAATTTTGACTGCGTCGACCATCCCGCGCACCAGCTCGGCGGTTTTATCGAGTTCGTTCATCATCGCTGACCCACCGCCTACCTTGACGACCTTTTTCACCGGGCAGCCCATGTTGATATCTACCGATTGCGCGCCGAGTTCTTCGCACATGATCGCGGCGTCGCGCATCTCTTCCGGCACGCTGCCGAAGAGTTGAATCGCGAGGGGGCGATCCTCGGCGCACGATTCGACGAGCTTCATCGCGGTGCGATTGCGTTCGAGCAACGAACGTGCATTTACGAGATCCGTCGTCGCCCAGCCGAGCCCGCCAATTTCACGAATGGTCAGCCGAAAGGGCAGGTTCGTATAGCTCGCCAGTGGCGAGAGAAATAGATTCGTCGAAAGCTCGTGTTCACCTATACGCATCACTCAGAAACGCCGACCATACGGCTTGCCCGCCCTGCGACAACCCCACAAAAGTGTAACCCAATAGGTTACACTTTTCTCAGAGCGAAAGATCGCGACCCTCCTTTTTGGTGGTGAGCCAATGGAGCATGCGAAGTGTGAGTTCGGCATCGGGCAAACGGCACTTTCCGGTAAGGAAATCATTGATGCGTTGGCGAGGCACACCGAGGTATCGGGCGAGACGAACCTTGGAGCCGTATGGTTTCAGTTCGGTGCGCAGAAGGGCGACACATACGTTCCACATCGGGGTATCCACACCGGGGCGACGGGTAACACCCGCTCTTTGTCGACGGTTATGAATCGCATTGTGCAATCGTTTGACACCCGTAGCTGCGGCTACGGAAAAAGCATCACTCAGATGCATCCAGATCTTGAGTTGGGGAGGGATATTCGGGGTCATGCGAAAAGTGTAACCCAATAGGTTACACTTTCGAGGACGATTTTGATCCCCATGGTAGAGTCTCAGAGGAAGGGAAGATTGTCACACGCCTTCAGTTCACCCACCTCAAGACTCAACACTTGCACCGATATTTTTCTAAAAAGTGTAACCTATTGGGTTACACTTTTTGTTGGCTTTGGGTGTTGAGGATAGAGGTCAGATCGCGGCGACGGCTTTTTTCATGCGGACCAGGGCATCTTCCAACGTGGCGCGGGTGCAGCCTAGGTTGATGCGCACGTAATCGCCGGGTTTGGCGCCGAAGAAAGCTCCATCGGTTAAGCCTACACCGTGGTTTTCAAAATGGGTGATCGGATCTTTCAGACCGAGTTTGCTCACATTGAGCCACGCGAGGTAGGTGGCTTGCATCGGCGCTTCGATTGAGATCCCGGGCAGATCGGTAGCGATAAACTCGATCAGGCGATCGCGGTTTCCGCGCAAAACAGTGAGGAGCTCTTGGCGCCACGCTTCGCTCTTACCATATGCAGCTTCGCAAGCGGCATAGCCGAGCGCGTTGACTTCGGCCACGATCCCTGCGGTCGCGTGCACGAATTTTCGCCGGAGTGCGCCGTCGGGGATGATCGCGAAAGAAGTGCCGAGCCCGGGGATGTTGTAGGTTTTGCTCGGTGCCATTAGCGTGATGGTGCGCTGGGCAATCTCTTCGTTAATCAATCCGGCGGGGATGTGCTGCACCTCATCAAGAATGAGATCACAGTGAATTTCGTCGCTGCAGAGCACGAGATCGTGACGCGTGCAAAACTCGCCGATGCGGGTGAGCTCGTCGCGAGTCCACACGCGCGCGACCGGATTGTGCGGATTGCAGAGGAGAAAGAGTTTGGTGCGCTCAGTGACGGCGGCTTCCAACGCATCCCAATCGATAACCCAGCGCTGATTCTCGAGCACGAGCGGCACAGAGACGGAAACGCGAGCGCTATTCTTCGGCGCAGTCATAAACGGCGGATAGATAGGTGAAAGCGTGAGCACCTCATCTCCCGTTTCAGCAAATGCTTGCGCGGTGACATTGAGTCCGCAGACGAGGCCGGGCAGCCAAACAAACCACGAGGGATCGACCGTCCAACCGTAGCGCTCCTTCATCGCACGCACCATTGTATCCATTGTGCCTTGAATAGGGCGCGCGTAACCGAAGACGCCGTGCTCGACGCGCTCATGCAGGGCGTCGAGGATCGCAGGGGAGGACTTAAAATCCATGTCGGCCACCCACATGGGTAGCACATCGCGATCAGCATATTTCTGCCATTTCTGGGAATCGGTGCCGGAGCGTGGGATGGGAGTTTCGAAATCGAAGTTCATACGTGAAAGCGAGAAGCCAAGCATGTCCGTTGCTATTCGGCACGGATTATTTCTGAGAGAAGTGCGACCAAGGGAAATTGCGCGATCATTTTGCCCTTCCGCCAAAAGTCAGCGTGAAATCACGCTTCGAGGGACTTGTCCGGTTCCACTACCTTGGCATACATGACACGAAGATGATGGCAAAAGCGTTCATAAATGCGCCGAGAAAATATCATCGCGGGTGCTATCTCTGGCTTTAGTCAAAGCAGAGATAAGTGGGTTCAGCTGGTTTGGGCGCGGAGGAGGGCTTCAATCAGTTCGGGGGGGCGCATCGGTTTACTGAGGTAGTCGTTCATCCCGGCGGCGAGGCAAGCGGCGCGATCTCCGCTCATCGCATTTGCGGTAAGTGCGATAATGATAATCGCTTTGACGTCTTCACCCCGATCGCGTCGCTCAGCCTCCCAGCGACGAATTTTGCGAGTGGCTTCAAATCCATCCATTTCCGGCATTTCACAGTCCATCAGCACGACGTCATAGGGTTTGCTTTGGACGGCTTCGACGGCAGCCATACCGTTTTCCACCAAGTCGCTTTGGCAACCTTGGCGATCGAGCTGCATTTTTATGACCCGACGATTAACGGCATTGTCTTCGGCGACGAGCAGGCGTAACCGACTGAAATCAGCGGAGACATTTTCTGGAGTGTCGTCTGGATCGGGTGGAGCGATGGCTTCGGCGATGGGAAGTGAGATGGTAAACCAGAATGTCGAGCCCTTGTCTGGTGTGCTTTCCACATTGATTTCGCCGTCCATTTTTTCGACCAATTGTCGACATATCGCGAGACCAAGGCCGGTGCCGCCGTATTTGCGTGTGGTGCCGGATGACGCCTGAGTGAAAGGTTGAAATAATCGCGACTGTTCTTTTGGCGTCAGCCCAATGCCGGTGTCCTGGACCGCAAAATGAAGGCGGGCAAGGTTGTTGCGGGTTTCTTGATGGGTGACCTCGAGGCTGATCCGGCCTTGCTGGGTGAACTTCAGCGCATTGCCGACGAGGTTAATTAATATTTGGCTGAGTCTACCGGCATCGCCGATCAGGTGGGATGGAACATCCGGAGCAACGTTTTTGGTGAATTCCAGTTTACGGGTTCGGGCCGATTCGGCCAACGTGGTCCACGCATTCGTAATGACTGAGCGAACCTCGAATGGTTGTGGATCGAACTGTAATTGTCCGGCCTCGATTTTAGAAAAATCGAGAATGTCATTGATGATGGCTAACAGGGATTCCGCGCTATGTCGCGCCGTGGAAGCGAAGGTGCGTTGTTCGTCGGAAAGGGGGGTATCAAACATGAGGTCCACCATCCCGATGACGCCGTTCATCGGTGTGCGGATTTCGTGGCTCATCATGGCGAGGAAGTGACTCTTGGCTTGATCAGCTTGTCTGGCTTGATCGGCCAGTTGCTCGGCATGGATGATGGCGGCTTCGAGTTTTTGGTTGGTCTGTTCCAACTCAACACGACTTTGGCGTAACGCTTCCGCATGTCGGGCGATGTGGGACAAGTTCCGGCGCTGCCACCAAATGATCAGGGCCACCACCGCGATCAAAGTAATCAGGGGCACCGCGTAAGGCTGGAGGTCGGCTAGTCGGATTGGTCGCGGTTCGACCGGTCCGATCCATTTGGCAAAAATGCGATCGTAAGTGCCGTTTTGACGGACGGTCGCGAGGGCTTCGTTGAAGAGAGCGAGCCGGTCGGTGTCGCCTTTATGAAAAACCACATGATATTTGTGCACGAGATCCTCTACGAGGACCTTGCGCAAACCGTGCTCGTTTTCGACACGCAGGGATAGGGCACTGGTAAACAGGGCTGCATCGCACTCTCCTGATGCGGTGGCTTGAAGCATTTTTTCCAGTGAATCAAACTCTTGTATTTCCGCGCCCCACTCGGGATGGGTGCGAGCATTGGACAGGGCGGTGGTGCCTTCCATCGCCCCGAGTTTTTTGCCCCTGAAATCGGCGGTGTTCCGCAAGGGCGGTTGGTCGGGACGGGTATAGGTCACGCCGCGAATTGTTGCGCTCACAATGGAGTGCTCGAAATTCGGAAGATCCTTATCGGTGCCGCTGATCGTCGACAGAGCATCGAGTTTTTGAGCATGAAACGCTTTGAAGTTTGGGGCCCAGAAATGGACGCGAAGCTCGGCCTTAAACCCGCCGGCCTGGGCGACCGCATGCAACAGCTCCGGGGTGAATCCTTGGAGCTCTCCTTTCTCATCAATGAATGACAGCGGCGCCGCATCCCGGGGCACTCCGAAACGTAGAACCGGCATGGTTGTTTCCGCCCACGATGTTCCACACAGCAAGAATCCTGCGAATAGCAATGCTATCGACCTAAGCATAATATCCGAGCAGCTTGAGGCCTATCAGTAAATCGTCACCTCTAATACATAGAGAAATGCACATTAAAGCATATTTACTGGGATTGTATTAAAGAGGGCGCAGTTTATTTGAACGCCGAGCCGAGAAGACCTCACGTCCACTATTGGAGCGAGAGTATGAACAACTCTGTTGGTCAGCAGGCAGTCTTTTTCTCCTTAACATACGGGGCTATAATCAGGACCGAGCGTAATTTTGAAGGCACCGAAGAATTGGGAAATAATTTCCCAAGTGTGACGGTGCTGAAGGGACGTTATTGCACATCACGCATTTTTAAGAAGTTATAACATATTAATAAACAACAATTTACCGTTTATTGAGTTTCGGCATTTCTCCTGCAATAGAAGGGCAGAACCCAATCTTTAACCTATAAGGAGAAAACAAAATGAGAATCATTCGATACAACCAACCTGCTACTCGCGGTTACGCTCGCGCCAATTATGGCTCCAATCGCTCGCCTTGGGCGGGCTTTGAAAGCGAGATAGACCGCCTCTTCACCTCAGCCGTCGGCAATGTCGCGGGCCACACGCCCACACAATTCCCCGTCGATCTGTATGAAGACAAAAACAACGCCTTCGTGCGGGCCGAACTGCCGGGCATCAATCGCGACGATATCAACGTCGAGTTGGTGGACGGCTCTCTAAATATCAACGCCACGCGTAAAACCAAGACCGGTGATGACGAGAAAGTGTCTCGCTTCAGTCGCTCGATCAGCGTGCCCGACACCGTGCAATCGGACAAAGTCCAGGCCGCCTACGAAAACGGCGTGCTCACCGTGACTTTGCCAAAGCGCGAGGAAAGTAAGCCGCGCAAGATAAACGTAGCCGTCAGCTAACCCGCTTCAAAAATATCAACGAAAGAAAAAATAAACATGTCATTACAAAATACACTCAATTCGTGCGCTTGCCGCTCCGAGACGGCGAAAGGCGCGGCCTCGAAAACCGAAGGCGCCATCAAGAAGCCCACCTACGCGATCACGGAATCAACCGAAGGCTTTGCGCTCACGGTTAACCTGCCCGGCGTGGCAAAAGACGGCTTAGAAGTAACTTCCGACGCTGGTGAGATCCGGGTCGTCGGTCGACGTAACTGGAAACGCCCAGAAGGTTGGACCACGCTGCATCGCGAATCGGTCGACGCGACCTACGAGCTCGTGCTCACGCATGACAATGCGCTGAACAACGAGAAGATCAGCGCGCAACTGCGCGATGGTGTGCTTAATGTGACCTTGCCCAAGGCCGAGGCAACTAAGCCGCGGAAAATCAGCGTGGGATAAGCTTTAACTTTGTCATCGTGAGCCCGACTAGGGGCTTCGCTCCAGGGCGGTCAAGTCTCACAATGACAATGGTCTTTGAGAGCCGGACGTATAATTGCGTCCGGCTTTTTGTGTTTTATAACACGTGATAATCGTCTCGCGAAAGACGCAAAGCGTTCGGCAGACTTTGAACAATGAATGAGCAAATCTTGACCCCTGTTTTGCTAGTGATCGGCTTCCTTGCTGCGGTCACCATCGTGTTGCGCATCATGGCGAATAAGTCGCGTCGGGCTTACGAAAATATGCAACGGCTCGCAACGCGGTTGGGCCTCACGATGAAGGAGGTGAAGCCGGTCTTGGGGATCTATGAAGACCCCGAGATGAGTGGGGAGATTCGCGGCAAGCAGGTGCGTTTGCATACCTATGAGACCGATGGCCAATCCAAGATCAAGTGGGCGGCGGTCACGGTGACACCGCGCGAGCCGAGCGGCTTGAGGTTTAGCTTGATTCGTCGGGGGGTGACTTCCCGGGTGTGGAGTGCCATGGACTCGAAGGAATTTAAAATCGGTGACGAGGCGTTTGATCGCGATTGGTCGATCGAAACCAATGCTCCGGATTTTTTAACCGCGGCGCTGTTGCCGGAAATTCGGCAAAAAATCCAATCACATGAAGGGAAATGGGAATTGGCCAAGGGTGTCGTCACTTATGCGGAACGCGGCTCGCTTTCGAATGCAGAGCGATGCATTCGCTACGCGGCGATCACCGAAGCCGCTTGCGATTTGGCGGATGCTGCGGAGGTTTACGCTAAGCAAAGCTAAGACGTAGCCAGATTTTTTAACCAACGAATGCACACTAATGGGCACGAATAATTCCACGACCCCGACCGGCCCGGTGCTGCTCTATGATGGCTCGTGTGGTTTGTGTAATCGCAGTGTGCGATTTCTGCTCCGGATGGATCGGCATGGGCGTTTACATTTCGCGGCTTTGCAGAGCGAACCGGGGCAGGAGTATCTGCGTATACAGGGGTTGCCGACGGGAGATTTCGATTCGCTGGTTTACGCGCCCGATTGGTCGCAGCCTGTGAAAGGGGATTACTTACTCCGCACCAGCGGAGTGGTCGCCGCACTAAAAGTGTGCGGTGGATTCGCGAAAGCGATGGGAGCTGTGCTCGGGGTGATTCCGACGAGCTGGCGCGATGCTGGCTACCGGGTCATCGCGCGTTGGCGCTACCAGATCTGGGGCGAATGGAAAGCGTGTCCGATGCCCAAACCGGAGTGGACAAAGCGGTTCTTCGGGTGAGTTTTAACCACGGATATCACGGATGAACACGGATCCAGATGTTCTTCTTAACCACTAATTGACGCTAATGTGCCTCATCAATGGATGAGGCATGAAAGCAGACATTCATGAGTTTTCTGTATTAGTGCCGATTAGTGAAAATTGGTGGTTATTAGCGTGGATCAGCGGTCTCTTCTTTTCAGGACTTAAGCTCTTTGAGGTGTGGGATGGAATCGGCAGCGCCGGGGCGGGTGACGCAGAGGGCGGCGGCGCGGCAGCCTTGCTGAAGGGCTTTGGCGGGGTTGTTGCTTTGCATGAGCTCGGCGAGGAAGTAGCCGATAAACGTATCGCCGGCGGCGGTGGTATCGACGGCATCAACCGCTGGCGCGGATTCTTGATGGATTGATTCCGCATCGAAGTAGATCGCGCCTTTCGATCCGAGGGTCAGCACCACAGCCGCCTTGGGATATTGGGCCAACATCTTTTGGCGGATGGCATCCGGATCGGTTTCGCCCGTAAGTCCCTCTGCTTCGGTTTCGTTGAGCACGAAGAGGTCGACCAGGTTCAACGGATAGTCACGAACTGCCGGGCTCATGGGAGCCGGGTTGAAGACGATCCGTAGTTTCTTCTCATGGGCTTGGCGGATGGCGTCGGCGACTGCACTGGTTTCGTTTTGCACCAGAAAGTAATCTCCCGGCGCGAAAGAGGAAAACGCCGGAGCGAGATCGGCTTCGGTTACGATTTGATTGGCACCGCCGAAAAGCACGATGGCGTTTTCACCGGAGGGTGTGACTTGAATCATCGCGTGACCGGTTGGCGTGTCGCTTTCTTGTAAGTGAGTTGTGTCGATACCTTCTTTTTTAAGCCGCTCGATGAGCCAGCCCGCGTCACGACCTATTCGTCCCGCGTGGAATGTTTGCGCGCCCGCGCGAGCTAGCGCGACCGATTGATTGAACCCTTTGCCTCCCGCGAAAATTTGGTAGCCGTTACTGCTCAACGTCTCACCCGGCCGCACGAAATGTTCTACTTCGTAGACGTGGTCTATGTTGACCGATCCTAGGTTGAGAATGGGCATGGTTATCAGAGTTTAGCCACAGATTACACTGATGTCACAGATTCAGAGAATGAGTTAACCAACAGCGCAGTTAAATGGAGCAATATTCTTGATAAAATTTATGTCGCGGCCTTTTCCATCCAAGGATGGATGTAATGCAATTGAAAACAGTGTCTTCATTGGGTGTCGCTTGATTCATCTGACTGGCGCGTAATAGGTGGTCGCAGAAAGCTAAAGATCAGTAACGCGAGTCCTCCTGTTGGAAGTGTCAACATAGCGAACCAACCGAATACAAACATCGAATACAGGAGCCCGCCGATATCAAATCCTAGAATTATGGATGGATGTGCTCCTGATTCATTGAGAGTAGATCCTGTTAAATCTGCGATGAATCCTGCGAGTAAAACGCTAAAAATGGGGGCAAGAGTCCAAGCCAGTAGAGCAAGGTATATCATCAATGTTTTGCGAGCGGTCATGTTCTTTATTTGAAGTATATTGTGTGAGGTAGACCTTTGCTTCCTCTGCGAACTCCTGTGAAAATAGCTATTCCACCTTCTTCTCTTCTGGGATCAGGATTGAGGCGAGGACTGAGGCGGTGAGGACGCTGGCGATGACGGTCAGGGAGAGGGTGATGCTGAGGTGGACCCACGATTCGATGAGCATTTTTACGCCGATGAAGGTGAGGATGAGGGCGAGGCCGATCTTCAGGTAACGGAACAGTTTCATGATGCCGTTGATCGCGAAGTAGAGGGAACGCAGACCGAGGATCGCAAAGACGTTTGAGGTGAGCGCGATGAAGCCGTCGCGGGTGATCGCAAGCACGGCGGGAATCGAATCAAGGGCGAAGACGAGGTCGGTCGTTTCGATGACGATGAGCACGATGAAGAGCGGCGTGGCCATGAGCTTGCCGGTCTCTTTGCTCTTGATGAAGAAGTCGCCGCCATGGGATTCCTCGGTCACTGGAAAGAAGCGCCGGAAGAGGCGCACGGCGAAGTTGTGATTGGGATCAACATCGACTTCGTCTTTGCCCGGCAGGGCCATCTTGATACCGGTGTAAACGAGGAAGGCTCCGAAGATGTAGAGCACCCAGTGGAAATGGTTGATCACGCTGACACCGACGAGGATGAAGACGGCGCGCATGACGACGGCGCCAATGATGCCCCAGAAGAGCACGCGGTGCTGGTATTTCGGCGCGACCTTAAAGTAGGCGAAAACGAGAATGAAGACGAAGACGTTGTCTACACTCAGGCAGAGCTCGACGATGTAAGAGGCGAGAAATTCCTGTGCCGGTTGCGCTCCGCGCCAGAACCAGATCACGGCGTTGAATGAGAGCGCGAGCGTGACCCAGATGGCGCACCAGCCGAGTGCTTCTTTGAGTTCTACTTCGTGGGCTTCGCGTTGAAAGACCCCGAGGTCGATCGCGAGCATCGCGGTGATGAACGTGAAAAAACCGACCCAAGCCCACCAAGGGAGAGGCGGCAGGGTTTCCACGATGGCGAGTAGTTCAGGCATTGGCGCGAGGATGCAGGAATTGGCGCGCTAGGTGCAAGCGGGGAGTGGCGCAGTGGAAACGCGGCGGGGTTTTCTACAGAAGGGATTGGCCGCGGAGTCGCGGAGTGCACGGAGGAGGTAACCGGTCTATGGATGCTGATATTTTGTTTAACCGCTGATCTGCGCTGATGGCCGCTTAATGCCGATCTGTGATTGGCCGCCAAGACACAGAGTCACAGAGCAGGTTTACCACTAATTTTCACTCATCGGCACTAATACATAAACTAGCGAAATGCATTCTCATGCCTCATCCATTGATGAGGCACATTAGCGTCTGTTAGTGGTTAAGAAAACAATCCTTCGTGTCTCTGTGCCTCCGTGGCCAATCAGGTAGCGAGTGCTAATCCAAGGTCTGGCGGTAGCGTTTTACACCGATGGCCATGACGATCACGAAGAAGAGGGTGAGGGGGGCAAGCTCGGGAGCAATTTCGAGCAGGCCGTTTCCTTTTAGCAGAATGCCGCGCACGATGCGCAGGAAATGCGTGAGCGGTAGCAAGCTGCCGATCCATTGTGCCCATTCGGGCATGCCGCGAAACGGAAACATGAAACCGGAGAGCAAGATCGAGGGCAGGAAAAAGAAGAACGCCATCTGCATGGCTTGCAGCTGGTTTTTAGCGAGAGTCGAAAAGGTGATGCCCACCGCGAGACTGGCTGAAATAAAGAGGAAGGAAACGGCGTAAAGAAGAGGGATGCTTCCGATGAGCGGCACCTCAAAGATGAGGTGAGCGGCCAATAAGATGAGGGTGAGCTGAATATAGCCGACGACGATGTAGGGGATGATTTTACCGAGCATCACTTCGAATGGGCGCACAGGGGTGGAGAGGAGATTTTCCATCGTGCCGCGTTCGCGTTCGCGGGTGATGGCGAGCGCGGTGATCACGACCATCGTCATGGTCAACACCACGCCGAGGAGGCCGGGCACGATGTTGTATTGGGTGATGTTCTCCGGATTGTAATGCGCGTGGAGACGCAGCTCGATCGGGCCGGGACTGCGGCGAAGAGAAGCGAGCGGTCCGGTGAGATCGCGGTTCAGCGCCGATGCAGAAATTACCCGAAGCGCATTCACGGCGGGGCCGACGGCAGAGGGATCGGTCGCGTCGGCTTCGAGTAAAAGCGAGGGCTGTTCGCCGCGCAGGAGCTTGCGTGAGAAATTGACGGGGATGTTGATGACGAACTGCACTTCGCCGCGCTGTAACATCTGCTGTGCCTCTTCCTCGTTGTTCGTCGTGCGAACAAACTCGAAGTATTCGCTGTGCTGCATGGCGGTGATGAGGGTGCGCGTGAATGGACCTTCGTCGGCAGAGAGGATCGCAGTCGGTAGGTGCTTGGGATCGGAGTTGATCGCGAAGCCGAAGAGCATGAGCTGCATCAACGGGATGCCGACCATCATGCCGAAGGTCAGGCGGTCGCGCTTCATCTGGATAAACTCCTTGATGACGATCGCCCATAGTCGATGGAGGGTAAATCGATGTGTGCTCACGAGAAGTTATCCTTGGATTCGCCCATGAGGCCGATGAAGACGTCTTCCAAACCGGAATCGATTTTGGTCCACGTGTGTTGATCGCTTTGCAAGACAGCGATGGCGGCATCGAGTTTGGCTGAGTCGCGACTGCTCACGTGGAGGATGTTTCCAAACGCGACGACTTGAGTGATGCCGTATTCGTCGCGGAGCTGATCAGCGAGTTGGCGCAGGTCTTTTCCTTGCACACTCCAAGTCGTGAGATCGCCGGAAGCGATGACTTCGCTGAGCGTGCCGCGTGTGAGTAGATGACCATAGGCGAGGTAGGCGAGCCGATGACAGCGCTCGGCTTCATCCATGTAGTGAGTAGTGATCAGCACGGTGAGTCCGTCGGCTGCGAGGCCGTGAATTTCATCCCAGAAATCGCGTCGTGCCTTCGGATCGACGCCCGCGGTGGGCTCATCGAGGAGCAGGAGCTGGGGCGAGTGAATCAAACACGCGGCGAGTGCGAGGCGTTGTTTCCAACCGCCGGATAATTCTCCCGCGAGTTGCTTGCTTCGGTTCTGGAGGCCGAGGCGTTCGAGGCTGTGCTCGACGACATTTTTTCGATCCGCGACGTCGTAGAGGCGCGCGATGAAATCGAGATTTTCGGCAATGGTCAGATCTTCGTAGTAACTGAATTTCTGGGTCATGTAGCCGACGTGGCGTTTGATCTCGTTTTGCTGCGTGAGCACGTCGAATCCGAGGCAGGTGCCGCTACCAGCATCGGGCGTGAGCAGACCGCAGAGCATGCGGATGAACGTGGTCTTGCCGCTCCCGTTGGGCCCGAGGAAGCCGTAGATCTCGCCGCGCTTAACCTGCAGGTCGATGCCATCGACGACCGTTTTGTCGCCGAAGCTTTTCACGACGCCGCGCACGTCGATGACGAGTTCCTTGGATTGGCTCATGGTTTGATCATTGAGCCGGGGCCACATCCACGGGTTGTCCGGGATGGAGATCGCGCGTGTCTTCAGGTGAAAAAACGGCTTCGATCATGTAAGTGAGTTTGGCGCGGTTCTCGCGGTTGTAGAGCACGGGAGGCGTGTATTCGGCTTGGGTCGAACGGTAGCTGATTTGCGCGTTGAGCGGAGAGTCTCGTCCGTCGATCGTCACTTGCACGGCATCGCCGATCTTGAGGGTGGCGACGATGGTTTCGGAAACAAAGAAACGCACTTTGATGTTTTCCAATGGCAGCAACGCGATCACGGGACGACCGGCGGCGACGAATTCGCCGGCGCGATAAAGCGTATCGTGAATCAGACCGGCCTGGGGAGCGGTTTGAGTTTTCTGGGTGACGCTCCAATCGGCACGCTGAATCGCAGCGCGCGCGGCGCTGGCTTCGGCTTCGGCGGCGGCGATCGTATCGGCGCGACCACCGAGTTGAGCGGTTTCTAATCGTGCGGTCAGCTCATCGGCCATGCTCAGATTTTTTTGATGAGTGAGGCGGGCGCGATCATAGGCATCGTCGGAGCTGACCTGGGCATCGTGGAGGCGCTGTTGGCGGGCGAGTTCCACTTGCGAGAGTTCCACGGCGGCGTGGGCTTGGGCGAGCTGGGCGGTAAGGGCGGCGAGTTCGCTGGGTCGTGAGCCTTTGCGCAGATCGGCGAGGCGCGATTCGGCGGCGTGAAGACGTTGGGTGGCTTCGAGTCGGATCGCGCTTTCGGCGGCATCTTCGAGCGAAAAGAGCGGAGCGCCTTGCGCGACGCGATCACCTCGCGCGACGGCGAGAGCGGTGAGTTGGCCGGGTAGGGGGGCGGCGATGTAAACGTATTCGCCTTCGAGGTAGCCTTGCCATGCGGTGGCTTCCTGACGCGAGCAGGCTGATAATAAGAGCAGAGCCGCTGCGCCGAGAATGAAATTAGTGAGGGAAGTTTTTTTCATATTCTTTTTGTCCCTTGGGTGTGAGTAGACCGGTGTAGAAAATACGGATCGCCTGATCGAAGGTTTGGGCGGGGGTGAGTTTCAGGCGTTCGAGAGTGGAGGGATTGAGCATACCTTGCATCGCGTGCATAAAAAATTGGCCGGCGAAGGTCGGATTCATGTGGTCGCGCACGGAGCCGCCGATTTGGCCTTCTTCGATGAAACGGCCGAAGGTGTAGCTGATGCTGGCGCTGCGTGCTTCATCGATATGCTGATAAATGTGTGGGGCGGATCGCTGAATATCGCGGAGGATCTCCGGGCGAATGTGGCCGAGCCTCTCGATCATCATGAGGGCGAATCCGCGAAGCTTTTCGATAAAACTCACATGGAGTTGGAGGAGGATCTCGTCTACATCGGTGCGGACGCCAGCCGCGAATTTATCAATCGTGGAGATGATAATCGCATCCTTGTTGGGGAAGTGAACGTAGAGCGTTTTTTTGCTCATCCCTAGTTCGCCTGCGAGTTTGTCCATGGTGAACGCGCTGTAGCCGAAGGTGAAGAGGTGGCGTTTCGCTTGCAGCAGGATCCGATCGCGAATGGCGACCTGCTTGTCCGAAGGGTTTTTCGTGAGAGCTTCCATTTGTAAACTAAGGAAACCCAAAACGTATTTATAGTTTCCATGCAAGCCGAATATTCCTTCTCCTTTGGTCTGCGGTTTGATCCAGAAATCGGGACTCTTTGGCTGTGAACGGAATGTAAATGTAAGTTAATTGAAAAAAGAGAGTGTATTTAAATTTGGGGCACCTAGGTTCGCTGCTGATGTCTGACGAACCTCCCCCCGCCACCGCCGCGACCGTGCCCACAACCGGGCAATTGGTTCGACGGCTTTTGGGGCTCGCATGGAATTACCGGTTGCACTGCATCGGGATTATTCTGATTCAGCTGGTTTTGCTGACCATGGGTATTTTTGGTCTCAGCTTTATCGGGGTGGGCATCGATTACATTCGGCATGTGCTCACGCCTGATGTCGCGGCCCCGTTGTTACCGTTGGGGTATGCGTTGCCACTGCATTGGGAGCCGATGGAGGTGTTGCTGCTCTTGGCGGGCACGATTCTCGGGTTGGCGTTGATTCGCGCGGTGTTGAATTACGTTTACGCGATTTCGATCAACGTGCTGGTGCATAAAAAACTGGTGCTCGATATGCGCGCCAAGGTTTACGACAAGCTGCAGCGTTTGAGTTTTCGTTTCTATGATGCGAATACGACGGGATCGATCATTCAACGGGTGACGAGCGATGTGGGCGCGGTGCGGAGTTTTGTTGATCAGGTTCTGATCCAGACGGTGATCATGGTGATCTCGTTGTCTGTTTATCTGGTCTACATGATTGGTCTCAGTCCCGGACTAACGATCGCGTGTTTGGCGACGACACCGCTACTGTGGATTATCTCGACGGTGTTCTCGAGAATTATCCAACCGGAATACGCACGGAATCGCGCGTTGGCTGATCAGATGGTGCAAACGTTGGCGGAGAACGTCCAAGGTATCGCGGTCACGAAGGGTTCGGGTCGGGAGGAAGAAGCACAGACGCGTTTTGATGTGGCGAATAACGCGGTGCTCGATCAGCAGCACAGTATTTTTAACAAGGTGAGTATGTTCAATCCCACGGTGAGTTTTCTCACGCGGGTAAACATGATGGTGCTGTTGGGCTACGGCGGTTGGTTGGTCATTCGGGGTGAACTGGCCCTGGGGGCGGGACTGGTGGTCTTTGCGGGATTGCTCGAACAATTTTCCGGACAGGTGAACAACGTCGCGAATTTGGCGAACACTGTGCAGCAGTCTCTGATTGGCGCGCGACGTGTTTTCGAAATTCTCGATGCGCCGATTGAAGTGAAATCCGATCCCGAAGCGGTGCGCCGCAGTAAACTCAAAGGGCTCGTGCGTTTCGATAATGTTGCCTTCGCCTACACAGGGATCGAGCAGGTGTTGAAGGATATTGATTTCGAGGTGAAGCCCGGCGAATGCGTGGCAATTCTCGGCGCGACCGGTGCGGGTAAGAGTGTGCTCATGAGCTTGATCCCGCGTTTCTATGACGCGACCGAAGGCAGCTTGCTGATCGACAGTATCGATGTGCGACGGATTCATCTTGATGACTTGCGGCGCAACATCGGCCTCGTGTTTCAAGAGAGCTTTTTGTTCTCAAATTCGGTGGCGGCCAATATCGCGTTTGGCCATCCCGAGGCGACTCTGGAACAGGTGATAAAAGCGGCGAAGATCGCTTCCGCGCACGACTTCATCATGGATTTGCCGAAGGGCTACGACACGATTTTGGGTGAGAGTGGAAACACTTTGTCGGGTGGGCAGCGGCAACGCTTGGCCATCGCGCGTGCGGTGCTCCTCGAGCCCTCGATCCTGTTGCTAGACGATCCCACGGCAGCGATTGATAGCGAGACGGAGGAAGATATTTTTGAAGCGCTGGATGGTGCGATGGAAGGTCGCACGACGTTCATCGTCGCGCATCGTCTGAGCACATTGCGTCGCGCGGATTATGTGATCGTGATGGATGGTGGCCGGATCGTGCAGAAAGGCACTCATGACGAACTGATGTCGCAACACGGTCCGTATCAGCGCGTGGCCAATCTGCAACTGGTCGATAGCCGGGAATTAAGCCAGAGTCCGTTTCCCCCGAAGGAAAAGGAGGACGCGTCATGAAGGAAACCGCGGTCAAAGATAAGAATATCACGGTGGTCGAAAAGACCCGTGAAGAGCAGGCCGAAGCCCAATTCCGTCCACTCCAGTGGGGATTGATTCGCAGATTATTCTCTTACACGGGACCGGTGAAAACGAAGACACGTGTCCTGATCGGGTTGGCTCTGTTGCGTGCGATGTTGTTGCCGGCGCTGATTTTCTTATCGTCCCGAATCATCTCGGGTCCGATCGCGAATGGAGATTTGGAAACACTGCCTTGGGCCGTCGCGGGATTCGCTCTGCTCGCGTTATTCACCGAGGGGATGATGCGATGGAGGCAGAAATTTGCGCTCGAGATTGGTGAGGTGGTGGTGAATCGACTGCGGCACGATATTTTTGCCAAGATGCTGGTGCAGCCGATGAGCTACTTCCACCGCGTGAAGCTCGGCCGGATCATCAGTCGCGTGACGAGTGATGTGGAGACCTTACGCGTGGGGATTCAAAATGTGTTTTTCGTTTCGCTGGTGCAGGGCGGGCAAATGGTTGTGACCGCGATCGTGATGGCGATTTTGGACATCAAGCTATTCCTTGTCGTGCTCGCGATGGCACCGGTGCTCTATATGATCAACCGTCACTTCCGGGTGAAACTGAGCAAGCTCACTCGCGCGACCCAGGAGAGTTTCAGTCGGGTGACTGCCACGCTGGCCGAATCGGTGACGGGGATTCGCGTGACGCAGGGTTTTGTGCGTCAGGAAACCAACGCGGGATTCTTCCGCAATTTGTTGTCCGATCATTCGCGCTACAATCTCGCGCTGGCCCGCACTTCCGGGGTGCTCACACCGTTGCTCGAATTGAACAGTCAGTTCTTCGTGGCGATCCTGTTGATGTTCGGCGGTTGGCGCACGTTGCACGGCGACATGTCGATGCAATCGCTGATCCAGTTTTTCTTCCTTTCGAATTTCTTCTTCGCGCCGGTGGCGACGTTGGGAAACCAATACAACGCGGCCTTGATGTCGATGGCAGGTGCCGAGCGCGTGTTTAACATGATCGACGAGAAACCGGATTGGGAAGACAAGCCCACGGCGATTGATTTACCTAATCCGCGGAGCAGTGAAGCTTCGGCCAATGCTCCGGTGGGCGCACGCGTGGAACTGCGAAATCTGTCGTTTGGTTATGTGCCGGGTAAGTTGATTTTACATGATGTGAATCTGACCGTCGAGCCGGGGCAGGCGATCGCCTTGGTGGGGCACACGGGCAGTGGCAAGAGCTCGATTATCAATCTGATCTCCAAGTTCTATCTCCCGGTCGAAGGTGAAGTGTTAATCGATGGTCACGAAATCCGCGACATCACGAGCCTTTCGCTGCACCGCCAACTGGGGATGGTGCAGCAGCAAAACTTCCTTTTTGCCGGCACCGTGTTTGATAACATTCGCATGAGTAAGCCGGATGCGACCGAGGATGAAGTGCGCGAAGCGGCCCGCCAACTGGACTGTCTCGATATCTTGGAGGATCTACCCCACGGTCTCTCCACCGATGTGGGAGAGAAGGGTGCGGCTCTCTCGGTGGGGCAGCGGCAACTGGTTTGTTTCACGCGAGCTTTGCTGGCTGATCCCCGAATTGTTATTCTTGACGAAGCGACCAGCTCGATCGATGCACTCACCGAGGCACGTTTACAGAAGGCGTTGTCCGTGCTGTTGCGCGGTCGCACGAGCTTTAGTGTGGCCCATCGTTTGAGCACGATTCGTGATGCAGATCAGGTATTGGTGCTTGATCAAGGTCGCGTGATCGAGCGTGGCACTCATGACGAGCTGCTGGCTTTGGATGGGCAATACGCCGAACTTTATCAGCAATTCACCCAAGTGGACGAAGACTAGTGAAAATGTCGCGATCCGCTAAATCGGGAGTCTTGTAAAATTCTCCTAGGCAAAGTGTCTTTTATCCCTCTATATGAGGGCTGTCTTCAACGGATAACACCCTAACCAAAAAAAATAATTATGGCTAAAAAAACCGCACGTAAACCCAATGCCGCATTCATGAAACCTGTTACACCGGACGATGCTCTCGCCGCTGTAGTTGGTTCCAAACCCCTTCCTCGCACTGAGCTGACGAAAAAGCTCTGGGTGTATATCAAGAAGAACAATCTTCAAGATGCGAAGGTGCGCACGCAGATCAATGCCGATGATAAACTGAAGGCCGTCTTCGACGGTAAGAAGTCTGTCAGCATGTTTGAGATGACCAAGCTCGTTTCGGGTCACGTCACCAAGTAAGCCGGTTTTCCTTCCTGCTACTTTCAACCGCCGTGGTTTTCCACGGCGGTTTTTTTGGGTCTCTTCTACGGGTAGGTTCATGATTGCCTGATAGTATGGGTTGCTTATTGCTAGCTCTACTGTGGCTAGCCGAATGCGCTCTCGGATATACCGACACCGACTTATGATAGCATCAGGAGTAATCCTGGTGGCTGGCTTGTTGGGAGGTCGTTTGGCCATGACCAGTGAGAATACTGCGATCCGTGCCGACTTGATTCGCGACGCTCAACGGGGGGCGGCAATTTTTTCGGACGAAGAGCTCAGTAACCTGACCGGCACTCGGGCCGATATGGAGACTTCGCTTTACCGAGAGGTGAAGGATCGCTTAACGCGCTACCGTGGTGCCGATCCTGAGGTGCGGTTTGTTTATATTTTTCGGGCTAATCCAGACGGCGTGGTTTTTCTGGCTGATTCAGAGCCGAAAAGCTCGGAAGATATCTCTTTACCCGGTGATGATTATCCCGAGGCGACGAGTTCACCGGGGCTGCAAAGTATTTTAAAAACCGGAATGCCTTCCACGGAAGGACCGATCGCCGATTCGTTCGGCACTTGGGTGACCGGTTATGCGGTGATCTCTCGTGATGCGACCGGCAGTGTGCACGAAGTCATCGGGATCGACATGCAGGCCGGAGATTGGCGTAAGGAGATTTTGAGCGAAGGCCTGAGCACAGTGGTGTTTATCTGGGCCTTGCTCGGCCTTCCACTGCTCGGGTGGAATATTTTAAGACGCCAACGCGAGCAGTTGGAAGTGATTCGCAACTTGTCTGAGGCGATCGAGCAAAGCCATGCAGCCGTGGTGATCATTGATCTAAAATCGCGGATCGAATATGTGAATCGACAATTCTGTGAACAGGTGGGCTATGCACGTCGCGAATTAGTCGGCCATTCCTGGGAAGACTATTTGCATCAAACGGTGCCGGCCGAAGTATCGGCCGAGTTAATCTCATCGTTGCGAGCTCATCAAAACTGGAACGGTGAATGGAATAATATCCGAAAAGACTATTCGACGTATCCTGTGCGCGGTGTCTTCACGGCGGTGCGCACGCGTCACGACGAGGTCTCTTGCTATGTGATGGTCTTCGAAGATCAGACCCAAATGCGTGAGAATGAATCCGTGCTACGGGAGTCGCGGGATCGCGCCGAAGCAGGGGATCGGGCGAAGAGTCAATTTTTGGCCACGATGAGCCATGAGGTGCGCACCCCGTTAAACGGTATTGTGGGTTTCACCAATCTGCTCCTCGAAACTCCGCTCAGTGCCGAGCAGCTCGAATACATGGAGACCATTCGGTCGAGTGGTGAGGCACTCATCCAATTGACGGATGATATTTTGGATTTTGCCCGGATCGAATCGGGTAATCTCAAGTTGGATCTGCAACCGTGCGATCCACGTGAGAGTGTGGAAGAGGCACTCGACTTACTTGCCACGCATGCGGGATCGAAGCGGGTGGAACTTTTGCACTGGATAGATGAATCGGTGCCGGAACTCGTGCGGACGGATCCGGGCCGTTTGCGGCAGGTGCTGATTAATTTGGTCAAGAACGCGGTGAAATTTACCGAAGTGGGAGAAATCGCGGTGACGCTCTCGGCTTCCAGGATCAGCGCGGCGACCGAAAAAGAAGCGGCCCTGTGGGAGCTGAAATTTACGGTTCGCGATACGGGTATTGGAATCGAGAAGGACAAATACGATCGGCTATTTCGCCCCTTTAGCCAAGTGGAAGATACTTCCACGCGTCGTTATGGCGGCACGGGATTGGGGTTGGCGATCAGTCGTAATTTAGTCGAATTGATGGGTGGTGAGATCGGCCTCGAAAGCGAAGTCGATGTAGGATCGACCTTCACGTTTACGATCAAGGCTGAGGGTGTGGCGGAAGATAAGAGCATCGCCCGCCCGGCTCCTCCCAATATTTCAGGGATGCGTCTGGCGGTTGTCGCGAAGCCCGGAGGATTTCGCACCGAACTCACCCGCTTGGGTGAACGCTGGGGAGCGCAGGTCATGGAAATGACGGCGGAAGGACTGTCCGCCGCTACGTGGGACATGGCCTTAGTAGACCTTCCAGACACGCAAGCGGCCGACTTGAGCACGCTCGAAGAAGCGCGCCCCGGCATGTCACGGGAAAAGATGGTCGCCTTGGTCTCGTTGACCTTGCCGCCGGAGATCCGGACCGCTTTGCGTCCGCATTTCCGCATGTTGATTAACAAACCAGCGCATCATAGCTCGTTGCGGGCGGCTTTGGGGGCGACCTCATCGAGGAGAGTGCTTCGTCCGGTGGCTTCGGAAAACTCTTTTGATCTGCGCGTGCTTCTGGTGGAGGATAATCCGGTGAATCAGCGCCTCATGCAAAAGGTGCTGGCGAATCTGGGCTGCACATGGACGGTGGCGGAAAACGGCAAGATGGCTTTGGATGAATTAAAACGCGTGGATTACCATGTGGTGCTGATGGATCTGCATATGCCGGTGATGGATGGCGCAACTGCCATCGCGGCGATTCGCGACGGCCAAATCGGTGATAGTATGCGCGATGTATGGATCGCGGCTTTGACGGCGGATGCTCGTCCTGAACAGAAGAAGCATGTGCGTGAAGCTGGGGCCAACGATTATCTGGTGAAACCAGTTCGGATTAAGGAGCTGCAAGCGATGTTCGAGCGCTATGTCGAGCACGAGAAGAGCAAACAGGACCAAACTTCGTAAGCGCGAAACTACCCGGCCTCCAGAGCATCCGCGATACGGCGGCAGCTCAGCTTCAATACCTGCAGGCGGGCATAGCGCTTGTCTTCAGCCGACACGAGATACCACGGCGCCCAGCTCTTGTCGGTGAGCATGAGCATATCGCCAACGGAGGTTTCGTATTCGCTCCACTGATCGCGATTCCGCCAATCCTCTTCGTTCATCTTATGGCGTTTGTATTCCGTTTCCTCGCGGAGCCGAAAGCGTTTCAGCTGCTCCTCTTGGCTGATGTGCAACCAAAACTTGAGCACGATGACGCCGTCTTCGCTCATCTGATGTTCGAAGTCATTGAGTTCCTGATAAGCGCGTTTCCATTCCTCTTCACGGGCAAAGCCTTCGATCCGTTCGACTAAAACACGTCCATACCAGGAGCGGTCAAAGACGGTGACGCGACCGGCTTGGGGAAGATGTTGCCAGAAGCGCCACAGATAGTGATGCGCCTTTTCCTCTTTGGTGGGCTTGGCCACCGGGATCACACGACAGTCGCGCGCATCAATCGCATTGGTCAGCCGCCGAATTGCTCCGCCTTTGCCGGCGGCATCCCAGCCTTCAAAAACAAAAGCAATCGATCGTTTCTTTTTCGCCGCAAGGCGCACCAGTTGATTGAGTTTACCGAGCCAACGATCGCGTTTCTTAACGTATTCGGCCGGGGATAGTTTTTTATCCAATGGCAAAGATTTGAGCTTGGTGATCCCTTTGGGTTCCAACGGGGTGATTTTTTTAGGCCGACCAGCCGGGGGCAGGGTGCGATGCTGCTGATAATGACTCTCGAAGGCCGTGAGAAGTTCCTCGGTAATCGCGACATTACGAGTGCGCTCGTTTTCCGCTTCGATAATCGTCCAACTGGCGCCCGTGCAATTCGTGGCTTTGCGAAGGGTTTTTCCGAGGGAATTACGCAGATCGTAGTTCCGGTGGCTGGCCCAATCACGTGGAGTAACTTTCCAGGCCGTGCGGCTGTTCGATTCGAGTTTGGTGAGCTTCTTGTGTTGAGCCTCCTTGGACAGATGAAGCCAGCATTTCACAATCAAGACTCCGTCCGCCACGAGTAGGCGTTCGAAGTGTTCGATGCGTTTGAGGGCGTGTTTAAACTTCGCGGGATCAGCATTTTTGGCCGAGGCTTCGCGCATAGCCTCCGTATACCAAGAGCCGGCATAGATGCCGATTCGGCCTTGCGGCGGTAAGCAACGCCAGTAGCGCCACATGTAGGGGCGGGCGCTCTCTTCATCGGTGGGAGGATGGAAGGCAAAGACTTCAACCCCTCGCGGATCGAGCCAGCTATTGAGGGTGTTGATCGCTTCGCCTTTGCCGGTCGATTCGACACCCGCGATGACCAAGAGCACAGGGAAGGGGGCCTGCTTTAACTTCACCTGCAGCTGGATCAGCTGCTCGCGTAACTCAGGCACGCAAGCGGCGTAGTCCTCTTTTGAAATTTTTTTTCGTGTGCTCCGAGTTTTCGCCATGCCGCGGAAAGATCTGAGGGGGTTAGCCTTTTATGTCGAGATTGGGATGCCTGATTCTGCGCATTATCACATTCACGCTTGATCCCGACGGGATTGGCTGCGCCCGATGTTTGGGGCTACAGGCCCGTATCCCATTCATGACCACCTCACCTCAAATCCGGCATGTTGAAGCGATCCTCATGCTGCTGTTGGTCAATCTGTTTTGGGGGCTGAGTTTTCCTCTCATCAAATCGCTGTTGATTCTCAACGGTGAATTAGTTCCGGAGTCCAATTCGTGGTTTGCCACGCTCTATACGGTCGCCCCGCGCTTCATCCTCGCGGCATTAATCCTGGCGGTGGTTGATCTGAGGGGCTTTTGGCGAATCACCGGACGCGAGCTCCAACAGGGGTTCTTGATTGGCTCGTTTTCGGCGGCAGGGATGTTGCTGCAAAACGATGGGATGCACTACACGGAGGCTTCGACCTCCGCTTTTCTCACGCAGTTCTACGCGATCATGATCCCGGTCGCGGTGGCGCTTCGGCACCGACGAAATCCGGGTGCTCGCGTGTGGATAAGCTGTTTGCTGGTGTTGGTTGGCGTCGCGATCCTCGGTCGCTTCAACTGGAGCGCGCTGTCATTTGGGCGAGGCGAAGGAGAGACATTATTGGCGTCGTTCTTTTTTATGGGGCAGATCCTCTGTTTGGGCTGGGCGCGCTACACGGGAAACCGCGCAGCGAAAATCACGCTGGTCATGTTTGTCACGCAGGCGGTGATTTTCACCGGACTCATGGGGGTGGTTACCCCCAGCGTGGAGGCGTTGTTGATTCCGTGGACTTCCACGCCCTGGTTGGTGCTTACGGCTGCGCTCACTCTCGTGTGCACCGTGGGCGCGTTTACGCTCATGAATAAGTGGCAGCCGAAAATCAGCACGACGGAAGCCGGGCTGCTTTATTGTGTGGAGCCGATTTTCGGTTCGAGCATCGCGCTATTTCTTCCGGCGATCATCTCGGCGTGGGCACTGATCAATTATCCCAATGAAACCGCCACCTGGACGCTGCTGGTCGGCGGGGCGCTGATCACGATCGCCAATGTGCTGATCCAACTGCGGCCGCGAAAGTCTGGGGCCGCTTCGAAATGAAATCAGATTCCGGGAAACACTGGCTCGCACTGGGTATTCTGCTGGCCTGCGTGGCTTCACAGGGGATGGGGTTTATCATCAGTAAGGCAGCTTTGTTTTATCAGGCCTCGCTCGTGCCGGATGAGAGCTCGTGGTTTCTGGGGGCACTCAATCTCGCTCCTCGGTTCTTGATTGGCGTCGTGGCCCTCGTTGTGGTTTACGGGCCATCGGTGCTGCGATTGACGCGATGCGAATGGCAACAAGCGGTGATCATGGGTTTGTGCTCATTTGCGGGGTGTATCTTCCAGATCGACGGGTTGCAGCGCACATCTGGTTCGGTGACGGCATTTTTCACGTTGTTCTATGTGGTGCTGATTCCGATCTGGGCGGGTCTGTTGACGAGAAGCTGGCCACGCTGGCCGGTTTGGTTGGCGGTGGGATTAATCACATTGGGGCTGGGTCTACTTTCGGGGGTTAGTCTGCGTGACCTGCGATTGGGTCGCGGGGAGACGGAGATACTGATGGGGGCGTGTTTTTTCTCGTTAATGCTCTTTGCGATCAATCTGCCAAAATTTAAAGGCAACCGTTCGCAACGAACGGGGGCGGGGATGTTCCTAATTGAGATCGTGCTCTTCGTGCTTTTGGCCGCGGCGACCCGAAGCAGCGCCATTGGATTTTCTGTTCCGCTTACTTCTGTGCCGTGGTGGGCCTGGGTGTCTTTAGTCTCATTGGTCTCCACGATTGGACCCTTCCTGTTTATTTTACATTGGCAGCGATTTGTGAGCGTGACGGAAGCGGGTATGATTTACGGACTCACGCCGGTCTTCACGTTGATTGCCGGGCTTTTTCTTCCGGCGCTCTTGATGCGTATCACGGGAGTTTCCTATGAAAATGAGATTCTCTCCGCGACGGTCTTGATCGGCGCGATCCTGGTCGTTGCGGCCAATGTTGTGATGCAGCTCTTCCACCGTGCGACTCCGCAGACGGCGGTCTCGCCGTCAGCGCGATCGGCTGGACCGGAGTGTTGAGGTCGCGCGCCACGTTACCGCGCTGATCACGATTACCCCGCCGACCAGAGCCCAGCGCGTGGGCTGTTCGCCTGCCACGATAAAGACCCACACGGGATTGAGGATTGGCTCGAAGACGGGAATGATCACCGCTTCCAGCGCCGTGATGTGCCGAATCGCTCTCGCGTAGAGCCAGTAAGAACAACCGAGTTGGATGAGACCCAGAGCCGCGAGCGCAAGCAGACCAGTCGGCGAGGGCAGGGGCACGCCAAACATGAACGGAGCGCCGATCACGAACGCGATCAAGTTGCCGAGGATAATCGATTCGACCGGAGAACCATCCTTCTGTTTGCGCAACGAAATCGTCATCGCGGCGAAGCACACGCCGCTGAGAATGCCAAAGATATTGCCGAGCATACCGGCGAGTTTGAGTCCATCGGCGAAGAACAAGCCCATGCCCACAAACACGATCACGATGATCAACCAGTCGCGTTGCGTGGTGCGCTCACCGAGAAACCAGACCGCGAAAATTCCGATCCAGACCGGCGCGGTGTATTGGAGCAGGATCGCGTTGGCGGCGGTCGTATACTTGGTCGCGAGCACAAAGAAGATCGTGCAACCGGCGTAGGCGGCGGCGGCGAAGAGCTGCAAGCGCGAGAACGTGAAGCGCAGTTTGCCGTTGGTCAGCATCAGGAAAACCGCCGCGAGAATGCCCCGCCCACCGGCGACGGCGAGGGGCGGCCAATCGATCAACTTGATCAGTAGCCCGCCGAGACTCCAGCACAGCGCCGCCAGCACCATCTGCCCCACGGCCTTGGAATGATCTGCATGCGACGACATCCTCTAATCGCGTAGCGTAATTCCAGCGAGGCGCGAGCAAATGAAAAAATATAGGTGTCGTGTTTCCCGCGGGCTATTTTTATTATGCCCAACTCAGCCGGATACACGGGGGAAACCAATTACGGTTTACCCCAGTGTTCTTCCCTTTGAGTTAACCTTATGAGAGAAGAATACCTACAAGATGCTGCCGCGATAATCAATGATCCTAACATTCTCGTGAATGTGGTTTCACGCCGCGTGAAACAGTTGCGGGCCGGACATCGCCCTCTCGTTGAATCTCTGGAAAGACTGTCCCCCGAGGATATCGCTTTGCGCGAGATCATCGAAGGCAAGATCAGCTACGAGCTGGGTGACGAATGAGATCCTAGGTCGGTGAGGAGGTTATCATGAGAGGTCGAGGCGCGCTCTCATTCGCGCGCGTCACCTCACATCACGGGATGCGAAGACGTCCCATTTACCGGTTTGATACTGCTGGCACTTTGCACTCTCTAGGGCGAAGAGATGGATCCAGCCGTGATCGAATAACTGGCGGACTTCTGGTTGGGCCGTGAGCACCGCGTCAATCTTCTCAGTCGGCGCTTCGATGAAGACGGAGAGTCGGCGTGGTTCGTGCACGAAGGATTCGCCGTTGTGGATCGATTGCAGCGGTAGGCCTACTTTGAGATCGCCGCCGTTGCCTTCCGCGACACCGAGACCACCAATCACATTGTGGAGCACTTTGTTGCCTCCGCCGTATTGGCCGGGATTTACCCGCGAGGCGTAATACTGTAGATTGATCCAGCTCGCGACGACGACGGGTGCGCACAAAATAAGCGTGAGCACCGCATTGTCTTTATCGGTTTGCGAATCGTAATCGTGAAGGAAGCTCCGACCTTGCAAATTCAAACCTTGGGTGCGGTGCCGCGGTGCCGCAACGAGAGCTGCGTTGTTGGCCAATCCCCATTCGGGCCGCACTTCAGAGATATTCTGGCCCCGGCTTTCCAGGGCGTCGGGCAGCTCTTGATGAGGCAAGCTTTCCAATCCGAGAGCAGCAGACCGCTCACGATTGGCTCCTCTCGCAGTTTGGGCCAATGCTTCCCGCAGCTTGGTTACATCATCGGCATGGGTGTCGGGCAATTTTTCCAAATCGAAGAGCACGACTTCGTCGGTCATCGTGTTGTGTAAACCAGCGATGAAGACGGTATCTTCGGGTAGGGCGATGCCGCGTGTCGCGAGGACGTCGCGCACGGCGGGATCATTCAGCGTGTCGGCCGCGAGCCGCGCGTTGACGTCACCCGCATGGCCTCCACAAGCGCCACAATCGAGACTGGAGGCGTAGGGGTTATTAGCGCTTTGGCTACCGTGACCGCAGACCAACACCAGCCGGGCAAAGTTCTTGGTGAGGCTCATATTGCGGAGGGCGCCTTCCGCCAGCGTGGCGCGGGTTTGAACATCGGTTTCCGAACCGAAAGCAGGAGCGACACGATCACACGTCGGGCTCGTGGTTTGTTTGCCCTGGCCGAGCGCAGCGCCGAATCCGATGCCGAGTGTTTCCACAAAGGAGAAACATGAAGCGGCGGAGTTTTGAAAAGCTTTCCAAGCACCGCGTTCGGCCGCCTCGGTTTCTAATTGTTCAGAAACATCTGCTGACACGGGCTCGCAGGTTTCGATCGGCGGGACCAGCAGCACTGGGCAGCGTGAAGCCGTGGTGGTTGACGTTCCCGATTTGTGGGCGACGGGGAAGGCGAAGAATCCGGCGAAGCCAATCGTTTGGATATCGGGTGACGCGAGCTCAAGATTCCGCCGAAAAATTTCTGACCGCACATCGATGCAGAAGATGGCTTGGGAGGATGGGCGTTGATTCGAAGCGGCGTGAGTGTTGTTCACCAAGCTGGTGGCCAGCTGGTGCTGGTAGCTGTGTTCGTAGGCGAGTTGCCAGCGCACCAAGGCGTCGACGAGCTGAGGGTTTTGTGGAGGAGCGCTGATCGTGAGCCACTCGGTTTTGGACTTTTCGTTTTAAGCGAAGGCGTGGAAGAGGGCTGCATCGTAGGCGAGGCGGATTGCGAGGAGATCACTCACGAGTGGGTTTTCTTTGCCGCGCAGGGAATCTTCCCTCGCGAGGTATTGCGCGTAACCAGCCCAACCCGAGATGGTGACCAATTGCCGGTGCAGGTAATCGGTGTCGCTAATCACGGTCGGCTTAACTTCGGCCAGACACGCGGCGATGCTCTCGGCGGCGGTCTTTGGGAGCTTGGCGACATACGAATTGAAATCGTGGAGACCGAAGACATCGGCGTTGGCATCGTATTGAGCCGCCTCGCGCCACGCGGCATAGAGACCCGTCTCGCGCCATGGGGACCGCCAGGTGGTTTGATTCTCGTCGAAGTAGGTGGCGCAACATTTGGAGATCTCATCAGAGATAAAATTGGCCCAATGAGCATGCGACCGAGATTGATCGAGCCAATCGGCATAGGTCGGTATACACTGCTCATACTCACTGATTTGCGCTGACTTGATTTCATCGATGAGCTTTTCGGCCGTCCAGGTCGCGTCGCAGACTTTGGCTAGATCGGCGGGTTGGATTTCGCCGCTTTCCCAAAGAGCGAGGTATTCGTCTGGCGATTGTAGAGGCATCGCCCCGTCGGTGCGTTGGAGCAAATTGCAGGCCTCGGTGAACCGCTGGCTGGTCAGATGAGCAAAGGGGTTAACCGCCACGAAGTGCTTGAGTGGCCAGAGTGGGGGAATGCGGCTAATCGCTTCCTTGATCTCTTGATTGAGCTCACAAGCGGCGGCTTCTTGGTTGGTGAATGTGGTCATGTGAAAATTGGTTTAAGGTGATGACTTAAGAGTGAATTTTGCTGGGCCAGAGGTTGTTCAGCAGGCGGTTGGCCCACGTGCCGACGTAGAATCCATTCAGAGCGTGCACATAGAAGATGCGGCCCCATTTGTGATGGCCAGTGCGCCACAGCAGCACCTGAAAGGTGAAGAGACCGGTGAAGATGATTCCGATCGCAGTGATCAATCCGATGGAAGGCGTATGCTGAGGAACTTCGCCAAAGAGGGTCTGGGCTCCTCCGTGGAGAATGAGACTCACGAGAGCGATGCCGGCCGCGGCCAAGATCGTCCGCGTGATCGTGCGGCTGCGCATGCTGACTGACCAGGCCCGCGCCATGCCATACGCCAGCGCGAGCATGAGAATCAGGGCAAAGACTCCCAAGTGCGGGACGATTTGCGGACTAAATAGGTGAATGATCGTGGCGGAAGCTGAGACCAACACCGCTCCAGCGATCACGCCCAGGGCGAGAGCGGGGGTGCGCAAAGATTTGGCGGCTCTCGGCACGGCGCCGATCGTCGACCCCGCATGAAGAAATGAGTGAGCTTTGTAGAGTGAGTGCGCTACGATATGCACGAGTGCCAATCCGAATGCGCCCAATCCGCACTGAATCATCATGAAGCCCATCTGGGCGATCGTGGAAAACGCCAGAGCGCGTTTCACGCTGGGTTGAGGTAGCATCACGACGGCGCCGAATACGGCGGTGAGCGTGCCGATAATGGCCAGCGTGGTGAGTGCTCCGGGTGCTTCGACCAAGAGGGGGCTCAAACGGATGATCAGAAATCCACCGGCATTAATGATTCCGGCATGCATGAAAGCGGAGACTGGTGTGGGGGTTTCCATCGTATCCGGGAGCCAACTGTGAAAAGGAAACTGGGCTGATTTCAAAGCAGCACAGGCCACGAGCAGTAAGCCGACTAAGGTTAGAGATTCTCCCGATCCGGATTCGATTCGGGCGAAGAGGGTATCAAAATCCAGTGTGCCAAACGATTGGTAGAGCAGAACGATGGCGCCGAGTAGACAGACATCGGCAATTCGGCTGACCACAAATTTTTTGCGGGCGGCGAAGACCGCTCCGGCGCGACCGGGATAAAAGAGAAGCAGGCGATGCAGACAGAGACTGGTCGCGACCCATGCCAACCAGAGTATCAGGAGGTTACTTGCCAGCACCAAGAGAAGCACGGCGGACAGGGTCAGGCTCATCCATAAGAAAAAGCGGGCCTGTCCTTGATCTCCGGCCAGATAGCGACGGGAAAAGTTCAGCACGACCGTGCCGAGAAATGCCACGAGCAGAACCATCGTGACAGAAATGCCATCCAATCGTAGGGCTGGAGTAAATGGAGCCAGTCGGTCCGCCCATCCGGCAGAGATCGTGATCGATCCGTGCATGATTAATGAAAGCGTGGCCGAAGCGGCCAAGATCGTGGACAGGGCCGCGCTTCCCGTAGCGAGTCGTCCAGCGCTGGCGCCTGAGAGGTAACGGCTGATTAAACCAGCGACCAAGGGTAGTGCCGGGATGGCGAGTAGAAGTGCAAACAGTGGACTCATTCCGACTACTCTATCAATGATGCGTAATTAAGAATACTATATGCTTTTAAAGAATAGATTAAGTTTTATTTAATTAAGAATGCCTTTCCTTAACTATCATCACCTGCGCTATTTTCGAGAGATCGCCCATGCGCAGAGCCTGACCAAAGCTGCGGCCAAGCTAAACCTCTCGGCTCCCGCCTTGAGTATTCAACTGCGCCAGCTGGAAGATAGCCTTGGGCATAGTTTACTGGATCGTAATCGCACGGGACTTACGCTGACCGAAGCGGGTCGATTGACCTTGGATTACGCGGAGACGATTTTTCGGACCGGCGAGGAGATGGTTGATGTGTTGCAACATCGCCCGGAAGCGGGGCGACAGATTCTACGAGTAGGCGCGGTGGCCACGCTTTCGCGAAATTTTCAGATGGAATTTTTAAAACCGGTTTTGCATCGCCCGATGCTGGAACTCGTTCTGCGCTCAAGTTCCCTGCGCGAGCTGCTGGTGGGATTACACGCGCACGAAGTAGATATCGTGCTTTCCAATCAACCGGCGCGACGTGATGCGCATACGGCTCGACATAGTCATTTGTTATCCGAGCTACCGGTGAGTTTGGTCGGCACGAAAGCGTGGAAGAAAAAGAGGCTGCGTTTTCCTCAAGATTTCAACGACGTTCCGGTGATTCTGCCGACTTTGGAAAATGATACGCGCGCGACCTTCGATCGCTTGGTCGCCTCGGCGGGGGTGCGACCTTTGGTCGTCGCAGAAGTGGACGACATGGCGATGCTCCGTCTGCTGGCGCGCGAAGGGGAAGGCCTCGCGTTAGTGCCACCGGTGGTCGCGCGTGACGAAATCAAAGACGGCACGTTGGTGGTGACGCACAACTTGAAAGAAATCCGGGAGACTTTTTATGCGATCACACCGAGCCGTAAGTTTCCTAATCCCATCGTGGCGGAACTGATCAAAGCAACCGGGGCTAAATAAGCCGGCTACTTCTGCAGTGCATCGAGCACGGTGCCCGCAGTGAGCAGTTCGGGCAGAATGATGGGTTCGGATTGGCCGGGCATCCAGATTACGTTGAAAGGCACCGCGCTGCGATTGTATTTCGCGAGCTCGGCAGCAATTTTTGCGTCTTTCTTAGTCCAATCTGCCCGTAGAGCTGCGATGTTATGATCTGCAAAATATTGCAGAACTTCAGGGCTTGAGAAAACGAGCCCTTTATTCGTCTGGCAGGTGGCACACCAACGAGCAGTGAAATCAACATAAATGATGCGATCCTCTGCTCGCAGTTTATCAACAGCCTCAGTTGACCACTCTTCCCAGACTACTTGGGGAAGGTTTTGATTCGATGGATTGGATATTTTATCGGCCGGTTCAGTCGGCCATCCTAACCAAAGTCCCCCAATAAGTAGTCCAAAGGCTACTATACGGCCAACCAATTGACGCGTTGGTTTACCAAATGCTTGCGCAAATCTACCATATACCCAACCGGCCATAGAAATCATAACCAATGCAAATGCAATTTGGCGAAGGGCGGTATACTGATCTGCGGTTTGGCCAGCCAAAACCCATAGTAGCCATCCGACGGTCGCGTAGAGCGGAAAGGCCATGAATTGTTTGAAGGTTTCCATCCATTCGCCGGGTCGCGGTAGGATTTTAACCGCGGCAGGGAAAAACGAGAGCAGCAGATAGGGTGTAGAAAGTCCGATCGCTATGAAGGTAAATATGAGTAAGGCTTGGGCGGTTGGGAGGGATAATGCGGCAGGTAGCGCGGTTGCGAGGAATGGGGCGCTGCAAGGAGTTGCTACAAGTGTCGCGAGAAATCCAGTGAAGAAAGAACCAGTAAACCCTTCCCGTGATTGTAGTTTAGTGCCTGCACCAGTAGCTGATAACCCTACCTCGAATACGCCACTCAAGTTTAATGCGAACAGAAGTAGAAATGCCGCCATTCCATACACAAAAACAGGCGACTGTAACTGGAAACCCCAACCAAGTTGAGCACCTCCTGCGCGGAGAAGGAGTAATGCACTTGCGAGAGCCCAGAAGGAAATTAGCACGCCTACTGTGAAGGCTATCCCGTGCATCGCTACTTTTCGGCGATCGCTGCCCGATTGGTTTACAAAGCCGAGAATCTTAATGCCGAGCACGGGAAAAACACAGGGCATGAGGTTGAGAATGAGACCGCCTAAGAATGCCAAAGAGAGAATGCCAGCGAATGATCTGCCGTCAGCTTGTCCGGTATTTGGCACGGAGTTCGCCAAGGCATCGGAAAAAGGCACATCGATGCGGAGTCCGCGTTGGGAGCCATCAGCCAGCCATCCATTTTCGGATGTGAGCACGCCATTTAGTTCGGTGGTATCGTCGGGGCTCTCGGGTGAGACCGGCATCTTGAGGGTAAAACTCCCGTCGTCGTTTGCGTTGACGATCTGGGGCAATTCGTAAGCGACGAGATTATCGTCGGCATAAAAGCGGAGATTTTGAGGAAAGTGAGTCGCGTCGGCATTGGGAGCGACATGAAGGGTGATCGTCTTGGCGGAACGCGAGGCGGTGGTGTTCCATGATTCCAGTGCGACGGGCAAAGTGTCGACGACGGCGCGGAGGCGTTGGCCAAGATCGCCATTGATCTCAGGGGCGTCGTCGGAAACGGGGAGCGTGATTGAGAGCTGGGCATCGCCAGGCATGCAGATCTCTTCGCACATGAGCCAATCCACCTGGGCCTTCAGCGTGATCGTCGTGCCGGATTTGAGATCGGCAGGCGGGGTGATCGTGATCGGCAGGAGGGCATCGCCTTCATAGCCATTTCCAGTGATGATTCCCGCGCGATCCTTAATGATGTGCGGTGCGGGCCATTGGATGGGGCTGGCGGTGAATCCTTCCGGCAGAGTCCATTCGATCTCGGTGGCGAGACCGGTGCCGGGATTCAGCCAATAGGTGTGCCAATGCGGATCGTGTTGGAAGCGAAGCCCAACGGTGAAGGGTTCTCCGGCCCGGATGGATTGTCCTTCGCTCACGAGAGTCGCGTTGACTTGGGCCTGCGCGACCAAGGGCAGAAACGAAATGAGCGTAAGGAGAAGTAAGGCGAACCGGCGAGGCGTCTTCATTAAATGAAACATGATGTATTTCGTGTGAGGCGCAATGGCGGGGATAATTCCCTTCAGGGTGCCATTGCGATGGATTAACGACGCGTTATTCGCAGAAAAGTTTCGTCGAATAATAACGCTCGGCCCGATCGCACAACACGGTAACGACTTGAGAATCCGGTCTCAGCGTGCGCGCGACTTGCAAAGCGGCCGCGACGTTAGCGCCACTGGGATTGAGAAACTCTGCCTTGGCATAGAGCGTGCGATCAGCTTCGGGGAAGTGGAGTGGAACGAGCGGAGTATCGCCGATGAGCGATAACACCGGTGGACGACGGCGAGAGGGGGCAGCGGGCATGAGGGTTGAGTGTAGCGAATAATGCGCTACCCATCCATGGCCCGAATGGACTAATCGCGGAGGGGATTAAGCGGAAGCGAGCTCGAGAGCGCGGGGGAAAAGAATGTTGTTTTCCTTATGCACGTGGCGGTGCAGATCGGCTTCAAATTCGGCCAAACCGGCCAGGAGGGCGCGGTGGGTGTTGCAGGCCTCGGCATCGGGAGTAAATCCATCGGTCAGCTCGCGTAAGCGGGCGAGGGCTTCACCGGCATTTTGGTGCTCGGCTTCCATTTGTTGGATCGGGCCACTGAGCATCTGGAGGTCGGCGTCATGGGCGGTGCCGGCTTCGATGCGACGCACGAGTGGAAAGAGCACGGATTCTTCTTTTTCCATGTGATCGATCATTTCATTGGCGAGGTAGTTCACCACGGTGCCCATTTCGATGAGTCGAGAATCGCGCCAACCGTGTTTAGTGGAAACCCTCGTGGCCATCTCGACGATCCGCGCCAATTCGGATCGCGTATAAACATGGTGTGTCTGTTCGATGTGATCAGCCAGTTGGGTGAGATTCATCGAAGCGGCGTCGATTTCGGTGGGAATGGCGTCGAGCGTGGTGGCCGCTGATTCGAGTAGCGCGAGCGTGGTCGTCAGATCAAGGTTTCGTTTCGCACAGGCGGCGGAGAGGGGGATCTTGCCACCACAGCAATAATCGATGCGGAGGTTTTCAAATAATCGGGTGAGTGAAGGATGAGCGGCGACGATTTCGCCGATCGTGCTTTCAGGGGAGAAGACAGAAGGAGTGAGGGTAGGCATGGTTGTTGAGAATAAAACCAACCCTACACGTCGCCGTGCTTTCGTGCCTTGATGCGGATCAAGGGAAAGATCGATCCAGCCTGAGCAAAATAGAGGCGGGTCTGTGACCCGCCACTATTTCGCTCCGAGGTTGCGCTGGAGCATGGCCTCGAGGGCATCGACATCATGCACCGTGATGGTGCGAGCATCGACTGTGATGAGCTCATTGTTTCGCAATTTGCCCAAGGTGCGTGAAAGCGTTTCGCTGCTGGTGCCGAGTTCGGCGGCGAGCACGCGTTTGGTGCCGGAAAGGGTGATGACATTGTCCGAGGTCGTGCTCGAGTGCTTGATCAACCAGTTCAACAAGCGCGATTCCACATCCTTCAAGGTCAGGTCATCGAGCATGCCCACGAGCACGCGCAAGTGGGAGCTCATCGAACCGAGCATGCGTAGCGCCAGATCGGGCCGGCGTCCGATAAAATCGAGAAAGGGAGTCTTGGGAATGAGTAAGACGGTGCATGATTCAACGGCCCGAGCATCGGCCGGATATCCGGTCGGAGACGCGAGGGCGGCTTCGGCGAGTGATTCTCCGGCGCGAAAGACATGAACGACCTGCTCTTTACCGGCAGGGTTCACGCGGTGCGCGTTGATCGCACCTCGTTGGACAACATAGAAGCCGGTGGATTCATCGCCTTGGCGAAAGAGATATTCGTCGCGCTCAAGATTTCGTAGCACGGCGAATCTTGCGATGGTCTCAATATCCTCTTGGCTGAGGCCAGAAAATATCTGGCAACTGCGCAAGGTGCCCGCGACTCCAATGAGTTTCAAGTCGGTGGCCTGCGGGGGTGACATCTCCTCAGACAAGCGTTTGGACAGATAATATGCAAGCTGATCAGAATAGAATAAAGGGATAATTAGCAGAGATCGGCGCTCCGAGACGCCGGCTGCTAATGCTCTTCGAATTGATACAAATCAAGGTTATCGAAATTAGATCAGGTGTATGCTGGCAGAATCTTTTTAACCTGCCGCCATGCCCTCCATATTCGCCCCTTCCCACCCTTCAAAACGCCTCTTTAAATCTGTTATCGTTCCTCCCGATCGCATGGTAGTGAAACGCGATGGCACGATGGTCTCGTGGGATACGGGCAAGGTGGCGAGGGCGATTGCGCTGGCGTTTTACGATGTGGCTCACGATGGCGAGACCAACCCTCATCGGGATGAGGTGGGGATGCGCTATGGGCTGGACGTGGCGACTTTTGGGGCGGCTCATCAGATCGCAGGTCGCGTCGAGCACATGGCGGAACTTTCCTACCGGTCAGGTCGTCGTCCGAGTATTGAGGAAGTGCAGGATTTGGTGGAAAAAGCCATTGCGGCGGAAGGTGAATGGGACGTTGCGCGCAGCTACATTATTTATCGCGAACGGCAACGACGTCTCCGGCTGAAAAGCCATGGTGAAAACGGGATGAGCGACTACATCGCGATGGCGAAGTATGCACGCTATCGGGCTGATCTGGGACGAAGGGAAATTTATCCCGAAGCAGTCGAGCGGGTGGCCGCGATGCATCGGGAATTTTTTGGGGCAAAGACCCGGAACGCCGTGGTGCCTCAAATAGAAAATTTAGCACCCCAGGATGCCGAATTGTTGGGAGACTGGCTGGGGCAGGGGACCCTCAAAGACGTGATCAATCGGGCCTTTCAGGCGGTCGCGGAGAAGCGGGTTTTGCCCTCCATGCGCTCTTTACAATTTGGTGGTGAGGCGGTCTTAAGAAATCACGCCCGCTTGTTCAATTGCTCCTTTAGTCTCATTGATCGGATCGAGTTTTTCCGGGAGTATTTCTTTCTGTTGCTCGCGGGATCCGGCTGCGGTTTTTCCGTGCAGCGTCACCATGTGGACCGCTTGCCGACGTTGCCGGTGAGGGATGAGGAAATGGATCTGACGATCGTCCATCATACGGTGGAAGATACGATTGAGGGGTGGGCCGATGCCCTTGATTTGCTCCTGAACAGCCATCTGGAAAATCATAAAGTAGAGTTTAATTATTCAAAAATCCGTTCACGCGGCGAACCACTGGTGACGGCTGGCGGCAAAGCCCCCGGACACTTGCCGCTCAAACGGGCATTAATCAGTGTGGAGGCAATTTTGGGGGCAGCGGCGGGCCGGAAACTCCGGCCGATCGAGGTCTACGATATTTGTATGTATATCGCCCGAGCGGTGCTCAGTGGAGGGATCCGTCGTTCGGCCACGATCTGTCTGTTCTCGCCGGATGATGAAGAAATGATGACCGCCAAGACGGGCAACTGGTTTGAGCACAATTCCCAGCGTTCCGCTTCCAACAATTCGGCCGTGGTGCCGCGGAATAGCTCGGATGATTCGCTTTTCCGGAAGCTGTTTAATGCGCAAAAGGAATTCGGGGAGCCCGGTTTCTATTTTGCGGATCATCCCGACTATGGCTGCAATCCTTGCTGTGAGATTGGTCTCCATCCGGTGATCGAAGGTCCGTTGAGCGAGGATGAAATCGCCGAGCTGCGATCGAAAGGCTACGAGGGTTCACTCGAGGGTGAGGTGCGACTCAGTGGGTGGCAGATGTGCAATCTCAGCACGATCAACGGCGCGGCTTTACAATCCGAAGAGGATTTTTATGTGGCCTGTATCCATGCAAGCACCATCGGCACCTTGCAGGCTGCCTATACGGATATGCCTTACCTCGGTCCGGTCACCCGTTACCTCAACGATCACGATGCGCTGCTGGGGGTGTCGATCTGTGGGTTTATGGACAATCCGGAGATCCTCTTTAATCCGGAGGTGCTTGAACGTGGGGCCGGACTTTGTCGCACGACCAATGCCGCGTTGGCGGCCACGCTCGGCATCAAGTCGGCGGCTCGGGTGACTTGTGTGAAACCCGAAGGCACGGCATCGCTCCTCTTAGGGGCCGGTTCGGGCATTCATCCGCACCATGCGCGGCATTACTTCCGTCGTGTGCAGGCGAATCGTCATGACGCGATTTATCGCCACTTTAAGGCCGCCAATCCGCATCTCACCGAGAGATCGGTTTACCGGCCGGATACGGATGATGTCATCACCTTTGCGGTGGAGGCCTCGGATCACGCGATCCTGCGTGATGAGGTGGATGCAGTCGGCTTTCTGCGGTTTGTCGGGTTGGTGCAACGTCACTGGGTGCTTCCGGGTGGCGCTTCCGAAACCCGCTCACCCAATCTGCATCACAACGTATCGAATACTTGCACCGTTAAACCTGAAGAGTGGGAAGAAGTGGCGGACTACATCTGGAAGCACCGGGAGAATTTCACCGGAGTGGCTCTGCTGGCCGAAGATGGGGATAAGCGATACGCGCAGGCGCCGCGCGAAGCGGTGACCGTTGAAGAGGATATCTTAAAATGGAATCGTCTCGATTATCATGCCGTGGACTACACCACGATGCGGGAAGCGACCGATGAAACCGCCCTCAAAGAAGTTGCGGCGTGTGCCGGTGGTGCGTGCGAGCTGTCGTGAAGAGCAACGAGACAATTCACGGCTCGGCGACGTGCGTTGGCGCAGGTGGATTGCTGCGTTCGGCTAGGCCTCCCTCGCAATGACACAAACTCTAAAAGTATCATGACCACTACCGCGCGCGCTCCGTTCCATCTGATGACAAAACCCATCGGATCGCGCTGCAATCTGGATTGTCACTACTGCTTCTATCTGGAAAAGGAGAAACTCTACACCGATGCCGGCGGGATGCGGATGAAGCCCGAGGTGCTCGAAACCTATGTGCGCGATTACATCGCGGCCCAACCCGGCAGCACCGTTAGTTTTGCTTGGCAGGGCGGCGAACCGACGCTGCTGGGCGTGGAGTTTTATCGCACGGTCGTGGCGTTGCAGGCCAAGTATGGGCAGGGGAAGACGATTGAAAACGCGTTTCAAACCAACGGCGTTTTGCTCGACGACGAATGGGGGGAGTTTTTGTCCGAACACAAGTTCTTGGTCGGGATCAGCATCGATGGTCCTTCGCATTTGCACGATGCCTACCGCGTGGACAAGGGCGGCCAGCCCACGTTTGCGCGCGTCATGGCCGGCATGAAAGTGCTGAAAAAGCACGGAGTGGAGTTCAATACGCTGACCACGGTGCACCGGAAGAATTCAAAGCACGCGCTCGAAGTGTATCGGTTTTTGCGCAATGCGGGATCGGGTTACATGCAATTCATTCCGATCGTCGAGCGGTCTGCCGCCGATCCCGACGAGGGTTTGTGGTTGGCCCCGCCACCGGATCACGAAGATGCCGAGTCACTCGACAGTCAGGTGACGCCGTGGAGTGTGCGCCCAGCGGAGTATGGTGAGTTTCTACGCATTATTTTTGACGAATGGATTCGTCATGATGTCGGAAAAATATTTGTGCAGCATTTCGATTCCGCACTTTCGACTTGGGTCACGGGAATGGCGTCGGTCTGTGTCTTTCAACCCGAATGTGGGCGAGGGTTGGCCATTGAGCACAATGGCGACATCTACAGCTGCGATCACTATGTTTATCCGCGTTACCATTTGGGAAATTTGATGAACACTTCCCTCGTGGAGATGGTGGATTCGCCCGAGCAGACCGCTTTTGGGCGCGCCAAATCGGAGACCCTGCCGCGCTACTGTCAGGAGTGCCCGGTGAAATTCGCGTGCCATGGGGAATGTCCGAAACACCGTTTTATTCGCACGCCCCGAGGAGAACCCGGTCTCAATTACTTGTGTGTGGGCTACCGAAGATTTTTCCTGCACATTGATTCGGCGATGAAGACGATGGCCGCCCTGATCAACTCCCGCCGATCTCCGGCCGAAATCATGGCGATGCCACGAAGCAGCTGGTTGCCGAGTTCGTTGGGCAAAAGCAAGTAAAGGCGTTATCCCAACGACGGCTAAACTTTAGACTATCTCATGGCGAGGAGCGAAGCGCCGCAGTCGGCTACGCCTCCTTCGCAAGGACAGTCTTTTTATCCACGAGCCGTTGTTATTAAGGGTAAGATTGAGGACTCCAGTTTTCGTTCAATTGGGTAGGCCGCTCATTCGCGAGCGCAGGGGGCAAAGCGTGAGCGGGCTCGCGGCCTATGTGGAAGACCCTTCGAAGGGTCTCCGAATTTCACCATCGACTAACCAATGACTTTCAAGGCGGGGTTCGGAGACCCCGCCCTACATTTCAATCCTATTCAGTTAGGATGTTACGGCTGAAATTAGGCGAGTGCAGGCTCGGGTGTATCTGTTCCCTCGAGAATAAATCGCAGCACATCCCTCGCGTGGTAGGATAGCTTACCGTTGGTCAGGAAACGATGGAGATCGCGCAGGGCGTCACCCGCAGTGATGATGGCGGGTTCGATTTCGCCGGACGAGAGGAGTTGACCGAGCCCAATCGTGGCCGCGAGCCCGTTGCATAGGCATTTACGATCCTTGGTATCTTCTAGTTTGCCACCCTTCCGGAGATAGTCCCCTACGGGTTCGGCCGGGCAACGATAGCCGACGGATCCATCCTCCTTTTGGTAAGGTTGACGCAGGTAGCCGAGGTCGCATTGGCGGGGGCGATCTTCGTAAACGGCGTGATTCGAAACGGTGTTCGGTGCGTCCACCACCTTGAAGGGCATGCCCGTGGGCGAGGCGCGTGAATCGGTGAGGAGGGAAATGTCGTTCGTGGCGCATCGGCTGAGCACGTCGCGTTTTAATTCCGGGGTGAGTCCGGATTCCTCGCAGAAAGCGAAGGCGGTGCCAACTTGCACGCCGGTAGCTCCGAGGTCGCGAGCTTCGTTGAGTTGATCGATGCTGGATCCCGCCAGCCAGAAGGGCAGTCCGAGGTTGCGGATCGAGGCGAGGTTTACTTCATCGCGAGTGCTGTAAACCGGTTCACCTTGCTCGTTGAATTGCGGGGCTCCGCGCGGGGGAGCATTATGACCCCCGGCTGAATAACCTTCGACGATGATTCCGTCCACGCGACCGCTGGCCTTGCGGGCCAGAGTAGTCGCGAGAGCGGAGGATGAAACGATCGCCAAAAATTTGGGGCGGGGCAGCTCTGGCGCGGGTGATCCCATGAATTGTGCCGGATCGAAATGGGTGAGATGCTTCTGGTCGGCCGATTCTCCTTCGACGGTGATGCGCAGCTCGGCCGCTTGCCCGGCCGCGAGTTGATCGAGGACCCCGGGGATCGCGCGTGGAATACCGGCTCCCATTAGAACATAGTCCACCTGGGCGAGCATGGCTCCGTAGAGCGAGGCGAGGGTGGGGAGTTGGATCTTTTCCAACAGATTGATCCCGACCACGCCATCGTGACCTTCTTTGGCCAACCACGCTTCGGTGAAATTGGCGATGACGGTCAGGGCGTCCAGATGCGATGACGATTGGAGTGAATACATCGGCGCGAGCCGGTAAGATTGATTGGGCGCGCGACCACCTTCGAGGAAGTAGCGCTCGAGCATTTGTTGCGCCAGTCCGGGAAGAGGAAAGTGTTTCAGCGCACGGCGAATATGGCCTCCGGTATCTCCATCCTGCAGTCGTCGGATGAAGACCGTGCTTAACGCGGTGCCGGAAACCACCCCCATTTGTCCGGCGGTTGAGACCGCGCGGGCGAGTTGCCAGTTGGAGACGGCTATCCCCATTCCACCTTGAATAATACAGGGAAGAGATGCCGGTTCGGATGCGGAAGATGACATAAACGGCCAGCTTAACAGGATCCGTGGGGTCATGCCTTGATTTGAGTCAAGAGATGGAAGGCTGGGATCGAAGCGGTAAAACATTGATTTGCATCAAGGCTGTGGACGCGGCACTCGGTTACAACTAAGGGGTGAGCTATTCTCAGGTCATCGACTCCTCTTTGCGATCAACCTACCGCAGCACTGCCGCCACGGCGGGCGAAGGCACGCTGGCATCGCGTGGATGGTTCGTTTTTGCGATCGGAAGTTTGGTGCTGGCGGGATTGCTCTCTCTCACGTTGGTGATCGGACGTCTGCCGTTTCTCGGCTGGTTGTTTACGGACCCACTGTTTTTCAAACGCGCCCTGGTCGTGCATGTGGATCTGGCGATTGTGGTTTGGTTTCAGACCGGGGCGATGGCCTTTCTGGCGCTCGCCCTCGGATCGAAGATGTCACGCGGAGTGACGACTTCGGCTTTAACGCTCGGTGGGATCGGCATGATTGGCCTGTTGGTGGGTGCGATCATGCCGGGAGCGCAGCCGGTGCTTTCGAACTACGTGCCGGTGATTGATCACCCCATTTTCTTTGCCGGTCTTATTTGCTGGTTTGCGGCGGTGAGTCTCTTTTCGGCGGTCGCGCTGTTCACGCCGGCACGAGAGGATGCCAAGGCGATCAATGGTGGCACGGTGTTGGCCCTACGCGCGGCGGCGGCGGCTAATGTGCTCGGGGTGCTGACCTTTGTCGGCGCGTGGATGACGACTCCGCCGGCGGCGGCATTACCCTATTACGAATTAGTCTTCTGGGGAGGAGGTCATGTGCTGCAAGCCGCCAATGTCGCCACGATGCTCGCGCTTTGGTTGTATCTCCAGTTTCGCGTGACGGGGAGGGAGCCGCTGGCTCCGGCTTCGATGGGCGCATTGCTCATCGCATTGATGCTTCCGCAGATCATCATGCCTTGGCTCGCATTTCAGGGCACGACGGAAACCGCCTACTTCACGATGGCGACCCATCTGATGCGTTGGACGATCTTCCCGGTGGTGCTGGTGGCACTGGTTTCGGTGGTGGCTCATTTGTGGAATCAGCGTGCCAACTGGCAATGGGGTGATTTCAGAATCGTGGGGTTAACCGGCAGCGCGTTACTGACGATTTTGGGATTTATTTTGGGAGCGATGATTCGCAATTCTTCGACCCTGATTCCGGGGCATTACCACTGTGCAATTGGTGCGGTGACGATTGCGTTGATGGCGGCATTTTATGATTTTTCCCGGGAGGTCGCTCCGGCGGGCAGTCCGGTGAATCCGCTGCGCAGAGCTCGATTGCAACTGTGGCTATTTGCGGGCGGACAAGCGGTTTTCGGGCTCGGTTTCGCTCTCGCTGGGGCTTATGGCATGGGGCGCAAACAATACGGGGCGGAGCAGCATGTGCGTAGCGCCGGCGAATACCTTGGCCTAAGCGTGATGGGGATTGGCGGTATCGTGGCGGTGATCGGCGGAGTTTTCTTTCTGACAGTGATGGTCCGCCGCATCTGCGGATGGCGCCAAAAATTATCAACTGTCTCTCAAATCCCATGAACAACGAACCCAAGAAACATCCGTGGCAGCGGTTGATGGATAACCCGTGGCTCCTGTTAGTGCTCGGCGTCCTGATTCCCATCCTGTCCTACACCGTCTGGGGTTGGATCGAGCTTTTACTCGTTCCACCAGCCCCTCTGCCCTGAACCCTACCACTACTCCCTATGAGTTTACGTCCCCTAACAACCCCGTGGTTTCACGGCCCTTCCGGTCACGAAAGGATCTGGCTCGGCTGCGCAATACTCTGGTGTTTCGTGATGTCGGTGATGATGCCCTACTGGCATTTTCGCGGCAAACAGAACAGCACCGGTGAAGCCTACTCGGTCAAGCCCGCCGACTTCATGGCGCGCACAGAACAGTTCGTTGCGGCCAATACGGTCGGAACTTTTAAGAACCCCGGCAATAACGCCCTGCTTGGTGAATTACCGATTGTCGAACCTCCCGCCGGAGGCGATGCCTACCTCGTGGGTCGGATGTGGCAATGGTATCCCGCTCTCCGATTACGGATGGGCGAGACCTACCGGCTGCATATGTCGTCGGTCGATCTGCAACACGGGTTCTCGCTTCAACCGCTCAATATGAACTTCCACGTGCTGCCGGGCTACGATCACGTGCTTACGATTACGCCCACCTCGAAGGGTGAGTTTACGATCGTGTGCAACGAGTTCTGTGGCATCGGGCACTCCAGCATGTCCGGTAAAATCTTTGTCGAATAAACGCACCCGCCATGTCTTCACATTCTCATAACCTCACCGCCCCCGGCACTCCCGGCCGCGTGTGTGGCACTACTGGCCTGAGTGTCTGTCTCGACGCCCAGCGCTTCATCAAGCTCAACGCCGTCGCCGGTATTGTCTTTCTTCTGCTCGGCGGTGTCGCCGCACTCTTGTTGGCGCTGACCCGCTGGCAAACGGTGCATCTGCTCCCGGCCGATTGGTTCTACCGCATCATCACGTTTCACGGCATCAACATGTTGATCCTGTGGATTCTCTTTTTCGAAGTCGCGATCCTGTATTTCGCCTGCACGACCCCGCTGAACGCCAAGCTGTTTTCGAAGAAAGTGGCTTGGGTCTCGTTTGGCATGATGCTCGTGGGTGCGATCATGGTCGATTACATCATCCTCGCCGGTCAGGCGGATGTGATGATGACTTCCTACCTGCCTCTGCTCGCGCATCCGCTGTTCTACCTCGGGATTATTCTCGTGGCCGTGGGCACGCTGATCGGGGTGTTTAACTTCTTCGCCACGCTCTATGTGGCCAAACGCGACAAGGCTTTCGAAGGTTCGGTTCCGATTGTCACCTTTGGTGCTTTGGCCGCCGCGATCATCGCGGTGGTTACGCTCTTGCACGGTGCCGTCGTCATGATCCCGACGTTTACTTATTCGATGGGTTGGACCCCCGAACCCGATCCGGCGTGGTATCGCTTGATCTGGTGGGGTCTCGGTCACCAATCACAGCAGGTTAACGTCTGCGCGATGGTCTCGGTCTGGTATTTGCTTTCAAATGTCATTCTGGGTGCTCGTCCGATCAACGAAGCGGTGTGTCGCACGGCCTTTGTGCTCTACATCCTGTTTATCAATCTGGCCTCTGCTCACCACTTGCTGGTCGATCCGGGTGTCGGCGCGACCTGGAAGATCTGGAACACATCTTACGCCATGTATCTGGCGGTGTTGGCCTCCATGATTCACGGTTTCACCGTGCCGGCTGGCATGGAGATCGCGATGAGAGAAAAGGGTCACACACGGGGCATCTTTGGCTGGGTCGTCGCCTTGCCGTGGAAGAACCCGGCGTTTTCCGCGACGGTTGTTTCGCTCGTGATCTTCGGTTTCCTCGGTGGTATCACCGGAGTGACTCTGGGCACGCAGCAGATCAATATCATCGCGCACAACACGCTGCGGATTCCCGGCCATTTCCACGTCACCGTGGTTGGCGGCACGACGCTCGCCTTTATGGGGCTGGCTTACTACGTGATCCCGTTGATCTTCCAACGCGACTTTATCGGTCGTGGTTGGGCCCGGGTGCAACCTTGGCTCTTTGGTGGTGGCATCGTTTTGCTGTCCCTCGGCATGTCGTTTGCAGGATCGCTGGGTGTTTCCCGTCGCAGCTGGGATATTGATGCGCAAGGCGTCTACGGCCCGGCGGCTCACTTGTGGCTCGGCGTGCTCGGTATCGGAGGCGTGCTCGCTTTCACCGGACTGCTGATCTTCGCTCTCTTATGCGTGGGCACGTTGTTCTTCGGCAAGAAGATCGAAGACGGATCTTCGATGTTTGATTGGGGTAAACCTACTGCTCTTGCGGGCAGCAAGGAAGGCTCTCTCGCCAACGACCATTATGCCACCAAAGGCACGATGGCGCTTACCTTGATCTTCCTCGCCTGTTTCGTGGTGTATTACTTCGCCAATTGGAAGGCACTGGCCGACGTCTGGCCGGTTCGTTAATCCAAGGCTAGAAATATACGATGTCTACTTCCGGCTCGATCGCACTCGATCCCGCCGCCCCGGATAACCGGGGTGGCGTGGCGGGCCGTTTCCTGAAAGGCACGGGTCTGGCGGTGTTTCTTTGCACCGCCTTACTCGGCTACGAGGGGTTTTTGCTGCTGACGATTTTTGGACCAACCGAAGGGGGTTGGCTCGGCGATTTCGTGAGCGATTTTCAATTATGGTGTTACCGCGGCAATCCCCGCACCGGCGGGGTATCCTGGTTGGCGGTTTCGGTCATGATGTTCGAGCCGATCTTTGTGGTCGGCGTGGCGGCGATTCTGGGCCGCAAAAAATTTAGTCAGCTCTGGCGGTGGTCGATTTGGCAGCGGCATTGGCGGGCGGCTTTTACGGCGGCGGTGCTCATCGGCACAGCGGTGGGCGGCTTGTTTTATTATGCGCGAGTCGATGCGGTGAAAGCGTTGATTCTGCCGCCGTTTCCCGGAGAGAGTATTCGGGTAAAATTAAACCTGCCGGAAACACCTCTCATCGATCAGAAGGGCGCGGAGTTTCGCTTTGGAGATTTGCGCGGTCGGGTGGTTTTACTTACGGGCGTTTACGCCGCGTGCTCCACGGCGTGCCCGGAGATCTTCAAGGAGATCAAGGTGTTGATGGACGAGCTGCCGGCGGTCGAACGCAAGGATCTGAGCGTGGTCGCGATGTCGTTGAACCCGGAATATGAAACGACTGAGTTGATGGATGCGATGGCGCAGGCGCGTGGTTTCACGCATCCCGAGTTTCGTTATGTGAATGGTCAGGATCCGGTGGTCATGCGAGAGACCTTAACCTCGCTCCAATTTTCAGCGGTGCGTGATCCGGAGACCGGGATCATCGACCACGCCAATTTGATTATGCTGGTCGATCGTGAGAACCACATCGCCTACCGTTTTACACTGGAACCTCGTCATCGCGCATGGTTGCGCGAGGCCCTAAGATCCCTCTTAAGAGAAACCTAATGTCATCCCATCATGAGCATCCTGATGTGGATTGCGAAGTGTTGGCGGATGTCATCTCGGCGGCGCCCGAGACTCCAGCTCCCGGCACCAAGCCTCCACCCAACCCCGTCCGTTTCGCCCGTCTCATCGCGTGGGGTGATCGTTTAGCCACGCGTTTGGATCTACTGCTGGAGCGCTGTATGCCGCGCGAGCTAAACCCTTTTGCGCATCTGGGAGCGGCGGCCAATGTGATGCTGATCGTCGCGACGGTTTCGGGCGTGTTTATGTTGATCTGGTATTCGCCGAGCGTGCAATTTGCTTGGGAATCACTGGGAAGTCTGGCGCCACGATCCCTCGGCGGTTTGATGCGCAGCGTGCACCGGTATTCATCCGATTTGCTGATGATGCTGGTGCTCACTCATGCAGTGCGGATGTTTCTGGCGCGGAAGTTTGCCGATGCGCGGTGGTTGGCCTGGGCGAGCGGAATCGCGCTGATAGCCTTGGTCTGGTTTATCGGATGGACGGGTTACTGGCTGGTGTGGGATGTGCGCGCGCAATTGCTGGCGTTGCATACGATTCGTTCGGTGGATGTGCTCCCGATTTTCGGTGAGCCGATGCTGCGCCTGTTTGCGACGGATGAGACGGTGCCTTCGCTGCTGTTCTTCGTCGTGTTCTTCATGCACATGGTGCTGCCGTTGGGCATCGCCGGTGGGTTGGTCCTGCATTTGGCGCGGATGAGTCGCACCAAACTTTTGCCCGATCATCGACTCAGTGCTTGGTTGGTGGGAGCGGTGATTGTGGCGGCGTTGGTTTATCCGGCGACCAATGCGGAGGCCGCGAAGATGGCGGTGAAACCTGCTCAGTTGTCGATGGACTGGTGGTATCTTTGGCCCTTGGAATTCACGGCGCGTTTCTCCGGTGGAGGCATTTGGTTGGCGACGTTTATCACCGTGGTGGGGTTGATGACGGTGCCCTGGTGGGTCGCCCGTCGGCGACCCCGGGTGCAGTATCAGGCAAAGGTAAATGCCGCGCGCTGTTTTTCCTGCACGCTTTGTTCGGTGGATTGTCCGTTTGGCGCGATCACGATGGTGGAGCGCAAAGATGGAAAACCTTTTCCTTCCGAAGCGGAGATTGATCCGGATCGTTGCATCGGTTGCGGCGTGTGCTCGGGTTCGTGCGACACCCAAGCCATTGGGATGAGTTGGTTTGATGCGATGAAGGTCAGCCGCGACCTTGAAGGGCTGGTCAAAGAGAAGGTCGTGCAAGGTGAACCCGTGGCGGTGGCTTTTGTTTGCGCGCAATCGGATGGCGGCTGGGAGATGTTTAATCAGCAAGCTTGGGAAAAGCGTATGCCCGGTTATACGGTGCGCCCAATTCCTTGTTCTGGCTGGATCGAACCGAAGATGATCGAACGCCTGATCAGCAAGGGGGCGGAGGCGGTGCTGATTGTGGGCTGTGGATCCAGTGAGGCGTTTTGCAAGGAAGGTAGCGAGTGGGTGACCGCGCGCTTGGAGGGAAAACGCGAACCGGCGTTTCGTCCGAATCGGGCCGACCCCAGCAAAATGGGGATCGTCAATTTCGACTTACTGCAGCCCCAACGATTGACGGAGGCGGCCGCTCTGTTGCGCGAACAGAAACCGATCAAAACGACACCGGTGCGCTCGCGCTTGCGCGGAATCATCGCCGGTTTGGTGCTCACGGCGATTGCGATCGTGGCAATGCTGGTGGTGAGTGATGCGGGCTTCCGCAATCCGGCATCGAGCACGTCAGAGTTTGTTTTCTCATTCCGGGTCGCCGGTGATTGGGTTTCCGGCGATGCTGTGAAACCTCAAAATACGGAAGAGGATACGCGCCCCTTGCACATGCGCACGGCTCTGCCGGCGGATCGCACCCGCATGCCGGTGACGGTGAGAGTGATCGTGGATGGCATATCCCAAGAAGGAATCTATGAACCGAAGGGGTTGAAATCGGATGGAGTCTCGGTGGGAGAGTTACGCGTGCCGCTGGAACCGGGCATGCATGAGATCGCGGTGGAAGTGCTCACGAGCACGAAGGATGACACCACTCCATTGACTTGGACCGCAAACATCGAGGTCGAGGAACGCCGCATTCAAGTGCTATCGTATGAGATGGGCAGCGGGTTCTCGTATAAGCCATAGAACATGACCTTCACCTGCCGACACTTTGATCCAAACAGTAATGCCTGTCGTTTATTGAAGACTGACTGTGTGCCGGGGCGGCCCGGCTGCGTGCTCCGCGGCGCTTCGTTTGCCGTGCCCGTGGAGCAGCGCCTGAAAGAGCGCGAGGAGGCGAATAGGCAGAAGAGGATCCAAACGATTTTGGACGGCGGGAAGTAGACCTTACTTGTCATTCTGATTCCGCAAAACAGAGAAGAATTCACAACCTGCCTCTCTGCGGAAAACGCCCTGGATTCTTCGCGGCGCTCAGAATGACAGAGGACTAATCCGACCGGCCTCAGGGAGGCCGGCTACATCTAGCTGAAGCAAACTTTCGGAGCCGTGTTACACGGTCCGTGAGTGGCGTTTCGATTCCGCCGAGTAGTAAGCGTCAAAGCAGACGGCGATGTTGCGCAAGAAGAGGCGACCGAGATCGGTGATCTTGAACCCGGTTTCGTGAATTTCAATCAGGCCGTCTTCGGCGAGAGGGTTTAGGCGTGCGATTTCGGAGGAGTAACGATCTGCAAAATGGAAGCCGAATTCCTGAGAAAGCGCGGCATAGTCGAGCGAGAGATGGCACATCAGACGCATGATGATTTCGCGGCGGCGATGATCTTCTTCGCTGAGTTCACGGCCGCGACCCACGGGTAATTCGTTGCGATCCAGCGCGGCGTAATAGTCGGTCAGCGTCTTGTGATTTTGCCGGTAGCTGTAGGGCGTCTGTGAAATCGAGGAGAGGCCAAAGGCGAGAATCTCGGATCCGGCGCGGGTGCTGTAGCCTTGAAAATTACGCTGCAAGGTTTGTGCGCCTTGGGCGGTGGCGAGTTCATCATCAGCGCGAGCGAAGTGATCCATACCGATGTAAACATAGCCGCGACTGGTGAGCGTCTCGGTGATGAGTTTAAGCATCGCGAGTTTCGTTTCAGGCGTGGGGAGAGCGGCTTCGCGTTCGAGAATTTTCTGCGCGGGTTTCATCCACGGCACATGCGCATAACTGAAGACCGCGAGCCGGTCGGGTTTGAGCTCGAGAACCTGTTCCAGGGTGTCGCGAAACGTCTCTACGGTCTGATAAGGCAGGCCATAAATGAGATCGAGATTGATCGAGGTGAACCCTTCCGACCGCAGCCAGTCGATAGTCTGTTCCGTCATCTCGCGGGGCTGGATGCGGTGCACGGCTTCCTGCACCTTGGGGTTAAAATCCTGCACACCGAGTGAGGCGCGGGTGAAACCACTTTCGCGCAATGCGATGACCTGATCGAGCGCGAGTCGGCGCGGATCGACTTCCACGCTGAGCTCTGCATCGGGTGCGAAATTGAAGTAGCGCCGGGTGAGCGCATCGAGGCGTTTGAGTTCTTTCGGTTGAAAAAACGTCGGCGTGCCGCCACCATAATGGAGTTGGCTGACGAGACGAACGGGGTGAACCCGGGGAGCGTGCATCGCGACTTCCTTTTCCAAATAGTTGAGGTAGTCGTCAGAGCTTTTGTGATTGAGCGTGATGACGGTGGTGCAGCCGCAGAACCAGCAGAGCGTTTCGCAGAACGGAAGATGGTAATAAAGCGATAGCGGCAGGGAGGCGTCCTGATTGGAGCGATCAATATGATCGAGCAGAGGCTGAGGATCGGCGAAATCCTTAAACTCCACCGCCGTGGGATAGGAGGTGTAGCGGGGCGCGGAAATATCGTATTTGCGGACGAGATCGAGATCGACGGTAATCATGAGAAGAAGGGAAATCCTCCGAAACGGAGGCGGGCGTTGAGAGCAAAGGCCGCAGTGATGGTTAAGATAGTATGTTCTGTAGTAGTCTGTGCCAAGAAGCACAGAACTTAACAGGGATAGATGCGGATGGCTTTGATATAAATCAACCCGAAGCGCGGGAGGTTGTGATTACTCACGCTCAGAACCGACCGAACGCTGAAGATAATTCCATATAGCGTGACGATTCCATAGGGGATCGTGTGGAGGAGCGATGTGCATGGGTGGTGGATCTTCGAGAGGAGTGTTTAGCGGCCCGGGGTGCGGCCAGACGTGTTGCATCGTGCTGACCTACTCTTCCAATAGTCGACTCTCGCCCGCGGTGAGTTTTGCCTCGGGGTGCGTATTGAGGTAGGAGGTGAGTGGTGTCTCGCGTTCCCGGATTTCCTCGATGATCTCATCTAATATATGCTGGTCACGTTTGGTGGAATAGGTGCCGAATTGGGAGAAATTGAGCTCACTCCGGCCCTCATCGACGTGATCTTGCATCCACCAGCCCATGGGTTGGTGGATGCGCGTATGCCAGGGGTATTCCGTGTTGTCGAAGTGACAGTCGTAGCAATTCTGCGTGAGGATGGTTTTCACGGCGGTTGAGGCGGGATGGAGCACGGTGATATCGTTGGCACCGATCTGAAATGAGGAGCTGTCTTTCTCCACCGGAAAAACTGAATCACGACCAAGGCGGCGAACAGGAAGATGAGAATTTTTTGATTAACGATTTCACGGGATGAGCTTGATTTTGTCGGGTCACCTGCTGCGTAACGTTACCGCTGACACCACAATCCAGAACAACGATCGTAGGGTCATCGCGCCAACCGTGCGCATTTCGTAGGCCCCGCCACCCAGCACGTGAACACCGAAAGCACCAAAGACCAGCAGAGTGGCCGCCGCGATCAAGAGGGAGAGATGGGTGGCCTGTTTCCATCGCGAGAGCAGCGCGACTCCGGTCAGCATATAAACAAACCCTGCGACAAAATTAAACCAAAGCACGAAGGGAACGGCATGACCCACCGCGGCCTGCATTTCTTGACTCCCGAACAACACGCGACCGCCGCTCACCACCGTGACCAGTCCGAAGACGAGGGCGGTCATGGCCAGCCCTTTCAGAGTTCGATTGCATCGAGACTGGTGCGGCGGAGATGAGCGAACGCTGGTGGGGATGGATTTCATGTTTATGAAATAATTGGTGGTGGAAATTAATCGAAGGGACGGCCTTCGCCTTCTTCCTCGTAGGTGATGCCGTCACGGATGTGGTAGATACGCTTGAAGGTGGGGATAATTTTTTCGTCGTGGGTGACGACGATGATGGCGGTGTGGAAACGGTGAGCCAGGTCGTTGAGCAGGCGGATGACGGCCATCGCGCGTTCGGAATCGAGGGGGGCGGTGGGTTCGTCGGCCAGGATCACCGGTGGTCGGTTGACCAAGCCTCGGGCAATGGATACCCGCTGTTGTTCACCACCAGAAAGTTGCGCAGGCATAGCATGAGCGCGGTGATGCACATCGAGCGCGGTGAGCAACTCCAGTGCCTGCGCGCGAGCCTGGTCGTTGGGCACGCCGGCGAGCATGGGAAGGAGGGCGACGTTGTCGGTCACGTCAAGAAACGGAATAAGGTAGGGCGCTTGGAAAATGAATCCGATCTTGTCACGGCGCAGCGCACGCAGGTCGCTCACTTTCCAACCTTGATCGTAAATCGTTTCATCGCCGAGGGTCATTTTGCCCGCGGTCGGATCGATCACGGCGCCTAAGGCTTTAAGTAATGTGCTTTTGCCCGAGCCTGAGGGGCCGATAAGTCCCACGACTTCGCCTGGGGCCACGTGCATATCCACGCCCTTGAGCGCATCTACGGCGGTGTCGCCTTCGCCGTAGCGTTTTTTCAATCCTTCAAGATGGATACCGTAACTGCTCATAATTAGCCTCCAATTGCTTCGGCCGGATCGACCTTTAGAGCCATGCGGATCGCCACGATGCTGGAGAGCACGCAAATGAGCATCACGATGAAAAAGCCGGCCACCGAGTCCTGTGGAATCAGCAGCACGTATTTGGGAAATATCGGCGCGGCAAAGGTCGCACTGATCTTGCCAACGACGAAGCCGATTAATCCGAGAATTAAAGCCTGCTGCAGGATCATCGAAGCGATGTGGCTGTTCTTGGTGCCGATGAGTTTCAATACGGCAATCTCGCGAATTTTATCCATGGTGAGCGTGTAGATGATGAACGCTACGATGGTGGCGCTAACGGCGGCGAGGATGACGAGGAACATACCGATTTGTTTGGCTGCGGTGGCGATCAACTTGCCAATGATAATGCCTTCCATTTCCGCGCGGGTATAGACCTGCAGGTGTTTCCAGCGGCGTATCGGCGCAGCCACTTCCTCGGCGGTATAGCCGGGTTGGATTTGCACGAGCACGGCGTTGACGGAGTGGCTGCTGGTTTGGGAGGCGATGATCGAGTCGAGCAATCCGGGCACTCCCGGACGGTTGAAGGCGGGGTTGGCGCTGGTGCGTCGACGTTGTTGGATGATAGCGTCGTTGTCTTTTAAGAACTGTGCTTCCTGGGCGTCTTTCAGCGGAATAAAGACCATGGGATCACCGCCTGAAGACACCATGCGGCGGGTGAGGCCCACGACAGTGTAAATGTTGCGGCGAATCTGGATGCGTTCGCCGAGCTGAAATTTGGAGCTGGCATCGGCGACCGCTTCGTAGTGACCACGCGTGATCTGCCGTCCGGCGATCAAGTATCCGGGTTGACCAGGTTCGCCGGGACCTCCGGGAACCACGCCGACTATCATTGATCTCACATCAACATCGCTGCGTCGCACCTGCATGGTCAGGTAAGTAATATTGGCGGCCCGCGCGACTCCGGGAATGCCCCGGATGCTGCGGTAAACATCGTCGCGAATACCGGAAGGTTCGGCGTAGGGGCCTAGCGTGTCTTTCTGCACGACCCAGAGATCAGCGCTGCTGTTGTCGAGTAGGGCTTTGCCGTCATCGACCATGCCGCGGTAAACACCGGCCATCGTGAGGGTCACGCCAATCAGCAGACCCAAGCCTACTCCGGTGAAGACAAACTTACCCCAGGCGTGCAAAATATCTCTGCCGGCGAGGCTGATCATGGGGTGACTCCTGGGAGGCGCGACACGATATTAACCCGCGTGCGAGCACCGATTGAGCGTTGGCTGTAAAGGAGGATGTGGTCGCCTGATTTGAGCCCCTCCAAAACTTGCACCTGCCCATCAAGATCGCTGGCGCCCGTTTTGATCGGGGCAAAGACCAAGTCGTTATTGTTGAGGAGCCAAACTCCGAGTTGGCCTTCGACGCGTTTCACACTGGCATTGGGCACCACGGGTGCGCTGGCTAGTTTGGGTAGCGCGACCGTCACCTCGGCCAGTTCTCCAATCGGAGGCATCGGTGTGGGGATTTGATCAAAGACAATCTTGGCCAGGGTCTCTTCGGTCACGGTATCTGCAATGGGTTCGACCCGCAGCACCTGACCGGTGAAACTCTGCCCTTCCCGCGAACGGAGGACAATGCGGGTCGCCAAATTCGCGCGCAGCTTGGCTGAATTCAACTGATCGAAACGAACATTGATCCACAGACTCGCGGGATCGATCACTTCCAGCACTGCTTGTCCACCCACCACAGTCGTGCCCGGATCCGCATGGCGAACAGTCACTAACCCGTCGGCCGGAGCGATGAGCTGAAGGTTGGCCTTTTGCTGAATCAACATGTCGAGGTTCGCGCGAGCCCGGCTTAATTCTTGTTGAGACATCTCCACCCCGGCCTGGGTTGTGTCGAGACTGGCGGTCGCCATTTGAAATTCCTGTCGTTTGGTTTCGACGGCTTCTTCACTGACGGAACGCGCGGTGAGCAGTTGTTCATAACGGAGCAATTGGGCTTCGGCATAGTGTTGCCGGGCAGACGCCTCGCGGACGCGGGCCTCGGCGGTGACCACACCGGCATTCGCCCGTTTCAGTTCTGCGTTCTGCGCCACGATACGTTCATCGAAATCTACCGGATCCATGCCGCCCAACACCTGCCCGGCGCGCACTCGGTCACCCACCTGAACGTGAATGCTTTGCACCCGCCCCGGAGTGGTGGGGCCGATCTTGTAAGTGTAACGGGCTTCGATCGTGCCGAGGCCGAAGAGAGCCGGAGAAATCGATCGATTTTCGACTTTGGTGGCGGTTACGGGCACGGAGGCGAGGGGACCGGAACGAAAAACGACGTAAACAAACAGTGCGATGAGGGGCACAATCACCGCCAGCAGCGCCAGCGTTCGACCTTTGAGGGGCAGTCGTTTCATGACACCCTCCTTAGTCCACGAGCGAAGAGGATGAAAACCCCGGGAGCCGAGTCACGGATCGGGGTCATATTTCCAGAGATCAGCGACTGCATGATTAATCCCTGAATCATGCCAATGTATAAGGTGGCAGCGGCGTGGATATCTACCTCGGACGCGATCTCTCCCCGATCCTTGCCTTGTTGGAGAAGGGTGTGCAGGCGTTCGGCGTATTGAGTGAGAAGGGTTCGCACCATGCGTTTAGCGGCGGTATCTTTGGCGCGCTGGAGTTCGCCAAAAAGCATGCGGGGAATCCCTGGGTGTTTGGCCACGAAATCTAGGTGAGCCATGAACATCGCTTCCAGGGACGCGAGAGGAGAAGCGGCTCCTTGGGCCGCCTTGTCGATTCGAGCCAGGAGCCGCTGGGCGACCCATTCCATGACCGACTGCCACATGTCATCCTTGGTGGGGAAATGCCGGAAGAGCGCGCCTTGAGACAGGTTCATCCGCTCGGCAATCGCGCCGGTGGTGATCTCGCTCGGGTTCTGCTCAGCCGCCAGGGCAATCATGGTTTCAACCGTGGCGGCGCGACGTTGATCTGCCGGAAGATGTTTTGAATCAAGTTTCATAGAGGTTTCGAGAAGTAAGTGAGTGATTACTCACTTTATAGGCAGAGTCAACTTCCGAGGGCTGGGATGGCCTGATTCCTTGATCTCGATCAAGGAAAATACGGCTGCTCCAACGTCCGATGCGAGTCAGCCAACGTAAGACAGTCGTATGAGAGACTATCTCAAACAGTCCGGTCTGGGTAGAAGCTCATCTGCCGCTGCTCGTTTACTGAGGTGAGCTGTTAGCTTCGGTGACTTGTGTGAGCAACATGGAAAAGGCCTCTTCTGCTTTTACCGCGTGTAGTTCCGAAGGCGGTAAGTGCAGCAGATCACCTGTCTTGAGATGATGCTCAGTGCCATTGACCGAGAATAAACAGGAACCGCTCAAGATCTGGATGATCGCGCGGGCTTTGCTGGTATGCTCGGAGAGTTCCTGCCCGACGGCGAAGTGAAAGAGTGTGATCCTTATCCCGGGAGTGGTGAGCACGGACTTACTGACAATGCTATGTTCTCCGGAAGGGGCGTGATCGAGCACCGAACAGATGCCGGATTGACCGGAAGAGAGAAGTGTATTTGAAGCCATAGGGAAGGGGTTTTATGGGCGTTGGAATCGCACCGACCAGGCACCGTCGGGAAGGTGTTCCATTTGAGCAGCAAAGCCTTCCGATTTCAGCATTTCGATTAAAGGTGCCGGCATGAAAGGCGCGATGACTTCGAGCGATTCATCTGGACCGAGCGCATCCACTTTGGTGCGGATCGCGTCGAATGGTTCCTCGCCCTTCGCGATGATTTCACGAACGTCGAGAGTGCTGTTTTTAGAGGGGGCGTCCATACAATGAAGTTAGAGATTATACTCAACCTGTAGCCAGACTTTGCGCACGTCGGGTTTTATATTTTTCGCACCGTCGTAGTCGGCAAACTTGATTAAGCCTTTGACTTGTGGGGTGAAGGATCGGGCGAGCACGATGTCCCATTCGCGACCGAGCTCTCGATTGTTCTGAACGGTTTCGTAGTGGTGATATACGGCGGTGAGCCCAATCTTACCCGGAAGCTTCGGGCCGAGCTTAATTGAAGTGTCGCGCAGGCCGTCTCCGGGGGTGCCGAGAAATTGATCAGCCCAACCGTTGAATGCGTGGAGAGTGGCGAGCGGGGTCTTGAATCCTACGCCATTATCAGAACCAAGGGTTTCATGAGTGAGTGTCACGCTGGCAAGCGCTCCACTGATTCCGGCGGAGAGCACATAATATCCCGTGTCGTATTTGAGCGGACTGGAACCGTATTCAGATTGCTGGGCGAACTCGGCCCGGTAGCTGATTTCCAGATCATCAGTAGCCTTGTTTTTACCGGCCAAGCTGATCCCAAAGGTCGCGGTGGAATTGGCGGCTGCGTTGTCGAAATCGAGGAAGTAGGCGTAACCGGTGAGCGTGCCGAAAGAGAGTCCACGGTTGCTCACATTGAGGAGGTGGGAATCGGAATCCCAGGTGCCGGCCGGATGATCATTGCCAAAGATGCGGTTGATTTGATGGAGGTAAGCGTAAGTCAACTTGAGGTTGTCGATGCTTTGATCCTGAATGACCAACGCATCGAAGGTCTGCTGATTTTGACGCCAGCCGACATCACCGATGAACCGCACGTTATCGAGCACGAATCTCTGACGGCCCGCCGTGAATGTGGTCTTGTCGCGGGTGTAGCGGAGGTAGGCTTGATTGAGTTCTGTATGCTCGGGATCGGCGACTACGGCGTGCCCGGCGCCACGAGGATTGAGACCGGCTTGGTTGTATTTATCGGAATCAAAGGCCGTGATGTATTCGACGTCGAGGTGACCCTGAAAGCCGTTCACATTACCCGTGGTATAGCCGAGGCGGGCGCGGAAGGTGAAGGCGGTGGCATCCTTTAAACCGCTTTGGGAAACATCCTCATAGCGAGTGCGAATGTTTAAAGAAGGCTTTCCCTCCTCCAACGCCGTAGCGAGAGGATCGGAAGCAGACATAGCAGTGGCTGCTGCGCTGAGAATGAGCACACGAAACAAGGCGGTTTTCATAACGGTTTATTCCTGGTTGACCACCCCGACGATGGCGCGGGCGGTTTCTTCAAGGCCTCCTTTAAGGCCTGCTCTTTGATGGGCGATTTCGCCTTCGGAGTTGAGAATGGTGATGAGATTGGAATGGGAATACATGCCGTTGTTCTCACGCTTGTATTTCACGCCGAGCAGAGCCGCGAGTTCGCTCACGGCGTCGTCATTACCATGCAGGAGTGTCCAATGATCATCCAGGCCGCGTTCGGTTTTGTATTGATGGAGCGCTTCGGGTGTATCGCGTTCGACATCGAAGGAGACGAGCACGAGGGCGACATCATCACGAATTTCGGCGGGCAGGGATTCTTTGATCTTGGTCACATCGCTGACCAACAATGGGCAGGCATAACCGCAGGATGCGAAGAACATGGTTAACACCACCGGTTGGCCTCGAAAATCTCCCAGACGGACGGTTTTACCCGCATCGCTCGTATAGCTTGTGTCGAGTTGATAGAGCGAAAGCTGGGTAAATGGAGCACTCTCGACCTCGGCTTGGCAGCAGGCATCGAGCTCTTCTTTGGCGGGTTCGGCCCACGCGATGGACACCGCCATGAGGCTGGTGATGAAAGAAAGAAAACGGATAGATTTCATGGAGATTGAGTGGATTAAAGTTCGGAGTCTCGGGCACAGCGGAAGCCGAGAGAGCTGGTGTTGTTGTTGGCTTTCAGGGAGCTGCGCAAGGCCATGCGCATGAAGGCGGCGTAGTCGTTTGTTTCTTTGGCGCCGACGGAACCTGCGGAGCAGAAGAGATCGCGTTCCAGGCCGCTGTCGCCCCGAGATTCACCCGTGACCATGGAGGTGCTGAAATCAGACACCCATTCCCAGATGTAGCCAAAGAGCCCCTTCACGCCGAGATAGTTGGGACGGGCGTTGGTCGCGGAGGGGATGGTCGCTTTGGTGGGGCTGGCGAACCAGCGATAGATGTCACCATTGAGGACGGCGTCGTTTTTACCGTCGGGACCATCGTAACCGACGGCGGCGGTGCGTTCCCACTCAGCGGTGGTGGGGAGGCGTTTACCCAGCCAGCGTGCATAGGCGCGAGCGGTGAACCAGGAAACATGAACGATCGGCGAATTGGCTGGTGCGAGCGGTCCAAGCTCAAGATCACCGGCCCAATGTTTCAGATAGGATTCGTCGGCGAAAATTGGACTCACCTGAGAACGGCGCCACTTCGGGTTGGCCTGAACAAAGGCGAGGAAGTCACCATTGGTGACGGGTTGAGTATCAATAAAAAATGAGGGCACCGGAATCTCGTCGGGATCTTCCGGGCCAGTGAATAGGGGTGCGTAAACACCCGCGGGAATAAACGTCATGCCATCGGTATTACCGCGAGCAATCCCACCCTGAGTGAGCGCGAGCACGATGACCCCGATGAGGGACCAGAGTGGCGCACGGCGGCGAAGGTGGGGAGACATGACGTTATTCCAGTGGCTGAATCTTATTTGGATTCGCTTTTAACGCGACGGACGTCGTCTACGGTGACGCTGCCACCATCGTTGCCCCATTCGTTCAGAATATAGGTGACGACATTGGCGACTTCTTCATCGCTGAGTTGTGCTTGGGCAGGCATTGCGCTGTTGAAGGTCTCTCCATTCACGGTCACAGGACCGGTAAGGCCTTTGACTACGACGCGGATCGCGCGATCGCTATCAGCGAGGAGGTAATCGGAATTCGCGAGTCCGGGGAACACCTTGGGCAGACCCTTGCCGTCAGGCATATGACAGGCGAAACAGAGCTGCATGTAGACCTGCTTACCCTTCTCGAATTGCACTTCCTTGGTGAGACTGGCGATAGCAGGGTTGTTCTTAATTTCAGCAGCGATCTTCGCTTGTAGTTCGGTTTCACGCTTGTGCGCGGTGGTGCCGGCTTCGGATTGAGAACCGAGGTAAACGGAATCGATTTCCTTACCGGAATAGATCACGCGATCTGATTCGCCGGTGACCTTGAGCATACCGAGGGCACCTTTATTGAAGGCGCGGGAGAGCGAGTGGTCGACGAGGATGAAGGTGCCGGGCACATCCACCTTGAAATCAACCACGGTGGCTCCACCGGCGGGCACCATCGTGGTCTGCACGTTGGATTGTGGATTCGACAACGCCGCTTCGGGATAGATCGTATCGAAGATTTCACCGATGACGTGGAAGGACGAGGTGATATTGGGACCACCGACGCCGAAGTAGAGACGAACCGTTTCTCCGACTTCAGCCTTGAGCGCATTGTCTCCGACGAGGGAACCGACCGAACCGTTAAACACGATGTAGGTGGGGCGTTCGTCGATGGATTTAGCCATGTCGAAGGTCTGGAGGCCAGCGGCCCCATAGTTGTTTTGAGTGTAGAAATCGCCCTGCATCACGTAGTATTCACGATCGACAGGGGGCATTCCGCCGACTGGTTCGACGAGGATCAGACCATACATGCCATTGGCGACGTGCATAGGCACGGGAGCCGTGGCGCAGTGATAGACATAGAGTCCGGGATTGAGCGCTTTAAAGGTGAACTGGGAACTATGCCCCGGAGCCGTAAAGGACGAAGCGGCACCACCACCAGCACCGGTGACGGCATGTAAATCGATGTTGTGAGGAAGCTTGGAGGAGGGGTGATTGTTGAGGTGAAATTCAACGACATCTCCTTCACGGATACGGATAAAAGAACCGGGCACCGTGCTGCCATAAGTCCAGAAGGTGTAGGTCGTGCCGTCAGCCATCCGGCCTTCGATTTCGGTCACCTCAAGATTTACAATCACACGAGCAGCATGATCGCGGGTAATTGCAGGTGGCACGTAGGGAGGAGAAGTCAGCTCGGCGTTTACCACCGGCATGGCTTTGATTTCAGGTGGGAGCTCGACGCGACCCTGGGTCGGGCCAGCATCGCCTGCAGCGTAAGCTGTCAGACCGGTGGTTAGACCGAGCAGTGCAGCACACAGCGTGGAGGTGAGGTATGTTTTTGGCATTTTCATGGATTAGAATTAAGGGGTTAGTTTACGGGGTTAGTTTACGGGGTTATGCCGTGAGCGCCTTGACCTGTATCAAGTCTGCGGAACAAAACTAATAGTAGCTCCATGCTATGATTAGGATATATGCTAGACCAAAGAGGGCCTCTGTCATCCCGATGCGTTGAGCAGACCATACGGGTGTGCGAGTGAAGAGAAGAGCTAATCTTATACTGGAAAGGAGGATAAGTGCATGAGCGATGGTAGGGATGTGTCCTTCATGTGCGAGCAGGGTGATCATGCCCATGGTGATCACGGTTGCAGCAACAGCGGCTAATCGGCTTGCCGATTGACCTTTGCGGCGACGCAAAAGGGCGCGCACGGTTAGTATTGTGGGGGCACTACGTGCGAGCATGAGAGCGCTGAGGCTAAGAGCGAGCCCCGCCCCATATCCGGCCAGGGTGGCCATGACTGCGGGCACGAGGGCAAACAAACCGCTACCGATGAGCTCTGCGGCTGCCGCGCGAGCTGCATTTTCTCGATCCCAATACAGATAGAGGGTGCCCATTGGAATCGCAGGAATTAACGGCCAGAGCGGTGCGATTCCGCCCAGAATTACTGCTTGGGTAAATCCAATCAGGGTGAGCGAGAAAAGAACGCAGAGCGTGAGTAGGGCGACGTGATCATGAGCCTTGAAAAAAGTTTTCATGGGTCGCCGAATAAAAAACGCGGCCGTCGCACTCAGCGCCAAAGCTCCTCCGGCGAAGCTGGGAACGATCAATAAACCAAAAATAATTGGCTCCAGGGCGAGCGACCATGAGCCGTGTTCTTTGGGCAAAAACACACTGCGATTTGAGCGAGGTGGATTCGTCGCGTTGCGCTCAAATGATGTGATTGAGGGATGAACAGTGGAATTAATGCGGTGAAACTAGCACGGTGTGAAAGAGGGTGCCTTGATGCAGGTCAAGCGGTGAACCTGATTAGGATGCAGGGAGTGTGTTTCCGAACCGCGTCGCAACGAGGATGACGCATTTGCCGATTGTTTAATTGGTGTGTTTCAACCATGAAAGTGGGCATGCGCATTGTGATCGTGGAAGACCATCAGATGTTCCGGGAGGTCATACACAAAGTGTGTGTGAGCGACTTCGGTTACGATGTGGTTGGCGAAGCGGGCGATGGGGCGGAAGCCTTGCGGGTGATTCTGGCTGAGCAGCCGGACTTGCTCTTGTTGGATTTGCATCTGCCCGATACGGACGGATTCACCATCATTGAAACTGTGCGCAAAGTATTGCCGGATCTTCGGATCATCGCGATTACCTCCGCGCGAGGTGATTACACACTCTATCGGGTGGAGCGCGCCGGGATCCATGGTTTCGTGGATAAGAACGCGAACAGTTTAGAAAGCCTCCACGAAGCGATCGAAGCGGTCTCAGCGGGGAAGCAGTATCTCTCTCCATCATACGAAAAAGCGAAGGCCAAGAGGATCGCCAATCCCAGCTCGTTTGATAAAGTATTAACCGAACGCGAACGCGTGGTGCTCGCCTTGATCGGGCAATCTCTTTCCGACGATGAAATCGCGCTGAAGTTATCGATCAGCGAAAAGACTGCGGCGACATTTCGCAGTCGCATCATGAAAAAGCTTAACCTGCACAGCACCCCGAAGTTGATTCGTTTTGCGATCGATCAAGGTTTCACGCAGGTGTCTGCGCCTGGTGATGGCGGACCAGCATTTTCCTGAGTTCGGTGATGGCAGCGGATAACTCGTCGCCGAGTTCCTCAAGGCGTCGGTTTTCAGCGTAGTCGGCTTCGGTCTCAAGTTCCTCGGTGATCGTGGTAAGGGTGGTGGCTTCGACCATTCTGGCGTGCGAAAGCATTCGATGGGCGGCTTTGCTCAAGGCAGGGCGATTGCGGGTGAGCAGGGCTTCCAAGATTTCGCCGTGCGTGGCGGTGAGCGAATCGAGGTAACGTTTGATTTCGCGTTTCAGTCCGTCGGGCTGATTGTCCGCGAGGTAGTTTAGCATCCGCAGATTTAGTCCTGATGGGTCGATCGGGAGGTCGATGGAGGCTGAAGGCAGGGCGATGGGTGGCATCCCGGCGAGCACTGTTTGGAGTTTTTCGGGAGTGATCGGCTTACCGAGAAAGACATCCATCCCCGCCTCCAAACACGCCCGTCGATCCTCAACGGTGGAGTAAGCCGTGGTGGCGATCACGAGTGCTTTGCTCTCTTCATTTTCGTTGAGCCGCAAACGACGCGCGATATCGAGTCCGCTCATATCGGGTAGATCGTAATCAAGAAAAACCGCATGGTAGGCGCGGGTCGATAAGTGCTTGAGCGCGGTGGCCCCATCGGGCGCGAGATCAACGGTGAAGCCCAATTGCTTCAGCATGATGTTGAGGGCGCGGGCGTTGTAATCAATGTCTTCGACCACGAGGGCGCGGGCACCTTCCATGGAGGGCAGCGCGAGCTTGGGCGTGTGATCATTGGCCGACGCGGTCTGCAGCGGGATTCGTAAAAAGAACGTCGCCCCACGGCGGGGAGCGCTGGCCACACCCACGGAGCCGCCCATCTTTTCGGCGATTGCGCGGCACACCGCCAATCCGAGGCCCGTGCCCGCGACGCCGGCATTTCGCGCGGTTTTTAAGCGAGAGAATCGGGTGAAGAGCACCGCTTGTTCGTCCGTGCTGATTCCGGGCCCATTGTCGGTGACGGCAAACGCGATGTTATTATTATCGGTGTAGGCGGAAAGACGCACCCGACCACCTCCACTAAATTTGAGGGCATTGGTGGCGTAATTGACGAGGATCTGCTGCACGCGAGAAGCGTCGGCCAGTATTTGGGTGGGGAGTTCGGCATCGACCTCCAGTTCGAAATGGGCGCCGGCAATCACGGCCTGACCTGAAAGCATATTGGAAACGCTTTCGAGAATCGTGCGCGGGTAGCAGGGTTGTTGCTGCACCTTGAAGGCGCCGGCTTCGATCGAGGAGAAATCGAGCACGTCTTCGACCAAAGAACCGAGAAAGGTGGCGCAACTGTTCAGCGTCGAAACAAGGTGGCGCTGCTCTTTGCTTAGTTCGGTCTGATCGAGAGCATGGGCTGATCCGATGATCCCATTCATCGGGTTGCGGATTTCGTGACTCATGCTGGCGACAAACTCGGTCTTGGCCGCATTGGCTTTTTCGAGTTCGTTGGTGCGGAGGCGCACGGTTTGCTCCAGCAGTTCGGCCCGTTGGCGAATAGTGCGAACACGCAGGCGATAAAGCCCCGTTAGCGTAATCCCAATCAACAGGGCGTAACCACCATAGGCCGAGGGGGTGCGCCACCATGGTGTGGCAATCGAGAATCGAAGCTCGGTCGCTTGGCTCACCAAACCGGTGTTGGCGATCACGCGGACCTTGAAAGAGTAATTTCCTTCACGGAGATTCGCGAGTTCGAGCCGAGGCGTGTTCGTGGGCTTGGACCAATCGCGATCAACTCCCGAAAGCATCGTTTGGTAGCGAAGCGCATCGCGGTTCCCGTAGTCAGTGGAGCTAAATTGCAGGTGCAGACGTTTGGTCGAGTAGGGAAGCTCGGTCGTGATGGGCTGGCCTGGTGCGGTGGGATCGTCGTGCACCGTGGCGTTGAGCAGTGGTTTCGACGGTGGGCGCGCGACCATGGTTTCGGGCTGGGTCACGCGGAGCAGCGCGTTACTGCCTGCGATCCATAGCGTGTTACCTGCTTCCGTAATCTCGACGTGGAGCGCACGGGGTCGACCTGCCGTCGTAAGGCCTCCAACGGAGCGCGGGATCCAACGCACGCCATGGGCCGTGCGCTCAAGTTGCCCTAAACGTGCGGGCATGCCCTTTTGCATGCCGGCGATCGCGGCCCAGATGCGACCTTGTGCATCCGCATTCGAGAGCGAGATTGTTTCACCGGAGGGATAGTTTGCGACGGCTTCAAATTGATCCGTATCCGGATTCAACCAATAGGCCTCTTCTGGTCCGGTCGCGATCACGGTGTCGGCGAGCGTCGCGACTTTGGGGTATCCTTTGGAGTGGGGAAAGCCGTGGTGGAGATTCGCCGGTTCGGCATCTACAGGACCGTCTGCCGAAGGAGTGGCGACATGCAGACCTTCGGATACGGTGCTGATCCAGAGTCGCCCTTTAGAATCGGAGACAAATCCGTCTGAAATATCCGGGAGCTGATTTGTGATGGGGTGTGATGGGGCACCGGTCGTGGAGAATTGGATGATCTGACGGTTCTCAGAGGCGTAGTAGCTTCCTATGCTTGGGCTGGGGCCAATTTTAAAAACATCGTGCGGAGTGGTGTGATACGAAAGGCGTGCTTCCTCCTGCAGCCCGATGACGCCATAATTGCCCGCCACATTTAAGCCGGATGGTGTAGACAGTATATCACGGTATGCTCCAAGGACAGCGTCCTTGCGAGCGAAGCCATGGGTTGAACTATCTGGCTGGTAGACGCCACCTTTATTCAGAATGATTGGTTGGCCGTTATGGGTTATTATCTTCAGGCCTCCCGCCTTGGGAAGACCGTGTCTTTGATCAAAGACGGTAATATTGCCTAAGTCTTTAATCTGGAATATATTCGTGCTTGAAGTCACCCAGAGTGCACCTCCCTGCGTCTGATGGATGCTATAAACCTCATCTGTAGGTAGCCCGTTTTTTACCCCTATTACCTGTTGTAAGTGCAGATCACTCCCGACGATAACCAGACCGCCTTTCAGCGTTCCCAGAGCCAAGGTTCCGTCTGCTAGAGATCGGGCTGTGGTGAGGATGTTTGCAGTTAAATATTCGGAAAGCGCCTGATCGGCATACTCAAGTTGACCGTCCTCGATAGTGCCCACCCCAGCAGAGGTTGCAAAAACCGTTTTCCCATTGGCTTCACCTATCCAAAATACACTGGAGGATCCGATCACATTGATGGGATAAACCAACTCAGGTTCATTGGATGAAATCCTCAATAGGCCTGAGTTTCGATTCGAAACGTAAAGGGCTTTGCTGTTATCAGCAGGTATCAATCTGCGGGAGACATTGTAGTCCCACCAAGTGAACTTGTCCCCTTTCAACTGAATAATTTTGGATTGGGTTACAAAAAGCGCTCCATCATTGATGGCATAAACTTTCCAGACCTCGCCGAGGTCGTATATAGCTTCGGGAAGCTTAGCTCTGATTGACTGATAATCCCAGCCGCCATCAGCTCTTTTCTGAAACCAACCGATTTCGTTCACTGCAGCGGCCCACAGGCGTCCGTCGGTGCCAAAATCAAGCGAGCGAATGGCATAAGCCTCGCCCATTTTATAAGAACTCCAGGTCTCACCAGTATAGACGAGGAGTTCGTCTCCGCCGAAGAAGAGGGTGCCGTCTTCGCTTTGCGTGGTGCACCACACAGAGGTATTGGCCCCTAATTCAGCGGGGTCTATCGTGGAAACGAGAAGTCCTGCCTGATCTCTATACGTATTCTCTACAGATCCTGTCGCCGACAGGGCCATAGTGAGGCTCGCGAAGAGCAATAAACGTAAACGGACATGGGACACGGCAAAGACAGAGTAGATCAGGTGGGTCGAGGAAAGGCCATACAGGAATTTCAGTATGAGGCGGTAAAAATCGTTACCCAGACCTCTTGGGAAAAGCGAGGTGAGGACTTCTAATGAGGTTGTTATGAAAAATATTAAACATCTCGTGCTCGGACTGGTCGCCAGTCTTTTGTTGGCCGTGGGCTTTGCTCGCGCCGCTGATCGGGTGGATCTTTCCGCTCAGGATCTCTCTCCTGAGCTAAGTAAGGACACCTTGCTTTCTGCGAAACCCTGCACTGATCCCTGTGATATGCCACGGGAGTGATCACAGGATATCACGGTCATGATTAGCTTAGCATCACTTCGTTATCGCAGCGTGATGGCCTCACGTGGAGGGCCGATCGAGCATATTGAGTTGGGAGAATTCCCCATGTATGGTCGTCGGCTCTTCCAATCCAACGCCAGTTTGCGGGCGGGACTGGTGCCACGGGGTCGGGCTAAGCTCTACAGTGATGTGGATGGCTCGGGGACGCATGACTCGCCGATGGTGGCGCGACATATGGCTGTCTCCGAGGCTTTGGAGCGTTGGGCTTTTCACGCGACGGTCCGGTCGGATCGTTGCGAAGAATTTGGCTTTGATGTTGATGAAACATCAAATGGTATGGCCGCTTTTCCAGGTCTTTCGAGGGCGCCTGCGCGTCGCTCGGCGGTCCTCGAATCGCTGGAGCGATTTTGCCTTCTACATTGGTGGGAAGGTAAAATTGACGGCCAGTTACGTGATACAGAGTGGCCCGGGGTTAGTGCTCTGGCTTTTGAACCGCCACTTGGTGGTGTCGCTGTTCTACTCTTTGCTCGCTCCGAATGGGGCTTTCACGTTTACGGTCATGCCGCCGCCGAATCTTTTACCCGTGCCTGCGAAAAGGCGATGATCGAGCTCACTCGTCAAGAGTGGGTTACGCGCACGCGTTTGCTCGCATTGGGGGCAGGTGAAGTCGAACCGCTGACGGAGCGTTTGGAAAAACGCTCCTGGTTTTTCGCCACCGAAGAGGGGCATGAATTGTTTAGAGAAAGACTCGGACGGAAATGCTCTGGCCCTGCACCTAAACCAGAGATAGTCAGTGATCGGGAGATCGTCGGCCCATGGTCAGACTACACGACGGTGTGGCGATTCGTGCTCAGACCACCATCCCGACGTTTCCTCGAAGAGGACGAAAGGTATTTCTTTTGGTAGAGACTACCACAGTAGTTGAAAACAGGGAGCCAACCTCTCAAACCCACAGCCCTCTACGCTTTCTTCTTTTGAAGAAGGCGTTGAGTGTCTCAGGAGGTTGCGAGGAAATCTTGAAACGTGAGTGGCCCAATGGCGTGGTTCACAAGGTAACCTCGTTGCTGGACTATTCGGTGGCGCTGGCACGAAGGGATTTCGACGTCGTGCTGGCGGATGATGATTTGATCCAACTGGAAGATACGAATGCGTTGACCTTGGCGCGAAAGATCTGTCCGGAAAAACCAGTGATTATTCTCGCGGAACCAGTGGGCGAAGAACGCACAGTCGAGTGGATGCATGAGGGGGCGTGTGATCTGGTGCTTAAACAGAATTCAGATCGGCTGTCCGGGGCTATTCGCGGGGCGATCCAGCGTGCGGCGGATGCGAAAGCGAAGCAACAACCGGAAGAGGCTTTGCGCGAGGCGCGAGCTCGTATCGACGAGCAAGCGGCGCTGCTAGATCATGCCCAGGATGCTATTATTGTGCAACGGATCGATGGCGGCATTACCTATTGGAACAAGGGTGCGGAGCGGCTTTACGGATGGTCGCGAGAGGATGCGATGGGACGCGATGCGATGGACCTGCTTTTAACGAATTCGGCAAGTTGCCAATTTGCGCGTTCACACACGCGGGCGAATGGTGAGTGGCGGGGCGAATTGCGCCAGCGCACGAGAACGGGTCAGGAGGTCGTGGTTCAAAGTAGCTGGGCCTTGATCGAAGACGCGAACGCGCGACCGCAATCTATTTTGGTGATCAACACCGATGTCACCGAGAACCGTCAATTGGAGGCAAAATTCCTCCGAGCCCAACGCATGGAAAGTATGGGTATGATGGTCGGCGGAATTGCCCACGATCTGAACAACATGCTCGCACCGATTTTGATGTCGGTGGATATCCTGCAATCAAACCTGCAGCAATCCGAGTATAAGGACTTGATCGCCACCATGCACCGCGGGGCAAAAAATGGGGCGGCGCTCGTGAAGCAATTACTCGCGTTTGCGCGCGGAGCCGAGGGCAAGCATGTCGAGGTCGACCTTCCTTCTTTGCTGACCGAATTTGTCGATTTTATGGGCAAGACGATCAAGGGAGATGTGAAGTTGTCTCTTTCGATTTTACAGGAGGCGCTACCCGTCAAAGCGGATGTCACCCAGCTCAATCAAGTGTTGATGAATCTATGTATCAATGCGCGCGATGCGATGCCCGAGGGCGGTTCAATTCGCATTACGTTAGATCGTGAGGAGATTGATGAAGGAGCCGTCAAGCTCCTTTCGGAAGCCGTTCCGGGCTCTTACATGGTGACGAGGGTTTCGGATACTGGTGAGGGGATGACGCCGCAAATGATCGAGCGCATTTTCGATCCTTTCTATTCCACAAAAGATTCGAATCGTGGCACAGGGCTGGGGTTGGCGACGGTGCGCGGAATCATCAAAGGGCATGGCGGATTTATCGCCGTGGATAGCAAACCCAAGGAGGGCACTACGTTCCGGGTTTATTTGCCCGTGGAAGGAGCAAAAGTTAACCATGATATCTCGGGCAACCCATTTACCTCTGGTATCCTTTTAGTGGACGATGAGGAAATGGTCCTCACGACACTTTCACTCCTGCTCAAAGCGGAAGGCTATCGGATCTTTGCCGCGGAAAGCGGGGAGGAAGCACTCACGATTTTGGAATCTAACGGCGACGATGTTCACTTGATGATTTCCGATTTACGCATGTCCGGTATGGACGGGTGCGAACTGATCAAAGTCACGCGAGAAAAGAACCATACCATGCCGATCATTGCACTGACCGGCAGTCCAGTGGCTGACGATAAAGATAAACTGGCACAGTTTAACGCGCGGTTGTTGGCCAAACCGATGACCCGCGCTATCCTGATCGAAAGCGTGAAGCGCGAGCTGGATGCAGTGGCTGAGTAGGTGGCTTAGCGGTAAGTTTGCTTAGACTTCCAGGATTCGCGGTCAGTCAAGGTTGCCTCGGCACGGCTGGCTTCGTGAGATTCGCCGGATACGAGCACGACGATGCGTTGAGCCGAATCGACCGAAATGATTTTTGCGAGAAGCTGAGCCAGATCGTCTTTGGAGAGTTGGTCGAGTGCGGCGAGAGTTTCCTCACGGCGTTCCCAATCTTGATCGAAATCGTAGGCGAGGGAGAATAGGCGGGTGGCTTTTTCAGCGATGCTTTTCGGTTTCTCTTCAATTTGAGAACGTGCTCCGGCGATGAGGGTTGCGAAGCCTTCGGGCGACAGCTCTTCGAGTTTGGCGGGAGTAGTGAGCAGAAAGGCTTCTGCCTTTGCTTGCAATACGTCGGGCGCGTGGGTGCTGGATTGAATCACGAAGATTTGCTGGAGTTGGGTGCGAGAAGATCCAGATCCTGAGCCGACGATGTATCCGAGTTGCTGACGGGTGCGCAGTTCGGTGAAAAACGGCTCGTTGAGGAAATTGCCCAAGACGATTGAGGCGGCGCGAGCTTGAGGAGTATTCGAGGGTAAGAGGTGAAGGGCCCAGTAGGCGGAATTACCCCCTTTGATTTCGCCAGTATCGAACACCGGAGATCCAGCCGCCAGATCGAGGTGTCGGCGACGCACAAGGTGTTCCTCGGCGATCGGCTCTGAACTCAGGTGGTGGGCAAAGTTGTGAGCGATTTCAATGGCTTCGTCGTGCGTGGTGTGACCGTGGATAAGAGCTTCGATTTTTCCGGTGGCGAAGTAGTCAGCGGCATAGGCGCGGATTTCCTCGAATGTAACGGATTCTGCGAGGGCTAGTTTCTCGTCGGGGAGAAACATGAATTCTCGCGCGAGGGCATTGGCCCGATCTCTCGCGAGCTTGTAAGCTTCGGTTTGATCGTAACTACGCAGTCCGCGAATCACACGCTCCTTCAAGGCGGCAAAACGTTGCGACGAAACCTGAAAACTGAGGAGCTGCTCAGCCACATATTTGGCGAATTTGGCGGGGGATTCGCCAAATCCGGAAACGGTCAGCGTCATGCCTTCAAGTGTTGCAGATAGAGTGAAGGTGACCCCAGCGATCGCGGCGTCATTGGCGGCGGGTTCAAGTGCGTCGAGGAGACAGACTCGGTAGAATTGGAGGAGCAGGTCGCCTTCGATTCCGGCGATTTCTCGCGAAGGAACGAAGCGAAAAATCAGGGTGCTTTGGGGGCGTTGATATTCGACGTCCGCCGCGTAGAACAGTTGCAAGCCAGGCTCGTCAATCAGGGGGAGGGCGCGCTCCGCCAGAATCGGAGTGTTGCGGGGCATGAAGGGGTTGATGCCCGGCAGGGCAAACTCGGCGATAGGAGTGGGGTTGAGCAGGGCTTCGTAACTATCTCCGGTCGTCTCAGTATAAGCGTAGGCGGTGCCGTAGATTTTTTCAGTGGTGTCGGTGGGCAGGCCCTTGGCGGCGAACGTGACGAGCAGGTTGTCGGGAGTGAGCACACTGAGCAGCTTCCGATAGCTAGCTTCGTCGGGTTGTCCCCATACATAAGGAGCACGTTCCGCGATCTCGAGCGGGTAGAAGAGCGCTTGATTTGCAAGTGCGGAAGCGAGCCCCCGGCCTTCGCCGCGATCGGAGTATGTTTCCTCGAGGGCGGCGATGCGGGCCTGGTCTTCAAAAAACTCCAGAGGGAAAGGCGCGTCTCGCAGGTGTTGGATATAGGCGAAAATGGTTTCCAAGATCCGGTTGGTTTCCTGTGCACCTTCAGTGGTGAGTTCGACCTCGAGGAAGAAAGAGCCATAGCCGGGAGTGCGCTCCCAAATACCGGAATCCAGAGTGGTCACCAACCCGGCATCTTTGAGATATTGAGCGAGCCCGCCGGGTCCGGCGTAGTTGATTAACTCGGCGAGGAGCGCATCGGATCTACTGGCGAAATCAGGTCGTGTCGGCGGCACGACAAACTCGAGTTCAAGTAAGCGAATTTCCTTAACGGGTTCGATCGTGGCGAGTCGGAGCGCTGCTTTGCGGGGCAGAAAGATGGGCTCGCGGGTGACGGTGGGCAGGTCGCGCCGGGGGATATCGGAAAAAATATCCCGCGCGAGCTTTTCGAGTTCGTTGAGTGAAGCGTTTCCGGTGAGGGCGAGCGCCATGCGATCGGCCGAGTAGTGCGATTCGTAAAAGGCGCGCACCGCGGCGGCATCGGCTTTCGCCAAGGTTTCCTTGTTACCGGTCGAAAACTTACTTTCTCCTGAAGCCTGATTGTAGAGCTCGCGTCGCACATTGTGGATGCGGCGTCCATCATTTTGCACGTGGCGCATGGCCTCGTTGTTGACGGCGTTGACTTCACGCGCGGTGAACTCGGCGGTAAAGAGGGGGGCGATGAAAAACTGTGCGAAACGATCCAGTGCTTCGGGGAAGCCTTCGTGGCGAACATCGAATTGGTAGTTGGTGTGATCGCTGGCGGTGTAGGCATTGCTACGTCCGCCATTGCTGGAGATGAATGCTTTGTAGCCGGAGACATCGGGGTATTTCTCCGTGCCGAGAAAGAGCATGTGCTCGGTAAAATGCGCGAGGCCAACCATGTCGAACGGATCATCGATTTGGCCCGTGGGGACGACGAGCGCCGCGGCGGATTTGTTAAATTTGGGGTCGGAGACGAGCAGGACACGAAGACCGTTATCGAGCACGAAGTGGCGAAACTCAGCCTTATCAGTCGGCGCGACGATTCGCGGGGGAAGCTCCGGTAGTGGAACAGTCGCGTGGAGTGAGGCGAGGCCGAGGAGGCATATGGGAAGGAAGCGAGATAGAAAGCTCATGATGTAAAGAGGGTTGGGGGAGGAGATATTTATTGCCGGAAACCTTGGCGGACGGATAGGCGAAGACAATGTTTTCAGGACCGTGTGGGCGTTGTGGGTTTGCGCTCCGCCACGAAATGATCTGGCATCGTCGCATGAGTTTATTTTGGGGTGATCTACATAATCATTGTGCGGTAAGTTATGGTAGTGGCACCGCGGCTCGGACGCTGGCCAATGCGAAAGAGCATTTGGATTTTTGCACGATTACCGGGCATGCGTTTTGGCCCGATATGATGACGGATCTCTCAAAGTATAGCAAAGGGATCGGGATCCATCTGGGAGGGTTTGCCAAGTTGCAGCGCTATTGGCCACAGCTGATGAAGGAGATGGCGGCGGCGAACGAGCCGGGAAAATTTGTCACGATTCCCAGCTATGAATGGCACTCTCGGGAATACGGAGATCACAACTGCTACGCGCCGACCTTTGATCTGTCGCTGATTGATGGACCCGACCTGCCCACGCTGGAACGGAATATTCGACGTAAACAAAAAGACTTTATGCTCCTGCCTCATCATTGTGGCTACTTGCGCGGGCACCGAGGAACGAATTGGGCAGAGTTTGATGATCAGCGTTCACCGTTGGTCGAAATTTATTCCAATCACGGTTCGAGCGAAGGAGAGGAAGCGCCTTACGATTATTATCACAGCATGGGGCCGCGAGTAGGCGAGTCGCTGGTGCGCAGCGGATTGCAAGCAGGGCATCGGTTTGGATTTATCGCGAGCACCGACAGTCACGACGGGTTTCCGGGGCATTACGGCCATGGTCGCGTGGGGGTGTGGGCGGATAAGCTGGATCAAAAAACGATTTGGCGCGCTTTGAAGTCGCGTCGCACGATTGCTTCGACCGGCGCACGCATCCGGGTAGAAACCCGTTTAGGGAAAGCGGTGATGGGTGGCGTGGCTTCGCGGCGAGATGGGGCACGTCTGAGTCTTGAAGTTGAGGGCACCGCACCAATTCAATCGGTGGATCTGATCGAAGGAGATGCGACCCGCCATCGGGTGCGTCGCTTGGCGGGCAACGTGTTGGATTCGCGATTCACGCCGGGACGACATTTTGTCCGGGTGGAATGCGGGTGGGGACACGGAGACAAGATCACGGAATGGTTGCTCGAGCACCGGGTAATCGGCGGACGATTACTGAGTGTGCAGCCCTGCTTCCGACATTGTCCTTATCCCAACACGGAGCAGACCGCGACGGAACGCATCCTTTCACAGGAAAAGAATCGGCTAAAGTGGACCGGTCGAACAGTCGCCAATCCTTCCGGGCTGATGGGGGGCACGCACTTTAATGCTTCCGGCACTCAGTCAGTGCTTTTGGAAATCGAGGGAAATGCAAAAACGCGCCTGCAAACAAAGTGCGGCTCGATCTCCTGTGATCTTCGCTTGAGCGATCTGGCAGGTGGGTCGGTGGGGACCACCATTGATGGCTATTCTTCTCCGGCGTTGAAAATTCACCGTGCGGTGCCGGAACGCGAATTTGTATACTCCTATGAGGAAGAATATACGCCGCATTTTTCTGATAGAGAAACCGGCTATGTTTATGCGCGGATTACCCAAGGTGATGGTCATACGGCCTGGGCCAGTCCGATTTGGTGGGAGTAGCGGATTCTTGGGAATGCGACTCGTTTACAATTAGCCTGAGCCGCCTCGAGACAGCGTTAAGACGGTTCAGCTTAAGTTATGGGTTACGGAAAAATATTTTTTCCCAGAAACGTTTAAAAACAAAAGATCGGGGATTGCCTTTCTCAGGGGATGGAATGCCTTGTGCTCTTAGTTACCCCCATATGCCAACCCCTGAAAATGCCCGCTGGTTTGAGGAAGAAGTGCAGCCCCATGAGGCTTCGCTGAAGTCATACTTGCGCAACTTGTTTCCCTCTTTGCCCGATGTGGACGATTATGTGCAGGAGTCGTATGCTCGGCTTATTCGGGCGAAAGAAAGAGGCCGTATCAGCTATGTGAAGGCGTTCCTTTTTACGACGGCCCGGAATGCCGCCCTGGATTTTTTTCGTCGACGTAAGGTGGTATCTATTGATGGAGTAGCCGATCTGGAGGCGTTGCACGTCACAGAAGATAAGCCGAGTGTGCCCGAGACTGTCAGTAAACAACAGGAATTGGATATGCTTGCTGAAGCGGTCCGCACTCTGCCGGATCGCTGCCGCAAAGTGCTTACACTCAGATTACTCTATGGAATGCCGCAGAAAGATATCGCAGCCGAACTCAATATTTCACCGCACACCGTGAAGGCCCAATTGGCCAAGGGGATGCGGCGATGCGCGGATTATTTTTCTGAACGAGGAGTGATCTCGGCTCGTCAGACACCAGAAAAAGAGAACTAGAATGAATTTTACACCGGATCCACGTGCCAGTGAGCACGAGTCAATCGAAGCGCGGGCAGCGGCGTGGTTAGCCGAGATGGATGATGGGCTTACTCCTGAGCAGGAAGAGACTTTTACGGCGTGGAAGGCAGAGGACCCACGGCATGTCGAGGCGGTGAATCGGTTGGAATCGGCGTGGCATGCTCTGGAGCGTCTCCGTGAGTTTCGCCCCGAAGCGAGGTTGCACCCCGATCCCGACTTGTTGGCTCCGGCGGAAGACTCGAAGGTGGTTCCGTTTCCGTGGAAACCGGTTTTGGCGGCAGCTGCGGCAGCCGCTTTGGCGGTCACGACTTTCTTTACCTGGGATCAAATCACATCCACTTCAGTTGAGCCTCCGGTAGCGCCAGTTCGCCTCGCTCTTACGCATTACGAGACGACGGTGGGCGGCTACCAACGGGCGACCTTGCCGGATGGTTCAGTGGTTGAACTCAATGCGGACAGTGAGATCGAATTGATATTCTCAACCGGCGAGCGTCGTGTGAAGTTACGCCGGGGTGAGGTGCATTTTTCGGTGGCGAAGAATAAGGAGCGACCTTTCGTGGTGGAGGCGAATGGCTTGGATGTTCGCGCGGTCGGCACGGCTTTTAATGTGAAGTTAGATCAACGCGCAGTGGAGGTATTGGTGACCGAGGGCACCGTGCGGTTGCAGGAGACGATCGAGGAAAATGATCAGGTTGACTCATGGCCTGCGATGGTCGCGGGAAATTGGACCTCGGTGGCGATCCAAGCAGAATTATCACTTCCAGAAATTAAACGTCTTTCAGCAGAGAACATGCGTGAACTCTTGTCATGGCAGGGAAACCGTCTGGTCTTTGTGGAGACTCCTTTGGCGGAAGCGGTGGCGCAGTTTAATCTTCGGAATCAAGTGCAAATTAGGATTGATAACCCGGAATTGGCCGCGGTGTTAATCGAAGGCAGTATCCAAGCAGATAACATCGAAGCGTTCATTCTTCTCATCTCACGTGATGGAGACATACAGGTGACGCGACCCTCATCTGATGTGATCGTATTGCAGCAAGCTCGTTAGGGATTATTCCTTAGTTCGCGAGGAAAGTCTCGCGCACTTGGTTTAGGATAGGTCTTAACCTTCAAGATACCAATCGGAGGCTTGTCCGCCTTTCGAAGAATAGACAGAGTTATAGCACTGATGCGATTAATACGATTACACCATCATATTGGCGACCATTCCGGTGCTGTAAGATGGGGTATCGTTTTGCTGACGGGAGTTATCTTTGCGGTGCAATCTGTCCTGGCCTACGAGTCCACTGATCAGAGGTCTTATGAACTGCCGGCCGGTGATGCGGCAGATACGCTCAGACAGTTTATCGATATTTCCGGAGAGCAGGTCATCTATTTGGTCAACAAGGTTTCCGGGGTGACGACCAAAGAAGTCAGTGGCTACTATCGAGCGGAGAAAGCATTGGATCTTATGTTGGCAGGCACGGTGTTGACTCCGGTGCGAGACAAGAAATCTGGAGCGATTCTGGTGCATCGGTTTGAAGATCCTAGTTCGGTGCCGACACCGTCTGTGATCTCGAAAACGAAAAATCAATCTCAAAGGATCGTTAAGCTTTCGGCGTTTAGCGTCGATGCGGATGCTTATCAGGGGTATGTCACTTCGGCGACTTTGATTGGGGGGAAAACCGCACAGAAGATTCTCAATGTGCCGCAGACCGTGAGTGTAGTCACGAGGGACCTGATCGACGATATAGGAGCGGTCTCTCCATCGGATGCCTTGATCCGGCTTATTCCGGGTGTGAGTAATGTGAGTTCGACCGGGAGTTCGTCGGCGGGTGCTTTCATTCGTGGTTTCCGTGCTCAAAATTGGTCGGTGGATGGTGCGACGATGCGCTCTCTCAATGGACTGACCACATTTAACGTCGATGCAATCGAGGTCATTAAAGGCCCGGCTTCAGTGACTTTTGGCGCGTTTGCAGCCTATGGCGGCTATGTGAGTCTGCTCCCGAAATACGCCAATCGGGATCATAAAAACAAGATTCAGGTGGATGTCGGCACGGACCGTTTCTTTTCGGGTATGGTCGACGTGGGCGGCATGTATGGAGAGGAAGGCAATCTGCAGTATCGTTTGGTGCTCGGCTCGACCTCCCGCCATCGGGCCGGCTGGCAAAACGATTATGAAAAGGCCACTTTGATCGCGCCTTCCTTTGCCTATGATTTCAGCGATACATCGAGAGTGAGGGCTAGAATTGCACTCACGCATACGGATAGCCGGAACAGCACCACGGCGTTGGATCTCACCGGCAATGTTATCCGGGATTTCTCGAGTAATCCGGATGATCCGGAATTTCGCAATCTTGAGAACGGCCAGTCGATGCAGGTCGTCTGGGAGTCTGAGCTCAATGACGAGTTTAGTATCAAAATGAATGTTTTTGGGGCACTCGGAGATATCGATTGGCATGCGAACAATCTTCGCAGTTCCACCACATTGGCGCAGGATTACCTGATTAGCCCCTACACGCGCGACTATCACTGGAAGAACTTCTTCGTGGATTTCTCGGTGGCCTATGAAAATGAAGAGATCGGGAATTCCGGCATCAGTTATCAAGCGGTTGGGGCTCTCAGTATGGACCACTGGGATATTTCCTACACCTTATTTGATACCACCCAATATGACCCATGGAAGACTCGCCGGATCGATCCGGGAAGCCCGGACTACAGCCTCCTACCTACTCGCGGTGAACTCATATATCCCACGCGCTACATTCTCTACAATACGGAATGGCTTGGTGGTGCGGTGATTGAGAACGTCTTCGGATTTTTCAATGACAAGCTCCTGTTATCCGCCGCCGTGCGTTTCAATTACGACAACCGTTCAAGCCACACCATTTGGCGCACCCCCCGCACCAACTTGCCCGGAGGCACTTACGAAGGAGACCCTACGCCGACCAACATTAATGAGAAGGTCACCAAGCGCTTTGGTATCGTTTACAAGCCAACCGACAAGATGTCGATCTACGCCGGATCGACGGAAGCATTCCTTTCCGTGGGTGCGATCTTTAAGGCTGATGGTAGTCGCCTGAGCCCGGAAACGGGCAAGAATGAAGAGGTGGGAGTGAAGCTGGATCTCTTTGAAGCAATGGGTGGCAACTTCTCCTTCACCGGTGCGCTCTTTCAGGTCAACGTGGTCAACAAGTGGCGCGGTGATCCTAACAATACCGGTTTTTTCATTCAGGATGGGGCCCAGGAAAGCAAAGGGGTCGATATGCAATTGACCTACACCAGCGATAAGTTTTCCGCGATTTTCGGCTATTTTAACGCCGACGGTCCGACAGATAAGCTGACCGAGCAACGCGCTGTTATCGTGCCACAGACTACATGGAATTTTTGGGCCAAGTATAACGTAACGGCTAACCTGAGTGTCGGTGGTGGATTCAAGCACGTGGGAGATGCGATATCCAATGACCGACGTTTCATTACGGCGCCCTTTACCACGGGTGATTTCTTTGCTTCCTATCGAATGCCGATTCACCAGGGCATGTTTGTTTATCGCGTGGGGGTCTCAAATTTGACCGATGATGAAGCTGTATTTCGGATGAACGGAGCCTCGACGGTTTGGCGTGAAGAGGGGCGTCGGATTAAAGTCTCGGCCAGTTACATTTGGTAGCACGCGCGTCGGGTCGGGCGACGGGCGGTGGTTACGCTGGTGCGAAAAAAAGATAATCCGGGTAGCCCATGCTGTGGGATCATGCGTCTGAATATACGATGCACCGCGTGTCGGTGTTGACCTATATCTATCATGAAATACCTAAACCCACCCCAATCCCGGTATTTTGGCCGGGCTGTTCGTGGCTATGTCAGGGCGTCTATCTCAGCCCTTTTGCTTACTGCTCTCGCCTCTACTCCTATTTTCGCGCAGGATGATGACGACGAAATTCAAGACGAAGAAGTTGTGAAACTATCGACGTTCAGCGTTTCGGCCGATTCCTATGAAGGCTACGTGGCTTCCTCCACCATGATCGGTGGTAAAACCGCGCAACAAATTGTGAACGTCCCGCAGACCATTAGTGTGGTGACGCGCGATTTGATCGACGATATTGGCGCAGCCTCTCCGATGGATGCGTTGACTCGACTTGTGCCCGGCGTGAGTGCTGTGAGCACCCCGGCGAGTTCATCGGGCGGTGCTTACATTCGCGGTTTCCGTGCTCAGAATTGGTCGGTTGATGGAGCCACGATGCGGGCACTCAATGGTCTGACCACTTTTAATGTCGATGCGATCGAAGTGATTAAAGGACCGGCTTCGGTGACCTTCGGTGCCTTCGCCGCTTATGGTGGCTATGTGAGTCTGCTCCCCAAATACGCCAATCGTAATCACAAGAACAAGATCCAGGTCGATCTCGGCACGGATAATTTCTATTCGGGGATGGTAGACGTCGGTGGCATGTATGGCGAAGAGGGGAACCTTCAGTATCGTCTTGTTCTGGGCAGCCAGAGCTACGATCGCGCTGGTTGGGTTCACGATTACGAGAAGGCCGATCTCATCGCGCCTTCCATTGCCTATGAATTCAGCGACACTTCGCGTGTTCGGTTGCGCCTTGCTTTCACGAATACGGATGCTCGCACGAGCACCACGGCCTTGGACACCAATGGAAAAGTGCTGCGGGATTTCTCGAGTATGCCGGATGACGACGAATACCGTAATTTGGAAGATGGCCAGTCGATGCAGATGGTCTGGGAGTCCGAGTTGAATGATGAGTGGAGCATGAAATTCAATGTCTTCGGTGCCCTTGGTGCCATCAATTGGCACGGCAATAATTTGCGTAGCTCGACGACCGTAGCTCAGGATTATTTGATCAGCCCTTACAGCCGCGACTACCACTGGAAGAATTTCTACGTGGATTATTCCGTATCTTATAAGAACGAGGAACTCGGTAATACCGGCATCAGTTATCAGGCCGTGGGTTCGCTGAGTATGGATCACTGGGATATCACCTACACGCTGTGGGATACCACCCAGTATTCACCTTGGAATACCCGACGGATCGATCCGAGCAATCCTGACTACAGCGTCCTTCCACGCACCCCCGGTCGTGGGGCTTTGATCTACCCGACCCGTTACATCCGCTACAACACGGAATGGTTGGGTGGTGCCGTGATCGAAAACGTGCTCGGTTTCTTCGACGATAGACTCTTGTTGTCCGCTGCCGTGCGTTTCAATTACGACAATCGCTCCAGCCATACGATTTGGCGCACTCCGCGGACCAATGCACCTGGTGGCACCTACGAAGGGGATCCTAATCCAACGAATATCAATGAGAAGGTCACCAAGCGCTTTGGTATCGTTTATAAGCCGACTGACAAAATGTCCATCTATGCCGGTTCAACCGAAGCCTTCCTCGCCGTTGGCGCGATCTTCAAGGCTGATGGTAGCCGTTTGGATCCGGAAACGGGTAAAAACGAAGAGATCGGTTTCAAGCTCGATATGTTCGAAGCATTGGGCGGTAACTTCACCTTCACGGGTGCCGCTTACCGGGTCAACGTGGTCAACAAATGGCGCGGAGATCCAAATAATACCGGATTCTTTATTCAAGACGGTGCCCAAGAGAGCAAAGGTGTGGATGCTTCAGTGACTTACACCAGTGAAAAGCTCTCCGCTTTGTTCGGTTTCTTCAATGCTGATGGTCCGATTGACAAGCTCAGCGGCCAACGTGCGGTGATCGTGCCTAAGTCCTCTTGGAATTTCTGGGCCAAGTATAATATCACCAAGGATCTCAGCGTGGGTGGTGGCATCAAGCATAAGGGCGATACGATCTCCAATGACCGTCGCTTCAAGACAGATCCCTTCACCACGGGTGACCTGTTCGCTACCTATCAGATGCCGGTTGCAAATGGTATGATGCATTACCGCATCGGTATCAGCAACGTCACCGATGATGATGCCGTCTTTAGGATGAATGGAGCCTCCACTGTCTGGCGTGAAGAAGGCCGTCGCGTGAAAGTTTCTGCGAGCTATACCTGGTAAGTATTAGTTATTGTGTTGTTAGACTCACAGCAGGTGACCGATTTCCGGTCACCTGCTTTCTTTTGGGCTGATCGCGTGGCCCGACTAGCCGTGCGAACCTTTTTCCAAGGTTACCCACCTCCGGTCGATTACGCCAAGAGGGCTTCGTCCACAGCCTCGATTAGCCTTTCGAGAGAGAACGGCTTGGTGAGGGTGCAACACACCCCGAGCTGGTGACACATTTTCAGATAGACATCGGAACGAGGACCGCCTCCCGACATGGCGATGATTTTTACATCGGGCTGCTGATTACGTAATTCGAGGATTGTTTCCACCCCTTCTTTCTCGGGCATGATAATGTCGGTGATCACCAAATCCGGAGGGGAGGCGATGTATCGCTTCACCCCAACTTCTCCGTTTTCCGCCAAGGTGACTTGGTGCCCATTGCGCTCTAGGGCCATGCCCAACATCGGGCGGAGGGCTTCATCGTCGTCGATGATGAGGATATGAGACATGAAGGACTAAATAAAGTGGTTCGGAGGGCACGTCGCGCAGGGTTTCTGCCTGCGGAAATCGTATATAGTGGCAACGTGCCTTACTTCTATTTAATAGCAAATCCCGAAGTGGAGAGGTTGCTGTATGAATACAAATTTAGCTCTTATCCGCTTGGGCCAGAGGGTTTCTGTTAATCGCGACTTTCGGAGTCTCCGAGGGCTTCCTTGATCGTGCGATTAAGCGTGGCCAATGAGAAAGGTTTGGAGAGGGTCGATTCAGCGCCGAGCTGGGCGCACATCTTGAGATAGGTCGCTGAATGGGGGGCGCCACCGGACATCGCGATAATTTTGATATCCGGATAATCTTTTTTCAGATCGATGATTGTTTCGATGCCTTCTTTTTCCGGCATGATCACATCCGTCACGACGATATCCGCCGGATCGGCCCGAAAGGCTTTGATCCCGAGCTTACCGTTTTCGGCGAGAGTCACCCGATAGCCTTCACACTTCAGTGCCGTGCCCAACATATTCAAGTAGGGCACATCGTCTTCGATAATGAGAATGTGTGGTTGTGACATGGTAAGATTTGTTAGTGCTCTAACAATTTCCAGAGATACTGCACGGTTTCCGACCGTGGGGTCAAAACGATAGAAAGAGTATTCCTAGCGATTCAGCAATGCCGCGATTCTGGTGCGTCCGTGCACTTCCAGTTTGGTGAAGATCGAGGCCAGTTGGGTCTTGATCGTCAGAGGGCTGCGACTGAGTTCTTTCGCGATCTCCAGAGTGGGCATGCCTTCACGCACCCGCATGGCCACCTCGCGTTCTCGTTCGCTAAGACGGGCGAGTAGCGCGACTGCCCCGGGCGAAAGCTGCCGATCACGATCGCCGCGAGGCAAGCGATGATCGAGTTGAATATGAAACGCGAGCTGTTGTCCCGCGCGACCCGGAGAGTGGAGTGTGATTCTGGCGTGTAATCCGCGTGCATCATCACTGATCACCTGCGGAGGAGGAGGGAGTTCGTGCGGATCGTGGGTGTCGCGCAGCTTCTGGCAGACCGTCATGACCTCCTCGGGGATCTTAAATTCATTGCGCACCCGCAGTGCGGCGGCCTTGCGTTCGCCGAAATTCCAGACGGCACTGGCGCGAGCCGCTTCAAAGTTGAACCACAATGGCTCCAGGTCCCAATCGAGCAAGAGGAGGCCAAAGGGGACCTCTTCCAACATGTCTTCATAATGCGCCAATCGCATGGAGGCCTCTTCGAGTGAAAGAGGGATGGAGTGTCGCAACATGTTTCCGCTTATAGACTTCATCACGTAGATATCAAGCAGACGCTTACGCTATTTGGGCTAGCGCGGAATGCTGATTGAGGGAGCTGGGATCGCTGCTTGGTCTGCTGGGAACAATAGTATTAACAAGAGAGCATGACCTTGGATTTCTCCTCTTTGTCCGTTCGCGATTCCTATCAATGGATGATCTCGACGATTACGCCGCGACCCATCGCGTGGGTCTCCACCATCTCGGCTGACGGCAAAACGAACCTCGCGCCGTATTCCTTTTTTCAGGGCGTCTGCGCGAATCCACCCACGCTGATGTTTGTGCCGGTCAATACGCGCGATGGGTCAAAGAAGGACACCGTGCGCAATATCGAAGCTGTGCCTGAATTTGTGGTGAATCTGGTTTCCCATGAGCTCGGCGCCAAGATGAGCGCGACCGCGGCGATGCTACCTCATGGTGAGAGCGAGTTTGAGGCCTATGATATCGCGAGTGAGCCTTCGACTAAAGTCCGTCCACCGAGAGTAGCTGAGGCTCCGGTGGCGTTTGAATGTGCATTCGATCAAGTCGTCCACATCGGCGAAGGACCGTTGGCCGCCAATGTGATCTTTGGCCGCATCCTGACCGCGCATGTGCGTGACGAGGTGCTCGGCGCTGATGGCAAACCCGATTCGGCTAAGCTCGATCTCATCGGTCGGATGGGCGGCGAAGACTACACTACGACACGCGACACTTTCACGATTGAGCGACCTGATTAACGCTCCTATCGTTCTCATTCTCTTTATCTTACTCTTTCTCCCCACAGGTTTTCGATCTGAGAGCGATTAAGATAAAGAGAACGAGTAAGATTTAGTAACCCCGATCTATTCTATGTCCGATATAGTCATTCTTTCCGCCACGCGCACCCCTCTGGGCAGTTTTCAAGGTGCGTATGCCAACACCCCTGCGGCTCAACTCGGCGCAACCGCGATTCGAGGGGCCGTGGCTCAAGCTAAGGTTTTTCCCGCTGATGTTTCCGATGTGTTGATGGGAAACGTGCTGCAAGCTGGCCAGGGTCAGGCTCCGGCGAGACAAGCTGCGCTCGCGGCTGATCTACCTGAATCCGTGCGCACGGTTACGGTGCACAAAGTCTGCGGCTCGGGCCTGCAGGCGGTGATGCAGGGAGCCCATGCTCTCGGTGCGGGAATGGGATCGGTGATTGTGGCCGGTGGCATGGAGAACATGACGCTTGCGCCATACCTGATGCCCAAAGCGCGCGAAGGCTACCGGATCGGTCATCAGCAAGTCATCGATTCGATGGTCAGCGATGGGCTCTGGGATCCGTATAACAATATCCATATGGGCAACTGCGCCGAGAAGTGCGCGGAGAAATACACCTTCACCCGCGAAGAGCAGGACGCCTACGCGATTGAGTCATTCCAGCGCGCCAATGCTGCTCAACAGGAAGGGCGTTTCACTGCTGAGATCACGCCAGTCGAAATCAAAGATCGCAAAGGCAACGTCACTAAAGTCGAGCAGGACGAGGGGCCAACCAAGGTGCGGTATGAAAAAATTCCTCAGCTCAAACCAGCCTTCCAACCAGACGGAACCATCACCCCGGCCAATGCTTCTTCAATCAACGATGGCGCGGCAGCCCTCGTGCTTACGACGACGGAGCATGCGAAAGCGAAAGACCTGAAACCCGTCGCGCGAATCGTTTCTTTCGGCGCGCATGCGCACGAACCGCTCTGGTTCACAACTGCTCCTGTGCAAGCAGCTCAAAGCGCGCTATCATCCGCGGGTTGGACAGCTGACGACGTCGATCTGTGGGAGATCAACGAAGCTTTCGCCGTCGTGCCGATGGCCTTCATGCGCGAACTCAAAGTGTCGCCCGAAAAAGTAAACGTAAACGGCGGCGCAATCGCCCTCGGTCATCCCATCGGCTGCTCTGGTGCACGTATCATCGTCACCCTGATCGCCGCGCTAAAAGCCCGCGGACTCAAACGTGGTGTCGCCGCAATCTGCATCGGCGGCGGCGAAGGTATGGCGGTGTGCGTGGAAATTGTCTGAATTTTTTTACCCACGGATTGCACTGATTTCACTGATATGGCCCTGCTTCATCATGAGATAACCGAGAGTATCATTGGAGCAGCCATGATTGTGCTGAATAAACTGAAGCCGGGTTTGGATGAGAAACTTTACGAACGTGCTCTCGTGATCGAGTTGACCAAACGCGGACATAAAGTTGATCAGCAGAAGCCATATACTGTGAGCTATGATGGTGAGGAGATTGGAAAGCTGATACCTGATATTATTGTGGACGACAAAGTGATCGCTGATCCTAAGGTCGTCGCAGATTTTAATGAGGCACATGTCGCTCAAATGATTGGCTATCTAAATATCACCGATCTGCGCGTATCCTTGCTTCTTAATTTCAAACATTCTGATCTCCGATGGAAACGCGTGGTTCGCTGATGCTGATCCGTGCCATCCGTGAAATCCGTGGTTAAAAACAATACCCTATGACTACCTCGAAATACCTTTGGAAACCTGAAGATCACGCTTGGACGCGTGAATCGCATTTGGCGAATTTCATGCGGAAGCATGGTCATGAGACGCAGGCCGATTTACATGCGGCCTCGGTGCGCGACACGGCGTGGTTTTGGGACGAGTCGGTCAAGGACAGTGGGATCGAGTGGTTTCAGCCTTATACGAAGGTGAAGGATGAATCGCGCGGGTTTCCGTGGACGCGTTGGTTTGAAGGCGGCGAGGTCAACATCGCACATAACTGTATCGATCGCCATGTGCGCGATGGGCACGGCGATGAGATCGCAGTGTATTATGAAGCGGATTCGGATGCGGTGGCGGATCGGCGTGAAGTTACTTTTGCGGAGCTAAAAACTTCGATCGATGCGTGTGCCGGTGGGCTGCGCGCGATGGGGGTCGCGCGGGGTGACAGCGTGGCACTTTACGCGCCGATGCGCGTTGAGACGGTTGCGGTGATGATGGCGTGTTTCAAAATTGGGGCGCGCTTCGTGCCGATCTTTTGTGGCTACGGCGAGCAGGCGGTGATTGAGCGCGTGGAATCGTGCGGTGCTAAAGTGTTGTTTGCCGTTGATGAGATGCAGCGTCGGGGCAAGAAGGTCGCGGCGGGAAAGATCGCGCGTGGAGTGGCGGAGAAGGTCGCCAGTGTGCAGCGCGTGATTTGTTTCGATTTGCCAGAGTGGGAAACCTTTTTGAGTAGCGCGCCTGCGGTCACCGATTCCGTGTCGATGGCGGCAGAAGATACGGCGATGATCATATACACGAGTGGCACGACGGGTCGGCCGAAGGGCACGGTGCACACGCATGCGGGTTGTCTGGCGCAGGTGGGGAAGGAGTTGCGCTATGCGTTTAACGCGCAGGCGGGGGAGCCATTCTTTTGGTTCACCGATATCGGCTGGATGATGGGGCCGTGGGAGATCATGGGTTGTCTGCTCTATCGCACGCCAATCGTGTTGTTTGATGGGGCTCCCGATTTTCCCGACAGCGATCGGCTGTGGCGCACGTTGGAACGATTAAAGGTGGTGACGTTTTGCGCGTCGCCGACGCTCGTGCGATTGTTTATGCGCGTGACAGATGGGAAGGGACCGAAAGGTTACGATCTGTCGAACTTGCGCGTTTTGGGATCAACCGGTGAACCGTGGGACGAGACGAGTTATCGTTGGTTTTTTGAGAACGTGGGCGGTGGGCGCTGCCCGGTGATCAACATTTCCGGCGGCACGGAATTGCTCGGGTGTTTGCTCTCATGCACGCCACTCACGCCGCTCAACGCGAGTTCGCTGGGCGGTCCGGCGTTAGGAATGGATGTAGATATTTATACCGAGGAGGGCGAGTCGGCGCCGACCGGTTCGGTCGGTCATCTCGTTTGCAAACAGCCTGCGCCTTCGATGACGAAGAGTTTTCTGCACGATGATGAGCGCTACCTTGAAACTTATTACAGCCGCTGGCCCGATATCTGGTATCACGGTGATTGGTCACGGAAAGATGAGGACGGTTCGTGGTATGTGCTTGGTCGCAGTGACGATACGATCAAGGTCGCGGGCAAACGCGTGGGGCCTTCTGAAGTGGAAAGTGTGCTGACTTCACATGAAGCCGTGAGCGAGGCCGCCACGATTGGTGCACCTGACGATTTGAAGGGACAGGTGCTCGTGTGTTTCGTGGTGCTAAAACCCGGAGCCGAAGCAGACACGGCGGAACTGATTGCGCACGTGGCTAAAGAGATGGGCAAGCCGCTTGCGCCCAAGGCAGTCTTTGTGGTGTCGGCTTTGCCCAAGACCCGATCCGGGAAGATTCTGCGCGGGATGATTCTGAGGGTTTATTCGAACAAACCAGCTGGTGATCTCACCAGCGTGGAAAATCCGACCGCACTCGATGAGATTATCGCGATCCGTGATGCGTGAATTTGTAGGGCGGGGTCTCCGAACCCCGCCAACGAATATCCAAAGGCTGACAAGGAGGGGTTCGGAGACCCCGCCCTACATTCGGCAGTCGGAATGGAGTGGGCTTACGGCGATTGTTTGACATCCGAGGTGGGTCGCGGATGACTGCATTTCCCTATTTATTATGAAGAGCCACGCCGTTGTTTTTACCGCCCGAAACCAAGTTGAATATCGCGAAGTCGATTGTCCTGATCCCGGGGCGAATGATGTTGTGATTGATGTCGAACATTCCTGGATCAGTAACGGCACCGAAGGATCGTTTTTGCGGGGCGAACGTGAGTCGGGCGACACGGCTTGGAATGAAGGCGATCCGCTACCGTTTCCGATTGTGGCGGGTTATCAGAAGGTCGGCGTGATCACGCATGTCGGTGCTGACGTGACGAAGTTTTCCGTGGGCGAGCGCGTCTTCGCGGTGATGAGCCAATTCGAGAATTTGTTCTGCGAATATGGCGGCCATGTCTCGCCGTCAGTTTGCGCGGTCGATCAAGTGCACAAGCTGCCGGAAGGGGCTGATCCGGTCGCGTGCAGTGGCGCGGTGCTCACGCAGGTCGGATACAATTGCGGCACGCGTCCACGGATCGAGCCGGGACAGTTAGCTGTCGTTGTCGGCGATGGATTAGTCGGGCAATGGACCGGGCAAGCGCTCAAACAGCGTGGTGCTCGTGTGGTGCTCACAGGTCGCCATGATGATCGATTGGATAAGTTTCGCAACGGCGGTTGGGGTGAGACTTTGAAGGTGAAGGGATCCGGTGTGGAAGAGGTTAAAGCGATCGCGAATGGCCCGGTTGAAGTGCTTGTCGATACGATTGGCAAGATGGAGCTCTACGATGATTATCTTCCCATTATGGCCCATGGCGGCACGGTGGTTTCAGCGGGCTTTTATGGCACGGCGGATCGTCTGCCGATCCAGACGTATCGCTTTCAAGAACTCGCTTTCGATCTCTGCGCCGGAATCACCTACGAACGGGTGGACGCGACCTTAGCGTGGATCGCTGAAGGCAAGATGGATACGCTCGGCTTGATCACGCATCACTTCCCGGTCGAACAGGCGGCCGAAGCGTGGAAGGTGATTGAGAATAAAACAGACAATGCCTTGGGCGTCGTGCTCGATTGGCCCGCCTCACGTAAATAAAGGAAACGACTATGAGTAAAACGATGAAGAGCCTAGTGATCGAAAAGCCGGGAAAACCGGTTTGGAAAGATCTGCCGATGCCCACCCCCGCTAAGGGCGAGGTGTTGATCAAAGTGCTCGGCGTGACGACTTGCCCGCATTGGGATATGCACATCCTAGGCGGGGTGCCGATGTTTCCGGGCATGAAGTTGAAGTATCCCTATCTGGCCGGTCAGCCCGGTCACGAGGCGATGGGCGAGGTGATCGCAATCGGCAAGGGCGTGAAGAAACTTAAGAAGGGCATGCACGTCGTTGCTTGGCAGGATACGGGCGAACAGCGCGCCGGATTTTACGCGCAGTATAATTCGTTCCCTGAGCGTTCGCTTTTGCAGATTCCGAAGAAACTGACCGCGATCGAAATCGCCTCACTGGAATTGGCGATGTGCGTGGAAGTATCGTTTCAACAACTCGCTCAGCTCGGTGGAATCAAGGGCCGTCGCGTCGGCATTTCCGGTCTCGGCCCGGCAGGTTTGCTCGCCGTGCAATTAGCCAAGGCGCACGGCGCGAAAGAAGTGGTCGGTATCGATATGGTGGCAAGCCGTCGCAATCTGGCGCGCAAGATGGGGGCGGATCGCACGGCATCACCTAACGCGAAAGCGTGGAAGGCGGATCGCTATGGCGCGAAGTCGCTCGACGATGCGATTGATTGCACGGGCTTTCCGGCCTCGATCGAATTTCTGATGGATCGCACCGAACGCTGTGTGACGATCTTTGGCGTGCTGCGTGAAGATGTAAAATTCGGCGCCCGCCATATGTGGGGCCCCGGCGTGACCTTGATGGGCTATGGTGATCACAATGTAGAAGCGGCGAAAACCGCGCTCAAATTTGTGACGCAGGGCAAACTCGATCTCACTCCGCTTGTTTCCAAGACCCTGCCGTTTACTCGCTACGCCGAAGGCGTGGAACTCTTGAAAAACAAAAAGGCGATCAAGATCCTGTTCGATCCTTGGGCAGAGTGATAGTTGATTTTCCGAAAGGTAGGGCCTGACCTCCGGGCGGGCCGTTAAAGTTTCTGGTTCGACATAAAGGTCCGCTCGGAGAACGGACCCTACCGGCGCTACCGCGCCAAATGATCATCGTGCGGTCCAGCCGCCGTCGATGGGGATGGAGGTGCCGGTGATTGATTTGGCGGCATCGCTGCATAGGTAAATCGCGAGGGCGGCGACTTCTTCTATCTCGACGAATCGTTTGGAGGGTTGCGCGGCGAGAATCACGTCGCGAATAACCTCATCGTGGGGGAGGTTGTGCGCTTTTGATTGTGCTTCGATTTGGCCTTCGACGAGCGGAGTGCGCACATAGCCGGGGCAGATCGCGTTGCAGGTGATGCCGGTTTCGGCGACTTCAAGCGCGACGGTTTTGGTGAGTCCGATTTGTCCGTGTTTGGCGGTGACGTAAGCCGACTTAAATGGTGACGCGACGAGACCGTGGGCGGAGACGAGATTGATGATGCGGCCCCAGTTGCGCGTCTTCATGCCGGGCATCGCGGCTTTGATGGTGTGGAAGCTGGAATTAAGAATGATGTTCTGGATCGAGGTCCACTTGTCTTCGGGAAACTTATCGACTGGCGCGACGTGCTGGATGCCGGCGTTGTTCACGAGGATATCGACAGAACCGAGTTCCGATTCGGCGGCGGCGATAAGGGCTGCGACCTCGTCGGCCTTGCTCACGTCGGCACCGTGATAAGAAACGTTCACGCTGTGTTGCTCAGCGATTTCTGCGCGGAGTTTTTCAATTTCAGCGGCTTCGCCGAAACCGTTGAGCATAACATTAGCGCCTTCGCGAGCGAGGGCTCGCGCGATGCCTAATCCGATCCCGCTCGTAGATCCGGTGACGACAGCATTTTTATTTTTCAGCATGGGGTAAGTTTTGAGGTGAAATTCAGGTAGAGGGCGACCTAGCTGCTATTTGAGCTCGTTTTAAAGATGCCGGTTTTGAGAACAAGCTTTAGGTTGAGAGTAATTGGCGCAGTTCGCGAGGATTGGGTGTGCCGGTCGTGCCGAGTTGATGCACGACGAGCGAGGCGGCGGCCTGAGCGAGCTCCATGCTTTCAAATGGAGTCGCGTCGGCTGCCAACGCCAGCGCGAGCGTGGCGGTGACGGTGTCGCCAGCTCCCACGATATCAATGGGTCCACGCAATGGTCGCGCGGGCACGTGTGTCGACTCACCAGTTGGGGTGGCGCCGATCATGCCCTGTTCTGCCATGGTGATAAACACGGGGTGCTGATTGCGCGCCGCGAGGTGAACGGCCCCGGCTTGAATGTCACTTAATAAGTGACATTCGGATTGGGTGAGGGTGGCGAATTCGGCGGCGTTCATCTTGTAGATGAAGGACGGAAAATCTGTGAGTCCATGGCGACTGTCGGCAATGATGGTGAGAGAGGGATGCTCTCGATGGATCGCCTCAATCGCGCTCAGGACATTCTGCGTAATCGCTCCCATTTGAGGCACGCCTGCTTGATCCATGACGACGAGGACGTCGATGTGCGGAGCTAGTGTTCGCAGGCTGGCGATGAGTTTTTCCTCAACGGTCTTGGGGGTGGGGGTGCGGTTTTTGATGTCGAGCCGGGAAAGCTCTTCGGGCGGTTGCCCGGGATGATGCAGCAGGGGCTTCGAGTAGCTGAAAGTTTGTCGCTCATCGGTTTGTTGAAAGTGTGTGAGATCGACGCCGCTCAATCGGGTGAGCGCTCTTTGCAGTTCAAATCCTTCGGAATCGTCGCCACGGTATCCGATGGGGAAAAGTTGAGCGGCGCCATAAGCAGCGAGGTTGGCGGTGATATTGCCGGCGGCACCGGCTTGGCAGCGCACTTGGCTAACGTTGTAAACAGGCAGCTCGGTCTCAATCGAGATCTCAGTCTGGGCAGGATCGATGTCAAAATAACGATCGAGCGAAAAATCGCCGACAATGCCTACACGGTTTGTGCTTACCCTTTGGAGGAGCGCGTCGAAACGGTCGGGACTCATGGTGCGGCAGGTAATCGGAATCGGGGATGCGCGGCAATCGCGCTTTGCATTTTTGGATGTAGAGTGCATTTTTGTCTTCCTATGGTGCCAACGATCAACGCGTTGCCAGACTTTAGAGCCGAAACCGTGCGTGGAAAACCGGGCTACTTTCGCGTCGGCCAGACCGAGACCGGCCAGTGGTGGCTTATTGATGCGCAGAATCGGCCGTTTTTTGCCAAGGCGGTGAATAACGTGTCGGCAGATGCCGAAGCTCCACAGGATCCGGCGGCACGATTACGTGCTTGGGGTTTTAATGCATTGGGCTGCGGCAGCGATCAGCTCGCGCTGGATGAGGGGCTGCCTTTTCTTGCGGTGCTCAACTTTTGTTCAGGCGAAGAAACGGTGAATCTTGGCGGCGTGAAATTGCCTGATGTTTTTTCCAAAAATTGGCGGGTTTATGCGCAGGAGAGGGCGGCGGAGGAATGTCTGCGATTGATTGAGAATCATGAATTGCTGGGTTGGATCACCGATGATCGGCCCAGTTGGCCATCACGACCCGAAATGAAGCGGCCGGGATTATTGCAGGTCTGTTTGAGTTTGGATCCGAACAAAGCTGCTTATCATGCGGCCTGGGAATTTACGTTGGCTTTGCATGGCGGAAAATTGGAGAGGATGGCGAAAGCTTGGGGGATTGATCTGGCGAACAAAGAGGCTCTTCGCGTGATGACGAGAGAAGATCAAGGGATCGCGACGGCCGCACATCGGCGTGATGATGCGCAGTGGTCTCAGGAGTTTGCGCGACGCTATTTTTCTGCGACAACGACTGCGATTAGGAATGTAGATCCGAATCATTTGGTGTTCGGTCCGCGGTGGGGGCGGCCGGTGGCGGCTCGATTACGTCGTGAATGTGCGTCTGCTTGCGATGTGTCACTGGTTGATTTTTCGGAGCTCGATGATGTATCAACCGGGCCCGTGATGATGGGCGATTTTTGTTGGGCGCAGAAAAGCTTTTTCGAATCGAGCGGCTCGCGTCGTGTCTTGGGACCGACGAAGCTCGAGCGAATGTTGCGCCGAGGCCGACTTGGTTTGGCGCGTTCGGTTGCCCACCCTCAGGTGGTTGGCTATGCGTGGAGCCGTTGGCACGATCGCAAAGCGGAGGCCGCACCGTTCGGCACCGGCTTGGTCAGAAGCGACGAATCAGCGTCGGTGGAGCACACAGAATTGTTGACGACGATCAATGATCGGGTGGAAGAATTGCGGGCCGTCGCTTTAGCCAAGGAGGAATTATTATGAAACATGTCGTCACATTTGGTTGGATCCTGATTGCAGTATTGATCGCTGGTTGTGCGAGTGATCGCAGCGGTGATACGGACACACGACCGATGTTGACGGGCACGATTAATTACCGCGCGAGGATTGCGTTGTCTCCTTCGGCGGTGATGACGGTGCGTTTGCTGGACATCACTCGCAAGGATGTGCCCGCCATCGTGCTGGGAGAAAAAAGCGTTTCGAATCCGGGTAATCCACCGATGGCCTTTTCGTTGTCCTATCCGTTTGGCGGGCTTTCGGCGAATCGAAGCTACGTGATTGATGCGCGGATCGAAGTCGATGGCCGCTTACGTTTTTATTCGATGAAACAGCATGCGGTGACTCCGCAGAATGCGGCTGAGGTGCATGAGTTGTGGTTAGAGTTATCGGGCGAGTGATTTCTACAGCACGTGATCAATAGACTGTCATTGCGAAGGGGCTCTGCAGTGGCGGGACGACTGCGGCTATCCACGTCTACCTATTCGATCACACTTGCTCATTCGTGGATGGCCGCGTCGCTTCTCTCCTCGCCGTGACAAAATCTGGTTTGCAACAGACCTTGGTATGTGAGCTGCCTCGGGTGAGAGGATTTGCTTGCGCGATGGAGGGTCGCGAGGCGTCATGCGGTTTACTCATGAACGATTCTGATTTGGCCGAATTTCTGAAAACCCATGTTCGCACGGTGCGTGATTGGCCACAGGCGGGGGTCAATTTTCGAGATGTGACCACGTTGTTTAGCGATCCCAAAGCGATCCGTGTGATGATCGAAGCGTTTTCGCTCGAATGCACCACCCGTCAGGTGGATGCGATTGCCGGGGTGGACGCGCGGGGTTTCATCTTGGGTGGAGCGTTGGCCTACCAATTGCACAAGCCGTTCGTGCCGGTGCGAAAGAAAGGGAAGTTGCCGCACGATACGGTGTCGCAGGAATACGATTTGGAATACGGTAAGGCAGCGGTCGAGATTCACAGAGATGCCTGTCGGCCGGGCGATCGTATTCTGGTGATCGACGATCTGATCGCGACTGGCGGGACATTGCTCGCGGCGACCAAGCTGTTCGAATCGATTGATGGGGTGATTGCGGGAGTCGCTGCGGTGATTGATTTACCTGAGCTGGGTGGCTCGAAGCTTCTGCGCGAGGCCAATTACGACGTGCAGGCGCTTTGCGCTTTCACGGAGGAGGAATAGGCGATGGGACTAACGATTTGGTGTAATACCGAGTTTAGCGAAGCGGCGCGCGATCTTTTGATCGAGGGCACACGCGAGCATCAACTGATTTGGGCGGACCAGCGATCGGCCGACGTGCTGCAAGGGGGAGCCCGCGATCCACAGATCGCCAGGGCCGACGTTTTATTTGGTCAACCGGCGGTGGAGGACTGCTTTGAATATGAGAATGTGCAATGGGTGGAAGTCACCACTTCTGGTTATGCGCGCTACGATACACCGGAGTTGAAGGAATCGTGGCGGGATCGTGGGGGTATTTTTACCTGTGCGGCAGAAGTGTTTGCCGATCCTTGTGCGCAGCACGTGCTGGCGATGATGCTCACGTTGGGGCGAAACATACTTCCTTCGTATAAGGCCCAATTGACCGATCACGAATGGGCTTACGAGAAACGCCGTTTCGATTCGGTATTACTTACGGGTCAGACTGTATTGATGCTGGGCTACGGAGCTATTGGGCGGCGTCTCACTGAATTGCTCGCGCCTTTTGGGATGAGGCTGATCGCGGTGCGGCGGCAGACCCGCAGCGAACGCGGGGTAAAAATCATATCGGAAGAGAACCTGAGCAGTGCGCTGGTGGAAGCCGATCATGTGGTGAACCTCCTGCCGGACAACGCTTCGACCCGAGGCTATGTGAATTCGCGTCGGCTCGCTTGTTGTCGGCCCGAGGCGAAATTTTACAATGTGGGACGGGGTAACACGGTGGATGAGCGCGCGTTGATTGAAGCGTTGGAAACCGGGAAATTAGCAGCGGCCTACCTCGATGTGTTTACCGAAGAACCACTTCGGCCAGAGCATCCTTTGTGGACGACGCGTCATTGCTACGTGACTCCGCATACCGCTGGAGGCAGACACGATCAAGACGAGGTGCTCGTGAAGCACTTTTTGGCGAATTTAGAGCGATTCACTTGCAGGGAAGAGGGGATGACGGGTCGAATTGTCTAATCAAGGAACGTTTCATGCGCTGCTGTGTCGTAATCGGTCCGGTTCGGAAGCAGGTTGCACTTTTTTGCGATTCGCGGAATAAGTTAATCTGTAGTTACTCCTATCACTAAGGCACAGATGAGGGTTACCCCGATGTCTACTCTGCCTATAATCCTAATATTCAATAAGATATGACTAAAAAGACACGTTTGATCATCACGGCTGCGGCCATTGCGGGACTTTATGCAGGTTCGTTTGCGGCCTCAGGTTACGCGGGCGAAGCCGGTGCTGCGGGCGAAGCTCCTGCTGCCAAAGCGAAGGAAGCCTGTAAGGCTAAGGCTAGCTGCAAGGGCAAAGACTCCTGCAAGGGCAAGTCCTGCGAATCATGCTCCAAGGACAAAGAGTCCTGCAAAGCCAAGGCAGCCTGCAAGGGTAAGGAAGGTTGCAAAGCAGCCGACAAAGCCAAGGAAGCCTGCAAAGCTAAAGCGAGCTGCAGCGGCAAGGATGGTTGCGGCGCTAAGAAGTAAGCTGGTCGCTCTTCAATAAATTAGCCCTCGGCTTACGCCGTTGTGCCCCGATTTCACCGGGCCGGATTCGACCTGAATCCGGCCCGTTTCTTTTGCAAAGCAATTCTACTTATCAACAGTGCCCGCCAACGAGTTTAACGGTTACCACGATTACGGCATCGGCCTTGGGCTGCGCGTGCCGCACTACAATCACATCCTGGAAAAAAAACCGGTCTGTGACTGGTTTGAGATCATCTCGGAGTCCTTCATGGTGGATGGTGGGCGACCGCTGGAAGTGCTCGACGAAATCCTCGAGCAATATCGTGTCGTTCAACACGGAGTGTCGCTTTACTTTGGATCGGCCGACAAACCGGATCGTGAACATTTGAAACGTTTGAAGGCGCTGGTGAAGCGAACCAATACGCCCTGGCTTTCTGATCATCTCTGCTGGGGGAGTGTGGATGGCACCTACTCGCACGATCTCCTGCCGATGCCCTACACTTTTGTGGCGGCGAAGCGGACCGCGGAGAAGATTAAGATGGTGCGCGACTTTCTCGAAGTGCCGATCTGCGTCGAAAACGTTTCCAGCTACGCGTCGTTTCACCAATCGGAAATGACAGAGTGGGAGTTCCTTTCCGAAGTCGTGGAGCGAGCGGATTGCGGGATCCTACTCGACGTGAATAACATTTACGTGTCGTCGAAGAACCACGATTTCGATCCCTATGATTATCTTAATGAAGTGCCGGCTCATCGGGTGGGGCAGATGCATATCGCAGGGCACACGAAATTTGAGAAATACATTCTCGATACGCATGATCACCCCGTGCTCGATCCGGTGTGGAAACTCTATGATCATGCGACGAAGTTGTGCGGAGTGACGGCGACGTTGCTCGAATGGGATGACAAAATTCCCTCCTTTGACGAAGTCCACCACGAGGCCCTTAAGGCCAATGAATTTATCGATGGCGCAAAAAAAGCCCACCAGTCCAAAACCGCCAAAGCGCGCGCCTGATCGCATCCGCAGCACCCGTGAATTGCGGGAGTTTCAGCGGCTGATGATGCAGGCCGTCACGCGACCACTCGGCCCGGGCGATCGCATGAAACGCACGTGGGAAGATGGCCGCGCGACGAAGGAAGTGGTGGGTTCCTTTTCGCGCGACAATGATCGGATGTCGGGGGTGGAGCGGCTCGAGATCTACAATCGCATGTATTGGTTTCGCACCCTGGATTCACTTTACGAGGATTTACCGGGCCTGCGTGCGGTGTTGGGTGAGCGCGTGTTTATGCGTTTGATCGAAACGTATTTGGTGAAGATGCCGTCACGCTCTTACACGTTGCGTGATTTGCCCTCGCGGCTGGAGGCATTCATCCGCGCCAATCGGAAGCTCACGGCACCACATACATCGCTCGCGGCCGACATGGTCGCTTTTGAATGGGCCCAAATCGAATGCTTCGACGGGGCGACTCGTCCGATCATGACGCCTCAGGATTTGGCGGAAACACCACCGGAGCGGCTGAAGATGGATTTGCAGCCTCAGTTACGATTGTTGGTGCTGCGCTATCCGGTGGATGATTATGCGATCGCGCTCAAAGAAAGCGGAATGCGAACCGATGCGAGCAATGCGGTGGATTCTGCCTCGTCTGCGCCGCGACCGGCTAAGCGGGTGCGCCGACCCAAGCCGAAGCGCACCTATCTCGCGGTGCATCGCCATGAGGGGAGTATCTATTTCAAGAGCCTCGAACTCGCGTCGTTTCGCATGCTGACCGCGATCCGCGAAGGGAAGACCCTCCCGCAAGCCGTCGCGGCGGCGGGGCCTCGAGTGAGTGCGACCAAGGTGCAGGAATGGTTTACCAATTGGATGCATCTCGGCTGGTTTTGCCTGAGGAAGTAGCAACTGTCTTGTTTAAGAGGTATGAGGAGAGGGTGAAGAGAGTATGGAGTTGAGGAAGACGAG
>JAXMOJ010000012.1:0-162695 GCA_034669935.1 Cephaloticoccus sp.
CTCCAACGAAGGCACCATCAACTGGTATTCCGGTAACTTTGCCTCAGGCAACGGGGGCGCTTTTACCAACGCTTCCGGAGGCACCTTTAACGATCTCAACGCTTCCAGCTACTCGATCTATAATCCTTACGGCGGATCATTCTCCTTCAGCAATAACGGCACCTACACTCGCAATGCTACGGGCACCACTCAGATCCAGATCCCCTTTGAAAACAACGGCACCATCAATGTCGATCAGGGCACGTTGCGTTTCACCAGCTCATTCAATCAGATCGGTGGAGCACTGAAAGTAAGTAGCGGAAGCACGCTGAAATTCGATAACGGACTCAACCTCGGCGCGGGTAGTTTATCAGGTTCCGGCACCGTCGTAGGCAACGTTTCGAATTCCACCACCATCAATCCTGGTAATCCCCTCGGTGAATTGGACTTTACCGGAGACCTCACCTTCAACAGCACGAGCGTATTGAATATCGGTCTCGGCGGCACAACCCAGGGCACGGACTACGACTTCGTCGACATCTCCGGTTCAACCATGCTCGAAGGTGTGCTCAACCTTTCGTTTGCCAACGGTTTTCAATCCACGGTCACCAGTGGAGACACGTTTACTATTCTCAGTGCTAACGCCCTGAGCGGTGAATTTTCTAATATCGCCAACGGGGCGCGCCTCACCACCACAGATGGATTGGGATCATTCGCGGTAAACTACAGCAGTATAGCGGTGAGCTTAAGCGGCTTCCAAGCCGTGCCCGAACCCTCCACTTGGGCCATGTTGGGATTAGGTGTGCTGGTGATAGGCGCGACCCAATTTCGGCGACGCCGCTCACGGAAGTAAGAGCTTGGCTTTACGAAGCTGCCCGGCTTTAGGGAAGACCAACCAAGATCGGTTTTCTGAGAAATTTCAATGCGCTCCCGCTTCCAAATTGTTATCTTCCTCTTCTTTATGAGCCTCCACGCCCAAGGTCACGCCGCCTTTGAGTCTTCACCCAAGATGCAAATCATTCAATCTCTCGAAACCGGACTGCCCGTTAAAATCGTCTGTTTCGGCGATAGCATCACCGGCACATATTATCACACGGGAGGCCGACGTGCGTGGACCCAAGCTCTGGAGCAAACCCTCGTCGAACTCTACCCGCAGGCGCAGTTCGAAATGATTAATGCGGGGATCGGGGGAAACACCTCTGCAAATGGTCTGGAACGCATGGACACCGATGTCCTCGCCCACCAGCCGAATCTCATCATTGCGATGTTCGGCATGAACGACACCGCCCGCTTAACCACTGAAGACCTGCGGAGCAACTTGAACCAAATCGTGCAAAAGGCCCAATCGATTGGTTCTGAAATCATTCTGATGACACCCAATGCAGTCGCCGCAAATGATCCCATTCGTCCCCCTGACAAGCTCCGTGATTTTGCCAACGTTGTGCGCGAAGTAGCCCGCGAGAATAACCTCATACTAGTGGATACCTATCAGATCTATGAGGATATTAGGAAGAACAACCCGCCCGAGTGGATTCGTTTGATGAGCGATCCCATCCATCCCAATATGCGGGGACATCGTCTGTTCGCGTCTATCATTGGCGAAGCAATCAGCGGGCAAAAAATCGCTCTACCCAACCTCCCAGATCTGCGGCCGGGTTTACCGCGTCTCAAGGCCCTTCTAGAAGGTAAGCAACCGGTTCGTATTTCCGCAATGAAACCCGGTGCGGCGCTCATCGAGCAAGCAATTCACACGCTTTACCCAGAGGCTAAGCTCGAAATCACAACTTGGGATCCTGCCGGGAAATCGATCAAGGAACTCGAAGAAGAAGCCAAACAAAACGGCTGGTTCCACTACAACGAAAACCCCGACTTACCCAAACCCGACCTCACGATTGTGGCCGTGCCTTCCACTGCTTTCGAAAAGTTGGATCGCGCCACTTACTTGTCCTTTGGCTGGGTGATCAACTGGTCGCAGAGTTTCGGCAATGATCCACGCACCGATTGCCTGACGATCCTCCCCTCTGTGTGGGAAAAATCACTCTCCAAGGACGCGCAAGCGGCCGAACAATTCGCCCTCGAAGGCATCCTCGATAAGGACCTACCTTTTATTCAGCGAACCGCTGACGACCAAGCGACCGCATCCGATGTGATCTCCCGCGCCCTGACCACTTTGCTGGGCGAGTAATACAACCGCATAATCACATACCCTTCGGTGGCTGCCATAGTTCGATTCGGTTACCCTCGCCGTCCTTGATCCAGCCGAACTTCCCGAACTCGGATTCCTCGGTTCTTGGATCCACCCAAACGCCCTCTTCCTTCAATTCGGCCAGAACCTTTTTCAAGTTCTTCACCCGATAGTTAATCATGTGTCCCTGTTTGCCGCGACCAAAGTATTTGGTATCCGATGCAAAAGGACTCCACACAGTCGACGCATCCTTGTGCGGCTCTTTGCGCTCCGACCACTCAAATGAACACCCACCCCAGCCCGGATCAATCGGTAGTCCCAAATACTTCTGATACCATTCCCCGAGTTTACCCGGATTCTTGGCCTTAAAGAAAACCCCGCCGATACCGGTAACACGCTGTTTTGGCTTCATGTTTAAAAAAGTGACGCATTGTGAGGCCAATGGCGACCGCAATGCCTAGTCCTAGCCCTGATCATTATCCATTCGAAAACCAAACGCATTGAGGCCAAAGCTCACGTCACCTTCTGCACGAATGGCCTCCTCGACTGAGTCGTGGTAAAACCAATTATTGCCGATAGTCGTGCCTTCGTCGGGTGTGCCCCGAACCATCAAAGCGAGTTCAGGTGATCCAAATGAATTGTGAGACACTTTCATCGCAGTGCCCGCAACATCGGTGCCATCGCGACGATCGCGGCCGCCATGCATATCGAAGCAATGACTCAGTGATTCTCCGAGTTCGACATTGTGACAGGCCTCGTAACCGCTGCCCGACTTCCCCGTGCCCGCGATCGAGTGTCGGTTAGAGTTGAAACAATTGCGCTCGATTTTCGAAAACGCCTGATCGTGCGATATCCCGTAACCCAACCCATTGTATTGGTTATGGTGGATGAAATTATGGTGGATGTGATGTCCCTCACCTTTTCTCAGATAAATACCCGCATGGCTCCAACCCCCGATCTCACAGTTATCAACCGTGAGATTCGAATGCTCTGTCACGATTCCGTCGGAAACCGGAAACTTGTAATAATACTCATGCCCAAACCGGTTCTCGCGGTCATGGCCTTCAACCGCAAAGGAGCGGCTATGATGCTCCAAGCATCTCTTCGGATTCGGTCCGGCGATGCGTAAGCCCGTGAATCGCACATTCTCTCCCATTGCCCGAAGCAACGGTCGCGTGGCAAACCAGTGCGAAGAAATCAATGCCCCCGCACTTCCGCCTTCGCCCCGATCACTTGCGAGAGTCACCCCCTCGGGCACCTCTAGCACTAATTTTTCAATCGCCACCAGCGTAGTGCAGTCGAACTCGGCCGCACCGTCCAGAAAGAGGACATCACCTGCCTTCGCCGTGCTGAGCCCCGTCATAAGTTCATCCAAGGTTTTGATCGGATCACTCGGCGACTCAATCCGGTCGCGATAGCTCGCGCCTCCGCCAATCGCACCCAGATCATCCGGCTGAGCACCACAAATGACGTCATCAACTTCGGTCCAAGTCTTACCTAATTCCGGAATTCTTGTATTAAACATACGTTTAGATTTTTGCCTGTTGGTTACGCTCTAAAAACATCGGCCATCAATGCGCACTCGCTAGCTGGGTGCCCACTGGCATCATAGTCACACCGTCAGAATTAATGAGATAGGCAGGATCATGGCCAGCGGCTCGAAACTCACCTTTTTCAAGGATCAGACCACTACGTTCAGTCAACGCGACCACCGGCGTCTGCATACTCACCGCACATCGCATCAGGACAGTCTGATGCTCGGTTCGATAATGACAAGCCACCCCATATTCCTGAACCATGTTCAGGCCACGTAAATCGCTCAGATCACAAACGTTCTCATCAATGTGTGCACCAGTCTCAATCGACCGCCCCATAATTATAGCACCGGCACTTCCACCATAGACCGTTCCTCCTGCTCTCAGATAATTGATTAATACTCTGTCAAATCCACTCTCTCGGAGTTTTTGCAGCAAAAGATACGTGCATCCCCCTCCGATGAATACCGCATCATACTCCGAAAGTTCTGCAGAGGCTCTCCCGAATAAATCAGTCCATGCGGTAATATTCGATATCCCCATCGGATGAAAAGCCGACTTCACCCACGCGAAACACTGGTCATGGCGATCCCCAACATCCTGTTGCGCCATCGGCCAATATAGCACCTTCGCTTTGACACCAATCCAGTCGACAAAGTGCTCTAGCAAAGGACGTTCATCGTCCCCAATTCCTCCACCGGCTAGAATCAGGCGCCCCGAAATCATACCATCACCATGGCAAATAATTTCTCACAGGCCATACCATTCTGAACAACGTTCTCAGTCGCCTACATCCGTGTTCATCTGTGTTCATCTGTGGTTTAAATCTGGGAGCAAAGCTGCTTAAAAAAACATCGCTTCACTCAGCGTCCGATCAGGAGGCAATAAGCTCACGGATGCAGCTAGCTTCGTGACACCACTCCCAAAATCACATTCAAAATGAGCGTGCCCAGTCTCCAGATTGCCGTGCCAGCGGAAAAAGCGGTCCTCACCATCGTAAGCAAAGGTCACGGCAAGTTCGCCTGAGGAACCGACTTTATTCGTAAAAGTTAATCCCTCCGCTTCGCAAGCGGTCAGACGGCGTTGCAGCCAACCCGTCAAAACCTTCCCCTCCGCACTCATTCTCGGACAATGCGTCACGGTTACCTCGCGGAGCCCAGAGGTGAGTTTCGCCGTCGGGTAGCTAGCCAAGAATTGGCCAATCGTCTGTCGCACCGGCAAGAGCCGGGAATACACCAGATCGCGCAACGCATTCGGATTGGGCCATGGATACGTCATCGCATCCGCTGGTGTGATCGCGCTATCGAGCAAGACTCGTTTGGCGCGGCTCAAGAGAAACTGATAGTCGGCTAATTTCGAAGTATCGCGGAAGCGGTGCGCCCAATAGTAGAGCGGCAGATCAGTGGAGAGGCAGATTGAAACTTGGTTTTCCAGATGCGTGCGCGCTTTACGTGAATAGCTCAGCATCACAAATTCGACGCAGCGTTTATCGCTCTTCGATTTTCCCAAATAACACTCCCCAAATATTTTGGCGCTCATCGTTGCCTCGCCGTCATCCTCATCTTCAGGCGCAGGACAGAGCACCACGATGCGGCTGGGATACATTCGCGAAAAGCGCACTACGGTTTGAAATTGCTCCGCCGCATCCTCTGCGCTGGTGCCGAATCCAAGATGCAGCACAAAGTTCACCTGCGTCGCCTTGGCATCGTCTGCCGCCGGTGCCGCCCCACCACCAGCTGCGGTGTCGGTCCACATCTGCGCCAGACTCTTGGAGATATCTCCCACCGGGACATCCAATCCGGGCAAAGCATTAAAAATCGAGGCCATGGCTTAAGGCTGCCGCCAGAGATGATTGTTTTTTGCGAGCAAAGCATCGCTATTTTCCGGCCCCCACGAACCGGCGTCATAGCTCCCCATACCTTCACGACCGGCTGCCTCCCACGATTCGAGTAATGGTGTGCACAACTTCCAGGAAGTCTCCGCTTCATCACCGCGAATAAAGAGTGTGCCATCTCCAATCATCGCATCGAGCACGAGGCGTTCATAAGCCTCGGGCGTGTTCGAGCCAAAGGTCGTCGCATAGCGGAAATTCATTTTTACCGGCTGCGTGCGAGTTTCGAGACCCGGCACCTTGGCGTTAAGAATCAGGCTCAACCCCTCGTCAGGTTGGATCTGAAAAGCCAACGTATTTCCCGCGAGATTGAACTGCTCGCTCTCCGCGAAAAGCGTGCCAGGAGGATGCTTAAAGTTGATCGCAATTTCGGAAACACGTCGCGACATCCGTTTACCGGAGCGCAAATAAAACGGCACCCCTTGCCAACGCCAGTTGTTAATCGAAAGACGCAGCGCCGCGTAGGTCTCCGTGCCGGAATCCGGCTCGATCCCTTCTTCTTCCAAATAACCTTTCACGGCCTCACCAGCCAACATGCCAGCGCTGTATTGCGCGCGTGCCACATCACCGCCGTGTTCGAGATCGAGCGGTTGAATCGCCTTCAGCAATTTCACTTTTTCATCGCGAATCGATTCCGCATCGAGCGATACCGGCGGCTCCATCGCCGTCAGCGCGAGCAACTGCATCGTATGATTCTGAATCATATCGCGCAGACATCCGCTCTGCTCGTAGTAGCCGCCTCGCGAGCCCACCCCGACCTCCTCGGCCACGGTGATCTGCACACTATCGATGAAGTTTCGATTCCACAACGGTTCGAAAATCGCATTAGAGAACCGCTGCACCAGCAAATCCTGCACCGTCTCTTTACCGAGATAATGATCGATCCGATACACTTGATGCTCCTGAAACACCGAGCTGATCGTGCCATTAAGTTCGAGCGCTGATTCGAGATCGCGGCCAAAGGGTTTTTCGATAATCACCTTGGCGTGGTTGGGTTGCCCCAGATGCTTGGCCGCCAACCCGGAGGCGCCCAGGTTTCGCAATACCGGAGCGAAGACGGAGGGCGGCGTTGAAATATAAAACAGCACCTGCACATCGCGCCCGACTTCCTTTTCAATCGCCGTGATATGCTCGGCTAACCGGGTAAAGGCAGCCTCATCGTCATATCCACCTGCCACATAACTGGTGTTGCCCGAAATGTGCCCCCAAACATCATCATCCAGCTCGCGCCGGGAAAACTCCTTGATCGCATCAGCCGCGAGCACTCGAAATTCATCATCAGGAATTGGTTTGCGACCATAACCCACCAAGTGAAAATCAGTGGGCAACAAATTGTCGACGCCGAGGTTGTAGACCGCAGGGATGAGTTTGCGCGCGGTCAAATCACCGGACGCACCGAAAATCACGACGACAGTGGGCGGTGCTCCGCGATGCTTGCTGAGCCCGTGCAGGAAAGGATGACGCTGAGAATCGGCCATAAAGTGGCGTAATCCCAGTAATGCTCGCACCTGCAAGCAAGGCTATTACCGAAACCCAACAAGATTGTTCTCCTCGCTCATGTCCCGTTCGGGTGAAAGTCTTTCGGGAATAGAGGAACATTTTCGAAATGCCTCACTAACGGTTCTTCCTCTGATCCTCGCGTTGGCAGTTCGACTTCAACGATGTCGAAGCGAACCGTTCGCGGCTTCTTACGTAGTCTCGTAATGTAAGCCCGTGCAGCCCGTTGCACCACCCGCTTCTTTCGTTGATCGACCGCATAGTAGCCCGGAACCTTGGCTTCCTTCGCGCGGGCTTTCACTTCCACAAAAACCAACACCTCCCCGTCGGTCGCAATCAGATCCATTTCATCGCGCCGGTCCCGAGGACTGCGCCAATTACGAGCGAGAATCCGCAAACCTGCCGTATTGATCAAAAATTCCGCCGCCAGCGATTCCCCGAAATCACCGGCATTGGGTGATCCGAGCTTTTTCCGCAGCGATTGAAACCAAGTATACATCAGATAAATCGTTCTTCTTTCTCATTGCGACCCACGGGAGAGACTGACAATCACTGAATGACCTGATTTATATCAGGTGAATTACCTATGGCCTCCCCGAATATTGCCAACGCCCTCCGTCGCTCCCTGCTAATCAAAGTGATCTCCAAACCCGCGCCGAGTCGCGAGGATCTTGATTCGGTGATCGAACTCACTGCATCCAAGGTCGTGGAGGCCTTACAGGCGCAATCGATGACCTTCTACCTCATCGAGGGCAATGATATCGCCTTCAAGCATATCTACTACTCCCCCACACTCTGGGCCGACGATCCGGCGAAGGAACAGCAGTTCGACGAAACGGAAGAAAAGCTCCTCGCGCTCAAACTACCTTTGGGCACAGGTAATGTCGGTAAGGTAATCGAATCCGGCGAACCTCTCTTCTTCAGTAGCAACGGTCCTGAAGTAGACAGCCTCATGTCGATGGCGAAGGATACCGGATTCGATGTGACTTCGATGGTCACCGTGCCACTCAAGAGCGACAAAGTCATCGGTGCCATTCAGGTGCTGAACAAGGAACCTGCCGCCGGGACTGATGGCCATTTCACCGACAAGGACCTCGTCCTCCTCCAGGAAGTCGCCGAGTATTCGTCCACGTTGATTCAACGGATGGTGGATCCAAAATTTGAACTTGGTGCCGACGACACGGCCCGGTTCATCGCCAGACTGACGGACCTTCCGCTCATCACTGATCCCGATACACTCGAAATCGACGACAAGCTGATTGAGGTCACCGGCGATGCCATCATCCGACGCGAGGGCATTTTCCCCTATAATCAGATCACGCCGAACTCCGTCGCAGTGTTGATGATGAATCCACTCGACTACGCGAAACGAGAGTCTTTTTCGCAAGCGACGGAAATGCACATCGAAGATGTGCAAGTTATCTCAGCTACCCTTTTCGAAACCCTCCTCAAAAAATTCTTTAAGGCATCTGAAACCGCCGCCACTCCCGACGATGTCGATATCGGCTCGGTCACCGAAATCATCAACACGGCCTATGACGAAGACGGTGGCGGTGGTGGTGATGTCAAAGCCGAGGATTTAGAGAGCGAAGATTCCGCTCCCATCATTCAGCTGACGAATCGCATCATCGAAGATGCTTACGTGTCCGGTGCTTCCGATATTCACATTGAACCACAAGAGAAAGAGCTGATGATCCGCTACCGGATTGACGGCCTTTGCCAGGAAAAGCTCCGTCTGCCCAAGCAAGTGAGCAACGCGCTCGTCACTCGCTTGAAGATCATGTGCAATCTCGACATTGCCGAACGTCGTCTTCCTCAGGATGGCCGTATCGTCTTCAAAAAATACACGAAAAAAAATATCGATATCGATTTACGTGTCGCGACTGGCCCGATGAAGGACGGCGAGAAGGTGGTCATGCGTATTCTGGATAAGTCGAAATCCACCCTCCCTCTTCCGGCGCTCGGCTTCTCCGATGAAAACCTGAAACGCTACCGTGAATGTATTCAGCTGCCTTACGGTATGATTCTTCACTGCGGTCCGACAGGTTCCGGTAAGTCGATGACGCTGTATTCCGCGCTGGGTGAAATCAATTCACCTGACGTCAACATCCAGACCGCGGAAGATCCGATCGAATACACTCTCACTGGCATCAATCAAATGCAGATGAGCCGGGCCATTGGCCTGACGTTTGCTCGCGCCCTCCGGTGTTATCTTCGGATGGATCCGGATATCATTCTCGTGGGTGAGATTCGTGATGAAGAAACGGCGCAGATCGCGGTCGAAGCCGCCCTCACCGGTCACTTACTTGTGTCCACTCTCCATACCAACGATGCTCCCTCCACCGTGAGCCGTATCGGTGAAATGGGCGTCGAACCCTTCAATATTTCCGCCTCACTCGTTTGTGTCTGTGCTCAACGTCTGATGCGTCGCGTCTGTAAGAATTGTAAGATTCCTTACACGCCTGAAGGTCGTGAAAAAGATATCATGGAAAAGGCCATCGAATGGTCTGGCGAAATATTCAAAGCTAATCCTCAAGGTTGCCCGACCTGCAGTGGCAACGGCTATAAAGGTCGGGTGGGTATCCATGAACTCATGATCAACAGCGAGGAGCTGACCGATGGTATTAATAAGAAAGTCGAAGTCGCCGCCCTCAAACGTATTGCCATGAAAAACGGCATGAAGACCCTCCACCAGGATTCTATCCTCAAGGTGAAACAAGGGCTCACGACGATTGAGGAAGCTCTGGCCAACGTGCCGCCGGATCTGATTCTCTAATGACCGGATTACGGCGCCCCGCGCTTACTCCGCCTCCGCCGCCGTCCATTCTTCCAAATAGCGACGAGATAAAGCGTGCTTCGGTGATTTCCGTGAGACTTCTTTCATGAGCCGCACGGCGTCTTCGATTTCACCCTGGCTCTTAAGTTCGACGGCGTAATCCACTAGCATCTGCGAGCGCGACAGACTTCCATCGAGCAACAATCGTGAGGCCAAACTCATCTCGAGCGCATCCCCGGCCTCATGGGCAATGACGATTTGCTTGAGTAAAATATCTGCTTCGCGGGATTTCATCCAGCTTGGTCGCGCCTGCTGCATCTTCCGAATCCATTCTCCGGCTTCCGCCCAATCTTGATCCGCCATCTGCTGAGCCAGCTGTTCGAAGAATTCGTCTTCGAGATACTCGACGCGTTCCTCAAAAACAATACCCTCCGGCTTCGCTGCGGCGATCGCCGCGAGCGCATCGATCGCCGTCTGCTTAATGGATTCCAGTCCATCATTCTCGGGGTATTTCTGCTCGGCCCGTGCAATCACTTCCAGAACTGCGTCATACCGATTGGCACGCAAAAGGGTCTCCGCCAGTTGCCGGTAAACACTAAATGCTAAAGGACGGTTCTCGATCGATTGCAGTAGTTGCACCTGTAATCCTTCGGCGGGATTCAAAGCGATCTGTGCCAAGTAGGAAAGCCGCTGAATTACCTCCTCCGAAGCGATGTTATTTTTATCGGGATTACGCATTTTCTCCAAACGACGGGTCGTCACTAGTGCTCCCAACCAATCACTCGTGCGGATTTGCGCCTGCGCCATATACACCAGTAGGGGATACATTTCATATCCCTGCTCTTCCGAACGATGAAGACATTCGCGGAGCAAATCGACCGCTCCTATCTGCGCCAGAGGAGCGGCAATCATCGTCATATTCGCCGCGAAACCGCTAAAGCGGAAAAAGAAATCCTCCAAGGAAGCACGGGCCATCTCCGGTTCACCCGCAAGCTGTTGCTGAATCACCGCGTAGGCTAAAGTGCGTGGATCAGACGATCTCATCTCGCGCAGCTTCTTCAGGCTCTGGTTCATCGCCTCGATGTCTTTGATTTCTCGATTCGTCCGCACCTGCAGTCGGAGGATCTGTTCCGTTTCCCCGACCGCTTCTGCCCATTCGCCTAAATACTCCAGGGCCTGCTCCGGTTCATCTTGATCAATCATGATGAGCACCCGCTGCTCTTTAAACATGCGATTGTCCGGCGCTTCCGTCAGAACCTTGAGGGCTTCATCGGAGCGCTTTGCTTTCATCAAAGCAGTGCTCTTCTGCTGCAAGAGCCATTGATCTTCCTCTCCCGGCAAGTCACCCTCCCTCGCGAGGTAATGATCACACTTCGTAAAAATGGCTGCGTAGTCCTCTCCCTGGATCGCCAATTGAAAGTAAGCCTGCAGATACGAACGTCCGGGGTATCCTTTGATCTCATCCATCCCCTCCTCGAGCACCTGCATCGCCAACTCATGCCGTTGCGAATAATGGTAGATCTGCGCCAAAGTCAGTCGTGGTTGCAAAGCCTGCGGATAACGGGCCAGCCCAATCCGCAACTTCATCATGCCCTGCCCCCAATGCTGGTTTTTTAAATCCTCCATGCCCTCGTCCAGATAGGCCTGGCCACGTTTTTCCCTGATTTCATCCCAGCGAATCGGGAGTAATAAAGCGTCCGCATAGGTGACGCGATTATACTCGTTACGATCCAACCAAATATAGACCGCGGACGCCGCGATCACGTAGCCCAGCAGTGCCAGCACCAACAAGAGCACCAGAATACCCCGCACACTGATCGCGAGTCCCGAATTAGGGTAGCCTTGCTTGCGTTCGTAAAAACCCCAGATGCCCAAACGCCACTTTGCGACCACTTTACCAGAAGCACCCCAGATAAACTTCAACCGTGCGTTCCGTAGTGCCATCTTCGGTTAGCCTTGAGTTTCGTTCACCGCCTCGGCGATATTCTGCGACTGTATTTCCGCATCACCTTCATCGTGACTAAAACGCATGGAGACGGTCTTGGAAACACCACGTTCCTCCATCGTCACGCCATAAATCGCCGAGGCTGCCGCCACCGTGCGCTTGTTATGCGTGATGATGATAAACTGCGATTCATCGACGAATTTTTTGAGCAGATTTGTAAACCGCCCAATATTCGATTCGTCCAACGGCGCATCCAATTCATCGAGCAAACAGAACGGCGAAGGTTTCACCATATAGAGCGCGAAGAGTAGGCCCACCGCCGTGAGCGTTTTCTGTCCGCCGGACAGCAAACTGATACTCTTCAACTTCGTGCCCGGAGGCTGGGCGACAATTTCAATCCCACTCTCAAGAATATCTTCGGCCTCGATCAATTCCAAGGTCGCCTTACCTCCGCCGAAGAGCGTCTGGAAGGTGTATTCGAAGTTTTTCTTAATCTGCTCGAAGGTCACTTCGAACTGCTTTTGCGAGGTCGTGTTGATTTCATCTATCGCCGTGAGCAATTCCGTGCGAGCATTCGTCAGATCATCACATTGCGTTTTCAGGAAGTCGTGGCGTTCTTTCAGTTCCGCGTATTCCTCGATCGCAACCAGGTTCACCGCTCCCATGCTATTGAGACGTTTCCGCAGTGCATCCACTTCCGTCTTCACTTCCGTCCAATCGGTGTCGTCCAGCGCAGCTAGATCCGCCTCGGTGGGTTCGCCTCTTGGCTCCTTTTTCTTCTTTTTCCGGCGTTTCGTGGGAGCAGGCTCAGCATCCTTCGCGACAACCGGTTCAGGAGACTCGGTCTCCGCTTCCACGGCTGCTTCTGCATTCATGTCCCCTTCAGCCGAAGCCCCTTCGGGGTTCGGAGCAGGCTCTTCAACCGGTGCTTCCTCTTCATCAAGGTCGAGCGGTTGTAATCCCTCCGGCTCATCAGCGGAACGCCACAACATCATCTTCCAATCGATCGAGCCAATCTCAGTTTGAAATTCACGCTGCACTTCTTCGACTAGGAATTCCGCCCGCTGACGGCTCTCCGCCAACTTGATTTCATGCTTACGCAGCTCACCACTCGAACTCTCACTTTGTCCCCGCAGAGAATTCTGAATATTTTCCACTTCCGTGATGGTGCGTTCCAGTTCGACCAATTCTTTACGGGCCTCTTCGACCTGCTGTTGGGCTACCGTCAGGCTTTCTTCCATTTGGACCGCACGTTCGCGCTCGGAAGCTGATTCGCCTTCAAGTTGGGAAACTTGCTCCGTCCAAACTTCGATCTCCTGCTGACGCTGCACCAAGAGTTGATCGACCTGCTGACGACGGCGGGCCATCTCATCAAGACCACGATCGAGCACCTCGACCTTCTGCCGGTGCTCGGCCAGTTCGAGACGAGATTGAGAAAGTGATTCCTGCTTCACATCGCGATCCGTGCGAATCTCCGTCACCCGGGTTTCGAGGTGGTGAATGCGTTCGCGGTGTGTCTTCGCACCTTCTTCGGCTTCTTGTAATTCCGCCTGCGCCTTTTCCCAACGCTCATGCGCTTCGTTGCGCAATTGCTCCAGCGAAGTGAGTTCATTCTCCATCCGCTGAGAACGCTGTCCGATTTCTTCGGCCGAACGATCTGCATTGCGATGGTCCGTTTGCACCGCCGCGACATTTTGCGTCAACGTCAGCACATCCGCGCGCTTCTGTTCGAGAGTCTCTTCCGCAGTCGTGAGGCGCGTATTCACCCCTTCGATCACGAGACGCTGTTCGTCGTGTTGTTTTTGGGCGATCGCGAGAGCCGCCGCGGTCTCCCTTAAATCGATCTCTCGTTGCACGATGCTGTTCGCCGACTTTTTGCTGCTATGGTAGCCGCCATAAACCAACCCGCGCCGGTCAACCAAATCGCCCTTGCGGGTCGCTACGGCGAGGAAGCTGAACTCCGGATTGGCCTTCCAGTATTCAAGGAAGTTCTCCAGATCGTCGGCCAAATAGCACGAAGCCAAAATGCTCACCGCGGGATGCTCGCCATCAAAACCGTTCACGGCCTGCGTGGCGGGACGCAAGAACGTTGGTAGCTCTGAAACCGCCACGGGATTCGCGCCGACTCCACCGATGTGCAACACCGCCGAACCGACTTCGCCGGACTCGAGTTGCGCGAGGATACGCTTCGCGGTCGGCAGATCGCTCACACTGATTGCCTCTGCCGCCGAACCGAGCAAAGCCTCAATCGCCCGTGAGTAGTCTGGATTTACCACCAAACCCTGTGTGATCGGCGCCACCGATTGTCCGGCCAACGCTTTATCGAGCTTACCTTGCAGAATCGCTTTCGCACCTTCGCCAAAGCCTTCCCACTTTTCCTGCAACTGTTGCAAGAGGCGCAGCTGCGCCGTGCGTTGAGCTAATCCCCGATCGATCTCCTGCTGCTTACGCTGCGCTTCACGAAATTCGGAAGTCAGATCCGTGATCGCCTGTTGCGCCTCAGTCGCCTCCTGGTGGGCCCGCGCTTTTTCGGTCTGCGCCTCTTCAGCTCGCACCGCCAATTCAGCAGCGAGTTGCTGTGCCGCGACGAGTTGCTGACGCACCTGCTCCAATTCCTGCGCCAAATTTTCATGCCGATGCACGCTGGTCTTTTGATCGACTTCGTAGCCCGAACAATCGGTGCGGAGTTTCGCCACTGCGCTATCGAGTTGCAGAATCTGAAATTTCGTCTGCTGAAGTTCCTGCTCCACCGTGTTCAGTTCGCCTTCAACGATCGCCAAATCGCGGTTGCGTTGCTGGTAGGTCGCGTCGCTGCTGCCCAAGAGCCCCAGCTGCAATTGCTTGTCCTGCGCACCGGTATCGGCCTCCGCCGTCACTTCGCGCAACTGCATTTCAAGCTCGCCGAGGCTGCTGCGGGATGATTCCAAACGCTCCTCCAATCCATTGCGTTTGATCTGTGCAAGATTGGCTTGGTTTTCCGCCGCTTCCTTTTGCGAACGTAAATCATACACGCCCTGCTGCGCATCCTGCACCCGTTGATTGTGGTGACTGCGCCTGGCCTTCATCTCATCGAGCGAACCTTGCTTCGATTCGAGATCTTCCCGACGTGCATCTGCCTCGCGGCGCAATGTTCCCACGCTGGCTTCGAGCGCATCGAGCGTTTCCGTGATTTGTGCGTGCTGGCAACCGCTCCAGGCGAGTGCGAGGTGCCGCAAGCGATGATTGAGCCGCTTAAAACGCAACGCCTTCGAGGCCTGCCGACGTAAACTCCCGATCTGTCGCGAGACTTCGCTAATCACATCCGACACCCGCGCCAGATTCGCTTCAGTGAGCTTCAACTTACCCAACGCCTCACGACGCTGGCTCTTGTATTTCGTGATCCCCGCCGCCTCTTCAAAGACCGCGCGACGCTCCTCCGGTTTCGAAGAGAGGATCTGATCGATCTGCCCCTGCGCCATGATCGAGTAACTCGTGCGCCCGACACCGGTGTCCATGAAGAGCTTATGGATATCCTTCAACCGACAGGCCTGCCCGTTGAAAAAATACTCACTGCCCCCATCGCGATGCACGCGACGCATGATCTCGATCTCGTGAAACTCACTGCCGAGCTGTTCTTCGCAATCAGTTAAAAGGAGCGAAACCTCGCAGATCTGTGAAGGCTTCCGCGAATCCGCACCTTCAAAGATGACGTCCTGCATCTTGCCGCCACGAAGGGCTTTGGCGCTTTGCTCGCCCAGCACCCAGCGGATGCCATCGGCGATGTTGGACTTGCCGCACCCATTGGGGCCAACCACCGCGGTCACACCGGGTTCGAATTGGAGAGTTGTGGGATCTGCGAATGACTTAAAACCGTGGAGCTTGAGCGCCTTAAGATACATGTAAGTGGTAAATTGGGGAGTCCCGAGGAATACGGGAAAACGAAGAAAATCAGAGCAGGCTCTGGCAGCGTAAAGAATCAATTTCAATCCAGCCAAAGTTCTTCCCGATTAACATCCTCTTCACGCCATGATTCCCCACTCAATCCAACGCTAAATCATCCATCACCACACACTACACGTCATCTATTAGTTGACGTTCAATCAATCTTGCACTCCTCAAATTATGAACTGGATAGGGGCAGCTACCGTGCCCGCCATAGCTTTATGCGAAGGCCGGGGCCTTAACTGCCCTCAAACCACCCAATTTTCTGGCGAGAAGAGACTTCGTTTTCATAGTAGCCCCATGCCTTCCCCTTCCTCCCGTCCGAATATTCTCTTTCTCGTGCCCGAAGACATGGGCCTTCAGCTCGGCTGCTACGGCGATCCCCACGCCCGCACCCCGAATATCGACCAGTTAGCGCAGGAAGGTGTGCGATTCACTCAGGCCACCGTGCCCTATTCTGTGTGTTCACCCTCTCGAGCCTGCGCTCTCACTGGGCTTTATAATCACCAAAACGGCCACCTCGGGCTCGCGACGCATGCTTTCGAGCTCTACCGGCCTGATACTCCAAACATTGTCACTCATCTCCAATCCGGCGGCTACCGAGCGGGCATCGTCGGGAAACTCCATGTTAATCCCGAGAGCTCCTTCCCCTTCGATTATGCGGCGATCCCGCAAGCCAATTTCAACCGCGAGACCCCGATGTCCGAATATATCGATTCGGCCCGCGAATTCTGGGGCCAATCCGATGACCAACCTTGGTATCTGACCGTCAACTTCCCCGACGCCCATCTCCCCTTCGTGCGCCAAGCCGATGGCATTCCCACCAATCCGCACCGTGCCGATCAGGTCGCGTTACCCGATTGGGTCGGCACCGAATCACCGCGCCTCCTCGAAGAGACCGCCAATTACTACAACTGCATCTCCCGCCTCGATTCCGGCATCGGCGATCTGTTGTCCGCGCTCAAAGCCGACGGCCACGACGAAAATACTCTCGTGGTTTTCATGTGCGATCACGGCCCGCAATTCCCCCGTGGCAAAGGAACCGTGTTCGAAGGCGGTATCAACGTGCCCCTCATCATTCGAGGCCCCGGCGTCACCGCGCCCGGCTCCGTCTGCGAAGAACTCGTCTCCAATGTCGATCAACTCCCTACCGCCCTACAGGCCGCCGGATTACCGATCCCCGAAGAACTCCCCGGTCGCCCCCTGCAACCGCTACTCGACGGGCAAACCCACGAAGATTGGGGTGGCTACCAATTCGCGATGACCACCGGTTCGTTTCCCCAGAACTGCTTCATTCAGGAATCTTACCGCCTCGGTGATTGGAAACTCATCTGGTCGCCCCCGCAGGGTCACATCAATCCCATCGCTTCAAGCTACCTCGATCCCAATCACTGCGTCACCGTGCCAACCGGATTCACCGAGGAAGAGCGCGCCGCGCTTCGCCCCGAAATCGAAGCCCTTTACCAACATTGGGAATACCCGCCCGAATACTCACTCTTCAACTTGAAGGACGATCCCAAAGAATGGCACGACCTCGCCGCCGAGCCCGAACACGCCGCGCAACTCAAACAACTGATCGAGGCCCTCCAGAAATTCCAACACGACACCCGCGATCCCTTCCTCGATCCCGCCAACCGCCAAGCTTTCATCGACGAACAAGCTAAATGCTACGACTGGCGCTACAAAACCACGCCCAACTTCAAATGGGATTACGTCGATGCGTTTCGTGATTGGCGCGAACAACAGGCTACAAGCTGACGATCATCTTTCGGTATTTTCTGCAACAATATATGCGACAGAGAGAAGACCCATTCGCCAATCACATGCAAATCCAATAAACTATAGAAGGATATTGTCATTCGATGCGCGTTTATCATTACTTGATCGCTCTTGGTAATCTTATATCAACCCCACACATAAATGAATAATTCCTCTCTTAGATTTCTGCTGGTGACACTCGTAGTATTATTGCTTTCAGGCTGCGCTACAAATCCAGACAAAATAGGAGCCTCTTACGTATCTCCCCTCATGTATAAGAGCTTCACCGATGAGCAGGTCATCATGGAAATGAATCATGTGGGACGCCGGACAAGTGAACTATATGCCCAGCTAAAAAAGGAAGCCAAAGCCGACAAGTGGCAGATGGGAATCGGCCTTCTGATCTTCTGGCCCACTCTTTTTGCACTAGAAGGAGGTGACGGTGTAGAAGCCCAGGAATATGCCAGGCTCAAGGGAGAATATGAGGCACTAAGACAATCGGCCGTTTCCAGAAGCATAAGCATCACCGATCTCCCTCCGTCTCCCGAGGCTATCGTCAAGGAGGCAGAGGAAAAAGCCAAGAAAGAGGCCAAAAAGACAAAGTAAACACTTAGCAACGACGGCCAAAACCGCCCGAAGACGATCAGCCGTTCCAGACCTACGACTCCGCAACGCTGTCAATTCGAGAGTGTTTCAATATCTCTCCAATGAAAGCAGAAGCCAACCTCACGATGCAGAGAATTCGGGCCAGTCACACGACATTGGCGTATGAGTCTTTATTTACTGGTCCCTCTTCTCTGATCTAAATCGTTAGGGAATCAAGTATCCGTAATGAAGTTAAACCGAGATGAACGAGACCTCCTCCGCTTCGTCGCTCGGGCAGTAGGAATAGTGGGAGGAGCGATACTTGCATTCTGTTTCCTTCACCTCGCGGCATTCCACTCTTGGGCCTCATGGGGTCCACCCACGCCAGATCCTGAAGCCCACCGAAATTGGAGTTTCATTTTCCTAGCTCTTTCGCTCGTGAGTGGAGGAGCTTCACTGTGGCTTATTACTTGCCCGATTCTCAAGTGGTGGAGGAGTAAGAAAAACCCTAACCAATCGGCGCAGACAACGGCCACAAGTGGCCGTTTCTGACCTCAATCGTGGGCGAAGAATGAAATTTATGCGCATCCCAAAACTACTGATCATTATCCTCGGCCTTAGTCTGGCCTCTCCAAGTTACGCCGCCGGTTATTCATTGAATGCGGCCGTCACAGCCGCTGGCAAACAAATGCCTAAGGACGGTCCGGAAACTTTTTCACTCTTCAATCTTCCCTCCCCCAAAGCGAAGCCAGAGCAGTTGTTGGCCGCCTTAAGGAAGGCCAGAGACCAAAAGGTGTGTCTCGCGATTTGCTCTCCCAAGATCAAGTATATCCGAAATTTACTCAAAGACACGATGCGAACCGCGAAGTCGGAGAAATTCGATGGATTGTATCTGATCATCGTCGCAGAGAAGACTGATATCAGGAGGATTGATAAGATACTGAAAGATCGAGGTATTCATGTGAAACACGGTATTTATGAGTAATACGAAAATGAAGCCCATCCAGTCGCCCGAGCCAACGACGGCCAGGTCCGCCGTCGGTCGCACCCGCGCCCGGCTTCCGAGAGCAATTTCTAATTCGCTGGCCCTCGCGGCTCAGCTGTAACGATTCGACAAAAAATGAGCTTCCTTCTCTCCATCATAATATATCTTCTGGCATTAGGATATTTCGCATCTCTATACCAAAAATCAAAAGGCAGCGATCCAAAGTCTCTCGCCTTTCAGAGTAAGATCGAAGAGCGCTTGAAGGAATTACCCATCTTGGGCTCAAAGAAGGATTTTCATAAAATGATGATCATGGGCATGGTCGCCTGCGTGTTCTTATTGGCAATTACTGCAATTAATTACAGTAAGCTACTAAAATGAATAATACGGAGCGAACCAGCCGATAGCGCCACCGACGCTCAGTGCCGACGTCGGCCGTTCCATTCTCCTCCTATCCATCATCACATTTATTCGGTGGCCATCGCGGCTCAGTTATAACGTTCGACAGGAAGCCAAACACGCAGCCTCATCATTGTAATCTGAACGCATGACCAGACACCTATTTTCTCTAGTATTCTTCGTATTCGCAGTGAATCTCTGCGCCTATCAGGACTTGGGAGAAAGTCTACCTGAAGCCATTCCTAAGCCTTTATTGCGGATCTTGGCGGCGCCTCATGAGTTTGTAGGCCAGCCCATCACAGTGGCAGGCATCTTTAGCTGGGGTCATGAGGATGAGCTTCTGTTTCTGACATATGACCATTTTGCGATGTATGATCATTCGTCCGCGATCCGGTTAGCACTAGATAAAGCAGGAAGCGGGATCCTATATTCCGATTTGCAGCCTTTCAGAGGTCATAGAGTGAAACTCGACGGTGTATTGCTCGAAGTGAAGCACGACAAAGCGCTGGTGGAATCAGCCGAAAAAGCCGGATACATTGTTAATCCACTTTATTATTTTCGGTTCTCACGATTGCGCTCATACGGATCCGCAAATGAAGCAGGAAAGGAGTCTAACAAGCCGCCAGAGCCAACGGACACAAAGGACCTTGTCTCACCTTAACGTTATGAATGAACTCCAACCATACGATATTAACCAGTCTGCCATGCTGGTAGATATGACCACATGCCTCAATCACTACCGCCTTTCCACGCCGGGGATTTACGTCTGCATTCACCCGCAGGTTCAACTTTCCAACGACGTCTTGATCACTCCGAGCCTGATTGCTCAGGTGAATTCGGGGCCACTGAAGCAGTGTCAGACGGGAGAAGAATCAGGTGATTACGATCGCTTCTTCGGTCCTCCCAATTTCGTTTTTGATGTCTTCCGGAAAGACCAAAGGGAAATCTACGAATCCCGGAGATCCCTGTTCGAACGAAGCGGGGTAATTGAGTATGTGGCTTGGTTCACCACGGAGAAGAAACCCCGTTGGAATCGGTTGATTGAAGGCAGCTATATGGCGATTGATGAGGATGAACCAGACCTGATCAAAAGCAGCGCCCTACCCGGGTTATGGATGCCCATCCAAGCCATGGCCCATCAGGACATATTTTCTATTCTAGCGAAAATCCCCCAAGGCGTCACCAGACGAGAACATCATGACTTCATGAGCACAGTCTGGAAAAAGAAATGATAGCAGACACCCCATCTTTGTAGATTAACCACGATTGCAGAGTTCTATCCCGTTGATAATGGATTCGATCACCGTAAGAGAATCTCGCTGGAACCAGCTTGTGCCTTTCCTCGGCTGCCTCGCAGTTATTTGGGTCAGTATTCAGAATATTCCGAATCTAAAAAATCCTCCCTTACACATTGAGATTTTGATTCTGGTTTTTGCGGGGATATCAATTCGTTATCTGAGGAAGCTATTTAGAAATTCCAAACTACTAGAGATCGACGATTTTGGTATTTGGTTTTTGGATTGGAGACTCAAACCAATCCGCTGGAAAGACGTCCAAGGGGCATTCATCAAATCCGTAAAAGGCAAGGACTACGCTTGCTTTACGGTAGTCGACCAAAATGAGTTACGCCGACGTTTTGGTTCAACTGAACAAGCTGTATATGATGCAACTCGCATTCCCGGCTTTGGGGATCTTTATCTCAATGCAACTGACATGGGCCTAATGGCCTATGATGTCATAGACTACGCGAGGATGCAGATTGCCAAAAACAATGCCGCTAAGAACACTGATCAGTCTCTACCAACCTATCACCCGCCAAGTAATGACCTTGACTGGTAGTAGCTTCGATCCTCTCTCATGCATTTCGATTTCACTCCCTTCAGATTGCTACCGCAATTATGCCTGATCTTGATGATTGCGATTCCAATGTCATTTGCAGACGGCTCGAAAGAATCTTCCCCTCATATGTCGAAATATCAGTGGAAGAATCGCGTGCTGCTGGTCGCTGCTTCGAATGAAAAGGACAACCAGTATCGCGAACAGGCCGCCGCATTGATGAGCGTCTACCTGGGACTTCTGGAGCGCGATCTGATCGTGTTGACGCGATTCGGTCACCCCGATTTCAGCATCACTCTCATCGGCAAGGATGGCGGGGTGAAACTCAAGCGAGATGAGATATTAAGCACGGCCGAATTGTTCGCGGTCATTGATGCTATGCCCATGCGCCGGACGGAGATGGGTAACGAGCGCGACTAGACGAGCCAGCGAGCTTTCACTATCAGTTCACACACCAGCAATCCTCAACGGAACCTAGCCGTGGACAACGTGACGTATTAGGTGTTACTTACAGGGCATCTCCTTCTTCACTATGAATTTCACATCCTCTGCCTGCAAATGGCCGCATCTGCTGTGGTCGATTTTAATCCTCTCGATCGCACCGGCTTTTGCGATCGGTGCTGCATCTGACGATAAGAACGTGATTGTCTCCACGGAACCAATGGAGATCGAAGCGGATAGCGCGGCAGGAGCACATGGTCAACTGGTCGTCGATTTGGATATTCTCAGCGACGACACGGGCAACGACTTGGTCTATACCATCACAGAAGAGCCGCGACATGGCCAAGTAGGACTAGCGGGAATCGATGAAAATGCCGATGAATTCCAGACCAAGACATCGCGCATTGGCTACTTCTCGTATCAGCCCGTAGCCGAATACACGGGCTCGGACTCCTTTTCCTATATCGTGCGGAACGAACTTTCTGGGCTATCGTTTAAGAACGAAGTCGATATCACCGTGACGCCCCCGGCTCCGATCATGCTCGATAAGCTGGAGGTCGAGGCCAGCCATATCCGCCTGCTCAACGTCCAGAGTGTCTCGCTGACCACTCGACCCAATACTCCCGTCTCCCAAAAGATCCCCAGTCACGAAGACTTCATGTCTGCGGAAGATCAGGTCGATCTCGCCAAATCGAAGATCTCTTTCGTGCTCGATGAGCAAGCCATGCCCGAGCATGGCTCAGCCAAGCTCGACCGCACCACCGGCCAATTGGAGTATTCCCCCAATCCGGGTTACATCGGCGAAGATAGTTTCAGCTACTACACCGTGGATGAGAGCAATCCGCAGCTGGGCATGGAAAATACCGTTTCTGTCAGCGTGGAGCCGATCCGAATTGCCAAGGAAATCACGGTCGACCGCTCTAGCAGTCGGGAGGTTGATCTGTTGTTTGTTATCAACAACTCACCGTCCATGGCCGCGCATCAGGAACGCATCGCCGCCAACTTGAGCCGCTTTCGCCAGCTATTCGATCAACGCGATCTCGATTACCGCATCGGTGTCTTGACGACCGATTTTATCAATCGGGACAACACGATCCCCCGGGAAGAACAGCGTTTCTACAAGAAAGTCCGCTACACCCAACTCGATAGCGAAGGACAACCGATACTCAATTTCTGGGGTCGGCCCAAGAAATTCACCAAGCACGTCGCGAGTAACGGCAATCTCGTCACCCTGCCCGACATGCCTCAACCGTGGGCCACTCCCGAGACTTTCGACTACATTTTCTCTGAGCTCGTGAAAGTCGGCACGAATGGCGATAGCAACCGCACCGCGTTTACTGCCGTGTATAATTTCGTCGCAAATTATCAGAATAAGAAGCACGCATTTCTCCGACCTGATGCCACCACCATCGTCGTGTTTTTCATGGACGAGGAAGAGACCCGCATGGCCGCGTGGAATAAGCAAAAAGATGGATCCCGCCAAGCCACGTGGATTGAGAACGGCAAACTCCCCGACCTGATCGATCAGTATAACAAGAAACACCCCAACTCCCGCCAAACCCTGACCGGTTATCTCAATTATTGGGTGCTCCGGCCTTTCATTATCGTGAAGGGTAACAGGCGCGGGAAACTCGAGATCAACGCCGTCGTATCACCGGACAACATCTCCCACCGTCGCGCCGCCGAACTCACGGGCGGCACGGTGTTGAATATCGAAACCGATTTCTCTGAACCGCTCGCCGCCCTCGGCGATCGCATCGCCAACACCGTGGCCGTTGCCCTCGACCCGGTAGCTCTCGGCGCCTCATTTTATCAAAAGAGTCTCCGCGTGCTGGTGGATGGGAAAGAAGTGCCTGCTGACCCACAGAACGGCTACGTCTACGATCCCCGCAATCACAGCATCCGCTTCGAAGGTGCAGCCAAGAAAAAGGCCTTCTTAGCCAAGATCGTAATTACCTACGAAGAGCACATGTGAGGTTCAATCCTGCCCGCCCTACATTCCACCGTCACTTATGATCCCAAGGCAGGTGGATCTTCATCTTCTCATGTTTCCACATTTCGAAGACTTTGAACATCTTGCCAGGGTTGAGAATCCCCTTCGGATCGAGCGCATTTTTCACTGCCTGCATGGCTTTAATCTCGGCGGCTGAATATTGAATTCGAAGAAACGGTGTCTTCGCCAAACCAATGCCGTGCTCGCCGGAAATCGCCCCACCCAACTCGACCACCGTCTTCATCAGCAGTGCGACAGTATCTTCCGCGACCTTCGATTCTTTTAGATCGTCGCGGTGATACATGATATTCACATGGAGATTGCCGTCGGCCAGATGTCCAAAGGTAGGAATGGCCAATCCGGATGATGACTTCAGCTTACGCAGGAACGAAATGAATTTTGAATAGCTACCCATCGGAATCACGATGTCTTCATTGAGCTTGGAATCACCCAGCTCGAACATCGCACCGGAGCACTTGCGCCGGACTTCCCATAATTGTTCCGCTTCGTTCCGATTGCGCGCCGCCCTAAAAGCCACGGCGTGTTCCTTGGCCCAGACGCGAACAACCTTCGACGCCTCTCTCACTTCGCTCTCGCTCCCCGCCATCTCGAGTAGAATCACCGCACGATTCTTTTGTCCTTTAAAAACCGGACGACCTGTCGCGCTTTCCGCGCAGAGCACACTTTCACGATCAAGGAATTCACAGATCGCCGGTTGCACGCGTTGCTTAAAAAGTTTCCGCGCTGCATTTATTGCTGCTGTTTCAGTTTTGAATGCGGTGAGCAATGTCCAACGCGAGGCGGGTTTTGGCAGAAGCTTCAGCACCGCCCCCGTGACTACTCCTAGCATCCCTTCTCCGCCGATCCAAAGATCACGCAAATTGAATCCCGACGAATTTTTCTTCGTCGCCGTGCCCCATTGCACCGCCTCGCCAGTCGGCAGAAAACCGCGCAAGCAAATCACAAAATCGCGCGTCACCCCATACTTACCGCCATGCATTCCACCCGCGTTGCAAGCGATGTTGCCCCCGATTGTGCAAAACTCTTTCGAAGAGGGATCAGGTGGATAAAACCATTCCGCGGCATCCGCCGCGCGCTGCACATCGCCCGTCTTAGCTCCAGCCTGCACATGCGCCATGCCAGTCTCATCGTCGATCCGGATGCGGTTCAACTTCAGCATATCAATCACCCAACCGCCGGCGATCGGAGCCGCTGAGCCCATTAACGTGGTGCCACGACCACGCACCGTGACAGGCACACCGTATTTGTTGGCCAAAGCCAGCACCTCGCCGATCTCTTCCTCTTTACGTGGTGTGATCACCGCGCAAGGCAGAAACGACAACTTGCTGCTATCAAACGAAGCCGCCCAACACCCTTTCTCTGAGGTATCAACGGAACGTCCCAGTCGACGCTTCAAGGCGCGGGTAGCATTGGCATGTTTAGTCACAGTCTTCATTTCACACACTCCACACTCCCCCGCCAATCCCGATTTTTTATTTGTAGAAACGGCTTTACGCCGCGATTGGCCTTTTCCGTTGTAGGGCGGGGGCTCCGAACCCTACATCTAACCACAATCCAATTGAGTCTGATTCTCCACATGGAAATCCCCGAGGTTGACCGTCGCTATCCGAATCGCTTTCAATGCCCACCCGCAAATCACACCCTACCCTTTCTATGAGTCTTCAGATCAAACCCGCCTCGGAATGTAAATTCGACCAAATCTCCCTCGGAGAAGTCATGCTGCGCCTCGATCCCGGCGAAGGCCGTATCCGCAATGCCCGCTCGTTCACGGCATGGGAAGGAGGCGGCGAATACAACACATCGCGCGGCCTGCGTAAGTGCTTCGGTCAACGCACCGCGGTGGTCAGCGCTTTCGTCGACAATGAAGTGGGACGGCTCGTCGAAGACTTTATTATGCAAGGCGGCGTCGCGACCGATTTCATTCAGTGGCGCGAAGACGATGGCATTGGCCGCAATGTGCGCAACGGTCTCAACTTCACCGAACGTGGATTCGGTATTCGTGGAGCGGTCGGCAGTCCGGATCGCGGCAACACCGCAGCCTCGCAACTCAAGCCCGGCGACATCGATTGGGATCACATTTTCGGCACCCTCGGCGCACGCTGGTTTCACACCGGCGGGATCTTTGCTGCCCTCTCCGAATCCGCCGCAGCCACGACGATCGAAGCCGTAAAGGCCGCCAATAAGCATGGCGTGATCGTGAGCTACGATTTGAACTACCGTCCCTCGCTCTGGAAGACGATTGGTGGTCTCGAAAAAGCCCAGGAAGTGAATCGCGAAATCGCGAAATACGTCGATGTGATGATCGGCAATGAAGAAGACTTTACCGCTTCGCTCGGTTTCGAAGTTGAGGGTGTCGATCACAACATTTCCGAAATCGAAACGGATGCCTTCAAGGCGATGATCGAAACCGCCGTCAAAGAATTTCCCAATTTCAAGGTCGCCGCGACCACCCTACGCCGTGTGATCACCGCGACAAAAAACGATTGGTCCGCGATCCTCTGGCATGACGGTGAATTCCACGAGAGCCGCAAATACCCTGAGCTCGAAATTCTCGACCGCGTGGGCGGTGGAGACTCCTTTGCCTCTGGCGTGCAATTCGGATTCATGGAGCACAACGACGCGAAGAAAGCCGTCGAATACGGCGCTGCTCACGGCGCACTCGCGTCGACCACTCCCGGTGATACCTCGATGGCGAATCGCAAAGAAGTCGAAAAGCTCATGAGCGGCGGCGGCGCCCGCGTCGTGCGCTAAGCGTCGATTTGCAGCACGATTTTCCCGAACTGGCCGCCGCGCTCCATCAGCGCGAAAGCGGATTCGGCTTCCTCTAAATCGAAGACATCACTCACGGCTGGCTTGATGTTATGCGTGGCGACGAATTCGACCATCGCCTGCCAATCAGTCGGGCTGCCCATCGTCGTGCCGAGTAGCGATAGCTGTCGCCAGAAAATTTTACGCATCGCCAGCGTCGAGGGATCACCTCGCGTCGCGCCATAGAACACAATGCGACCACCCGGAGCCGCGACGTTCAGGAGCTCATCAAATCCATCCCCACCAGCGCTATCCACAATCACATCAAAATGACTGACATCCTTGGCCGCCTGTTTACCCCAACCTGCTTCCGAATAATCAAACCCGCCTTTCGCCCCCAGCTTGATCGCACCGTCAATCTTTGCAGAGGAGCTTGAAGTCACCCAAACCTCGGCCCCTTGCGCGACAGCGAATTGCACCGCGAAGAGCGCGACACCTCCACCCACCCCCGAAACGAGCACACGCTCACCGGATTGCAATCGTGCGCGACTCATCAGAGCCCGATAAGCGGTCAATCCCGCGAGAGGTAAAGCTGCAGCTTCCCCCCAACTCATGTGCGCGGGTTTTTCAGCAAGTTGCTCGACGGGCACAACGATTAACTCCGCCATCGTGCCATCACGTGGCAGGCCTAAAATTGAAAAATCGTCGGACTGAGAATGCTCATTCTCTCCCCACTGAAAACTCGGATTGATCACGACCTCGCGTCCCTTCCACGAATCGTCCACGCCCTCTCCCGTCGCGGTCACAATTCCAGCCCCATCAGATCCAGGAATGCACGGCCATTTGAGTCCGGCGTATTGCCCAAGCTTGATCCACACATCGCGGTGATTGAGCGCTGCGGCTTTGAGCGAAACCGTGACCTCGCCCGCAGCGGGTTGAGGCGACGCGACCTCGTTGATGGAAAGGTGATTAACAGAAGTGAGTTGAACCGCACGCATGTTCAGAACCTAGTTGATTGTATTCTCAGATCAAACGCTGACTCATTTTTCACCCCATGCCAGTTACAGAACCACCCTCACCAGTAAAGCGCCCGGGGCCACGAAAAGTGATCGTGGCCACCGCTCTGCACCCCATTGATGAGTTTTGTGATTCGGAGGCGCGAATTCGCGGAGTCGAGGCGCTGATAGACCAGGCCGCCGCGGAAGCCGGTGTGATGTATCCGGGCAAGCCACTCGATTTGATTATCTTACCCGAGGAAATCCTGACCGGTGATTCACGCGCCGGCAAGCCGGCCGAGCGCGCCGTCATGCTCGATGGACCGGAAATGGAGACGATGCGCAGCAAGGCGCGTGAACATCAGTGCTACATTGTCGTTCCGTTGACGTTGGCTGATAGCTCGCGCGCTGATATTTTCTTTAATTCGACTGTGCTACTTGATCGCGTTGGGCAGACGGCGGGGGTATATCACAAATACCATCCTGTTTCCGATCTGGCGGGAGACCTGCTCGAAGGCGGAATTACTCCGGGCAACGCATTCCCGGTCTTCGATTGCGATTTTGGCAAACTCGGCATTCAGATCTGTTGGGATATGTCTTATGAAGACGGTTGGCTGGAACTCGCCAACAAAGGTGCTGAGATCGTCGCCCTCTCCACCGCTTCTCCGCAAACCGCTAGACCGGCCTGTTACGCACTACGCGGAAGATACCATGTGGTCTCAAGCACACATCACCACAATGCTTCAGTCTTCAATCCGATCGGACGCATCACCAAGCAAATCATGGAACGAGGCATCATGGTCGTGCAACTCGACCTGTCATACGTGTTGCTCCACTGGTCGCCCACGCTGAATGAAGGTCGTTCCTTCAAGGAGCGCTACGGCGATCGGATGGACTACATCCACTACGTGGAAGAAGGCACCGGTATGTATTGGTCCAACGACGACACACGGCCCATTCAGCAAATGGTCAAAGAAATGGGCGAAACGCCCATGGCCGATCACGTTGAGCAATCGCGACTCCGTGCCATCGCCATCCGCGACGCGAAAAATCCCGCATCATAAAAAATATCACGCCTGAGCGCGCTGTGCCCATGGGCCGGTAATCGCCACAGTATAACCGGGGGTCTGCACGTTAAAGAATAACGTGGTTCCGTCAGGCGAGAAGCAGCACCCGGCTACCTCACGTTTAGGCGTCATATTTTCGGCAATCGTGTAAACTTCGCCCTGAGGAGTCACGCCCAGCACACGGCAACATTTATCAGTGTCTTCGCAGATCAACAGGTCACCCCACGGGGCAATCGCGATATTGTCTGCATTGCTAAGAATGTCCGCATCGTTGGGTTCCAAATAGAGTTCTAATTTCCCCGGTTCTTCGGTTTCACGCTCCGTTCCCTCGTAGGGACTCGGAACATAGCGGAAGATCTGACCCTTCAGTTTCATGCCACCGCTGGTCATGGCGAAATAGATCCCATCTTCGCCTGTCCAAGCTCCTTCCCCTCGTGCAAATGGCACCGCCCCCGCCGCCACGCCACGAGTCCGCAAATCGTTTAACGGACTTTCCGGATTATCCAAATCAATCCAACGCACAGCCAGTGGTTTACCAATCGGGAATGTTTGAGCAGTCCAATTACGAGTATCGGTGATGCTCTCATCAACCAGAGCCAAAGCCTGTAAACGACCGCCGGCTGCAAGGTTCTGTTTTTCATCCGGCAAAAATCGATACAGCAATCCATCACCCGAATCCTCGGTCTCGTAAACGGCTCCCGATTTCTCATCGACCGCAATCGCCTCGTGCCGGAAACGGCCCATCGCCTTGAGCGGCACGGGGTTGACCAAGCCGGGCTCAACCGAGGGTTTCACCTCGAAGTTATAACCATGCGCTTTTTCCGCATTGGGTTCCGGCGCGTGATTCATTTCTTCGCAAGTCACCCAAGTGCCCCATGGGGTCGGGCCACCGGCACAATTACGCACCGTGCCCGCCAAGCTCAGGAAATGCCGCTCCATCTTTTGGGTGCGCGTATTGAAAACGATCGTGGTCGTGCCTCCGATATTCGGCGCGATTCCCTGGCCCGCGTCGTAAATTTTTTCATCGGGCATTTCACCGAACCGTTCGAGCTTCGGTCCATAAGGTCCTTTTTCAACAAACCGACTCTCCAGTTCGTGATTACGAACTAATAGAGTTTCTCCACCTGGTCCGGCAAAAGCCGCCATCCCATCGTGCATGCCGGGAACGAGAAAACCATCAGCCATCTCCTCTCCCATGTAGGAAAAGGCCGTGTAGCTAAATCCCTTGGGCACACGAATCAGTCCATGCGGGTCGTCCATCAAAGGACCATAACCGACGCGACTTGAGGTAATGCCGTCGAGGAGCGTTTCACTCGCAAGCGCTCGCAATCCCATAAATCCCACGGTGGTTATGGCAGTGCTGCGGATAAAATGACGTCGTGAATACATGCTGGCAGTATCGGCCTTTTCGACCACGTGTCAAAGCCGCCCCTGTTCCGTCACAGGATAGTCACAACGATCAGATACGCGTGAATAGAGCTTCCTTCTCAAATCGCACCTTCGGTTTTGGGGCATATTTGTCGCTCGAACCACGATAACCGGCTGCGCAACACACCACCGAGGCGTAAGGCGTATCAGTCAGTCCCAGAATTTCATCGAACTGCGCAGGTTGAAAACCTTCCATCGGACAGGTATCCACGCCGAGTAATGCTGCCGCGGTCATAAAGTTACCCAACGCGATGTAGATTTGATGCATCTGCCAAGTGTCGAGCCGTCCTTCTGCCCTCGCCTTGTCCAGATTGCCCGTAGCCATAGCGCGGAATTTCCCCAGAGCCTCAATCGGGGTGCCCTGCACTTCACTCATCCGCTCAAGGTGACGATCAACATGAGTCTCATCCAAATCTTTCCGCACTGTCATCACTAGGAAATGTGAACAATCGCTCACCTGAGCCTGATGCCAGGCCGCAGGTTGAAGTTTCGCCTTCATCGCAACATCCGTGACGACAATAAACTTCCATGGTTGCAGGCCCATCGACGAGGGTGTGAGCACCAGTGAATCTTCCAACGCCGACCAGGTGGGTTCTTCAATCGTGCGGGTCGCATCAAATTGTTTCACAGCATAGCGCCACTTAAGTGCGGAAAGCAAAGTATCGGTGTTGATCGGGGACATATGAGGGAAAAAGCAGAGTCATGGGGTAATTCGCAAGTCTGCCTCTCATTTTTCGCGACATATCAAAATTCCTGCTTGGCATGAGAATTCTGATGGACTGACTAAGAGACTCGCGCCCCCTGCGTCTGTTACCTTCACCTATGCCCGCAACGATATCCCGCCAAAAACTTCTCAGAGAATGGAAGCTCTACTTCTTTGTCGTTCCCGCTCTCTTGATGGTGCTCATCTTTTCTTACTTCCCGGCGGGAAGTGCCATTTATCATAGCTTCTTTGACTGGTCCGGTGGTGAGGCCAAACAATTCATCAGTTGGGATAACTACACCCGAGCCTTTCAGGATAGCACCCTCCTCAGTTCGTTTGTCACGGTCGGGGCCCTGCTCATCTTTAATCTCGTCAAGATGCTGCCCTCGATCCTGATCGCCGTGCTCATCCACCGCGTCTCCAGCGATAAATGGCAATACGCCTACCGCGCCCTGCTCGTCGTGCCGATGATTGTCCCGCATCTGGTTACTCTTTTCATCTGGAAGTTTATCCTCGATCCGAATCTGGGCGCACTGAATCGCATCATTGAAGCGACGGGTTTCAAAAGCGTGCTGGTTTGGATCAACGATTTCTTTGGCTGGAGTGTATTCTTTCAAGACGTGCCCATCGGCTGGCTCTCCCAACCTGAGCTCATCCTTCCCGCTCTCTTCATCTGGGGCTTCCCCTGGATCGGCACCGTCGGCGTGCTCATCTATCTGGCCGGCCTCCAATCAATCGGTCAGGAAGTTTACGAAGCCGCAGATTTGGAAGGCATCGGTCCTTTTCAAAAATTCCTCTACATCGAACTTCCTCTGATTCTCACCCAAGTGCGCCTCAGTCTTGTGCTGCTCGTGGTGGGCACGCTTGGTCAATACGGCCTCCAACTCCTTCTCCTCAACGAATACGGTGGTCCGGGAGGCCGCGGTATGGTGCCCGGCTTATGGATGTATAACCGCGCATTTGTAGCCGGAGAATTCGGTTACGCCTGCGCCATCGGTGTCATTCTCGCCTTCGTCATTCTTGGGCTCACCCTGATCAATAACCGCTACGTTCGCGTCGATAAATGAGTGCTTCAGACAATACTATCGCTCGCCTGCACCGTAAGGTCGATTGGCCCAAGCATCTCATCATTTGGAGTTTCATCCTGATCGAGCTCTTCCCGCTCTACATGATGTTCCAGGTGAGCTTTAAGGACAACGCGTCCTTCATTCAGCAACCCTGGTTGCCGCTCTCACCCACCGAGTGGAATTGGGGTAACTGGCTTTTCGCCATCAAACTCGTCGGCCCCTATCTGGCCAACACCGTGTTCGTGGCGGTGACCACGACGATCGCGTCGCTCTTCCTCGCCATTCTGGGCTCCTATTTCTTTGCAAGGCACAAGATGCCGTTCAGCGGACTGCTCTGGGCGCTGTTTCTCTTCCTCATGCTGCTACCCACAGTCACGAATATCGTGCCGTTGTTCATGCTGCTGAAGTCGATGAGCCTGCTAAACACCCTGCTCGCGTTGATCTTGGTGGGGGTTGCGGGTGGACAGGTTTTCAACATCTTCGTGCTTCGTCATTTCCTGGAGGATTTACCGAAGGACCTATTTGAAGCCGCTGAAATGGATGGAGCTTCTCACTTCCAACAGGTCATCAACATCGTGATCCCCATGTCGGGCCCAATCATCGGCACGCTCGCAATCCTTTCCTTTCTCCACGCATGGAATGACTTCCTGTTACCTTTGATCATCCTCCGAGACAAAGAGCTGTTCACCTTGGGTGTGGGTCTCATCTATCTCGATGGCGAATACGTGAAACCATGGGGCCGGATCATGGCTTCATACTTCTTAGGCGCGATTCCATTGATCGTGATCTTCCTCTTCACCATGCGCCTGTTTGTCCGCGGTCTGTCCGCCGGCGCGATCAAGGGTTAGGTTTTGAGCCGTCCCCGAATCGTTTAGATTCGGGGGCACGCAGTCATGGCGATGTTTGATCTCGAGCAACTAGCCAAGCCCGCTTACTCACACTTGGGGCCTCCCGAGCCGATTACCCCCTTGTTTTCCGGCCCGGCTACGCTCAAGGCATGGCAAAAGTTAAAACCCAGCCTCGAGCAGCGATGGAAGAAGGTGTTGGGCTCGCCCACGGATACATCGTGGGTGCGCACCCTCGAGGTCGTTCGGATGTTTGAACGCCCCGGATACCGCGGCACCGTGGTCAGGCAAGCCACGAGTTCTCGCACCTCTCAAACCCTCCTTTTACTCGAGCCGCTCCGCCCCATCGCCCCATCCAATCCCGGCATCGTGCTCCCCTTTTATAATCCGGATCGGCTGATCGGCTTGGATATTACCACCCTGGAGCCCCTCATCAATGAGAGTCCATTGACTCAATTCGGCCGCCACCTCGTCGAGCAAGGCTACACGGTTGTCTGCACCGAGGCATTTCCATTCAACACGGTCCCAAAGCCTGAAGCCACTCATTGGCAAGCTTGGTGGCAGGCGGGGGCCGAGAAGCTCCTTCAGGATAATCCCCATTGGACCGGTATGGGTAAACTTGTGCATGATACCCGTCTCGCTGTGGACTATCTGCTGACCCAACCGGGACTCGATGCGAATCGCATCGGAATCATGGGACATTCTCTGGGAGGAAAAATGACATTCTACAGCGGTTGTCTCGACCCGCGAGTCACAGTCATGGTGATGTCGGATTTCGGAATGGGTTGGTCATTCAGCAATTGGGATGCCCCCTGGTATCTCGGTCCTCAAATCAATGCTCCGAGATTCGATCTCGCCCATCATCACCTCCTCGCCTTGGCCGCGCCTAAACCCTGCCTTATCATCGGCGGAGAAGCGGATCGACCGGCGACCTGGCAATACCTGAATGAAGCGCGCAAGGTCTACGCGCACTCTGGCCAGCCCAACGCAATCGGTTTTTTTGACCATGCTTCGGGACACCGCCCCACGTTGGAGTCACTCCAGATCGCCTACCGCTGGTTGGCCAAACAACTCGAGGTCACCCCGGCGCCCTTCCGTTTACCCTGACCCGTTTCGCCTGAAGCCACCCTCTCTTCCAAGCAGATCAATCACTCCGCTCGTTGTGCCCAGCGTCCGGCCAGCATACTGCAGAGGATCAATTGGAGCGGATGATAGATCATGATGGGCAGAAGGATCAGGCCCATAGCCGGATGTCCGGCGAAGATCAATTGAGCCATCGGAATTCCCGCTGCGAGCGTTTTCTGCGAACCGCAAAATATCACGACGATTTCTTCTTCACGGGGAAACTTCAGGGCTCGACTTACTGCTCGGGTCACCACGATCACAATCACGAATAGCATTAGCGATACGAGCGTGAGCATGACCACGTTGTCCCAACCGTATTTCGTCCAGACGCCTTGTTTCACGGATTCGCAAAACGACGTGTAAACGAGCAGCAAAATCACGGTGCGATCTACTTTAGTCGCCCACCGTTTGTGGCGTTGAACCAGGCGACCCAGCCAAGGCCGCAAGAGTTGTCCGGCCAAAAGAGGGAGCACCAACCAACGCACCAAATCGAGAAACACTTCACCAAACGGAAGCTGCAAGCCGCTCGCTTCCATCACTAGTCCCACTAACAGCGGGGTAAACAACACTCCCGCCAAGTTCGAAAACGTCGCGTTGAAAACCGCCACTGGCACATTACCTCGCGCCGTCGCAGTGAGAGCCACTGACGATGAAACCGTCGAAGGCAGGGCACACAAAAAAAACAATCCCAGCCGCAAATCGCCATCAATCCCCGGAAGGGTGATCAGCACCAAGCCCAACAACGGAAACAACAGAAATGTGCTCGCTTGCACCATCATGTGCACCGGCCAGCGCATCGTGCCCGCACGCAACGCTTCGAAGGGGAGCTGGATGCCGTTCAGAAAAAAGATCAACGCTACCCCTCCTTTCGTCAGCATCTTCGGCTGCAACCATCCCCCATTCGCGCCCGGTTCAGGCCACGCCCAAGCCAGCAATACTGCGACCACCATGCCTACCAGAAACCAATCAATCTTGAATTTCATGTTCGGCGATTTCGGCGGCGGGCGAGAAAGGTGATAATATCCTCCCGCCCTTCAATTCTCAGCAGCCAGAGGCACAGGGCATAAATACCAGCACCGAGAGGTATCAGAACAGCCAATGCCAGCAGGTCTGCGGTCATTCCTCGGTCATAATTCACGCTCACTAGCTCCCAGCCTCCGCCCACCACGCCTCCCATCACGAGCGCTGCGATCAATACCTTCAACAGAGATTTCCACAAAGGGCCAAAAGTAAGCTCCGGCAGTCGTTTCGTGAGTAACCGTTGCATCAGCAAGGTCTGCACTACAATAGCCACCACACTGGCAATGACCAGACCGGCAACACCGATTCGATACATCAAAGCCAGACTTAAACCGAGATTGATCAGGAAACTAACCCCCGCCAGCTTCACCGGCGTCGCCGTATCTTTTAACGCATAAAACGCGCGTGTGCTCAGACTTGAGACCGAGAAGAATGGCATCCCCACGGCAAACAAGATCAACAACGGCGCCATCATCTGAGTGTCTGCCGCCGTAAATGCTCCTCGCTCAAATAGCACGCTGATGATCGGTTCACCCAGGAGCGCCAACCCTACCGCAGCCGGCACATTGATGATCATAATCAAACGCAGGCCCTTCTGATAATCCTCCGCCATCAGCGAGTGGTTTCCCTGCGTCGCGTGCTTCGCCAGCATCGGATACACCACCGTGGCCACGGCGATAGCGAATACCCCGATCGGTAATTCAGTCAGACGATTGGCGTAAAACAATACCGAGGCGGCTGAGTCGTTCAGCGAAAATGCCAAGAGACGTGACACCAAAATATTGATCTGATAAATCGCCGTGCCGAACAGCCCGGGCACCATTAACAACGCGATCAACTTCACGCGCGGAGTCAGCGTGAAGTCCAATCGTGGTCTCCACCCTTCCCGAATGAGCGCCCCCGCCGGGACCGCCATCTGTAAAATGCCCCCCAAGAGCACCCCGGTGCATAACCATGTCATGCGTCCTTCGGGAGTATCTGCAAAACTCAAACCCGCTCCACCCAGGCACAGAATCATCGACAGATTGAGCCAGATTGGTGAGAGCGCCGGAGTTACAAATCGCTCCAACACATGCAGCGCCGCACTGAACGCCGCCGCCAAACAAACCAGCGCCAGATAAGGAAAAAGGAAAACCGTTAAATCCGCCGCGAGCACCCACTTATCATCATGACGCCCCAGTCGATGGGCCTGACTGAAAAACAACATCCCCAGCACAACCAGCCCACCGGTGACCAACGCGAGCCAACTCGCCACCTGACTCAACAAGCGAAATGCACCCGCCCGATCGTTCTCGTGTAATTCGTCCTGAAGGGTTGGCACAAAAGCGGCCGTCAATGCGCCTTCACCCAACAAGCGACGAAACAAATTCGGTAAACTGAAAGCCGTGATGAATGCCGAATTGAGCGCGCTGATGCCAAACACTGCTGCGCTGAGCTGATCTCTCACCAGACCCAGAACACGGGAGACCACCGTCAATCCCGAGACCAGTCCGATGTTTTTCAGCTTTTTCGACACAGTGCAGTTTCCCCCGTCACTTCCACGTCAGCAAGCGCGGAGAAAGCGTTACCGCGCCACCAAACGCAAACTACGTCCTTCCACTGTCACATTCTCCAAGGCATCCCAGGCCGATTTGATCTCTTCCTGTTGGGCCATCGCTTCCCAGATTTTTCCGAGCAGCACTCCACCAATCTGAGGCAGACGCTCGATGGGACAGGAACCGACGTAAATGGAAGTCGGTTCATAAACAAAACGCTCTCCTTTCTGCACAAATCCACCTCGCGCAACCACCTGCACATCAGACTTCATGCCATAGATATTAAGCGCCAAAGGTAACGCGACCTGGAGCTCGCCATCACTGATGCGAAAATTCATCTGTCCGGACGTAATGATGCCATCCTTCGCATCCTTACCCTTTGCCTTCTGAGCATCAGACGAAAGCTGTCGAGCCGCCTCATTTAATTCCTGTTCAACCAGATCGACGGAAGCCCCCGTCGCAAAAAGTTGAACTTTACGCTCCCAGGCCCGCCCGATTGTTCCGTTGCGCGCGCCCTCCACGAAATAGACGACACCCTCCTTCGGTTCATCGGGTAATGACCTAACCTTCTCCACGGGTTTAAGCGTTAACCATGCGCCCGCAAGCAACGCCCCGATCCCCACGCTCAGCAGAGCTCCAATAGTTACCTCGGTCCAACTGGGGCCATTGATGGCGCGATCATTTCGTGAGCTCATAATAGTAGGGGGGTTACTTAGCAGCAGCTTTGGTTTCCGTTTTGGCAGGCTTGCTTTCCGCAGGCTTCGATTCCTTGTCCGGTGTGCCTTTCTTGGTCTTAAAGTCGGTCTCGTAAAAACCGCTTCCTTTAAAAATTAATCCGGCCCCGGTGCCGAACTGACGCTCCAGCCCCATTTTCTTGCAGGCTGGGCATTTCTTCAGGCGTTCGTCTTTCATGGATTGAAAGACCTCCAATTCATGGCCGCATTTGGAACAAATATAGTCGTAGGTAGGCATATACTTCGGAGCGTTTTATGGAGAGTTCGATCAGCCATGGCGAGTGCGTTCTCACAGTCACGAGCTATCGAATGTCACTTAATAAGTGACATTCGATTCATGCTTTCTCTGTCCCCAGGGTTGCGCGAAGTCATGATTTGCGACACTTCCTTGGACGAATGAGTTTTTCCGATCAACTCGCCGCTTACCATAGACGCATCGAACATGGCCTCGATACGCATCTCCCTGCGTCCACAACCCGGCCTGCCCGCATCCACGAAGCGATGCGCTACGCGATAGAAGGTGGCGGCAAACGCCTGCGCCCCATACTGGTGTTCGCCACGGCAGAGTTGTTTGGCACCAGTGACGAATCGGCTCTTGCCGCGGCGGTCGCGATTGAATGTGTGCACACCTATTCTCTCGTCCACGACGATCTGCCATGTCTGGACAACGACGATCTGCGGCGCGGACGCGCCACGACCCACAAGGCCTATGACGAAGCGACCGCCCTCCTCACCGGAGACGCGCTGCTCACCCATGCCTTCGCCTTACTCGCCACCGCCTATGCCAGCCAATCTTCACTTGCCCACGCTCTCATTATAGAACTAGCCACTACCGCCGGCAGCGAACATCTGATCGGCGGCCAAATGGAAGATCTCCTCGCCGAGAAGAATCCAGCAGCCACGGCCGACGATCTTGAATTTATTCACCTCAACAAGACCGCCGCCATGATTGAGACCTCGCTGGTGCTGGGCGGACTCGTCGGAGGAGCTGATGAAAGCCAATGTGCGACCCTGCGCACCGCCGGACGCCACCTCGGGCTCACCTTTCAAATCATCGATGACATCCTCGATGCCACCGCCGATACCGAGACGCTCGGAAAAACTGCCGGTAAGGACGCCGCAGTCGATAAAACCACCTACGTCAAACTGCATGGAATCGATCCAGCACGAGTGATCGCAGCTCAGCACACCCAAGCCGCCATCGATTCACTACAGACGCTTCCCGGTGACACAACATTCCTCGTCTCACTCACCGACGCGATGACCAAACGGGCGAAATAACAGCTCCGCAGCTTAGGCCTGCGCTGCAGCCTTAACGAGATCTACGAAGCTGCGGGCTTCGAGCGCAGCCCCTCCGATCAAGCCGCCGTCGATATCCGATTGCGCAAGGAGTTCAGGAGCATTGGAAGGTTTCATCGAACCTCCGTAGAGGATGCGCACCTTTTGTGCGATGGTTTCGCCAAAGAGTTTCGTGAGCAGCTCGCGGATAAACGCGTGCACTTCCTGTGCCTGATCCGAAGTCGCCACCTTTCCGGTGCCGATGGCCCAAACGGGTTCGTAAGCCAAGATCACGCTGGCCGCCTGCTCATTACTGACCCCCGCGAGACCCGCTTCCAATTGGGTTCGCACCACGTTGAGGGTGTCCCCGGCCTCACGTTCTTCGAGTGATTCACCCACGCAGAGCACCGGCCGAAGCTCGGTTTTCAAAGCGGACAACACCTTCTGATTGATCAACTGATCGTCTTCACCAAACAGGGCGCGACGTTCGCTGTGGCCCAGAATCACGTGTGTGACAAATAGATCGCGCAGCATGGGTGCGGATATTTCACCGGTGAAAGCGCCGCTGGCTTCGAAGTGCATGTTTTGTGCGCCGAGCTTGATATTGGCGCCTTCCAGCGTGCGACCGACACTTTCGAGAGCGGTTGCTGGTGGGCAGACCAAGACGTCAACTTCGGTCTGGCGACCAATTTGCTGAGCAATCTCCTTCACTAACGTTACACCGTCAGCAGGGGTCTTGTTCATCTTCCAATTTCCGGCGATGAGTTTTTTACGTAAGATCATAAGAAAATAGAGCTGAATGACGTTATCGCCGAGGAGATCGTCCTTGGCGACACAGAAGAACGTTTACAGGGAAAAAGACGGAATCAACTCTCCAGAAAGACCACCCCGGGAAGCGCTTTCCCTTCGAGAAACTCTAAACTCGCACCTCCACCGGTGGAGCAATGAGTCACTTTATCCGCCACTCCGAATTGCTTGGCGGCCGTCGCGGTATCGCCGCCACCCACGACGGTGATCGCACCACTCGCTGTCGCCTCAGCCACGGCGGCTGCCATGGCCTTGGTCGCGCCGGCGAATTTCTCAAATTCGAAAACCCCGGCTGGGCCATTCCAGATGATCGTCTTCGATCCGAGAATCGTCTCGCGGTAAAGCTCAATCGATTTCGGTCCGGCATCGAGGCCTTCCCACCCTTCGGGTATCCCCGTGCTATCGTCCGCGGCCCGCGTATTCGCATCGGGGCTAAAATCATCAGCGCAGACATAATCGACTGGGAAAACCAGCTTAACTCCTTTGGCCTTAGCTTCATTCGCAAGCTCGGACACGATCTTCGCACCTTCTTCATCAAAGAGGCTCTTACCGATTTCCATGCCATCAATTACCTTCTTGAAGGTATAGGTCATACCACCGCCGATGATGATCTGATCGGCCTTATCAAGGAGGTTTTTGATCAGAGGGATTTTGTCGGAGATCTTAGCTCCGCCCAGAATCGCCAGCAGTGGACGCTTCGGTTCATCGAGCACCGCCGCAAATGCCTTGAGCTCTGCCTCCATCAAAAAGCCCGCCGCCTTTTGTGGCAGATTCACGCCGACCATCGACGAGTGCGCGCGGTGCGCGGTGCCAAAGGCATCATTGACAAACACATCCCCCAGTTTCGAGAGGCTCGCACGAAACGCGGCGACCTTCTCAGGGTCTGCCTGCGTGGATGTGCCATCTTCATTCTTGGACTTTCCTTCCTCTTCGATGTGGAAGCGCAGGTTTTCCAGTAGCAGCACCTCACCGGATTGAAGCGCGTTGGCGGCTTCTTCTGCAATCGGTCCCACGCAGTCCTCTGCGAAGCTCACCTCTTTGCCCAGCAGGCTACTCAGTTCTGTCGCGACTGGCTTCAACGTGAATTGGGGATCAGCTTGTCCATTGGGCCGTCCCAAGTGGCTCATCAGCACAACCGAAGCACCTTGGTCGAGCACGTGCTTGATTGTCGGCAGAGCAGCAACAATGCGTTGATTATTGGTAATCGCGCCGGTCGATTTATCCTGAGGGACATTGAAATCGACGCGGATCAACACGCGTTTACCGGTAAGGTCGATATCACGAAGAGAAGTATGTTTGGGCATGAGAAAATAAAGAGGCCACGGAAACGAGAGTCTCAGAGAAGGGTTGGATTTCTCAAAGTCTCCGCGCCTCCGTGGCCGGTTTTAAAACGTTATCGCTTAGAGCTTGTCGGCGATCTTCTTGGTGAGATCGACCACGCGATTGCTGTAGCCCCACTCATTGTCATACCAGCTGACGAGCTTGAAGAATTTGCTATTCAATCCAATGCCGCTGCCGGCATCGAAGATCGACGAAGATTTGCTATGAATGAAATCAGATGAAACGACTTCGTCTTCGGTGTATTCGAGCACACCCTTTAGATAAGTTTCACTCGCTTTCTTCATCGCGGCGCAAATCTCTTCATAGGAAGTTTCCTTGGTTGTGCGAACGGTGAGATCGACTACCGAGACGGTAGGAGTTGGCACGCGAAACGACATACCCGTGAGCTTGCCCTTAACTTCGGGACAAACGAGTGCGGTAGCCTTGGCGGCACCAGTGCTGGCCGGGATGATGTTCTGGGCAGCGGCACGTCCGCCCTTCCAGTCTTTCTGAGACGCTCCATCCACCGTTTTCTGGGTGGCGGTGTAAGAGTGCACCGTGGTCATGAGGCCTTCCTCGATTCCAAAGCCTTCCTTGAGGAGGACGTGAACGACAGGCGCGAGACAGTTCGTGGTGCAAGAGGCGTTCGAAATGATGCTGTGATTAGCCACATCGAGCTGATCATCGTTTACACCCATCACTACGGTGATGTCTTCACCCTTGGCAGGTGCCGAAATAATGACCTTCTTGGCGCCTGCATCAATGTGACCCTTCGCCTTCTCAGCTGCGGTGAATAGACCGGTGGATTCGATCACAAGATCAACGCCGAGTGCCTTCCAGGGCAGAGCCGCCGGACCGCCACGTTCGCCGAGCACCTGAATTTTGTGACCGTTCACAACCAGCACGTCGTCCGCAGCCGCATCAGGAGAAGACTTCTCACTGGTAACCGTGCCATCGAAACGACCTTGCGTGGTGTCGTATTTGAGCAGGTAAGCCAAATTGTCGGCGGGAACGAGATCGTTGACGGCCACCACGTCAAATGTGGTGCCGAGAAGACCTTGCTCGACCAATGCGCGAAATACGAGGCGACCGATGCGCCCAAAACCATTAATGCCAACTTTAACTGCCATGTGAGACTCCGTTTCTGTAGTTTGTTTACTAGCTTATATTATTGAGATTCTACGAGGTCGTAGAACCCAACGTTCAATCAATCTGCTCGAAACTTAGCAAGGGTTTTGCCGGAAAAGTCGTGTCATCCTCCGCAAATCCAGAGTCCACAACCCAGAGCTGGTAAATATACCTCGGTTTCTATCGACTGTCGGGCCGCATATCCGGGGAAAAAGCGGTCATGATCGGCCAATTGTCGCCACTCACCTAACGAGGTCACGTCATCCCCCAGCGGAAGCACGACATCCTCCAGCGTGGGATTCACCGCAAACAACAGGCGTGTGAATCCTTTGGTCGCATCGAAATTATAGACCACCGCACAGGCCGTGGAATGCTCCACTGTGCAGAAATGGAAATACGATTCTTCCGGAGTGGACCATAATCGGAGGAGTTTACCCGGCTCACTTCGTCTAAACGCGATCCAATCGGCAAAATACGCATGTGTGCCGGAGAATTTCAGTAAGCGGCGGTAATCGAGCGCGTTGAGGTCGCCCCGTTGATACGTGTTATTCACTCCGTGCTTGGAACGCATGAAATCCTGCCCGGCCGCGAGCATCGGAATTCCTATCGAGGAGAACAGAATTGCCGCCATCAGATGCGTGCGACGCCGATCATTTGCCGTGGGCAAGTTGCCATTGTGATCCGGGTTTTCCGTGATCACATCCAGCCAGCAGCGATCATCGTGCGATTCTGAATAGTTAACCGTCTGGGCCGGCCATTTCGACCAATACCAGGGAGCACCTTTGAGATAGTATTCGAATGTCTCCACTTTGCTGCCGCCCCGCACATACTCTCGGAGAAAATCACGGTAGCCATCGTTCCATGACGACCAACCGGTATCGCGTAGCACACCTGCGATGTGTCCACGAAAGCTCCATGGCTCTGCGATTAGAATTACATTTCTTTTGACCTGCTTGAGCGCCTCTTCGATCTCAATGAGCACTTCCGCTCCCAGCAACTCCGCCAAATCAAAACGGAACCCATCCACTCCATAGGTTTCGATCAGGTGTGTGCAGGATTCGATAATTAGGCGCTTCGTCATCGCGGCATCTGCCCGGAGGTCATTACCGCAGCCGCTCCAATTCGAGAGAGCACCGTCCGCGTCCTGCTCAAAATAGTAGAGCTTGTCGATAAAGTGAAGATGCGCCGGCACGCCCGCATGATTGTAAACCACATCGAGAACCACTGCCATGCCCCGGCGATGAAAGGCCGCGACCAACTCCTGAAATTCAGAAATACCTGATGCCTTCGTCGGCTCCATCGCGTAAGCGCTCGCCGGGGAAAACCAATTCACGGTCATGTAACCCCAGTGATATTCCTCCCGACTCTCATTATCGAATTCCTGGATCGGTTGCAACTCCACGCAATTCACGCCGAGGTGGTGGAGATAAAACTCCGGGCTCTCGACCCATTTTCTCAATCCGGTGAATCCACGCCTCTCACGTGGCGTCGCTTTGATCGGCGCCTTGGCGGCCAGATCGCGCACATGAGCCTCGGCCATAATCAAGTCCTGCCAATCCGGCGTGGCAAAACTCCGATCGCCCTGCCCCAGTGTGGCCCGATCAATCACGATTCCTGGGCCATCCCGACAAACCGTTGCGAGCGCGTAGGGGTCCAGCACCCGGAAGTTCGGATCAAACGCACCCGACTTATTAGACACTCCATCGAGTTGATACCAATAAAACCATTCGTGCAGGTTACCCTCGTAAACCGTTTCCCAGACGTAGGGCTCATCGCTGTTGCGCTTCATCGCGATCACCTGCTGCGCCTTTTCTTCCGACACCTTTTGCGACAGATGTAGATTTACCTCGCTCGCGCGGGGCGCAAACAGCCGAAATGTTGTGCGATCTCCATCAATCGTCGCGCCCATCGGCAGTTCCGTATCGATCGAAAAGAAATAGTCTCCCGGTTGAAGTTCCACTCCATTCGCTTCGTCGGAAGCACGCTCCACCCTCCAAGCGTGAGAAAGATCCAGCGGCGATTCCAATTCAAACTGATAGAACTGAGCCCCGGTGCGTTGCGGATCGAGCACGTGATTCACGCGGCCTTTATCATCGTGCACGCCATTCGGAGCGTCATCCGGCACCACCAACCACTGGTTTTCACCCGTCACAAACTTAAACCGCATCTGGTCTTCCGACCAAAAGTGATCAGGCAACCCTGCCCACAACCACATCGGTTCACCCGCCAGCTCACCCGCAATCATTTTCCATTTCTCGTCTCCGATTGCTTCACTCCAGCCATTAAAATCACCCGCGACGTAAATCTCATTTTCAGAATGCGTTTCCCGCCGCACGGCAAATACCAAGGCACCGTCGTCGTTGACAAAATAACCATAGCGACGGGCCGCTACATAGCGAGGGGCACGCTCAAAACTCTGAAACACCCGCTTTCCGCCTTCGCCGACTAGTCGAACCGCCGAGACCTCATTGTCACTCCAATCACGCGTGTATTCAATACACCCCGTGGTGAGGGACTTCATCCATGCTCGAATAGGAGGATTTTTCTTCATTGGCCGGTAAAAGTGCGGTGAGTGCGAATGACGCGCAAGCGCACATCGTGTGTCACTATGCAGAAAGCTTGCCAACTCTCCGGTCACGTTCGTTTGACAATCCGGCAATCGCATCGCGTCGTTTTCTTCATGGCCAACCGCGAAAAAATCCTCGTCGCCCTCTCCGGCGGAGTGGATAGTTCTGTCGCCGCCCTGCTGCTCAAACAACAGGGCTACGATATCGTGGGTGCCTACATGAAGAACTGGATCAATGAGGATGAAGTCATTGGCCATTGTCCATGGATGCAGGACATCGAAGACGCACGCGCCGTCGCTGACCATCTCGGCATAGAATTCCGCGTCGTGAATCTCATGGCAGACTATCGTCGCCTGATCGTGGATTATCTCCTCGATGGCTATCAACGCGGCCTCACTCCCAACCCGGATGTGATGTGTAATCGAGAAATGAAATTCGGTGTCTTTCTGAAATACGCTCAAGCCGAAGGCTTCACCGCCGTCGCCACCGGTCACTACGCCCGCAAACGAGAAGATCCAAAATCCGAAATCGGAGATCAACAACTGATTGAGGGAGCCGATAAGAACAAAGATCAAAGCTACTTCCTCGCCCTGCTCACCCAGGCTCAACTGCGCGCAGCGCGGTTCCCTATTGGTGACCTCCCCAAGCCAAAACTGAGGGAACTCGCCGCTGAAGCCGGCCTTCCCACTGCGCAGAAAAAGGACAGCCAAGGCATCTGTTTTATCGGCGAGGTGAAGATGCAGGATTTCCTGAAAGCCTACGTGCCGGAAAAGCCCGGCCCAATCGTCCGCGCCACCGATAACCAAACCCTGGGCGAACATCGCGGCCTGCATTACTACACCATCGGGCAACGCAAAGGCATCGGCATTCCCTCAAATACGGAGAACAAAGCCTATTGCGTTGTTGGAAAACGCGCCTCGGATCACGCCCTCCTCGTCGCCTTCGACGAACCGCAGGCCCCCGGACTTTGGACCAGCGAATCTCACGTTCACAGTCTCAGTTTCATCAATGAGCCCATCTCAGAACCTGCGCAGATCGAATGCCGGGTGCGCTATCGTGATCCCCGAGTCGCGATCGAATTCACGCCCACCGGATCAGGAACCGCCTCCATTAGATTCGCCACACCCCAGCGTGCCATCGCCCCCGGTCAAATCATGGCCCTCTATCGCGGCGAACAACTTCTGGGCGGCAGTGTCTTCGCCTGATCAGAGAATCACACATCGCCTCAAATCTCACGGCCTCAGACCACGACCGCGCCCAGAACGCACCGATTCGCTCCCCAGAAAGTGTGTCACTAGTAGTTGACGTGCTATCGTGGGCATCTTGTTGAAATATCAAGACTCGTGTTTTGCAGAATCCCGCTCCGCACGTTTGGCCATCAGCCACGCCATTAACTCAAGAGTGCGTTCCGCATCCGGCATGCGCGAGCCAGCCAAAAAAGCGTTGATCTGCTGACGGGGCAAATTCAGGTGTCTCCCCAACTCGGCCTGAGAGCCGCGCTTTTTCAAGTAAGGCTTCAATTGCTCGCGTAGGGTGTTCCACAACGGCGTGCCTTTCCCGGGACGCAAGGTGCGACCAACCTCGGACAGACCTCGAGCCCGGAATTTCTGTTGAGCGTCACTGACGATCGCAGTCGCTGCCTCGCCCAACGCAACCAGCACATCGGCGGGAAGTGAGAGTCCAATCGGCATAGTATCTTCACGAATAGTCATAATCCTGATCTCATGTGGCCCGAATCGCTTGTCAACTATTGGATGACGTGCAATCAAGGGAGGGAGTCTCAGAAAATACAGCTATGATACAGAGTCCGGTCTTTGTTGGCTTCTGAAGCCGGGCCATTGCAGCGGCGCGAGGTGATCGGCATCTGACGTTTCGACCACCAGGTCGTCACGCTCCCAAACAGATTCCTTCAACCGTGCACCGAGACCGGGTTCTTCGGGTGCCCTGAGATAGCCCTGCTCAATCGGAATTGGTGGTTCAACGATATCACGATACCACCCCTGATAAACATCGCGCACGGTCTCCATCAACGCAGCGTTGGGCACGTTCATACAAACGTGAGCGCAGGCAAAGAGGTTTACCGGACCCACGGAATCATGGGGACACAACGGTAGCTGGTAGGTCTCCGCCAGGGTGGCGATACGTTTCACTTCGGAAATTCCACCGGTCCACACCAAGTCAGGCATCACATAATCAATCGCCCCCCTCTCGATATAATCGCGAAACTGATAACGCGTCTGCAATCGCTCCGCCCCGCATATCGGTGTCCGCGTGGCTTGTTTCAAACGTAGGTGCGTCTCGACGTTGACGGGCTGCAGCAACTCTTCCTGCCAGAGCAAATCGTAGTCCTCCATCGCACGCGCCACCGTGATCGCATTAGTGAGGCTAAATTTTCCGTGACCATCGTGAGCAATTTCTAAATCTTTACCCACCGCTCGTCGCATCTTTTCGAGCGGGGCAACCGCCGCCGAGAGATCCTTCGCACGGAAATCATAACCGTAGCCAACATCAGCAAGATGATCCGTAAGCACCACCTTGATTGCCGTGATGCCTTCGTTCAGAAAACTCTCCGCGAGTTTTTCGGATTGTGTAAAAACTTGCCCGCCATCTTTGCCGCGAACGGAACACGTATTGTAAATTCGAATGCGCTCACGGCAGGCCCCGCCCATCAATCGGTAGATGGGTTGTTCCATCGCTTGGCCAGCAATGTCCCACAAAGCGATATCCAGTGCCGAAATCGCCCGAATCTCCGCCCCACCCGACCCCATGGCATTCGCCAATTGAAACATATCCTTCCAGTGTCGTTCGATATCCAATGGGTTTTGGCCCATCAGGATTGGCGCGAATAATTCATGGATGATTCCTGCAATGCCACGTGGGGTATACCACGTTTCACCTAAACCGATATGGCCTGAATCCGTATGCACCCGCACCCAGATACCGCGAGGGATGTCTTTCAGGATGACCGTCTCTATTTGGGTAATCTTCATAGCAGCTATCCTGAAGCTGCATTGTTCTCCAATCCGGCGCAATCAATCTAGAGGGCTACACCGGCTTCCTCTAGCGAACCATGAACTCACAAATCCGGTGGCACTGTTGCGATCGCTTCTTCGAGAGTCGTCAGCCCGTCCTTCACTTTTATCAAGCTGTCTTGATGAAGCGTTTTCATCCCACCCCGCATGGCGATACTCTTCAGCTCCGACGTTTCAAGCCCCTTGTTGATTCCATCGACCAACTCATCGTTGGTGATCATGAGTTCATGGATGCCGACACGGCCTTTGTAACCGCTCACGCCACATTTAGGGCACCCCTTGGGGTTGTGCTTGAAGATTTGACCGCTCCATCCAATCGCCTTCTCAAGAATTTCTTTTTCCCGGCCTTCTGGTTCATATGGCACGCGACATGTTTTGCAGACGCGACGCATCAAACGCTGCGCACAAACGCAAAGAAGGGACGAGGAGATCATGAATGGCTCTACGCCCATGTCACTGAGTCGAGCGATCGTGCCTGGCGCATCGTTCGTATGCAGAGTCGAGATCAGTAAGTGACCGGTCAGGGCCGCCTCAACCGCGATATTCGCGGTTTCCTGATCTCGAATTTCACCCACGAGAATGATGTCAGGATCCTGACGAAGAAATGCGCGCAACGCAGTGGCAAAGGTCAACCCGATCTGCCGATGCATTTGCATCTGATTGATCCCCTGCAAAGTGTATTCGATCGGGTCCTCCGCAGTGCGCACCACGATATCCGGTTTGTTGATTTCATTGAGGGCAGAATACAGCGTCATCGACTTACCGGAGCCCGTCGGACCACAGTGTAAAATCATCCCGTAGGGTTGGCGAATCGCCTCGCGGTAGCGCGCAAGATTTTCCTCCGTAAAACCAAGATCAGGCAAAGGCAGCGTGGATTTCTGCTTATCGAGGATACGCATCACCACCCCTTCTCCGTAATTGAGCGGGGCGGTCGAAACACGCAAATCGAGATCAATATTTCGCTTCGTATATTGCTTGAAGACGATGCGCCCATCCTGAGGCAAACGACGCTCCGCAATATCAAGATTACACATAATCTTGAGGCGCGCGACCAAGGCGGGGCCCACTTTAGTTGGCAGGCGCAACTTCTCATGACATACGCCGTCGATCCGATAGCGGACCACCACATCCTTCTCTTGTGGCTCGATGTGAATATCACTCGTTCCCGCAAAATAAGCCTCTTCAATCACCCGATTGGACAGTTCGATAATCGGCCCTGATTCCTCGTCGGTCAGCTCTTCTTCATTACCATCCACGACGACCCCAAATTCCGCCCCGAGCTGATCAACAACATCACCGAAGCCCTCAGATTTCTCATCTTCCTTTTTACTGAGCTTCTCCCTGATCTCTTGCTCGGATCCGAGTAAGCGGATCACATCCTTGCCGGTCACATCGTGAATCTTCCCGAGGAGGGATTCATCAAACGGGTTGGCAAACGCGACCAGCAATCGATCCCCCACCTCTCCAACCGGTAAAACCAGATGCTCTTCGCAAAAGTCCTGGGGCACCCGTTCGAAAGACGCCGGAGAGACACGGCAGCGAGCCACATGGCATGGAGCCAATCCTAGTGCGCGTGATTTCGCGACGAGCAAAGTAAATGCCGTGATCCCGTGAGTCTCCGTGAGCAATTTGTCGAGAGCATCGCCGGTCACCTCTTCAGGTGTGGCGGCAATCTCAGCAGTTTGGTCTGCAGTGAGTCGGCCCATGTCGACCAACCGATCCAAGATATGCGTCTGAACTTTTCCTAATGCCATGGTTAGGTGCTGGTGGTGGGTTCAGCAAGCGAGGAGGAATCGTGCTTTTCGAGGTAATCGGCGATGCCTTCCAGAGTGGTTCCAAACCATAGGATCGGCCCGTCTAATTGAGCTCCCCAATATTTCTGCACCGCCGGGCTAAGCGCATAAGCCGAAGCCACAAAATGAAAGCCCTCCTCGCGATCAAACGGCACTGACCATGTGGCCCAACAAGCACCTGAATCGATTCCCTTCTGATATTCCTCTGGCACCTCATACTGTCGCAAATCGATCGCGCCTCCTCCTTGCTGATCGACGAGATACTGCAGCACATCTTCCTCACGCACGGCTTTCATTTCGTAAGCCATGATTCCGAGCACCGTATTCTGGCGGGCTTGACCTTGCGCCACGATTTCCAAGAGCCGCTCGTTGGCACCGTCAAGATCTTCAATCTTCACTAGATTGTGTTCCACCAAAGCCGCTCCCATCAAGCGGTTGGCTCGCATCATCAATGAGCGGTGCTCTTTCGACATAGTTAATAAAATTGGCTCAGATCGATCCGTCCTGCGACTCAATTTCGCTCTTCCGGAACGCGGTGACCCGTTTTAACAATTCTTTCTTAAACTTCTCCACGCCATCGCCAGTCAGACATGAAAAGCTCGCCACATCCACTTTGTGTTTCCGCTTAAATTTCGTGAGGTGCGCTTTTGATTCCGCCAGATCCATTTTATTCGCTGCAACCAACCGTGGCTTATCCAGCAAGGCGGGATCATAGAGTTCGAGCTCTCGCAAGAGATGCTCGTAGTCGCTTCTCGGATCGCGGCCATCCAAACCCGACATATCGACAATAATTACCAAGAGAGCGCATCGTTCGATGTGACGTAAAAAGCGATGCCCAAGTCCACGATTCTCATTCGCCCCCTCGATCAGGCCGGGGATATCCGCGAGGAGAAGACGTTTCGAGCCATGCAAGTCATCGGGAAACTCAACCACGCCAATCTGCGGTTGCAGTGTCGTAAAAGGATAAGAGGCAGTCTTAGGTCGCGCCCGTGTGATTGACTGCGTGAGGGTTGATTTCCCGGCATTCGGAAATCCGACCAAGCCGACGTCGGCGATACTTTTGAGAACCAGTCGATACCGCCCGGAACCGCCTTCTTGTCCAGGATTCGCCCGCTTGGGAGCACGGTTCACCGAACTCTTAAAATGCGTATTTCCCCAGCCGCCATTGCCGCCTTTGAGGAGAACGATGCGTTGGCCGTCCTCCACCACTTCGGCGACCACTTTCCCCGTCTCTTCGTCTGTTACGATCGTGCCAAGTGGCATCCGTAGCACACAATCTTTCCCGTCGCGGCCAACTTGATCCGAACCCAGTCCATGCTCGCCCCGTTCGCCTTTGCGCTGCGGCGTGTAACGATAGTCCACGAGATTGTTGGTGTTATCATCACCGAGTAGCACCACGTCGCCACCCCGACCACCATCGCCACCGTTGGGACCTCCCCACGGTTCAAATTTCTCCCGACGGAAGCTGATACAGCCGCGCCCGCCGTCACCGGCCGCTGCTTTAATAACGCACTCATCTACGAACATAGCAGATCACGATACAGAACCCTCCAGCTTTGCCAAGGGGCGTATTTCTGATTCCTACAGGCTGATCTTTATCCCCTTACGCATGTAAGTCGGCACATCCAGATCATACCCTTGGTGGAGATTACGTCCGGTCTTTTCGAATGACCCCCTAGACTCATGCTCACCAAAACCAAATTCATCCTGATCGGCCTTTAAAACCAACCCTTCTGCTTCCTCAATCTCAGCCGTCGATAATGGCTTGGCCGGAGCCTGTGGGGTCTTCCCGCGACGCTGGGGAGGTGGAGTTACTTCATTCCGACGGGGAGACATGGTAGGGGTTGATCGTTGAGTCGCGGCTTGTCGTCTCGATCCGCTCATCTCAGTGGTGCCAATCACGCAAATTTCCACTCGCTCATGCATATCCTCATCAATGACCGCTCCCATAATGATGTGAGAATTACGGCCGAACTTCGCGGTGATGTCGTGCATCAGCTCATTGACCCGCGGCAAGGTGAGATCGGTGCCACCGATAATGTTCACCAACAAACGATCTGCCCGACGCGCATTTTCCGAAGTGTGCAATAGCGGGCAAAGCGACAAACTCTCCATGGCCGCGGCTGCCGCATTTTCTCCCGCCCCCGATCCCAAACCAAACAGTGTTTTACCTCCACGAAATTGGAACGCCTGCCGTAACGACGCAAAATCCAGATTGATCAACCCGGTCTTGAACAACATTGCCCAAATCGATTTCACCCCTCGGCCCATCCATTCATCAGCGCAGGCAAAGGCATCAAGCACCGTGGTGTCATCTTCACCCTCCTGCAGAAGGATATCATTGGGCAACGGAATCACCGCATCACAAACAGAGCGTAAATTCTGCAATCCCTCCTCAGCCTGTTTACTACGTCGACCACCCTCAAAGCTGAATGGCATTGTCACAAACGCCACCACCAGTGCGCCGGATTCCGAGGCTATTTCAGCGATGGCAGGCATCGCGCCGCTACCCGTGCCTCCGCCCATTCCCGCCATTAAAAAGACCAAGTCACAATCCTTGATCACTTCGGTAATTTTCTCCTGATCACTTTCCGCGGCTTGCCGACCTAAATCCGGATCGCCACCTGCACCGAGTCCACGAGTGACGCTCGCTCCGAGCAACACCTTCTCCTGCACCGGTGAACTCGCCATGGCCTGCCGATCCGTATTGAGCACTGCGAGTTGCAACCTCTCAAGATTCTCCATTTTCAGACGATCAACCGCATTCCCACCGGCCCCACCGACGCCCACCACTTTGATGGTGATGTTCCGATCTTCCGGCAATTCTTCCTCAAGGGGGAGTTCGTTCAGATTCATGGACTTAGTTGGAAAATAGATTCATGAGCCCACCAAGCAGGCTCCCCTTTTTGCGACGCACCACACCTCGATCCGAGCGTGAGAAGATACCGTAGTAGAGCGTGCCAATCGCCGTTGTGGTGCCCGGATCACGAAGTTCGCCGACGATCGAAACAGGAGGATCCCCGAGATGCACCGGCACTTGAAAAACGGATGCCGCAGATTCCGCGATATCAGGTATCTTTGCCGTGCCGCCCGTCAACACCACTCCGGCACTACATTCTTGAGCCGAGAAATTTTTGCCGAGTTTGTCTTTCACTATCTCAAAAATTTCTTGAACTCGTGCAGCCGTAATTTTCTCAATCGACTGACGGGGAAACTGACGATCTCCAATCGCAAAATCCCCATCCAGCCACACCTTGTCCGTCTTATCGCGGCAGCGCACTTCGGCGCGACCATATTGCAGCTTCAACTTCTCGGCCTGCCCTTCCGTCAATCGCAGGCCGATACTTAAATCGTTCGTTATATGCGAACCACCCACCGCGAGCACACCCGTGATGACCGGCACGCCATTCCCATACAGCACGTAGTCAGTCGTGCCCGCACCTATATCAATCGCCAATACGCCATTCTGCCGCTCCTCAGCCGTCGTGATAACATGACCTGAGGCTAAACTGGAAACCACGAGTTCGCTGACCTCCATATTGAAGCCCTTGATCACGTGAATGGTGTCGGCCAGCCGCTGCTCTTCGCCATGCACCGTCCAGTAACCCACGCCTAACTTTCGAGCCGAGAGGTTTTCCGGGGCGGTTGGCACCAATTGGCCATCCACCGTGAATGGCCTGCGAATGTGATGAACGATCATACGCCCGGCCCGTAGTTCTTTGGAACGGGCCAATTCGCATACGGTGCGTATATCCTCCGCACCGATCACATTATCCGAACCCATCACATTCACCGAGGCTTCGTTGTAAAATCCCTCAAGGTGAGCGCCCGTCTGCGCCAGAAATACCGTATCTACCTTTTCTCCTGCATCTCGTTCTGCAATTTCTAGCGCGCTATGCGTGCATTCACTGGCCGCCTTGTAATCCCAGACCATCCCTTTGGTGACACCGCGCGACTGACATTCTCCGTGCCCCACGATCGCCAATTCACGGCCAGTATACTCACCGATTACTGCGGTAACTTTGGACGTGCCAATTTCGACTGCACCAATGATTTGGGGACTAGAGCTCACGGTTAGTTTTTCGCGGTGTTTTGAAGAATTGAGAATTAGGTGAAGATTCTTGAGGGACGACAGAGTCTACCGGAATCGTGTCACTAAATGTCACTGGCACCTGCATACGTCCATCGCTCATTCGTCCAATTGCTAAATTTATTTCGCGCACCGGTTGGTCGGTATGCGCTTTCACCGAATCGAGCAGCACATCCAACTGGGCGATTTGCTTCAAAAATGCATCCTCTGAACGCGTCGTGAACACGATCCTTTCCACATTTGCGGACTTCACTTCCAGCTCACTTTCGTCTTCCAATCGCGCCAAAGAAACGACCTTCCAATTCTTGTAGAGATGAGGCGCTTCATTTCTTGCCGTCGCTAAGAGAACACTGGCGACTTCCATCCCTTTAATGGGGCGCAGGCGACCTTCATCCCGCACCAATTTAATGCCGGCCAGATAAGGAAGTGTTTGACGGAACTCACGTTCAAAACCTACTCCCGGGAAGACTACTCCATCCCGCGCAACCAGTAGGATCTGCGCCGCCCCCTGGGGATCGCGCGTGGAGATTCGGGCCACCGGAGCGCGTTCCGCGAGGCTCACTTCTAGCGTCGAGGGGAACCGACGTCGCACGGTCGCGCTTGAGACCTGCTGATGTGTTTCGATTTCTGCTCTGAGCCCATCAATATCGAGCTCCATCAAAGTGATCCCCTCACGCAGAGCGAGTGTCCGCTTGACCCAGCCCTCAGTCAGCACCCCATCGGTGCGCAATACGATCTGATCAACCGGAGCTGCATTCACCGCCGCCGACATTTTACCCTGTTTCTGATTAAAAGCATCGGTGAACACGACAATGGCCGCGATCAACAAAGCCACAGTCACGATCGCTCCTGTGACCCGAAACGCGGTGCGCCACATCCGTCGACGCCCTCCCCGTGACATGGAGCGTGAGTTCACCTGCTGCGGGATATCCCGCCAAGTGCGATTTCTCGAGTTTTTCGGGTTAGATTTACTCAACGGATTGCCTTTCGTTACGCTCCGAAAATCGACTTACGGCAGGCGCGATCATCTCGCGGACCAAAGCCGTGAAATCGAGTCCCACGCAGCTCGCACTCATCGGTAGCAAACTCGTCTCTTTCATGCCGGGCAGCGTGTTGATTTCCAGCAAATAAATGTCTCCAGCTTCCGACATCATAAAATCCACTCGGGCGTAATCGCGACAGCCACAAACCTCATAACATCTCGCGGACAACTCCTGTAGACTTGATGTCAATTTTTCATCGATCGGGGCCGGTGCAAAATACTCGGTCATTCCTTTCGTGTATTTGCTTTCGTAATCATAGACCCCTGATTTCGGTCGTATTTCGACCACCCCCATGGCCTCGCCATGGAGCACACCCACCGAAAATTCGCGCCCCACAATTCTTTCCTCGATCAACCACTCCCCGGTGCTGATCTGATTGAGCGCTTTCTGTAAATCGTCCGCGTTCGCCACCAAGCTCAAACCCACCGAACTTCCCTCTGCATTGGGTTTCACAATGAGTAGATGGCCCAGTTTCTCGATAATCGCATCCACACTCGGTAAATCATCTGCCGTGACCAACCATTCACGAGGCCCCGCTAGCCCGTGCTCTTCCATCAGTTGCTTGGTCCGCGATTTATCCATCAGCAGAGCACTGCTATCGACATTACAGCCGGCGTAGTCGACTCTGGCTGATTCAAGTAGACTCGGCATACCTCCATCTTCGCCAAATGTCCCGTGCAACGTGGAGAATACCACCTCACGCTGACCATCCAGATCAGGCGGCAATGCATCTGCGGTGACTTCGCACAATCGCGTGGGGAAACTACGACTCAACGCCATCGCGCAAGCCTGGCCAGAGCTGAGCGATACCTCACGTTCCGCGGATACGCCGCCTGCCAGAACCACTATCGTCGGTTTACTCATAATACATCCTCCCAGCGTTTGCCCCACAACTGTGCTTCCGGTTCCAGAGCGATCCCTTTGCGATGCAAAACTGTAGACCGCACTTTGCGCACCAAATCCACCACATCTCTCCCCGATGCGTTGTCACGATTCACGACAAAGTTTCCATGCACGGGTGAAACTTCCGCTCCGCCCACACGTTCTCCCTTGAGTCCCGCTTCATCTATCAACTGTCCGGCTGAGCCACCCTCGGGGTTCTTGAAAATACAACCGGCACTCGGTTCACGAGGCTGCGATTCTTGCCGTTTCTTGCGATAGACATCGATCTGTCGTCCCACTGCTTCCTTGTCTGCGGAAGCCGAAGGCCGCAGCACCGCTCCGATCGCGATCGCCTCCAGAAGTTCCTCACAGCGACGATAGGCCACATGCAATTCCGCTTTGGGGACAGTCCGCGTTTCTCCTGCGAGAGTCATCATTTCGACTTCCTCGACTACATCAAACATCCAGCCCCCCATCGCGCCTGCATTCATGCGAAGCGCACCACCAACATTCCCCGGGATACCTTCTAGAAATTCAAATCCCACCAGACCGGCTTTAGCCGCCAATCCACACAAATTCTTCAAACGCAACCCAGCTCCCACGCGCACCCGCCCAGCTCCTGTCACGGTGAACTCCGCCCATTCTGGTTTCGTGAGAGAAATCACCAATGCGTCCACGCCCTCATCCGCGATGATCAAATTCGACCCACGCCCCAGAAAACGGATCTCTACTCCTTGCACCCGCGCCGCTTTCACCAACAACTGCAAATCGTCACGTGTAGCCGGTTCCGCATAGATCCGGGCCGCCCCTCCCACTCGCATCGTCGTTTTATTCGCCAGAGGCTCCTCTCGTTTGAGTAGTGTCTCCTCACTGAGTTGGGGCTTCACCGTTTCGAAAAATGCATCCCACCGTTTCGACTGAGAACGTCGCGTCCACTCATGTGCAGCCTCATCAATGGAGCCTGCTCCGACAAATGTCACCGTATCTCCTGCCCGCACCTCATTCTCAAGTAGAGTGAACAGCTCGTGGCCATTCTCTTTGACTAATCGCACAGACAATTCCGGTGCAGTGCTCTGACAGGCCGCGAGCAGATCCACCGCAGTGCCGCCCTCGACCGACGGTTCACCCGCACTGTAAACTTCAAGCAAGAATACGACATCCGCTGACCGCAGCGCGGACACAAAATCTCGCTTAAACTGAGCCGTGCGAGTGAATCGGTGAGGCTGAAAGACGGTGATGAGTCGCCCTCCCGCCGAGAGTTCTTCCCGTAGCGAGACTAGCAATGAGCCGATCTCATGCGGGTGATGAGCATAGTCTTCAATCACTCGAATTCCTTCTTCCTTACTCAATACGATTTGTCGTCTTCTAACTCCGATGAAATTCGCCAGAGCATCTTCAAGCAAGGTCGCGCCCATCATCTGGGCCGCCGCGAATGCTCCCAACGCATTACGCGCATTGAATTCGCCGATCGCCCTCACGCGAGCCGACTCCAGCTCAAATCGGCCACCCAGCTTCAGCTGTTGCCTCCCCTCGTCCTGGGAAACGACCTCACCATCAAAATCTCCATTGCGACCAAAGGTTAGCATCTCCTTCGAGGCGTTCTCATCACGGCTCAACCTTTTACTCATCTCACACTCCTCACTCGTCAGCACGGCTCCTTGCGTTCGCGCGACCAAATTAACGAAAGCCTCTATCATCGACTCTGCCGTCGCGTAGTGGTCGGTGTGATCCCAATCCAGATTCACCACCAAGCTTATCTCCGGATTGAATCCACCAATCGTGCCATCGCTTTCATCTACCTCTGCCACCAACCAATCACTCCCCGTGCAAGCAGCGGGGGACACCGACTTATCTGCAAACAAAGCACCAACGATATAGTCAGCCGAAAAATCTAAACGTCGCAGTGCATCGACCAGCATGGCCGCGGTTGTGGTCTTCCCATGAGAGCCACAGATCGCGACGAGTTTCTTTCCACGGGCCACCTCGGCCAAAAGTTCCCCGCGTTTAACCACACGGCATTTCGAATCCGTCACCGCGGCCATATCGGGGTGATCTGAATTGATTGCCGATGAGATCGCCACGAGATCGCAACCCTCCGGAAACGACCGAAGAATTACGCCATTCCTCAACAACACATCTCTGACTTCATCTCGCAGCGCATCATCCTGACCGCTGACCTCGTAACCGGCCTGAACCAGGTAAATCGCCAAAGGGGCCATCCCCATACCACCCACCCCGAGACAGTGAATCCGTTTTACCGATTCGCCGAAGAGCAATGCCTGTGGACTCGATTTCATGAAGCGATGGCAGGCGTATCCCCTGCTAGTGTTGAATCAGACGGCGGACAGATTTCTTCCAAATCATCCAATAAAATATCGAGCGGGTTGGCGCGATCCATTCGCTCCAAATTACTGCGGAATCTCCCTAGCAGCCAATCGTTGAAGATCGTGTCCAACACTTCGGCTCGCAGCTGGCCGAGCTTGGACTGTTCGAGCATCAAACCTCCACCTTGTTTTTCAAAGAAGGTCGCATTCGCACGTTGATGATCGTCCGCCGCCGTTGGCAGGGGAACCAGAATAGCTGGTGTCGCGCACCGAATTAGCTCCGCGATCGTGCCCGCGCCAGCTCGCGCCAACACCAAGTCGGCGGATGAAAACAAGGCTGCCATTTGATCGCAGAACGGCACGAACACCGATTTCAACTCTCCACCGGTTAGGACCGGTATCGTTATCGTTTCGGATTCGCCCTTCCCCAAACCAGTCACACAGTAAACTTGAATCCCTTCATTCCCCAACGCCTGCAAGTGCTCATGCACCCACTCGTTCAGCGGTCCAGACCCTTGACTCCCTCCGAAGACAACCAGAACGGCGCGGTTAGGATCCAAACCCAAAGTCTCGCGCGCCACCGTTTGCGGCAGCGGTTGGATCTCTTGCCGCACCGGCATTCCCACAAATCGAATATGTCGCGCACGCACGCTTGTGAGCTCTACTCCCGGAGAAAGATAAACACGGCGCGCCAACCCTCCCAACACTCGCACCGCGAGCCCGGGCACTCGATTGGATTCATGCAGAGCTACGGGCACTCGCCCCAACCAGCCAGCCATCGCAATACCCGCCGACGTGAAACCTCCAAAGGCGACAATTCCATCGGGCTTTTGCTGTCGCACCAATCGCAAAGAGAACAACAGGCCATTGAACTGCGAAATCATGCATTGAATCAATTTTACGGGATGCCACGAAAAGCCTGAACCCGGCACCGCCTGAAAAGTAAACTGCGGGTATTTTTCAATCAGCCGCGCATCCACCCGTTTTTTACTGATAAGCAGAGTAACTTCATGGCCACGCCCCTTCAGGCCCTCCGCCAACGCGATCCCCGGCGACAGATGCCCCCCCGTGCCTCCACACGATATAATAAAACGACTCATGCCATGACCTCCTGCATACTTCGACTACCTTTGGTTAATCCCGCCTTGGGCCAAGAGCGCTGAGTATTGATAAAGATACCGATTAACATCGCCATCAGCAGCAAGTTGGAGAGTCCCGCGCTCAGAAAAGGCAGCGACATCCCTTTGGTGGGGAAAATACCCGTCACCACCCCAAGATTGATAATAGCCTGCAAGCTTATCAGCAGCAGACATCCCGCCACCAACAAGAATTGAAATAGATTAGGGGCTCTTCTGAGATGCACGATCCCTGCAATGAAGATGATCGTGAAGACAACTACGATCCCCATCGTAAACCAGAGACCCAACTCCTCAGCCACTACGGCGAGAATAAAATCCGTATGTGCTTCCGGCAAATAGTTCAGTTGTTGTCGTCCTTGCCCCAACCCCACTCCATCCGTCCCCCCAGCCGCAAACGCCGCCATGGCCTGATAAAGCTGATAGGTGCCTCCCTGTTTATTCGCCTCCACATCGAGAAACGCAGTAATGCGTCGCAGGCGATTCGGGTTATGAATCACCATGACCACTAACCCCAACACAACCGCTGCGATCGTCGGTAATAAGTAACGCCATTTCGCTCCCGCCAGAAATAACATCAGAACCCCCACCGCCATGACTAAGGCTGCGGTGCCGAAATCCGGCTCTAATATTATTAACCCGGCAAAGCCCAGCACGATCCCAATCGGGATCAGATAACCACGCTTCAAATCTCCCAATCGACTCTGCGTCACCGCGAGATAATGAGCTAAGCAGAAAACCATCGAGAGTTTCGCAAACTCCGATACCTGCATGCGCACCGGCCCTATGCCCAACCAACGCCGACTTCCTTTCACATCAATCCCGATCTGAGGAATCAACACCAGGATCAACAAGACCAGTGTCACGCCTGCCACCACCCACACGTAACGTCGCGCGACGTCCAAATTCACCCGGCTCACGACCCAACACACGAAAATGGCAAGTGCCACTCCGATCAGTTGCTTCTTGAGATAGAAATACGGGCCCTGGGCAAACCCCGCACTCGCGCTAAAAAGAATCGTTAGACCAAGAATCGTTAAACCCACCGCACAAACCACGATGATGGCTGCGGGATTCAACACCGAACCACCCCGGGTTGAACCTACAGATTTTGCACGAGCCATGGGAACGCTTCTTCGTAACGAATAATTAGTTAGCTTCTTCGATCAGAATCACTGGAGCTTCGCCCGCATCCGATTCAAAACCTTGATCCAAGGGCTTATCGGCTGGAGGTGCCGAGAAAAGCACGGGCGAATCATCCGTTTGGATGACCGCTGGGTTTGGTTCTTTCACCGCCACTGGCGCCGGACGCTTCTGCACGGGCTTAATGGCCACGGCTTTCTTTGGCGCCGGTTGTTTCCACCCCGGAATAATCAACTCCTGTCCCGGCCGGATCTTCGCGGGGTTGGATATATTATTCGCCGTAGCGATCGCTCCGACACTCACATCATATTTTCGCGCGATTCCGCCGAGGGTCTGACCCGAGGCCACGACATGAAGCATTTTCTTCGCCGCAGGTTTTGCCGCCTGCTTCGGAATAACTGTGCTGGTTGGCCTAGCAGGACCATACGAAGGATTGTTCGTGATAGCTTGCCCGGGAATGATGAGCTTCTGGTTCACTTTCAGCATCGAACTAGCCCGCAAGTTGTTTGCTTCCGCCAATTCGGAAACTGTCAGGTTATTACGCTTCGCGATTGACCAGAGACTATCGCCACGAGCCACCGTGTAGGTGCTCACGGGCACGACATCAGTAACTGGTTCGGCTTTAAGCGCAGTCGCTACAGTCGTATGCGGACGCGTCGGCCGGTAGCGGCCATCACTCGCCACGGCAGCAGCATCCGGATCAAAGGCAATCGGGGAAGCCATGACTGGCGAATCTCCGCCAAAAGCATTGAGTTGAGTGGAGGCACGATCGTCTGCCGGAGGCAGATTCGTTGGGGAGGGACCGAGCTGTGGCACGGATACGACGGCACTGGAATCAGCATCCGCCAATGCATCGGAATCACGGGTCGCGTTGCTCGATGCGCTGCAGCCGGGATTCGCAAAAATGAGCACCAAGGCGAAGGCGTGAATGCCTGCAACGATGCCGAATATTTTTAGGAGTTTCATGGGTCGGGTGGTTACTTTGTTCTAACTTAACTTATTTACGATACGCTGCCTAGCTCGCGCACCAATTTTTCAAAATTGTTTCCTCGATCTTCATAGCCTGTGAATTGATCAAAACTCGCAAAACCGGGACTCAACAGGACATGACTGCCTGGTCCGGCATGTTGTGACGCTGCTTCCACGGCCTTGGCCAATGATCCACTTTGGGTGGCCTGCACTCCGGCGGTTACACAGTGTTCAGCCATCACCTCGGCAACTTCGCCGATCAGGTATACTGCTACGGTCTTGCTACTGAGACGTGAAGCAAAGGCGGCAAGATCTCCCCCCTTTGATTGACCGCCCAGAATCAGTCGCACCGGCCCATCCAAATTGCTTATCGCACTTTCCACCGCATGAAAGTTGGTCGCTTTCGAATCGTTCCAATAGGTCGCGCCTTTGAATTCGAGAACTTTCTGCAATCGATGCCGACCAATCCTGAAACACGCCGCTGCGGTATAAAGCATTTCCACGTTGCGCTTTGTCTTCTTCCACCAAGCCAGCGCCATTTCAAAATTCTCACGCTGCGGATAATTCGCAAATGCAGTTTCGTCCAATTTTGCATCCGCCTCTATGCCTTCCGACTTTACCCCATACATGCCGGGAACGATGCGGTTAAGTTTTCGTGCATGAACCTGCACCGAAGAACCCACTAGCACGGCATCATTTTTCGTGCGGGTAACCAAGTTCCACTTGGCACAAAAGTAACCTTCGATATTCGGGTGCCGGTTAAGATGATCTTCCGCGAAGTTGATCCAGATCGTCGAATCGGGTTCCAAATATTGAAGCGTTTCCGCCTGAAAAGAACTTACTTCACATACCGCGATCTGGTCTTCCGTGCCACCACCTGTCTCTGCCACCAGCTTCGAAAAGGGGCGGCCAATATTGCCGGCCGCATGCGACACCTCGTAGGCCATGCGTAGAGTATGGGTTAGATATTCAGTAAGTGTCGTTTTGCCGTTAGTCCCCGTTACTGCGACCACCTGCCCCCGCCAGAACAGCGAAGCAAAATCCAGCTCGCACATACATTCTACTTCGGCATCACAGGCCACCGCCAACCAAGGGTGATTTGAATCGAATCCCGGCGAAAAAACGACCAACCCATGATCCTTCGCCACGTGTTGATCAAACCTCAGCCCTTTGGCATCGTAGAATATGCCGGACAGCCCAAGCGAGCGAAGCATGGCAAGGACACCTTGCCCACTCAAACCTTCGCCAAATATCGCAACAGGTTTGCTCAGTTGAGCTTTGAGTTGTTCTGGAATCGATAGAGGCATCGTTAGCGGATTTTCAGAGTCGCCAGTCCGACCAGAGCGAATCCGAGTGAGAGCACCCAAAACCGCAGAACAATCTTGGTTTCCGGCCAGCCCTTCTTTTGGAAATGATGATGAATCGGAGCCATCAGGAAGAAACGTTGCCCCACCCCTGTGCGCCGTCTCGTAAATTTGAATGTGCCCACCTGGATGATAACGGACAGTGCTTCCATCACAAACACGCCGCCCACGATCACCAAAGTAACGGGTTGATGAATCATGAATGCCATCACACCGATCAGCCCACCCAAAGCCAGCGAACCGGTATCTCCCATGAAGACTTCCGCCGGATGTGAATTATACCAAAGGAATGCCATGCACGCCCCGATCAGGGCTCCGCAGACTACGGTCAGCTCCCCTGAACCCGGCACGTAGCTGATCAATAGGTATTCCGCAATTTTGGTGTTGCCCGCCGCATAGGCCATAATGCCAAAGACCAAAGCCACCGAAATCGTGCACCCCACGGCCAAACCATCGAGCCCATCCGTGAGATTGATCGCATTACTGAAACCCACGATCCACAGATAGATCAACACCAGCAACAGCCACCAAGGCATATACGAAATCACGGCTGTCTTAAAAAACGGCACCCACAATTCCCGAATGCTTTCACCACTGGTGGGATGCCACAGCAACACACCCAAGGCCACCAGCGTCGCGAGGGATTGCCACGTGATTTTCTCCCAGGAGGATATCCCATCACGATTACCATGAACCACTTTCAAATAATCGTCCCGCCAACCTGCTATCGTGAGAATCGTATAAACGAAGAGCCCCGTAAAGACCCAGACATTTGGCGTGGCCCAAAGCACACTACTTAAGAAGACCGAAATAAAGATGATGAGCCCACCCATTGTCGGCGTGTTTTTCTTATCGAAACGCTGCGCCAGATCCCCCGTGCGATCATCGTCGTAGTGCTGGCCAAACTTCAAAGCGCGGAATCGTGCTATCATCCAAGGTCCGACAATAAACCCAATCACCAGCGCGGTGCCCGATCCCAACACCGTCCGCACGGACAAGTAGCGTAAAAGGCGCAAGGGACCGAAATACTGATCGTAATCTGCGAGGTAGCTAAGCATGGGCAGTCTCAGGTTTAGTTTCAGGCAAGAGTGTTTCCAATTTGTAGCGACGGCTCCCTTTCAAAAAAACCGGTCCGTGAAATTCATCGAAGACAGCGCGAACCATTTCGACATCATCCATCACGGAAATTTGGTCCTCCGACAGTCCCGCGACCAAGGCCCCCGATCGCATCGCTGCCGCCTGTCCGCCGATCAAGAATAGCTTATCGGTTGGTCCCACTCTCAGGGAAAGTCCCAGTTCGTAATGATATCGCCCGGAATCCGCGCCAAGCTCTTCCATTCCCCCGAGGATAAACAATCGGGTGTCTTGGTTCGCAGTCGTTGCACAGAATACCTCCAATGCATCACTCATCGAAGCGGGGTTTGCATTGTAGCAATCCACATAGACCTGCTTGTCATCGATCTGACGCAACTCCCCGCGAAGATCCGCAGGAGACCAAATCCGAATACGTTCACGAACCAATTCAAATGCCACCCCAAGACGCAGGGCCGCACAGATCGCCAGGACAGCATTCTGAGCCATCCCATCTGAAATTCTTCGCAGCGTGAATACCAAGGGGGGCGGCTGACCATATGCAATCGAGATCGCGGTTTCCTCTTCACGGTGGGTAATTGTATAGAAGACGCGATCCGCGGGGGCTTCCTCGGGACGAATCGCATCCGCACGCTCCACGACAATCCGGGAAACCTGTGCTTCTCGAAACGCTTCAAAGGTTTCGCATTGCTGCGGATACACCGCCACACCTTCACTCCGCACGGCTTGTGGGAGAACCGCTTTTTCGCGAGCCACACCTTCGATCGATCCCAGTTCTTCGATATGAGCTGGCGCCACCAATGTGATGATCGCCAGATCCGGCGCGATCATCGATGCCAACGGAGCCATTTCTCCCGGACCGCTGATCCCCGCTTCGATTACGGCAAATTTATGCTGATCCCTATCTAGTTTCGTTAGCGTAAGTGGCACGCCGAGGTGATTGTTGAGATTCCCCACGGTTGCCCAGACGCCTGCCTCCTCTCCGCCCAGTAGCGCGGCGAGTAAATCCTTCGTCGAAGTCTTGCCCACGCTTCCGGAGATACCGACCACAGGACCGGTAAAGTTCTGCCGATGCTTTCGCGCAACCGCTTGAAACGCGGTCAGTGGATCCGGCACCACCAATTGCGGCAAATCCACATCCGGTTGTTGCCTCGAAACAATCGCGGCACTCGCGCCAGCTGCCCGCGCCACCTCTAAGAAGTCATGCCCATCGCGTTGGGTGGTTTTCAATGCCACGAAAACCTGCCCCTCACTCAATTGACGCGTATCAATGCTAAAACCCGACAGCGGAGCAACCGGAGAAGTCGTCCAACGACCTCCGGTCCATGCTTCAAGTTGATGGGGTTGAAAACTGATCATCACATTTTCAATGCTTTGATGCCGATAAGTTCTCGCACGATCTGCCGGTCATCAAACGGGATCACCGTATCTGCAAATTCTTGATAGCTCTCATGTCCCTTGCCTGCCACGAGCAGGCAATCGCCTTCCTTGCAGGTATCGAGCGCCAGGCTGATCGCACGTCGACGATCATCGACCCACGCTATCCGATCCGGCGAAGTAGCCCCTAATTTCATATCCTCGAAAATTTGTTCCAACGCTTCGCCGCGGGGGTTGTCGGCCGTCGCGAAAGAAAAATCAGCATACTTTTGCACCGCACTTGTCATCAACGCCCGCTTGGCGCGATCACGTTTTCCTCCACACCCAAAGACGACCATCAATCGCCCCGGGGTAATCGCACGGAGCATTTCCAAAGCATTGCTCAGCGCGTCATCCGTGTGCGCGTAATCGACCAACACATTGTAAGCTTGGTCTTCTTCGATCCGTTCCATCCGCCCCGGCACACCTGTGAATACTGAGAGGCGCGACATGAATTTCCGCGGATCACGACCCAACCCCCAGACCGTCGCAATGGCGGCAAGTAAATTGCTCACATTATAGCGACCGATCATCGGTGATTCAATCTGCATCTCACCCCCGGGCCAGACCAACTTGAAGGTCGAACTCTTGAATTTGAGCTCCACATTTTCCGCTCTGACCATCGCTTCAGAATTCTCTCCAAAAGTCACCAGTCGTGATGCTGAAGGAACCATGGCGGCGAGTTTACGACCATGAATATCGTCGTAATTCACCACCGCGATTTTCGGTTCATGACCTGGATCGCCCTGAAATAAACGGGATTTAACCGAGAAATACTTCTCCAATGTTTCGTGAAAATCGAGATGGTCACGCGTGAGATTCGTAAACACCGCGGCACCGAATTCCAAACCGAGCACCCGTTGCTGATCGATCCCATGGGAGCTCACCTCCATCACAACATGTTGACATTTTGCGACCCGCATCTGGGCCATCATGCCATAAATATCCACCGACTCTGGGGTTGTGCGAAACGACGGCACCGTGCGTGTGCCCAAATCATAATTGATCGTGCCAATCATCCCCACCCGACGATCAGCATCGAGGAAATGTTTGATCAAGTGCGTGACCGTGGTTTTCCCATTCGTGCCGGTCACCCCCACAACTTCCATCTCCCGGTCAGGAAACTTGTAATAACGCTGAGCCACCTTCGCGAGCACCGCCCGCGGATCGGCTACTTGAATAAATGTCACCTTGGTGGGAGCCATCGCGGGCATCTTGGGAGTCACGACCGCGATCGCGCCACGCGCGACGGCTTCATCAATAAAGGTAGCACCATCGGCTCTCAATCCGGGCAGAGCAAAAAACAGAGTTCCCGGCACGACCCGACGACTATCCATCACCAACCCGGTGATCGGACGATCCAAGGAACCGCGCAGTGCGACGATTTCATCGTGCTGAAAGTAATCTGATAATTTGGGTGCCATTTTGAAGGCGCGACTTTTATGCGACGGGGCTCGTTTCTTTCCGCGATTAGGTTGCGGTTTGAAAGTTTGAATAAGTGGTTTGTCCTGCGGCAGGTAACCGATCACTGAGGACCTCCATTCAGGGCGATCAGGTTGCTACCGGTTTCGTATGAAGGTTTGATATCGAGATACTGAATCAGTTGCTCGCCCAGACGTTTAAAAGAAGGCACGCCAACGACACTGCCATAGGCGAGACCGCGCTCAGGCTTGCCGTCATCAACAATCACTGAGATCACGACTTCGGGTCGACTAGCGGGAAAGAATCCAACGAATGATCCTACATGGCGGCGTTTTGAATAACGGCCATTGATCAGCTTCTGCGCTGTTCCCGTTTTACCCGCGACTTCGTAACCGGGAATCGCTGCTTTCGCCGCCGTGCCCCCGGGACGAGTCACGCCTCGCAACATCTTGGCCATTGACTGAGCCACCGGCTTACTCACCACGCGACGGCGTGATTTTTTATCGAACTGAAATACAATCTCACCGGAGTCGTCCTTGATTTCTTTGATCAGTTGCGGCTTGAGCAATTCACCCCCACTGGCAATGACACCCATCGCATAGTGGATTTGCAGTGGAGTCGCCGCGATACTGTATCCGGCCGGAATGCGCGTGATATCGATGCCGCTCCATTTGCGAACTGGATTTAAGAGACCAGAAATTTCTCCCCCAAATGGAAATCCTGATTTCTCCCCAAATCCAAAGCTGCGCGCATACTCGTAGAGGCGGTTTTCACCCAACTTCATTCCCAGTTGTGCCGCCCCAATATTGCTGGAACGACTGATAATTTCCGCGACGGAAAGAGGATGATCATACTTGTGATCGTCCGGCATGAATTTGCGCATGCGGCCCCGGTATTCCACGCCTTCCAAAGAACAATCAAAATGCGTATTCGGGGAAACCAGCTTGTCATTCAATGCACCCGAGGCTGCCACGATCTTGAAAGTGGAACCGGGATCAAATTGATCCGTGATCGCAAAGTTACGCTGCGCTGAGAGTGGCGCAAGCTGGGGGTCGTAATACTTGTTCAGGTCGAAATTCGGGTAGTTCCCCATCGCGAGAATAAAGCCGGTCTGTGCATCACTCACGATGATCGTAGCTTTCTCGGGCTGAAAATCAGAGACGATCCGATCCAGTTCCTCTTCGACCATATGCTGAATAATTATGTCGGTCGAAAGCACGACATTGTATCCGTTGACCGGCTCGACTTGGCGCGTGCGAAATTGGGCCAGCTCGCGTCTCTTCCCATCGCGTTCACCTTCTCGCCAACCATCCTGACCACGCAGATAAAAATCAGCGTAATTTTCCACCCCCGCTGCGGCGACTCCGGCTTTGTTCACATAGCCTACCAAGTGCGAAGCGAGTTCGTTGTGCGGATAAACACGACGAAAGATCCTATTTCCGTAAACGCCTTTGATCTCCAGCTTTTTGATCTTCTCGTAAGTAGCTTCATCGACATCTCCGCGAAGCTTTACCCAGCGGATAGGACGCCCGCGAGGAGCCTCAACGACTTGTTCACCATCGGGAATGATCCTCGGAATCGTGTCGGTGTTTTTCTGAACCTTCGTCCCGCGCTGCACGGGAGCGTCTCCGCGGTATTTCTTGTTTAAGAGCGGTTCAAGCTCACGAAGTGGAAGCCCAATCAGGGCAGCCAATTCCACCCAGTTTTTTTTGTCTTCTTCCCGTAAGACTTGGGGATCCGCACCGACCATATATTTCGACTGGTTGGTGGCCAAAAGATAACCGTGCCGATCGTAAATCGCTCCACGTCGAGCGTGCTCAACGATCACTTGACGGCGAACCTTCTCGACGTAGCCGAGCAGTTTTCCGCGATCAATGATGTGTAAAAAGACGAGTCGGGTGCCGATCCCGCCGAAGCAGATCAAGAGACCTGCGGCAATCAGGAAAATACGATAGTTGGAGGCAAACCCTTTGGACATTTATCGTCAGCGCCGAAGAGCGACTTGAAAGGATACGGGTGTGGCAGGTTCTTCAGCGAAGAGACCTTCGTTAAACTTGGAAGCCAGGCGCATGACGGGGTCTTCGGCGATGTAGGCGGTCTGGCGAGGTTCCGGCGGCACCAGGCCGAGCTGCCACTGCTGGTTGAGCAGCTTCAAAATCGCGGGATCCTGCGCACGCTCAATGGCCGCATGCGACTCATTGATCTGCCGCTCGATTTCGCGTAAATCGTTTTGGCACTGCTTCGTTTGATTGGCCGTGGAAGAAATTTGGTAGCGAAGCTGAACGGTGTAGAATCCAGCGGCTCCGCCGAGGCCGAAGATGGCCATCGTGGCAACGAACATGAGTTTAACAAAAGCGTGATTATTGTTTTTCATGATAGGGGTAGATCAAAGTTTACGCAGCGCACGGAGTTTCGCGGAGCGGCTGCGGGGATTCACGGCGAGTTCTGATTCGCCGGCGGTTACGGGTTTACGGGTAAGTGGTTCGGCATACTTCACGCGCAGATCCTGCGGTGTGGAATCGTTCACACTCACGGGCTGTCCACAGAGGGAGCGGAAGTATTTCTTTACGGGACGATCCTCGAGAGAATGGAAACTGATCATCACCAGCACCCCGCCAGGAGCCAGTCGTTCAAAGGCAGCGGGTAAGGCGCGCTCGATCGCACCAATCTCGTCATTCACCGCGATCCGGATCCCCTGAAAAGTGCGCGTCGCCGGATGGATCTTCATCGTATGGCGAACGCGGGCAGGGATCGCATTGACAATCAATTCGGCCAACGAAGCCGTGCGAGAAAGTGCTCCGGTGCCGCGCGCTCCCACGATCGCATCGACGACCCGACGCCAAAGTTTCTCTTCACCGTAATTTCGCACGGCCGTAATGAGCATTTCATGGCTGGCCGTCTCCAACCACTGCGATGCAGGCACGCCGTGGCGGGGATCCATGCGCATATCGGCAGGTGCATCATGACGAAACGAAAAACCGCGTTCTGTTTCGTCGAGTTGGAAAGAAGACACGCCAAGATCAAACAGGATTCCATCGAAGCCGCTTTGGTCGATCTCAGCCAAGCGCCCGAAATCGGTGTCGATCAGAGTAAATTGCCCGGGGAAATCCGCGCTCAACTTTGCCGCGCGATCTTGCGCCGCCGGATCGCGATCCAACGCCACCACATGCACGTCACCCGCCGCTTCCAGAATGGCTCGTGTGTGTCCGCCACCACCAAAGGTGCCATCAAGATAGCGGCCTCCGGCTCGCGGGGCGAGAAATTCAAGCACCTCATTCAGCAGCACTGGTTGATGACCGGGAGTCATGATCGTGCCGGGAAATTCAACAAGTGCCGGGCACATGTGACTGATTCCAGTTTGGGGTTAGAGAAATCGAACAATACGCAGGCAACACCTTACGCATCGGGGAAAACGAAAGAATTTGGGGTAACGCCTTGTTCATGTCGTTAAATCCCCAGACGACTCATCAGGTCGCCAAAGTTCTCGCCGGAGGTGCGCTCAGACGTCTTGTCCCAACGCGCCGGACTATAAATGTGAAACTTCGTCAACGTGCCCACCAGCACCGCGTCCTTGGTGATCTCGGAGTGAGCCAACAATTCGGGGGTCAGGCTCATGCGTCCGGATTTATCGAACCAGAGGGAAAGTGTTTGTGCGAAAAACCGCGCCACGAAGTCCTGCCCTGCTCCATCGCTCAAGGCGATGGCCGCAATCTTCTCCCGGAGTTTTTCCACTTCCGCAGGTGGTAATACCGCAATGAAACCATCCGGGTGCGGTGTCGCTAAAAACACATCTTCCTTCCCGTGCGCAGATCTCCAAGCAGACGGAATCGTGATGCGATTCTTATCGTCCAACGCGTGCCGAAAATGGCCAGTGTATTGCGCTGTGTGTGGGAGTGACATACGGGAAAGCGAGGCATTCTTGCCCCAATACGACCCATATCGCCCCATTATTCCCCATTTAGCAAGCTTGGATGTGTCAAAATTGCGCTAACTTATTAACAAGTTATGCGGAGTCCTATTTTCGCCCCTTTTCCCTCTGACGCGTAAAGTCGCACAGCCACTATCCAGCAAGTTATCCACGGCCCGTGTGAATATCTCTGAGCGCAATCTCGGTATCTTCGTTCGCATCAGTCCACGGATTGCCCCCCTCCGCTTGTTTTGAAAGCTGAGGACTAAAAAACTGGCCTGTTCGCCGCACAAATACTCTACTTCCGCCACATGGACTCACCCGCCCGTGTAGACGATTCGTTAACCTATATCCACTAACCAGTTACAACATAATGAAAGCACCCGATTGGAAATGTCTCAACCAACAGGCCCGATGGCAGGGGCGTGACTCCCAAGGCTCTACCCTCTTTCAAGATCAGTTGTGGATTCTCGGCGGATGGTTCACGCCCAAGGAAAACAATCCGCGCGATGTCTGGTCCTCGCCGAATGGGGTCGATTGGAAATGCCACACCGACAACGCGCCCTGGGAATTCAGTGACCTACCAGTCACCTTAGGCTTCCAAGACCGGTTGTGGATGATGGGGGGGCGCAAACTACCCGGTAAGCTAAACAGTAACGAGGTTTGGTCATCGCCCAATGGAACCGATTGGAGCCTCGAATGCCCTGCCGCCGGATGGTGTCCACGAGTTTCCGCCGCGCATACCGTTTTCAAGGATCGTATGTGGGTCCTCGGAGGCACGGAAAATTTCTACGAGGATAGTGAGCGCACTTTGCACAACGATGTCTGGGCAACCAGCAATGGTCGCGATTGGGAATGTGTCATCGAACACGCACCTTGGTCAGCTCGGGCACATCACCAAGTAGTCGTGTTTAAAGACAAGCTCTGGGTTATCGGTGGTGGCGGAAGATTTCCCGATCCGCAGACCAAAAACGATGTCTGGTGCTCTGAAGATGGCAAAGATTGGAAACGAGTGACCGAATCTGCCGCTTGGGCTCCTCGTATTTGGCATACGACGGCCGTCTATCGTGATCACATGTGGGTCATTGCGGGATTAAATCAGGAGACTAACAATCTCGGTGATGTGTGGTGCTCACCAGATGGAGTCACATGGACCCAATTGGAATCAGACAACATCTGGACCGCCCGCCACGCTCAAGCCGTATTCACGCATCAGGACAAACTCATCCTCGCGGCGGGTCACGCTCGGCCGGTTAACAGTGAGGTCTGGAGCTTAGATCTCCCTCCCGATTATTTCTCAAAGTTTCCGAAGTAGGTTCCAAGGTCACGCGACTAGAAACGCTTCCCCAGTCTTGCCCCAGTCTTATCGCGGAAGATCAAGACTGAGTCTTTCAGATCGAGTCCATCGATCATAATACCCAGTGGATGGTAAACGATATCCCCCAACTCCATCGCCATGCCGTTGATAAACACGCGGGTGTCATCTCCATTACGAACTCCGCTGATCGTAGCATGGTTAACCCACATAAAAAAACCCTGAGACGTCGGCACTGCTGTCGCTACCTCGACCACTCCCAGACTCTGTATTCTCGTCGCGTCAGGGGACGATCTGCCAAATGATCCAGAGGCGATTGGGGATGATGTTGAAGTCCATTTTTGCGCCAGTTGAGATTTTGCTTTGTCAGCCACCCCTCGAAATGAATCCGCAGCAGCAGCTTCAGAAGACTTAGGAGGCGCTTTCATTGCTTCAGGATCGGACAGCGAATCCAAATCAAGATTCTGATCCGCAAGTGCACTTGCGAAATGAACGCGCTGATCATTGGCCTGCACCACGTCGCGCGTCTGCTGGAGGATTTTATTGACCTTAGACTTCTCCTCCACTGGCGCGGGAGTGACTCCTACCAGTGAAGCTGATTTTCGCCACACTTTGTCCACGATCGGAATCGGACCAAAGAAATAACTATAAGTATAATAGCCGCCTCCCATCACCAATATGAGCGGGATCCCTTTTGAGAATAAGGCAAACAGACTAATGAAAACGCCGCTGGCAACTGATGAGCCTCTTCGAACAATCGGACGAGACTCTTCTAGCAGCTCCGGCTCATCGGCTACTTCGGGTGCCGAGCCAACCGCTACCTCACCCGTATCAAACTGCACCGCATTCTCAGGCACTGGCGATCTAGTTGTAATTTGAGGGGTTTCGCCCTCGAAAGGCGTCAGCGAAGCACCATCGATGACTACAGACGAAGTAGAACCCTGACTATCAACCAGCGCCTCTTCCTGCGACATCCAAGGCTGGCGCGAAGTGTATCGATCTCGTCCATACTCTTCGGGCGGAGGTTGGCTATCCGCAATGAACAACGGATTCTTCGGACGAGACTCTGTCACCGAAGCTTGATAAGCAGACGTCGATCGAACCGATGAAACGGGAGCATTCGGGGCGTATGTTTCAAGCCCCTCAGATCTCTCATTCTTATTCGCTGGCGGGTTCTCGTTACTCAAGCCGTCCAGAAAAAGCGGCTAAAAGCTTCGCAGGCAATGACAAATATTATTGCCAAAGCCTTGCACTTCATACCCTTGAAATAACTCAACAGTCGCTTCCCAGCCGATGTGAAAATCGTCGCGTTACCCTAAGCCCGGATAATCCAAAGTCGCGAAATGATCGGCGTAAGTCTCTGCACGGCGGATGACCTCGTATTGGCCATCTCCCTTCCAAAGCAACTCGGCCGAACGCAACTTGCCATTGTAGTTGAACCCCATCGAATGACCATGGGCACCACTATCGTGGATCACTAAAAGGTCACCTACCTCGGGATCAGCAATCTCCCGATCGATCGCAAACTTGTCATTATTTTCGCAGAGCGAACCCGTGACATCGTAAACCTTGCGTGGACTATCTTCCTTCCCGGGAACCGTGATGTGATGGTAAGAATCATACATTCCCGGACGCATCAGATTGGCCATGGAAGCATCAACCCCCACGTAGTTCTTGTAGATCGCCTTCTTGTGCAGAACACGCGAAACCAGATAGCCATAAGGGCCCGTGATCATGCGACCGCATTCCATCGTAATACGAATGGGGCCGAGGTCATTCGCTTCGATAGTCTTCTCGTAGGCTTCCTTGATCTTCGCGCCCACATAGGCGAGATCGACTGCCTTCTCCTCCGGGCGATAAGGAATGCCAATCCCTCCCCCGAGATTGAGAAACTCGATCCGAATTCCCAACTCGTTCTTCAATTCCAATACGAGGTCGAACAGCATCTGCGCCGTCTCCACGAAGTAATCGGGATTCAATTCGTTCGATGCGACCATCGTGTGCAGACCGAACCGCTTCACACCCTTGTCGCGTAAAATGCGGTAGCCCGCAAACAGCTGCTCGCGCGTGAAACCATACTTGGCCTCCTCGGGCTTGCCGATGATCACGTTGCCTTCCTTCAATGGCCCTGGGTTATAACGGAAACAGAGTAATTCGGGCAATCGACCGCCGAGACTCTTCTCCAGAAAATCGATATGACTGATATCATCTAGATTGATGATGGCGCCCAACTCGAAGGCCTTCTGATACTCATTCGCTGGAGTATCGTTGGAGGTAAAGACGATCTGTTCGCCCGTGATGCCTACCGCTTCACAGAGCTTCAGCTCGGCGAGTGATGAACAGTCGCCTCCCAAGCCTTCCTCTTTGAGTGCTGCCATCACGTGAGGATTCGGCAAAGCCTTCACCGCGTAGAAATTCATGAAACCACCCGGCACCCAAGCGAAAGCATCATACATCGCGCGGACGTTTTTCCGCATCGCTGCCTCGTCATAGATATGAAAAGGCGTCGGCACATTAGCCGTAATCGCCTCAAGTTGATCCTTTGTGAATGGTAAAGCCTTGGTATTCATCGCGCGTAAAAGTCCCAAAGAATCTCCGGGAGGGTAAACCTGTCAACGAAGGACAAACGATTCCTATTCCTACTAATTCGGATACAGACAGCGGACAGCCACCTACGATGCGACCTCGAGCACTAGATTTCTCACTGCGGTGTAGCACCCTTTCGAGCCATCCCAATAACCGTCACCCCACTTCCCCATGCAATACATTACCTGCACCACATTCTCCTCAATCTCCAGTATGGCCACGTAGTGGGTGGTCTGCACCCCCGAGGTCAGTTGCACGATATGACTCCAGGTCGCGCCCTGATCCAAGCTGAACGCAACGTAGTTCCCATTGCGCTCATGGGTGGGATTTTCCCAGCACATCGTTTCCGGGACCCGCAGCCCAAAAGTGCACGCCAATACGCCGTTCTTCAATTCGATGATGTTGGGATCCACAAATGCTCCGCAGAGTTCCGTGTTATGCCCCTTAGGTTTGGCCGCTAGAGTCTTCGCGAAAGATTCCTTCCAGGACTCAGTGTCTTTTACATCGACGATCCCAAACTGCTTTGGTGTTGGCTCGCTCCACGTCACCCCCTCATCAATCGATTCACACCAATACAACTCTTGTCCTGTGCGCATGTAACAAATCAGTTTCCCCTCGCCTTCACCTTGTGATAAGCGAACGAGATCGGGTTCACAAAAACCATCGGCGCCCACACCAACAGTCTTGGTAATCGCGGAAACAAACTTCCAGTTCCGCCCCTGATCGCTTGAGCGCACCAGCATGCAACGAGTCTTATTGATGTTGGGCATGTCACTTGAGGCACTCTCATCGCCATGAAACCAGCCATGAAGTAGCGCGATCACATCACCGTTGGGCATTTCCAGCACCCGCCGATGCAGTCGGATCGCATGATGCGGGTTTCCTTGATCATCATCCCCGATAAAGTTCACTCCGGGTAGCTCGAAATTCATCTCATGCGGTCCCTCGTATGACTGCAAATCGTCTCGCGATGTGAGCATCAACCCTTTGCCAAACCCCGGCTCGCCGAGTGTCACAAACGTGTCTAACTGAATGAAGGTGCCATCGCTCAATTCGACCGCACCGCCCTCCATATAGAGTTCATTCTGCCCCGGAAGCTGCTCCCTTAGCTGCTCCACCCTCTCCCAATTTACCCCTTTATCACGGGAAACAAAAGAAGCCGGGCGCCAGTAGACACAGATGCGTTCCGAAGGCAGTGGTTTCTCAGGCATCTGCGCTTGGCTAAGCAACGTCCCCGAGGATGTCTGCATAGAATACGGCTGCAAACCGCCATTGATCGCGATGCGTTCATCTTCCGCGATGAGCCTCACTCGCGGATCACGTTTCAGTTCTCGAATATCATTCACGATCATTCTGGTAATCCTTTTCTCTTACTTTGGTCGTAGCATTGGGAGGCCACTTAAGATTCGAAGTTGAGCACTAGATTTCTGGCACAGGTATAGCGCCCCTTCTCTCCGTCCCAATAGTCTTCATACCAGTGCCCGATGTCATACATGACCTGCAGGACGTTTTCTTCGATCTCCTGGATCGCCATGTAGTGGGTCGTCAGCACTCCGGAGGTGAGTTGCACCACGTGGCTCCAGGTCGCGCCTTGGTCTAAACTGAACGCGACGTAATTTCCATTGCGCTCGTGAGTATGATTGTCCCAACACATTTTCTGCGGGATCCGCAGCCCAAAGGCACAGGCGAGCACCCCGTTCTTCAGCTCGATGATATTCGGGTCCACAAACGCACCGCTGAGGTCCTCGTTGTGACCTGATCGCTTGGTCGCCGAGGTCTTCGAGAAAAATTCCTCCCACGCTTTGCTGTCATTCACATCGACGATTCCGAATTGCTCAGCCTTGGGCTCGCTCCAAGTCAGCCCCTCATCGACTGACTCGCACCCATGCATCTCCCGCCCCGTGCGCATGTAGCAGATCAGCTTTCCTTCGCCCTTTCCCTGCGACAACCGCACCAGATCGGGTTCACAAAAACCCTCGGTGCCGACTTCGAACTGAGTCGTCATCGTCGACACGAATTTCCAATTCCGCCCCTGATCACTCGAACGCACGAGCATGCACCGGGTTTTATTCATGTTGGGCATGTAGCCCGAGGAACTCTCTTCGCCGTGAAACCAACCGTAGAGCACCGCCAGCACATCGCCATTGGGCATTTCCAAAACGCGCCGATGCAAGCGGATCGCATGATGAGGATTACCGCCATCATCTGCCCCAATAAAATTCACTCCCGGGAGTTCGAAATTCATTTCGAGCGGCCCCTCATAAGTCTGCAAATCATCCCGAGAAACCAGCATCAATCCCTTCCCAAACCCCGGTTCTCCCGGAGTCACATAGGTGTCTAATTGGATGATGGTGCCGTCGCTCAATTCAACCGCCCCTCCCTCCATATACATTTCATTGCGCCCCGGTAGCTGCTCCACCCCTTGCCAACTCGCCCCGTGATCACGGGAAACATAGGATGCGATTCTCCAGTGGAATCGAATCCGCTCGTCTGGCATCGATTCCTCCGGCATCTGAACTTGAGTCAACAAGGTCCCCTTGGAAGTCAGAATCGAAAAAGGCTGCAAGCCGCCATTGACGGCGAGGATCTCGGGAGCAGGTGTGACTTGCACACGCGGATCACGTTTCAGTTCTAGGATATTATTAACTAACATGGGGTAATCTGTTTATGGGTTGGGAAACTTAGGCTGATCCCGAGGAATCTTCTCCTGACACACCAGTGATGATGCGCGCCCCACGTTTGTATGTTAGATAGGAATACACCCAATGCGAAAGGACGGAGAACTTGTTGCGAAAGCCCACGAGGAAAAGCAAGTGCACAACCAACCAAAGTAACCACGCAGGATAACCACTACAGTGAAACCGGCCCATCATCGCCACGGCCTTGGAGCGCCCGATCGTCGCCATGCTACCCTTGTCCCAATAATTGTAGGCCGCTCGTTGGGTCGGTTGGCGGGCACCATCACGAATCTCTTCCGCCATCAGACGGGCAGTATGTTGTCCCATCTGAATCGCCGCCAGGCTCAAACCCGGCACCGACACGCCACGCGTATCGATCAGAGTGACCATGTCCCCGAGTGCGAAAACCTCGGGGTGTCCCGGCACACTCAGATCAGGCAAGACCTTCACCCGCCCCGCACGATCAATCTCCGCACCCAACTTTTTCGTAAGTGGATTAGCTGACACGCCCGCTCCCCAGATAATATTCTCTGCTCGAATCGTGTGATCATCCAATTCCACTTCATTCTTGCGGATCGCGCTCACGCGTGTCTTCAGCTTCACCTCAACCCCCAGTTTCGTCAGTTGCCGCAAAGCACTCTCCGAAAGATCAGGCGGAAAAGTTCCCAGCACGCGATCACTTCCTTCGACTAAAACGACACGCGCCTTTGTCGGGTCAATACGGTCAAAGTCGCGCTTCAGAACTGATCGCGTCAATTCCGCAAATGTCCCCGCCAGTTCAACCCCCGTCGGCCCACCGCCCACCACAACGATCGTCATGAGCTCGCGGCTGCGCACCTCGTCTGTCTCGGTCTCGGCTCGCTCAAATGCATGGAGAATGCGCCGACGAATCTTTAGCGCATCATCCAGAGATTTGAGACCCGGTGCATGTTTCGCCCATTCGTCATTTCCGAAGTAACTCGTCGCCCCACCCAACCCGAGAACGAGATAATCGTAGCTCAACTCACCGCGACTATGCGTGATCTTGCGCCCAGCCAGATCGAAGCCCGTCACCTCAGCCATGAGCACATCGAGATTCGGTTTCTCGTTCAGAATCGACCTGATCGGCTGTGCAATGTCCACCGCCGACAATCCCGACGTGGCAACCTGGTAAAGAAGAGGCTGAAACAGGTGATGATTCTGACGATCAATCAACGTGATCTTCGCCAACCCATCGGGAAAGCTCTTGCAGAAATTCAGCCCGGCAAAGCCGGCACCGACGACTACGATATGCGGGAGCGAGACAGGCGCCGACGTATTCATCTCCACTAAACTGAGTGCGATAAGTCACCGAAGCAATACACCCACTTGAGAAATTTGCTGTTCTTATACCCAAAGTTAATTTCTTGATACTCCTCACGTCATGAACGCCCCCACCAACATTCAGCTCATCGGACAAGAAATCGCCATCGTTTGGGATGACGGTTCCGAAAGCTATTATCCCTGTGACCAGCTGCGCGCCGCCTCCCCCAGCGCCGAAACCCAAGGAGAACGCGACGTCCTCGGCCAAGTCCACGGAGGCAATCCTCATCGCAATTTCGAAGGCGTGACCGTCAAAGCCTGGCAAGTCGTCGGCAACTACGCCGTGCGTTTCCAATTTAGTGATGGCCACGGCACCGGCCTCTATTCCTACGATTATCTCAAACAACTTTCCGACCACATCCAACCATCATGAGCTCATACGTCTTTCCCGCCCGCACCGAAAATTCCGACATCGAACTCGGCACGACTTTGCAACCCAAGTTCGGCCCCGATGGCCTGCTGCCCTGCATCACCGCCGATCACAAAACCAACGAAGTGCTGATGTTTGCCTTCATGAATGCCGAATCATTCGCGCACACTCTGCGCACCGGTAAGGCGACCTATTGGAGCCGTTCGCGCAACAAGCTTTGGACCAAGGGTGAAGAATCCGGCAACGTGCAACTCGTCAAAGAAGTGCTCACCGATTGCGATCAGGACGTCATCCAAATTAAAGTCGAAAACATCGGCGGTGTCGCCTGTCACAACGGATACAAATCCTGTTTCTACCGCAAGCTGGTCGAAGGAGCCGACCCCGACGATAGCGAGAGCCTGAAGCTCGAGTTCGCCTCGCGTCGCGTCGTCGATCCGAAGCAACTCTACAAAAAGTAAGCTCTCATGAAGAACCTGAAAGTAACCATATAGGTTACTTTCGATTCGGTCAGAGGTCAGTCGCTTCAGCGAGGCATCTTCATTAAAGTGGATGCCCTCTTGGATACACTTTTCGAAATACGTATCTCAGTCCAGCAGAGTCCAAAAAACCTTGTTTTTGAGCACATCGTCGCAACCTGCACCGCGACCACCATCGGTATAAATCATACCGGGAATCTCGGGCACGTCATTGAATCTGGTGGGGCGCTCCACATTAGGCATCCACTGCGGTTGCCCGGGATCTTTTTCATCGATCAGTTTGCTCGTGAAAGTAAGTCCGCCATCTTCCGAATCGAATTGCACGAGCTGTGTGGTCGGATGGCCCCAGTATTGTTCGCGATCAGTGAGGTCGACCAGCGTGCCAACGATCACCGGCTGACCATTTCCCTTAAAGGCAACCGAACCCGCCATCATCAAACCGAGGTCGCGATGCTCTGCGGACAGGAAGCGATTCAGATGGAGATGATTCCATCCACCATCGGGCAGAGGAGTCGCCAAATAACTTTCCGAGCTATCGTCCATCCGCACATGATAGACCACAAAAGGCACGCCTTCCGGGCTAATCGCCATCGCCCCCGCTTCGACTATCCGACCTTCGGACGTTTGCGTGTTCACTAAAATATCCGAGGTCGCGACTGTCGCCGGGAGGGTCAAAGGCGTGCCGTCTACTTTCGTCCAAGTCTCGCCTTCATCCGGACTCATCATGACGCCAAAAGCCGTATACCAATACGGCGGTGTATCGTAAGATGGCTGCTGATAAATGCGGAAGCTCAGATAGAGTGATTTGTGATCAAGGCCCCAAACCATCGACGCAGCGTATTGGCTATAGTTGGTATGATCGGAACGAATGAGTGTCGAATGACGAGTCCATTTCCCACCGGGAGCTTTCTTCCATTGTTCATGCTCCCATGGCTTATCTTCGTAACTGCGGCGCGCCGAAAGGATCAGCGTGCCATCCTGCGCACAAAGCAAAGTCGGGTAGGTAAGATCTGTCCCGAATTGTTCGATCTCTCCCCACTCTGAGGCGTCATTCGGTCGCACGGAACGTTGATAACGAAACGGATGGTGATGCGAAAAATAGACAATGTGCAGATAACCCTCTGCATCGATCGTCAGCGAAGGACCGCCATGATTGTCATCCGCCTCTCCGACCGTCACCTCCTCCGTCCACTCGCCACTCGCCTGATCGAGGGTGCGTATTTTTATACGGAAACCCTCATTAGGAGTATCGAGCCAGGTGACATGGGTTTTACCCTGATGCGAAATGATTTTATTCGAATCGGTGTAGGCCGTCGCACGGCCACTGCCGGACGATGAAAGGAGAAAAGAAGTATTCATAAAAAGTGTCTTGCGATGAGCAGTTTCAGTCGAGGACGGTCCAGAGCACCTTATTCTTCAGGACGTCATCACAACCCGCGCCGCGACCACCATCGGTGAAAATCATGCCTGGCTTATCCGGCACATCATTAAACCCGGTCGGACGTTCGATGCTCGGCATCCACTGCGGTTGCCCCGCCTCGTTTCCACCCAGGAGTTTTCCGGTGAATGTAAGACCGCCATCTTCCGAATCGAACTGCACAAGCTTCGTCGTCGAGTGTCCCCAATACGATTTGCCGTCTTCCAGATCCAACAACGGCGCGACGATCACGGGTTGCCCCTCTGCGTTAAAAGTGATGCCGCCTGACATGATTAGCGCCTCGTTGCGATTTTCCGTGGGAAGGAAGGCATTCAGGTGGATGTGATTCCATCCGCCATCTGGTAAAGGTGTCGCCAGATAACCTTCTGAACTGTGATCCATCCGCACGCTGTAAGCGATGAACGGCACCCCATCGGGGCTGATCGCCATCGCTCCCGAATCGAGAATTCGGCCCTGCGAACTATCGGTGCGCATGATAATCTCAGCGGTATGCTGGGTCGCCGGTAATTCCACGGGTGAGCCATCCAGTTTCGTCCACGTCTCTCCCCCATCGGAACTCTTCAGGCATCCCAAGGTGCTGTAGGTGAACATTTTTTCCAAGGTCACAATGTGCGGAATCTCGGCCATCCGAAACCCGAGATAGAGCGTCTTGTGATCATTCCCCCACACCATCGAAGCCGCGTATTGGCTGTAATTCGGTCGATCCGATTTCAGAATCGTAGAGTGATACACCCAGTCAGCCCCCGGAGCTTTCTTCCAGACTTCAAGATCCCAAGGTTCATCCTCGTGACTCCGTCGAGCCGAGAGGATCAAAGTGCCATCCTCAGCGCAGAGCAAAGTAGGATAAGTCAGATCAGTGCCAAACTGCTCAACCGGCCCCCACTCAGAAGCATCATGGGGACGCACCGAACGACGATAGCGAAACGGATCGTGATGTGAATAATACACGATGTGCAGATAGCCATCACCATCAATGGTCAGAGAGGGGCCGCCATGATTATCGCCCGCCTCACCAATCGTCACCTCATCAGACCACTCGCCACTCGCCTGATCGAGCGTGCGCATTTTGACCCGAAACCCCTCCTTCGGAGTATCGAGCCAAGCGACGTGAGTTTTCCCCTGCGAGGAGATCACTTTATTAGATTCGATGTAAGCTGTCGCCCGGCCGCTGCCGGACGAAGAGAGAAGGAACGGAGTGCTCATTGCTGAGAATTTCTAACTGGATTTATGTGTAACTAAGAAAGTTTCAGCTTCGTTCAGCTGCTGCCCGGAGCGAGGCCCCGTTCGCACTTGGCCGCGAATTCCAGCATCTGCCGAAACTCCTGAGAGTCGGCATTCTCGTGGGCCCGGAGTTTTTCCAGCGCCTGAGTGCGATTCAAACCCTCACGGAAAAGTATGCGGTGAATCTGCTTCACGCGATCTATCTGCTCAGGCTGATATCCTCGACGTTCGAGGCCGATCTTGTTGATCGCACGAATGATCGCAGGGCCGCCATCGGCGATAAAAAAGGGCGCGATATCCTGCACTACTTTAGCAAAAGCACTGATCATTGAGTGCGCTCCGATCCGACAGAATTGATGGATACCACTCATCGCACCCAGCACCGCGTAATCCTCGACGATCACGTGTCCGGCCAGTCCCACGGAGTTACTCGCGATGATGTGATTCCCCAACTGGCAATCGTGCGCGACATGTCCGTAAGCGAGGATCGTATTGTCCGAGCCCAAGGTCGTGTAATCGCCATCATCGGTCGCACCGTGAATACTCACGTATTCTCGAAACACATTCCGGTCCCCGATCCGCACCCCGGGATTTCCTCCTGCAAATTTCAGATCCTGCGTCTTCGCCCCAATACTGCAAAATGGAAAGACTTCGCATGCGCGACCGAGCACAGTATTCCCTTCGACCGACGCGTGATGGTGGAGCCGCGTGCCACTACCCAGCCGAGTCTCGCCCCCGACAAAAGCGTAGGCACCGATCTCAACATCGTCGCCGAGTTCCACGGTCGATTCGATAATCGCGGTGGGGTGAATGCGGTTAGCCATGATGACGATTTAGGGTTTAAGTTTCGCTCTCATCCACAATGGCAAACATCAGCTCAGCCGAGGAAACCACTTGTCCAGACACCGTGCAATTAGCCTGCGCTGTCGCCAGTTTTTCGCCCCGCATCTTGATGATTTTGGCATTAATAATGAGCTGATCTCCCGGGCGCACCGGTTTGCGAAATTTTACTTTATCCGCACTCATAAAGAATGGCGTGCCGCTCGTTTTCGATACCTTGCGCAACAGGGCAATTCCCGCCGCTTGGGCCATCGCCTCAAGTTGCAGCACCCCCGGCATCACCGGATTGGTGGGAAAGTGGCCCATGAAGTAGGGTTCGTTGATCGTCACGTTTTTAATCGCAACCAGTTCATCATCGCCGACGAACTCCACCACCCGATCGATCAGGACAAAGGGATAGCGATGCGGAATCGTGTCGAGTATCCGCCGGATATCGAGCGAAGTTTCCGTGGCCTGCACGGGCATCGGCGCGGCCTTCTTCTTTTTCTTACTCTTTTTGCGATTTTGCAGTTCCTCAAAGAGCGATTTTGTGAGCTGAGCATTGATGGCGTGACCGGGGCGCGTCGCCACGATGTGTGCTTTGAGCGGCATCCCGAGCAGCATGATATCGCCGATGATATCGAGTATCTTATGACGCACGAATTCGTCCTTAAACCGCAGCGGCTCTTTCGAGAGAATTTTGTCGCCTTTGATCACCACCGCGCAATCGAGCGAGCCTCCTTTGATTTTACCGAGTTTCAGCAGTTCCTCGATATCTTCGTAGATCGTAAATGTGCGGGCCGCGGCGATCTGGGTAATATAGACATCGGGATCAATCGAAAGCGAAAGATGCTGCGTATGGATGCCGCGATCGTCGGCCGAGGTGCAGGAAATTTTCAATTCATCACACGGTAGCGCGATGATCGACGAGTCGCCTTTGGTAACCGAGATCGGTGTTTCCAAGGTATAATACTCACGCTCTTTATCCTGCTCCACCGGTTCACCTTCGAGGATCAGATTCACATACGGTTTTGCGGAACCATCCATGATCGGTGCCTCCGAGGCATTCATCTCGATCACAGCGTTATCGACTCCACAACCGTGCAAGGCACTGAGCACATGTTCAACGGTGTGCACTTTCGCATGTCCGTCCTGGATCGTCGTCGCGCGGACCAGATCAGTCACGAAATCCACCCGAGGTTTTAGTTCGGGGGCGCCGTTGAGATCGATCCGCTTGAAGACCACACCATGGTCAACCGGGGCCGGTTTGAGGGTTAAGGTAACTTCTTCTCCAGTGTGCAGGGCCTTGCCCTGAATGGAGACTTCGCGCGCGAGTGTGCGTTGTTTCATAGCGTTGATGCGCAGGAGTCTCCCGATGTCGTGGCAAATGACAAGTTCGAGATGCAACGAAGTGCCCAGAATACCGCAATGGAGTTATCACCGATAGAATCCATGGTCTTGCGACGATCACGACGCGGTAAAACTCCTGCTTTACCTATCCTCATCTCAGAGAACAGTGCATTGATGGACAGGCTTAGAACGGAAGGAAGCCCGGAAAGAATACCCTCACAAGGTTCACCCGGCAGATCGGAACTTGGGCATCGTCCATAAATCTCGTCGCGGTCGTCGTGGGACCCAAGTCGTGGCAGAGGACTCTTTATCGAATCCATCCATGGTCGTCGCGACCCACGGGAGGCCCCAATCCACAACTCTTTTGAGGTATCATTGCTTTTCGTGTGAATTGTCGCTCAGAGTTTATCGACCGTTTTCTCTCACCCACTTTCAACCTACCACCTTATGCCGTTTTTCAAGGCCTTTTCACTTAGACTCTCGATTGCGCTCTGCGCCGTCGCCCTCGTCCAGCCCATCAAGGCCGGACAAACATCGATCTCTTCACTTAGCGATGAAGAATTGATCCAACAGTATCGCGAGCGTTGCCAATACCTCCTCGATCAGACCGTTAAGGCAACCGACCCCACCGATCTTTCCGCCGGTGGCATCTTTAATTTGGCGGTCAACCTGCATGAAGGAGCCAATCTCGAATGGGTTAAAGCACGCTTGATTACGGTCAATCAGCCTCCCAGAGGCGCGATGTTTTGGGTGCTCCCCATGGCCCTCTTGATGGAAGTGGCCCAAGAGATTGAAGACGATACCGGCACCAATCCGTTCTCGAGTGATGAACAGGCGTTTATCCGCACCCTCTGGAGAAGCTATTTCCCGTATCGCGGCGATACCGAAAACCACTGGATCATGTATTACGTCAGTGTCTATTTGGTGGCCGAAATGTCGCCGGATGCCGGACCCGAACGTTGGTATAACGGCAAGTCCTCCGCCGAAAATCTGGCTGAAGCCCGTGACTACATTGAAGATTGGATCAAGATCACCACGTCCTACGGACAGGGCGAATACGATTCCCCCAATTACATTGAAGAATACACCCGCCCCCTGGCCCTCTTGGCCGGTTGGGCCAAAGATCCCGTGATGCGTAAAAAGGGGGAGATGATGATGGATTACATCCTGCTCGATTACGCGGTCGAAAATATCAACGGCCTCTACGGAGGAGCCCATAGTCGCGTTTATCCGCGCTTCCTGGTGCAACCTTCGCTCTCGGCGGCCGCCTCGCATGGTTGGCTCTTGTTCGGCCAAGGCGATTATCTTTCCAGTGGCGGCAATATGGTGATGGCGATGAGCAGTTACACCCCGCCACCGATCCTCCTCCGCATTGCTCAGGACCGCAACAATCCCTACGTCCATCGCGAGCTGAAACGCACCCGCTGGCGCTTACGTAATGCTGGGGCCACGGCCTTTGAGATCGACGGCAAGAGCACCATTCCTGTCTACAAATACAGTTACGTTCATCAGGATTTCATTCTCGGATCATCCCAAGGTGGACTCCTCCAACCGATTCAACAACAGACCTGGAGTCTCATTTGGCATGAGGACAAACCGAGCGGCATTTCCAACACGATGTTTGGGGTTCAATCCTATTCCTCTCCCTTCGAGGGCACGATGTATTTCAATGCTGACTGGGACACCGTAACCGATCTAATTTCCCGCTCCAAAGTCGATTACGATTTGGAGGACAAACTCGAAGGTGGCTCTCCCTACGAACATGTCGTCCAACACGAAGCCGCCCTCATCGCCCTTTACGATGTTCCGGAAGGCACGCGCTTCCCTCTAATCCACACGTATTTCTCCCGCGACCTCAAGAACCGTGTCGAAGATTCCTCCGGCTGGATCTTCGCTCAGGGTGGTCCCACTTACATCGCCTATCGCCCCTTGGCTCCGGGAGTTTGGAAACCGGTTGATTGGACCGATTCGATGAAAAAAGGAATGGGACGGTATTTCTCCACCGACTCGAATCCCAAAACCGGATTTGAGCCCCTGGTCGGAGGTTCTGAATCTTACGTGAGCTACGATTTACAAAACGGCTACATCGTCCAGATCGCCTCAGCGGCTGATTACGATTCCTACGAAGCGTTTCAAAGTGCCATCACCGCTCTGCCTTTGAAATACTCACTTAAACCCACTCCTTCCGTGACGTTCACCTCGCTGGATGGTGCGATCTTAAGCGCCGAATACGACAAGCCCATTTCGGTCAACGGCGTAGTCCAGGAATACTCCGACTACAAGCTCTTCGATGGTCCCTTTGCCCAAGCCGACCGCGAAAGCGAAACCCTCGAAATGATTTATGGCGACGAGCGTTACCTGCTCGATTTCAAAAACGTCCGCACTGAAACCACCCACTCTTCTGCCCAATGAAACGCCTCCTTTCATCTCTCCTTGCCCTCACCTTTTCGGCACTTCCTTTAATCGCTGCAGATACCCCATCCGAGCCCAAGCTTTTTGCGGCGCTCGCGATGACGAAGTCGCAAAAAGCGAGCCCCATCCCCACCGATTCAGGATTGTTCCTCTTTGATAACGAAGCGCAACGCTGGCGACGATTCGGTCCGACGATTCAGCAGGTCAACAGCATCGCCTCCGATCCTTCAAATCCGGCCACTCTCTTCCTCGCTTGCGGTAACGGTATCGTTCGTTCTCAGGATAGCGGCATCTCTTGGCGCTTGGTGACTGGTTGGCGTGAAAGCGATATCACCAAGATCGCGGTCGATCCGAGCAATGGTCAGAATGTCTACGCGGCTTCGGCCTGGGGTGTCATCATCTCCAAAGACGGTGGCGATACCTGGACAGCCGCCAATGACGGATTAGTCGAGAAACTTTCAAAATCCATTCTCGTCGATCATCAGGATCCCAACCGCCTCCTCGTCGCCACCACGGCGGGACTTTTCGAAAGCACCAACCAGGCGCAGTCGTGGACCGAGATCGCCACGCCCGCCTCGCATGCGATTCTCGGATTGGATCGCAATCAATCTGATCCTTCCCTCTGGATCGCCGGCACCGAAGGCAGCGGCGTAATCCTCTCCAAGGACAACGGGAAAACCTGGCAATCCACTGCCCCCGCACTTGCGGAAGCGAATATCTACGGCATCACCACCAACCATACCGATAGCCAAGCGATGGCCGCAGGCGGATGGGGCACTGGCGTTTGGGTGTCCTCCAATGGCGGAGAAACGTGGATCGATCGAAGCGCCGGACTCCCCACTAAAGACATCAGCAAAGTCACTTTCGATCAGGTCACCGACAACCGCCTCTGGGTGTCCACCTTCGAAGAAGGCACCTTCTATTCGGATGATCTGGGTGAGACCTGGCATACCGATAAGATCATAAAACCCGGTGCTGCTGGCAGCATCCTCGGCGCCTACGTGCTCGATCTGGGATTCGTTTCCGTGACCAAGTAGCCTCCCCGCTTGACCTCTCTTATGCGCATTTCCTAGTCTGCGCGTTCCGCAATTTACACACGTCAAACGCACACACTCATGCCATCAGCAAACGATATCCGCAAAGGTCAGGTCCTTAAATTTCACGGCGAGCCTTGTCTCGTCATGGACATGCAACACCGCACTCCCGGCAATCTCCGTGCCTTCGTGCAAGTGAAGATGCGCAACCTCCGCCACGGCAAGCAACTCGACCAACGGTTTTCTTCCACTGAATCCGTGGATATCCTCATCACGGAACGTAAGAATCTCGAATTCAGCTACGAAGATCGCGGCAGCTTCGCATTCATCGATCCGGAAACCTACGATCAAATCGAACTGGGTGAAGATAAGATCGGCGATTTGAAGAACTATCTGGCCACCGGTTGTAAGGTGGAGATGCTCTTCGTGGACGAGCAGCCGCTGAGTATCGACCTTCCTTCTTCCGTCACGCTCAAGGTCACCGAGAGTGCCGATGGCATCAAAGGCGACACGGCAAGCAACGTGCAAAAACCCGCCACCCTCGAAACGGGTATGGTCGTGCAGGTGCCTCTCTTTATCAAGGAAGGCGAGTTGATCAAGGTCAGCACCTCCAGTGGCAGCTACGAAGGTCGCGCCTAAGAACCAGCAGACGCGAGCTGCTCTAAGCAGTCTCGTCCCAATTTCAAATCCGCAGTTTTCGCTGCGGGTTTTTTATGGGGACAACGCGTCAATTCCGGCCGCACAAGTCTCCACGGCCTTTTCCGCGGAATCGACGGAGACATTGAGGTTGCGGATCCGGCCATCGACCAGCCCGTAGATCCAACCGTGGATCGTAAGCTTTTGTCCCCGCGCCCAGGCATCCTGCACAATCGTGGTCGAGCATACATTCGCGACCTGCTCAATCACATTGAGTTCACTGAGCCGAGAATTCTGGGAGACCTCATCGGGCAGCTGCGAGAGACAATTGGCGTGCTTGCATTTCACATCCTGAACATGCCGCAGCCAGTTATCGGCTAGGCCCACGCGTTCGCAGCTCATCGCCGCCCTCACCCCACCACAACCGTAATGGCCCACCACCATGATGTGAGTGACCTCCAGCACATCGACGGCGAATTGAATCACCGAGAGACAATTCAGATCCGTGTGCACCACAACGTTGGCGATATTGCGATGCACGAACACTTCGCCCGGTAAAAGTCCAATAATCTCGTTAGCTGGCACCCGACTATCGGAGCAACCGATCCAGAGATATTCAGGGGTTTGTTGCCTCGCTAATTTCTGAAAAAAACCGGGATCACGCTTTTGAATGCTCTCGGCCCATTCAACATTCGACTCGAACAAGTGATGCAACTTTTCCATGAGTTTCGATGGTTCTCAGACCGTCGACAATGTCCATCCCGAAGAGAGCGGCAGTTCCACTTGCAAAAAGAATCCCGTGGTGAGAAACAGGTAATGTTTTCAACATCTCCCCCCCCACAAGTTTCTATCCATGGCCACCCCGCATATTTCCCAGAAATCCCCGATCGTTAAGAAAATGCCAGCCGGCACCTACTGGTGGTGTGCTTGCGGCCTCTCGAAAGATCAGCCCCTGTGTGATGGGTCGCATAAGGGATCAGGGATCGCACCCAAGAAGGTTGAACTCACTGAAGAACAGACGGTCGCCTGGTGCGGATGCAAACATTCGGCTGACGGGGCGTTCTGCGACGGTTCACACAAAGAGCTGTAAGAGACTTTCTTGTTCTTGTCTTCTTATGCCCGACGCAGCTCGAGCGTAACGATCCACTCAGATCATTCCGCCGGATCTGAGGGATGCTTGGCCAAGGGGTGCACATTTACCTCCATGTAAGGAAACAGCGGCAAGGAGCTGATCGCTTGGTGCAGCGCCGTGGCATCCTCCGCGCTCCACAACCCCCAATTAGCCTTCTGTCCGGGCACGCGCCAAAGACGAAGGATGCTACCCTGCTTCGCCAGCTCCTTGGCTCGAATACCTTCGGCTTCGTAGAGTTGGGCGGTCTTTTCCGCCTCTCCTTCCGGAAGAGTGATCTTAATGGAGACAAGAAATTCCATGATAAATGCGTAATCAGATTACAGATAGCCGTAGGCGGTCCAACCGCCATCGACACCAAGCACTTGTCCAGTGACATGCGAGGCAGCGCTTGAAGCAAGAAACAACACCGAGTTGGCAATTTCAATCGGCTCCCCCAACCGCCCCTGCGGTGTGCGCTTCGCCAGCGCTTCGACATCAATCTTGCCCTGCTTTTGCAGTTCAATTGTTCCCTCGGTGCTCACGTAACCCGGCGCTACCGCATTCACGCGAATGCCCTTCTCAGCCCATTCAATCGCCCATGTTTTGGTCAACATGCCCACCGCGGCCTTGGTCGCGACGTAGGCCGCGCGCTTCGGGGCTGCGACCGTGCCATAGATCGAAGAAAGATTGATAATCACTCCTTTGCCGATCGATGCCATGTGCTTCGCGACCGCCTGCGTGCAGACAAATGTTCCCGTCAAATTCACATCCAGCGTGCGCTGCCAATCCTGCAGCGAAAGTTCCAGCGAATCGAAGTTGGCAAAGATCCCCGCGTTATTCACGAGGATGTCCAGCCGCCCCCATTTCGCGATCGCAGCGTCGCAGGCTGCTTGGATGACCGCAGGATCGGCCACTGATCCGGTGATCGAACAGGTCGCGTCGGGCTGGTTCATTTTCGCATGCGAATTCGCCAACGACGTGGCATCGAGATCAATCATCGCCACGCGACATCCTTGGGCCAAAAGCGCCGAAGTAATCGCTAAACCGATCCCCGCCGCCGCCCCCGTAACGATGGCCACTTGTCCGGCCAAATCTGGATAGGTTGCCGGAGCAGAATTGGAATGCTCAAGTGGAGATGGTTTCATAATGAAAGAGTGTCCTTAGACCGTAACCGACTTGGAGGATAATGACACCGCGACGTCCCAGTCAACTTGCCACCCGTTACCCGGTTCTTCGCTCATCACCATCTTTCCAGCAGCGATATTCAGAGGATTTTTCAGCAAACGTGCATAGGGATCGATCCGCGAATCGGTCGTATATTCCGCATAAGTGGCTACGGCATTCGCGGAAACTAAATGACTGTGTAGCGGAAGAAAAACATGAGGCAAAACCGTGCGCCCCTTATTCTCTGCCAGATCAATTGCCGCAAGAGCACCCGTGATTCCACCACTCGCAGTCGCGTCGACCCTCAGCAGATCGACGCCCTCCAGCAAATCTTCAAATCCGGCCAGACTGGTGACGTCCTCACCTGCTGCCAGTGGCGTGCGTAGAGCGTGGCGTAGCTCCTTCGCCAGTCTCCACTGATTGGGTGGAAACGGATCTTCAATAAAATCCAACCCAAGATCATCGAGCAAACTGCAGGCATAGTGAGCGGGATCGAAATCGTTCCACATCCAATGTGCATCGACCGCCAATCGTGATCCCTTCGCTGCTTTCACCAGTCTTTGCATCAACCGCGCATCAGCCTCGGGATCGTCACCCGGCAAACACATCTTGATCAGCTCATAGCCTTCATCAACCAGCCCCTTGATCTCAGCTTCCAGATCGTCCTCGCTTCTCGTTTCGGGGAAATATCCGGCCACGGCCGCGAGACGAATCTCTTTCCTTGAACCACCCAAGTGACGATACAGCGGAAGCTCAGCGGTCTTCGCCACGATATCCCAAAGCGCGATGTCGATAGCACTGATCGCGCGAACAAATGCCGCCTGAGCGGGAATGTAGTTTTGCTGCAAGGACCGAACGATCTCGCGATGCTTCAGTGCATCCTGATGCAGAACCTTGGGGCCGAGAATAGTGATAGCCTCGCGCAAAGGACTGCCGCGCGCATAGCTCACGCTGAAGCCCTCGACTCCCGTATCCGTGCGGAGGCGAAGCACGACATAATCACGAGCGCGCATCTCGATTTCCCCGAAGCGAATCGCCTGGGGCAATTCGATCGGGCAATCGAGAATATCCAGGCCGATAATTTTCATTAGCCCACGAAAGCGCGCGCCTGATCGGCAATAGCCTTCGCATCTGGAATCACCCCGGTCTGCAACACTGGCGACGCCGGAATCCGCGAGTCACGCGCACCGACCCGACGCACCTTGGTTCCCGGGAGACGCTCACAAATGCCTGCCGCGACTTCTGCGCCAAACCCGCCGGTGACGTTGGCCTCGTGCACGATCATCACGCGACCACCACAGCTGTTTACGAGAGCATCAATCGCGGCCGTATCCAGCGGTGATAACCAACGAAGATCCAACACGGCGGCGGAGATTCCCTCACCGGCCAGTTGATCGGCGGCTTCTTTGGCGAGGAGCGACATGCGGCCCCAGGAAATAATCGCGAGGTCATCACCCTCCTTGGTCAGACGAGATCCACCAACAGATTCGACAGGTTGATCCATCGTGACCGGACCTTCTTGTCGGTAGAGACCGCGGCATTCGAAAATGATGACTGGATCGGGATCAGCCACCGCCGCGCGGAGCATGGAGTGAGCATCAGCCGGCGTGGCAGGCATCCCTACTTTGAGACCCGGAATATGCGTCAAGAGAGCCTCGAGACTTTGCGAATGCTGAGGACACGATCCGGGAGTCGCACCTTGTTGGGTCCGCACGACAATCGAGGCGGTGCTCTTCCCTTCGGAGACGTAGCGAATGTTGGCCATCTGATTCACGAACTGATCCAGAGCAACCAACATGAAATCCGCCCACATGATTTCGACGACGGGCTTCATTCCCAAGAACGACGATCCCAGCGCAGATCCGAGAATCGCGGCTTCGGCGATGGGCGTATCGAAGACCCGCTCCGCGCCGAACTCCACTTGCAGATTACGATGGATACCAAAGATGCCGCCGCTATGTCCCACGTCCTCACCATAGGCGAGGAGTTCAGGTCTTGTGGTCAGCTCGGTGCGCAACGCCTCATTCACCGCCTTGCCATACATCATCCGCTCGCCGTCGGGATCAACCGGGTTGGTCACAAATTCAGGAACAGGTGCGACGATGTGGTCTCGTGCCGTCGCCGGATCAGGCAAAGGGGCCTGGCGCACGCGTTCGATCATCGCCTCAATCTCGGTCGTGATCTCTTCGTCGATCGCAGCTAATTGTTCCGCGGTCGCGTGGCCTTCTTTCGTTATCACGTCTTGCAATAGCACGAGCGGATCACGCGCGGCTGCAGCTCTCATATCGTCCTTCGGACGGTAGTGCTGAATATCGCCATTGTAGTGTCCACCGAGGCGGCCCACTTCGAATTCAATAAAGGTAGGCCCACCGCCTTCCCGGGCAGATTTGGCGGCATCGGACACCGCTTTGGCAACGGCCACGGGATCGCAACCATCGGCGATCACATTGGTGATTCCGCAACCCATTGCTCGCTCGGTCATGCTCTTGATCTGGAGTAATTTTGAGCTGCGTGTTAATTCCGACCATTCGTTATTTTCGCAAATAATGATCAACGGCAATTGCTCGGCGGCCGCGAAGACCATGCCTTCATGCAACCCACCCTGGCTCATTGCTCCATCGCCAACGGATACCACCACCACGCTGTCTTTACCCTGTTTTTTGAGCGCCATCGCCACACCACCCGCAATCGGAACACCGGCGCCCACGATCGAGTTTTCTCCGATAAATCCATACTCCGGTGCCATCATCATGGCCGATCCAGCACGACCACCATTTATCCCTGTAGCGCGATGAGCCACCTCTGCCATGGCCGACTCCATGGGAACACCCGATTCAAGCACCCAACCGTGACCACGATAAGTGCTGACGACATAGTCATCAGCTCGCAACGCAGACAGCGTCCCCACGGGAATAGCTTCCTGCCCTAAGCAAGTGTGCACAGATCCTGCCACGATCGCGTCGGCACCACCGCTCAATTCAGAACAGCGGATTTCAAATCTACGGATCGACTTGATCCTCTCGTAATAACGCAGCAGCAGATCGGCACGATCTCCTTCGCGCGCTGCGGTCCAGTCTTTTGCCAGGGCAAGCCTTGCTGGATGAATTTTAGCCGAGTCAGAAATCGCCTTGGCGATCGGGGTATTTTCTTCGCTCATGTGGGGAAACACAATGTCTCCGAAAAGTTAAACGCAAGCGCACAGGCGTTCATCCCTCCGGATAAGCTGTCATAGCTTTGCAAAATGCGCGCCGCAAAGCAGATTCACTTTCACCCCCCAATGAAACGCGATTGCAGTTTGCAGATAAAACGCCTGTTTCTTCTCTAGCCTAGAAGCCATCGCTCGACGCTTTGGCCCAGAACGGTAGATCAAAATCATATACCATGACTAAACTCACAGATAAGGCCTCTTGCGTTCTAGACTGTCAGGACAAGCTCGGTGAAGGGATTTTTTGGTGCCCCGACGAGCAAGTCATCTATTGGGTCGATATCGCGATGCCCTCCTGTTTGCAGCGATATAATCCGGCCACCGCAGAACACAAAACCTGGCCAATGCCGGAGATGATTACCGCGCTGGCCAAGCGTAAAGACGGCACGCTCTTCGTGACCTCTCATCACGGCCTGAATTTTTTTGATCCCCAGAGAGGAACCCTGACGCAAGTCGCCACCCCTGAAGCACACCTCCCACTCAACCGAGCCAACGACGGCTCCTCCGATCCACGGGGACGTTTCTGGTATGGATCGATGACCAACAATATCGCCGCTGATGGCAGCGATCTCGAAATCGCAGCTCCCACCGGCACGCTCTATCGAGTGGAGCCCGATTTAAAAGTCGTCGCCATGGATGGCCCGGTCGGCATTTCCAACGGCACGTGTTTCAGCCCGGATGGTAGTATTCTCTACTTCGCCGATACGATGGCCGAAACGATCTACGCCTATGATCTCGATCTCGATTCGGGCGACATCAGCAACAAGCGAGTCTTCTCAGATTTGAAGGGGCACGGATACCCCGACGGTTCCACCGTAGACGCCGAAGGCTATGTGTGGAACGCGCGATGGGAAGCAGCCTGCGTGATTCGTTTTTCGCCCGACGGGGAGATCGATCGTATCGTAGATGTCCCCGCGAGTCGCGTCACCTGCTGTGCTTTTGGTGGAGCAAATTTGGATGAACTTTACGTGACCACATCGCGCATGAATGTCGATCCGAGCGAAATCGAAAAGCATCCCCAAGCCGGTGGGCTCTTCGCACTCAGACCCGGAGTGAGCGGACTACCCAGACCACAATTTGCTGGCTAGGGTCTTTCAGGACTCACTTGCTCAAGCGCCTTCTTCACCCGTTCGGAAATCAAACCCCGTGGTCAGGCCACCATCAGCCACGATCTTTGCCCCCGTAATTCCGGAAGCCTCATCACTGGCCAGAAACGCAATCGTATTAGCGATTTCTTCCGGCTTAAGCAGACGACCGATGGGGTTTCGCTGCTCACGTGTCTTGAGGAAAGATTCGGGATCGGAAGCAGTGCTCAGATGATGTCGGAATAGCGGAGTATCAGTCACTCCCGGACACACGCAATTCACCCGCACACCATCGCGCGCATGATCCAAGGCGAGTGATCTCGTGAACTGCAAGATGCCGCCTTTCGAGCTGCAATAAGCGATCAAACCCTGTTCGGCCATATACGAATCGATACTGCCCACCGTCACGATGGCTCCATGCTTGCGCTCAATCATCTGCGGCAAAACACAACGCACGGCTTTCACCAATCCCAGTTGATTCACATTGATCGTGTTGGCCCATTGTTCGTCAGTAAGATCGAGGACGTTACCCACGGCAAGATAGGCCGCAGAGGTCACCAAGATATCAGCATCCCACTCACGATTCGTGAGTTCCTCACTCACCTGCGTCCACGTCTCAGTTTTCGAGACATCGCCTTGCACCCAACCCAGCTTCTCGTTCTCACGAAAAGCTGGAGTTAAATCCACGCCAATGACGTTGATGCCTTTTTCTAAAAATCGTTCGGCGGTCGCCGCACCAATGCCTGATGCCGCTCCTGTAATAACTGCTGTTTGTTGCATGGGGGTAACTGCTCCGAGAAGTGACGAGCACCCTCAAAGCGTCAATTGAATAGTCCTCCGTCACGAGACCGCAGCCATACGCGGTCGGGTCATGATAAGGACGGCCTCTTAAATGCACTTGCTCTTGAAGCGGCGCGGTCTTTGGTGAGGCGCATGTTTGATTTCAGCGGACGAGTCCTTGTTCTCACCGGCGCGAATGGCGGAATAGCCCGAACAATCGCCAAAATGTTTTTCGACATGGGAGCTAATTGTTTCCTCACGGACATCAATGAGCAGGGCCTCATGGAATTCGCCCACACACTTGATCCAAGCGGTGAGCGCTGTGTGGCAATGAAACACGATGCGTCACAATCCCATGAAGCCGATGCGGTCATGGAAGCCGTGAAAGCAAAGTTTGGTCAGATCGATTTTCTTGTCACTGCGGTGGGCTTTTATCGCGATCAGATGATCCACAACATGACTGACGAACAGTGGAATGATTCATTGAGCATCAATTTAGATAGTGTCTTTTACACCTGCCGAGCCGCCATCCCCTTATTGGCTGATGGCGGTGCGATCGTAAACATTTCCTCTATGTCGGGCCACCGAGGTTCTTTCATGCATTCGGATTACGCTGCGGGCAAAGGTGGTGTGCTCGCCTTCACCCGCACCCTCGCCTTGGAACTCGCGCCACGGGTTCGGGTTAACGCCGTATCGCCCGGCTTGATCGATACGCCCATGGTCGTCCCCTTGATGGATAAAAAAGGTCCTATACTTTTGGAAGCTACGCCGATGAAAAGATTGGGACGTCCCGATGAAGTAGCCGGAGCGGTCGCCTATCTCTGCTCGGATATGTCCAGTTTCATCACGGCCGAGACCATTCATATTAACGGTGGCTTACACGTCGTCAGCTAATTGAATAGGATTTTCCAAAGCACTGGTCGCCCCACCTCAAACTCTTCCCCTTATGCGCATCGAACACGTCGAATCCCGTTTAATAGGTGGCGCCCACTTTGTCGAAATCACGACAGAAAGTGGCCTGAAAGGTTTAGGGCAATCGGCTTGTTGGGGCTACCCTGCCGCAGTAAGTGCAGTGGTTGATGTTTTTACCGATTACCTGATTGGCAAAGATGCCGGGGACATTGAACACCACTGGCAACATCTCTACCGCATGGGGCCGTTTCGAGGTTCTATATTGGGTGGTGCATTGAGCGCGGTTGATATCGCACTTTGGGATATCAAGGGCCAACGATTTGGAGTTCCTATTTGGGAATTACTCGGAGGCAAATGTCGTGATCGGCTTCGTCTACTCTTGTTGCTGCTTGGAGATTTCAGTGCCGATGAAATCGCCGCCAAAGTGCGCGATGGCGTAAGCCAAGGATACACCGCAGTAAAGTTCGATCCCATCCCCACCAATTCCGGTGACCTGTCGGTTGAGCGCCTTACTTCCGACGTGATCAGCAGAGTTGAATCTGCCCGTGATGCTGCCGGCAAGGATGTCGATATCGTGCTGGAGCTTCATCGTCGCCTCACCCCACTCACGGCTCTGCCCCTGATCGACCAGCTCCAGAAATTCAACTGCCTCTTCATCGAAGACCCGGTCCAGATTGACAGCATCAGTTCGCAGGCCGATATGGCCGCCAGAAGCACTGCGCCAATCGCGAACGGTGAAAGATTGAACACCATCTGGGAATACCGGGAACTCCTCGCTCAAGGCGGCTCTCAATATCTACGTCCCGATCCGGGACTGGCTGGTGGCATCACCCATTGCAAAAAAATCGCTGCGATCGGAGAGAGTTATCACTCGGCAGTCGTCACCCATAATTTCCTCGGCCCCGTGCTGACCGCGGCATCTGCACACCTGATGGCTTCGATTCCTAATTTCGTTGTCCAGGAATTCTCCGACATCGATGAAGGACCTGCTGCCCAAGGCTACCTCAGTCATCTCAAACGTGACGGTGGAGACTTGCTGATCCCAGACACTCCTGGTCTCGGCGTGAGCCTAAACCCTGACATGCCTGACATTAATCTGACACCTCTTAGTGATCCCTTGCACAAGATTCCGCTACGTCGGGACGGCTCAGTCGCTTGGTCTGTTTAGAGCGATATATTTGTGTGATCAGAAGTTGCATCCCTAAACCCAAACTTTAGGTCTAGCGCACGATGCGCGTTACCCCAATCAATAGCGCGGAGGCGGTCTTCGAATCGTTCTTCGATGAGCAACTCAGTGAACTGGATCAATGGACCTGTGATGCTCCCGGGGCCGTCGGCCTCAAGCTCACCCCAAGCTGGGCGTTTGTCATTGTCGATTGGGAGAAACAGGCAGCCGATGGGCTCATCCTGCGCATGCGGCGCAGCTACGACTCGCTCGATTGCTCCAACTACGATCGCCTGCTCGTTGCGATCAACTTACCGGAAGACAGCACAATCAGTCTTTCCGCTGAAACCGATGCGGGGCCACGCAGTCGAAAAGGAACTCAGTGCGGTGCCACGCGACATGAAGAGTGGTTAGCCCTCGAAGGAGCGAAACACATTCTCTCGCTCACCGTCGAAGTGCACACGATTCACGAAGTTTCGGGATCGGCATGGCTACTATGGTTCGGTTTACAGCACACCGAGCGTTTGCCCCAACACCTCGCTCAATGGGAGGGCTACGATGAGCAATGGGATAAGTATCTGCAACCGCCAGAATTTGAGCCCACTTTCAAACCCACCTACGGGCTCATGCTTGATGCGGATGAACTCGAACAGGTGCGCAAGGAGTTTGCCCAAACAGACGTCACCCGCGAACTGCGTAAAGTCGGCGAGATCGCGCGGGCGATTAGTCCGGAAAGTCTGATCGCAGAGAACATCAATTTTTGGAATTTCAATGGATTCCGTCGCGAGCGCGACATGGGCAAGATGATCACCATGCATGGCCCGTTTGCCGCGCAAGCCGGTGTGCTTTGGAAAGACAAAGACCTTTGCCGACACGCGGCGCGTTTCGCGATGAGCCTCGTGCATTGCGATCATTGGGAGGACATTTTTTTTGCGTGGATGCCCGGGAGCAGCTGGGATCAACGAGGATTCGTGCAGTCCATGGGCGTGCTGGAATGCTCCATGATTCTTGATCTCTGCGGCGAATGGTTCACTCCGCTCGGACGCGAGCTAATCTTGAAGAGGATATCCATCGAAGGCCACGGCGCGATGTGCCAAGCTTCCTGGTGGTGGGAATACATGTTTCACACCAACCAGTTGATCTGGATCTCGCCGGCACGCCTCTATGGTTCGCTTGTGCTAGAAAAAACGATGCCAGCGCGTTGCGAAAATTATCCCGTCCCAGCGGAGTCGCGGGTCGCGCCTCACACGGAGATCATCTGGCAAAACGTGCAGGACAATCTGGAGTTAGCCCTACTGCCGGATGGCGGTTACGTCGAAGGACCCAATTACTTTACTTGGGTCGCACGTCAGGTTGGATTTTCCGCGCTGCTTTACGGTCGGGGGCGAGGCAAAGATCCCCGCGAACTCGTGCCGAAGTCGCTCTTCAAAACGGCCCCTCTCGCCGAGATGCTCTACTCTACCGATGACGGGCAGGATATGATCCTGACCGGAGATGCGATGATGGCTGTTGGTGAAGGACTGGCCTTTCTCGCTTGGCTCATGCCCGAATCGCACTGGGTCACTATTTATCGCAAATCACTACGCCGTGCCGGAGCCGCCGCGTTTCTGTTGCCGATGCGACTCGATCCGGTAATTCCCGCCGAGGGACCGGTATCGTCACCTTTTATCACCATGCCCGATCTCGGCTACATGGCCTCAGTGCGGCAGCTAGGCGATGAAACCGTGAAGCTCTTCATCCTCGGTAACAAGGCCGGTGGAGATCACCAGCATGAAGACAAAGGCAGCTTCGTTTTGGAATGCGCGGGCGATAGTTTCGCGTTCGATTTCGGTGTCGTGGATTATGCCAACCCCGTGTGCGATTTACTCAAACAATGCCAGCGGCATAACATGCTTACCCCTTGGAGCGAAACGGAGCGCCCCTGCCCCGCCAATCCAATCCGCAAGGATGTGAAACCCAAAGGCACAGGCGACGAGACGAGTTTCCATGCCACCATTGATGCCACTCCAGGTTGGGAAGGCTGGTTCATTAAATGGCATCGCACTTGGGATTCGCCGACTCCGGATACGATTGTGATTACCGACGAATGGGCGGTGGAGAAAGGAGAAGGGGCGATCTTCCACTGGACCACCCGCCTGCCGATGCTATTGGAAGGCTCGCGCGTCATCATCACCGGAAGTCGGGCCATCGCCGAACTGACCCTGCCGGAAGACGTCGAAGCCACTATCGATCAACTCCCGCTGCTCGATCCGCGCCGCCAAAACACCGACGAAGAACGACACGAATTGATTCAGTTCGGCTGGGCACACGCCGAGACCCAACCACGCCTCACGCTACGCCAACGCGGCACCTCAGGAATCATCCAAATCACGGTTCGTCTCGTTATTCTTTAACCCCCTCTAACATTTCCCCATGCGCCTGACACCCATTAATAGTGCGGAGGCAGTCTTTGAAGCCTTCCATGATCCACAACTCAGCGAATTTGACAAATGGAAGGTCAGTTCCGACGGAGTCAGCGGACTCAAAATCCGGCAAAGCTGGGCCTGGGTCCAATGGGAGTGGCAATCGCCCGCTTCCGATGGGTTGGTGGTAAAATTCACTCGCGAGCTCGATCTGGATTGCTCCGCTTATGATCGAATCATCGTCAATGCCTCCATCCCCGAAGGCGGCACCTATACTCTGACGGCCGAAACCAACGCCGGTCCACGCACCAGGAAAGGCGAACCATACGGAGCCACGAAGCGTGAAGAGTGGTTACCTCTCGACGGTGCCAAACGCATCACGCGACTTACAATCGAAGCCCGCACACCCACCAAAGGATCCGGCAACGCGTGGATTTATTGGATGGCACTGCAGAGCAGCGAACGATTGCCCAATCATCTCGCCCAATGGTCGGGCTACGATGAACGCTGGGAGAAATATCTGCAGCCACCTGAGTTCGAACCCAGCTTCGAATCGAGCCATGAACTCCTGCTCAGCAACGACGAACTCAAAACCGTTCGCCAACAGTTCGCCAATTCTTCCATGGCAAATATCCTGCGTGAATCCGCCGAAGATGCCCGCCAAGTGGTGCCGGAAAAACTGATCGGCCAATACGTCAATTTCTGGAATTCCAACCAACTGCGTCGCGAACGCGATCACGGCAAAGTGATCATGATCCACGGAGCCAATGCCGCTCAGGCCGGGCTGCTCTTCAAGGATAAGGCACTCTGCCGGCTCGCCGCTCGTTTCGCGATCAGTATCGCCCACTGCGAAAGATGGGACGACAGCTTCGTCTGCTTCATGCCCGGCAGCACTTGGGAGCAGCGCAGTTTCATTCAATCGATTTGCGTATTCGAATGTTCGCTGATTCTCGATCTCTGTGGAGAATGGTTCACCCCACTCGGCCGCGAACTGATCCTGCGCCGGATCGCCGAGGAAGGCATCGGTGAAATGAACTTCAACGCGTGGTGGTGGGAATATCTGTTTCACTGCAACCAGCTCGCATGGTTCGCGCCCGGAAAAATTCTCGGCTACCTGCTGCTTGAACGAACGATGCCCGTTCGCCACGAAGGTTATACGGTCAAATCCCCCTCAAGGGTGACCCCCTACACCGATCTGGCCGTGCAGGATCTGATCGAAAATTTGAACAACTGCCTCCAGACCGATGGCGGCTATGTCGAAGGCCCCACCTATTTCACTTGGGTCGCGCGCCAGGCTTTTGTTTCACTCCACCTCTACGCCCGCGCCCGCAAACAGTCTCTGCAAGAGCACATGCCCGAGGCGATGAATGCCACTGCTCTGATGGCCGAAGTGCTCTACTCCACGGCTGATGATCTCGATGTGCTGCCGATCTGCGATGCGATGTTTGCTTTTCCCGAAGCACTCGCCCACCTCGCGGCGTTTATGCCGGACAGTCATTGGGTGACGATTTATCGCAAGCAGCTCAATCGCGCCGGAGCCGCGCCATCGCTGTTGGCTTTGGCCGTGTCTGATAAGATTCCCGAGGCCGGGCCAGCCCTGAGTCCCTTCGTGGAAATGCCTGCGACCGGCATGACCGCTTCCGTGCGTAAAATCGGCGATGAAATCGTGAAGCTATTTATCATGGGCAACAAAGCCGACGCGGGACACACCCATGAAGACAAGGGTGGTTTCATTCTCGAATTTGCCGGCGATAGTTTCGCGATGGATTTCGGAGTCGTGGATTACAGCAATCCGTTGGTTGAAGAACTGAAAACCGCCCAACGCCACAACATGCTCACCCCATGGTCGAAAGAGGAACGCCCCAAACCAGCGAATCCCATCAAGGCCGATATCCGCGCAGAAGCTACAGGCGACGAAACCAAGTTTAGCGCAACCATGGACCTTGGCGCCGGATGGGGAGGTTGGTTCAAACAGTGGCAACGCACCTGGGATTCACCGTCACCCGATACCTTGGTTATCAGGGATGATTGGGAAGTCGAAAAGGGCGAAGGCGTGATCTTCCATTGGACGACTCCGCTGCCGATGCGCCGGGAGGGAGACCTGATCATCATCGAAGGCCGACGCGGGCTGGCCCAAATCACGATTCCTTCCGATACCGAGGCTCAGCTGGAAGAACTGCCTCTGATGAATGAAGAACGTCGCGCCATCGATGAGCTTCGCCGCGAGCACACCCGATTCGGCATCAACCACGCCGATACTCAACCGCGTCTCACGATCCGTCAGCGCGGACAGAAGGGAAAGTTGCGCGTGGTCGTGCAGCTCATACTTAAATAGCAGACGATTTCGAGTCGTGCACAAAAAACCCCGGCGAAATTAGCCGGGGTTTTCGTAAAATCGACTGCCTCGCGATTAAGCGACGCGTTCGACAACCAATGGCGGAGGAGTCGGACGCTTTGGTGCGAGGCGGTAAGCCGTCTTGAAGGATTCGAGCGCCTGCTCAAGTTTCGCCTCGTCGTTGTAGTGAATCATCATGAGCGGCTCACCTTGTTTGACTTGGGTGCCCACTTTTCTGATTTCGGAAACTCCAACCGCATGATCGATCTTGCCCTTTTTGTCGGGACCAGCCCCGAGAATGGAAACACCTTGAGCGATGAGTGCCGCATTGATCGTGTGCACGTAACCGCGCTTGGGAGCAGGCAATTTGCGCACATGCTTGGCGGCAGGGAACTTCTCCGGATCATCGACATAGGACGTGTCGCCGCCCTGTGATTTGATGATATCTTTAAATTTCTGAAGCGCGGTGCCGTCGGTCAAATGACGCTGCACGGTTTGTTTCGCGGACAGAGTTGAACCAGCCACACCGGCGAGACGCACGATCTCCATTCCGAGCTTCAAGACGAGTTCCTTCAAATCATCAGGACCTTCACCCTTCAGAAGCTGAATCGCTTCCTTCACTTCAAGCGAAGTGCCCACCGTATCACCGAGAGGTTGATTCATATCGGTCACGAGTGCGACGCAGCGACGTTTCATAGAACGGCCAACGCGGGTCATCGAGCGTGCGAGTTGCTTCGCCTGCTCAAGATCAGTGATAAAGGAACCGTTGCCCCATTTCACATCAATCACAAGTCCTTCGGAACCTTCGGCAAGTTTACGAGAAAGCACGCTACCGGTGATCAAAGGTAGACTTGGAATCGTGCCGGTTTCCTTCCGGAGTTCGTAGAAAATGGCATCTGCTGGCGCAAGTTTCTCATCCTGTTTCACGATCGCACCGCCGATTTTGGCAAGTTGCTTTACGAAGTCGTCGATCGACAGTTCGTCGTCAAAACCGGGAAAGCTTCGAAGTTTGTGCAACGGACTGATAATATAATCGTGCTCAACGCCACACATGCTTGGCACCACCACCCCTGCTGCCATCGCGAGAGGAGTAAGCACGAGTGCCGTCTTGTCACCTACTCCACCGGTCGAATACTTATCAATCTTCGGTTTTGCGATCCGCGAGAGGTCTATGACTTCGCCGGAGAGCATCATCTCTTCCGTCAGGATCGCCGTCTCTTGGGCAGACATATTGGCGAAGAAAATCGACATCAATAGGGCCGAAAGCTGATGCTTTGGCATATCGCCATCCAGCGTGCTATCAACGATATAGCGAATTTCTTCTTGGCTAAATTCTTGGCCGTCTCGTTTCTTCTCGATTAACTGGGTAAACGTAGGCTTAACGAATCGACGTGACGGAATAGTGCGTTTGCTGCTCATGTGGTGCGTGGTAATGTAAACTGCGAGTGCCTGCAGGCGGAAAAGTCTCCGAGCGCAGCATACCGAAACAAAAATGTCGAGACAAAACGCCCTGCAGCACCGGGCAGTGTAGTTATTAACTACTACTAATCAGTAGGTTACAGTTCGTAACATTTGTAACACCTTATCCCCACGGAAAATCCACGCTTGCGCGTCGGGCCATCGGCTTTCTGTAGTTGTGCGATGAACGTGACGTTTAACCTCGCCTCCGAGCTGGAAACCGCCCTCCAAGCCGCTGCTCAAACCGCTGGTTTGGAAGCAGATGCGTTGAATACAGAGGTGCGCACCGCCGATCCACGTCACGGAGACTTCCAAGCCAATGGTGTTCTGGGCTATGCCAAAGCGCGAAAACTCAACCCACGGGCCACCGCGGAGCAAATCGTGGCCGCCCTACCCGAGGATCTACTGGCACGATGTGAAGTCTCCATCGCCGGTCCCGGTTTCATCAATTTCACATTCAAAGCCGGAACCCTGCTCGATTGGCTCCAGAAGCACGATACCGTCGATCATCTGAAGTCAGGCGCATCTGCCTTTTATCAAGGCCAGCGATTCGTGGTCGATTACAGCTCGCCGAACACCGCCAAACAACTCCACGTCGGCCACATTAGAAGTATGGTTATCGGCGAAGCGATTTGCCGCATGCTCGCTTTCTGCGGGGCCGAGGTGACCCGTGACAACCATATCGGTGACTGGGGCACTCAATTTGGAAAGCTGATTTGGGGTTATAAAAACCTTCTCGACGAAGCCGCTCTGCAAAGCGATGCGCTCGAGGAGCTTGAACGGCTCTACAAGGCCGCCGACGCCGCGACCAAAGAAGATCCCGCCACACTCGAAGCCGCACGAGCCGAACTCGTGAAACTCCAACAAGGCGACGCCGAAAATCTCGCCCTCTGGAAGAAGATCATCGCGATCAGCTCCAGCGCCTTTCAGCAGGTTTACGATCGTCTCGATATCAAATTCGACTACGAACACGGCGAGAGTTTCTACCGCGACCAACTCGCGCGCGTTTATCAGGAACTCGAAGAAACCGGTCTATCCAGCGAATCGCAAGGCGCACTGGTCGTCTTCCACCCGGAGCACCCACGCTTCAAGACCCAACCCTTTATCGTCCGTAAATCCGATGGGGCGTCTAACTATGCCACCACAGATCTGGCGACCATGCTCTACCGCACGGAGCACTTCAAAGCCGACGCGATCATCGTCCTCACCGATACCCGGCAATCCGATCACTTCCAGCAACTCTGGCTCACCACCGAAAAATGGTATGCTGCCAAAAACTATCCGCTCCCTCGTTTTGAGCATGTCTCCTTCGGGTCCATTCTCGGCGATGACGGCAAAGCGATCAAAACACGTTCCGGCGATCCGATCCGCTTGCACGCGCTCCTCGAAGAAGCCTGCGAACGAGCTTACACCTTGGTCTCAGAGAAATCTCCCGATATTCCCGAAGAGGAGCGCCGTGAAATCGGACGCACCGTCGGGATGGGTGCGGTCCGCTACGCTGATCTTTCGCAGAACCGCAGCAGCGATTACGTTTTCAATTGGGAGAAAATTCTCTCCTTCGAAGGCAATACGGCACCCTATCTACTCTACGCCGTCACACGGATTCATTCCATTTTCCGCAAACTCAATTTGGATCCCGCCACCATCGACACGACAACCGCCACCGCCCCGGATACTCCAACCGAACAGGCACTCTCGCGTAAATTAGTCGGAATGGCGGCCGTGCTCAACATGACGACCGAGCAACTCCGCCCTCATTTCCTCTGCACCTACCTCTACGAACTCGCCGGAGCATTCAGCAGCTTTTACTCAGCGGACAAAGTCCTGGTCGAAGACGAAGCGGTCCGCGCGCGGCGGCTTCTCCTCTGTGCACGCACCCTCCTGGTTTTGGAAACAGGACTGCACATGTTGGGATTGCGCACGCTGCAGCGCATGTAACAGGCCTGCAGACTCTCGAAACAGCCTCATCACAAATCGCTTGCGGCTGACGTCGCGCGAGCTCAAATTCCCGTCTTTATGGCCACGCAGGAATACTACATCCGCAATGAGTCCGAGACCGAAGCCCGCGGGCCATTCAATTCGGAGCAATTATCCTCTTTGGCCGACACCGGCCAGTTGACTGATGAAACACTCGTCTACGACGAAGCCTCGGAGGACTGGGTTGTGATTGGCACAAACCTCGAACTGAAAGCCCTACTCTTCCCGGAGAAGAAGAAGCTGCAAATCCGCGGACAATCCGAAGAAGCCACCACGGATCGAGCCGCGACGGATAGCCGCCCCCCCATCACGGTTGACGAAATGTTGGCCGCCGCCGAGGGCCGCACCGCCGACACGAAAGACAGACTTGATCCTAAAATCGCCATGGCGCGCGCAGCGTCAATCGGAGCCTGGAGTGTGTTCATCATGCTCATTCTTTCTTGCGCGGCTGAAGTGGCCCCTTCGATTGATTTCGTGACCAAATTCCAAGTAGGCGGTTTGATGGAGCATCCCCTCGTCATTTTCGGAGCACTCGATCTCCTCCTCGCGGTAGTCATCGGCTTGGGCATGCTTTCGGCCTACCCGGTGATTCGCTTTCGTGCTGCGCTCGGTCTGGGATTTCTGGGATTCATCTTTTTCACGCAAGGGCTTACCATGCCGTTCCTCGCCATCATCGCTGGATCAGCTGGTCTCTACCTGTGCACTGTCACTGTAAGCATTCCCATCGTCTTGGTCTCATCACTCGTCGGCATCGCCGGCATGTTGGGTGTCGTCTACCATATGATCCTCGGCGGAAGCTGACCACACTATGGCACGACTCGCCGATTATTGGCGTCGATTTCGCGAACTTTATCAAAAGGAAATCTGGCAGCCTGAATACTTAGAGGACCGCTCGTGGAGAGGATACCTTTATACGCTCCTGCGCATTTTTTCGATAAGCATCACGGTCTTCACGGAAACCCGGGCCGCGAGTCGCGCCGCCGCACTTAGCTTCAGTTCCCTATTAGGATTTGGCCCCTTAATCGCCATCACCATGGTTGTCGCCGGGATGGTCGTGAAGCAGGACGATCCCGATCTCGCGGTCAACACGCTGAATCGGATGATCAAATTCATCGCACCTCAGGTCGGCGAATATGAAACCCAAACCATCGATGCGGATCTAGAAGACGCCACCAATGTCGCAGATCTGTCTCAAGCGATCGCCCCCGCACCCTCGGTGAGCATTGAGGCAGATAACGATCAGGCGTCATCCCCCTCATCCACGACGGCGGTCGATGAAAACCGCGCCGAAGTGAATCCCGAACTCGTGCAACTGATCAACGGCGTGGTCGCCGGATCGCGTTCCAGCACGGCCGGAGCACTGGGTGTGCTCACTCTGGTGTTGATCGTCATCCTGTTGTTTAAATCGATTGAAGACGCTTTCAACGAGATCTGGGGGGTTCGCGAAGGGCGAACGTGGCTGATGCGGATCATCTATTATTGGACGATCCTCACGCTCGGAGCGGTATTGTTCTTCGCTTCGATCACGCTTTTGGGCGCCGGAGCTTTCATTAATGTATTCATCGAAAAGCTGCCCTTCGGTCACGAATTGATGGATGCCACGCGATGGATGCTGCCTCTCGTATCCGGAGCCTTCGTGATCAGCATGCTCACGCTGTTTTATCGTTACATCCCAAACACGCATGTCTTCTGGCGAGCCGCATTCGTCGGAGCGTTAATCGTGGCCTTGTTGCTGTTTCTGAATAACTACCTCGCGTTCATATACGTGCGACGTGTGGTTCTCGCGAAGAGCCTTTACGGTTCTCTTGGCATCCTCCCCATTCTGATGTTTGGGCTCTATATTTTCTGGCTCTACGTGTTGATCGGCGGACAGATCAGCTACGCCGTGCAGAACGTGCATTTTCGCAGTAGTCAAAACGCCTGGAGCACGCTTTCCGTTCGAACTCGCGAACGATTGTCCCTGTTGGTGTTAATCACGATCGGACGCCGTTTTCAGGACTGTTTGCCCCCGGCCACGGCCTCGGAGCTTAGCACCATGATGAAGGTGCCCACCCAGATTCTCAACGAGAGCATCAATCTGCTCATTGATATGAAACTTGTGACTCCGATCCCGTCCGGTGAGGCGGAACCCGCCTCCGATTTTCAATATCAACCCGCGCGCCCTCTTCAACGCATCAATCTCAGCGAGTTTCGTGACAACTTTGAGCAACAAGGCGAAAATCTCGACGGCGATAACTTCGATCACCTCGAACCACTTCTCCGGGAATATCGTTCCCATCTGACGAAACAGGCTCAGACCGACTTTCTCAGTAAACCCCTTGATCTCCTAATCTCCGAGCATCCGATCACTCATACCCGGCCTCCCTACGCCTTTAACGAATAAGACTCTGTTCATCGACTCAAAGCATCACCGCGACCTGGGCACCCAATTAGCCCTTGCCTCGGTCGCTGGCCCTCCTAGCTTCGCCCGTTTACACCCATGTTTACCTGGATTCAGAAATACTTCCAACGCCACTTCGGCATCATCTGCGTAATTATTCTCGGCGCGATGGGCATTCCGCTCATCGTTGTCTTTGCTCCGTCGGATGGCATTGGCCAAGGCGACCAAAAGGCATTTGTGCGCGAGGTATTTGGCTACAATCTTGGCTCTCAACAAGATCAAGCCCGTCTCTTCGGCGATGCTAACTTAAGTGCGACCCTTCAACTCGGCTACGGCGGGATCAGCGGCGAGCAATTACAGCAATACGCCTTTCAACGCGCGGCCGCTCTCCATCTCGCTGATGAACATCACATCCCCGCGACTAATCCCGGGGAAATCACAGAATTCATCAAAGGACTTCGAGTATTCAGGGACGAAGAGGGTAACTTCGATGCCCAACGCTATGCGTCGTTTCGCGAAACGCTCAAAACCGGATCCAACATTACAGAAGCCGACGTCACTCGCGTCATCGCCGCCGATGTGCGCGCCGAAAAACTCCGGACAATTCTCGCAGGACCGGGCTACGTGCTCGACGCGGATGTCGCCGCACAGCTCGCTCGCATTGAAACCACGTGGACTCTCTCGATTGCAGAAGCTGATTACACAAAATTCAATCCGAGTATCGAGGTTGATACGGATGTCCTCGCAAAATTTTTCGGCGATAATACCTTCCGCTATGAAATCGGGCCACGGGTTCGCGTGCGCTACATCGACTTCCCTGCCGCCAAATACCTGGATCAGGTCACGACCAATGAAGACGAATTAAACGCCTTCTTTGAAGCCAATCCTTCACGTTTCGAAAAACCAGCCGAAGGCGACACCCCCGCGGGTCCGGCTACGAGTGACGATTTCGAGATCGTGCGGGCCGAGGTCGAAGCTCAGCTCAAACTCGCGAAGGCCCGCGATCTGGCGACCCGCGAAGCCTCCAACCTCACCCTCCTCATCTATCAGGAGGTTCAAAAGGGAGCGCTTTTCAACGAAGCAGCAGTGATCGATACATTCCTCTCAGCCAACAATGTCTCCACCCAGGCATTGGCGCCCTTCACGATCGAAAAAGGACCGAACGAACTCGGTAATTCGGCCGAAGTCACCACCGCCGCTTTCAAACTCGATGAACGTCGGTTCTACTCGGATGCGATTTCCGTCCAAAACGGAGCGGTTATTCTCTTGTGGCAGGAAGTCTTGCCCAAACGTATGCCGCTCATGAGTGAAGTGCTCGATCAGGTGACCGCGGACTATACCGAAACCGAAAAACGCAAACGCTTCGTCGCTTCCGGAAAGGTCATCCAATCCACGCTCACCTCGCGATTGGAAGCGGGAGACGATTTCGCGACCGCGGCGCAAACCGCCTCCAATGCCACCGGCGTCACCTTGGATGTGAAAAGCCTCTCCCCCTTTACTCCTTCGAACCCTCCGGAAGCCTCCGAATTCTCCACTTACGGCCCATTGGAGAGTTTGAACAAGGGGCAGGTCTCGGCCATGATCATCAAAGATCAAAAGGGCGTTCTGGTCTATGCTGCCGACAAGCAACTGCCTGACCTCACAACGGCCAATCCGCTCTACCAGCAAACTCGCGACCAAATCGCAGTCACGACCTCCCGCTTGGGCGTCAGTAAATTTCTCGATCAGCTCGTTCGTGAAGAACTGGAGCAATCGATGCCCTCGACAAACTAATTTACAGCCCGCCGCCTCCAAGCGGCGGGCTTTTTTGTGCCTATAAACACAGCTCAACCGTTCATCCGCACCCCGAACCGTTCGCCCCAAATCACTCGTCACCACGAGAAGGCACTCGAAACTCAGGCAAATTCCTCCTTCAATCCGCCTCAACTTGCCCTGATCAAGCAGTCTGCAATCGCAACTTGCCGCTAAATCAGCCGTCTCTTAACCAGCTAATTCCCCCTTTCCTCAATTTTCGGTAACTTTTCGCCGACTCCCGTGTTCTCAATTTAGAACCACAGCACTGATAACACCACGAACTCCATGTCGCCACAGGTCTTCCGCTCCTCCCCTCTCATTCTCGCCCTTCTGCTTACTCTGCTCCCCACCCAACCGGTGGCAGCCGCAGAACTTACCCTGCAGGAGTGCATCACCCGCGCGCTGGATAAAAATTTCCAACTCCAAATCCAGAGTTTTGAAACTGCGAATGCGAACGAGAGCCTCTCGGCATCACAATCGTCTTACGATCCCAGTTTCACGCTCACCGCGAGCAAAAGCGCCAGCCAGGCCGATCAACCTTCCACCTCTTTGGTCGGCACTAAAAATGACAACCTGAACACACGCGTCAGCGTTTCTCAAAAAGTCACGACCGGTGCCACCGTCAATCTCAGCAGCACGTTGATCCGAAATGAAACCAATAACTCCTTCGCCACGCTGAATCCTGCCTACAACGCCGATGTCACGCTCTCAATTTCGCAGCCCCTCCTGAAAAATGCAGGATCCGCCGTCAATAAAGCCGCCATCAGGCAGGCCGAGATTGGCGTCACGATCGCCGAACAAAACTACAAGAGCAATGTGCTGCAACTCGTGCGTGATACCGAAGTGGCCTACTTCAGTCTCGTCTTCGCACGCGAGCAGCTGAAGGTGCGCACCCTCAGCCTCGAGTTGGCCGAAAAACTATACGAAGAAAACCGCACCAAAAAGGACACCGGAGTGGCGACTGATCTCGATGTGCTCCAATCCGAAGTTGGTGTTGCCACGGCCCGTCGCGCCGTCCTTCTCGCTCAGCAACAGGTTCGCAACTCTCAGGACAGCTTACTGAACATCATCGGGCAGTTCGAATTCGATGCCACGCTCGGCGAAGTCAGTCTCCCCGCCACCGCCAAACTCCAGCCTGACTTTCAGCGCTCCTACCAACTCGCTCGTGCCAATTATCCCGACTACACCGCTGCTGAAAGCACACTCGAGCAATTGGAAATAGCCGCGACAGCTGCCAAACGCAATCGCCTGCCTTCGCTCGATCTGGGCGGTGCGGTCGGTTACAACACGAGAGACAGCAGCGCCAGCGATGCCTTCAATCGCCTGCCTGATGGCGACGGCTATGCCTGGCAGGTCGATCTCTCCCTCAATATCCCTTGGGGCATGCGATCCGAAAAAGCGCAGTATCAAACCGCCCTCAACAATCTGCAGCGTCAGAGAATGCGCCTCCGTCAGATCGATCAGAATCTTACAGTGCAGGTGCGTTCCGCGGTGCTCTCCGTCGAAACGAATCTCGAAAGCGTCACCATTTCCACTCAGGCCACTGCACTCAGCGAAAAACAATACGAGCTTGAAAAGGCCCGTTTCGATGCCGGTCTCTCGACCAGCCGTCGCGTGCTCGAGGCGCAGGACGATCTGGAAATAGCTCGCGTCGCCGAACTGCAATCCCGCGTCAACCTTCGCAGTGCGATTGCCGAGCTCCATCGGCTCGAGGGCACATCCCTCGCACTTTATAATATCGCGATCGACGGGAACACTGCCGCCGTCAACTAAGCGCAACTCGCTTCAGACCTCCGGAAACAGTTCCGCCGGTTTCGCGGTCGCCGCGTCGATCGTCAGATGCTCCGGTATCTGGGTGCGAAACCAGGTGCGCTGCTTCTTCACCAACGCCCGCGTGTTCTGGGCAATCTTTTCGGCCAACGATTCGGGCGGTAATTCACCCGCCAGCATCGCGATCACCTCGCGGTAACCAATCGAGAGCGCCGCACTTGGATTAACCTTCATATTCTTCGACAGGAGGTTCTCCACCTCAGTCACTAAACCAGCCGACAACATCGCATCGACTCGTTGACTGATGCGATCAGTCAAAATCTCTGCATCGCGCACGAGTTCGACTAACTTGATTTCGTAGTCTGCAAACGCAGAAGGTTGCGCGGCAAAATCGGCGCGTAACTGCAGCAAAGATTTACCCGAGGCCAGACACCGTTCCAAAGCTCGCGTCACCCGGCGGGGATTATCTCGATCCAAGGTGCCGAGTCCATCGGGGTTCAATTCCTTGAGCAATGTAACCGCATCCGGAAGCGACATCGTCTCGACCCTCTCGCGGATATCCTCCGAAACGTTAATCCCATCTACCACCGGCGCCAAAAACGCCTTGAGATAAAACCCACTCCCCCCCGTCACCAAGACTCGACGTCCTCTGGTCAGAATCTCACTCACCGTCTCACGTGCCATCTTCACGTATCGGGCAATATCCATTCGTTCACCTGGTTCACAGATATCGATCAGATGATGCGGCACCCGCGCCCGTTCCTCCTGGGTTGGCTTCGCGGTGCCGATATCCATCCCACGATAAAACAGCAACGAATCGCAGGACACGATTTCTGCGTCATTGTCTTCCGCCCAGCGCAAGGCCAGCTCCGTTTTCCCGACAGCGGTGCAACCAGTGAGGAGATGAATCGTTTGACGCTTAGGCATGACAAACAAGAGTTGGGTGCAGCGTCCCCCGACGTGCAAGCATGTGATTAGTATCGTCCGACCTCTTTCCACCCTCGCCGCCTCACTCCGTGTTCTCCTAGCATTTCCTCGGCTTTGAAACTGCGCTTCATTTTTAATCCCCACTCCGGCCACAATCTCCGGAATCCGCGCCTCTTGAATCGCGCGCGCGCCTTCATTCAAGAGCAGCAACTCGATGCCATCGTCGTCCCCACGGAGAGACCGCTGCACGCCACCGAGTTGGCTCGGCAAGCCGTCGCTGAAGGTTGCGAGACCGTGGTAGCCATCGGTGGTGATGGCACCATCAACGAAGTGGCTACTGGTCTCATCGACACTCAGGCCACCCTCGGCTTGATCCCCTGCGGTTCCGGCAACGGACTGGGGCGCCACCTCGGTATTCCGCAACCGAATCAACTCGCATTCGATACGCTGCTTCAGGGTCGCGTCCGTGTTATTGATACCGGCGAAGCGAATGGACGGCCCTTCTTCAATGTCATGGGCTTGGGTTTCGATGCCGAGATCGCGGATCGATTTGCGAAGCTGACTAAACGTGGATTCCAAGCTTACATTCGCACGACTCTGGCCGCGTGGAGTTCCTCTCAGCCGCAAAACGTCATCGTTCGCAACGGTGACCAGACAACCGAAAGTCCGGCCTTGATCCTCTCGGTCGCCAATTCGGATCAGTTTGGGAACAACTGCTATATCGCCCCCGGAGCGCAAGTCGACGATGGCTTGATCGATCTCACGCTCATTAAGCCAATCGGCTTTTTCAGAGCCATCCCGCTGGCAATGCGGCTCTTTCGAGGAAAGATCGATGGATCACCGCATGCCGTTCGCATGCAAGGCACGAAATTTGTTATCCAACGCCCTGCTGACGGTCTTGTGCACGTCGATGGCGAACCGTTTCGCACCAGCGCGAAAGTCGCGGTTTCCGTGCGACCGAAAAGCTTACGCGTTCTGGTCCCAGCCGACTCCTAAGCGGGAATATCCCGAAAGGTAACCACGCGATTGCGACCACGTTTTTTCGCCGCGTAGAGAGCTTTATCCGCTGCCGCGATCAACTCAGCGGCACCACTCGCATCACGTGGAAAATCAGCCACGCCTGCACTAATCGTGAGCGGCAATACCAAATCCCCTCCTGCCGGCGCCGCCTCTGCTTCGATTTCAACCCGCACCGCTTCAGCGAGACGACGGGCCACTTCGGAATCACCCTCCAGCATCAAGATTGCAAATTCTTCCCCGCCATAGCGCATCACCCGATCCACGGATCGCGCTTTCTTCTCCATCCGTCGCGCCACTTCTCGCAACACCGCATCGCCCGCCAGATGACCATGCGTATCATTCACATTCTTGAAGTGATCAATATCGACCAGAATCATAGAAAAGGGACGATCAAATCTCTGTGAACGCTCGATTTCCTCGCTTAAAATTTCATCAAACATCCGCCGATTGAGTAATCCGGTTAACTGATCGCGTGTCGCCAGGCGTCGAAGCGCTTCTAACGTATCGCCCAGCTTCAGTGCATAGCGCATGGAACGCTCAAGCATCTGCGGACTGATCTCCCCTTTGACCAAGTAATCAAGCGCGCCGGCATTCATTGCCTCGATATCGACTTTCGAACCCGTCTCAGCCGTCAGGAAAATAATCGGCACCCGACAGTTGTGGTTAATCGCCTCGCGGATCAATTCCAACCCATCACGTTCACCCAACCGATAGTCCAACAGACACACCGCATAGTCGCCCGATAACAGCTCAGCCAAACCCTCCTCGTAGGTCTCTCGCCAATCCAATTCATAGTCGCCCGACACAAACGCTTTGAACTGTTGCTTCGTCAGAGCGAATTGCAGCCGATCATCATCAATCAGTAGAACTTTACGTGCCATGGTTCGATCAACGATCAGCTGTTGCGGTGAGTGCCTGCTACCAAATCGATCATCACACCCTGTAAGGTTGCCGCCATCTGATCAGGCTTACCCAGATTGTCGCGAATACTATTTACCAACGCGCTTCCCACCACGACCCCATCAGCATGAGGCGCGATCGCCCTCACCTGTTCACGGCTCGAAATACCAAACCCTACGACCACGGGCAATTTCGTGCGCGACTTGATCCGTTCCATTGCTTCCGGGATATTGGTCGCAGATTCCGTGCGCACTCCGGTCACTCCCTCGCGGGATACATAGTAGATGAAACCGGTCGTCGCTTCCGTGATCGTCGCGATACGTGCATCCGGTGTGGTTGGGGCCACGATCAACACCGTCTCCACCCCGTGCTTCGCACAGGCCGCGGCGAGATCACCGGATTCTTCCGGTGGTAAATCGAGGGTCAGAATCCCATCTACGCCCGCCGCCTTCGCTTCCGCGATGTAAGTTTCCAAGCCATGCGCAAACACGAGATTGTAATAGGTATAGAAAACGATCGGCACCTCGCTAAATTCTCGAATGCGACGCACTAATTCGAAGCATCCCTCACGCGTCATTCCGCTGGCTAACGCTCGCTGCGCTGCCAGTTGATTCGTCAGTCCATCCGCGAGTGGATCGGAAAAAGGCACCCCGAGCTCCAGCACATCGACGCCGTTTTCAATGACCGTGCGACACGCCAGCAGCGATGTCTCCAAATCAGGATCGCCGGCGCAGAGGTAGGCGACAAACGCAGTGCGGTTGTCTGCTTGGGCTTGGGTAAAGGCTCGGGCAATTCTCGACATGATAGGGCGACATTACTGAACAACAATACTCCTCGGCGCAAAGAATGTTTTTTCGCGATTATTTTAGCGTGAAATCCACCCACACCGGACAGTGATCGGATATCTTGGTTTTTCCGATTTCACAGGAGACGTCCTCGCACTCGGGCGGAAGAAACACAAAGTCCAGCGCGCGGCGCGGCATGTGAGCCGGGAAAGTATGCCCCCCTTGTGGTTGCAGGGTGTAATCACCATGCAGGGAAAAATAGCGCATCAGCTCCGCCGTCGCATCGGGTCGATCAGAGGGGTTGTTCATATCCCCACAGACCACCGGTGACATATGCCAGTCATCCTGCCGGTGCTCATGCTTCTTCGCGACATAATGCATGATCTTCTCAACTTGCTTAAACCGGTGAAGCCTTGATCGAAAATTTAAATGAAGATTAAGGATCGGCACTCTGCGCCCATGGATGTCCAGCTCTACGAAAAGAAACCCTTTCTCGCCCACCGTCTTCTGCCCAAATACGATATTCTCAGAATCAATAATCGGATGCCGCGAAAGAAACGCATTGCCGTAACTCAGGTTGAGCAACCCCTCGCGACGGTTATTGATCCCAAATGCCGAGTGCTCAAATCCGGTGTGTGCCTTGAGATAATCCAAATGATCAAAATTGCCCGCCCAACGTGAATTCTGATCGATTTCCTGCAGCGCGACTACATCGGGCTTCAACTCATCAATCAAACGAGCGATCTTGCGCAAATTCAGGCGCAACTTCCGGCCCAGCGTGAGCCCCTGAATGGGGGTTAACCCACGCCCATGGGCGATATTGAAAGTAAGAATACGCAAGCGAGACATGTCCAATATTACGCTGTGACGTGTAGGCCAGAGCAGCAACGGCAATCACACTGAAGAAGGGATTGACAGGGGCCGACCTGATCGAGAAGTTCTGCAGCTCTTTACGGCGGCCATAGCTCAGTTGGTTAGAGCACCTGATTGTGATTCAGGGGGTCGCGGGTTCGAGTCCCGTTGGTCGCCCCATTTCTCATAATTTATCGACTATTCATAGTCACCGCCTCCAAGAGCCGGGATGAGAACCCGCGAAGCGGGTTGGTGAAGCGCAACGGAACGGAAAAACCCATCGGGGTTTTGGGCGACGCGCCGAATGGAGTGAGTCAATCCCGTTGGTCGCCCACCTACCCGAGCAAGACGAAAATAACTCAGGTGATATACCTATATATAATAGGCACATCACCTTGCCTGACCCGTCCGCCACGAATAACAAATCGTGAAACAACAATCTGAAGACATATTCCTTCAGCACTTCATCTTGTTATATGTCTGCTAGTTACAAATTTTTTCGTCAGCACTTCCAGGCTAATTTGATGTTCCTCCTATAGGGTATAAACTATTCAGTATTTATATTTTTTTAACTCGGGTTCACGCAAAGCCGATAGTTATATCATAGCGCTTCGACTCCCTAATCTATTGATGCAGAGCGAGAAGAGTTGCGCGTTTTAACATAACCCCACCCGAAAAATTCATTCAAAGAGACAATTAACTCGAGAGGCCACTGGCCCGTTTATCGATTCCGATACTTTCAACAGTCACAGTGCAACTTGCCGGGGTATGTCCCCGTCAGAGTGGGATTTTCAATCCACCAGTTAATACCATGAAACCCATTGTCTTAATTGTGGAAGATCTCGCCTCCCATCGGGAGGTCTTGTGTGAGTTGCTTTCCCCACAAGAGTATCATTTCATTGAGGCCGAAGACGGAGACACCGCCCTACTACGAGCCAAAGAATCCCCCCCCGACCTAGTGCTGCTAGATGTCATGATGCCTGGGATCGACGGTTACGAGGTGTGTCGTCGTCTGCGGAAGGATAAGCGTCTAGCAGAGGTCCCCATCCTTTTTCTGACCGCACTAAATGATCATGAGGCGCGACTGGTGGCAATGGAAGCCGGAGGCGATGGGTTTATCAGCAAGCCCTACAACCCGACTGAGTTGCGGGCGCGCGTGAAATCCATCACCCGCCTGAATCGTTACCGCAGACTTATGGAAACGCAGGACAAACTGCACGATATTGAGATGCGTTTCCAGAAATTGGCCGAGCACAGCACCGATGTATTCTGGTTTGTGAACCGACACCCCGAAAAAGTCGATTACATCGGTCCGGCAATGGAAGCGCTCACCGGATTACCCATCGCCAGTTTTTATGCCGATCCCCGTCTGAGATTTAAGCTCATTCATCAAGACGATCAGTTACGGGTCGAGAAAGCATATGAAGAGGTCCTCACGGGTAGAACTGATCGATTCGAGGAAGAATATCGAATGCTCCAGCCGACTGGTGATATCCGTTGGGTATTGGATAGTGCTACGCCGATCAACGATGAGAATGGCCACAGCAGAGTCGGCGGCGTGATCCGGGATATCACCGACCGAAGGGATTCGGAAGATCGGATGCTCAGAGCCCAACGGTTGGAAAATATCGGGATGCTGGCAGCCGGTATTGCTCATGATTTCAATAACGCCCTCGCGCCAATCTTGATGGCTGAGCAAATCCTGCGGCAATCTATCCACGATGAAAGCTCACTTCGTTTGCTTAACATGGTGGGGCACAGCGCGGAACGAGGTGCCAGCCTCGTCAAACAGCTACTCTCATTCGCACGGGGTGCGAGCGATACACTACAGCTGATTCAGGCACGCCATATACTCAATGAGCTCATTGATATGATAGAAGTTACTTTCCCGAAGTTCATTTCGATTCGATCCGAACTCCCCAAAGACCTCTGGACCATCAAAGCAAACCCCACGGAGATTCATCAGGTATTTCTCAATCTTTGCGTGAATGCACGCGATGCCATGTCACAAGGGGGGGAATTGACGCTGTCAGCCAAAAACAGATCGATTGATTCAGATGCCGCCGCGGAAATCCCCGATGCCAGAGTAGGTGATTTTTTGGTAATCGAGGTTCGCGATACCGGCACGGGGATCTCACCGGAAGTATTGAAAAGACTCTGGGAACCATTCTACACGACCAAGACCGAAGACTCCGGGACCGGCTTAGGGCTCTCCACGGTTCGAGGGATCGTGCATCATCACGGTGGATTTATCGCTCTCAATTCGCGGGTCAATTATGGCACAACCTTTACGATCTACATACCCGCTGCTGAATCGCCGGAGAACAATAAATCCAAAGCGCGAGCTACACTCCCAGATCGCGGCCGAGGTGAACTGGTTTTGGTCGTGGATGATGAAGAACCCGTGAGACTGACTGTATCCGAAATTCTCCATACCCACGGTTATAACACTCTGCTGGCCAGAGATGGAGCTGAAGCGATTGCGGTCTTTGCCGCCCGTGCGAATGACGTAAAACTCCTGCTCACCGACATCCAGATGCCGTTCTTAAATGGCTCTGTCTTGAGCACTGCCTTGCATCGGATTAAACCCAATCTTCCAGTGATCGCCATGAGTGGGGCCGGTAGTCACGCCAGCGCCGCCCATAAAGAATATGCCAAGGCATTTCTCGCCAAACCCTTCCTCGCCGAAACCCTGCTCTCACTCGTCCGCCGAACCCTTGATAAGTCCAGTCCACACATGACCTCCCATCAGGTTGAAGAAGGAAAAATCGATTCCTTCGAAATCTAATTTTTGGCAAAAGGAAGACTCTTTCGAGCGTGAATTCCGCCAGCACCTGCCGGCTGAATAAGAGCGGAACGCTTTGAGAATTACACTTCATCGGCGGTGTTCAGTTGCGCATATATTGCTTACTCCTGCTTATAAATTGATCTCTACCAATACTGAAAAGTGATAGTTATTACCAATACCATCAGCGAGTAATTATGTATGAACTCGGTATCCCTGATGCCGCAACTTGTATCCCGGCCGCAATATCCGAGTTGTAACTTTGCCCGTAAGAACTATTCTGGGGCTACTAACTAAAAAAGTGAGCAATCAATCTATTAGCTCAACGGATCTTCTTTCTGATCCAGTTCGAAAGTCTCATTCGAGATCATGCTACAGAACTCTACGCCTGTGCGTGCTGGGCATGGGCTTTTTTTGTGGTGGCTTGGTGGGGCATGCACTCACCATGAACGAGTTGCTCCGCGATCGCAAAATGACTCCCAAGCGATTCGCCAACCACTTTGAGAGCTTCAGATTCGATGATCGATTCGTATTCGATGTGCAGGATCCGCATCAGTTCCTCTCCCAGCGCAAAGGAGACTGTATCGACTACGCCGTGCTGGCCGATCATGTGTTAACCCATCACGGCTATACAACGCGTCTCATTCGCGTTGAGATGGTCGGTATAGATGCCGGGCATGCTGTCTGTTACGTCGACGATGATCGCGTATATCTCGATTACAATAATCGGAAATATTTCTTCAACCTGAAACGTTCAGGCCCAAGTATTCGACAAGTCGCTAAGAAGATAGCCGCCTCTTTTGAGGCCAACTGGACCTTCGCTCAGGAATTCGCTTTCGACTATGATAGCTTTAATAAACGAGTCATTTACACGGTGGTAAAAATCGAACCCCCATCATCTGATCCCGATGTCATAGCCCGAAAAGAATCCTCCTGACCCCTTGCTATCATGAAAGATAAGACCACTAAACGTATTCTGGCGTTCTTCCTGCTCATCTCAGTTATCCTCTTTGCGGTCGCCGTCCAAGCAGCGCGAAACATCAAACAGTCGAGCGATTCCAGCGATTGGGTGAATCACACCCACGCGACTATCCTCGAAATCGACGCACTCCGCACCGCTCTCAGCGTAGCCGAGGCTTCGGCGCGATCCTACTCGTGGTCGAACAATGCCCACGATCTGACAACAAGTAAAAAAGCTCTTTCCGACATCGGTGAGCATCTCAGCATCACTCAGGCTTTGACTCGTTACGATTCCAACAAAGCGGAGGAAGTCTCGGATATCGAAGCCTTGGTCAATCAACGTATTTCAAGCCTCCGCAATATCTTGACCACCACCGCAAAGGGTAAGGCTGCGGCTGCCCGAGGATTATCAAATAGAGATGCGGGGAACGAGGTTTCCATCGATATCCAACGAAGGCTGAAGAAGCTTAAGGATCGCGAACTCGCCCAACTCACTGAACGCGATATAGAGTCTTATCTACAGGCCCAGAAAACCCGCTGGATCATCTGGGCTGGGGTCACCCTCAATGTGCTCCTTCTGGCGGTCGTCGGGTGGCTGATTAAGCACGACATCAATACTCGGCGGCAAGCCGCTGCTGCTCTGCAAGCGGCCAATGAGCAGCTCGAAATACGCGTTAAGGAACGGACGGCTGAATTGGCGGATGCCAACCAACAACTCTCCATGGATAATCTGGAGCAGCAATGGACGAACCAAACCCTCGAGCATCAGTTGCGCTACAATCAACGGATCGTGGATTCAATCAGTGATCTGGTTTTCGTTCTCACGAAAACATCCAACATTTCACGCATGAACCCTGCGGTTCTTCACCACTGTGGATGGGAAACGACTGATCTCATTAATCAACCTCTGGCCAAAGTCGTCGAACTGGATGACGACACCAACAATCCGTCCAACGGGTCGCTTAAACTGGCCATGAAGGAAGGCCACGATCTCAGAGATCAGAAAGCTAATTTGAAAAATAAACAGGGCCATCAAACTCCGGTGATGCTCTCAATGTTCCCGTTGAGAGATCAGAACAAAATCGTCGGCGGAGTCGTCACGATCCAAACCACATAGCACGAAACAGATCCCCCGCCAAACCACGCGCCGCATCCTAAAATCAAAATTTTCTACCATGAAGAAACACATTCTAATCCTCGACGACGAAGCCAATATCCGAGATCTACTGGGGCAATTCCTCAGCAATAGTGGCTATCAGGTCACTCCCGTCGCGACAGCTTCTGAAGCGTTCAAAACCATCCAAAACCAAAGTCCCGATCTGGTGATCTCCGATCTCCAGCTGGAGGATTCTGACGGTCTCGAGATGATCGACCAGCTGAAGAAAGAATCTCCTGGCACCCCAGTCATCCTCCTCACCGGGGTCTTATTCGACCCTGAGGTAGTAGAGAACGTTTTAAGTAAACACGTGGATAGCTATCTGGAGAAAACATCATCGCTGACTAAAATCAGAGAGACTGTGGAGTCGCTCCTGGCTCAATCATAATACCGCAAAACGAGCTCAGATCGCCGCAGCCAACATAAGCGTGACAGACAAGATTGTTCGCTAAGAAGCACGCAAGGTGTTTCTATGAACTGAATGTTTTGGCTCAAAAAAGCAGTGACGTATTGCCTGATGCCCCTACCGGCCGCGTTGGCGATGCTGGTTGGAGGTTTTTTTCTCGCACAGAGTGAGCGGCATCGGCGGCTAGGACGATTTCTGAGCTTCGGGGGTATCTTACTGCTCCTGATTACCAGCCATCGGCAAGTGGGATTACACCTGCTCGCGCCCTTGGAAAACCAATACCCTGCGATTCCGGAATTCATAGCAAACACACCTCTCCCACCCGATCTCGCCTCCTGCCAATACATCATCGTGTTAGGAGGTGGTCACGCAGATATGCTGAATTTACCTGCCAGCAGTAAACTAAGCCCCAATGCGCTGAGTCGCCTAACCGAAGCGGTGCGAATAGCTCGCGCCTTGCCAAACACCAAGCTGATCACGCTGGGTCCGAGTCGCATCGGACAAGACACCCACGCTCACGTGCTGGCCACCGCCGCGATCTCACTGGGGATCGATTCCCATCGTATCATCGAAAATAACCAGGGCCGCGATACCGAAGGCGAAGCCTTGGTCCTGCGCGAAGTCATCGGCGGCGCCCCTTTCGCTTTGGTTACCTCAGCGTGGCATATGCCGAGATCAATGGGCTTGATGCGTAAAGCGGGGCTCAATCCCGTGGCATGCCCCACCGACTATCAGGCGCGAGCCAATCAAACCTTCAATGTAAACGATTGGCTGTGGGGAATCGACGGACTGGAACGCAGCTCTTGGGCGATCTACGAGCGCCTCGGCATGCTTTGGGCCAAGCTCCGCGGCAAAATCTAGTTCGTCGCGTTACTCACTCGTGCCACGCACATCTTTGCCTTTGACGAGGTAGATCATCTCTTCGGCAATATTAGTCGCGTGATCAGCGATCCGTTCGAGGGCTCTAGAGATAAACATCAGTTCAATCCCACGGCTAATCGTGTGCTGATCTTCGATCATGTAACTCGTCAGCTCGCGGTAGAGTTGCTTGTTCAAAGCATCGACCTCCTTATCGCGACGAATGACAATCGCCGCTTTTTCCGCATCATCATCGAGGAAACAATCCAGGGCATCGCGCAGCATCTCCAAAGCGATCGACGCCATCCGGGGTAGATCGATGTAGGACTTTAAAGGGGCCTCCTTCGCCAAACGCTTAACCCGCTTGGCAATACCCACCGCTTCATCACCCACACGCTCCAAATCATGCGAGGCCTTCATTCCCACAATCACCAGGCGAAGATCCGAGGCGATCGGTGAGCGCAGGCTCATGTATCTCATCGCCTCTTCATCGATTCTGACTTCTAGTTCATCGAGTTCATCATCTCCTGCGATCACCCGCTTCGCTTGATCGCCATCGGCTTCAACCAGCGCTTTGATCGCGTCCTGCACCTGCTGAATGGAGATCTCTCCCATTTTAATCAGATGGCTGCGAAATTGTTCCAATTCGGAATCGAAAAATCGTTTCATATTTTTGCCTCTTAAAGGGGTTATTGTCGGATTCGCCTCTTAACCAAAACGACCGGAAACATAGGCTTCCGTCTGATCGTGACTCGGTTTCATAAAAATGGTCTGCGTATCATCGTATTCGATGAGTTTACCCATGTAGAAAAATGCCGTGCGATCAGAGACACGCGCGGCCTGCTGCATATTATGGGTCACGATGATGATCGTGAACTGAGTTTTCAACTCGTGGATCAGTTCCTCAACCTTCGAGGTCGAAACAGGATCGAGGGCCGAACAAGGCTCATCCATCAAAATCACTTCCGGCTCCACCGCGATTGCTCGCGCAATGCAGAGGCGTTGCTGTTGCCCCCCCGACAAACCGAGGCCGGAAGTATCTAGGCGATCTTTCACTTCATCCCATAACGCGGCGCCACGGAGTGATTTCTCCACCACCTCATCGAGTCGGCTCTTATCGTTCACTCCCTGCAGCCGAAGACCGAAAGTGATATTTTCATAGATCGATTTCGGAAAGGGATTGGATTTCTGAAACACCATGCCCACCCGCTTCCGCAGCTCGATCGGATCGACCTCCGGGCTATTAATATCGATGCCCCGAACCGTGATCGCGCCCTGTTTGATTTGCGTGCCGTCGATGAGGTCGTTCATACGATTCAAACAGCGCAACAACGTGGATTTGCCACATCCGGAAGGACCGATCAATGCCGTGACCTTCTTTTCCTCGATCTTCATGTTGATATCGAAGAGCGCTTGATTCTCTCCGTAGAAAAAATCCACATGATCGATGTCAATCAGGGTCTTGTCCGCCGCATCGACAGCTTTCGTGCCGGGAGATTGAACGGATTCAGGATTAGGACTTTCAGGACTTGTGGAGCGGGTATCCATTGGTATTTCGGTGGTCACCATTTGTAGCGATTTCGTAAGTGGTTGCGGAGTATGATCGACGTAGTCGCGATCGCGGCTACGAGCAGCAGAAAGACAAAGGCCGTGCCGTATTGCACGCGCTCGGTAAATTCATTCTGAGGGATTTTCGAACTGACCACATAGATGTGATAAGGAAGCGCCATGACGCCCTGGAAAAAGAAATCCGTGGCGTTCATCAAATCCTCCCAGGGCAGCTTGTCCCGCACCACGTAAGCAGCGGTAAACATGATCGGGGCCGTCTCACCCGCCACGCGAGCGATCCCCAGAATCGAAGAAGTCAAAATCCCCGGCAAGGCATAGGGCATCACACTTTTTCTAATTGTCTGCCACTGGGTCGCGCCGAGTGCGAGTGAACCTTCGCGAAACCCCTTTGGCACGGCTTGGAGCGATTCTTCCGACGCCGTGATCACGACGGGCAGCACCATAAAAGCCAAAGTAAACCAACCTGCCACCAGCGAAACGTTCCAACCAAAGAAACTGACAAACATACCGAAGCCAAACAGCCCAAAGACAATCGAAGGCACACCTGCGAGATTAAGAATCGCCAAACGCACAAATCGGATAAAAGCACCATCCTTCGAGTATTCACTCAGATAAACCGCAGCGCTCACTCCCAGCACCAGCGCAATGGTCATTGAACCAACGACCAGCAACAGTGTGCCCACGATGGCGGGCCAGATACCTCCGGCCGAATACGCAAAAGTCGAAGTGCTTACCTTCGCCGCATCAGGATTCATTTCCTTGAAGGCGCGAAACTCCTTATCGCCCATCTCCATACTCTCTCCTTGGTATTCGAAAACATAGAGCGTTTCGGGCGCTTCGGTGAAGAAGGTCGTATTAATAAAAGGAGCTTCGGTCTGAAAGACCGTTCCGGCCCCTTTGAAGAAAATGGTCAGAAAGACCGCGGCGCCGCAAAGCAGCACGATATATGTCGAGGCGCGAAACGCCCAGAACACCAACTGTTCACCCCGCATCAAGGCGGACTTACGTTTGCGGAATATGTTAGTTGTCGCGTTCATGGTTCAACCAATCGAAATCCGGTAGCGGCGCACAACTTTCTGAGCCAGATAGTTAATAATCAGAGCGAGAAAAAAGAGCACCATACCGACCACAAAGAGCGCACGGTAGTGGATACTTCCGTGGACGACCTCCCCCATCTCTTGAGCGATGATTCCAGTCATAGTGTGAACGGGTTGGGTGACGACTCCAAGCCCTTGCGTAAAGTCGGGAATAGAGATGCGGTTTCCGGCACAAAGCAGCACAACCATCGTTTCACCAATCACGCGCCCAAAGCCCAGCAGCACTGCTGAAATAATACCCGAAAGGGACGCCGGCACGATGATCCTGATAATCGTTTGGAGGCGGGAGGCACCGAGTGCCATGGACGCTTCCTTAAAAGGTCGCGGCACATTGTTAATCGCATCCTCGGCAAGAGTGAAAATCGTAGGCACGGCGATCAGTGCGAGCAGACAACCAGCCGTGAGTATATTGAGTCGCTCACTGAAGGGAAATCCGGGGATAAACTCCGCCCAGCTCTGTTGCGACAAGGCGCGCAATGCTTGCCCCAAAACCGCAATTCCAAAGAAGCCCAGCACCACGGACGGGATCGCGGAGATAAACTCGATACACGGTTTGATGAGCTTCTTTTCCGCCTCCGAGGCGATCTGGTTGACGTATATTGCGGCCCCCACCCCCAATGGAACCGCAAGGATCAAGGCCACCAACGAGACCATCAATGAACCTAGCGCGAGGGGAATAATGCCATACCAATCCTGCCAGAAACTCGCGGTTAGCCAGTCGCGCCCAAAAACAAATGCTGAAAACGAACTGGATAGAGTGACTTCTTCCTGTGGATCCCACGTCGCCATCTGTTTCTCGATTTCTGGAAACGTCGCGGTGTAATCTCGCGCCAATTCAACAAAGCGATCCATCCGTTTCTGTAACGCCTCATCGGGCATCTTGGGCGCCTGCGGCAGCACGTTGACGATCTGCCGAGCGAAAGTCGCATTGATCTCCCGATATTGGGGAAGCGTGGAGAGGATCGGTTGGATCTCCTGATCGAAATCCACCTCAATCAGTTGCACCCGCGCCGCGGCTTCATTCTGCCCGGCCTCAAGCAGTTGCCTCCTCTCGGTCTTTTTGTCCTCGGAGATCAGAAACTTCGTCTTGATCGCAGTGGCGGTTTCGGTGAGATCGGAAACCAAATCACGCAAAGGATCCACCGTATCACTGAAGTCCCAGGAGAATTCATCAAACGACGCCAAGGCCGCATTCACTTCACGTATCTCAAGCCCCTGCTCCGTTTTTAGTTTGGTAAATTGTCGCACCCGTAAATCTGACAGGTAGCGATTGAGTGCCGTGTGGTCATCCACCTGCCTCTTCATGAAGTCCACATATTCCAATCCCGCCTGACGATATGTGCTGAGGTTTTGCTGATTCTGTCCAAAGAAACCAAACCCCTCGCGGAAAAGGAAGATCGTGATCAGTGCGAGCACGATCACCGAGACCAACGCGTTGCCTCCAAAGAAGGAGCGCACGAAATCGTCCAAGCTCAGCCCCAGAAACCGTTGACCGGTTTTCTTGATCTTAAATGCGGGCTCAGGGGCCGACGGTTTGAGATCCATAGAAGTGCTCGATGTTTGTTATTTTTGGGAAAACAAGATGAACCAAGCCCGACTAGAGCGGACTTGGTTCATAGAATGAAACGTCAATTACTTGACGGGAACGAAACCAACCTTGGCGGCGATTTCCTGCCCCTTCTTACTATGCGTGAATTCAATGAATTTAGCAGCTTCACCAGTAGGCTCTCCATTGGTGTAATAGAAGGTCGGACGTGCATAAGGATACTCCTTGGCGACGACAGATTCTTGCGTGGGGAGCGCACCATCGATGGCAGCCACTTTGATCCCCTCAGCGGTGACATAAGCGAGACCGACATAGCCGATGCCATTCGGATTCTTGGCCACCTCGGACACAATCTGCTCGTTACCCGCCATCTTCTGAGAAGAAGGAGCATAATCACGTTTCTTCATCGCGAGCTTCTTAAAGTCAGAATACGTGCCAGAAGAAGTATTGCGGGTGTAAACCGAGATCGATCCGGGATTACCACCCACGGCAGACCAGTCAGTAACATCACCGGTGAAGATCTGTTGGACTTGGCGCTTACTCAAACCAGCGAGAGGGCTGTTGGCGTTTAAGATAACGGCAATCCCGTCAAAACAAACCACGGTAGGCCGCATGGTGACACCTTTGGCTTGCGCCGCAGATACTTCGGTCGATTTCGCCGCGCGGGAAGCCATACCGATATCGGCCGTGCCATCAGTCACCGCTGCGATACCCGTGGTGGATCCTTCCGCCGCGATCTCGAAGCTCACGCCTGGATACATCGCTCGGTATTCTTCGGCGAGCATCGGAACGAGTTTTGCTCCGAGGGTATCAGAACCCTTGATGACCAATTTTTGTGCTTGGAGCGAAACTGCCGTCAGCGCGACGGCGGCGATAAGAAGTATTTTTTTCATGATATTAATATTAGACTGTAAATTTTTGGATATTGATGAGCAGGAGGGTTAGAAATTGATCTGCATCTGGGAACGAACTCCCGAAGTGGTGGCACTGGCCGCGCCATCTTTACTTTCGCCATAGACATAACCGGCTTGGAATTTCAGGTCGTTGCCGATGATGAACCAACTGCCACCCACGAAGTATTCCGTGAGCTTGTCATTGGTGTTGCCCGCCGGAGCAGAACGAACGCCGTCGGAGAGTTTTACCCCACGACCATCGGTGTCGAGATAACTGAATCGCACGACCCCTTCGAAGTTCTTGGTAAACGTGTAGGAACCTTGGAGCCAGTATCCCGAAGGAGTGGCGTCCTGCGTCGCGGAAACCCCGTGCTCGACCTTCGCGGTGAGATACTCACCCATGAAGGTGAAGTTACCGGTGCTCACATCTCCATAAAACGAATAAGAGGTTAAGTCATCACCTGCCCCGACTGTCTTGCCACCCTGGTCAGGCAAAATACCGATCGCCGCACCAAAGGCATAAGAGCCATTTGCATGATCGCCTTCAAATCCGGCATTCGCCCAGTAGGCCATATTGTTATTCCCGGAGTTACCGGCGGAAGTCGGATCACCGACCCGTTCGGGATTGGTAATGGCTCCACCATAAACGAAGTTACCGGATTTACCTTCGGCGAATACACCGATCCGATAGCTGCCCGCGCCCAGACGTCGACCATTGTTGGATTCAACAAAGTAACGGGTGACCCCGGAGCGTTCGATTGCCTTCAATTTGCTGGAGGAAGTCGTTTCTTCGAGGCCGAAAGCGGCTTTGCGCAGACCGATATCAATATCGATGTCGCTTCCACCATAACTGATGATAGCCTTATCGAAAGATTGATTCGCAGGATCATAGGTGATGTTCATCGACCAATCAGGTCCGAATTTCGCCTTCGTTGTGAGATACATCCGACGGGCAAAAAAGTGACTTCTGCTGGCCGGATCATTATTCGTGCCGTCGATATCGGTGGAAAGACCAGCATACTGCATTTGAATGCGAGCTCCCAAAGTCAGCTTGCTGACTTTTTTTCCGCCTACCGCGTAGACAGGTGTGGAGCTCTTGGCTTCCTTTTTGATGGCGTCGGCTTCCTCGGTGGAAAGCACGCCCTTGCGAACAAGAGCGTCGAGGATCGCTTTGCTATCCTGGGCCGCCAGTGGACTTGCCATTAACAGCAGACCACTGAGCAAAACGGTCAATTTAGATTTAAGTGAGAACATTGGTAGGTTCATTTGTTTTATAGGATTCGGTTAGGAACACCTCTGTTTTACCGAGGCTCTGTTACAAGTATGTGTCGACCGCGTCACAAAGCCGTCAAAGAAGGGAAATTCTCAGACAGAATAAGGGAACCTCCACTCGGGTGAGTGAAAGCTACTAGGCCGCGTTGTGGGGAGAGGAACGTTTCCCCTTCTCTACAATCGCCAGCATGAGGTCGTTTTTCGAGAGACTGCCGAGCAATATGCCCGCGTCATCCACGACGGGCAGGCGCTGCACATCGTGTTCGAAAAACAATCCAAGCGCTTCATTGAGAGCCTGTTCCGGTTTAACTCTCGGAAAGTCCTCCCGAAGTATATCACCCGCCAACACGAGTTCAGCGACCCCGGGTTCACCGAGATATGGTTTGATATCGTGGAGTGAAACCGCTCCCAAAAAACGTCCCTCAGATGTCGTCACATAGACGTTGTTCACCCGCACCGACAAGAACAGGCGCGCGATTTCCGCGAAGCGTGCCGTCGGTGGCACGAGCGGCGGATTTGGTTTCACCAAATCCTGAACTTTCCCGGTATCCAGAACCGTATTCGTATCCTCAGCTTCCTTTTTCTGGAGGGTGTCACCATAGAGTGAGTGGCTATCAATCCCGCGGGCCGTGAAATAGGCGATCACACTGCACAACATCAAGGGCAGGATGATGTGGTAACTCAACGTCATCTCAAAAACCATGATCACGGCCATCAACGGGGCCCGACTCGAAGCGGAAAGAAAGGCCCCCATGCCCACCAGGGCAAAGGTCTGCGGATGAAGCGCCGCATCCGGCCAAATCTCATGGACTCCGATTCCAAATAAATAGCCTCCCGCAGCACCCATGAACAATGTCGGCGTAAATACTCCACCTTGTGCTCCTGAACCAACCGAAGACGCGGTCGCGAGCCATTTGCAGCACAGGATACCGATCAATGCCATCCAGGCGATTTGCCCATTGAGAATATCCACGATGATCGCGTAACCATTTCCACAGACTTCCGGCACGTTAATCGCGATCACTCCAACGAAGAGTCCACCTAAAGTCAGCCGCGCGATCAGCGGAAGATTAGTCTCCATAAACAAGGCCTCCGCTCGCCGCAGGCTGCGAAGGAAGAATGGAGAAACCACACCCGCCAGCAGGCCGAGAATCAGATAGGGACCCATCGCCAAAGCGGAGCCCATTTCAAAACTGGGCACATCATAGAGCCGGTCCGCATTGCCCAGCACCTGCATGGTTAGCGCCGCCGTCACCGATGCGGCAACCAACGCACCCAGACTCTCCATTGCGATCGTGCCGAGAATAATTTCAGCGACAAAAAACGAACCCCCAATCGGCGCATGATAAGCAGAAGCGATTCCGGCCGCGGCCCCGCAAGCGACCAACAATCGCAACTGTTGCCGGGAGAAACGACGCCACCGCCCCAGAAAAGAGGCCAGCAATGCCGCCAGTTGCACCATCGGCCCTTCTCGCCCCACCGATCCTCCCGAGCCAATCGTAAACATGGCTGAAGTAATTTTCACCAAACTCGTGCGCAGTGGTATGTGCCCGTCACCAATCACGATGGCTTCCATGTAATCCGTGGAGCTCTGCCCCTTGATCAATCGCTTGCCCAGGAGCAATACCGAGCCGGCCAGCAATCCACCGGTCGCCGGAATCAAGACCCGAGCCCACCAGGGCAGCAGTCGCATCGATTCAATCACCCCCGCACTGGAATTGGTCATCACTTGGTGAATGCCCTCCGCGCAGGCGGCAAAAAACAAGGAAGCCAAGGCCCCCATAAACCCCGCCAATGAGGCCCAAGCCAAAGTGAGCTGCCACTCGGTCGGATGCAGCTTCTCCGCGATCCACACCCGCCAACGCAGCAATCGCATCATACGATCCAGCAAAAGTTTCGCCGGATCAGTCACCGCTTTCAACGCACTACTCTTCGGAGAATCCTTCACGCCCTCGCCTTTCGACCAGCCTCAAGAAAGCCACCGTGATAATCGGCATCCTCTGCTCCTGCTGGCTCCATCGTCGTGTCCACTTTACGCATCCTAGTCAGCGGCCTTCCCGCACCACAAGCCTGCGACCGCCCATCGCGCAAAATTTCTATCTCCAGCGACTTATCGATCCGCTTCCGCGTCCACCTTTTCGGTCAATTCCACCAAATTGTGCAACGAAGAGAAATGCTGACTGAGATCGAAATCGCCGCCCAGCCCACCAACCAACTTGTCGAACAAATCCTTCTTCTCGGCTTTCAAGTCCTGAATGCGTTCCTCAATAGTGCCTGCCGTAACCATGCGGTAAACAAACACGGTATTCGTTTGGCCAATGCGGTGCACGCGATCCACGGCCTGAGCTTCCACCGCCGGATTCCACCATGGATCGAGTAGGAAAACATAGTCCGCTGCATGCAATGTGATCCCCGTGCCCGCCGCCTTCAGCGAAACCAGCATCGCCGCTGCTCCCTCTGCCGTTTGGAAATCACGCACCGGCTTCTGCCGATCGAGAGTCATCCCCGTCAGTTCGTAGCGTGGCAGGTCGGGATAATACTCGTCCAGAGCGGCCCTCACGCGATCGAGCAACATCACGAACTGCGAAAAGATCACCACCTTATGGCCGCTCTCAATCACTTCGGCTAACTTCTCCACCAAGAGCATGATTTTACCGGAGTCAGTCAGTGGAGATTCACGCCATGGCAACATATCGGGATCGCAACACGTTTGACGAAGTCGCGTGAGCAGGGCCAGGAAACCAAATGATTTTTCGCGAATCGCGGCACCCACATCATCGCCCAATCGCTCCAGACCCTCTGAACACGTGTTGGCGTATTCAGCGCGCTGCACATCGGAGAGCGGACAAAGCAATTCGATCTCCACCTTGGGCGGTAGTTCCTTCGCCACTTCTTTCTTCGTGCGACGCAGAATAAACGGAGCCAATTGCGCGCGCAGACGCTCCAAGGTATTCTCACGATCCGTATTAAGTGCCGATTCAAACGACGAACGTGAACCAAGTAATCCCGGCAACAGGAAGCGAAAGATACTCCAGAGATCGAGCTGTCGATTCTCCAAGGGTGTGCCCGTGAGCACCACCCGGTGAAGCGCCCTTACCGCAAAGCAAGTCTGGGTGACTTTTGCATCCGGGTTCTTGATAAACTGTCCTTCGTCGAGAACTGCGTAACCAAATTCGCACTCCGGTAAAAGTTTTCGGTGCTTGCGCAGTTGAGTGTAACTCGCGAGCCAGATCACGTTCTCTCGGTGGGACACAAAATCATGTCCCGCCTTGAGCACATCGGTTTTAAGCTCGGGGAAGAATCGTTCGATCTCTTCCTGCCACACGGGCACCACACTCGCCGGACAGACAATCAGATAGGGCTTGTCCGCAATCGGTCGCGTGGAAAGCAAGGTAATGACCTGCAGCGTTTTCCCGAGGCCCATCTCATCGGCCAACAATCCATGACAGCCCACTTCGCAAAGATGCGTCATCCATTCGACGCCACGTCGTTGGTAAGGGCGTAACAATTCCGGCAAGACCGGAGGCGTTTCGGGCGGCGCCAATACTTTGCGGCGCCACTCCTCAACCGCCGGCGTGAGCGTAAGCTTTAGCTTCGCATCATTGAAGAGGGAGAAGAGCAAATAGGGAGACAACGCCCCATCGCCATGCGTTTCGGATACGTTTTTCTGCCAAGTGCGATAGGAGTCCCACTTCGCCTCCGACAAAGTCACGATCCCGAAGTTCGGCAGAATCACTGGTTTACCCTGCCGCTTCAGCAGCGATTTCACCTCCATGTCCGAGAGCATTCTTTCACCGGCCCGGAAGATCCAACGCAAGTTGAGCCCCCCCGCTTCTTTCCCTGCTCCGACCAGAGTCGCGCCTTCCGGCACGGATTCCGCCACAGCCTCGATATCAATCACGCTCGTGCCTTTCACGAGATGCGCCGATTTATCATCCAGTTCGATCGTGAACATCCGTCGCCACGCCGGCAGCGTGACTTTCAGAAAATTCGGAATCTCGACGAGCGAGGCCATCAGATAGACCCCCGTCTTCTGGTTGTAGTTGAAATGCGCTTTCCGGGCGTAGGCCGCGAGCCCGATGAGCTTCGCGCGTTCTCCCGAGGTCACAGGCGCCACGCCTTCCGCATGGGCTTTTTCGCCGAGTGCGGGATGTCTCACTTTTTTGCGATCCACCCACATCGCCTGAAATGTGAGCCCAACGGTCCGTGTCTTAAAAACCAGCACCAAGCGACGTTGCGCCCGGGCAGCGGGTTTCGCCGCGCCGCCATTGGATCCGTTGCTGCCGTATTTGATCGAGGGTTTTCCATTGAGGGAAACTTCGTCCGAATCTCCGCCATGGGACGAGCCGTTCGAATCACCATCATCGAACATCGGCGGAATTTCATCGGCCACCAATTCTTCGATTTCGTGCAAGCCAGCGACGGCCAATGCTCGCGCGACCTCGACATTTGTCGTGGATGAGCGAACCGAAAAGCCCTTTTTCTCCTCCCATTCGATCACCGCATACTCATCTTTCTTTTCGATCCGCCGATGGATAATCGCATCCGTATCCGTGAGCTCCAATTCGCGCACTTCACCTTCTCGATAGAGGGCACGGCCCGCTTCGAGTTGGGTTTCGCTGAACACGTCAGACCAATCGGATTCGAGTTTATCGAACCAGAATTCTAACGATTTGGGGGTATAGACGCGCTTGGGACCGTGCGATTGCATCGCGGAAAAGTTCGAAAAGTAGAGCCCTCGCAAACCGGTGCAAACACTAATTGCAGACGATTCTCTTTTTACCGAATTGTCAGAATCGTAACCCCAGCGTCATCCCGATGTCACATAAACAGCCTTAGCTTTCACCATCGTGAAACTGGCCATCGTCTCCGAAACATTCCCTCCCGAGGTAAACGGGGTCGCCATGACCTTCGGGGTCATTGCCCGCAAGCTCGCTCAACTCGGCCACGAAGTCACCGTCTATCGTCCACGGCGTGACGATCTCGTCGACAACGACTCGAGCAAACCCTACCGCGAAGTGCCCATGGCTGGCATGAGTATCCCCGGTTATCCTCTCCTTCGGCTCGGTCTACCTGCGCGGTTAAAACTATCCCGCCTGTGGAAAGAATCGCGGCCTGACTTGGTGCATGTCGTCACCGAGGGTCCACTTGGCGCGACTGCCGTAAGTGCGGCTCGCTCACTCGGCTTGCCCGTTACCTCAAGTTTCCACACCAACTTTCACGCCTACACGAACGACTACGGATTCGCCCCCTTACATCAACTCGTCCTCGGGTGGCTGCGCCGCGTGCACAATCGCACCCAACGCACCTTTGCCCCCACCAACGAACTCTGCGATGAATTGCGTGAATCGGGATTCCGCGATCTCTCCCTGCTTTCCCGGGGCATCGACACGCAGTGCTTCTCCCCCAAACGCCGCGACCACAAACTACGCGAATCATGGGGAGTCGAAGCTGATGACCCCGTGGTCCTGCATGTAGGCCGGATGGCTCCGGAGAAAAATTACGATCTGCTGTTTAGAATCTACGATGCGATGCGCATCGCCAATCCTAAGCTGCGCTTTGTGCTCGCCGGAGACGGGCCCATCCGTGACAGCCTGATTAAGGAGCATCCGGAGTGCATTTTCGCCGGCTTCTATTCCCGATATGAAATCGGTCGCTACTACGCTTCCGCTGATATCTATATCCACGCCAGCCTGACCGAGACCTTTGGCAATGTCCTGACCGAAGCGATGTCCAGCGGTCTTGCCGTCGCCGGTTTCGACTACGCCGCCGCCAAACAGTTCATTCGCCATGGGGAGAACGGTCTCACGGCTCCCTGCAATGACCCTGCAGGACTGATTGATCTTTCCGTCAGCCTTGCCCACGACGAGACCTTGCGAACCAAGCTCGCTCGCGCCGCTCGGATCGGCTTTGAAAACCAATCCTGGGACAACGTGATTGGTAAGTTCGAGGCTGACTTACTCGCGGTTGCCCAGCCTAAAACAACAACATGAGTCGCGTTCTCATACTTTCTGCGGGATACGGAGAAGGTCACAACGCCGCGGCTCGGAATCTCGTTACCGCGTTCAACGAAATTTGTGGATCAGACACCGCCAGGTTCGTCGATCTTCTCGCGCAAGCTTCCCCTCGGCTAAGCAAGATCACGCGCTGGGGCTACCTCACCGCCATCAATCGATTTCCGAAAGGATGGAGCGCGATCTATCGTTGGCTCGATCAGTCACGCCCTTTCCCCCGCGCCCTCTGGATTCTGCGCCGCGAGTTGCGTTTACTCGATGAGATCATTCACCGTGAAAAACCTACCCTCATTTGCAGCACGTTTCCCATCTACGGATTCCTGATCGAAAAACTCCGCACCGACCATGGGCTCAACATCCCGTTCTACAACGTCGTCACAGATTCAATCAGCATCAATTCACTCTGGTGGCTTCCGCGCTGCGAGGGCTGGTTTCTGCCCAACGAAGAATCGGCGCAAATCATCCGCGACGCCGGTCGTCCCGCGAATCGAGTTCATGTGAGTGGGTTTCCGGTGCAGCCCGACTTTGCCCGTAAATCTGCCACCCTCGAACCGCCCAATCTTGCCACCGGCCATGCTCCCCGCGTGCTTTTCATTATCAATTCCGGTAGTGCTCGCGCCGAAGAAACCGCCCGCCTGCTTTTGGCGGTAACCGGTTGGGAAATCACCTGCGCAGTGGGTCGTGACACGGCCTTGCGCCAACGACTGGAAAAACTCTCCGCTCGTCGAAGCACACCTGCTAAAATCCTTGGGTGGACCGATCAGGTGCCACAGCTATTGATGACCCATCATGCCGTCGTGAGCAAAGCGGGCGGTGCGACCACTCAGGAAGCCATCGCCGCGTGCTGCCCGATGATCGTCAACCAAATCATCCCCGGTCAGGAAGAGGGCAACTATGAGCTTCTCCAGCGCCACGGCATCGGAGCCCACGCCAAATCCCCCGCCGAAGTCATATCCAACCTTCGAACTGCCTTCGTCCAAAACGGTGATGTCTGGCGCCAATGGCGGCGTTCGCTTGATTCCCTTTCCCGCCCCACCGCCGCCGTCGACATTGTCATGCGACTGACCCGCGAACACGGCATCGAAACCAATCCCATCATCCGCGAAGTATCCCCCTCAGAACTTACACGTCATGGATAAAAAGCACCTCCACGTCCGCACCGTCATCCTTTCGGATGTCCACCTCGGCACTGCCGATTGCAAAATCGAGGAAGTAAACCACTTCCTCCGTCATGTCCGCTGCGAGAAACTCATCCTCAACGGCGATATCATCGACGGATGGCAACTCAAACGCACCGGGCAATGGACCAAGGCCCACACCCGATTTATACGCATCGTGCTGAAGAAACTCGAGAAGCGCGACACCGAGGTTATCTACCTCCGTGGTAATCACGACGATGTGCTCAGCGCATTCCTTCCGCTCGCATTCGAAAATCTTTCGATTGTCGAAGACTATGTCCATGAAAGTCCTCGAGGTCGCTACCTCGTCCTCCACGGCGATGTGTTCGACACGGTCACAAAAAACTTCGTCTTTCTCGCCCATCTCGGCGATTGGGGCTATCGCGCATTGCTCAAGCTCAACCGCATCTACAACGCCTATCGGGCTTGGCGGGGAAAGGAATACTGGTCCCTCAGCAAGGCGATCAAGGCGCGCGTCAAGGAAGCGGTGAATCACGTTTCCAATTTCGAGGAACACATCACTCAACTCGCAAAACAGCGTGATTGTATCGGTGTCATGTGCGGGCATATCCATACCCCCGCCGACAAAATGTTTGGCGATATCCACTACCTCAATTCCGGGGATTGGGTCGAATCACTCACCGCGATCGTTGAGCACGATGATGGCCGCTTTGAACTCATCGATTTCGCCAGATTCATCCTCGATCATCCCGTGCCGCAGACTCCGAATAAGACGGCAACCGCAGAGGTCGTTGAGTTGGCCGAATACGCCTAAGCCTAAAGTTTCGTTTCGCAAAGCAACGACCACCCTGAACGCTCACGGTGATTATTTTGCGTGCCCGGTTGTTTTGCCTCCCAATCTGTCGCGAGTTGCCAACACTGGCTCGCTCACCCTTCCCCCCATATTATGACCCCTCCTGATTGGCGCCACATATCTCACGGCCGTGAGATCCCGACCGAAAACTACAGCGATCAACCCTTTCTCACGCATACCGACGACGGTGCGTGGGTTTGCACGCTGACCACGGGTCCCGGCGATGAAGGGGTAAGCGGACAGCACGTCATTTCCCTGCGGAGCGAGGATCAAGGCCGCACCTGGTCTGATCCGGTTGACGTCGAACCCTCCGCTGGCCCCGAAGCCTCTTACGCCGTCATCACCAAAGTTCCCTCCGGTCGCCTCTACGTTTTTTACAATCACAACTCCGAGAATCAGCGCGCGGTCAAAGCCGACAATCCGCCCTACGAAGACGGCCTGTGTAAACGCGTCGATTCAATCGGCTCCTATGTATTTAAATTCAGCGATGATCATGGCCGCACTTGGTCACCTGATCGCTACCCCATCGACGTCCGCGAATTTGCCATTGATCGCCATAATGCCGACGGCGGTAAGGTGCGTTACTTCTGGAACGTCGGTCGTCCCATCCATCACAAGGGCGCTGTTTATTGTTCGCTGCATAAGGTCGGCGGATTCGGCGAAGGCTTTTTCACCTCCTCCGAAGGCGTCTTGCTCCGCAGCGAAAACATTCTCACCGAATCCGATCCGGCGAAAATCACCTGGGAAACCCTTCCCGATGGCGACCACGGGATTAATGTGCCGGAAGGCGGAGGCCCCATCGCCGAAGAGCACAGCTATTGCACATTGAGCGACGGCTCATTCCACGTCGTCTTTCGCACGATTGACGGTCACCCTGCCTGCGCCTACAGCCGTGACGAAGGCCGCACTTGGTCGCCCTCCCAATATCAGAAATTCGCCGACGGCCGGGTGATGAAGCATCCTCGCGCCGCCAACTTCGCGTGGCGTTTGGAAAACGGAAAATACCTCTACTGGTTTCACAATCACGGCGGCACTTGGTATGAAGATCGCAATCCGGTCTGGCTCTGTGGCGGCGTCGAGGTCGATACTCCCGAAGGTAAAGTCATCGAATGGTCGCAACCCGAAATCTTCCTCTACCTCGACGATACCTATGTGCGCATGAGCTACCCCGATCTGATCGAAGACAAGGGTGAGATCTGGATCAGCGAGACCGATAAGGATAAGGCCCGCACGCACATCGTTCCTGCGGAGTTTGCCGCCGCACTCTGGAATCGCACCCCTGCAACTGAAATCGTCAGGCAGAACCTCATCCTCGAACTCGATAGTTCGACCACCCTTCCCGAATCAGTCGCGGCGCCTACTCTCCCCGTATTCACCGCGCGCGATGTGAGCTTGGCCTATCAAGGGATGAAGCTTTTGCGCACGGGTTTCTCGATCGATTTTACCTGCCAGCTCGATTCGCTCGATGTCGGTCGCATGCTCCTCGATACGCGCATGAGCACAGGCCAAGGCCTTGCCTTGATCATCACGGAGCGAGGCACGATTGAGATCATCCTCAACGACGGCCGCACCGAGAATCGCTGGGACTGTGACGCTGGCACGATCGCGGTAGGTCAAAAGCACCACGTCACCGCGATCATCGATGGCGGCCCGCACATCATCTCCTTCGTGATCGATGGTAAACTTTGCGACGGCGGCCCAGATCGCCAATACGGCTGGGGACGCTTCACCAAAGACCTTCGCGATGCGCACGGCAGCGATACCTTGCGCATCGGCCAGGGCGTCACCTCCCTCCGCATCTACGACCGCGCCCTCCTCACCGCCGAAGCCATCGCCAACCACCAAGCTCTAGCTTGATTTGTTTGTAACCACGAATGGACACGAATTCACACGAATTATTAGGCACTCAGGATCATATCTGTCCAAGACGGTTTCCTCCGATCCGTGTTTATCAGTGTCCATCCGTGGTTTAAAACTCCGAGTCCTCCGCGCCTCCGTGGCTAAATTTCTTACCCATGAACGTCGTCTTTCTCCTCTGTGATACGCTGACCCGCGAGAAACTCTCGCCGTATCATCAGGGCAAGGGCCCTTACTCGCATATCCGCACGCCGAACCTCGACCGTCTGGCGAAACGCTCGACCACGTTTACCAATCACTGGATCAACTCCGCGCCCTGCATGCCCGCGCGACGCGACCTCTGTTCCGGCCGCATCGAATTCCCTTGGCGCAGTTGGGGACCGCGCGAATCTTTCGATCCTGATTGGGCGCGCACGCTTCGTGAACACGCCTCTGTTCACACCTGCTTCGTCACCGATCACGCCAACATGTTCGATGTCGGCTCGGGCAACTACCACCAGTGGTTCGACGAATGGCACTTCACCCGCGGCCATTTCAACGATCATTGCGCCGCAGGTTCCCCGCCTCAACCCGGTCGCGCCGGCCAATCTGCCGAGATCTACCGCAATGTCACCGCACAGATGGACACGGAGGAAAAGACCTTCGTCGCCCGCAACTTCGATACCGCGACCCGCTTCCTCGACAAACGCGCGGAAGACGAACGCCCCTTCTTTCTCTACATCGACGAATTCGATCCGCACTGGCCCCTCGACCCGCCGGAGCCGTATCGCTCCATGTATGTCGAGCATGACACCCTCAAAGCCAAAGGAGGCCCCGCGTTCTTCAAAGGCTGCGATGCCAGCGAATACACCGCCGACGAACTCGAATGGATGCAGGCTCAGTTCGCGGGTAAGATCACCATGGTGGATCACCAGATCGGCCGTCTGCTCGACACGATGAATCGCCACGATCTGTGGGACGACACGCTCTTCATCCTCACCACCGACCACGGCGAATACCTCGGTGAATACGGACAAGTCTCCAAAGGCGGCGGGCCGTGCTATCCGCTCTTCTCCCGCATCCCGCTTTTCGTGGCTCTGCCCAACGGTCCGCTCAATGGAAAGACCTGTAACGCTCTCACCTCCACCGTTGATCTCCACGCGACCATCCTCGAAGCACTCGACGCTCCGGTGAGCCCACACACCCACAGCCAATCGTTTCTGCCCGTGCTGCGAAACGAAACCGAAACCGCCCGCACCGATGTGCTCTTCGGCTGGTGGGGACGCGGCTTCTATTGGACCGACGGCCAATACTTCCTCTGCAAAGGCCCGGAGAAGAATGGCCCGCTCTACCAATACGGAACCGATCTCGGCGAAAAATACGTCGGCCTATCCGGCGACTATTTCGATCGCTACGCCGATGCCGAAACCGGCCCCTTCATGCCGCACACGGATCGACTCGTCCACCGCGTGCCCTCCGATGGCATGGCCTACGGCAATCCCGACGGCGACCAGGATCAACTCTTCGACCTCAACGCCGATCCCGATTGCAAAAATAATCTATTCAGCGAAGACAACCCCATGCTACACAACTGCCTCACGCGTTTAAAATCCACGATGGAAATCCACGAAGTTCCGCAGGAACACTACGAGCGACTCGGGCTATGCTAATCTCTTTCTCGTTCTCCCCTCCGTCTGAGTCAGCCATCACCCTCCTTCATTATGCATTAGGAGTTAGGCATTCGCGCTAAAACGCGCTCCAACCTAAACTGCCTCGCGCCGAATGCGACGATTCAGAGAAAGCACAAGCACCGCTCCTCCTCTCATTGCGAGGAGGCCAACGGCCGACGTGGCAATCCACAAAGCCGCATCGTCGGCGCCCAGTAGGAGCTTGACACACGAATAAGCCTAGGGAGTCTACCCTACAACTTACCCTAAATCGCAGGTCATTCCTCTGGATTATGCTAATCCACTGTTACTGGGGTATCGCAACTGAAACTATCCTATGCTGAATCCGATCCTTAAAGCACTCCGCCTTGGCAACATGCTTACGCTTATTGCCACCTTGATCCTCGCCTTGGCGGTTACAACCCAAGTCCATGCCGATACCTTCGTTGCCCGAGGAACGCATTCGGGCTATACGAACGAGGCAGGCGTCAGATCCGGCAGCGGCACCTTCGAAGTTGTAGTCGACTACGATAGCAACACCCCTACGAGCTATAGCAATGCCACGAACGCATCGGTCTACGGTCTCCCCATGGTCTTTACCCTTACCGCCTATGACCAGGCGGGAAACCAAGTAGGCACAGAGATTTTTTCGGGATCAGGAAGCTTACAGCTTTGGAAGCATTTCATCGTAGGCGGAAATTTCGGATACTTAAACATAAATACCGGGTCCTTCAGTGCTAGCATTCAGTTACACGACCAGAGCAGCCAGTGGTTGCAGACCCATGATTTCAGCACCCCTTACTTCCAAACTCTTCCAACGTCGTTGAGTTCAGCACATTTCAACATAAATCGGCAATCACCATGGGGACAAATCATCAATGGTCCGATTACAGAAATTTCCTGGGCCAATCTTGCGGTCGATTCCGATGGTGACGGCCTGCTCGACGATGAAGAGGCACTGCTTGGCACGGACCCTAATAACCCTGACACTGACGAAGACGGCATCTACGACGGAGAAGAACTCACGCTTGGCACCAACCCGCTCAGCGCCGATACCGACGGAGATGGCATTGAAGATGGTGATGAAGTCGTCGCCGGACTGGATCCGACCAACCCGGATTCCGATAACGATGGTTTAAACGATGGCTACGAACTAGCAGCCGGCACCGACCCGCTAAATCCCGACTCCGATAACGATGGCACCAAAGACGGCTCTGACCCTTACCCGATCTCCGACTCCTCTGCCACCGTCTCCATAAATGGTGTGGAAACTAGCGTTTCCAATATCTTGATTGCCCCGGGCACCTACTTGGCAGACCACCTCGGTTCCGCCTCCGAAGCGGCCGCAGCTAATGCCAAAAACCATGGTCAATATGTCAGTGCCATGGCCAAAGTGTTGAATGGTCTCGTCAAATCCGGCGCCATTTCCGGCAAGGACAAAGGTGCGACCCAAAAAGTGATTGCTCGGTCCAAATAACCGTCCACCAAGGGACAATCTTTCTAAAATGGCTGGGGTCCTCGCGCCCCCGGCCATTTTGTTTTTGAGGGGCGAAAAATACGTCGGCCTATCCGGCGACTATTTCGATCGCTACACCGATGCCGAAACCGGCCCCTTCATGCCGCACACTCGATCGCTACACCGATGCCGAAACCGGCCCCTTCATGCCGCACACCGATCGACTCGTCCACCGCGTGCCCGCCGACGGCATGGCCTACGGTAACCCCGATGGCGACCACGACCAACTCTTCGATCTCCACGCCGACCCCGATTGCCGACACAACCTTTTCGATCAGAACGACTCCCTGCGAAACACCTGCTTGGCCCGACTCAAGGCCACCATGCAGACCCATCAGGTTCCCGCGGAGCATTATCAACGGCTTCAATTGTAATGTGCCACTAAGCACGGTCACAAAATACCGATAATCACCAAGCGTTACCCATGCCCAATCCCGGTAAGTTAACCGTCACCATCAGCGAACCCACCCTCGTGTTGCACGGTCCCGCCGAGGAGACCCCGTGGGGGAAATATCAGTTCCCGGACATGTGGCGAGGTTGTGACGGCAATCTGTATCTATGCGTGAATATGGGGCATGATTGCGACATTGGAGCACGTGAAGAATCACGCTGGTTTCGCAGCGGCGACCAGGGTTCAACCTGGGACCGCGTCGCTCAAGAGCAAGTCGACCTGAGGCCTGATATCACTGAACTCGCCGATGGAAGCGCGATCAGTTTTGGCCGGGAACGCTACGTTTACCACTGGTCAACCTACGGTCCCGGCAACCAATGGCCGAAGCTCTTTCCTCGTCAGTGGGGCGTCACCCCGGTGGCCGAACCTTTCTTCCGAAAATACTCCATGCGCTATGATGGCATCTTTCGCTTCGGCGATTTTCCGGCCGAAGCCCGGCGATGGCCATGCCGCATCCGCCGATCGGATGGGCACTGGGAGGAATCGCATTTTTCCGTGGATGCACCTGAACTTCATTTGTGTGGAGGCATTCGACAGCAACACTGGTGGGATCAGGAAAAACGATGGGAAGCTATCGATCCCCAACTGCCCATCCCATGGCCGATCAAAATCACCCGTTTGGCAGACGGCTCTCTGGTGAGCCCAGTGGCGGGACAGCACCCGGACGTGCTGGATCGACGACTGGCCGTCACCTATTGCCTGGCCTCCGTTGATAACGGGCTCACGTGGCATATCCGCGGGACGGTGGCTGATCAGATCAATCTGACGACCCAAGGTTTCGGAGGTGGGGAGCAAGAGTTCGTCGCGACGGACAACGGCGATCTTCTCTGTTTCATGCGAACGATGATGAGTGCGGAACAAGGTATGACGCGATCCCTCCATGTCGCCCGATCCTCGGACTCCGGTCGAACGTGGGACACACCGCAACCGATCGCGCCCGTCTCTGTCACCCCTCACGCCACCAAACTTGAGAATGGCGTGATCGCGGTCATCTACGGCCGCCCCGGGGTTCATTTCGCGTTGAGTGCAGATGAGGGCTTGAGCTGGCCCACCAGAAAAACCGTGGTCGGTCCCTCCGAAGCAGAACTCCTGGCCCACCGCGATCAGATTAAGAACGGCGTTTTCGGTGATTCACCGGAAAGTAGCTGTGCCAACACCGATCTGGTGTCCACCGGCCCGGATCGATTCGTGATCGCCTACAGCGATTTCCAATACCCCCATCCCGAAGGAGGTCTGTGCAAAGCCGTGCTCACCCGCGAGGTCGTGATGACCAAGTAAGGCCACCCCTCTGTCATTGCGAGGAGTCACGCCCTGCGGGACGCCGCGGCAATCCACGAACAAGCCCCCCCATCAGACATTTCGTCATTGGTCATTCCGCACCACTCATCATTTGCATTCTCAGTTTCCCTCACCACCGAGCGCACAGAATTCACAGAGTCCCCCCCCCTCTACATTCATCACTCATCATTCTACATTCTTAATTCATCATCCCCTCGGGCCAATACTCGTGCCTCGACACGATCCCCCCGCTTCCGGCAGTATCTCATGAAGCTTTCCAGATGAAACGTCCACCACCCCAATTGTTTCTCGGTCAAATTGAGCTCCTGTGCCTCCACCAAACGACGCACCCAAGGCTTCACCTCAGGAATTCCTCCCGCAGGTTTCCGAATATCTCCCGAACCTCTCTGCGTCAATTAGTGTCGCATTAACTACTAAAAATTCCGGCAAATATACAATTAATTGTGCTACTAAAAACAAATGCACAATTTATTGTGCCTAAACAACGTTAGGCAAAATCTATGAACTACTTGCAGCTACATTTTCGCGGCCGTCCCAAGTGGCTCGGTCTGCCTTTGTCGGACGGGGAATTTCAGCGGGCTCGGTCTGCCTTTGTCCAAAGTAGAGATGAGCCGCATTTCATGGAATTCGAGACGATATATGGGCAGAGCGTTTGGCTGAACGCCGCGAATCTCCAAATGGTGCGCTTTCTTTTGGAGATGGAGCTGCCTCGCTTCTCCACTTCCGATATCAAAGCTTCAGCTCAGGATCAGCTGTCAGGCGACACAGATATGGACGCTCGCGCCATTCACTGGGACGTTCGTGTCTGGCTTTCTGGACGGGAGAAGCCACTTACGATATTCGAGGTGTCGGCGGATGATTGGGTCGAGATTACGACCGCCGTTCAGGATCGAGTTTTTTTCTACATCACCGATGAAGATGGCGAAGAGTTGGCGGTCAGAGTCGCGGACATCGAGCTTGTCGTCGGAATTGAGGTTGATCGGTATTCTGACGATCAGCTGGATATCGCTCAAAATGAAGTCTGTGAGGAAGAAAAACCGGCCTAACCAGCGCACTACAGACAACTCCGGGGCTGCGCCCCGTCGTGTCTGACTGCAGACGTTAGCCGTAATCCAGCGCGGACTCTCCTGACGAGAGCATCATGATTTTATGAACACAGTCTGGAAAAAGAAGTCATAAAAAATCGGAGCAGACCATTTGAGCCTCTCACTTCCATTCCTCGCTCAGACGTTCTACGCCGAATAATATGATTACGAAGCGACACCTCGCAACCGCTCTCCTCCTTCTATTCCTCCTGGGACTTTCGAGTGGCTGCTTAGCGATGGCACGAGCTGCCGCCGAAAAGCCCTATCGGGAGGCGATGCGCGATGGGCGAATGTCGCCGACCGACTACATGCGAAAGAAGGAAGAGATTCGACGCGCTTCTGAACCTTCGAATAAACCGTGATGCAAAAGCCGGATAGTCGAACAATTCGTTACGGACAATTCAGGTCGCGGGGGTTTTCTTGTCTGACTTCCATCATTCGCCCAAGAAAATTTTCCCATGCTATACCTCATCATCGGCGCAGTCCTTCTCTACTTCGGAGCCGAAGGATTAGTGAAAGGCAGCGCGAGCCTCGCGACAAGAATCGGCATTTCACCGTTGGTGGCGGGTTTGACCATCGTCGCCTTTGGGACGAGTGCGCCTGAGCTTAGCGTCAGCCTATCCTCGGCTCTTGGGGGTCACCCGGATATCGCATTGGGTAATGTGGTTGGCTCTAACATTTTCAATATCGCAGTCATTCTGGGGGTCGCGGCACTCATCCAACCTCTCCAGATTCATCTCAGTGTGATTCGGCGAGATATTCCCGTGATGATTGCCAGTTCAGCCCTTGCTTTCGCCTTGATAGTCTATGGCGGGGTATCCCGGCTCGCTGGCATTGGACTCGTGCTCGGCCTCGTGCTCTACATTTATTCAACGATCCGGTCGGGAAAGAAAGAAGCCTCGAATCACACCGTTGGAGCATCGATCGACGCTCAGCCATTTCTCTCGAAGCATTGGTCAAACGATTCTGTGATCCTACTGGCGGGGATGGGAATTTTGCTTCTTGGGTCGCGTCTATTCGTCGATGGCGCTACATCCTTGGCTCAAGCTCTGGGTGTTTCGGATGCGGTGATCGGCCTGACTATCGTGGCAGCGGGAACAGGTCTTCCCGAACTGGCTACGAGTGTCGTGGCTGCTCTGCGCAGGCAGACCGATATCGCAATCGGCAACGTGGTGGGATCGAACATCTTCAACGTTCTTTGTGTTTTGGGTCTCACCGCAACCGTGTCTCCCATCAGCGCATCAGGCATCAAACTGCTTGATGCAGGCGTGATGCTTATTCTCGGCATCCTGCTACTGCCTTTCGCATTAACGAACCTCAAGGTTACCCGAGCTGAGGGAGCCGTGCTTATTGGCATCTATGCGGTCTATCTCTTTCTGCTTTGGCCAAAAGCTGACCACCGCGATCAAGACAGTGCGGCACAATCGTCTATACGATCTGAGTTCAACATTTCCCGTCACTCTTAAACTGCCATCGGCCCGGCCAGACCTTCGACGTTAGCCCATGAGTAAACTAAGTTACCATCTAGAGACGATCACGGGATAGTCGTGGCGAAAATATAGCCTAGATTCACAGCGTGATAAACATCGGGGCGCCGGGGCCGAGGGGCCAGCCGGTGAAGATCCAGACCACGAGCAGCAGCGACCACAGGATCATGAAACCAATCGAATACGGCATCATCAGGGAAATCAGCGTGCCGATACCGGTCTTCGGGGCGTATTTCTGAGCGAAGGTCAGCACGAGGGGGAAATACACCATCAACGGTGTGATGATATTCGTGCAGCTATCCCCCACCCGATAGGCCGCCTGCACAAACTCCGGCGAATAGCCCACTAGCATAAACATCGGCACGAGCACCGGACCGAGCAGCGTCCACTTGGCCGAAGCACTACCGATGAATAGATTGATAAATGCTGTGAAGAAAATCACCGAGACTGTGAGTGGCGCAGCGCCCAGTCCAGAAGCCTGCAATAGCTCCGCTCCTTTGACCGCCGTAATCGTGCCGAGATTGGTCCACGCGAAGTAATTTACGAACTGTGCGCAAAAGAACATCAGCACCAGATAAGAACCCATGGTCGCCATCGATTTCGACATCCCATCAATCACATCGTGGTCGCTCCGAATCGTCTTGGCTCCGACCCCGTAAGCCACGCCCAGAATAATCCCCGCAATGCAAATAAACACGACGATGCCGCGCATAAATACCGATGCGGTGAAAGCGGGATTATTGGGATCGAGCAGATAACCCGCGCCAGCCATCGAGCCGATTGGCAGCACGCCCCAGACCACAAAGACGGTCAAAACCAAGGTCGCCACACCCGCAAAGCCCAATCCGCGCTTCTCAAGCGTGGACAACGATTGCACCTGTTCGCGTTGCGAATCGCCTCCCTCTGTCCCTTGCAAGCGCGGCTCGACGATTCGTTCCGTGATCCATGTCCCGGCGATGGTCACAAAGAATGTCGCCACAAACATGAAGTAGTAATTTGCGGTGGGCAGCACGGTATAATCCGGCACCAGCAGGCGCGCGGATTCCTGACTGATTCCACCTACGAGCACATCCACCGTGCCCGGCAAAAGATTAGCACTGAAACCACCCGAAACGCCCGCAAAGGCCGCCGCGATACCCGCGACCGGATGACGCCCCACCGCCGCGAATACCGCTCCCGCGAGTGGGATCAGGAGGACATAACCCACATCACTACCGACATTGGACATGATACCGGCGAAGACGATTACCGCCGTGAGCGCGGCGGGCGGCGCTTTGCTCACCGTCACGCGAAGAACCGCACCAATCAGTCCCGAGGACTCCGCTACCGCAATACCCAGAATCGCCACCAACACCGTGCCAATCGGCGCAAATCCGGAAAAATTCGTCACCGCCTTCATCAGCATGCGATGCAGTCCCTCGACCGTCATCAAGCTCACGACCCCGACTGTCTCATGAGTGGCGGGATTGACGACTTGCACGCCCATCGCGTGAAGCAGTCCCGACAACAACACGACCACACCCGCGAGCAGGGCAAACAACGTGGCGGGATTTGGCAGGGCATTCCCCACCCATTCAATCGTATCAAGTAAACGCTGGAATAATCCGCGCTTCGGCGCGACCGGGGTAGTTGCTTCTGCCATGCTCAACGTGATGGCTGCGACACTACATGGCGTCAATCACACGAAGTTCGCTCACACCAATCTCCTCACAACATTCACCTGAGGCGAATCAGTATCTACTTCTGATACCACGAGCCACTGACGCTTTGGAGCCAGACTCCGGACGCGCTGTTCGACGCAATTTGCCGGGCGCGAGATTGGCCAACTTGAGCCGCAGTCGTATTGTATTCCTTGGCAATCGCCGCATAGACGAGTTCACGATCCTTATTCTCGGCCGCTACGATAGCTGCTGCGTTGGCAGCACTTTCCCGCACTTCCACAAAGCCTTGATTATTCTCCCCGATGGCGCCCGATTTTTTCAAAGAATCCAACGTGTCGAGGCGTTCAGTCATGCGGTCGCGCAGCGCGTTCATGTCCTGAGCGTGCAACGCAGGTGCAAGCGTTCCGAGGAGAAGACAGATCAGGGTGAGTAAACGTAGCGAAATTTTCATGGCAGCAGTATTTTAAGAGTCCTTGGAAATAGTGGTGGATTTCTGATCGAGATCGCCGAAGAAATCATCGAGCGCACGATCTACCTTCACATTCACATCCACGGTCGCGTGAACCTTAATCGGATCCATCTTCACGTGAATGCAACCACCGAGCAGGGGCAGCAGGAGAAATAGGGAAAGTCGACGACGCATAAAATTCATTGGAAAGATCTGACCGCAAAGCGCAATGCAGGTTTCATCTCACTTCGATTTCACTCCGACCTTCACATTCTCATCCGTGCTGAGGAGGAGGACCTCCTTGAGCGGTCCCGTAACATTGATCTCAAAACTAACCTCTTCGACGCTATTGCTTTTTTCCGGGCGTGCTGAGACGGCCACCCGGGCCGACACCCGACCCTCTGCGCCATCAGGATAGAGCGCCACCTCCAGCGAATCCACGTTCAGGGCCATCTCTCCCATCTCGATTTTTCTCAACGTTTCGTAAGCAGGGTGATTCACCGCCAGCCAACGCGCCACGGGGCCAAAGAGGGCAGGAATCCATTCGATCTTGGCCGGAATATGTTGGGTCAGGAAATCCGGCGTCGCCGCTAATCGCAGTGAAGTCGATGAGTCGCGTCGAATCTGGAGCGAACCCGTGCCGGGTTGCAACCCATGCTCAGCACTCCACCCAATCTCTAATGAGCCACTCAATCGACCTTGTGCCGCGCTCAATGATTCGGGAATAAGTGCCGCGAGTTCGCTCAACAACACTCCCTCCAAATCCGCGGTAGCCAGAATCTCAGGGTGCTTCAAATCAAACGCGAACGGGCGCACCCCCACTCTGCCTCCGAACAAAGATACCGTGGCCGTTTCCACGCGCAAATCGTGGACATTCTCTCCGACCGCACTCACTTCCAGATCCTCAAGGATAAAACCCTGCACTTCCGCTCGGGGTGCCGTGAGGCGAAAGCTTTTAATCAACGGTCCCGCTTCCTCAAGATTCAGTGTAGCCTCAAGATCCATCCGGGGCACTGACCAATCTTGAGTAGCACTGCTGATCGATCCACCCCGGAGCTTCGCTGTTACCGATCCCAGAGCGTGCGAGTTTATCATCGTTCCCTTTCCCGCAAACTGTAGCTCACCCGTCAGTCGGAGGTCCTGAGGCATCTCGGCCATCAATCCCGAATCGATCAGAATCGCCCACCATTCGGAAGTATTGAGATGCCCTTCGAGGATCCGCCAGCTCCCCGGCGAACCAGCCCTCGGCAGAACCACGCTCAATTGAAAATCTAAACCCGGCGCATGTGCATTCAGTGTGAAACTGTTTTCCTCTGCGCTTTCCGACCCAGCATCCACGCGCCATTGTATCGGTGGTGCTCCCGACAAAGCCTTCGCGCGAAAATCTCCCGATAGTCCTCCGACCAGCATAGGCAACTCACTCGCCGCAGCTCGCGCCCCTCCCAGCGAAAGGATCAGACATAACAACAGGACTCGGCGCATGAAGATATCCATTTCTCAAAGCATGCAGCGTGGCTAGTCTCGAATCATCTCGCGGAATCCCGACTCGTAAGCGACAACTCGATATTGAGCAAACGCCTGATGCAATCGGCCTGCATAAATATGTTAAAAGTTTCTAAAATTTAACATCGCGGCGCCGATTTAACCCGTTTTCCTCCGGACATCTTGCGGACTCTTCCGATACCCGCATGCATCAACATCGCATGGAACCCTCTTCCGCATCAGCCTCCTCATCATCCCTCATCAGCGATCAAGCTGCCGAGGCGCTGGAACCCTTTTCATCAGGGGTCCGCGATGCATTTCTTCGCTATCTTTCCCAACGCGATATGTCGGCGGCAGATGAAGTGGTCATTGCGATCCTCAAGGATCACGTGCCCTCGCGTAAAGTGTCCCAGATTCCTGCACACCTGACTGACGAATCTACATTGATGGGGGATCTCGGGATCGATTCCGTCTCTATCTCCGACGCCGTATTTGTCATCGAAGAAGTGTTCGATGTTTCCATCGCCAACAAAGATTTGGCGAACCTCCGCACGGTCGGTGATCTGCGGCACTACTTGCGCGCTAAACTCGCCGTCGCGAGGGAGTCTTGATTTCTATTTAATATGCCCCGACAAGCCCTGGTCACCGGACTCGGTTTTATCACGCCAATTGGCAATGATCGCCAATCTGTCGCCAAGAGTCTGCGAGAAGGCCGTCACGGTTTCGCCAATGTTGAGTTTCTCAACAACCCTGATCTCAGCACCAAAGTTGTCGGCACGATCAAGGACTTCGTCGCCGAAACGCCCAACTGGCGCGATTGGCGCTTTCCTGAGAATTACGAGATCGCCCGTGAAACGCTGCGGAGTCTATCTCCGCACGGCCTCTACGCGCTCTGCGCAATCGAACAGGCCATCGCCGATGCTCAGCTTTCAAGCGAGCAACTCAACGATGGCGATACCGGACTCTACTGCGCCTCGGCTGGATCAACCATGGTGCTGCATCATCACGTCTCGCGCCTGATGGCAACCAAGGGCGAGCGTTGTGGTCCGCTCGGAGTCGTTTCCTCGATTGCCGGCACCCTGAATTTCAATCTCGCGGCTCACTACGGAATTCGCGGGGCGGTGGGTGGCTACGTCGCCGCCTGCGCTTCGTCCAGTCATGCCCTCGGTTGCGCTTTGGATGATATACGCCTCGGCCGCCAAAAGCGCATGATTGTAGTCGGCGCCGAAGAGATCACACCGGAAAGCATTCTCCCCTTCGCCGCCATGCGCGCTCTCTCCGGCAATCCGGATCCGAATACCGCGTCGCGTCCCTTCGATCAGGAGCGCGATGGATTCGTCGGCGCGGGCGGTGCGACCGTGATGATTATCGAAGAAGCGGAGTTTGCCCAACAACGCGGCGCGCCCGTTTACGCAGAATTTGCCGGATGGGGCCAAGCCGCCGATGGCCACAGTGTCGCCGTCTCTCATCCCGAGGGCACCGGACTGGCAGATGCGATCACGCGCACGCTCCACGATACCGGCCTCAAAGCATCTGACATCGATTACATCAACGCGCATGCCACCTCTACCCCCGCCGGCGATCGCTCAGAAGCTCACGCTTTTCGCCGCACCTTCACGGATGTCGGGGCGACTCCACGGGTGAGTAGCACCAAAGGACTCACGGGGCATCCCCTCTCCATGGCTGGGGTCATGGAAGCCGCATTCTGCTCGCTCGCGATCCAAGAGAAATTCATCCCCGGAAATCATCATTTGATAACCCCCGATGAAGCCTGTGACGGCCTCAACCTGCCGCGAGCCACGATCGATGAAGCCCCCGAAACCGTCTTGAGCACGAGCAGCGGATTCGGCGGCAGCAATGTCGGCTTAATTTTCCGGCAAAGCTGAGCCCCAGCCCACTTGTCACGTAATACGTGACAAGTGACGCTTCCGACGATGACACTCTTCCTGGCGAATGTCACTTAATAGGTGACATATTTACGGGCGATTTCCAGGTGCTGAATGTCACTTATTAAGTGACATTCGATGGCAAGTCGATGGAGATGCAAGGTAGAGGCGGTTATTCTTAATCGCCTTTGCCCGCGCTTCACGCGAAGGCTGGATTCTTAATCGGCTTCGCCTCGAAACAGGACGGTGAGGGATAACCATCCCTACCTGCTTTACCGGCTATCCCCGGCGCAGCTGACGCGCACAGGGGCGTGCGCATCCGCCACCTTCGATCAAGCACACCGGGCTAATTACAACTTCACTTCACCGGCACGGCGGGCAGATTCCAAATCTGCTCCGCGTATTCACGAATCGTGCGATCGCTGGAAAACTTGCCGACGCGAGCCGTGTTGAGAATCGCCATCTCCGCCCATTTGGACTGATCGCGATAAACCGCATCGACACGAGCCTGGCATTCCGCATAGGAACGATAATCGGCCAACACCAGATAAGGATCGCCGCCATCAAGCAAACTGTGATGGAGCGGAGCAAAGGCCTGATGTTCCCCTGGGGTGAAGTAATCGCTACCGAGCCAATCTACGAGGTGACGAATCTCTTCATCTTTTTCGTAAACCTCACGCGGATTATAGCCCTTCGCCCGGAGCGCTTCGACCTCTTCCACCGTCATACCGAAGATGAAAATATTGTCGTCACCGACTTCCTCACCGATTTCGACATTGGCGCCATCGAGCGTGCCGATGGTCAACGCACCATTCAGCGAAAGCTTCATGTTGCCGGTGCCGGAGGCTTCCTTCCCAGCAGTTGAAATCTGCTCGGAGAGATCAGCGGCCGGAATGATCCGTTCCGCCAAGGAGACACGGTAATTCGGCAAGAACGCGACTTTCAGTTTTCCGCCGATTCGCTCGTCGTGGTTGATCTTGTCACCAATCACGTTGATCGCGCGGATGATATTCTTCGCCAGATCATAACCGGGAGCCGCCTTTGCCGCGAAGACAAACACGCGAGGCACGATATCGAGCTCGGGATTCTGCAACAACCGCCGGTAGAGACCGAGAATGTGAAGCAGACTTAAATGCTGCCGCTTGTATTCATGGAGGCGTTTAATCTGCACGTCGAAGATCGCGTCGACCGAAACCTCCAGCCCACAATCTTCTTTAATGATAGCGACCAACTCTTCCTTGTTCGCCCGTTTGATTGCCATGAATTCCTCTTGCGCCGTTTGATCGGTGGCCAGTTTTTCCAAGCCGCGCAATTCATCCAAATCACGCACCCAATTATCGTGGCCGAGGTGTTTCGTGATGAAATCTGACAAGCGTGGGTTGCACTGGAGTAACCAGCGTCGCGGAGTGATTCCGTTGGTCTTATTCTGAAATTTACCTGCGTAGAGCGCATCAAATTCCGGAAAGAGATGCTTCCGCAGCAACGCCGTATGCAAGGCGGCCACGCCATTCACCGCATGTGACCCGACGACGGCGAGATTGGCCATGCGCACCATCTTGTGGCCGTTCTCCTCAATGATGGAACAGGTGCGTTTCTTATTATTATCACCGGGCCACTGAGTCTCACAGAGCACCATCAAATGGTTGTTAATCTCGAAAATAATTTGGAGATGTCGGGGCAACACCTTTTCGAACAAGGGCACGCTCCACTTTTCCAACGCTTCCGGCAGCAAGGTGTGATTGGTGTAAGCGAAGGTGCGACTCACAATCGCCCAGGCCTTATCCCAAGCGAGTTGATGATCATCGATCAGGATTCGCATCAGCTCGACGACCGCGATAGAGGGATGCGTGTCATTGAGCTGGATCGCGACCTTGTCGGAAAAATTATCCCATGAATTCGACTCAGGACGGAAATGACGACGGATCAAATCGCGCAGGGAACAGGCGACAAAGAAATACTGCTGCACGAGACGCAGCTCCTTCCCGTTCTCCGTCGTATCGTTCGGATAGAGCACCTTGGAGATGGTCTCGCCGGCCGCTTTTTCGCGCACCGCCTCTTCGTAACCACCGGAATTAAACGCCGCCAAATCGAAGTCCTCTGTCGCATGAGAAGACCACAAACGGAGCAGGTTAACGGTCTTCGTGCCGTAACCCGCAATCGGTATATCGTGCGGCACCCCAAGAATCGACTTCGTATCGACCCAACGTGGCTTCGAGTTTCCGCGATCATCGAAGACATGCTCCACCCGGCCATAGAATGGAATCGTCTGCGAGTAGTCCGAATGAACCACTTCCCACGGACTACCAAACACGCGCCAGCGATCAGGATGCTCAACCTGCTTCCCTTTCACAAACTCCTGTTTGAAAAGGCCAAATTCGTAATAGATACCGTAGCCGAGTGAGGGAAAATCCTGCGTCGCAAGTGAATCGAGGAAACACGCGGCCAGACGACCCAAGCCACCGTTGCCCAGGCCCATATCGAGCTCCGTTTCACGCGCCTCGTCGAAATCCACGCCCAGACTGGCCAAAGCCTTGCGCGCAGTCCCTTCCATCTCGGTCGCGTGCAGGTTGCTTTCAAACAAGCGCCCCATCAGATATTCCATCGAGAAATAGTAGAGGCGGCGCACATTTTTTTTCGCATGAACCCCCTGCGTATCGATCATCCTCGCGTGAATCGTATCGCGCACGGCTAGCGCCGTCGCTACCCACCAATCACGGGGAGTCGCCCCAGCCTCGTGACGGGCAACCGTTGACTTGAGGTGACGCAAAATGAGTGAGCGCAGCACGGTTTCAGGCGAATCTTTGGTGGATCGCTTAGTTGTTTCGGCCGACGTGGAGACTTTCTTGTTAGATGACATGGATGAGAAATTGGGAATCAGGATTCGTGCCAGACCCGTTGGCAATCAGGATTTCTGAAAACGTCGGGCTAATTCGGCATGATTAAGCTCGATATACGTGGGGCGACCAGTTGGGCTCGTCAAAGGGTGCTGAGTAACAAAGAGTTGCGCCAATAAGGCTCGCACTTCGGTCTCATTGCTATTCGCGGGCAAACGCACCGCTTTTGAGACTGCCAGCTTCGCCAATTCATCCCGGGCCAGGTCTGCATTGTTCTCCGGCAAACGCCCTTCGCGTAAAAGCCCCAGAAAATCGCGCATGAATGCTTCCGCCGCGGAAGGTTCCATCCATGCGGGCAACGCCTCGATCCGGAAAAAATTACGGCCAAACTCAGAGACCTCGAATCCGTGCTCGCCCAGAAATTTCAATCGATCCAAGAGCATCGCCGATGCGATCGGATCAAGTTCCACCGGCACCGGCAGAAGCAATCGCTGGCTGGGCACCTTACCCGACTTGAATTGATGCTGCAGCCGCTCAAACCAAATCCGCTCGTGCGCCGCCCGTCGATCCAACATCACCACGCCTGCCTTTGTTTCGAAGAGAGCAAAATTACCATGCGCTACTCCGAGGTAACGCCAAGTCGGCGCCCCTTGAGGTGAAGACACCGGAGCGGCAGGATTCGCTTCTGACGGAACTGAGATGGGGGCGCGAGCCGGGGGCCCCGACGGCGTGATCTGGGGTAATGGCGCGAGCGGTTTCGATTGAAACGACATCGCAGGTCGCGTGGCCATGGTAGGCCGCGATGCGGTCGACGCCGGTGGCGCGATGGCGTCCTTCAATGCAGGTGTCGGCGTTTGCGGCGAAGCATCAGCGGTCGGTGAGAGTTCACGCAGACGTCCCAGCACACTACGAATCACAAAAGCACGCACTCCCGGTTCACTGCGAAAACGCACCTCGCGCTTGGCCGGATGCACATTCACATCCACCGCGGCGGGATCACATTGGAAAAAGAGAAATGCCACCGGATAGCGCCCCTTCGGCAGGGATTCATGATAGCTCTCAATCAACGCGTAGTTGAGCGTGCGGCTATCGACCGGACGCTGATTGACGAATATCACCATCTCGTGACGCGTGCCACGCCCCGTTCCCGGTTTCCCGATTAAGCCCTGCAACCGCATCCCACCCTCTTCGTTCTCAATCTCCACGAGTGATTCAGAAGTCTGCCGTCCAAAGATCTCCGCCACGCGATCGCGCAGAGTCGCGCATTCCGGCGATTTGAATATCACGCGACCATTTTCGATCAACGTGAATGCCGCCTGCGGGCTGGCCAACGCATAGAAGCGCACACACTGGATAATGTGTGCCGCTTCGGTCTGATCGGTCTTGAGAAACTTGCGTCGCGCCGGCACCGAGTTGAACAGATGCGTGACGGCGATACTCGTGCCCACGGGTCGCCCGCATTCACGCACGTGCAGCAGCTTACCGCCATTTACGACAACTTCCGTGCCGACATCGTTGCCGTCCACACGCGTCTGCATTTCGAAACGCGAAACACTCGCGATTGAAGGCAGCGCTTCACCGCGAAAGCCATAACTGCCCAATCGATCCAGATCGATCGCCTCTGCAATCTTGCTGGTCGCGTGGCGCTCCAGCGCGAGCAGGGCATTATCCTGGCTCATCCCCTGCCCGTTATCCTCCACCCGCATCAATGAGCGACCACCATGACGAAACTCGACCTCGATCCGGGTCGCGCCGGCATCGAGCGCGTTTTCGACCAGTTCCTTCACCACCGCGGCAGGGCGCTCAATCACCTCGCCAGCGGCGATTTGATTAGCGACCCGGTCGGGTAAGATGCGAACTGTTGCCATAGGAGCGATCAGCCAATCATGGAAACCCGTGAAGACGGAAGCGTGAATTAATCTTCCGGCGTTTTCGCAGGCTTTTCCCGTTTCCTGGCCACGCTGGGTAAGTCAACGAGGTTGACCAGGTAACTGGCCGCGCGGAAGGGCCGCAGCAGAGCATTGCCAATCACCAATGGCTGCACCTCGATTGAACGATCCTCCTTGAGTCGAGCCATGAAAAACGAAAGCACGCTCAAACTCAGGATCAGAGCCACGAAGAACCCTTGAAAGACAAAGGTGTTTATCGTGGGCACTCCACTTTGAGTTTCTCCTCTCAGGATCAGGCCCAGGAGAATCGGGGCACAACCACCCAAACAGGCTGTTACCGCTCCATAAATGGAAATGACCAGCGCGCGATGCTCGCCTGCGACCACTTGGGGCAGATAGTTGAGGTTAGCGATATTCCAAGTGACCGCACTCAAGCCCAGGAGCAGATAAATACCAAACAGCACATTGCCGCTGCCCAGCATTCCCTGAAGGAAGAGCAACCAAAGAAAACCCATGCCGACATAGAGGATCAGAGAAAGCAGAAAAAATGGCTTGGCCCCTGTCGCATCCACTCGTCGCCGTATCAACCATGCTCCGAAAATCACGCCCAAATAACGCATCACCTCGTAGAGCATGATTTGTCCCGCCGTCTGATGAGCCGCTACTTTCAAATAATACGCCGCGAAGGGAGGAATCGAAGTGATCGTGACCATGAACCAAGCCGCCAACCACATGTATTTGCGAAAGGGTGAAGGTTTGAACAGATGTCGCGGCGTGTCTCGCAACACTGACCACAGGCTGATGGAAGTCGGGCGATCGATATCAGGCAGTTTGGCCATCGAAATGTAACTCAACACCGAACCGATGATCGTGATTCCGTATTGAATAAGCAGAGCCGTGTAGATCGGCAGAAACGCAAACAAGGCCGCACATGAGACCAGGGTGCCTACCCCGGCGATGCCCGCGATCATCTGATCGCTGCCAAAATATCGACCGCGAATCTTCTCGGGCAGAAACCCGAAGATCCACGCCGTCAGGGCCGAAGCTCCAATCGTGCGAAAAATACAAAAGAAGAAGACACTCCAGATGAAGGCGTTGACCATCCAGGGTTCGCCGACATCCGGCGCCAAGATCGCCAGCGAGAGCGGCACGCCGAGAAACACACTGCGGGCCGCCCAACCGCGCATCGCCACTTTCTTAAAACCATAGCGTGGCAACAAGGCTGTTGCGAAGATTTGCAGCGGCGTCTGCAGAAAGACGAACGAGTAAGCGAGCCCGACCTGAAACGAGCTCGCGCCGAGCTGTTCGGCAAAGAGCACCATCGGCGTGCCAATCGCGATCTGCCAAACGAGCGCGTTGAAAAAGCCGAAGATCAGGCCTGACCGATAGGGGTATAATTCAGGATCAGATTTTTTCGTCGGAAGCAGGGTCGCCATTAGTCCTGCAACCGCCTTCCCCAACGGGTGAACTGTTTACGCAATTGCTTCGGCCCGGGCATGCCCGTGCCGTTGCGTTTCGCCATCGCACGCTTCAGATCAAAAACCTGCACCCAATCCGCCTTGAAGGCCTTGTGCAATTTCTGCACTTCCTCGGTCGGGATTTGATCGAGTTGCACGGAATTTTTCTCCGCGAGTTGCACGACCGCCCCCACCACATGATGAGCCTCCCGAAACGGCACGCCGTTTTCGACCAGATAATCAGCAAGATCAGTCGCGAGCAGTGCCGGATCGGCCACCGCTTCCGCACAGGAGTCCTCTTTCACCTCCATGCCACCGATCGTGCCCGTAAGCACTTCGACACACATCACCGTCTGATCGTAGCTATCAAAGACCGGAGGTTTATCCTCCTGCAGATCCCGATTGTAAGTCAGCGGCAGACCTTTCGCGAGCGTGAGCAACGTATGTAAGTTGCCCTGTAAACGCGCAGACTTACCCCGCAGCAATTCGCATGAATCGGGGTTCTTCTTCTGCGGCATCAATGATGATCCCGTGCAAAACGCATCCGGTAGCTCCACGAAATTAAACTCCGTGCTGCTCCACAAAATGAGATCCTCGGCGATCCGTGAAAAGTGAACGCCGGCCATCGCGCAAGCGTTCGCAAATTCGATATAGAGATCACGGTCTGCGACCGTATCCATGGAGTTCTGCGATACCTGTGGACGCCCGCGTGAATCGACGAACCCCAGCTCTTTCGCGGAAAACTCACGATCAATCGGCAAAGTCGTGCCCGCGATCGCGCCAGAGCCCAAGGGACACCAGTTGGCCAGCGACAGCATCCGGGCAAACCGTTCCCGGTCACGATCCAACATTTCCATCCATGCAAACAAGTGATGCGCGAGGTAGACTGGTTGCGCCCGTTGCAAATGGGTGTAGCCGGGGATCAACACTTCCGGGTTGGCCCGAGCGATCGAAAGCAAAGCACGTTGTGCTTCCGAAAACAGATCGACCAAATCCTGCGCGGCCGCCTTGAACCACAACCGCATATCGGTCGCCACCTGGTCGTTCCGACTCCGCGCCGTGTGCAATTTCGCCGCCGCTGGCACCCGCTTGGTCAGGGCCTGTTCGATGTTCATGTGCACATCTTCAAACGCTTCATCCCACTCAAATTTGCCCGCCACGATCTCGCGTTGGATGGCATCGAGTCCCTTGTGAATCGCATTGCGCTCCTTCGCCGTGATCAAACCCACCTTGGCGAGCATGGCGGAGTGAGCCTTGCTTCCCGCAATATCAAACAGCGCAAGACGGTGATCAAAGGATACCGATTCGCTGAACTGCATCATCAACTTGGCAGGGCCCGCCGTGAAGCGGCCGCCCCAAGTGGCTTGTGAGGTCTGCTTGGCCATGCCGACAACTTCACGCCCGGGCGAGCCCTCGCGCAATGAGAAACTATCCGCCAATTCCCATTTGCACCGAACCCGTGCCGTATCATGGTGTCTCCCAGTCATGCGCCCCCCTCCTCTCTGGATCTTGCTCCTGCTTGTCGTCGTCACCTCTGCGATCGGCACTCCCGCCAAAACGACCGAATGGAATCGGGTGGATGTCGAAACGATGAAGACCTCCATCTACATCGGCAGTGTAAAATTGATCACCACCAGTTTTGAGCGGGATGCGAATCGCTACCGGGCAACCTACCAAGCGAAGATCTTCCCTTGGGCGTTTTGGAATGAACACGGGAACATCCTGATCAGCCTGACCGCTGAAGACCGCGCCAAGCTCGAACGCGGCGAGCGTTGTGAGTTCACCGGTGAAGCCCAAAGTCATAAGAACAAATCTCGACATGTTACCGGGTATGCTGATCCCGCTTCCGCCGATCACGGCAAAATCAAAGTGCGCATTGGCGTGGATGATGTTGAACTGGTTTTCAACGGCACCTACACCCTCAGCGTCGATGGTGAGCTCTCGATCGAAGCCCCCTCCTCCTAATCATTTCAATCATGCCTACCAAAAGAAAATCCTCCATTCGCAAAGCGATTGTCACCGGCGGAGCCAAAGGCTTCGGGGTCGGTATCGCCCAATCTCTGATCGCCGCGGGCTATCGGGTCTGGATCACCGGACGCGATTCACGCGCGCTGGAGCGCACCGCCAAGAAGATCGGCGCCATTCCGTTTCAAGCTGATGTCGCATGCCCCAAAGATTGGGACAAACTGATCGCCGAAGTTAAACGTGCTCCCGGAAATTTCGAAGTGCTCGTCAACAATGCCGGCGCGGGGGTCAAAATCGCACCCGCCTCCAAGCAATCCGACGAAGAAATCGCCACCTCAATCAACGTGAATCTCACCGGTGCGATCTATGGTTGCCGCCGTGCCGCGCCCTTAATCGTGAAAGCCGGCGGCGGCACCATCGTGAACATCAGCAGCTCCTGCGCCCATCAGGCTTGGCCGGGCTGGAGCACCTATTCGGCCGCCAAGGCCGGACTCGAACAATTCTCGAAGTGCCTCTATCTCGAACACCGCGAACAAGGCCTCCGCGTGACATCGATTGCTCCTTCGTGGGGCGCGACCTCATTCTCGGAAGCCGCCGATCTCGGCAAACAGGAAAAGGAGATCCGCAAACGCAGCATCCAACCCAAGGAACTCGGTAAGATCGTTGCCGATGTGTGCGCGCTTCCCTCGCATCTCTTCATGCAGGAAATGATTCTTTGGCCCACGATTCAGCCTGTCGAACCACTCTAAAATTTCCTGTCTGTCATCGCGAGCCGTCCCTTTGGAAGGGACGAGTGTGGCGATCCACTCATCAGATTGCCGCGTCGCCCCAAGGGCTCCTCGCAATGACCACACTGTCTTTTATCCCCAGACCCAATAATTGATATCCATGACTCCCCCTGCTTCTCCCACTGCAATCGGCCACCGACGCGAGCTCTTCATTGATGATGCGCTCATCGCCCAATTGAGCGGCGGTGCCGAACAGCGAATGCATCAGCCCCAACCTCGCGAAATCGTGATCCAACACGACGAACCGTGGGAAGGCACCGGCTGCGGTTACCACACCATTTTCCAAGACGGTGACCTCTACCGGATGTATTACAAGGGGTTCGATATCACCGTCCAGAAAGGAGAAGTCGTCTGCGAAGATATCGATCATCGTTTCACCTGTTACGCTGAGAGCGACGACGGGATCCATTGGCGGAAACCCGAATTAAATTTGGTCGAATTTGAGGGTTCGAAGGCGAATAACATCTCCTGTGCTTCCGGGCCGAAAGGGCCCTTGAATGTCGATGCCGCCCACACGGCAATTTTCAAAGACACCAATCCGGCGACCGAACCGGACGCCCTCTACAAAGGCATCTTCCGTTCGAATGAACCCAAAGGTCTCAATGTCATGAAGTCGCCCGATGGCGTGAATTGGACGCCCATGGCCGACGCGCCGGTGATCACCGACGGAGCATTCGACTCCCAAAATCTGGCATTCTGGGATGAGCATCGCGGTGAGTATCGCGCCTATTGGCGGGGTTTTGAAAAGCCCGCCGTGCCCGTGCCCCATTCGCATCCGGATGGAGTCCGCTCGATCCGCACGGCGACCTCACCCGACATGATCCATTGGAGCGAACCTCAAGATCTGACTTACGACGATGGAGACACCCGTCCGATGGAGCTCTATGTGAATCAGATCAGAAATTATCATCGCGCACCTCATTTGATGATTGGCTTCCCGGCCCACTATTTTGAGCGGCCGTGGGGATCGTCCCTGCAAGCCCTGCCCGATCGCGAACACCGTCAGCTGCGTTCATCCGCCCAAGACCGCTACGGCACCGCCTTGTCCAATTCGCTCCTGATCTGCAGTCGCAACGCAGTTGATTTCAAACGCTGGCCCGAAGCGTTTTTGGTTCCCGGCCCGGAACGCACCGGCACCTGGAATTACGGCCATCAATACCTCGCGTGGCATGTCGTCGAGACAGCATCAAGTTTAGCCCCTGACGGTCCCAACGAGCTGTCGCTATACGCCGTCGAACATTACTGGCTCGGTCAGGGCAGTCATCTCCGACGCTATACTTTGCGATTAGATGGGTTCGTTTCGATTAAGGCTCCATGGAGCGGTGGCGAATGCCTCACGCAACCCATCACGTTCGATGGCGAAGAACTGCGCCTCAATTTCGGCACCTCAGCGGCCGGAGAAATCCGCGTCGAACTTCAAGCCGAGGATGGCACCCCCCTCCCCGGCTTCGCCCTCGATGATTGCGATCCCATCTTCGGTGATTCCGTGGATCGCCCTGTGGTCTGGAAAGACAATCCCGATCTTAAGCAACATGCGGGGAAATCAATCCGCCTGCGCTTCGCCCTCCGCGATGCAGATCTATACGCCTATCGGTTCTTCGGGTAAGCGGTAACTGGTCGGAGCGGCTTTACGCCGCTATCCGATTAAGAACTCCGGCCTCATCGAGGCCAGCTACAGCACACGATCTGTATCGCTGGACTCATATCAATCTTCGCGGCGTAAAGCCGCTCCTACCGTGGTGCGCTCTCTGTCAAATTAAGAATTCCACCACGACGTTCGCCGTATCTCAGGTGTTATGCATTCAATCCATCTCGTCGCGGCCGTCGCGAGACATCCAGCTCAGTCCATCCTGAATCGCGGCGTAAAGCCGCTCCTTGTAAGCTGGAAGTGTGTTATAAGGTGTATGTTCAGTCCAGTAAGCGAGACGAGTCTGTTCGGTCTGGTTGGCTGGAAGGGATGCTCAAGAAGGGGCCTGCAGGCCCCTTCTTGAGCGGTCGTTTACGAGTTCGTGCCGCTCCTTGGGTGATGAAGCCCGTGTGTAGCCGGAACCGTAGACGATCTTGTTGTGTTAACAACTCGAACAGTTGCTTGGGCCGTCGGGACCAAACCGGCGAGCCCGTTAAAAACAAGGCTGAGTATGACCAATATTGCAATCCACTACGTTGGGGTTGATGTCGCTAAAGACTGCCTCGAACTGGCCGGTGTAAAGCCGACCCAACTCTCAAACCGGCCAGCCGCGTTGCGGACCTGGCTAGGTAAACTCAAAGCCGCGCAACCCAGCGCTCATCTAATCTGCGAGGCGACCGGAAGGTATCACCATGCCTTGCAGGTGGCTTGTGCGCAGGTCGATGTGGCATTGTCGGTGGTCAATCTTCGGCAGGCACGCGACTTTGCGCGCAGCTTGGGGCGACTAGCCAAGACCGACCGGCTGGATGCTGAGGTCTTACGTCGGTTGGGCGGGTCGCTCAGACCTAAGGTGACTCCGCCTCCCTGTCTGGTCCTGCGTCAATTGCAGGATCTGCTGGCGATGCGCCATGCGTTGGTCGAGGATCACACGGCGTGGGCAAATCGCTCCGCGCTGATGTGCAAATCCGCCGCGATCCTGTGCCGACGCAGACTTAAGACGCTGGAGCGAGAGACCGCGCGGGTCGAATCGGCTATCGATGAACTCATGCACACCGCAGAGGCCGCGCCGTTAGAGGCGAAAGTCCAGAGTTTGTGCCTGGTATGTGGAGTCGGCATCCGCACTGCATTGGTCCTGGTCGCTTGGCTATCTGAACTGGGTGAGTGCAATCGCAGGCAGATCGCCGCACTCGCCGGATTGGCCCCACTTAATCGAGACTCGGGCTCCTTTCGTGGTCAGGCTCACATCGCTCACGGTCGTGCACCCGTGCGCAAAGCTCTCTACCAAGCCGCCGTCGTCGCCGCTCGGCACAACGAGTGTCTCATGCCATTCTATCAACGTCTCCG
>JAXMOJ010000013.1:0-147385 GCA_034669935.1 Cephaloticoccus sp.
CACCGGCATCGAGGTTGTTGCCCGCTCCGATCAGGTTGCCGCTCATGGTGAGCGAGCTACCGGAATCGGCGGTGATGCGGGAATCGGAAGCGAGGGTGATGTTACCCGCGTAGCTGTTGTCGCCATTCAGGTTTTGGATCGCCCCGCCGTTGGAAAGACCGGTGCCGTTGATGGTGGAAGCCACGGCAATGGCGTCGATGTCGGCATTGGTCGCGTCTTGGGCAAACTGCAGGGCCGCACCGGAGGTGACGGTCGCGCCGGTGCCGGAGAGGCCGTTGTCATGGGTGACTTTAACCGCGCCGGAGGTGACGTTGGTCGCGCCGGCGTAAGCGTTGAGTCCGGCGAGGGTCAGGGTGCCGGAGCCGTCTTTGGTGATGTTGTTTACGTTACTACCGATGCCACCGTTGATGATGGTATCACCGGAGCCCCCGACGGTGAGGTTTTTGCCGGAGGCGTTGCCGTTCATGATACCGGAGTTCACGCCGGTGGTGTTGGCGATGTCCAGCGTGGTGCCGGACTCGGCGTTGATCCGGGCATCGGCCTCGAGGTAAACAAAGCCGTTATAGGTGTTGTCTCCGGCTTTGTTTAAAAGTGCGCCGGTGTTGGCGATGCCGGTGCCGCTGAGAGTGAGGGTTTCCTTGCCGATGGTCAGGTCGCCGGAGGTGCCGTTGCTTTCCAATTGGAGTTGGGCCCCGGAGGCCACGACGGTGCCGTTGTTGAGGCTACCGAGGGTAATGCTGTCCTGTCCGAGGGCCTTGTCGTGTTGGATGTTGAGGACACCGGCCTGGATGTCGGTGACACCGGAGTAGTCGTTGCCCAGATCCGCACCGCCATCGGCGTTGAGGGCGGTTAAGACAAGGGTGCCCGCGCCGGTCTTGACGAAGGAGTTGGTGCTGTTGCCACTGGTGAAGCCGATACCGTTATGCAGGATCGAATCGACTTGCAGATCGATGGCCGCGCCGCCGTCGGCGATGTTGTAGGTGAAGCCGTTGGCGGACATGCCGACTTCGCCGTTTTCGATTAGGGCGGTTTGAGAGCTAGCGAGGGTGGTGATGCCACTGGTGAGGGTGAGCAAGGGACTGGCGGTGGCATCGCGGGCATCGACGTGACCGCCTTGCATGGTGAGGCTGGTGAGGAAGGTGTTACCACCGTTCATATCGAACAGACCGTCTTCGTAGATGGTCATGCTGGTGCTGGCGACATTGGTGCCTTCGTCGTAGGTGCCGATCGCGTAGTTGCTTTCGGGGAAGCCCGCATCGACCGCGGCGTGGGTGCCCAATTGGAGGACGGCGGAGTCGGCGGAGCCGGTGTTGTCACCGATGACCACAGAGGTGCTGGAGACCACGGGTTGGTTTTTAACGCCCGCGCCTTCGACGATGAGTTTGCCGTCGTTGATCGTGGTGGCTCCGGTGTAGGTATTTTGCACCGGAGAGATGAGGGTGACGGTGCCCTGGCCTTCTTTGGTGATGCCACCGGTGCCGGAGATCACGGAGTTGACCACGATGTTGCTGGGATCGAGCAAGTAGGTCGGATAAGGGATGTAGACGGGTGTGACGTTGGCGGCGTCGGGCGTGTTGAAGGTCAGGGTGTGGCTGCCGAGGTTGAGTGCATCGGTGAAGCCGCCGGAAGCTGCGCCGCTGCCGACGGTGAGCAAGTTGTCTTCTGCGCTGATCGTCGAGTTGCCGGTGAGCGCGATGTCGCCGATCCATTGGCTGCTGGTGCCCGTCGCGCCGCCTGCGTGCAGTGCGCCGGTTGTGCCGGAGGCGCCGCTACTGTTGAGGGTGAGCGTGCCGGTGGATTTGGTGACGATTACGCCGCCGTCTAAGCTGATCGTGCCGCTGGTGTTGACTACCGCGTTGGCGGTGTTGGCGCCGAGCGCAGAGTTGTTGGTAGCGTAGAGGGTGCCGCCGCTGACCGTGGTCGTGCCGGTGTAAGTGTTGGCACCGGAGAGAGTCAGAGAGCCGCCGGTTACGGTGGTTGTGCCGCTGCCGCTGATCACGCCGGCGTAGGTGTTGGCGTCTTGCGCGTTGAGCAGGTTGCCGCTGTTGGCTAGGGATTCTCCCGCCGCGATCGTAATGTTGTTTTGCAGTTCGAGGGTGCCGCTCGCTCCCACTGTCGTGTTGCCGGAGGTCGCGCCGAGGGCGGTGTTGTTCGCGGCGATTACTTTGCCTGCGTTGATCGTCGTCGCTCCGGTGTAAGTGTTCGCTCCGCTCAGCGTCATTGTGCCGGTGCCCAATTTTGTGATGTTGCCCGTCTCGCTGATCACACCGCTAAATGTGGTGGTGGTGTTGTTACCACCGGTGGTGAGTGCGCTGGAACCGAGAGTGATATTTCCTGAACCAGCGATGGAACCTACCGTCTCGTCCTGATCATTCAAATCCCATTGACCATCAGAGTTTACGGTGACGGCACTTGTATCTACAATTACGTCGTATGCGATATCGCTTTGCCGCAGAATGGCAGAATTGGTGACGCCTACCCCATCTCCGATCGTGAGATCGCCTGAGATACCGTCGTTGTTGCCTGAAAGTGTGTCCAAGAACAAGGTTCCTTCCTCCACCGTGGTGGTGCCGGTATGGGTGTTCCCATCCATGTAGTAGGTGAGGGTGCCTGATCCGGTTTTGGTGATCCCGCCTGTGCCGGAGGTAATGCTGTTTACCCAGATGTTGCCGCCATTGGCATCGTAGGTGAGGGTGTTTGAACCCAGCGCGATGGTATCCGCGTAGAAATTTTCCTCACCGATTCTCAGTTCATCCGCGAGGCTCGTGACCGTGGCATTTCCCGCGAGGGTGATGGCACCTTCCCACATGTTATCGCCGGAGGTGTTTTTGAGTGCACCTCCTCCGCTTACGCCGGTGCCGCTCAATGATAGACTGGTTTCGGTATCAACGGTGATATCATTACTCAAAGCTAAGGTCGCGCCGCTCGCCACGGTGGTGGTGTTTCCTCCATTGCCCAGCGCATCACCGTTGGAGATTGCTACGGTTCCGGCGCTGATCGTCGTGGCGCCCGAATAGGTGTTGGTTCCGCTTAGCGTGAGCGTGCCGTTGCCAGTTTTGATGATGTCGCCGGCGTCAATAATCGCACCACTAACCGTAATTGTGTTAGCCGCATTGGTCGTGAGGAAGGTCAGATCGAAGCCATCGGTATCGACCGTATTTTGAAATTCTAGACTACCGCCGCTCGCGTTGGTGGCAGACCAAGTCATATTCTTCTCGATCCCCATTCTATTGAGGAACGTGATGTCTTGGTCAGAATTATTGGCCATGCCATAGCTGGCACCGTTGTTACGAATCGAGAGCTCGTTCGCAGCATTGGTGAAAGTGATATCGACTGATAAGTCGTTGTTAAACCGAATCCCACCAGTGCGCTGATTGCTGTTGATTTCGATCGAAGTTGAACCCGCATTTCCCCCTGAAAAGGTAGCTACTTCAGAGCTTCCACCAGGTTTGTTGTTGTTCGACCAATTATTCTTGGCACTCCAGTTGTCGTTCCCTGCCTGACCATCATCCCAAGTGCGAGCGGTCTGTGCCTGTAGCAAAACGGGAGCCAATATCAGAAGGCAGCCCACACTCACTCGGCCCCAACTATTCGCGGCACGTAAGGCGGCCGGAATCTCAACGGAAAAAATAAAAGAGAATGCATTCATACTGGGTCTGAATGGACACCCAAAACTAGGCATAACACCCTAGCAATAATAATTATTCAGCTCTAGGAATATTCCAATTCACGTAAGTCTTTGATCGTGAAAACGAAAGGGAGAATTGATTTTAACCTGATTAATTAAAGTCAACGATGTCGAAACTGCGCATCCTGTTGTTTCTCCTTTTCCGGCACTGGAGGATCGAGCTCAGTTAGATCTAGGGGCCCGTGACCGACGGCGGCTGAGTGCGCCATAGATTCTTAGCCTCAGCAGACATTTTCTGTCGCTAGGCGCGCAAGTGATTCACGGCTCAGAGGGCGCGACCTCCGATTATGAAAATCAGCAGAACCTCCTCTGGGAACGTTCGGAGTGGTAGCGAGATCCTATCGTCGCCCCAATTGACGAAGGGTAGCGTGCACCCGATCCGGCCAATCGGTGAGGATGCCTTGCACGCCAGCAGTCACGTATTGCTCGGTCGTTTGGGCATCATTGGACCAAAAAACATTGGTGGGGAGCCCTAGAGCCCGCGCGCATTTGCAGTTCTCTGGCGTTACATCGCGTCGCATGGGTTGGATGCAGGCGACGCCAAAGGAGTGCTGTCGCCGGAGGGAAGCTTCATCCATGCGATTTTGCTCTTCGAGGATGCAGAGAGGGATCTGAGGATCGATCGCGCGCACCGCGGAACCCTCGTCGTAGCGTCCCATACTGAGGTAGGCGGATTCGTAGAGATTGTGGTGCTTAAAGAGGCGGCAGATCTCGGCTAACATTTCCGGCGGCGGCGGGGACTTGACCTGGATGTTCATCCCCGCGCGACCTGCGAAGGATTCGAGATATTCCGCAAATGTGGGGATCGTGGAGTCTTTTTCTGCCGGTGTCTCCCGACGGAAACCGTCTTCGACTTGCGAACCTTCCCACCATGAGGCGTTGAGCTCCTTAATTTGCGCGAGGGAAAGCGAGGTGACTTCTCCGGTGCCGTCGGTCGTGCGATCAACTGTGTGATCGTGGATGACGACTGGAACCATGTCACTGGTGGGATGAAGGTCCATTTCGAGAATTTCCACGCCCTGATCAATCGCGGCCTGAAAGGCGGACAGCGTATTCTCAGGATATTGTCCGGAAAATCCGCGATGGGCAGTCAGGACGACATGTTCAGGGTCACGATAAATTTCGGAGAGCTTTGCGGGGGACATTGCGATGAATTGGAGACACGACGGAGCAGGGGATCAAGATTTCGTGCATAGCTACTGGCCATGATTAGGCCATGACCAAGCTGGAGGGTTCTCGTTTAGCGGCATTGACCAGAAAGCCTGTGTCGCACTCAATCTACCTCAACCCGCCATGGATACTTTCATTATCGACGTCCCCGTTCCCTCCATGGGAGCAACTGTAAGTGAACTCACGGTCATCGTCATCAAGGTGCAAACCGGTGATGTGGTAACCAAAGGTCAACGGTTGGCGGATCTCGAAAGCGACAAGTCGGCTTTTGAATTTGAGAGTCCTTGCGATGGCACGATCGGTGAAATCATGGGAAAGCCCGGCGCGACCATGATGTCAGGCGATCCTTTTTTACAGATCGAAACGAGCGACGAAAGTCTGCGTCACTTGGAATCGAAAACTGTGGGTAGTGGGACTGCTGGTGCAACCTCCACTGCCGTGGTTTGGACGCCGAAAGCCAAGAAGGTAGCAGAAGAAGCCGGGCTCGATCCCGCGGCGATTTCCGACATCACGGCGACCGGTCCGGGCAACCGAGTCTCCGGCGACGACGTGAAGCGTTACGTGGAAAGCCGCGGTTAGGGATTCAATATTTGCGCTCGCTGGTCATCCGTTTTCCGACTGAGGAGAGCAACGAAGACCTGAATACTCCACGTCACCTGTTGGTGGACGTGCTGATTGACGGCGCGGTTGGGTTTTATAGACGGGCAGAGTCGCGAGGCTTTTGCTTGCAAATTGTTTTGAAGGTGTGGGCTGCATCGCATTGGCTGCACGCTTATGTCACAGAAATCAGCCCTTGTTACCGGAGCATCGCGCGGCATTGGTCGCGGAATCGCAGTCGAACTCGCCCGTGCGGGCTACCGCGTGGCCATCAATTACGCGGGTAATGCCGCTGCGGCAGCCGAAGCGCTTCAGCTGGTGAAAGACGCCGGAAGCGATGGGTTCACCGTGCAAGGCGATGTGTCGGTCGCGGCTGATCGCGAACGCATGATCGCGGAAACGGTCGAGAATTTTGGGCGGATCGACATCCTCGTGAACAACGCCGGAGTCGCGCCGAATGTGCGCGCCGATTTGCTCGATGCCGGCGAAGAGAGCTTTGATCGCCTCTTTAACATCAATCTCAAGGGCCCGTTCTTCCTGTCGCAGCTCGCGTCGAAGCAGATGCTCAAACAAGAGAAAGACGCTGAAGGTTTCCGTGGTCGCATCGTGAACATCACGTCGATCTCGGTTTACACCTCGTCGATCAATCGCGGCGATTACTGCATGGTGAAAGCCGGTCTCGCGATGATGACCAAGCTCTTTGCCGAGCGTCTCGGCAACGAGGATATCAATGTTTACGAAATCCGTCCCGGGGTAATCGCGACCGATATGACCGGCGGCGTGAAAGAGAAATACGACAAGCTCATCATTGAAGACGAACGCGGCATTACCCCGATTCGGCGTTGGGGTAAGCCCGAGGATATCGGGAAGGCCGTGCGCGCTATCGCGGAGGATCGTTTCCCATTCTCCACTGGCGCCTGCTTCGATGTAGACGGCGGATTCCATCTACATCGATTGTAGAATATAACTCCTTGAGATGACCTCAATTTCTGCAGTTGGGGTTAACCCAAGGCGTGTGGCAAAACCGCAGAGAACGCGCCTCCCGGAATTTGATTATTTTCGAGGGATTGGGATTCTGATGGTGATGGTTGGTCATGCCACTTGGGATATGACGGGAGATGTGACCGATTATTTCCGTAGTCTGATCAGTGGTGGCACCTATTTTTTCCTCTTCATCTCAGGTTTCTTTTTTTACCTCATCTTCCGTCAGAATTTTAGGTATGCCCCCTTTTTCCTAAAACGGACAAAGTATATTCTACTCCCGTTTCTGGTGGTCACTTTGGTGACGTTGTCGTTAGCTGTCCTGATTGCGGAACCGATGGGCTGGGGCACGCCTCTCTCGGTTTTGGCATCCAAGTTTGAGCTCCTGCGGGATAGGGGACGGCTGTATATTTCTCATTGGTATGTTCTTTTCATTGTAGGTGTCTTTGCGCTGTCTCCTCTTTTTTTACGTTTTGCAGATCTGAAACGGAGAAGCATGAGCGTCGTGCTGATTCTAATGTTTATCGTCAGCGGTCTGGCTCATCGCCCTTTGTTCAGCACTCATAGCATCAGTTTTCATGGAATGATCCACTATGGTGTTTTTTACATGTTCGGGATATTCTATGCGAAATATCGCGAGAACCTGGACCACTACCGTAAGGCTATTTTAGTTGTGGGTATCGGGGTGGCGCTTTTCGCACTCTTTCAAGCAATCCCCATAAACGGACCTCATCAGATAGCCTATCATAAGCAGTGGTGGGTGTATCAGGGCTGGGATTGGCAAGCTACTCAGAAAGCCGCGTTATGCCTGCCGTTGGTCTATTTATGCAGCTCTTTGAGAAAAAGTGCAGTGACATCATTTCTCTTTTGGTGTGCTCAGTTGAGTTTTGGGTTCTATTTACTTCATGAACCCATCCAACGCTATGCGAGAGCTCTGGTTCGGTATTTACCGGTCGATCCGGATTATACGGCTTCGGACTCATTATTTACAGTTGTCGTTTCATTTCTAGCCGGGCTGATCGGATCAGTGCTGGTCATCGTGCTGGTCAGAAAAATATTCGGGAGAGATAGGAGCCGGATGCTGGTTGGTAGTTAGTCCTCAAGGGATAGTGATGGCACCGCAGTTATTCCTCTATCACGATTTCGTCATGTTACTCACTTGTCAGTCTGGCTTTGAAACGCAGCTTGCCCGCGAGGTGGCGCTGGGAGGGGGGCGGATTGATTCCCAGGGGCCGGGTTGGGTTTGTGCGGATGAGGGGTTTTCTGCGGAGTCCGCGTTTGCACATTTGATTATGCGGGAGACGACGGAGCTGCGGGGCGAATCGGTCAACTCGCTGGCGAAGCAACTGGCAGAATATTTTCTCGAAGGGATTAAAGGCGAGCGGATCGAGGCGGCCTGGCCGTGCGTGCTACAGGGCCCGACGGAAACCGACGGACTCAATCGTCGGATGCGGGCGGTCGAGAAAGCGCTGCGGGACTTTTTGAAGAAGCGTTTGTCGCGGGTAGCCAAGCTCGCGTCGGCCGATCTGCCACGTGGCGTGCAGGAGTCGCGGGGGTTGTTTGTGTGGTTCACCGATTTTGGCGTGATGCAGGTGTCGCGCACGGCGTCGATCAATGGTCAGCGTCGGATGGCGGATGATTCGCTCGCGCCATCGCGTAGTTATTTGAAAGCAGAAGAAGGTTACGTGGTGTTGGGACGCGAGCCGACCGAAGGTGAATTGGTGGTCGATCTCGGCGCGGCTCCGGGGGGGTGGAGTTACAGCGCGGCAAAACGGGGGGCGCGGGTGATCGCGTTGGACAACGGGCCGATGAAGGGTGGGGCGCTCGGCCACGCCTTGATTGATCATCGGATGGAAGATGCGTTCCGCTTTATTCCGCCAGCGGGCACGACCTATGATTGGCTGTTTTGCGATATGGTGGAGGAGCCGCATCATGTGTTGCGGCACATTCTCGAACCGTGGCTCGCGGGGGGCTGGTGTCGGCAATTCGTGGTGAATCTTAAATTCGGTCGCGTCGATCCGGTCGCCTTGCTGGACGAATTACGGGCTGCAGATTCCCCGCTCACCAAATACGTCCCCCACTCGCAGATTCGGCACCTCTATCACGATCGTGAGGAATTTACGCTCACGGGGCAGTTAAGTGCTGCTGATTAGTCGGAATCTTTTTCTGAAACTGCATGGACACCATGCAGTCTGAGTGGGTTAATCCCTTCTGCTTTTTATGAAACTAACTGCATTTAAACGAATCTTCCTCGGAGGCATCGCCGCGCTGTTTTTGACTGCGCTGGCTTCCGCCAATCCCGAGCTCGCCGGTCGCTGGCGTCTCGATACCGCCCGTAGCTCTGCCCTTGATGGCTGGCATACGATGGATCTGGTCTTCGATCTCGATGGCTCACAGATCTCAATCAAACATGAGATGCGCTGGCGCCGAACAAATTATCGTGCGACGAATATTGTCGATACGGCCAAGTCGGTCGCATCGGACAAGTTCTTCCGCGTCGAGCAACGCCACATGGCGGTTTATCCGACCAAGGGTGGCGTGTCGCATACCACGGCAGAGTGGATTGATGCAGATCGCACGTTGCGCACCGAAACAAACACGCCGGTGGAAGTTTCCCAAGGCGATGTAAATATGCGCATCACCTCCGAGTATCGCATCGGTGAGGGGGGCGAAACCCTCGTCCTGATCGAATTGCACTCCAGTCGCGCTCGTCCGCTGGTTTATTTCTTCAACAAGATTAACGAGGAGGATGCCAAATGAATCTGATGAAACGTCTCATTACACTGTTTAGTATTCTTGCACTCTGTGCCGCTTCATTGGCTCGCGCCGGAGAGGATCAGAAATCAGATGCCTGTTGCGCGATCGAGGAAGGTCGCGATGCTTGGGTCATGAATTTCGATGGGGACTGGAAGGTCGCCAGCGGACTCGCCGAGAAGGCGATGTTGATTAGCCTGCAAGGGCTGACGAATCGCGACGCGCCGCGGCTCTACATCGTGCATCCTCCGGATTTCCAATGGGAAATCACCGGACCCTTGTTCGAGTTTTACCAACGCAAACATAACGTCGATTTCACTGACGTCGCCACTGCTGATGACGCGCTCACGCTCTTTTCAAAATACGCCAAGGGCTACGTCGTTTGGGACAAGACGGTCGGCGCTTCGCTCAACGTCGCGTTCACTATCGCTGGCTTGAAAGACGCCGTGGTCGTTTCCGAGGAGCTCATTCCTCTCGTCGAGAAACATGGTCTCAAGCAGATCGACGATCTGCGTGGCGATTTTGTGGATATGTCCGATGCCGCGATCTATCAGGATTCTTACGACAAGTATTGGGAGCAGTGCTCACATGAAAAGATCATGCTGCTCGGCGGTCATCGTGGCCGTGAAATGCAACCCGGCGTGGCTGACTGGGGGATCAAGAACAAGATGTTCTTTCACGATCTCTCGGCCAATCCCAAGCATCCTGAAGAGCTCGCGCTCACGAAGCGCATTTATCAGCAAATGGCCCCGGGGTCCTTTGTCTTCGGCTGGCACCCTTACGGAAAAGACACTGAAGAGCAGGCCACTACGCTGCTTTCCAGTTTCGGATTCAAGATGGAAGGTCTCCACAACTTGCCGAACTTGAGCTTCAACTCGCAGTTCACGTTCACGAAGGGTTTCAAGTTTACCAACAATCACCGCGTCGCGCGTGATGCGAAACTCGTGGCCGAAGAGAAGGTTTACATCTCTTTCGTGCAGTCCGATTCCATCGGGATCGGCGTGTGGACCAAGCCTGGTCGCGGCAAGCTACCCTTCGGTTGGCAGGTCACGATGAACTGGTCGAGTTTCTCCCCCGCAGCACTCGAGTATTTCCACGAATCCGCCACACCTAACGATTACTTCATCGGTGGCCTTTCCGGTCCCGGTTACATGTATCCGAATCATATCCCCGAAGATCGTTTCTTTCTGCTGATGGATGAAGCCAAGGGCATGATGGACCTGCTCGACGAGCGGATCATGGAGATCATGGATAATTCCGCGGCTGATGGAAACGTGGGGAATACCGATCTCACCAAGGAAACCGTGGATCGCTACTACAAAGCGTTTCCGGATGTCCTCGGTTTCATCAACGGTTACGGCCCCGCGCGCACGCGCGATCTGCGCGATACCCGTCCGATGATCTCCTACGATTACTACATCGATCCGAAGCGTCCTCGTGATGCTGTGACCGATGATTTGAACGAGCTCATCACGCTCAATTCGAAGCGCCCTTACTTCCTGCTTGTGCACGTGCGTGAATCGAACGATGTGAACAGCCTCGTCCAAGTGACGAAAGAACTCACCGGCCCGATCGAGATCGTGCCGGTCGATGTCTTCCTCAAGCTCGCCGCGAGCAAGAAGACCTACACGACTCGTTACCAAGATCCCGACGAGCCAAAGCACTTCGAAGGCTTCTAATCGAAACTCTTCGAGTTTATCCTATTCTCCAGCGCCCGGCTTACGCCGGGCGCTTTTTTGCGTCTTCCCGTCACCCACTGCGAATTCCCAAACCACCCACCTCCTGAACCCGCTGCTAAGAGTAACCTATTAGGTTACTCTTGCGGTGAAGATGGTCTCAAAAGTGTAACCAGGCTGGTTACACTTCTTCTGTGGTGGTCGGTTTTCAGAGGGGAGTGGCGCGGATTACTCGCGTTTGGGTAAAATTGCGATTCGCTGAGCGCAGTGAAAAACAAGGAACTGACAATCTGCGGGATGGCGGCGGTGAAGGCGCGCTGGGCGAGCGAGCCCTCTTCGATCCTGCGGTTGTTTTTCGATCCGGCGACGGGACGCCGATTGGGCGCGATTTGCAAGGTGCTCGCGAAGGAGCGGAAGGTTTACCGCAGTGTGCCCGCGGCAGAACTCGAAAAGATTTCCGGCTCGAAACATCACGGTGGTGTCGTCGCGGTGGTGGCCGCGCCGAAGGTGCTGAATCCGCGTCCGGCGGATGTGAAACGCTGGGCGGCGCAACGCGCGCCTTTGCTGATTCTCGACCGCGTGGGGAATGCTCACAATCTCGGCGCCCTCGCACGCACCGCGGCTTATCTGGGCGTGGAAGATATCATAATCACGGACACACCGGAGTCGGCGCGCCCCAACGATGCGGCGTATCGGGTGGCCGAGGGTGGTTTCGAAAAAATCAAAGTATGGGCCGCGCGTGATCTCCCCCTCTTGATTAAAGATCTAGGCCAGACCGGATACGCGGTGCTCGCGGCGGCGACGCGTGGAGGCCGTCCGGAATGCGCGGTTGCGCCGAATCAACCCTGCGCTCTGGTGATGGGAAATGAGGAGAGCGGCATCGCGCCAAAAGTTTCCGCCGCCTGCTCGCAGCAAGTTACGATTCCCGGCACGAAAGCTGTGGAATCGCTCAATGTCTCCGTGGCCGGTGCCATCCTGATGTGGGAGTTGTTCGGTCGGAAATAACACCTGCGATTCCGTGTAAGAAGTCACAAGGTCAGGGTAGGACGCTCGCTTGCTGTCGCTGGGGTATTTCATGCGCGGGCAAGCTCGCTGCTTACATACTGGAAGTGAGAGTTAGGGACGTGGTTTTAGATTTCTCATCGCGAGGTGCGTGAAACGCGCCGTGGCGATCCACGAACTGGGGGTGTGGGCGACTGAGTTAATCGTGGATGGCCACGTCTCCCGCTCTGCGAGATTCTCGCCGTGACAGATTTTAGATGTATTCGCACTCAGTCTTCACGGGGATAAACGATCACCAGTAGTTCGAGGCTGTTGATCTGAGGTTTCCCATCTACCCGTTGGAGATATATTTTCGTGGCGGTCAGCTCGACCCGATAGTCGCTGATCTCGACGTTCTGAGTGAGCTGGTCATGAGCGACGTCGATCTGATCACCGATATGAGGAAGTCCGGCGATCGCATCCTCCCAATCAACGGCGACCATTTCAGTGTTTGTCTTCAGGATAGCCCGGTTTGCTTCGTCAAATGTCAGGGTGAGCTTCGAATCGGGGAGCAGGTCGCCAATCGATTTTTGCCAGCGATACTGGCTATTGTGTTGGGAGACGACACCATCGGCTTTCACGGCAAAGGGCTCATTGGCTTGCAAGGAGTAGGAGCTGAAGGCGGCCACTGCCGAATTGATATTGAGGGTCTCCAGTAAATGATCCGCACGCTGGTTGGAGGTGTAGCGTGAAATGGAAGCCGACGAAGAACCGACGACGGAACCTTCCGCCCAATTCGGGAAACCCTGCATCATCTCGTCGAAAATCCGCGGGTCGTGATGATAGAAGAGATACTGTAATCGTGAACGAATGCCGGTGTATTCTTGAGCGGCGATAGTCTGAGACTTGGCGATTAGTTTGCCGTCGGAAAGCACTCTGAGTCTTTCGAAATCTTCCATCACCATCGCCTTCTGGCTGCGGAGAGAAATTCCCGGCGCGCTCCACGGACCCCAGGCGCTGAGTAGGCAAATGATGCCGAGAGAGAGCGGAATCCAGCGAGTCGAGCGCGCTTTGAAAATTCCGTAGCATAGTGCGACGACGAATAGCCATCCGGCGAGGATGGCTACAAAGTAGCGGTTTTCGGTCACACCATAATCGGCGATGCGCACGCCGATGGAAATCATCAGCAGGATCGTGAGCGGCAAGAGTAGGCGGTAGAACCAGCGGGTGAATTTTCCGGCCCACGGGAACTCCTCATTGTCACGCAGGGGATCGAGTAACAGGGCGGAGAGAATTCCGATCACCGAAAGGATGAGCACAGGTAGTGCGACCCAACCGTTGGGCAACTCCCACGTGATGATGATTCTCGCGGTATAGAGATAGAGGATCGCCAGGTAGATAACGACCAACGGCATCAGGCAAAATTGGACAAAGCGGCGGAGCGTCGTGAGGAATTCGGAATCGGCCTGCGTGAAGTGCTTCGAGATTCCCGCAAGGAAGAACAACGGATGGAAAACCGTGACGATGCCGAGGAACAGTCGGCCGTAGTTCTCGCCTTCAATTTTCAGCGCGAGCAGACGATCCACGCTGAGCAGAGCGAGCGCGAGTCCCGCAAACAGCACGACGGAATAGAGCACCCCGAGCAGGTAGCGGAGGAAGAGCGATTTGTTGTAGTTCCAGAATCCATCGTCGTGTCCTCGTTTGAGGAACGGCGCGCAGGCGACGAAAAAGTGGACCGCGAGCAGGAGCAGGCCGTGGCAAACGTAATGCTTGAAGGGCACCTCTTTCGGTTGGATTAGCCACCACGTGCCGTAGGCGATCAGCAGGGCAAGACCAATAGCTTCCGGCGCGTATCTGGCGATGCCATGTTGCGAGGATTGTTCTCGAAGCAGCGTGAGCGCAAAGAAGAGAGGTAGCGCGAGAGTGCAGACGAAGATCACGCGGAACAGCTCAACCTCACGGTATGCTTGCGGGCTTTCGAGTAGTGCCAAACAGCAGGCGTAGGCGATCAGACAGGTGAGGGCCGCGAGGGGAAAGCGGCGGATCACGAACATCAACCCGCTGACGATATCGGCTAAGCGAATTTTAAGGGGCATGCGGCGATTATGCCGCGCGAGCCGGGCCCGGCGAACTTTTATCTCGGGGCTAGAATTACCCTAATATCCGACCGAGCCAGTTTTTCTTCTCGGGTGCTTTCGCACTGGGCAATGGCGATTCGGGGACGCCGAGGAGGGGTTCGAAGTGGCCGGCTTTTTTATAGAGGATGACGATGTCCTGCATACCCCAGGCTTCTTCCAGATAGCCGCGCATGATCACATCGGGGTAACGTTGGAGCACGCGCATGAGCCATTCGGGTGACGACAGAGCGAGGCCGTAGTCTTCGTCATCCGTGCATTCGAAATAGCGTTGGTAGGCGAAACCGTGCTGTGCGAATTCTTCGAGCAGGGCGGGTTTATCGATGTTTTCGGCGACATTGCGCCGACCTCGCGCGAGCAGGCTGGGGACGGTGCGGCCTTGGGTGCTGAAAATCAGCACGCCGCATTCCTTCGTCCAATTGATAAAGCAATCGAGGGCTGCGAGCCATTGTTTCTGAGGCAGATGAGTGAGGAGTGATCCCACCCAAATCAAATCGAACTGTTTGCCGAAATCGACCTTGGTGAGATCCGGTTCCGAATAGACGGGGACGGCATCGAATTCCTGGGCGCAGAAATCAACACCGTCGCGCAGCAGATCGCAGCCGGTGATGGTGGCGTAATCGTATTGGGCGCGGAGCCAACGCATCACCCGACCGTGGCCGCAGGGGAGATCGAGGATCTCGGGATAGTGAGGTTTGTCGCAGAGCTTAGCGGAGAGCTGCACGAGCTCGAGCGCGCGGCGGCCGATATCGAAATACTGATCCTCCAATCCTTCGACGAGCATGCCGTCTTGAGGCGAGACGGTGCGGGAAGCTTGGACGTGACTGAGGTCGAAGAGGGCGGGCATACGAATGTCTAAACTGGTGTAAATAGCCTCATCGGCGCAAGTGCCTACTAGAATCGCACGGGCCAGAGCGTATTTCGAATCGGAGCCTCACCGAACTCTTCAATCGAAGTTTTCAAGGTGGTCGCACCGAGAAGCCGATAAACTTTGTTGGGGTTGCCTGCTACGCTGAAGCGACGATTGCCGGTCGGGAAATCTCGGGTAATCGTGCAGAGAAAAATCAGATTGGTGCTGGGGAGCTCCTTGGTCTTGGTGAGATAGGAGATGGGAGGAGCGTGATGCGTGGGGGGCACGGCGATCGCACAGTTTTCCAAGAGATTGTGATCGGTGTTTAAAGACTCGAAACGGACATCTACAGTGATCCGATTGTTGGCAATTACGTTGTAGTGGGATTTGCTGCCATCAGTTCCTCCGCGCAGTAAAACGTGGTTGATATCGCTGATCAGCATGCCGTCGAGGAGGCAATATTCGACGCCAGAGAGGATAACTATGCCGAGGCTGTCGGATTTATTCCCAATTCCATATATTTCCGTGCCTTCGATCGTGAGGTGCGAGGAGTTTTCCAGCAGAAGTGGGTGTGACCCGGCGTTGAGAAGTTCACAGTTTTTGAGCCAACTGCTCCGGCTGCTTTTGAAGCTGACCAGAGTGAGATGGAGATTATCCCGCCTATTGGGTTCGAGCTGTGTTTCCTCCATAGTGATCGATAGGTTTTCGATACCGGAACCAATCGTGTTGGCGAAGAGCACGCCGGTCGCTTCTGGAACCGCAAGACTGGCATCTTCCGAGGGAGCTGATTGTCGTTCGCTCAGTTTGATCACGAGACGGGTTCTGCCGATGCCTGAACCTTGGAGGATCACGTGGTTCCCAAGCGATAACGTTTCGTCGAGCGGATAATTGCCCGGTGCGAGATGAATAGTGATGTTTTCCTGAGCGACGGCGGCGGCCAGATCGTCGCCTGGTTTGAGCCGCACCACCAATGGAGACTCTTGCTGCATATCTGCAGCCACCACGCCAGCCTGCGACCACTGCTGCATCGTGGGATATAGCGGATCAAACCTCTCCGGCATGACAACTTTAGCCGAGGGTGCGGCCAGTGCAGATGCCGTGAAAGCTAGCGAGAAGAGTAGTGCTAGGCGTATCATTGTATCGTATAGGACTATACAAACAAACTTTCGCTTTTCGCAAGGTATGCTCGTGCGAATTCGTCGAATATAGAGTCGGGCTATATATTCAGACTTCAGATCACCCAATCAAGGGAATCTTCGTTTTTATGCGCGTCTTTGTTGAGGACTTCCAAACTCTGTTCCTGCATCACGACCAAAGAACGCTTGGGCACCGAATGAGTAACGAAGACATTACCACCAATGGTGGAACCTGCGCCAATCACGGTATCGCCGCCCATGATTGTGGTGCTCGCGTAAACGGTGACCTTGTCTTCGAGTGAAGGATGGCGTTTTTGCCCGCGCAGAGCCTGTCCGCCGGCCGTCGAACGTGCGATCAGCGCCACGCCTTGATAGAGCTTCACGTGCGAACCGATTTCGGAGGTTTCGCCGACCACGACACCGGTGCCGTGATCGATAAAGAAATGCGTGCCAATTTGCGCGCCGGGGTGCAGATCGGAGCCAGTGCGTTCATGGCCATACTCGGTCAACATGCGGGGAAGCAGGGGAACGCCCAAAGTGTAGAGCACGTGTGCAAAACGCTGGAGTGAGATCGAGAGCACGCACGGATACGCCAAGATAATCTCTTCAATGCTACTAGCGGCAGGATCGCCCGCGAAGGCCGCATCGACGTCGGTCTTGATAATTTTCCGGAGGGCGGGCAACTGCTTGAGAGTTGCCGTCGTGAGCTCACGGGCTTTTTCCGCGGGATCGCTCGGATTGGTTTCCTTCGAGAAAGCCAGGCACTTTTCAATCTCGGTCGTCAGCCGCTCGTTGATTTGAGCGAGCTGCTTTTCGACGTGATCCGGCACGTCTTCCTTGGTGAGGCAGGTTTCCTCGAAGTAGCCGGGAAAAAGCAGATGCATAAACTCGGCGGCGAGTTTATTGGTCGATTCCTGCGAAGGCAGATTAACGCCATCGAGGTGATTGATGCCCCCATCGCGATCGTAGGAGGCGAGGAGGTCTTGCTTGATATCGTCGAGGTTCATAGCGCGGCATAAAAGTCCGCCGATAACACCGGTTGGCGGTTATCGGCGGGACTGATACGAAAATAGCTAAGCCACGACACGCGGTCGTGCAACCTTACGAAGAAACTTCGGCGCGAGCTTTCTCGGCGAGGGCCGTCGAGATGTAGCGTTCACCAAAGCTCGGTGCGACGGTGACGATGGTCTTGCCGGCGAATTCAGGGCGCTTCGCGATTTCCATCGCAGCCCAGATATTTGCACCCGTGGAGATACCACCGAGAATACCATCCTGCAGCGCAGTCTGGCGGGAAGTTTCAAACGCATCCTCGTTGGAGACGGAGATCGCTTCATCGATGAGGTTGGTATTGCAGTTGCTGGGGATGAATCCAGCGCCGATGCCTTGGATCTTGTGAGGACCGGGCTTGCCGCCGCCGATGACGGGGCTGGCTTCAGGCTCAACGGCGAATGTCTTGATCGCTTTGCGCGACTTGATCACTTCGGAAACACCGCTGATCGTGCCACCGGTGCCCACACCGGCCACGAAAGCGTCGATGTTACCTTCGGTTGCGGTCCAGATTTCCTCGGCGGTGGTGAGACGATGGATCTCAGGATTGGCGGGATTATCAAACTGTTGAGGCATGAAACCACGATCGCCATGCGATTCGACGATCTCTGTGGCCTTGGCGATAGCGCCTTTCATTCCTTCGGCGCCAGGAGTTAACACGATTTCGGCACCGAGCATGCGCAGAAGCACGCGGCGTTCCTGAGACATCGTTTCAGGCATCGTGAGGATGAGCTTGTAGCCGCGCGAGGCGCAGACAAAGGCGAGGGCGATACCGGTGTTTCCGGAAGTAGGCTCGACAATCACCGTGTCGGACTTGATGCGGCCGGCTTTTTCACCAGCGACGATCATCGCCTGGCCGATGCGATCTTTCACACTGGCCATGGGATTGAAAAATTCCGTTTTGACGAGAATCGTGGCGTCGAGACCGGTGGCGACGCGGTTAAGTTTTACAAGCGGCGTGTTGCCGATGGTGGAAACGATATCGTTAAAGATAAGTGAAGACATAAAGTTAATAAAGTATTGATTGGGCCCGTGGGTCAAGCTCGCGGCTTACTTTGGTCTGTCATCAATCGCAGAGCTGATCTGGCGGGTTTTTACGCCCTCAGATGTGATACATCTCTCCTGGCTGGCTTGAGATGAAGGTATCGAGAGTGTAGCTCTTGGCTTTCTCGTCGATGGAATGCCGCATTTCACCCCAGATGTGTTTTAACACATTCCCACTGCGGCCTTCGTGATTCCCGCTAAACTCAAGCAACTCTCCATCAATAACTTTCATGATATCGTAGAGAGAAATCTGCTCGGGGTCTCGAGCGAGTGCGTAGCCTCCCTGGATCCCACGTTTGCTGGTGATGAGCCCGCCGTTGCGTAATTCGCCGAGGATTTGCGCCAGAAAGTTAGCCGGCACAGCCTCGGTTTTCGCGAGATGATCGATTTGCGCCAAGTCTGCGCTGCCGTGCATCCGGGCCATTTCTGCGAGCACGCGGCAGGCATAATCGATTTTTACGGAAATCTTCACTGAACAACTAAAGAAAGGCTTTTCGACCGTCCGGCAACCCATTTATGCGGCCATGAAGATCCGTGCTCATTCCGATGAGACGTCGTCAAGTCGGGCGCCACACGCATTTACCATTCCTCTGCGCGTGTCGATTGACGTAAGCCCTATTTTTTGAACAACCTGTTTTGAATCTGTGAGTGACTCGAAACCCCCACCGTCATCGGCAGCGTCCAGCACGCCATTGCGGCGACCGCATAAGCGTCGTTGGGGTCTTATCATTCGTTACTGGATCCGCAGTTTGTTTGGCACGATTCAGTTGGATTGGTTTCCTGGGCGTCGCTTATTGCGCAAACCTCCCCGCGCCACCCGCGTTGCTGATGCTCGGGCCGGGTTGAATATCGCGCTGCTCAGTTTTCCTCAGAGCATCGCCTATTCCCTGATTGCAGGCGTGCCGCCTTTGGCCGGGCTGATTAGTAGCGCCGTGTCCACGACTTTTGGCCCTTTCTTCAGTGGCACTCGTTTTGTCGTGTTGGGCCCCACCAATGCCACGGCTATTTTGCTGCTCACGGGCTTGGCGTCATCCGGACTCCCGGCGGATCAACGCATCCTCGCCCTGCCGGTATTTGTGCTAATGGTCGGCGGTTTTCTGATATTGGGCGCGATGGCGAATGCGTCTTTGCTGATCAACTATATCTCGCGCACGGTCGTTACCGGTTATGTCACGGCTGCGGCCTTATTCATTTTTGTAAACCAGATCCAAAACGTGCTCGGGTTCAAGATCGGTGAGGCCTCCACCTTTCTCGGGATTGTGTCGAATACGATTCGCAGTCTGCCACTTACTTATTGGCCGGAAGTCTTGATGGCCGCGGCCACCCTTGCGATCCAGCTCGGGTTGACCCGCTGGGCTCCCAAGTTGCCCAATATCGTGTTTACCTTGCTGCTGACGAGCTTCTTGGGCGCCGGGTTTAGTTATGTGGGCTGGTCGATTGCGAGTATCCAAAACTTCAGTTTCACCGAACTGCGTTTGTTGCCCGGTATCTATAATTTTGAGTTGGTTGGTAATCTGGCTGTGCCCGCTCTGGCTTTGGCCTTTGTCTCTATCCTTGAGGCCACCTCGATTGGGAAGACTTTGTCGTCGCGGGCTGGTCAACGTTTCGATGTGAATCAGGAGATGTATGCGATGGGCTTGGCCAATACGGCCAGTGCAGTATGCGGTGGGATGAACGCTTCCGGATCGCTCACGCGTTCGATGCTCGCCGAAACATCGGGGGCGCGGTCTCCTTTGGCCAATGTTTACTCCGGGATCGTGGTGATGCTCCTGCTCTTCACGCTCGGTCCTCTGATTCACTATATTCCGAAAGCGGCCCTGGCCGTGCTGGTCATGGGGATCGCGTTATCTCTCTTCAATCGGCACAATATCCGTTTGGCATTACGCACCACGCGATCCGACACCATCGTGTTTACCGTTACCTGTAGCGCGGCCCTGTTACTCACGATTGACGCCGCTATTTTTCTGGGGGCGTTTGTTTCCATTCTCCTCTTTTTGCACAAAGCCGGCACGCCTGATCTGGTGGAATACAATTTCAATCCGGAAGGGCAGTTGGCTAAATTGTCTGATCGCAAGCTGCGGGCCGTCCCGGGGATTTCGATCATGCATGCCGAAGGCGATCTGTTCTTTGGTTCCACCGATCTCTTTGATCAACAGATCCGCGAAGTCATCCGTGATCCGTCGCTGAAAATCATCATCCTACGACTGAAGAACGCCCGAAACCTTGATGCCACGGCCGCCGCCGCGATTGAAGAGTTGCACAGTTTCCTCCGGAAGTCCGACCGGCATCTTCTCATTTCCGGGGCCATTCGCGAGGTCACTCGTGTGCTGGGTAATTCCGGATTTATCGATAAGCTCGGTCCTGAGAATTTTTTCCGCGAAGTGCCGTCCAATCCCAATCTCTCCACCCGTGATGCGCTGAAGCGTGCTACGGAAATTCTCGGGCGCCGCGATGCTGAGATCCGCATCTTTGTCGATAAGGCCCGCAACTCGCAAAAGGAGAGTGGCGGAGAGGGTGCCTAGGATCAGGCGGTTTCGTCTTTAGCCTTACCTCGGATTCGTTTTGTTTAAAGCCCCATGACCTCACCCCTGAAAGTTGGACTCTTTGGAATCGGGCTTGATGCCTACTGGCCGCAATTCGAAGGCCTGCAAGCGCGACTCGAAGGTTACGTGGCTCGAGTCGCTGAGAAACTTGATCGCGACGGGGTCGAAGTGATTAACGCCGGGCTGGTCGATAATCCCGATCGTGCCTACGCAGCGGGACGCGAATTTCGGCAAGCCGATGTGGATGTGATTTTTCTCCACGTCACCACCTACGCGCTTTCGTCTACTGTGCTACCCGTCGTGCTCCGCGCGAAAGTGCCGGTGATCATTCTCAATCTGCAACCCACGTCGGCGATTGATTACGCGTCGTTTAACGCGATGGGGGATCGCACGAAAATGACGGGCGAATGGCTCGCGCATTGCTCGGCCTGTCCCGTGCCGGAGATCGCCAATGTATTTAAGCGCGCGGGTGTTACCTTCCATCAAATCACCGGCACGCTGGAGGATGATCCGGTTTGCTGGCGCGAGGTCGATGCGTGGGTCGAAGCCGCGCGGGTCGCGGCGGCGATGTATGGCAACCGGCTTGGATTGATGGGGCACTACTACGGTGGGATGCTCGATATCTATTCCGACACCACTCTGCAAAGTGCGACCTTCGGCACGCACATCGAACTGCTCGAAGTCGATGAACTCTCCGCACTGCGACGCGACGTCACCGATTCGCAGATCACCGAAAAGCTCGCCGAGTTTGCGGCGAAGTTCGATGTGCAACCGGATTGCCCCGTTGAAGATCTGAATGAAGCCGCGCGCACTTCGGTCGCGTTGGATCGATTGGTCGCCGACTACCGGCTCGGCTCGATGGCGTATTTCTACAAAGGCACCGGCGTGGCTGAAAATGAAGCGACGATCGCTTCAATCATTCTCGGAACTTCGTTGCTCACGGAGCGCGGTATTCCAGTCGCGGGTGAATACGAAGTGAAGAACGTGCAGGCGATGAAGATCATGGATCTGTTCGGCGTCGGCGGTTCGTTTACCGAATACTACGCGATGGATTTTAATGACGACGTCGTGCTGATGGGCCACGATGGTCCGGGCCATATCGCGATTGCCGAAGGCAAAACGAAAGTGCGCCCGCTTGATGTCTATCACGGCAAAGTCGGCCGCGGCGTCTCCGTCGAAATGGCGGTGAAACACGGACCGGTCACGCTGCTTTCCATCATCGAAACGACTGACGGCAAACTCGCATTGCTTTACGCTGAGGCAGAATCAGTCGCGGGACCGATCATGGAAATCGGTAATACGAATAGCCGTTACCGTTTCGCTTGCGGCGCCCGTGAATTCGTTACCCGTTGGAATCAACACGGCCCCGCGCATCACTGCGCCGTCGGCCTCGGTCACATTGGCGCCCGCTTGGATAAACTTGGCGCGTTACTCGGATTGGAAGCGATCAGGGTGGTGTGAAGATTTCGTCGATGTAACGAATCGTGCAGAGGGACCTGCACGACCACCATGTCTTCAGGTGGATGCGCACGTCCCCGTGCGCGTTGTTCAGTTAGTGTCATGGCGAGGAGTAACGCGACGCGGCCATCTACGAATATTTATACCCCTGCGACAATCGTGGATTGCCGCGTCACCTTGCTTCGCGAGGTTCCTCGCAATGACAGAAGACAATTCTACTGCTCTTCGTTCGATTCCAGCGAAGCGACGAAAGTTTCGAATTCGATAACAGGTTCGTTTTCTCGCTCTCGAAATGGCTCCAAGTCTGCAGCGTCTTCCTTTTCCTCCATATTAGTCATTGGGAATATCTTGTTGGGGAGTTTTTCTAAAGACCCTGATCATAGTTCTACCGATCAGATAAATTATCGCTGGATAGACGATAGAGCAGACGAGGATGGGCACACCGTAAGCCAAGATTTTGGGTTCTCCTTCAATTGTGTAGTGAGCGATTGGGAAGTCTACAATCCAGACCATTAAAGGAGCCAGTTCAGGTCCAGTTGCGAACAGGGTCATGATGATTGCGTGGGTTATTCCCAGTCCGATGCATATGAATTTCAAAAGCTTCACCATCACTCAGAACCTGAATTCGCTTCTGCCATATAGGCGCGCGAAGGCGTCGATCAGAGCTTTCAGTTTTGCGATCTTAGGACTGTAACTTGAGAAGCCTTCTATCTCGATTGCTGGATTCCATCTTCTTAATGTGAAAGTTTGGTCGTAGGGCGTGAAACGGATTTCATACTCTGCACCATGTAGAGCAAATGGGCCCATGACTTCATCAGCATACTCGGCATCTCGTCTTGCAATAGCTCGCGCCAGCTCTGTCTCAAAATTAAACGTCTCAAAGGCAATTTTATCTAACTCATCCCTTAGGTCATCTGCGGAAATATTTACCACTGCGGTGATTCTCCCTCGGGTTATATTATATCCGGTGACAACACCTCTATCGTTTTCGTAGAAAAATATGCCTTCATCTTTTTCTAGAATGCCTCCGGAATCGGTTTCGATTATACGAATCGAGAAGAGAAGATTGCCTTTTGAGCCGGATGGAATCCGAGGCCCCGTCGCACAGCCAGAGAGCAGAACCAAGCAGATTGATATGATTATGACTCTCATCGTTCTTACCCTGACGCGCTGATGTCCTGCAGGTCGGCTCGCGTGTCGGAGTAGTTGGTGTTGTAGGCGAGGATTTCGGGGGCGGGGGTTTCGCCGTGGACGCGGCACCATTCGGTGTAGGCGGCGGGCCACCAGTTCTCGTGTTGGGTGAGGCCTTTCTGGCGGTAGCTTTCCCAATCGATGGTGACATCCGACCAGCACTTGTCGCCGTAGGCGGTGGCCTTGGCGGCATCGCCGATGGCTTTGACATACCAATCGCGGCCGATGCGCGCGTGGAGCACTTCATCGGCCCAATCGTAGTCCTGAATCATCGCGGAAAACGGATCGCCCGACGCGACGCCGGTTTCCCATTCGAAGCGTTTGCCCGTCTTGGGCATGAGACCCTGTTCGATAAAGTAGAGCACGGCGTGGCGTTCGATCGGCTTGAGCTGCGTGTTGAGCGCGAGCGACCACGTGTGATTGATGCGGATGTATTTCCGCCAATCGAGACCGGCCCGCACGAAACCGACCTCGCCCATGATCGCGTGGCGGGCTTCGTCCCAGAGCTGCCGCGTCATGTCGGCGTAATAGCCCCACGGCTTGTCCTTTGTCTCGACGATGATCGAGGCCATCATTTCCGGAACGTCGATTTCGCGGATGCGTTTATAATACATCATCAGCGTTTTCGGGAGATCGGGAAACTTCTCGTCGTAAAGAAACGCCTCGGCGTGGACGCCCATGTTATAGGAATCCTGAAAACGTTCGTCGCGTTGTGGCACCGAATCGTAAGCGGGGACTTTCAACGAATAGTGACGACGCGGTTCCTGACCTGAGGGCATTGCGGAGCCATCGAGTCCACCGGCGGCGGCGAGCAGATTGGTCAGCACGGTTGGCCACTCCTGATCGTCGGCTGCATCGAGACACGGCACGGCGCGTGCGCCGAATTCGATCATCTCATCGATCTCGATCAACGCGAAGCGACAGATCCGAAAACTGGGATGGTCGACGAGCTGATTGGTCTCCTCCATGTGGCGAGCGAGCGCTTCACGCAGAGCGGGCAGGGCGTGCTGATAAATGCCAACCAGCAATTCCGTGGTCGTGGGCGCGGAGAGAATCTCGTCGAAGAATGCATCAAGCGCGGCGTTGGGCACCGCGTCCAAGCCGAGTGGCGGTTCGCGCATTTCACCCACGCGCTTGCGCCACGCGGCGGTGTGTTCGGCGCAATAGTGCGCGTGCAGACTGAACGCCATTTTGAGCTCATAGATCGGCTCGGCGGTCAGCTGCTTCACGAAGATTGCGTGCAACCGTTTCCAGGCCCAGTGGTGATGTTTCAAGCGCGTGACACAGTCATCAATCGAGAAGCCGATTTTGGCAGCTCCTTCAATCGAGGTGATCCCGGCGACGGGAGGCAGGTCACGATACGAACGGTAAGATTTTAGATCCATGAGCAGAAGGGGAATAGCCTAAGCAAAAGTAATGCCTAGATAACAAAGGAGGGTTTATCGAGTCAATGGAGCGCCCGAGCAGATACTCGACTTCATCCTAATTCGCTGAACACTTGTTTCTCATGAAGGCCGCAACACCGAATCCCGATAGTGCAAAAACGAAGAAAGTCGTCGTGTTGGGTGGAGGTGGATTCATCGGAGGGCATCTGGCCAAGAGGTTGAAGACCGAGGGTTGCTCCGTGCGAATTGCCGATATCAAGACACATGAATATTTCAATCATGAGACTATTTGTGATGAGTTTTGTCAGGTCGACCTGCGCGATCCCCGAGCGGTGGAGTCGGTGATTCGAGAAGGGGATGATGAAGTTTATCAGCTCGCGGCAGATATGGGTGGAGCGGGGTATATTTTCACGGGTGAGAATGACGCGAATGTCATGCACAACTCCGCGACCATAAATCTCAACGTGGCTCAGGAATGTGTGAATAAAGGGGTAGCCAAGGTGTTTTATTCGTCCTCCGCTTGTGTCTATCCCGAGCACAACCAGCTTGATCCGGACAATCCAATTTGCACCGAAGACTCGGCCTATCCGGCGGCTCCCGATTCCGAATACGGATGGGAAAAATTATTCAGTGAACGGCTGTTTTTAGCTTACGCGCGCAACCATGGTTTGGCGGTGAGAATTGCGCGTTTTCACAATATCTTTGGTCCACAGGGGACGTGGGATGGCGGTAAAGAAAAAGCTCCGGCGGCGATGTTGAGAAAAGCTGTTGAAGCAAAGGAAGGTGGCAGCATCGAGGTGTGGGGTGATGGTCAGCAGACACGCAGTTTTATGTATGTCGACGAGTGCGTCGAAGGAGTATTGCGGATGATGTCTTCAGACTTTGCCGGACCAGTGAACATTGGTTCCGAGGAAATGGTTTCACTCAATCAGCTGGCCGGATTGGCGATTAAGATAACTGGGAAGCAGGTTCGGATCGAGAATCTGGCAGGCGATGCCTTTGTGCAAAAATACGGTTTCAAATGCCCGCTGGGGGTCAATGGCCGCAACTCCGATAATCAGCTCTATCGAGAGAAGATAGGCTGGGAGAGCACCAAGAAGCTCGAAGATGGATTGCGATCAACCCATGAGTGGATTGCCCAGCAGGTCGCGGCAAAAGCAGCGACTGCCAACACAGCTGACTGATCCGCGATCCCGGCAATTTTATGAACCCAAGAACTTGTTTGTTACGCCCCGCTTTCTGGCTTCTTCAGTTAACGCTATTGCCGGCATTGATCGCGGCAGATCCGGTGGCCGACATCGGCGACCGGCGGGAGTTGTTCGTCGATGACACCCTGATTGAGAGCGTGAGCGGCGAGGCGCGATTGCGTCTGCATCGTCCGGTGCCCCAGGAAATTGTCATCGAGCATGATGCTCCTTGGGAGGGAAGTGGTTCCGGCTATCACAGCATATTTCAAGACGGCGATCTTTACCGGATGTATTACAAGGCGTGGGACCTGACTGCCTATGTCGGGGGAAACAAAAGCATCCAGCATTTCTGCGCCTATGCGGAAAGCGACGACGGTATTCATTGGCGGAAGCCGAATCTCGGGCTGCACGAATTTAATGGATCGACGGATAATAATATTATTAAAGCCAGTGGTCCGCAGGATGGGGTTGTGCTCAATGCGGCTCATCCGGCGGTGTTTAAGGACAGCAATCCGGATGCGAAACCGGAGGCGCGCTACAAGGCATTTTTCCGATCGGATAACCCCCTGGGGCTGATGGCGTATCAATCTCCGGATGGAATTCATTGGAAACCGATGGCGGCAGAGCCAGTGATAACCGAAGGCGCATTCGATTCGGTGAATCTCGCCTTCTGGGATGCTGTGAACCGGGAATACCGCGCCTATTGGCGTTACTTCGACGGGTCCACGGAAGAGGAACTTCATCGGGGAAATCGTTCGATCCGCACGGCGACTTCGCAGGATTTCATCCACTGGGAAAATCACGCCGATCTCCAGTATGTGGATTCGCCAGTCGAACAGCTCTACACCAATGCGATCAAAACCTATTTCCGGGCGCCGCATCTCAAGATCGGATTTCCAATTCGTTACACTGAGCGAGGCTACCAACTGGCCCGGGGTGAAGCCAAGGAGGCGTTGACTCATGCTGAGAAGACCGCGCAATGGCCCGATTCCCTGCTCGCGTTACCCGAGTTGGAGAACCGACTGGTGAGAGGAGCGATGCAGGAACGCTACGGCTCTGCGATTACGGATACGCTTTTCATGGCGAGCCGCGACGGGGTGACGTTTAAGCGCTGGAATTCGTCGTTTCTACGTCCGGGGATCGAGCGTCCGGGCACGTGGAATTATGGGCATCAATACATGGGATGGCACGTCGTGCAGACCAAATCCGCCTTGCCGGGGGCGCCGGATGAACTGTCGTTCTATGCGATTGAGAATTATTGGACGGGCGGGTCAGCTTCACTGCGTCGCTACACGTTGCGGGTAGATGGGTTCGTATCCGTCGAGGCCCCGATGGAAGGCGGCGAACTGCTCACGAAGCCGATTACGTTCTCGGGTAACAAACTGATGCTCAATTTTTCCACCTCCGCGGCCGGGAGTGTCTGGGTCGAAATTCAAGATGCGGATGGTGAGCCCATCCCGGGCTTCGCGTTGGCCGATTGCGAGCCGCTGTTCGGCGACACCCTTGATCGGGAGATCACATGGAAGCAGGGCTCCGATGTGAGCGGTCTCAGTGGTCGGCCCGTTCGTCTCCGCTTCGTGCTCAAGGATGCGGATGTCTATGCTTACGTATTCAGTGAGTGATATACATCGCATGGGATCGCGGCATAAAGCCGCTTCTACCTTGGTGGGAGGATTTAATTGGAGTCGGTGCTGTAGCGTGCCGCATCCGATTTTGATCAATCTCGTCGCGACGACCGCGACGAATCCGCTGGTTTGCGGAGGATTAAACTCAGGGCGTGTATTAAATGCCCGAGTCTGCTGTCATCGCGAGATTTGAGAAACACGCCGCGGCGATCCACGATCACTGGATGCGTGGAGGTCGCGCTAGCTTGTGGATTGCGTCGTCGTTACGCGACTCGCAATGAGAATGAATGGATTGGATAAACTATCTGCCCGGGGTTACTCGGGCTGCTTGTCTTCCATGCACGCTCTAAAATGCGGTAACTACGAACTGAGACGGTTTAGCATCAGGCGCAGACCTTCGGTGGGGGCATCAGTGATGACGACGAACTTGCTGTCCGCGCCGAGGATTTCGGTCAGCGCTTGGCGCGCGATGTCGGTTTGGAGGATCGTGCCGCGCAAGCCAATCGGGGGAGTGTCTTTTTCGGTGAAGAGTTTTTCGCGCACGGTTTCGGCGAGGTAGGCGAGTTCGCAGGCGGTGTCGTGGATGATCGCCATGGCGATATCGTCGTTCTCGGTTTCAAGTCTGACCACGTGGGCCCCGAGGTCGGCGATCTGTTGATTGGAGACAGCGGTGCTATCGAGTTTGGTGGTGAGCAAGGTCGCGTCGGCCACTTTCAGATCGGCGCAGACGAGTTTGCCGAGTTCGGATTGTTCGCCCCAACCTTGGAGTTCCGCGAGGGTGCAGGTGAGGGCTTGGCGACCGAGATCGTAATCGCTGCCGGGATCGCTCATGCGGCAACCGAGATTGCCCGCGCAGTGAATGCTATCGTCTTTGCCGCGACCGGCGACGAGCGCGCGAAGCGGATCACAGTTTAGCAGAATGCCAGGTAAACCGCGCGTGGCTTGTTCGAGTGCAGGCACGTAATTGGGGTAGGCACTGGCCGGGCTGAATTCGTGTAACCGAGCGACAATGCCTTCCCAGAAACTGAGACTGCCGGGCAGGCAAAGTGCGGTATGTGTAATGACGGCTTCGGGGTGTTCTGATTTGGCGTGGGCGGCGAGTTCTTCGAGTTTTTCGATCAGCACGGAACGAATCGTATCCTGATCGAGAATCGTGTCGGGATTCACGCCGATGGCCGTGCGTCGTGCGCAGATCTCACCCGCAGGATTAACGAGGATAAGATCGGTTTGGTTGTCGTCGCCGTAGAGGCCGATTTTGTAGTTCATGAGAAGGTGGTAAAAGGGTGATGGATTGTTAAGTCATGGCGAAGGATTCCCGCATGAGGGGCGACTGCGGCAATCCTCGCAAATTCGGGGGATCTTGGTTCTCGTGGATTGCCACGTCGCTCCGCTTCTCGCAATGATAGGATCAGCTTAAACCGCGTTCGGAGAAGAAGGTTTTGAGATGGGCCATTTGTTCGTCGCTGAGGCTGGTGTAAGGTGCGCGTCGCCAACGTGGGGCAATTCCAGCGATCTCCATTGAGCCATGGAGAACGGCATCAAAATGCGCACCGTGTTTAGCGCAGAAATCCATGAACGGGATGTCGTATTGATTCACGATGCCGACGGCTTCTTCGCAGTTTTCTGCTTGGATCGCGGCCCAGTAGCGATGCGCGATTTCCGGGAAGAAACGCATGTAAAGCGAGAGGTAGGCGTGGGGACCGTAGGGGAGCTGATCGAGGTGATTCTCTTTGCGACCGCCGGAGAGAAACGCCCATTTGTCGTGGGTGAGCGCGGCGAGTCGGCGACCGTAAGGGCCGCAGATATCGTCTTTGATCGAGACGACGTTGTTTTCGCCATCGAGGAGCTTTTTCACGGTGCCGAGTGGCACGGGTTGACCGGGACCGATGGCGGTAACAATCATCACGGGGATGGTGCGGGAGATCGTTTCGAAATAATCGACGAGCGTATCTTCGCTCACCGACCCCGCCCAGTTGGGTGGCAAGGGCATAAACACATCGACGCCGAGTTTTTTGCTGTATTCGGCGAACCGCACGGATTCGCCCAACCACCAACTCCCGGCGGAAACCACGAGCTTGCGCCCAGCATTTTGCTCAACGGTGATGCGCGTGACATCGGCGATTTCCTGATCGGTGAGCACGCTATAGAGACTATCGCCATAAGTGAGGAGGAGAGTCTCACTCTTGGCTTCCTCGATCGCGAATTCGACCACGCGACGAAGCGCGTCCTCGTCGATTTGACCGGATTGATTAAAAGGCGTGCTGATGGAACTGATCGGACCGGTGATCCGGCTGCGGATGTCTTCGCTGAGGCTCATATTATTTGGGGCTAACAGTAAGAAAGGAAGGCAGAGTGAATGAGGCGGTTATGGGTGACATGCAATGGTGGAAGACCTGACAGTGGATATTCTTGTCTGGGACGTTTTAATTAGCCGCAAAAAACGCAAAGGAGGTTTATGAAAAACTTAACTTCGCCGCGCCCCTATAGGGGCGATGGACGTCATATATGCAGGATGGATTTTTGTGCTTTTTTGCGGCCAATTATGAGGATCGGTTAGAGCTGAGCATAGATTGCCTTCTGTGAGCATTACGTTCTTTCCATTCTGCCAAAACTGCGGTTCCTAGTGCGCGTCGATTCCGGTTTGGAACGATTTGCTTGAGACACCCCCGATTATGAATGCTCCTTCCCGCTCCTTGGTGCAGCCACGCCTGCTGCTTGATGATGATGGCCACAACGTGTTCAGCTTGCTGAGCGATGATTATCGCAAGGATATCGATGAAGTAGTCGCGGAGTGTCCGCCGAATGTGACGACGTATCTACTCTGCTGTGGTGCGGCTAAGTTCTATTATCCGACCAAGGTTTGGAAAGTGGACCCGCGTTGTAAGCAGCTCATCGCCGAGCACGAAAAGGGGAATGATCCGTTTGGCTATTTCATGAAGAAGCTGAAGGCGGCGGGGAAGGAGACGTTTGTGAGTTTCCGCATGAACGACATGCACAACCCCGAGGATGAGGACGAGTGGAACATGTCAGGTGTGCGTAAAGAACATCCCGAGTGCATCGTGGATCAACCTGCAGTGGAACGGGGCGATCACGATTGGTTTAATTTTGGGGTGGATTACTCGCATCCGGCCGTGCCGCCGTATTTTGAAAAACTCTTCCGCGAGCTTTTTGAGAACTACGAGATGGATGGGATCCAACTCGATTGGATGCGTTTCCCGCGTCACCTCTCCGGCACGCCCGACGAAGTTTGGGCGAAGCGTGATCACCTCACTCGATTCGTCGCGACGATTCGCGAACTCACGAATGCGAAAGGGATCAAACTTTTCGTGCGCGTGCCGACTTCGTTGGCTGGGTGTCGCGTGCTGGGCACCGATGTGGTCGAATGGGTTAAACAGGACTTGGTCGATGCAGTGACGGCGGGACCGTTTTTGACTTCTGATTATTTCATGCCGCTGGATGAAATGCGGGCGGCGGTGGGTAATCCGGCGATGCCGATCTACGCTTCGATCGAGTTTCAGCATGGCTCCCAATATCAAAATTCGGAATCGGTCCGCGCGCTCTGCACGTCGCTCTACGATTCCGGAGCGGATGGTATCAGCATGTTTAATTTTCCGACCAATGGGCGGCATTTCCATCAGGAAGTGTATTCGAGCTATTGCGAAGGGATCGAGAAACCGGAGACCTCCTGTAAAAAACCGCTCCTGTTCTCTGTCACCCATCGCCGGGTGCGCAAAGAGATGGATTTACCGGGCATTCTGCCGGTCACTTTGGAGCCGGGCCAATCGTTCGAGATCGATCTGCTTCTGCCGGTCGCGGCCTTTCCGACGTGGAGGTCGCGTCTGGTGTTTTACGTGACGCAGCGCAGTCGCGTGACGCTGAATGGCGAAGAACTCGAAACTTACACGCGCGACCGATCTCCGGAACTGTTTCTCGAATGGACCGCGACGGTCCCTAACGTGCTGAGTTGGCCGCGACCGCCGTTGGAACACACGCAATCGTTCCGCTTCTCACCGGAGGTGTTGCAGGCGGGTAGCAACGCTCTCGTGATTCACAACGATAGTGACCAGCCGATGCACGTGCACCGCATCAATCTCGGGCTCTGGTAATTGCGAATCGATTCACGAAATTTCTCATGACTAACGAACCCTTAAACATCGGCGGTCGACGCGAGCTGTTTCTCGACCGTGAATTGATCGACACTTTAAGTAACACGACGTTGCGCCTGGGCATTCCACGTCGCGAGGAGAACGTGCTCGCCTTTGACGAACCGTGGGAAGGGCGTTTCGCCGGATCGACGAACGTCATCAAGGACGATGAGTGCTACCGGATGTATTATCGCTGCTCGGGATACGGGGTGGACGGGAAGGAGGATGTGCTTTCGGAACAGACGGCCTATGCGGAAAGCACTGATGGGATTAACTGGGTGAAGCCGGAGCTGAATCTGCATGAGTTTCGCGGCAGCACGAAAAACAATCTCATCCTGCCCGATGGCGACGAACGCCGGATCTCACACAATTTTATGGTGTTTAAGGATACCCGCGCAGGCGTGCCGGATGATGAACGCTACAAAGGTGTCGGTGGTTCGCGCAAACGAGGGTTGTTTCGCATGGTGTCGGCGGACGGGATTCGTTGGCGGATGTTTTCAGACGAGCCGATCTTCTTCGGCTACCCGCTCGATACGGTCAACGTGGCGATGTGGTCGGAGCACGAGCAATGCTACGTGGCCTACATTCGCACGTGGACGGATACAAGTGGTGGTGAGGAGTTTCGCGGTTACCGCACGATCAGCCGCGCGACCTCGCCGGATTTTCTTACCTGGACCGAGCCCGAGCGAATGGATTTCGGCGCTACGCCCGATGAGCATATTTATACGAATGGCACGCATCCCTACTTCCGTGCACCGCACATCTACATCGCGCTGCCGTTTCGCTACGTGGACGATCAGACAGCACTCACCGAAGCGGAGATGGACGCATGGAATTTCGATCTCGATTGGCAACGCCACGGTGCTTCCGATGCGGTGTTGATGAGCTCGCGTGGAGGCAATCACTATGACCGGACGTTTATGGAGTCGTTTATCCGTCCCGGATTGGATCGCGGCTCATGGGTGTGTCGGAGCAATTGTCCGGCGGTGGGGGTCGTGCAGACGAGCGATACCGAGATGTCTCTTTATCTTCAGACACATTACATGCTGCCGGATTACCATCTGCGGCGTTACTCTCTGCGACTCGACGGATTCGCCTCGGTGAATGCGTCCTTCGCCGGGGGTGAAATGATCACGAAACCGATACAGTTTTCCGGAGATAAACTCACCGTCAATCTCTCTACCTCGTCCGTCGGAAGTATTCGCGTCGAAATCCAGGATGAGACGGGAGTGCCACTCAATGGCTTTGCACTTGAGGAGTGCGATATCGCATTTGGCGATGAGATCGCGCAGGTCGTCACATGGAAAGGGAGTGCGGATGTTTCCTCACTAGCCGGACGAACCGTGCGACTGCGCTTCGTGATGAAGGACGCCGATCTCTACGCGCTGCAGTTTGTGGACTGAATAAATGAGGCCGCAGATGTTGAATCATAGGCGCTTTTTAGCAAACGCGCGTCCAGAAGCTGATTTTAAATAGGTCTCGAAAGCAGCAGCCTGTTTGCGATCTCGAAAAGCCGTAGCCGTTTTGATGCTCCATGGGAGATATTTAGCTGAGTGCGCGACATCGCCCTTGTTGTGTTTAATGAGCCGAGCTTCGATATCGTCAGTCAGACCGACATAGTAGTGCTCCGGATTTGCGTCTGAGACTAATGTAGACGTATGAGTATCCTTTCTTGGTCGACGTATGGTCCGCCTACGCCCTGTGGGCTACGTCGCGGCAGTCTTCGCTGCTTAAATTTGATAGATGGGGTAAGAGAAGATTATCTTGGACTGGCTCGCGTTGCTCGGAGCTGCGCTCCCGACCTGTCGGTCGCCCCTTCTTCGCCTGCGATACAGGCTTCGTCGAACCCTAGGTTCTCATCCCTCAAACATGGCCGTGCCATGCGTAGCTCGAAGAGCGAAGACTGGTGGGCCGGGCGGGATTCGAACCCGCAACCAAAGCATTATGAGTGCTCTGCTCTAACCATTGAGCTACCAGCCCGTGATTCGTTAAGATTCAATAGGGTTGCGGAGGCGTCGAGTAAATTGAACAACCGCAGAGCAGTGTGCTCTGTGCTGCTTCGGATTCCGAAGCAGGATGTCGTCGCATCCGCTCCTCGGAACTAACCATTGAGCTACCAGCCCGTCTGAGGGGAAGATTTGCTAAGTGGCTGGAACCGTCGAGTCAATTGATCACGTTCGACACGCTCAGTGCAGAACAAGGTGCATTGCTTGCCCAGCCCAGCATCTGGCGACGGCGGGTGCTGTTCCGAATTTCGAAACAGAATGTCGTCGTTTTACTCCTTGGAACTAATCATTGAGCCTTTCGACAGGCTCAGGACTCCCAGCTACCAGCCCGTCTGAGGGCAAGGTTTGTGATGAGGGTGGGGGGGAGTATATTGCACGAATGATGTCATCCCGTGGTTTGACGTTGTTTTGAAGGCGAAAACACAAAGGCTCAAGCGATGAAGATTGTTGTCCTCGACGGCCATGCCCTGAACCCCGGTGACTTGAGCTGGGACGCGTTGCGCGAGCTAGGTGATTGTGAGGTTTATGAGCGCACTCCTGTTGATCAGATCGTGACACGTGCGGTGGGTGCGGATGTGGTCTTAACAAACAAGTGCCCGTTATCCGAGGAGACGATAGCGCAACTGCCGAACCTGAAATACATCGGGGTCATGGCAACAGGCTACAATGTGGTGGATGTGGCAGCGGCTCGGGAACGAAATATCCCGGTCTGCAATGTGCCGATCTACGGCACGAAGTCGGTGGCGCAGCATGTCTTTGCGCTCATCCTTGAACACGCCCAAAACGTCGGCGCGCATGCGGCAGCGGTTGGCGAGGGGCGATGGAGTAAGAATATCGATTGGTGTTTTTGGGATCATCCATTGATCGAGCTCGATGGGATAACCTTGGGCGTCGTCGGCTATGGCCGCATCGGCCAAGCGGTGGCCGAACTCGGTCGCGCCTTTGGTATGCAGGTGATCGTCGCGTCGCGCACCGCGAAGGAAGGGGTCGAGCAGGTTTCGATGGATGAGTTGTTTCAGCGCAGCGATGTGGTGTCGCTGCATTGTCCGCAAACACCGGACACGGAAGGGCTGGTTAACGCGCAACGCATCGAACTCATGAAGCCTTCCGCGCTGTTGGTGAATACCAGTCGCGGTCCACTCGTGGTCGAAGATGATCTCGCGGCGGCGCTCAATGCAGGTCGGATCGGTGGAGCGGCTCTTGATGTGTTGTCGTCCGAACCACCGTCCCCGGACAATCCGCTTTTGCACGCCAAGAACTGTTTCGTGACACCGCACATTGCCTGGGCCACCCAAGCTGCGCGCACGAGATTGCTCGGCACCGTGGTGGAGAACATCCGCGCATTCGCGGCTGGTGATCCGCAGAACGTGGTGAATTAAGTCAGTCGGGCGAAACCAATATGCGTGGACAATGGGCCGGTGGTTTCGGTAAGGGTGCCGGCGGCGATGACTTGAGCGACTTCGTCCATGGATTCATCGGCGGCGCTTAAGAGCGAGGCGATTTTCTCCTCGTCGTGGGCCAGCATCAGGTAATGATAGCCGGTTACGAGAAAACCACGCGCCTGCATTTTGCGCATGTAGAGGGTCTGGGCTAAACGCGATTGCTCCCCGAGCCCGAAAGACATCGAAGGAGTCGTGGGCATCCCTCCGATCTCGAGTTGGCATTGTGGGTGGCGGGTCGCGAGTTCGCGCAAGGAGACCTGCAATCGGGTTCCGCGTTCGACCAGTGTTTCGTAGACGTTGAGGTCTTGGACTTTCTCTAAAACAGCGAGGGCTGCGGCCGGGCCGATCCCATCAGTCCAGTAGCTGGATGAAATGAAACTGCTGTCGGCCGCTTGCATAATCGCGTCGCGACCGATGATGGCACCGAAGGGAATCCCGTTACTCATCGCCTTGGCGTAGACGGCGATGTCGGGCTCGACTCCAAGCGCGGACATGCCTCCGGGAAAACCGTAACGCAGACCACTGGTGACTTCATCAACCACGAAGACAGCGCCCGCCGCACGACAACGTTCCGCAACTTTGGCGATGAAGTCATCTTCGGGGAGTTGGGACCGCATGGGTTCCATCACGATCGCCGCGCAGTTGTCACCGAGTTGGGCAATCGCGGCGTCGAGTGATTCGAGATTGTTGTAGTGAAAGGGAACGGATGTGCCTTTAAGTTCACGCGGCACCCCGTGTGGTTCCAAACCGGGCAGGAGATGTCCGTCGAGGGCATCGTCTTCGCCGAGGTTTGCCGCGAGATACCAATCGTGCCAACCGTGGTAGCCGCAAAATGCGACACCGCTTTTCCCGGTGGCGGCTCGCGCGATCCGCACGGCGACCATCATCGCGTCACCCCCGCCGCGAGCATAGCGCACTTTGCCCGCCCATGGATGGAGATCGATTAGTTGTTCGGCGAGTTCGATTTCCTGTGGATTAAGGAGCGTGCTGTAAGTGCCGAGTGAAACACGTCTTCGCACCGCCGCATTAACATCGGGATCGGAGTAGCCGAGGAGGATGGCGCCGCAGCCTCCGGCGAAATCGATGTAGCGCCGACCGTTGAGATCCCAGACTTCGCAGCCGGAGGCGCGGGAAAAATAGGAGGGCCATCCTTTCGCATCAAACGATTCGGCCCGTTTGGAGAGCAGCCCCGTGCCGCAGGAGATGACTGATTGCGCGCGTTGCCAGAGCTCAGGGCCGGTGGGTGTGGGAGCTGTGGTTTCTGTTGGAAGATGAGGCGCGAGGGTGCGCAGGGCGTTGCCGTGAAAGACGTCCTCGATATCGTCGCCGGTCAGGCCGGCATCTTCGCAGGCTTCGCGCAGACAAAGGAGAGATTCGATCCCGACGAGGGTGAAGTCTGTCGTAGTCGGAGGGACGTAGTCTTCGTGTAGGATTTCGGGGTAGAGCCAAAAAAAGCTCCGACCGGTGGAGACACAGCGCCCGCGTATTTCACTGACGGCAAAATCAGAACCCCAGAGCACGCGTCGTGGGCCGAGTATCTTGAAGGCAGCGGCAAAGGCTTCCGATTCGCAGATCGCGGAGGTATCGACGACGACATTATCCAGATCGACGAGGCTGTGAAATCCGTTGCGCGCGTTGCGGTAATTGAAGCTGCGGCCGATGTGAGCGAGGATGAGCCGGGTCTTAGGGTAAGTGCGGCAAAGACGCCGGACGGACTGTTGGTTCGTCGTGTCTTCCATCGCGCCGTCGCGCACGATATGCAGGAGCATGATCCCTGAGACTTCGTGGAGGATTTCCCACATCCAGTCGGGCGCGTATTCCTCGACCGTCGCGTTCATCGTGTCTTCTCGACCGGAATAGCAGTGATAGACTTTAATCCCGCAGAAGAGGCCACTTCGGAGGGCTTGGGCGACGGCTTCGCGATCATCACGAGGAGTGACGAGCATGAGGCCGCGGCTCAGTTCCGTGCCGTGTTGGGTCACTTGATCGGCCACCCAAGTGTTGATGGCCGAACGATCCGCGGTGGGGTGCGGCATGCCAAAATAGAGACCGTGAATGATCTTTGCTGGCATATACCTTTGCAGGGCGGCGCGATGTTCGGCACAGCCTGTCGGCCCTTTTGTGCCCATCAGTTTCCACGCCCCCGGCGCGAAATGATCGGGGTGATAGGGATGGGTATGGATGTCGTAGATTTCGTCGGGAACGAAATTACTCAACTTGGTGGCAAGCTCCTGATCGCTGGGAGAGAGTAAGTCGACGTATTGCATGAGATCCTTGCCGGGGTCCTTGGATCAGTGACTCTCTGCTGACCTAGCTATTTAATCGTAGCGCGACTGCCGGTGCGAATCGATTCGAAGCAGGCGAGGTTGAAGCGCACGGCTTGAACGCCTTCTTCGAGAGTAGCGAGTGGCGTGGCTTTGCCTTCGGTCGCGTCAAGAAAGTCGTTGGCTTGAACGGAGAAGGGGCCGTCGCGTCCGAGAGGCTCAACAGTTGTCCAAGTCCAGTCTTCAGCACCGAGAGCCAGGTGGCCCCAGCGGCAGTTGTGATATTCAAATTTCACGCTGCCTTTCTCGCAGTTGAATTGAACGCTGACCTCATTCGGTGACTGAAACTGGTTGAGGTTATAACTGATGATCGCGCCATCTTGACTGCGAGCGACGATCGAAACGGTGTCTTCAACTTCAACCCCGGCGAGCACTTGATGATCGGCTTCGCAGAAGAGAGAAGCGGTGGGGCCGGTGATCCACTCCATCAGATTAACCATGTGGGTCATGGCATCCTGGATCGCGCCACCACCTTGGGCATGATCGGTGTAATAGATCTCACGGTAGGCCGGACGGAAGGTCGGGAAATGCTGACCGCCGACTGTGGTGGCTGCCCGCACGGGACCGAATTGCCCGCTATCCAAAAATGCTTTGGCGGCTCTCGGTTCGTGTCGGCTGTGATTGACGTAAGCAACGTGGCAGACGCGACCACTCGCTTGGTGCGCGGCTTGGAGCTCATCGATTCCTTCAAGCGAAAGGGAAAGAGGCTTTTCGAGGAGGCAGTGCTTTCCTGCTTTGAGTATTTCGGTGCCGATCGCGACATGACTCGGGGCGGGTGTGCAGACGACGACGGCGGTGCAAGCGGGATGAGTCATCGCTTGCTTCCAATCGGTGGAGGTCTCCACTTCGTATTTTTCCGCCATGTCGGCGAGGATCGCGGGCCGGGTATCACAGGCGATGACGTTGCAGCGGTCAGTTTCTTTGAAGTTGCGCAGGTGGCGTTCGCCGATGCTGCCGCAGCCAATGATGAGGACGGTGGGAAGATTACTCATGAGGAAATTTTTTTGGAGGTTTTGTGGTTACGAATAGGTAGGGGCCGATCTCCGAGCGGCCCGCCCCTACCACCGATTAGTCGAAGGCAGTAAGTGTTTTTCTCAAGCTGCGGTCATTGGCTTCAAATTGAAACCAAGTTTACCAAGCAGTCCAACCCCCATCAACGCAGAGGGTTTGCCCAGTGACATAGGAGGCTTGATCGGAGAGTAAGAATAAGACGGGGCCTAACATCTCTTCGTTGCGACCGATTCGACGGAGCATGGTCTTGGCATCAAGAGTTTTTACGAATTCAGGATTGGCTGCTTGAGCGACAGGGTTGGGAAAAGGTCCGGGTGCGATACAGTTAAAGCGGATGCCATCAGGGCCGTAATGCATGGCGAGATACCGTGCGAGTTGGGTCATCCCTGCTTTGCTGACGCCATAGTCAATCGGGTTGGGCTTCATTTCCTCGCGGTAAGCGTGCTTATCGGGAGGCCCAAGACCATACATACTGGAAAACAGCACAATGCTACCGCCGCCGGTGGCTTTCATCGCTTGCGCGAGTTCACGGCACATTACGAAGGCAGGCACGAGTGAGCGATCGAGCGTGGACTGAAAAGTTTCGGCAGGCAGGTCTTCTAGGGTGTGCCCGACTGAAGAGGCCACCGTGAGATGGGCGAGTCCATCCGGGGTGCCGTGTTCCGCGATCAGATCTGCGATTGCGGCGGGTAATGTGGCGGCATCATTAACATCGAGTTCGATCGGCAGAGTGCGCCGGAGCTTGGCTGATTCGACGAGCGCGGCGGCTTTGCCCGGAAGGTCGATGCAGAGCACTTTGGCGCAGCATTGATCGAGTGCGATGGTGGTAGGAGTTCCGAGATAACCAGCTCCGCCCGTGATCCAGATTATCTTATCTTGGGGTGAGTTCATGGGGTGAAAATGTAGGACGGGGTCTCTTAACCTCGCTATCGAATAACCAAAGACTTCCAAGGCGGGGTTCGGGGACCCCGCCCTACAATGAGTTCATTTCGCCGTAAATCCGCCATCAACCGGTAGATTAATTCCGGTGACGTAGGCAGACGCATCGCTGAGCAGAAAAATCACGGCGCCGTTCATCTCATCGGCATTCGCCATCCGGCCCATCATCGTCCGCTTGTTGTATTTATCGAGAAAAGCCTCCGGTTGTGGTGCCTCGGGATTAAAGATGCCTCCCGGTGAAACGACGTTGCATCGCACGCCTTTCGTCCCAGCGACGGAAGCGTAGTAGCGTGAGACATTGATCATGCCGCTTTTGTGGAAGAAGTAATCCGGGGCGGGCACCATGTCAGTGCCTTCATAATTAGCCATGTTGGGGCCGACCATCCCCATCATTGAGGAGATGTTGACGATGCTGCCGCCAGTGGACTGCTTTTTCATCACTTCGACAAATGCATTCATGGTCAGGTAAAGACCCGTGGCATTGGTCTCCATCGAGTCACGCCACTCGTCGGCGTGAGGTCGCTCGCCCTTCATCGGGCGGCTCACGGTGTTGTAAACCAGACCGTCAACTCGGCCGTTTTTCGCGAGCACGGCATCGCGAAACGCGTTGACTGATTCCTCATCGCTGACGATGAGTTTCTCGACCTGCACTTCGATACCCGCTTTGCGAGCGAGTTCGAGATCCGGACCAAATTTTGAGGGATCGCGCGTGCCGACGACAAGGGTCGCTCCCGCTTGGCCGAGGCCGCGAACGAGTTCGCGACCGAGTAAGCCGGTGCCGCCGCATTGCACGACGACCTTACCTTTGAGGGAAAATGGATCAGTCATAGGGAGTAGCTGCTTTGCTGATCTTGCTGGCGGTGCCGTGCACCGAAGAGAGCTTGGCATCAAAGAATTCACGCAAGGCGCCGACATCAGAACCGGCGTTAAAGACGTTCACGCCCTCGGCGGCCAGTTCTTCCATGGGAAGGAAGATACCTGAAGTCATCGCAAATTTGCCATTCTCGCGAGCTGCCTTGGCGACGCGTTGACGAGCTTCGTTGACCTCTGGAGCGGTGACTTGGCCAGCTTTGCCAATGCGGTGACTGAAATCACCGGGGCCAAACAGGAAACCATCAAAACCGGGCACAGCGGCTATCTTTTCCACTTGTTCCAGACCTTCGGGAGATTCGATCTGCAAAATGGTGATTTTCTCGGTGTTGCTGTTTTCGAGGTATTCGTCCTGGGGCACTGCACAATACATACCATCCGTGCAACCGCCATCGAGCGGACGTTTGCCGATGGGGTGAAAACGCGTCCAGGAAACGATTTGCTCAGCTTCTTCTGCGCTTTCGACATGCGGCACGATGATACCGGTCGCGCCACCTTCGAGAGGCCGCACATAGTCGGAATAGCCTCCTTTGGAGACGCGCACGAGGGTATCCATATCGTGAAGTCGCGCGGCCCGGATCGTATGCTCAAGCGTCGTCCAGTCCGTGGGCACATGCTCATTGCATAGCCAGATGCCATCAAAGCCACAGAACCCGGCGAGCTCGGTGATGCGAGGATCGGTCAGGTTGGATTTAATCGTAAGAGGGAATTTCCCTTCTTTGAGGAGTCTCTTAATTCGGCTTTTGCGTAGTGATGACATTTATGTGAGTTGGGTTTGAATTTCTGAAAGGGAGATGCGTCGGCCGCCTTCGTCGCGGCTCTGAATACCGGCGATCACGAGCTTCATCAGCTCGACGGTTTCAGAGAATGGAAAAGGATATTCACCGGTGCGCAAGTATTGGACGAAGGCTTCCAATTGTGTCTTAAAAGCGAAAAAACTGTCACCACTGGAAACCGCGCGACTGCCCGCCGTGCCGCAGAGTTGCAGGCATCCAAAGCCGCCAAACATGTCCGCGCTCGCCACGACGACAATGTCCGCTCCGCATTCATGCGTAAGGTGCACGATATTGCGGTCCTTGGTGCCGGTGTTTTGCGCGGTGAGAAAACCGGGACCGAGAATCGGGTAGATGGCTTCGAGAGCATGGATACCGTAGGTCTCCCATTTCTTCGCGGTGGTGATGCTCACGAAACGCAGATCGCCGAGTTCATGGGTGGAATGCCGATAGGGCATGAACTCCTTCGTGTAGCGCATGGAACTCGAAGACATGATTCGTTTACCATCGGCCACCCAATCCATGAAGGTCTTCAAATCGGCTGGGTTATCGGCCAACGGTTTATCCACGAATACGGGAATATCTGCTTCGACAAATGGACGGGCGCGTTCGACGTGTTCGCTGCCAATGTCGGTCGCGATGACGACGGCATCTACTTTGCCAATCACGTCGATGGGATTTTCGACTACATTGGGTATGAGTGAACACTTTGCCACATGCTCTGCCGTGAATCCGCCTTCTCCGACGCAGCATACATGGGTGACGTTTGCTCCGGGAATCTGGAGCTTCTCGGTGGGCTCTTTGTTAAGATAGTCGGGAATACCGCCAAAGGGGCATTCGTTGGTCATGGCTTCACGATCGTAGCCGTTAAACATGGCGCTCCATGAGTAGGGGTGCCCGTTTCCGGGGGTGCTGCCGATCATGGCAAGACGAAGAGGGGAGGAGGACATAAGATTGGGCCTTCTGTATATGCAGAACTATATAATTACTAGTAGAATAGATGCGAGGGCTGAAGGAGGGGGGACGATTTCAAGAGTGCGGTCTCGGGGCTGACCGCAGTTCCAAGTGTCGATTTTTTTGGTTAAAAGCAGGGAGAGATAAATGGGTCAGCCTTTCACTGGCATAAATCTTTCAAGCATATTTATAATGATGAATTCTTGCAAATCTGTATACAGCTGCATTTCTTAATTTTATGAAGAAGGTCAACTCTGATGTAGCCTATGATTACATCCGCAAGAAAATTCTAAGTGGAGAATTTCTTCCAGGCTACTCGCTGATGACTGAAGTGCTATCAAGCGAGATCGGGGTCAGTCGCACCCCAATTAGGGAAGCTCTTCATCGATTAAAAGCAGACGGGTTGGTCTCCATTCGCGCTCATCTAGGGGCTAGTGTAACGAAAATGGGGGTAGAAGAATTTAAGGAAATGTGTGATATGCGATTGGCTTTGGAGGGCCACGCTGCCGGCCTCGCGGCGATCAATCACAGCCAGGTGGACTTACGTGAGATTCGCTTTGCCCTTGAGGAAATGCGAAAATTTACGGCGTTGATTATCGACGCAGAGGAGGAAGGTAATCTCCTCGATGACCTCGTGAGGGAGGATGTGCATTTCCATATCGCCATTATGACGGCCGCTAAAAATAATATGATGAAGAGCGAGATTCTTCGTCTGCATTTGGTCAATCGAGTTGTTTTTGGTCCCACCAGCGCGGCCGCTTCACGTAATAACTCAAAAGATTTTCAGGATGAAAACCGCCGTAAGGTGATGGTGATGCATGAAGATATTTTTACGGCTATCCTCGAGCACAATGCGTCGGCCGCAAAAGCCGCGATGGAAAGGCATATTCAGGATATCATTGATAAGTCACTGCGGGATATGGCGCTGCATGCTGGTCGACCCTCCTCAAGAAAGCTGACCGACGAAGAGTTGATCTATAGCGGCTAAGTTTCACGGGATTGGCATTCGTGAGTTTCCGGAGGATGTCTACAACGGGATAGAAGTATGCCTTTTGACTGGTAATCAAGGGGTAATCTCTTGATTCCGAATCTCTGAACGGACCAAGCGTTCTATCCGGCGGAGAGAGAGACTAAAAGAAAAAGTATTGACCATGATGAGTTACTCTTAATACGGATGTATGCAATGATTTGGATATGTATCCATTTTATAGGTTATTCCCCCTATACCCCCTCAGAACCTACCTACCATGAACTACAAAAATGAACCTGCCTATTTATGGCGGCTATTAGCTACGTGTGCAGCCCTGTTTGCTGCCTCTGCCACCTCAGTGGCCCAAACAATCGACGAAGACGCTAATCCCAAAAAGGATAAAGTCATTGAGCTCAGCCCATTCGAAGTCTCAGCAGAAGATGAAGACGGGTATCGCTCCGAGCAGACCATGGTCGGATCGCGCACGGCCAAGTCTCTGATGGAAGTGCCTGCCAGTCTTTCAATCATCAATCGACAACAGATCGACGATCTGAACGCGGTCGAAGTGCACGAAGTGCTTCAATTCGGCACGGCGGGTGTCACCCAGAATCAGACGATCAACGATGATGTGAATATTCGTGGTTTCCGCACGACGCAGTCTCTCCGCAACGGTGTGACCAAGACCAGTTTCAAACGCAACCCGATGTATGACGTCGAGCGTATTGAGGTGATTAAAGGTCCGGGTGCCATGCTGCTGGGAAATAACAGCTTCCTCGGTGGTGGAGTGAACTTCGTGTCAATGAAGCCCACTCATAATAAAACCGGGAACGCTCAGGTGACACTAGGCAGCAACAGCTATGTCCGCTTCGCTGGCAATGTGATGGGGCCTGTGGTCGATTCCGAAAATTTTAAGCTCGATTATCGACTGACCTTGGGTGGTCTTCGGGCCGATAAGGATAAGGAAATTGAAGAAGAGGATCAGGTCTTCGTGGGGGCTGGTTTGGCCTTCTATTTTGGGTCTGATACCAGCCTGTTGATGAATGGTTATTTCTTCCGCGATAATGGTTATTTCTACTGGGAAGATTTCCTCGATTATAATTCCACGGTCGGCAGCACGACCGCCAATCCACAACCAGCAGTCCTGAATCAATACTCGGGCAAGGATTTCTCCGCTGGCCGTGGGGCAGATTCAATCTGGGAGAATGCTGATGCGTTTGTTGATGTGACCTTCCTGCACAAGCTCACGGAGAACACGAACATGCGTCTCTACTACTTCGGTGGTAATCTTCAGGATCGTCGTCGTCATGTTCGTGGTATCCGGATTAATGCAGATAATTACACCCTGTCCCGTCAGGATATTCCCCTCGTGATCGATAATATCACGAACAATTTGCAAGGTGATGTCACTCATCAGTTCGAGACTGAAGCCTTTACGGTGAGCAGCACGGCTGGTTTTGACTGGAACTCTACGTCTCACCGTCAAGATCTCTCGGTGAACAATCCGGGTGACCTTGATACCCGCAATCCTGATTTTACGGCTGATGCTGCTTATTTCGCTCAGCCTGCCAACGGTGCAGGGCTTCCCAACACCAGCCAAAGCATGCGCCGAGGAAAATCGTTCTCCTACTACTTCCAAGAGAATGTTTCGTTCTTCGACGATAAGGTGATTTTGGTTGGTGGTCTTCGCTGGTTCCAAACCGGGGGAACTCGGGAAAACCCGATTGCCAATACGGTCACCAAGGACTCCGACGAGAAATTTCGCACCCACAAATACGGCATCGTGCTTCGCCCGATTCCTGCGGTCTCGGTTTACTACACCGATGCGGCCAATACCTTCCCGCAAAATGGGGTAACTGACCGTTTTGCTGCGAATGACCAACTTGGTGCTCCCTTGGATACCCAAGAAGGAACGTTGAAAGAATTCGGTATCAAGATTGACCGTGACATCTCTGAGACGGTTTCCGCTTATGGTTCACTTGTGTTCTATGACATGTCTCTGACTAATGTCCGCACTTTCGGTCCCTTGCCTGAAGCGACCATTCCCGGTGACCAAGGTATTATCCAGTCTCCCGGTGATTTGGCCGATGGTTGGGAATTGGAATACGGACTACGGGTGAAGGGTGATGCTGGCGTCTTCGATTTGCTTGGCACATACTCCAAGGGTAATTCTGAGACTGCAGGTGCGAGTAGCGTCCCAGCCCAGGATTTCGTTCCCCAGAAGATGAGTCTCATGGGTCGCTATGAATGGACTTCAGGTCCGCTGAATGGATTCATGATCGGGGGCACTTACTTCGATCAGGATGCCAAGCGTAATTCGATCTGGACCATTGATTTCCCCGCTACCTATGGCGCTTTCACGCGCTATGCCTGGGGCAAAAATTGGAGCGTTCAACTCAACTTGAATAACATCACCGACGAACGCCACATTGTGGCGATCGCAGCCAATGGTCTCGTTCAGACCGAGCCCGGCTTCGATGGTAAGTTGGCGATCAAATACAAGTGGTAATTACCTTTGAAACTCAGGTGATCATGTAATCCCGCTGACGTAGGCTACGGGATCATCCGATGAATTCATATTAAGTTTTGCGACAGCGCCTGCCGAGAAATCGACAGGCGCTGTTTTTGTTTAGATGTCAGGAGCAGCGTATTTGCAAAGACAGGTTTGGCGTATTTCAGAAAATCAAATTAGCAATGAAGACACCTTTTGAATTTTTAATTACTTCTGCGAAGCAGGCGGGATTACTCCTGGTGGTCGTTCTCGCCGGTTCCCCGATGGGAACTGCAGCGGAGGATGCGACTGATACGAGAGAGCTCGGCACCGCGCTCCAATTGATGATCGATCGGTCGATCATGGATAAATTCGAGGAGGGCGCCGCCCTCAAGATGGGGACTCCCATCGAGCGTGAGGTGGTGGTCGCCTCGGCTGATCCATGGGATGGTGATGCATTTTTTATCAGTTCCGTTTACCAACACGAGGGGCTCTACACCATGCTCTATCGGGGTCGTGATTCGGGGATAGCGGACGAACGTCCTTCCTCAACTTATCTCTGCATGATGACCAGTGCGGATGGCGTGAATTGGGAAAAGCCAGACTTGGGATTAGTCGATTTTAATGGCTCGAAGGAGAACAACATTGTTTCGACTGTCGAAGGGGATGCACTGCCGTTTTGTTACACCTTTTATGACCCACGGCCGGACACTCCCGCGAATGAGCGCGTGAAGGCCATTGATATGCGGGATGGAGATCGACGGGCCGGAGGAGAGGGGAAGGGATTGCGCGCCCAGATCATGGGTTCGCCTGATGGTCGCATTTGGCATGATTTGGAAATCGAGGCCAATTTGAAAAGCGACTGGGTCAACGCATTCGATGGCGGAAGTGTGAGCTGGTCTGAGGTAGAACAAGCCTTTGTGGGCTACTTTCGTTGGTGGGATACGGAAGCCAAACATCGTTACTACGATTGGATGATTGCTCGACCCGGAGTGCGCACCGCATTTCGTTCCGTTTCTAAGGATTTGGTCACTTGGTTAAAACCCGAACCTATGTCCTATGGGGATACCCCTGCTGAGCATTTTTATGAGACTAGCACGGTCCCTTATTTTCGATCGCCCGGACTTTATGTGGTGCTGGCCAACCGGTTTAATCCTGGTCGCCGCGCGTTGACTTTGGAAGAGGAACGCGAACTGCAAATCACACGTTTCCCCGGGAATAAGCATACCCCGACTTATACTTTTTCCAGTGATGCGAACGATCTGGTTTTGCTGACGACCAAACCCGACAGCAGTGAATTTGACCGTCCGTTCATGGAAGCGTTTCTCCGCCCCGGACCTGAGTTGGGTAATTGGGCCTCGCGTTGCACCTACCCGAGTTTGAGCGGAGGAATCATTCCCACCGGGCCAGCCGAGATCTCGTTCTATGTCACGCGACATCACTTGCAGAAGACCAACTACATTCAGCGGATATCTTTGCGCACGGATGGGTTTGCTTCGGTCAATGCACCTCATGCCGGAGGTTCGATGACGACAGTGCCATTTACCTACACGGGGGATCATTTGCTTTTGAACTACGCCACCAGCGCAGCGGGTGAGGTGCGTGTGGAATTGCAGGATGCCGAGGGTAATGCTCTTCCCGGCTTCACGATGGAAGACTGCGATGTGCTGATCGGTGATCGGATCGATGGCAGTGTGTCATGGCACGGACAAAAGTCGCTTTCACGCTATATCGGCAAACCGGTGCGACTAAAATTCCAGATGCGGGATGCCGATATCTATTCATTCGTTTTTCCGGGTGCGCCGATAGCGAAGTGATCGCGTTCGTTGCGAATCATACTGGCACCGTGCAATCCGAGAATCACAACTCTTTGTTTTCTATGCTAACACGCCCGCGCCTCCTGCTTCCTGTTGGACTTAATCCATTCAAGTTAGGGATTCTATCGGCGCTTCTAATTATGAGTGACCAAGTGAACCCCCTCATGGCGACTGCCTCGCCGGATCAATCTGAAGAATCCGGTGTGCTTGCACTGGGCACGAGACGCGAGCTGTTCGTGGATGATGCTCTGATTTCTCGGCTGGATAATGCGACCCTTCGCCTCCACGAGCCTGCCAAATCGGGAGTGGCGGTGAGGGTTGATCGTCCGTGGGAAGGTCCGGGTAATTTTGGCTACGTGGTCCTCCAGCATGAAGGCCGTTACTTGCTCTACTATCGCGGGATGACATTGGCTCCGGGAGACGATTCCGGGCAAATGTGCGTGGCCGTTAGCGAAGATGGGGTGAATTGGGATAAGCCTGAGCTCGCGCGTGACAAACGATCCGGACGCACCGATGCGAATCTCGTCACGGTTTCCAACGGCTCACGCTTCAAGGGGACCGTGTGGCAAGACAACCGACCCGGCATCCCCGAGTCGGAACGCATCAAGGCGATGCGTGGTGTGCCGATCAGTGGGGAAGAGCACACTGCGTTCAAGGATCCGAAGGGACCGAAACGCCTTGAGCTGCTCGTGTCCGCAGACGGTTTGGTTTTTCATCCCCTCGACGAATCGCGTCGGCCTACTTTTGTTAGCGATCTGCCCAACAGTTTTGATGGGGGCAACACGATGTTCTGGAGCGAAGCTGAGCAGCGCTACGTGCTCTACTATCGGATCATGACGGATAGCGGTATGCGCAGCATGGCACGCACGACGTCGACCGATCTGCGCACCTGGTCGGATCCCATTCCGATGACTTATGGCGATACACCTTCAGAGCAGTTCTACATGAACAACACGACGCCCTATTTCCGTGCACCTTACATCTATAGTGCTCTGGCGGCTCGGTTCATGGAAGGCCGCAGCGCGATCACGGAAGAGCAGGCGAAGGCGATCGATCTAAAATCACCCCGAGGCATCATCTACAATCAGGATTGTTCCGATGGCGTGCTGCTGACAACCCGGGCGGGATCCACCGAATATCAACGCACCTTTATGGAAGCGTTGATTCGACCTGGACCGGGAGATACTAACTGGGTCTCTCGCGCGAACTATCCGATGACCGGCATACATCCGTATGATGCGCACCGGATGATGTTCTTTGTGAATCGTAACTATCTCCAGGATTCATGGCATATCGAGCGACTGTTGATGCGAATAGATGGGTTTGCTTCGGTCAACGCTGGCTATGCGGGTGGCTCAATGACGACGGTCCCATTCACCTACACGGGTGATCATCTTGAGCTGAATTTTTCGACCAGCGGAGCCGGCGAGATCCGAGTCGAGTTACAGGATGTCGATGGCAATGTTTTGCCCGGTTTCAGCATGGACGATTGTGATGTGCTGATTGGTGACCGGATTGACGGTATGGTTTCATGGCATGGCCAAAAATCCGTTTCCCGCTACATCGGGAAACCGGTGCGTCTTAAATTTCAGATGATGGATGCCGATATCTATTCGTTTGTTTTTCCTGCTCCCTAATTTTCCACCTCAATAACTCGAGGTCGGAGAAGATTCCTCAGCCCCGTATTATGCCTCAGTCACTCTCCTCTAAGAATCTGATATCCCGAATCGTGCTAGGTTCTGTGCTTGGACTATTCCTTGCGGCGACTGGTTGGTCTGCGTCCGCGAGCAGTTCGATTGTGCACCAAGGATTCGAAGGGTTTCGTGCCGGAACCTTCGGAGACTCCGGAGCTAATACTTACGTTTCGGCCCAAGGGGGTATCCAGACTATTCACCGCTGGGATTTGAATCGGGATGGTGAACTCGATTTGGTTTTTACGCAGGATCACAACTATCACTATTCGCCCGATGCGATGGTCTATTGGGGTGGGGGGGACGGACCGCAGTCGCTACAACCTGAGCTACCCCAATACCGCTCTGATTATGATTTACTAAAACGCGCAGAGCACGCTTTGAAGAGCATTACCTGGTTGCCCAGTTTAGGGGGAGGCCGTTGTCAGATCGCCGATCTCAACAACGATGGATGGCTCGATATCGTTTCCGGAAATATGATGCATAATTTTCGGCAGGATATGCCGGCTTTCATTTACTGGGGCAGTGCCGAGGGCTTTCGTGAAAGCAATCGCACCGTGCTTCCGAGTTACATTGCCAGCGGTATTGCCGTCGGTGATTTCAATGAAGATGGCATGCCGGATATCGCGATATCCAATCAGGGGTATGAACGCACGTTTGATCAGAGATTCGGACCGATGACGAATAATCAGCGGTCTTACATCTATTGGGGGCATCCCACGGGTTTTGATGTTTCGAAGCGATCGGAGCTGCCCACGATTTCCGCCGCGGATGTGGCCACGGGTGATTTCAATGGCGATGGTCATGCCGATCTCGTCTTTGTGAACAACCTGTATGAGGAGCAGAGTGTTTACGTTTACTGGGGTGATGGCAGCGGTTCTTTCCCGGAGGACTCGCGCCAAGTTCTGGAAATGTTCGCTGACCTTGATTCGCCGGAGAGTGTCGAGACGAGGGCGATGAATGCGGCCTATGCGGATGATCTCAACGATGATGGGATGGATGACCTTGTGATCTCCGGCACTCATTCGGTCGTGATTTACTATGGTCGCGACGGTGGTTTTGATTCCTCCGCAAACTCGGTATTACCCGCGCAAAACAGCAACGGCCTCGAAGCCGAAGACTTGAATGGCGACGGTCGCAAGGACCTGATCGTGGCCAATGCCGGCAAAGCTTCCGAATCCGCTCAATCGGTCATCTATTGGGGACAGGCGGGAGGCTACGATGCTGCTGACCATACCGCGCTTTCGACTTTGGGTGCAATGGCAGTCGAAGTCGGAGATCTCAATCGCGACGGATCACTCGATCTCGTTTTTGGCAACGTGCACAAAAGCAAGGATGCACCTTCACAGATATTCTGGGGTAGTGATGCGGGGTATTCTGATAATCGTCAGCGGCGATTACAGTCGTTTGGGGCCATGGGCGTGGGAATCGCTGATTTCGATCGGGACGGGAATGAAGACGTCGTTTTGCTCAATCATCTTTCCGGTAATGGTGAGATTGGACTCCCCACTCAAATTTACTGGGGCAATCCCAAACACGAGTATTCTCAATACTCTACGACCCAGCTCCAGCCCGGCGGCTACATGATGTTTACGACCGCAGATTTCGACGATAATGGTTACCCGGATCTCGTCCTGATTACCGCCGGTCACGCTTGGTTATGGTGGGGGAGTGAGTCGGGTTATGATCCTGATCAGCGCACCGAAATGCCGATTTCATCTTTGACCGGTGGCGATGGCGTGCTGGCTCTAAATGTGGCGGATATGGATCGCGATGGGTATCTCGATCTCGTAGCCATCGGGAGATCCAAGGAAGGGCCTCGAGGGATAATCGCCTATGGCAATGAAAAGCAATTCACCGATGCCCGCACCGAAACTTTTCCCCTCCCGGGCAATCCTTTCACTGTAGGATCAACTGCCGTCGCGATTGCGGATTTGAATCGGGATGGCTATCTGGATTTGATCTGCCCTTTACAGGATATTGGTTATGCGCAGATACGCTGGGGCGGAGCCGAGGGTTTTGCGGCTGGACGCATCACGAAGCTGGATTCCAATGGGGGCTGTCAGGCAGCCGTGGCCGATTTGGATCAGGATGGCTGGCTAGATATTATTTTCACCAGTGGCCTCATGGGAAAACAGAAGTCCGGACACGTCGTGGTGGGTGGGACCGGAGTCGCCGGAACGACTCGCAACAGTGCTTCGCTCATCTACTGGGGGAATGCCCGAGGGGAGTATGAGGAGCGCAGCGAGATCGAGGAATTTAATTCGCTGGATGTCACGATTGCCGATCTGAACCGGGACGGTCATCTCGATCTGGCGTATTCAAACTATTTGTCGGATACGACGCGCGAGCTGCCGGCCTTCATCTATTGGGGCGATGGCACGCGCAACTATAGTCCGAAACGCCGCACCATGCTGGATGCCGCTTCGTCTTCCGCGATGGACGCGCTCGATCTGAATCGTGACGGCTGGCTGGAACTGATTGTCATCAATCATCAAAAGAACTTCAGCCACACGAGCGGAACGAATTTATACTGGGGAAGCGAAAAGGGCTATTCGAATGACCAGCGACAGAACCTACCGACGATCGGATCGCACATGGATGCGATGGTGGACGCGGGAAACATCTATGATCGCAAATACGAATGGGATTATCTTTCCGTCCCTATCCAAGTGATAAAAGGGAAAGCCTTTTCACAACTCCTCTGGAAAGCGGAGTCGCCATTTGGCTCCGGTGTGAAATTTCAAATCCGCAGTGCGAAATCGTCCAAGGGCTTGGCCAAAGCTGAATGGATTGGGCCAGAGGGCACGGATTCCTTTTATACTGAATCGGGTTCCGCGATTGAAGGAGTGGGGCGCAAAGCGGACTGGCTCCAGTATCGTGCCGTGCTCACTTCTCGAGATGGGGGCAATTTCCCCATCCTGACCGAAGTTGAAATCGTCTGTTCCCAAGAGTAGAGCGTTCGAGTCAGAGCTTCATTTAATTATTTCAATTCCTTACCCCATGAAAAAATCACCATCACGTAGTCTTGCACTGTTGCTCACTTTGTCCGTCGCCATGACTTCTGTGACGGCGAAATTATCATCGGACGAGCCGTTGGAACTGGGCAACCGCTTGGAACTGTTTGTCGATGATTACCTGATCGATTCGATAGAGAATTTGGAAATTCAGATGCATTCTCCGCATTCGTCAGGTGTGGTGATTCCATTCGATCAACCGTGGGAGGGAAATGTTAGCTGGCCGGTCAGTGTGTTTCAGGACGGTGATATTTACCGGATGTATTATCTCGGCCGTAGTGCACCCGAGTATGCACGCGAGGCGGGATTGAAACCGGGCGAAGTGGTGATTCCGGAACATCCCCCTTTTCTATGTTACGCGGAAAGCCGGGATGGCGTGAATTGGACCAAACCGTCCCTGGGCCTGATCGAATTTAACGGCTCGAAGGATAATAACATCATCTTTGGAGGAGGACATTCATTGGAGGCCGGACCGGGAACGGTGTTTCTGGATACGAACCCTGATGCTCCTGAAGGCGAACGTTTCAAAGCGGTGGCGAGCACGGGGAACAATCCACGCTGGCCGGAGAATCTGGAAAAAGATCCGGCCGGGATGTTGCTCTCTGTCTCCGCCGATGGCCTGAAGTGGAAACGTTGGCAGGAGGAACCGGTGATGCACACCGATCTGCCTAATGCCTTTGATAGTATCAACGTGATGTTCTGGTCGGAGTTTGAAGAGCAATACGTTTTGTATCTTCGTTTCATGTGGCAGAACATCCGCACGTTTGCGCGTTCGACATCGAAAGATCTGTTGCACTGGAGCAAACCGGAACCGGTTTCATTCGGCGATCAACCCCTGGAGCATCTCTACACCAATGCGGCAACTCCGTATTTCCGGGCACCGCATCTCACGTTGGCTTTTCCCAAACGTTATATCCCTCTGCGTAAAAAGCATGCGGATGAAAAGATCCCGGGTATTTCCGAGACGGTATTCATGAGTAGCCGTGATGGCCTGAACTGGACCCCGTTTCGAGAGGCCTTCATTCGACCGGGTCGGGATGATCGCAATTGGATTCATCGAACCACCAGCACCGCGGTGGGGATTCTGCCAACGGCGGATGACGAAATCTCCCTTTACGTGGCGAGACATTACACAGCGCCAAGTGTGCACTTGGAGCGCTTTGTGCTGAGAACGGATGGGTTTGCTTCCATTCATGCGGACGCGACTGGCGGAGAGTTTGTGACTAAACCTCTGCGGTATGACGGCAAAGAATTGATTCTCAATTATGCGACGTCTGCCGGCGGATCAATTCGCGTCGAGGTTCAGGATGCGCGAGGTCATCCAATCCCCGGATTTGAATTGGAACGATGTGTTCCCATCTGGGGTGACGAGATCGAGGAGGCGGTGGTATGGGAAAGACCTGAAGAAACTTGGACCGACGCCCTGTCATTGGACGGATTGAGAGAGGGATCGATACGCTTGCGCTTTGTGCTTCAGGATGCGGACTTGTATTCGATGCGGTTCCAGTGAATCACACTTAGATTACCCCATGTCACATCCTGCGTTTCTAGATTCCCCTGATCCGGAAATATACACTTTGCGCACGACAGCGCCAGGGCCGCAGGGGAAGCTGCCGCTGACCGCTCAGTTACTGAAGAATGCTTCGAGCGGACACGTCTTTGGTCTGACGCAAAACGCCGGGATGGGTTGGGATCCGACGAAGTTGGCCGGAAAGGAATTTCTGATCCTGAGCACACAAGGAGGTATCCGTTCACCCGATGGAACTCCCGTTGCGTTGGGTTATCACACGGGACATTGGGAAGTGGGCTTGCTGATGGAAGAAGCGGCCCGGACATTTGCCGCCCATCGGGCGATTCCCTTTGCGGGCTATGTGAGTGATCCTTGCGATGGGCGCTCTAATGGCACGAGTGCGATGCTGGATAGCCTGCCGTTTCGGAACGACGCTGCGATCGTCTTTCGGCGCTTGATCAGATCCTTACCGACCTGTCGTGGAGTCGTGGGCGTGGCGACGTGCGACAAGGGGCTGCCGTCGATGATGATGGCGCTCGCGGGAACAAAACACCTCGCTAGCGTGTTAGTGCCCGGCGGCACAACATTGCGCAGTGAAGAAGGGGAGGATACTGCGAAAGTGCAGACCTTGGCTACGCGATTTGCCCAAGGTGAGATCACTCTCGATTACGCGGCCAACATGGGATGCCGAGCCTGCGGATCTCCGGGTGGAGGGTGTCAATTCATGGGCACGGCAGCTACTGCCCAAGTGGTCGGAGAAGCTCTTGGAATGTCTTTGCCCCATTCCGCGCTGAGTCCGTCAGGCGCTCCGATCTGGCGGGATATGGCCCGCCGCTCCGCTCTGGCAGTGATGGCCATGGAGAACTCAGGTATCGCCTTGGATTCGATTCTTACGGAGGACTCTTTGCATAACGCGATGGTGGCTCACGCGGCGGTCGGCGGTTCGACGAATTTAGTGCTGCATCTACCCGCGATCGCGCATGCGGCGGGTTTGCCCCGACCTACCGTGGATGATTGGGCGCGGATCAACCGGCAGGTGCCAAGATTGGTCGATGTGCTTCCGAATGGTCCTAATCATTACGCGACGGTGCAGGTATTTCTCGCGGGCGGTGTTCCCGAAATGATGCTGCATTTGCGTGATCTCGGTTTGCTGAAACTCGATGCGCAGACTGTGACTGGTCAATCACTCGGCGAAAATTTGGCATGGTGGGAGAACTCGGAGCGTCGGGTGCGCTTGCGCGAGAAACTGCGTGAACTCGATGGGGTTGATCCTGATCAGGTGATTATGACTCCGGACAAAGCCAAGGCCGCGGGATTGACGAGCACGGTTTCGTTTTTACGGGGCAACCTTGCGCCGGAAGGGGCGCTGGTTAAAAGCACTGCGATTGATCCGACGCTCCTAGACGAAGAGGGTGTCTTTGCCCATGAAGGACCGGCGCGCGTTTTTGGTTCAGAGTCCGAAGCGATTGCCACGATCAAATCGCGAGGGGCAGACGCAATCAAGCAAGGCGAGGTCGTTGTTCTATTGGGGATCGGACCTGCGAGTGGCATGCCGGAAACTTACCAAATCACTTCCGCCCTAAAGTATCTGCGTAAAGCCAAGGGGATTGTGCTGCTGACGGATGGTCGATTCTCCGGAGTCTCCACCGGTCCGTGTATTGGCCATATCAGTCCGGAGGCTTGGGCCGGTGGTCCGATTGGAAAAATTCGGGATGGCGACCGATTGCGCATCAGGATTAATACTCGGAAATTGGCGGGCGAAGTGGACTTTGTTTTGGCGGGTGCCAGTGACGCCGATGCCAACGCAGAGCTCTCCTCACGCGAGTCGAGCCCTTGTTTGCAGTCTCATCCCGATGTGCCCGACGATACTGAGCTGTGGGCAGCGCTGCAAAGTGTCAGTGGCGGGAGCTGGGGAGGATGTGTTTACGATACCGCGAAAATTAAACAACGACTTTCAGAAACCCCACTATCATCATGTTAATCTACCCCGCCTCAGATCATTTGGTGGCCGTCACCAATGGCCAGACGCTTCGCCTCGAACTCACGCTCGACGCCCTTTTTCAGGCTGAAAATCCCGGACAGTTTCTACGCGAGAAATGTGCGAAGGCTTCGGAGGGAAGTGTCCCGGTTAAATCGGGTGCCCTTTTGCAATCTCAGGAGATTTGGGCTGCCGGCGTGACGTATTATCGCAGCAAGAATGCGCGAATGGAGGAATCCAAGGATGCGGGAGGCGGCACGTTCTACGACCGCGTTTATCAAGCGGAGCGGCCTGAGCTGTTTTTCAAAGCCACGCCTCATCACGTGGCCGCGCCCGGTCAACCGGTGCGGATTCGTCGTGATTCCAAATGGAATGTGCCCGAGCCGGAACTCACCTTGGCGATCAATTCCCGCGGCCATATTTTTGGATACACGATTGGCAATGATATGAGTTCGCGGGATATCGAAGGAGAGAACCCGCTCTACCTGCCTCAAGCCAAAGTTTATGACGGCGCTGCTGCGGTGGGCCCGGCTATTCTGATTACGGATGATCCGTTGCCCCCGTCGACTGAGATCTCATTGGGAATTCGGCGTGGCGATGCGCCTGCTTTTCAAGGCGTGACTACGATTGATCAGATCAAGCGGTCGCTGCCTTCGCTGGTGGAGTTCCTCTTTCGGGAAAACAGTTTTCCGGCGGGTTGCTACATGATGACTGGCACGGGAATTGTGCCGCCTGATGATTTCACGCTGCAAAGTGGAGATGAAGTGCGTATCACGATTGAGCCCATTGGCACTTTGATTAACCCTATCGCCTAACACTTATGAAACTTGAAGGTAAAAGTATTTTAGCTGGGAAAATCGGTCTGGCTGGCGGAGCGACATTTCGCGCGATCAATCCGGCCAGCAATGAAAGTCTCGAACCGGAATTTCATGAAGCGCATCCGAATGAAGTGGAAGAAGCGCTTGCTCAGGCGTCGTCGGCCTTTGATGAATTTCGTAGTCGATCCTACGAGGATCGCGCGCGCTTGCTGGATGCGATCGCGACTGAGATTGAGGAGCTCGGAGATACTTTGCTTGATCGTGCGCATCTGGAAACCGGGTTGCCACTCGCACGTTTGCAAGGCGAACGGGCCCGCACTTGCGGTCAGTTGCGTTTGTTTGCCGCAGTGGTTCGCGAAGGGTCATGGTTGGATGTGCGGATCGATACGGCCTTGCCGGATCGGCAGCCTCTGCCGCGACCTGATTTGCGTCGCATGCTGACTCCCTTGGGTCCGGTGGTGGTCTTTGGTTCGAGTAATTTTCCTTTGGCTTTTTCGGTGGCAGGCGGTGATACCGCATCGGCTTTAGCTGCTGGTTGTCCGGTGGCCGTCAAAGCACATCGCGCCCATCCGGGGACCGCCGAATTGGTGGGACAAGCGATTAGTCGTGCGGTGAAAAACTGCGGATTGCCCGCGGGAGTGTTTTCGCTTGTGCACGGTGGTGGTGCCACCACGGGGATCGCGATGATCAAGCATCCGGCGGTTGCGGCGGTTGGCTTTACCGGTTCGCAATTGGCCGGACGCGCGCTGTGTGATGCGGCGGCATCCCGACAACATCCGATCCCGGTGTTTGCCGAGATGAGTAGTCTTAATCCGTTCGTGATTCTTCCGGGTGCATTGACCGGAAGCACCGACGGATTGGTGCAAGGTTTGCTCGGATCCTTTACGCTTGGGGTGGGGCAGTTCTGCACCAAGCCGGGGCTGGTCTTTGTGTTGGAAGGTGAAGACACGGATCGCTTCTTGGAGTCCTTTGCCTCTGCCGTGGGACAAACACCTTGCGCGACGATGCTCACGCCGGGGATTCATGAGGCATTTGAACAGAATCGTGATGAGGTTCTGGGCGTCGATGGAGTGGACACCTTGGGCGTATCTCAAGCCGGTGCGAATGCGCAGGAGAATGATGGCGTGCCCAGTGTCGCCGTGTCCTCGGCGGAAAATTTTCTGCGCAATCCCAAGTTGGCCACCGAGGCTTTTGGTCCGTTCACCTTGATCGTGAAAGGTAAGCAACTCGGAGAGCTAGTCGAATGCGTGCGCAACCTTGAAGGCCAGCTCACCGGAACGATTCACGGCACCGAGTCCGATTTTGCATCAGCTTCTTCGCTGGTTTCGGCCCTGGAGCAAAAAGTGGGCCGACTCATTGTGAACGGCTATCCGACCGGAGTCGAAGTCAGCCCAGCGATGAATCACGGCGGCCCATCTCCGGCCACGAGTGATCCCCGCTTCACTTCGGTGGGCACGGCGGCGATTCTTCGTTTCTCGCGCCCGGTTTGCTTTCAGGATTTTCCGTCCGCGTTGCTGCCTGAGGCCCTGCGCGATGATAATCCTCTGAATATTATGCGGCTTGTGAACGGTAGTTTGACGCGGGAGAATTCGGCCTAGTCGGACCTCAGTGAATCCATCCCGCAGTGATACCGGCCGCGACCGAGATACTCACACCGATCCACAGGACCGTGCCGACGATCAGCGGACGCCATCCCACCGCGGCCAAGGCCGCGCGAGAAAGATTTGCGCCAACAAGAAAGAGGGCGACCACCAGAAGTCGTTTGGCGATCAAAGCTATCCAGACGCCCGTCTCTGTGAAGCCCGGTAGATAGGTGGCCAGCGCGGCCATGGCCAAAAAGCCGCCGATAAACCACGGAAACTTTATCTTTGGTGGAGGCGGCATGACTTGCTTGTTCAGTTTGGATATGCCCCACGCGATGATCAGGGTGAGCGGAACAATCCACAGGGCGCGAACGAGTTTAACTGTCGTCGCCACTTTCAACGACGTCTCACCGTAGATCGCGCTCGCCCCGACGACCGAGCTGGTATCATGGATGGCGAGTGCCGCCCATAATCCAAACTGGTGTTGGGTAAATCCGATGAGATGACCCAAAGTGGGAAACAGGAGCAGCCCCACGGCGTTGAGTAGAAAAACGGTTGCGAGAGCGGTGGTCGTTTCTTCCTCGCGCGGTTTGATCACACAAGCGATCGCGGCGATAGCGCTGCCTCCGCAGATGGCCGTGCCACTGGCGATCAAGAGTGCGATATTGCGGGATAATTTTCCTTTGCGACCCAACCATATCCCGCAAGCAAGGGTAAGCGTGATGCTGATGATGGTGTATTCAATACTCGTAATCCCTACTGACCAAACGATTGCAAGGTTCATGCCGGCCCCCAGCCCCACAATCGAGATTTGCAGTAACCGAGAAGCCAGCTGGGAGGTGTGTCGAATCCAATTATTGGCCCCGGCCAGTCCGATGCTCAATCCGAGCACGAGGGCGAGGGCACCTGAGATGGCAGGCCAAAGACACAAGATCATCCCCACAGCCAGTAGGGTCACGCTAGTGGATTTTCTCACGCGGGATGGAGGATTAGAACTCATCCTATTGTCGGCCCGTGAAGTCGGGCGCGGTCAATTGGAAAAGTAAGGCTAGGCGTCCAACCACGCATTCATCCGTGCAATCAGTTCCGGATCGAGAGGGCTTCCCATGGCTTCGAAGGCGTTGTCGATATGGGAGTGTTTTCGTGCCCCGATCAGCACGGAGCTGACACCGGAATGTTGAAACACCCAAGCCATCGCCAATCGAGTCATGGGTTCGCCGGTTTCTGCACTGAGTGCCTTCAAGTTTTCGACTATTTTGAAATTCCGATCGGTGAAATAAATACCCCCGTGAGCCGGCGCGACGTCGAAGCGCGTGCCTTTGGGGATGTCTCCGCCGGGGGTGTATTTTCCGGTCAGAAATCCAGCTGCGAGGGGGCTGTAGGTGATGGTCGCGATTCCCTTCTCTTCGCAGAAGGGCAAGAGGTCGTGGCGGATGGCAGAATCGGCCAGATTGAAACCCGGCTCGACCGCACTGATTGGTTCCAGGCCAAGGGAGATAGCCGCGCGATGAGCCTCACGCACTTGATCGGCCGTGAAATTGCTGCAGCCGATCGCGCAGATGCGACCCGCGCGCACCTCGTCGGTCAGCGCCCCCAGAGTTTCACCGATGGGCACATCCTTGAACCAACAATGGAGCATGTAGATTTCAACATGATCGGTTTGGAGTCTGTCCAGACTTTCGGTGAGGGATTGCTTCACCTGTTCGGGTGTTCCGCCAGTGTTAAATTTCGTGCAAAGCGTGACCTCGTCACGGCATTGGCGCGCCTTTAACCAGCGCCCGATGATTTTTTCCGAGGAATGCATCTCGTCGGAAACCTCGCGTGTGTCATCAATCCCATAGGCAAGCTTACGACCGAGCTTGGCATTGCCGCCACCGTAAGCCTCGGAGCTGTCGATCAGGTTGATCCCTTTGCCGAATGCGTAGTCGAGCATCTCGCGGCAGGTTTGCTCATCGATTTCACGACCAAAATTAGAACTGCCCAGCGCGATGCGAGGGATTTGCAGGGAGCTTTTCCCCAAGGGAACCGTATTCATCAGGAATCTTCGTCAACCATGTGACTCAGGAGGGGTTGGATATTTGAAGGTAGAGTTTCGAAAACAGAAAGAGGGATGGGCTCTACTTTGGCAGTGAGGCCGTCCTCGTTGTCGCCAGTCATCATCAGGCGTTCGCGTGACCCGGGGGTAAGTGGCTTGAGATTCAACCACCAAGGGCAATAGCGAATAAGGACACCGATCCGGGCATCATCGGTCGTATTCTCGGCCGTGGCATGCCAAGTCCGTGCATCAAAGATGCCGACGTCGCCAGCCTTACCCTGAAGCTGCACCTCATTCTTGTAGGTTTTCATCGGCTCGTATTTGCTGCCGAATCGCGGAGCGTAATCGCGTTTATGACTGCCGGGAATGATATGAGTGCCTCCATTCTCGATCGTGTAGTCGGTCAGCATCCACATGGTGACCATGTGCGTGACGATATCGGGGTAGGGTGACTCGAATCTGGCGGCGGCGTTTTGATTGTAGGGCCAATCTGCGTGCATCGGTCCCCTTTTAACTCCGGCGTTGTTCACGAGACCGGTGATGAAGGAGATTTTGAAATGCTGCCCGAACAGCCCCGTCATCATTTGCATAAACCGCGGATGGGTGAGGTAGGGTGCCATGCTCAGATCTTTCCGCAAGAGCCCGGTGACGACTCCATTGGGAGGTGGGGTCGAGGAATGCTTGGTGACCGTATCGACAATGGAATCGCGCACGCGGGTCACTTCATCAGGAGGGATAACGCTCTTCATGACAGCATAGCCGTCTTGTTCGAGGGATGAGAGGATCTCTTTTGTTTCCTCAGTTTGGGCGTCGTTCATGGTTATTTATTCGAAAGTCAGGTAGAGGGCGCTCAGGGCGATGTCTGAAGCTAATTCACCAGTAAAGCTTACTCTGAAACGAACTGAGCGAGGCGCGTCATCGGGCTCCCATTGGTTAGAGAATGTGATCGGAGTGCGAAATCCATTTGCTCTGATAATGGCCGCGTGCTCGCCAGAGAATTGATCAACGGGTTGCTCACGCGCGTCGAGTAGCTCGATTCGGAGGGTGGCCTGATCGCTTAATCCCTCGGCATTGAGGAAGAATCGCGGAGTTGATTGGCTCGGAATATCAACAACGGCAGTGACTAATTGTGCCGCTTTGTTCGCTTCTCGCATGGAGAGCGAGCCGAAACGGTCACGAGGGAGAATCGCGAGCCCAACACCTCCGCGCGGAGGGTAGGCACTGCCGGGACGCGGATCCCAAGCGCCATAATAGATAAACGTCTGATCGCCGACATTCTCGAATCCTTGACCTTGGAGGAGTCCTCCTTGGTCCCATTCGCCATCTTCACCCAGTTCGAGAATTTTCCATTCGGTCAACGGTTCACGATAGTTCAGCCCATCGTTACTGATGAGAAAACCGAGCTCGATCGTGCGCCCCGGCCAGTCGGGAGCACCGTGCCACATCCCGGAAAGTCCGAGGAGCACGTTGCCGCGTTTCCACACACTGAGCCCTTCATGGGTTTCCTCACCTTCGCCATATTTGAAGTCTTTGTATTGGCCTTCACGAACAAAGCCGACGTGAGCGGTGGGTTCCCAATTTTCGAAATCGGCCGAACGATGGATCAACACTTCGCGACCACTGTATGGCGTGGTGCCGTGTTGAAAATGACCGGAGTTGCTCTGGCCCGTGATGTAATAAATACCCTTCCAATTATAAAGCCCGCTCCCTGCTTCATAATGGTGCATGGGGAGGAACATGTCTTCCACCTTCATGCGTCCGTCGATGGGTTCTACTCCGTTTACGATATTCCAGGTGGTCCCATCGGAACTATAAAATGGGGCGAGAGTGCCGCGACCTCCTTTGCCGTCTGCATTTACCCACCATGTTTGGGCGGTGATTTTGTAGCGATGATCCGGATTGGGATCATCTGGTTCATGGAGCACCTTCAGATTGATGATGCCGAACGGCCCCGGATCCATTTTGATCAGGTTGTTGTCCCTGTTGCCCTGATATTCAACGAGCCCAAGGTTGGGCTTGGTCCAATGGATACCGTCCTCGCTTTCGGCGTAGGCGGGGCGCCAGATGGCGAAATTCTGTTTTGGGGTAGCCCACTCCAAAAGGTGACGGTCTACGGCGACATACCAGAGACGAAACTTTCCTTCTGATCGAACCACACTGCCATAAAACTGGACTGCATGATCGTCGGCCTTGCCGGATTCTCCCCGTGCCACCACCGGATTGCCTTCATACTTCGTGGGTTTGTGCATCTCCAGTTTGAGATTCTGCACATGAGGTATCATGTGATTGTCGAAAGCGAAGAGAGTTACTTCGGAAGCCTCGTTGGCGGCAGAAACGTGGGAAAGGGCAGCGGTCATGGCGAGGGGTAGGACGAGGTTGGTGAGGTAACTAAGAGGGGTGCGATTCATCAGAAGAGGGGGACTACTTCTTGATTTTGAAATCCGCACTCAGGGTGCGGCCGAATGAAACGACTAAGTTGATGTTCTCCCAGTTCTCATAATTTTTATTGTCATGCGTTCCGATATATTTTCCGGGAAACTTGGGGTCGGTCCACCAGAGGGTCGCAGACATTTTGATCTCAGTATGCACGGGCAAATGCGTCTCTGTGCTGATCCAGTAATGGGCCACGGTATAAAGTCCACCAGAGAGAAAGCGGGTATTCGTTTCGTTGAATAGCGCTGAATAGCGATCATCAATGAGGTCGGAGGGAGACCAATCCGAGTCGTCGAGTCTAGAGACTTTGCGGATCAGCAGGCAAGCCGTGCCATTCCATCCGGATTCTCCGACGAGTTCATAATCGGAGGCGCTTTCGATCCATTTCGGTGACAGCGAAAATTGGGCGTGAGGCAGGGCGACGAATCCAGGGGAGGCCCATTTCTCTCCGGTCAACGCATAGCTTTTGAGTGGAGCCGCGATGAGTTCGTTGACGAGGTGTGATTGCCACTGGATCAGGGTAGGATCGTCGGGTAGCGTCGGATTAATGATGCGTCCGGAAGGGAGCAGTTTGGTTTGCATCGTCCCCTGTTCCGCGTGCCAGGTCGCTTGGTTGCCGAGAGTATCGCCCGCGCCGATTTTCAGTTCGAAGGTGTGGGAGCGAAGGGAAACTGCGGAAGCGAAATCCTTGCTCTCAAACGTGGTCGACTGACTGGAAGCCGCGCGATCGATTTCACGCATCCCGGCGGAATAAACGACGGTGCCTTCCGGCATGGGGAGTTTGAAAACACGCAGATGCGCAGGGTAGCCGGACATCGTTTGTTCCTGAGTGACCGAAACTTCGAGAGTCGTGCCCTCCTGCCAACCGTAGCGGGGTAAGGGACCGTCAGGGAGAAGCGAGTAGAGCATTTGCCGAACACTTTCGGCATGGCCAATGTCGTGACGGAACATGTGCGCATTACCAAACGTGCCACCGTCACCAAAATACAAGACCTTGCCGCTTCCCTTATGACTGACCACCGCGACTGGTCCGGGCGTCTTCGGATTATAACTTTCGAACAATACGGTGTTTTGAGTGCCTTCGCTTTCAGTGACCGCGAGGGTCGTGCCACTTCCGAAGATCATGCCGGATACACCGTCAAAGTTGGGATGATTGGGTGGGATCGGAAGGGACAGGGTATCGGTCTTCACGGTCTCAAACTGGACACCGAAACGTGCTCCGATGCGATTGAGACCAGTGAAATCATAGCTGCTTGATTCAAGATCGGAGGCGCTATTTGCCACGAGGATAAGGATACCACCCCGGGTAACAAATTCATCGAGGATGATGGCGTCCTCCTCCGTAAGATTTGCTCTTCCCCCGTGCTCCTCCCGGATAGGGCAGAACAGCAGGTAGGCGTCTGCTTCTTTGAGCATCTCACGACTGATGGGCTGCTGGGTGATCCTGGTATCGAATTTGTCGGCAATGAGGTTGGATATCACGAACGTCCCGTTGGGAATCGCATTGGCTTCGGGCGAATAGAAGCTGCTGAGATTCCGCAGTTCGATGTCGCCCCGGGCGATCCCCTGTCCAAATTGTCCCTCCGGCCTTGGTTTGTGATAGTAGTCGTCAAAGAGCAATCGCAGCGGCGGTTGCCCGGAGACTATGCTGACCTGCAGAACGGCGGTGAGGCATAAGATGAGACCGCTAGAGAGGAGTGATTTGAAGCGAATCATGGCGATGATGAATTAAGGGCTGTCGGGACCTTACTCGAATTGGAAAGCGTAGATCTTGGCGTTTTTGAAACGGATTTTCAGGCGGACGTTTTTGCCTTCGAGCGATGATACATCGCTGTTTCCATTCCAGGAGACGACGTGATTGATGTCGGTGGTTGTTAATGTGTCCGCATCCTCGAAGGTGTAGCCTTCATAGGGAGCGTGGCGTCCATCGAGGATCTCGACCTGCACCTCACAGGCTTCGGCTCCCCATTGTTGGAGTGCGGCTTGCATGTTCAGAAGCAGTTTCGTGCCGTTGAAATCGAAGCTCTTCGTGGTGATCTCACTGAATTCGTCGCGAGCGCCATCGAAGGAAACAAAGCCGTCGAGCGGAAGGCGTGCCAAGCCGATCCCCGCCGTTGCTTTGTCACCGAGTGCGAGGAGTTGCTCGGGGGAGCGCCAATTCGTGCCGGTGTAGTAGCAGAGGATCTCACCATTGTGGATGATGGGCTTGTTGGCGTAAATGGAGTTGGAATCGAAGCGCCCATGGTCTCCACGACGGATAATCGGTTCGCGATAAGTGCGATCATAATTGATGCCGTCGCGACTGAAGATAAATTCGGGTTCGTGGGTGGTGTTGGTGGTCGAGAAAATCCAGAGGAAGCCGATATACCAACCTTCGTAGGTCGTTGAGGGAAAGTGATAGAACTCGGTGTCCGGGTAATCGCGATCATCGACGACGATGATGGTTTCCGGCTCTGTCCAATTAATGCCATCCGGGCTTTCAGATCGGCCGATGGAACGGCGATGATGAGTGGGGGAGTGCATGTGGTAATTATTCTCCATATGCGCCGCATAGGTTTTCCGGATGGGATCCCAACCAGTCATCGTGGCTGGTCCCCAACGTCCGTGCTGTTCGCCCGTGTCGATGATGGGGTCTTCTTGAGTTTTTACCCATTTGTAGGCATCGGCAGAGTGGTAGGCGTAGTAGCGCATCCCGTATCCATTGTAAGAACCCTCGCGCACGTGAGCTTTGTAGCGTCGGGCAGGATCGGTTTCGTGCAGATCCTGGAAAATATACCAGTAGAGCGCGTCGTCGGGGAGAATGTTGTTCGCGGTCGAACCGTTGTATTCTACCAGACCAAGTTCCGGTTTTACCCAATTAACCCCATCCTCAGAAAAAGCTTCGCATACAACTGGCTTCTCTTCGGGAGTCTTCCCTTCGCCAATGACAATAAGTTCACCTTTTTCGTTACGTCCATCAGTGCGAAATCCTCTGGACGAGTAACGCATCCGGAATTTGCCCAGTTGCTGATCATAGATGACCCATGAAAGCCGCATGTCGGAGGACTCCCACGGTTTATCGCGCTTGATCACCGGATTGCTTTCGAGCTTTTGGGCGAAATTGAGGCGTAGTTTGGTGTTCTTGGAGGATTCGACGATGCCCCGGATGCTCTGATCGAAGAACATTTGGCGTTCGGATCCGATGGATCGCATCGCGGCTTGGGCGGGAATGATAAGGGCACCAAGTAGGGTGCAGAGGAAGCAAATCGGCAGACGCATAGCTAAGTGGGATGAGGTTATAGTGGGCTTAAATGGGTTAACCCATTGACAGCACTAGAATATCCATACAGGTGTATACACAACTAGAATCTCAGGTAATCGAGCTACGAATTCTGAAAAATTAGGACGATAAGTGCACTTCGGCGCACCGAGACAATCCGTTCGCGAAGAAAAGGTCCCCGCCACCATTTAGAGGTTTCTTATGAATATTAATATGATTCAGGCCATCGATGTGCATGGCCATTATGGCGATTTCCCTAGTGACGGGCGATTTGTCGATGGCAGCACTCTCTTAGAAGAATTTTCCAGCGCATCCGCTTCCCAAGTGGCGCGCCGGGCCAAGGCATGCGGCGTTGTGGCCTCGATTGTCTCGCCTATCGCGGGATTGATGCCGCGTGGTCGTGAAACTCAAGTAGCTCCCGCTAATGATGAAGCATTTTCCACGGTGCCTGCGACCGAGGGTTTGCGACAATACGTGATCGTCAATCCTTTGCAGCCCAACACCTATGATCAGGCTCGAGAGATGCTAAAATCGTCTCATTGCGTCGGCATCAAAATTCATCCGGAGGAGCATGCTTATCGGATCACCGATTATGGGGATGAACTGTTTTCATTTTTCGAGGAAGTGGCTGCACCGGTGATGACTCATAGCGGCTGTCCTAGCAGTTTACCGGCGGATTTCGTGCCTTTTGCCAATAAGTATCCTCAAGTTAAGATGCTCTTGGCACATTTGGGGAATGGTGCGGGTGACAATGGCAAAGTAGATCTACAGGTGCGTGCCATTCAGGCGTCACAACATGGGAACCTCTGGGTCGATACCTCAAGTGCCCGCAGTATTCTGCCCGGGTTGATTGAGTGGGCGGTCCAGGAGCTTGGCGCAGAGCGGCTTCTATTTGGCAGTGATACTCCTCTCTATCATGTGGCCATGCATCGCACTCGCATCGAGATGGCCGAAATTCCGGATGAGTCCAAGCGGATGATACTGCGGGACAACGCGATTAAGTTTTTCAATTTAGAAGATGTCTAAAAGGAAGCGCCTAGTCCGATGCGAAAAAACCTTCTCCCCATTTTATTCATGAGTGCACTATCTATGTCGGCCGCCAATTCGGGTGATCGCATGCCCTACATCCATCATTTCTCGGAGGGGCATGGCGGTTGGTTCTCCGACCGACACTTCGCCCTTAAGATCTGGGATGGTGCCGCCCAATGCTACTCGCCTTGGTTTGTTGATCCCAATCACGCCCCGCCAGGAGCGGGCTATCTGCATCTGGTCATGTGGATCTATACGGCCTCGCACTGGTATCAGCCGGATATGCCGGCGGCGGCTCGTCTTCCTTATCAGGAAAGTTCGTTTGCCGATCAGGGGAAAAGCACGGATTTACGGAATGCTCGTCTCACCGTTCGGTTGCGAGGGGAGCTCGATCTTAAGGGAGCCCGGCTAATGCTGTTGGCTCAGGCGCAAACCGCGAAGACGACGGCCAACTTTATTCTCACGGGACAACCGATCGAGGTCACCGAAGATTGGAGCGATCAGACGATTGTGCTGGCCAATGATCCTTCACAATGGACCTGCATTGGGTCCCGAAAAGACCTGGTCGATCTCTATGGCTGTGACGAATTAGACACGGTGCTTTCCGACGTGAACGTGGATCTAATCTTTGTGCTGTTCCCCCTTGATATCGAACCAGCCTGTTCCGGAGTCACGGACCCTCACGGGCTCAAAGCCGATGTCGATTATCCGGTGAAGGCGGAAAAATTACCTCGCGGTATAATTCAATTCGAAAGCGTCCGGATCGATTATCCGGAATGAAAATTTTCTTCGCGTGGTGGGAGTAAACCACCCCGCATCATTGTATCCCTTACCCTAATTATTATGACCAAACCTAAGATCAAACCTCTCACTCGTAATTCTCTCCGTGGCGTCTGGTCCGCGTTGATCGTGCCCTGGACTGCTCGCGACACGTTTAACGCGAGGGCCTTTGCCAAGGAAATCCAAGCCCACCAAGGACTGGGTCTCAGCGGACTCTACACGGGAGGGACCACGGGAGAGTTTTATGCTCAGGATGATGAGACGTTTGCGCAGATCACCAAGGTCGCCTGCCAGGAATGCCACGCGATCGGTTTGCCGGTGCAGATCGGCGTCTCGGCGTTGAGCACTCTGACCGTGATCAAACGGATTAAAGTCGCCAATAAATTTGGGGCTGACGGGTTGCAGGTCGCCCTGCCGTTTTGGTTGGAGTTGAAGGATGATGAAGTGAAACGCTTCGTTCATGAAATCGCCGCCGCGGCCGGAAAGACTCCGATCATCTTATATCTCACTGGACGTTCGAAACGTAAGATTGGCCCGGCGCTGTTTGGGCAATTAGCGAAAGAAGTGCCGACCTTTATCGGCACGAAAGATACGGGGCTTGATGTCAAAGGATTGAAGGCTCTCGTGCGCAAAGCACCGGAGATCGCGATCTTTGGCGGCGAAGATTTCTACGATAAACTCCCGGCGGGAGGTAAAGGAGGCTATTGTTCCGTGACTGGTTTCAACGCGGCGAAAGTCGTGGAGCTGCACGATCTCTGTGCCGCCGGTAAACTGAAGGAGGCTAAACCTCTTTCGGATGCCATTCATCGTTTCCTTTATGAAGCCCTCGTGCCCATGGTCAGCAAACAAGGCCTTTGGGATTCGGCGATCGACCGTATACAACGCGTGGCTGGTGGCGGAAAGGTAGGGCTTCGTTGCCAATCTCCTTACCGCAGTGGCACCGAACAGGATTTGAAACGGGTCATTGCTTGGTGTCGTAAACACACACCTGAACTGTTGCCGCCTCATCTGCAATAAACGGCGCAGACCTGCTTTCTTACCCCTAACATATCCTCCACCCCATGTTCTTTCGAACAGCTCTTACGCTTACACTGGCTGGTTCGCTGGTCGCCCCTTCTATCATGTCTGCTTCCCCTGATTCTGAATCCCCATCCGATGCCTTCTATTTTCCAACCACCGGTGTGACGGTGAATAAGCAGGCCATGCTGCTCGGGATTGATGATTACATGCTGCCGATTAAGGAAAATCTGGGCACTTATATGTCGACTCCCACCTACCGTAAAGATCCAGTGGTCGCACCCAGTAAGGATGATCCGGCAGCGCCCGATCAGGTCGCGTCGCATTTTTATGGGGCGGTGATAGAACGGGATGGAAAGTATCAGATGTGGTATTATTCGGTTGGTTTGAGAGAACCGGGCGACGCATATAAACCGAATGTGAAAGGTCTGACCCAAGGGCCGGTCTGTTACGCGGAAAGTTCGGATGGGATTAATTGGATCAAACCCAATCTTGGGCAGGTCGAGTTTCGAGGCAGCAAAGAGAATAACGGGATCGCACTACCCGATAAGGTGATTGAAGGCGTGCATGTGATTTTGGATGAAGATGATCCCGATCCTGAGCGTCGCTATAAGATGGTCTACAATCCGCACAGTGGTGAAACTTGGCTGATTCGCACCGCTACCAGTCCTGATGGCATTCACTGGAAAGCGGCCGACGATTACGCGATCGATCAATTCTTGGAAACCGCCTCGTTTTATAAATTCAATGACTTGTTCGTCGTTCACGGTCAGCGCCTCACTTTCAGCGAAGGTGGTCACCCCGGCGGTCGTCAGGGACGGGCGGTATTGTCGCCGGATTTCGCGCATTGGCTGGCAGGGGACACGAACGCGTTTGCTTTGCCGGAACCTGCCAATCCCGAGGATCGCGGGCAGACGAAGCCTTACGATCAGGTGCATCTTGGGGTGGGGGCGCAGAGCTTCGGCAATGTGGCGGTGGGATTTTATGGACTGTGGCACAACACACCCGGGGGTGCTGATTCGCAGAAACGCTGGGGCTGGTTTGGCTACGGAAAGATTTCCTGCGATTTGGGTCTGGTGATCAGCAACGATGGGCTGCACTTCCGGGAGCCGGAGAAAGGCCACGTTTACATCTCGCGCTTTGACAGTCCCGCGACGCCCATGCCTGGTAAAAATTACCCGACCGTGCTGACCCAATCGGGTAGTGGAATTCTCAACGTGGGCGACAAGACATTGATCTATTTTGGCCGCTGGCTGAATGCGGAATATAACCAAGGCTACCGCGGGGAGGTCGCAATGGCGACGCTACCTCGCGACCGATGGGGCGCTCTCGGTCTCTATCCGACGATGCCGCGTAGTGAAGAAGTGGCTACCTCCGGTTCGGTCTGGTCCGCGCCAGTGACGCTTCCGTCTTCCGGCTGCTCGGTGGTGCTGAACGCGGAGCATGCGAGTCATCTGTCGGTGGAAATTTCGGATGAACGTTTTCAACTGCTGTCGGATTATTCCGGCGACCAGAGCGGCCAGACCACCACGGTCGGTGGTTTGGATTGTGGGGTGGATTTCAAACAAGGGGACTTATCCGCTTTGGCGGGAAAAACGGTGCGTTTTAAAATCAACTTTAAGCGCGAGGGAGAAATTAATCCCCGCTTGTTTGCGGTTTATCTGCGCACGCCCTGATCCGTCGTTTGTTACCCGTCATGAAACTTACTTTGTCTCTGAGAAAAATCATGACCGTGGGGTGTTGCTTCATGGGAAGTTCCCTTTCCGGTTTTGCCACTGAAACACCTGCTTGGGGAACGACGGTCTTGGAGCCCGGGCTGCGTCAGTTGTTTCTCGATGATCTGTTCATTGGTGATCTCAACGGGGTGGAGCGCATTATTCATCAACCGGAGAAATATGCGGGTAATCCAGTGCTTCGGGCAGATGTGCCTACGGATGGAAATGCGATCCAGACGCGTGACGCGCCGAGTTGGGATGAGCAGGAGCAGGTCTGGAAACTTTGGTATATTCGATTCGGTGACGACGGCAATGGGGCTGGTGGTTCCGGCTATGCGACCTCGAAGGATGGGATTCATTGGGAGAAGCCCGATCTCGGCGTGGCTGAGGCTTACGGAAATCGAAAAAATAATATGGTGATGGTGGAGGGTGATCCGACGGCGTTTACTCAGCACATTTTTATCGATCCACACGCCCCGCCGGAGAGTCGCTATCGTGGGATGATTGGCCCGCGTGGCCGTCAGCCGATTGTGTCTGCCGACGGATTTGTTTTTCGAAAACTGGAGGTTCCTGCGATTCCAAGCGAAGACGAATCGCACATCAAGTGGGATGAGTTTTCCCAACAGTATGTGATGACCGTGAAGCATAACGGTCCTTATGGCCGCGCGGTTTATCTCACGGTGAGTCCGGATTTTGAAACGTGGTCGGAACCCGAGTTGATCTATCACGCGGATGCGCAGGATCAGGTGCTCGGAGCGAAGTATTTACGTGAAGTGGCGGCCAATCCTCGCCTGTGGCGACCTGCGATTAACCGTCCCGAAGAGTATAACGTCGAGATCTACAACATGCCGGTCTTCCGCTATGAAGGCCTCTACATTGGCCTGCCCACTTATTTTGAAAGCAGCGGACGAATTCCAAAACCCCGCGGCAATCAGGACGGGATCAGCTCACCCAAACTGGTGAGTAGCCGAGATCTGCATTCATGGACACGGGTCGGAGATCGTGCGCATTTTATTCCGATATCCGAAATGGGTGGAGACTCCCTCGATACGGGACAGATTCTGGCGACATCGCATCCGATCCGGAAGGGTGATGAGTTGTGGTTTTATTACACGGGGATCGATGTGCGGCATCGGCCGAATGTGCCCAAAGTAATTGATGAATACCGCGGTGGCATCCACTTGGCGAAGTTGCGTCTGGATGGTTTTGTTTCTTTGCGGGGAGACTCGCGGGAAAGTTTTGTTGATACCCGCCCGCTGCTGATCAAAGGCCGTCGGCTTTTAATCAATGGTGTGGCTGAAGCTGGAAAAATTTCGGCTGAAATTACGGATGCTCAAGGGCGTCATGCACTGCCCGGTTGGAGTAGGGAGGACTGCCGAGCGGTGACGGGTGATCAGCTCGCAGCCGAACTCATTTGGGCTGGTCGCGATCTCTCGGAATTGGAGGGGAAGAAGGTGCGCATCCGTTTTTATCTGGAGAACGCCGATTTGTATTCGTTTTGGGTGGAGGAATGAAAATGCGCCACGCTGATCGATGGAGTTTAATTGTGGTCTGTTCGGCTTTTCTGACGTTGAGCTCCGTGGGAAATAATGATGATGATCATGTCTGCGACGTGCTGACGATTGCACCGTTTCAAACCGCGACGTTTGTGGACAATCCAGAAGCAGCCGAACTGTTGAACAATCTGGCGGAGTTCTCGACTCGGTTGTTGCGATGGGAGGATACGGCCCGGCCACCGGTGGTGGCGGCAGATCGTTTAGTTCGCAGCGGTTACATCCCTTATTATCGTTCGTGGAAGGGAGACGAAGTGGCAGCGGCAGACCTTTCTGTTACCACGATCGCAGCCGGAGTGAGTGAAGGGTTTGTCCAACTGCAAAGCCCTCGCTTGGTGCGGGTGTCGGTGGGGAAAACGGTTGGCGCGACATGGGAGCAACCGATCGAGGTAATCGAAGGAGGAAAGTCGGCATTTCCGTTGTTGGTGACCAACCGGCGTGCCACAACCGTAACAGCCGTATTGCAAGGCACGGGTGGAGCAGGCTCCGTGGTGAAAAGTCTTCGGCTGGGTCCGGGACAAACGACAGGATTGTGGGTGGATTTGCCGGATTCAATTTCAGGGGATGAATGGACTTTTTCTCTCAAGTTGGCGGACGGGTCGCACGATGTGACGTTACCGGTGAAACATTTCTCGTCTGGTATGTTGCGCGTCAGAGTGGTGGACATTGATGGTCGGATATTGCCTGCGCGGGTCTATTTGACGGCAGTGAATCGTCGGGCTTACGCGCCTGAGGGAGTGATGTCACGCATCGTGCTGGCAGATCGGAATCAAGCTGCTCCGGGGGACTGTTATTTTCACACGCAGGGTGCGTTTGAACTCACTATACCCGCCGGCGAGGCGCGAATCGATGTGGTGCGAGGCATGGAATACGTGCCAGTAGAAACTACGGTTACAGTGGCACCGAATGAGGTGAAAGAGGTGGAAATCAAGCTTAAGAGAATGGTGCATTTAGCGAACGAGGGTTGGTTTTCAGGTGATGTGCATGTGCACGGTAATCTCTTTGCCCAGAATACAATCGGGCCGCGCGAGGTGCTCGCCGCCGCCAAAGCGGAGGATATCAACGTCATGAATATCCTACCCTGTAATGACCCGCGCACGACGATCATCAGCGACGGCCATTTTTTTACGGGCAAGCCGGATGTGGTCTCTGAGGAACGCCATATCGTTTATTACAACGAAGAGATGCGTAACGACCTTTATGGGCATGTGGGATTCTTGAATCTGAAAACTTTTGTCGAGCCCGCTTACTTTGGCTGGCCGCATTCGCCTCATCCTTACGACTTTCCGGGGAATTACCCGCAGACAGCTGCGGCCAAAAAGCAGGGAGCTTTGGTTACTTATGTTCACCCGGGACTCCCTAGTGAGTTTCCCGTCGATATCGCTTTAGGATTGGCCGACACGATTGATGTGATGAGTCAGGTCGATGAGCGGCGTTCGCTGCCGATGTGGTATGCTCTGCTCAATTGTGGATTCCGTTGTCCGGCCTCCGCAGGCACCGATTCGTTTCTCAATATCCCCTATCACTTGGTGCCTGGAGCCGGCCGGGTGTATGTGAAATCAGGTGAAGAATTCACCTATGACCGCTGGATCGAAGCCTTCAAACAGGGGCGGACGTTTGTGACCAACGGACCTTTGTTACAGTTCACGTTCAATGGCGAAGATCCCGGCACCGAATTTCGGGATAATCAGGGGCCCTTGACGATGAAGGTCTCTGGCATGGTGCGCTCCATTGTGCCGATCGAATCGGTTGAAATTGTGGTCAATGGGGAGGTGGTGCGCCGTATTCCCGTTAATTTTGCATCGGGTCATCATCTCGTGGATGAGGAGATCGAAATTGCCCGGAGCTCTTGGGTGGCTGTGCGCACGATCGGGGCAGGGCATCGTTGGGTGACCAACGACCGCAATGTCTTTGCTCATACCTCGCCCGTCTATGTTGAGATTGGCGGCAAGCCGATTGCTTCAATAAAAGCCGCCCATTTCTTTATCGATCAGATCGATGCCTTGATCTTGAAAATGGATACAAAAGGAAATTTCCAGGATGAGTCCCAGCGAAACGAAATTGTGGCACGATTCCGCCAAGCGCAGGCGATTTACCGCAAGTTAGGAGTTGGGCAGGTAGATTAATCGGAGGGCGAGGGACCTTTTGCGTTGTATACACACGTATTTTGTTCAGGTTTTCGATTCAATCAGGTCACCCCCCTGTCTGAACAGTTCCCGACCTTCGTTAACCCCAAATAACCTCATACACTTATGATTTTTCATTATGTGCGCGTTGTTTTGACGCCTACATTGATTACCAGCGTTTTGCTTCCGCCCTCTCTCCTGGGTGGCAGGACTTCTAGCGCCTAGATTGGTTTTCCCTGGATCATCCGTGATCCAAGGCGATTTACCTGAGCACAGTCGTTTCTCTCATTACCCTCTCCCCGCCTAAGTATCTCCTAATTTCTCCTTTAATTAGCCAATGTCTGTTCCGTGCAATCGATCTAAGCGCCTCAATTTTTCACGGTCCTATCTTGGTGAAGGTCGGATTGTCACGATTCCTGCTAAACTTTCTTCCACAAACTGATGCGTCCAATTGATATAGCTGTAGTGGTGCTCTACCTGACCGTCGTGGTCGCGGTGGGGATTGCCTCAAGAGGTCGTAAAAAATCGGCCGATGAGTATTTCACGGCGCATGGTTTGTTCAGTGGAAAATTGGGCACGTTACTGGTCGGGCTCAGTATTGCGGCGACCTTTTTCAGTGGGATCAGCCTCATCGTTTACATTAGTTCGGCCTACAGTGGCGGTATCCAGATTGCCATTGGTATCATTGCATTGCCGGTCTCTTGGGTTGTGCTCCAATTTTGGTTCTTACCGCGATACCTCGCGGGGACTTGGCTGCACCCTTACGATATCATTGAGAAACGATTTGGCAATGCCGTGCGGCTGACGCTCTCCTCGATGTTTGCATTAATGCGGATCGGATGGATGGGAGTGCTGGTTTATGCCCCCGCGATGGTGATCATGGGAACGGCAGGTCTTTCCGATGGTTGGTTCTGGCCGATTGTTTTGATGATCGGCCTATCTTCCACGGCATATACCGTCATCGGGGGAATTCGCAGCGTGATTATCACCGATGCGATCCAATTCGTCATTGTCTCGATGGGGATGCTTTTCATCGCAGCATTTATTTGGTCGAGATTGGATATCTCTACGGTCGAAATGATCAAGGAACTGGATCAGTCCAATCGTCTGGAGCTTTTCAATTTCTCATTTGATCCCACGATTACGTTTACGTTTTGGGCGATCTTGATTGGTGGTGGTGTGAGCAATATATCGGCTTATCTTTCTGACCAGATGGCGCTCCAGCGTTATCTGACTGCGGATTCCCCCAAAGAGGCGACGCGATCATTTGTCATTAATATCGTCGGTGCGGTAGGCGTCGTTTTGACGTTGGTCTGTGTCGGCTTGTTGCTCTGGCTGTGGTATCAGCATCACCCCGATCCTAATATTCCGACGGAGCCGGATAAGGTCATATCCTATTTCATCGCTCAAGAATTGCCGGTCGGCATTTCCGGTTTGCTCATCGCGGCGATTCTCGCCGCCACCATGAGTAGTATGACGAGTGGGGTGAACGCATTGGCGGGCGCCTTTACGAATGATTGGATGGCTCGATTTGGACGCAAACGCACCGCTGAAGAAACGTATCGCATGAGTAAATGGGCCAGTATGGCGATTGGTATTTTCGCCACCGCGATGGCCGGTCTGATCGAACAGATGGGCACGATCCTGAATGCCAATCATATCGTGATGGGGGTTTTTCTCGGCCCGATGCTCACGTGCATGATCTTGGCGATCACGAAAATTCGGGTCTCCGGTGGAATCGTCCTCTTAGGGATGGTCTGCGGAGCCTTGGTTGGGCTGGTCGTTGCGTTTTCGTCGGCCTCAGGCATGTGGGTTTCTCCCGTGGCCTTTGTGGTCTCGATGTTAGTGCCCCTATTGGTGGCTCTGTTTTTCAGGAAATCTGAACCCGAAAAAGCTTAGGAGAAGTCGCATGATCAGAGCATCGATTCTAATCGGAGTTTATATTCTCGTCGCGGTTCGAGTCCTTTCGCAACCGCTCGATATTGGCACCCGTTGGGAGCTTTTTGTGGATCCGTATCTCATCGAATCGATGGAGGGCACGAGCTTGAAGTTGCACCATCCGCATCGCGAGGACGTCGCGTTGCATTTCAATGATCCTTGGGATCGCGATGCTTCGGGTTACGCAACGATTATCAAGGATGGCGATCTGATCCGGATGTATTATCGGGGCGGACCCTCGGACAAGAGCTCCGGCGTGGCGGAAGCCACCACGGCTTATTTTTGTTATGCGGAAAGTCGTGACGGGATCCATTGGGTGAAACCGAATTTGGGTTTGGTCGAATTTCAGGGCTCCAAAGAAAACAATATCCTGTTGGCTCCGGCGGTTGATGACGGCAACTATACGAAGAACGTGAGTCCGTTCTACGATACCCGTCCGGGGGTGCCGACTGCTGAACGATTCAAGGGAGTGGGGGGAAAGTGGCCGGATGGGATCTATGTGCTGGTTTCGCCCGATGGCATCAATTGGCAGAAATATCATGATCAGCCGGTTTTTACCGATGGTGCTTTTGACAGTCTCAATGTGGCCTTTTGGTCGGAAACGGAAAAGTGTTACGTGCTCTACTTTCGCGTCTTTACGGGCATCACTGATTACTCTCCGCCGCGTAAGAAGCAGTGGACGTTGAATGGTTACCGAACGATTGCACGGACGACATCGCAGGATTTGATAAACTGGTCCGAACCCGAGCGAATGAGTTTTGGCCCTGCGCCGCTTGAGCACCTTTACACGAATCATACCCGTCCCTATTTCCGGGCACCGCATATCTATATTTCCACTCCGATGCGATTCGTGCCGGGCCGTCGTTTTCTTTCAGATGAAGAATTGGCCGAACAACAGGTTGGCCCGGCCTTCCTCGCCATCTCTGGTGGGGCTCATAATATTCCCAATGAACTGGCTGATACCGTGTTCATGACGAGCCGGGGCGGCACTCGATACGATCGCACCTTTATGGAATCGTTTGTGCGACCGGGTTTGGACAAGGGTAATTGGATATCCCGCAATGGGATTCCGGCGACGGGTTTTGTGGAAACCGGTCCGGGAGAAATGTCGATGTATGTCGGGCAAAACTACGTGCAGCCCACCGCGCATCTGGCGCGTTACTCTTTGCGGCTTGATGGCTTCGGCTCGGTGAGTGCGCCTTACGAGGAAGGCGAGATGCGGACAAAACCGATCGTCGTTACGGGTAAACATCTCGTGTTGAATAACTCTACCTCGGCCAACGGCCACATCTTCGTGGAAGTGCAAACCGCGGAGGGAGAACCCATTCCTGGATACACTTTGCAGGAATGTAAGCTCATGGTCGGCGATAGCCTGGAACGCACGGTGGAGTGGGCTACGACCAACGATCTTAGCGTTCTCTCGGGTCAGTCGGTCCGTTTCCGTTTCGTCATGAGTGATGCCGACATTTTCGCCCTTCGCTTTCGATAAACCACATATTTTATACATTATGAATACACTAAAAAAACTGACCGTCAGTCTAGCTGCGCTCATGGCGGGACTAACCGCGATGGCCCAACCACTGGATCTCGGTAATCGTTGGGAGCTCTTCGTTGATCGCTATTTGGTCGATGAGATGGAGGGGACCACTCTCCAATTGCATCATCCACATCGCGAAGGGGTGGCGATTCCTTTTAATGATGAATGGGATCGGGATGCCTCCGGTTATGCAACGGTGATCACCGATGGTGGTCTACACCGGATGTATTATCGCGGCGGCCCCGGCTTTGCCCGCGCCGGACAGCGCGAAGGTGACAGCTCGTATGTCTGCTATGCCGAAAGTAAGGATGGGATTACTTGGGTGAAGCCCAAGCTTGGCTTGGTGGAGTTCAATGGCTCCAAGGACAACAACATCATCATGCTCCCTTCGCCGAAGGATGATCCTTACAATCAGAGTTTTAGTCCGTTCTTGGATACGCGTGAAGGCGTGCCCGCAGATGAACGCTACAAAGCAGTGGGCGGACAAAGTCCCAAGGGGATGTATGTGATGGTTTCACCCGATGGAATCCACTGGAAGAAATACCATGACGATCCTGTTTTCACCAACGGTGCTTTCGATTCGCAGAATGTGGCTTTCTGGTCGGAAACCGAGCAACTCTACTTGCTCTATTTTCGCGTCTTCACCGGCATTCCGGAATATGGGAAACCGAACCAGAAATGGTTGATTCAGGGTTACCGTTCGATTTCACGGACGACTTCAAAAGATCTGATTAACTGGTCTGAACCGGAACGCATGAGCTTCGGCAATACACCACTCGAGCATCTCTACACTAATCATACGCGTCCCTATTTCCGCGCACCGCATATCTACATTACGACTCCCATGCGTTTCGTTCCCGGGCGTCGTTTCTTGTCGAATAAACAGATGGAAGAACAGGGAGTCGCTCCCGGGTTCATCGCGATCAAGGGTCCCACTCACGACATTCCCAACGAGGTTTCCGATACCGCCTTTCTGACCAGTCGTGGTGGTTCACGCTATGATCGCACCTTCATGGAATCGTTTATTCGTCCGGGGTTGGACAAGGGTAACTGGGTCTCTCGCAATGGGGTGCCCGCGACCGGCTACGTGCAAACAGGTCCCGCAGAAATGTCGATGTATGTGGGTCAAAACTACGTGCAGCCGACCGCGCATCTGGCGCGCTATACCCTCCGTCTCGATGGCTTCGGTTCGTTGAGTGCTCCTTACGCGGAAGGCGAGATGCTCACCAAACCGATCATCGTGACCGGCAAACATCTTGTGCTGAATAATTCCACTTCGGCCAACGGCCACATCTACGTGGAAGTGCAAACTGCGGATGGAGAACCGATCCCTGGATACTCGTTGAAAGAATGCAAACTCATCGTCGGCGACAGCCTGGAACGCACGGTGGAGTGGGCCACGACGAGCGATCTGAGCTCGCTCGAAGGTCAAGCGATCCGTCTGCGTTTCGTGATGAGCGATGCCGATATCTTTGCCCTCCGTTTTCAATAAAACTTTTCCGAACACTTGATATGAAATTAACCCTATCCCTGCTGGCCGCTTCACTGACGGCTTTAACCGCGGTGGCCGAACCACTTGATCTCGGCCATGATCGTGAGTTGTTTGTGGACCGCTATCTGATCGATTCGATGGATGGCACCAGTCTAAAGCTGCATCGTCCGCATCGCGAGGAGATCGCGATTGCCTTCAATGATCAATGGGACCGCGATGCCTCCGGCTATGCCACCGTGATCTATGACGACGGTCTCTATCGCATGTATTATCGCGGTGGCCCCCGGGACAGTAGCGCTGGTAAATCCGAGGGATCCACCTCTTATTTTTGTTACGCCGAGAGCAAGGATGGGATCACTTGGGTGAAACCCAAGTTGGGATTGTTTGAGTATGAGGGCTCGAAGGAAAATAATATTCTGCTCGCGCCCGCTCCACGCGAAGATCCCTTCACGCAGAGCCTCAGTCCCTTCATCGACACCCGGGCGGGAGTGCCTGCGGAGGAGCGCTACAAAGCGATCGGCGGGCAGTGGCCGCAAGGGCTGTATGTGCTCGTCTCGCCGGACGGACTCAACTGGAAGAAGTGGCGTGAAAAGGCTGTTTTCAAAAACGGCGCCTTTGATTCGCAGAACGTCGGTTTTTGGTCTGAAAGCGAGCAGCTCTACGTGATTTATTTCCGCGTCTTCACGGGCATTGCCGATTACACTCAACCGAAGCAAAAATGGGCGATTCAGGGCTACCGTTCGATCTCTCGGACCACCTCGAAGGATTTGATCAATTGGTCGGAACCGGAACGGATGAGTTTTGGTAACACCCCCTTGGAGCATCTCTACACGAATCACACGCGGCCGTATTTTCGGGCACCGCATATCTACATTTCGACACCTGTCCGATTTGTTCCCGGTCGCCGCTTCCTGACCGATGCAGAGATGGAAACTCAAAAAATAGGCAAAGGCTATCTGGCGATTAAAGGACCGACCCACGACATTCCCAACGAAGTGTCGGATACAATTCTCATGAGCAGTCGCGGCGGTTCGCGTTACGATCGCACCTTTATGGAATCGTTTGTGCGTCCAGGATTGGACAAAGGAAACTGGGTCTCTCGTAATGGATTTCCCGCGACGGGATTTGTGCAAACCGGTCCGGCCGAGATGTCGATCTATGTCGGTCAGAACTATGTGCAACCGACCGCTCATCTGGCGCGTTATTCGCTGCGCCTGGATGGCTTCGGCTCGGTGAGTGCGCCTTACGAAGAGGGTGAGATGTTGACCAAGCCGATTCTCGTAACCGGCAAGCATTTAGTCCTCAACAATTCGACGTCGGCGAACGGCCACATCTATGTGGAAGTGCAAACGGCCGATGGAGAACCGATTCCCGGCTACTCATTGAAGGAATGTAAACTCATCGTCGGCGACAGTCTGGAACGTATCGTCGAGTGGGCCACGACCAGTGATCTGAGTGCGCTCGAAGGTCAGGCCGTCCGTTTCCGTTTCGTGATGAGTGACGCCGATGTTTTTGCGCTCCAGTTTCAAGACTGATCGCTGCCCTCTTTGTTACCCTCAAATACCATGAAATCCCTCCTGATATTTCCCCTATTGGCATTGGCCTGTGTGGCCCAAACATTGGACATCGGTTCGCAGCGTGAGCTGATGGTCGATCACTACCTGATTGACCGCTTAGAAGGTGCAGAGCTACGGCCTCAAACCCCGATTGACCGTGGTGTCGCGATCCCGTTTGACCGGCCCCATGAAGGTGCGTTTTGCGGCTACGTTTCCATCATTACGTTGCCGGACGGCAGCTTTCGTGCCTATTACCGGGCACTGCCGGAAGCGGGTCAGGATGGTAAGGATATGGAGGCTACCGCCTATGCTGAATCGAAAGATGGGGTTCACTGGACGAAGCCGGAAAACAATATCGTCCTGCAACACGCGGCACCTGTGACGCATAATTTCTCCGTTTTCTACGATACGAAACCCGGAGTGTCAGAAGACCAGCGCTGGAAAGGAATCGGGGGCACGAACACAGAGGGGCTGATCCGCTTTGTTTCAGCCGATGGGATTGAGTGGCGCAAAATGATGGGCGACGAGCGGATTCTTCCACCCCACGAGGGATATCGCTATGATTCCCAGAATCTCGCCTTCTGGTCCAAAACCGAAGGACAATACGTGCTCTACTTCCGCAACTTCAGAGTGATTGGAGATCGAGGCCGCGTTCGTTGGATTTCCCGCGCAACGAGTCCTGATTTTGTTCATTGGACCGAGGAAGGTGAGATGAATTTTGTGGATGCAGAAGGTAATCCTGCGCCGGATGAACATCTTTATACTAACCAGACGGGAGCTTACATGCGTGCTCCTCATCTCTACGTCGCCATCGCGGCGCGATTCTTGCCCGGCCGGCAAGTGCTCACGGCAGAAGAGGCTGAGGCGGTGGGTGTGAATCCCGGTTATTTTAAAGATATCTCCGAGGCGATTTTCATGACCTCGCGTGGAGGCACGACATATGATCGCACGTTCCTCGAAGGATACGTTCGTCCCGGATTGGGTTTTGAAAATTGGACATCACGCACGAATTATCCGGCGGTAAATGTGATTCAAACTGGACCTGAAGAGATGTCGTTTTTTGTTCAGCGCGGCTACGGTCAACCAGGACATCATCTTTCGCGGTTTTCTCTGCGGCTGGATGGTTTTGCCTCGCTGCACGCGGGTTATGCCGGTGGTGAAATGGTGACGAAGCCATTTCGTTTCACGGGTGAGGAGTTGGAAATCAATTACTCCAGTTCGGCGGTAGGTAGTATACGTTTTGAGCTACAGGATGAGTCGGGCGAGCCTTTCCCTGGATATGCTCTTAATGATTCCCGTGAGATTATCGGAGATCAAATTTCCCGGATTGTTTCCTGGACCGGTGGCACCGATCTCTCGTCGCTAGCCGGTAAAACGGTGCGGATGCGAGTCGTGCTCCACGATGCCGATCTGTTCTCGTTCCGTTTCCGTTAATCCAATCCCCTCCCCATCATTATGTCTGGTTTAGCATCAGAGAGTATAGGCTCCCTCTTATTGGCAATCGACGAACGGGCCTTTCCTCTCCGCGAGCATCTTGCGTTGTATTTAACCAAGCCGGATATCCGTCGAGAACCCGTGCTGTATCCGTCAACCGATCCGAATGCTCCTGACAATCTGGCCACCCATCTCTATGGCACGGTTTTGAAAGAAGGTGATCGTTTTCGGATTTGGTATTATGCCGTGCACAAGGTCGGGGATGAAGGCGGCATCGGAGTCAGCCCCGTCTCGTATGCGGAGAGCGATGATGGCGAAAACTGGATTCGTCCCGCGTTGGGACAGGTGGAGTGGAAGGGAAGTCGCGCCAATAACCTGATCGCTTTGGGCCCGGATCCGACCGAGGCCTGCTCGGGTGTTTCTCTGATTCGAGATGACGAAGAAACGGATCCGATGCGCCGTTACAAAATGGTTTACGGCAAACAGTTGCCCGCAGAGTTCAAAGCCAAATTGGGCATAGATCGTCGATGGGTTGTGCGCACGGCGACCAGTCCGGACGGCATCGATTGGACCGAACAAGACGGGCTCGTTTCGGGTGATAAATTCGCGGAGCTGTCGTCCTTCTACAAACACGAAGGACTCTACATTGTGAATTCTCATGCCATGAACCGAGGAGAGGGAGGTCGGACCGAAGGGCGCCAAGGTTATGCGTGGGTGTCGACTGATTTTGAACACTGGCTCGCGGAATCCGCGCCCTCGTTTCACACCGCGGAACCGGCCGAAGGAGCGGGCTGGGGCACACACGGTATGACCGGCGGCGCCTATACTCAAGTTCACCTTGGCGTGGGCGCGACATCGCTCGGTAATGTTGTGGTTGGCCTCTACGGTATGTGGCATCAACGCGTGCCCAATTGGGGCGAAGGTGGCACGAGTTGCGATCTCGGTCTCGTGGTGAGCCAGGATGGATTGCATTTCGACGAAGTCGTCAAAGGCCGACCTTACATCCGCAGCGAAGAGTCGCCCGCCAATCCGGTTCCAGGGAAAAACCTTCCCACTATTCTTTGTCAGACCAACAGTATTCTCGACGTCGGCGAAGAGACGTGGATCTACCATGGCCGTTGGCTCAACGTGGAGTTTCAAAGTTTGTCTGAGCCGAACTGCCTCGCCAAAGATTACTGGGCGGGAGTGGGTCTGGCGAAAATCCCGCGTGATCGTTGGGGAGCGTTGGCGTTATGGCGAGATCAGGATGCCGGTTCGATGTGGACCGCACCGATTTCGCTCAGCACCGGCGGTGAATTGTTCGCCAATGTTGCCGATAGCGAAGGCTTACGGTTCTCACTCGCGGATGAGCGTTTCCAACCGCTGTCCGGTTTTGAGGAAGGTAAGGCGACGGGAAATCCCGACAGCGATTTGGGTGCTCGGATTTGCTGGGATGGCCATGAGCTCAACGAACTCGGAGCATGCAATGTGCGGGTTCGCATTCATTTTCAACGAACACCGGGGCGTAATCCTCGACTGTTTGCGCTCAACCTCAAACTCATCGAATCATGAACAAATCTCTCGCTGGAATCTTAGGAAAAGGGCGAGCAATCCTTCTTTTGGTGATGTGCGCATCGCATCTTTTCGCCGCTGAAAAACCGATCCCACCAATCGAGACCACCGAGCTCGGGCCGCAACAGACGATTCTGTTTTTGGACAACTGGATGATCGAATCACAGGTTGGCTTGGAGCGCATTTGGGGTAAGCCCCATTTCGTGAAGGAAGTCTTCACCGATATTCATCCGGGCGCGCTGGGCTATGGTGGCTATGCGAGTATGTTTTGGGATGAGAAGGTGGGTAAGTATGTGATGTATCTGGCGGTTTATCCACCGGAAGCGGATCCGGGCACCTTTGTTCTGCGATTGGAATCAGATGATCCCTCCACCTGGGCAAATCCGGTTTATGACGAGAAGGTCAGCCCTGCATGGAAAGGCTTTGAAAACGTGGTGTTGGATGAAACCGGTAATCGGTTCTGGGCCGTCTACATCAACACCTTGGCCGGAACCCCTCTGGCGGATCACGGTTATTTGATGACGACCTACCATCCCGATCGGAAGGTGCAGTCCAGTATCTCTGCATTCTCCGATGAGGGAATGGTTTTCGATCTTCGGGAGGCACGATCCTGGCAATCGACCCGGGCGGATACCTGGTGCGGCTGGATTTGGAATCCGCAGAATCGGCTCTTCCAAATCAATACGCGGCCGACCCATGTGGATCGTCGAATCACGATGGTCACGAGTCCGGATATGAAAACGTTTTCAGCCGCCCGGACCGTGTTGCAACCCGATGCGATGGACCCGCCCAGAACCGAGTTTTACTCCATGCCGGTGAAGGCTTACGAAGGAATGTTTATCGGTCTCTTGCATGTCTTTTCCACGGATCCTTTTGAGGACCGTCGCATCAAGATGGCCGGGCGCAATCAAACTCAACTCGCCTACAGTTATAACGGTCTCAACTGGTATCGGGGTGATCGGACGCCGATGGTGGCGAATCGTGAGTTGGGCGAAATAGGTGGGGGACAGGTCTTCGCGATGGAGATGCTGCGCACCCACGAGAACAAACTTTTGTTTTTGGTGAACTCATCGGTGGGCGAGCATGCCGCCTATACAGATATGCAGGAGGCAGGGCTCAATACTCGCGGCGTCATGCGGCCCTTGCTTTACGAAATGCGATTGGATGGATTTGCGGCGATGCGCACGCGTTCGAAAGACGGCGTGTTGCGCACGAAGACGATCATCCCGCAATCAGGTGAACTGACCCTCAACGTGAAAACCGCGGGTCATACCTCGGTGCAGGTGCAGATCCTCGACGGCGAAACGGGTAAACCGATTCCGGGCTATTCGCGAGAGGATGCGTTGGCGATTTCCGGAGATCATCTGTTTGCGGCACCACGTTGGAAGGAAAACGCCGACCTGTCTGATCTCGTGGGCAAGCCGATCCGGATCGAGGTATTCATGCGTGAAGCCGAGCTCTATGCCATCCGCGTGCCTAGTCACATATACATCGGAAGCGAACCGAAGGAACGGCTTTGAGATGAAGCGATGGGATTCAAGCTTTACAGCAGGATTGGCCGTTCGATCCCATTTCCGTTCGGGCTTGATCTTGGGGAGTGCTTTAATCGGTTTGGTCGCCACGCTTTCGGCGTCAGCAAAATCATCAGAAGTTAACATTATGAAAACCACTACTGGCGTTGAATTTGGAATTTGGGGACAGGGTGAGCTTAAGCCGGCTCCCACGCTTTTTGTCCTGGGCAATTCGATTGAGGGCACGATTGGCGATCCCTATTTCCGCCAAGCGGGCAACGCTCTCGCGAAAGAGGGTTACATCAGTGTATCGATTGATATTCCGGGCCACGGAACTCAGGAGCGCGAAGGTGAGGCCAAGGGATTGGCGGGGTGGCGCGAGCGGATCGATCAGGGCGAGGACTTGGTGGCAGAAACGAATCGCCGCTTATCCGAAGTGCTCGATCACCTGATTGCGGAAGGGATCACGGATCCGAAAAAGGTGGCGGCGAGTGGCACTTCACGGGGCGCGTTCATCGCCATGCATTTCACGGCTTCCGATCCTCGCGTAAAATGCGTGGCAGCGTTTGCTCCGGTTACGGATTTGATCGTGTTACGTGAATTTCACGGTGCGGAAGACAACGCCTTGATGCAGTCGCTTTCGGTTTCGGAACAGGCGGCGAAACTCGCGGATCGTCCGGTCTGGATCATTATGGGTGATCGCGATGATCGCGTGGGCACGGATAACTCGATTTCACTCGCGCGGAAGATTACGGCGACCGCGTTGGCGCAAGGGATCAGCCCCAATGTCGAACTGCATGTGTTGCCTGAGCCGAAAGGCCACACGACGCCGGCGGGTGCAGCCGAGGCGGCAGCCAAATGGATTCACCATCAGATCGAAGACAGTCAGACGAAATAAACACCCCGCTTTTCATGAATAACCCGATTGATACTTTGTTTCCGAATTTCACCGATTTGCCGGCCGAAGCTAAAATTAGGCAAGTCGAGCGTGCGACATCAGCCGCCCGCACCCACTCCAGTGGAATCCTGCTTTGCATGCCGAAAGTCACCCCAGAGGGTATGCGTGCCGTGAAGGTCGAGGATTTCGAGGGGATGGATAAATTCGCTCTTAATTTCGGGCACAAATTAAAATCGCCTACCGATTTTTTCACCAACGAGAATAGCATTACCTGTTCCGGTAGTCACCTCGCGGCGCAAAGTATTCGGTTCAAAGCCTCGGGAGAGGAGGAGGCGATCGCGGCAGCTCGTGTGGCTTACCGTTCTCTACGTATCGTCTTTGAGTTTGGCGAACAGAACGGGCAGCGCGGCTTTATGGGGAAGCCCTTTCATTTCGAGTATTCGGGGCACACCACCGGTGACCAATACTTACACATGCTTTGGGGGTTGTGGAATTTTCGTCAGATCGCCAACGAGGAAGAACGCACGGAGATTGATGCGATGCTCGTCGCGGTCGCGGATTATCAGATCGAGGTCGATTACACGATTGCCAACCGCAGCACCGGTGGGTGGAACATGCGGACGGATCCCTCCGATTATAATGCGATCATGGCCGCGCTCGTGGCCGCAGCCTTTAAGGTGACCGGCGATCCGAAATATCGTGAGGCCTATGAATATGTCATGCTCACTGGCAAGTGGCGGACCCATCGCCGGCTCGACTACATTGTGGAAGAATTTCAATCCGGCCGTTACGAAGAGCAACCTTGGGACAAGATCGCGGGAGCGAAGGTCGATGAAGGGGAATTTGCGCATTGGGAGCAGATTCAACACTGTCAGTTTACCGCGATTTCGGCCGAGATCATTCACGAATGCGTGCCAGACCTGTTCACGAAGGAGGATCTTATTCAGGTTCTGGAGTTATGGTGGGGCGATCACACGGTGGGGTTTGATCAAGAGAAGTGGGGCTACCTGTATTGGTTTATGGTCTCGGGCAAAGATCGCTCGTGGCGTCCCGCTGAACGCTCTGAGCGCTTGCCACGTGAGCAGTGGTTTGGCGGCAATCCGATGTTATCGTATGCCTCGTCCTGGATCTACGGAGACTGCCTCTCGCGGTTTATTTGGACGGCGATGGTGGTGGCGAAACATTGTCCCGCCAAACGGGATGAAGCGGTGGCCTTTGCGAAAGAAACCTTCCGACGCTTGGAGCCCAAGCATCTGCTTTGGATCTCCGACCCCGATGGCGAACAGGTCCCTCCGGAGCTGCAATATTTCACGGAGTTCCTGAGCAGCGAAGTGCCCGAATGCCTGATCGCTTCGTATTGGGAAGGACGTCACCTCAAGCTCTGGTCTTAATTCCTACTAACTATTCACCCTATGTTTTTCGCCGCCAGATCGCCTTTCCCCTTACCCGCACTCCTGTGCGCGCTTTGGCTTGGCTGCGTTTCGGTTGCGCCCGCTGCGGAATCGATAGGGCAATGGCGTGGATTGGCCCCTTTGCCTGATCCGATCGGTTTCAGTGGAATGTTTGCCGGAGTGCTGCAAGGCCAGCTGATCGTTGGTGGGGGATCTCAGTTTGAGCAACCGCTTTGGAAAGGTGGCGTAAAACGCTATACGGATAAAATGTGGACCCTCGCTTCGGTTGAAGGAGACTGGCAGGTGTTGCCCTTGAAGTTGCCGATGGCGAGCGCCCATTTCGCCAGCGCGGCCAGCCCAGACGCGATCTACTTGGCGGGTGGAATCGGGGACGCGGCTAGTTTGAAAGTCGTGTATGTTCTGCGCGAGAAGGGGGAACTTCGAGAGTGGGAGCGCTTGGCGGATTTACCCGCTCCAGTCGTCTATGCCTGTGGATCGATCGCGAATGGGCGACTCTTTGTGATCGGAGGTGTGCCGAATCCTTCCTCCAAGGCTCCATTACGAGAAGTCTGGTCTCTGGAATTGAGTGAGACGGGAGATCAGCTGGGATGGCGTCGAGAGGCGGATTTACCGGGCCCGGGGGTGTTTGTGGCTACGGCGACTAGTGTCGGTAGCGATCTTTATGTGTTTGGAGGGATGGCGGTTGATGCGGAGGGGAACTATGCTCCGTCGTCCCGCGCTTACGTTTTGGATACGACTACCTTGCAGTGGCGTGAATTGGCCGCACTGCCGGAACCGCGAGCCGGGCCGATGAGCGCAGTTCTCGGGAGAGACGATGGCCGGATTTTTATCGCCGGTGGTTATGCGGAGGTCTTTACGGGCAGTCCCCGAGAATATCCGGCTTTTGACACCCGCACTTTTTTCTATGATCCGAAGTCCAATGCCTGGTCGGATGGACCTGTCTTGCCGCAAACTCCCGTGGTTGATCGTGATGCCCCCAGCGAGGTCGGACCTGCTCCGATGATCGGGGCTCCGGGTATTGTTTGGCAGGGTTTCTTTCTCGCGATTAACGGAGAAGTGCGCCCCTCAGTGCGCAGCCCGCAGGTTCTCGCTTGGCCTATTCCCTCTTCTTTTTCTCAGCTTATCTCGAAATGAAAATTACAAACGTAATCACTCACTTGTTAACCACGCGGTGGACCGATGATCCATGGTTTCCCAATGCACTTCACTCGACGGCCGTGATTCGGATCGAGACGGATAGCGATATCGATGGCTTGGGAGAAACAACGTGGGGTTACTTTGCCCCTGAGGCGGTGCCGGCAATGGTCGAGTATTTCAAGCCAGTGCTGATCGGCAAGGATCCGATGCAACTCACGAGTCTGACGCGCGAGCTGGTCAACGATTCGATCTGGTGGGCGCGTTCCGGCGCGGGTTGCAGTGTGATCAGTGGGATCGAGCTTGCGTTGTGGGATCTGCGGGGGAAGGCGCTGAAGCAGCCCGTCTATGAATTGTTAGGTGGCAGTGTGCGGAATGGTATTCCCGTCTATGCTTCCGGTGGACCTTCCGTTTGGCCGTTGGATGATCTGGTCGGCAAGGTGGAGCACTATTCCAAACTGGGCTATCGCGCGACCAAGCTTTCGACGAGCTTTCATCATATTCCGCCCGCCAGCAAATTGGAGAATCAAGTGCGGTTAGACTCCGTGCATTTCCCCTTCTCCGAAAAACTCGAAAAACTCGTCGAAGGCTTCACGCGGCTTCGACAGGAGTTTGGTCATGAGATGGATCTGGCGATTGATGGGCATCAAGGTGGCAAACCCAATCCCATCCCGGTGAGCGAAGCCGTGGCGACAGCTGAGGCGCTGGCGCCTTTTCGTCTGCGCTTTTATGAGGAGCCACTTTCCTACACCAATATCGACGGTTACTGCGAACTGCGGGCCCGCTCGCAGATCCCGATCGCGGGAGGAGAGAGTCTCTGCGGTCTGGATCAATTCCACGCGATGATCGCGCGAGGGGGAGTGCACATGATTCAACCCGACATCGGGTTTGTCGGTGGATTACAGGAAACGATTCGCATCATGCATCACGCAGAGGCGTCGAATCTGAGCACGGCGATTCATACGGGCGCTTCAATGGGGCCGTCGCTCTCGGCTTCGTGGCATCTGGCCGCGGCGTCATACTCGGTCGATTGGCTGGAGCATGTGCAGGCCGCCTCAACGATTCAGCGGGATATGATGTTGGACGAATTCAAGGTCACCGACGGTCTGGTGGGTCTGCCCTCATCGCCGGGTCTGGGCGTGCAACTTACGCCGGAACTTCTCGATAAATACAAATTCATCCCCAGCTCGGGAGAGCGCACTTAATTTTAGCTTCGTCGGATAAACGTATGAAAATCACCAACGTAATCACTCATCTGCTCACCACGCGGTGGACCGATGATCCATGGTTTCCCCAAGCGCTGCACACGACGGCGGTGATTCGTATCGAGACGGATAGCGACCTCGACGGTTTGGGCGAATCGACGTGGGGTTACTTCGCCCCCGAGGCGGTTCCGGCGATGGTGGAGTATTTTAAGCCGGTGCTAATCGGGCAGGATCCGATGCAGCTCACGAGTCTGACACGCGAGTTGGTGACCGATTCGATCTGGTGGGCGCGATCCGGTGCGGGTTGTAGCGTGATCAGTGGGATCGAGCTCGCGTTGTGGGATTTGCGAGGGAAAGCGTTGAAGCAACCTGTCTATGAATTGCTGGGTGGCAGTGTGCGGAGCGGTATTCCGGTTTATGCTTCGAGTGGTCCTTCGGTTTGGCCGTTGGACGATCTGGTCAGCAAGGTGGGGCACTACGCCCAGCAAGGCTACCGCACGACCAAGCTTTCGACGGGATTTTACCAAATTCCACCTGCGAGTAAGATGGAGAATCAAGTTCGGTTGGAGCACGTTCATTTTCCTTTCTCCGAAAGACTTGATCGACTTGTCGAAGGGTTCACCCGGCTCCGTAAGGAGTTCGGGTCTGCGATGGATTTTGCGATTGATGGTCACCAGGGCGCTGAGCCCAATCCCATCCCGGTGACCGAAGCCGTGGCGACGGCAGAGGCACTGGCACCTTTCCGCATGCGGTTCTACGAAGAGCCGCTCGCCTACACTAATATCGACGGCTACTGCGAACTGCGGGCTCGTTCGCAGATCCCGATTGCGGGCGGAGAGAATTTTTGCGGCCTGGATCAATTTCACGCGCTGATCGCGAGAGGGGGAGCGCACATGATTCAACCCGACATTGGATTTGTCGGCGGTTTGCAGGAAACGGTTCGGATCATGCATCACGCGGAAGCCTCAAACCTAAGCACGGCGATTCACACGGGAGCCTCGATGGGTCCTTCACTCGCGGCGTCCTGGCATTTGGCGGCATCGTCATACTCGGTCGATTGGTTGGAACATGTGCCGGCGGCCACATCGATTCAGAGGGATATGTTGTTGGACGAATTCAAGGTGACCGATGGCGAGGTCGGACTCCCTTCTTCGCCGGGGCTGGGCGTGCAACTTACGCCTGAGTTGCTCGATAAATATAAGTTCATTCCTCGTTCGGGAGCGCGCACCTGATTTTTACCTCATGAAAATACTACTTAACATGCCTTTTAGTTTGTCGGATGAGCAGCGTAACACGCTTCTGACGACTTGGCCCGACCTGGAATTAGTCGTGGTTAATGAACCTGATCCGGAAAAATTGGATGGCACCGATGTGGTGGTGCTGATTACGGAACAGGTCCCGCAGCAACTCAAGTCATGGACTCAGTTGCGTTGGGTCCAGCTGTTGTCGGCTGGTTCAAACCAACTTAATGATCACCCCATCTGGCTCACCCCTGTTCCCGTCACCAATGCGAGTGGCATTCATGGCGTGCCGATCGCACAATACATCACCGTCACCTGGCTCATGATGATTCACCGCATGAGTGAGTTGATGAAATTCAAACCCTCGCATGAGTGGCCGAATAGGTCAGCACTCGCCAACACGGTCGTGCGGGACATGACGGTTGGAATCATTGGTTACGGGGCCATCGGGCGGGAGAGCGCGCGCCAACTCAATGCCTTGGGCATGCGGGTGCTGTGCATGAAACGCGATCCGGAGGACCGAGCCCATCGCGGCTATAATCCTTACCCTGGTAGTGGTGACCCCGACGGATCGATTCCGGACGCTTTTTTCTCGCAGGATCAACTGGGCGAAATGATGCCACAGTGCGATCTGGTGGTCGTGACAGTGCCGAGCACCAAGCAGACTGAAAACATGATCGATCAAGCAGAATTGAGTCTGATGAAGAAAGACGCGCGCATGATTATCATCTCGCGGGGTGGTATCGTAAACGAGGAGGCCCTGGCCACGGCTCTGCGTGAGGGAACCATCGCTGAGGCGGCACTCGATTGCTACGTGACTGAGCCTCTACCTTCAGACCACTTCTTCTTTGATGTGCCCAATCTGATCATGACGCCGCACATGTCCGGCGTCGTGGATAACTACTGGCCGATTCTCTTTGGATTGGTCGTGGAAAATCTGGGCCGCTTCAAAAATGACCAGCCCCTCTTCAATCAAGTGAACGCCAAGGTGGGTTACTAAGTTGAAGATCTGATACTTTTCTCATGAAAGCACTCAAGTTCCTGTTCTTTGATTACTGGCCTTACGAATACGCCAAGGGCTTTTCGTATGTGACCAATACGCCGGTGAAGTCGGACCATAATCCGCTGTTTCACCGCGATCCGAATTCACGGTTCAAGGGGCTCAATTATCACACCGTCATTTACGACGAAGAAGAGCAGATCTTTAAAGTGTGGTATTGCACACGGTTTTATGACTTCGAGACCTTGGAGCATGAGGAGTATATGGTCTATGGGACCTCGCTCGACGGGATCAAATGGGACTTCCCGAATCGGGATGTCGTCGAGGGCACCAACTATGTTACGACGAGAGACGTCTTCGCGATGGGCGCTTCCGTGATCAAGGACAGCGAAGATGAGAAGATGCCCTACAAGCTCTTGATGCGGCCGAAGTGCGAACCGGAAATCGAGCCGGCGATTTTTGCGTATTATTCGATGGATGGCATACACTGGCAGAAGGTGCAGGAAGAACCGGTTCTGTCCAATAACACGGACTGCCAAGTCAGCTTTTATCGGGATAGTGAGACCAAGCTATACCAGGCCTCCTTCCGAGGCAGCATCGGCAACCGGCGGGTTTTTCAATCGCAGAGTGAGGATTTCATTCACTGGTCAGAACCGGTGCTCACGTTGGACACGGACTTTGCCGACGGCCCGCAGGTGCAAATCTACAACTTTCAAATGTCCCCGTATGGCAACTACGCCATCGGATTGGCCCCCATGTATAATACTCGGGAAGAGGATATGGGGACGGGGAAGATGTGGGGGACGACCGATATCAAACTGGCCTTCTCCCGCGGTGGCTACAATTGGAAATGGGCCCACAACCAAAGGCGGTTCATGGCCAATGGTGCCGAGGGTGAGTTTGATAGTCATGGGATTTATACGGCCTCGGATCTCGTTTATTTGGAGGACGAAATCAGGATCTATTATGCCGGAGTCCCGCATGATCATGGGGATTACGATAGCTATACCAAGAAAGTGCAGGCCATTGGGTATGCGACTCTAAGGCCGGATGGCTTCACGAAGATTACGTGTGAGGGGGAAGGCGAATTACTCACCCGACCTTTCAGCATCTTGGACGATGCGATATATCTGAATTGCGATTCCCGTCGGGGCAGGGTCCAGATCGAGCTCCTGGAAGAGGACGGCACGGTTATTACGGGATTTTCCCGGGAAAATTGCCGGGTCATCTCCGAGGATAATACGAAAAAGAAAGTCGAATGGATCGCGGCTCCGGATGCTTCGAAAATCCTGAAGAAGGAAATCCGCCTCAAGGTCTACGCCGAAAATGCGGATATCTATTCGATCACCTTTGCGAACGGATCGGATATCAACCGATACTGGGAATTCAAGGAGGGGCTGTTTTCCCGACCAATGCGGGATGTCGATGAAGAGAAGTTTTTCATGCACGTTTAACGATTACGAATGGACGATCCCTCCTGAACTATCTCTCACGCCTCGCCGTTACGGCTCGATCCAAACCGTCCCTTATCGACCGCCATCTTCACTCATAATTGCCCCATGATCTACGATACCCTAAATCAAAGCAGTCGCTATCACGCGCTCTCACCTCACTTCGCTTCGGCGTTTGCTTTTCTGAAAAACATGACCGACGACGTTGCGCTCGGTCGGCATGACATTGATGGGGATAATGTCTATGCTCTGGTGCAGAGCTACGATACGACGCCGGTTGAGACGCGCCAATACGAGGTGCACCGGGAGTATCTGGATGTGCAATATATTCATCGAGGTCACGAGTTGATCTATTGGAACCCCCTCGCCGAGCTCAGCGACGAGACGATGGCTTACAGCGATGAACATGATGCCCAGCTCTTTGCTTACGGAGATTCCGGCGTGCCCTTCGCGATCGGTCCCGGACAGTTTACCATTCTCTATCCCACCGATGGGCATATCCCCTGCTGTTCAGTGGATGGACCATCTCCCGTGCTCAAAGTTGTCGTCAAAGTGCGCATCAGTTAAACCCTTCAATCTCAACTCCAGTTATCTTATGAAAATTACCGACGTCCGCACCACGCTCCTGACCGGACCGTGCACCAATGATCCCTACCTCAGCGAAGCACGCAAACGCCGCAGCGCGGCCTTCATCGAAATCATCACCGATGGTGATCACACCGGTATCGGCGAAACCTATGCCGGCTATCAATTTCCGGAAGGGGTGCCCGAGATCGTCGAGTTTTTTAAACCGATCCTGATTGGGCAAAACGTCGATGATATCCCCGAATTGTGGAATCGGATGTATCACTGTGGCAACTTTTGGTGTCGGGTGGGTCTCGGTGTGATCGTGCTCAACGGCATCGAAGCGGCCCTTTGGGATCTGAAGGGTAAACTGCTCGATCAACCGGTCCACGCTCTGCTCGGCGGCGCGAACTTTGATCGCTTGCCGTGTTACGCGACCGGTGGTCCGGCGAATTACCCCAAGGATAAACTCGCGGGGAAGATCGATCATTACTTCTCCCTCGGCTTCAAAGGGATCAAAGTTGGAGCGGGCAGTTTCACCTCAAGCGACGAATGGTATATGCCAATGGATCCGCAGGAAGCGGCCGATTTTGAAGCCGATAAGATGGCTTTCATGCGCAGTCACGCCGGCGACGATGCGTGGCTGATGATGGATGGGCACATGGGTAACAACCCGAAGGCGACTTGGAATCTTGAAATCGCTACGGCGGTCGCCAAGGCGATCGAACCCTCGAAACCCTTCTTTCTCGAAGAGCCGCTCCACTACACGGATCCATGGGGTTACTCCGAACTTTGTAAATCCACGACAGTGCCAATCGCAGGCGGCGAGTGTCTGACCGCGAGCTATGAATGGCGGGTCTTTTCCGAGCAGGATAGCTTCGATATCGGTCAACCGGATGCCTCGTTTACGGGTGGCCTGTATGAGTTTATGAATGTCGCTAAAATGATGGAAGAGAAGGGGCGGAAGATCGCCACCCATGCTTGGGGCGCCGGTGGATCGCTGATGCAAAACATCCATTGCGGTTTTGCGGCACCCAATACCTGCATGCTGGAAATGGCTCCCGATTACGCCGGGCTGCATTCCGAGGTAATCGACGGAGGATTGATCATGAAGGATGGCTACGTGTTGCCGCCTGATCGTCCCGGCTTGGGCATCATTCTGACCGACGAGATTAAAGCCCGTTATCCGTTCCAACGCGGCTCGGGCGAATTCAACAGCGTGCCCGGAAAAATCCTGACCGACTGAGGCACGCAGAATTAATTTTAACCACGGATGAACACTGATAAACACGGATAGATGGCTATGATGATGTCGAGTCTGAGCACTCCGTGCATTCTGTGGTTCGATTCACGCTCTGCTAGTTCAAGTATTTAAACCCATTATCTTATGCCGATTAAAGTTTTAGTTGATGTGCCGGTGGTGCCGAGTGCGCTGAAAGCGCTCGAAGCCACGGGGAAGTTCGAATTCGATTTGATCGATCCCCCGGAGGAGGTCGCGCGCCCGCTGGATCCGCAGCGGATCGCGGCGGCCGAGGTGATGTTCACCACGTTTCTGCCCACCAATGCCGAAGAGATGAAAGCACTCAAATGGGTGCAGATCTCCTCCGCAGGATACACGCAGCTCTTTGATCATAAACTGCCGGAGCGTGGAATTCGCGCGACGAATGGCCGGGGCTGTTTCGATGTGCCGATCGCGGAGTGGAATGTCGCGATGATGGTGAATCTCGCCCGCGATATGCGGCAAATGGTGCGCAATCAGGAGGCCACCGTGTGGGATCGATCAGCAATCTTTCAGCGCGAGATTCGCGGAATGACGGTGGGCATTTGGGGCTATGGGGGGATTGGTCGTGAGACCGCCCGACTCGCGAAAGCGCTCGGCCTCAAAGTGCATGTGTTTGCGCGCAATGGAGTCGGGCCACGCGGTGATGTCTATCACGTGCCCGGCACGAGCGATCCCGAAGGCGTGCTGCCCGACAAGGTGTTCCGTTCCGGCGAGGAAATGGAATTTCTCGGCGGATTGGATTTTCTCGTTCTCGGTCTTCCTCTCACGAAGCAGACCGAAGGCCTCATTGGTGAACGCGAGCTGAAGGCTCTGCCGGATCATGCCTATGTGCTCAATCCTGCGCGGGGTCCCATCATTCAGGAGCAGGCGTTGATTCAAGCGTTGCAGGAAAAGTGGATCGCGGGTGCCGCGCTCGACACGCATTACCACTATCCGATGCCGCCGGAGCATCCGCTCTGGAAAATGCCCAACGTGATCTTCACGCCGCATATTTCCGGATCGAGTTTGAGCCCGAGCTTTCTCACGCATCTGTGGGATATCTTTACGGTCAATGCGGAGCGCTATACGACCGGTAAACCTCTGCTCAACGAATTGACGCCCGAGCAACTCGCAGGCGCCTAATCGATGGCCATGAACGAACCTCATCCAGACGAACAGCCGAACGATCCTGATTGGGGAGCCTTGACCTTGGGTGAACGCATCCGACATCTGGAAGTCGAAGGCTATGTGGTCGTGCCCGATTTGCTGTCGGCCGATGAGATCGCTCATTTGAAGAGTTTGGTCGATCCGCTGGAAACGAAGGCGGCCGACTACAGCGACAAGCAGCGGGGGCGGCACCACATCTTTTGGGATCATCCCGATCTGGCGGAGCTGATCGCCCATCCGCCGACCATCAAGTTTCTCGAGCAGTTGATGGGGGAGGATATTATTTTCCACGGTGCCGTCTATGCGCTCTCCATGCCGGGACACCCGGGGATCAGCATGCACACCGATGGACAGCCCTACGGTTCGCAGATTTTCGGCTTCGCCGGTTCCTGTCCGGTGCAGGTGCGCGTGCTCTACTACCTCGATGATCTTACGGAGAAGGTCTCGCCCTTCACGGTCGTGCCGCGTTCGCACCTGTCGCTCCATGCCGATGCCAATCCTTACAGCCGTTACACCGGCCATCCCGAACAAGTGGCCGTGAAGGCCAAGGCGGGCTCGGCGGGCTTTTTGAATCACCGCTGTTTCCACGGGAATGGCCCCAACGTCGGCGACCGAGATCGCACCTTGCTCGCTTATCTCTATCGTCCCGCCTGGGCCGGACCGGTCGAAGCCAAGATCGATCCGTGGCCAGAGGATAAAGTGGCGGCGTTACCCGATCATATCCGTCGCTTCTTCTCCGATCCGAACACTCGCCGCGGCTTCGATTTCAATCACCCCAACAAACCCGCCAACATGCGCAGCGAGGCCCCCGGGATTTCACCGAGCCGGTGGGAGAGGGATTAGGGAAGCTGCTTCAGCTGCTTAGTTTAGCGGATGGACCCTTTTTCGGCTGCCTCTTATCCCTTCTCGGCACCTCTCTAACCCTTGTCTTTGTATTTCTCATTTATCGACCCGGACAGTCTTTTGATGCGCTCTTCCTGATCTTCCTTGTCGTAAAATTCTTCGATGAGGTAGTTTACTATTTCGTAAGCATCCAGGATGTCCTTTCTCGTGATTTTGGATGAACTGTTGTGGCTAGATTCGTTTCCGAGGATTTTTAATGCCAGTAGCATGTCAGTATACCTTGGTTTACTTTTTGAAAAAATATCTATCCGAGCATGGAGGCTTCTTCTAATTACTTTCCCTTTTTCGTTTCTGATTGGATTCCCATTTTCATCGGTTTCAAATTCTGGAAACCCTAGGTCATTCAGTATTTTTTCTATGCAAACTCTGAGCCTATTACCGCTAGAGCGAGGATCACTAAAATACAGAGCGAATGATTTTTTTAGTTCCTTCTTTATATGTTCAGGAGTGCATTCTCCGTGTTCGATAAAGTCGATTGGCGGAAAAAAGAACTGAGGGTATATTTCGGCTAAAGAATCGTTTGATCCTTGGCTTGGTGTATCCTTAGGGAAGCGTGCTTGCCCGCAGAAGGATACAGACTCCTCGCATTGCGCGCAGACAAAGAAACCGGAAACTTTGGCTATGCTGTATTTAGCGTGCTCGAAATTTGAAGCCACAGTGCCGAGAAAGTTTAAGACTCCCTCGCTTTCTGTCATGTCGCCGATAGTAAGAGGGAGTTCAAAGGCCTGTGCGTTCTTAGTATATTGGTGAGTGTGGCTGGGGAGATTTAGACTCCATTTGTTGCAGTAGGGGCAGCAAAGGCTCGGGACCTTGTCACAGCGGATGAAACTGTTGAATCGCTCGATTATGTTTCTCTTGAATTTCATCTGCCTCACTGGTTATTATCATTAATAAGATATTTTAAGGTGAAGTTACAGTGTCTATATATAGACGATCTGTCGAGGTTCTTAAATTGACTTGGCTCTACGGGTGCTTTGGTTGCTGCTGAAGTGTGCGCAGATGGATGACCAATTGAATTCGTGGATTGCTTCGTCATACTGTAGTTGGGGGGATTCCTCCCAATGAAAGGCGGTTCTATTACTCTGGTTGGATTTGGGACCAGCGCTTTTTCAACTCCGAGAGCCGTTCGCCTTTGGGGGTGAGTCCGGGTTTGTCGGGGGAGGCCTGGGCGACATCGAAGTATTCGTAGACGTCGAAGCGGTCAATGCGGCCGTCTTGCTTCGCGGTGACGATATCATCGAGATATTCGGGCAGGGCGGCGGCGCGACCGATGTAGCGATTGAGCGTGACCGGCAGGTGGTGCTGCTTTGCGACATCGAGCATTTCTGTCGCGATCGGATCGGCGAGGGCGGAGGTGAGTTTGCTACGGGAGGTTTCCTTCGCGCCGAGCGGATCCTCGGCGGCTTCAAACCAACTGGTGCGCAGATGCACTTCGTCGACGAGGCCTTCTTCGATCCAACGTTTCCATTGGAAATCAATGTTGATGGGAATGCCGTGCTTTTGACCAAAGGTGAGATTGGGACGAAAGGCTTCCGCGTGTAAATGCACTTGGAGTTTCTTCCCGCGCGAATGAACGCGCGCGGAGACTTCCTTTAAAAAGGCGGTGTAGAAATCGCCGCGCACGGCGGCGAGTTTCGCGAGATCTATGGGGCCGTCGCCATGTTGTTGGCGATAAGCCTCAAGGATGGGCGGATTGAAACCGTAGGCTTCCGGTTCGTCGTTGAGGGAACCGTGGGCGGAGATGCGCAGATCGATGCCATCGACGCCGGTATCGAGCATGGCTTCGATCCAGCTCAGCCAGAGCAAGCGCACTTCCGGATAGGCTTCACAGGGAGTGGCGGAGAGGTATTCGTTTTTCCCGCGGGCGATACCGATAAATCCGCCCACTTCTCCTTTGCCGAAAATCGCTTCGTCGGCGAATTCATCTTCGCCGGAAAAGTGGGTGCTGATATCGGCCGAAGCACCTTTCCAAGGTTGGTCGAGGGCGATCTGCACATGACCGTAGCCCTGATCGAATTCGAGCCCGTAAGTGCGGAAATCGCGGGGTTTGATCCAGAGCGCGGAATGGGTCGCCTGCACACAGTCGAGCACCTGTCCTTCGCTACCCTTGATTTCGATCATGCCCTGCGGTGTGTTCTTAAAGTCACCGGCGCCTTCGGCGTGAACCGTGGTGAGCACGATAAAGGGTTCGGCGATATCCAATCCGTCGAGCGTGAGCACGCGGACGGGATCGCCGGACTTAGTGATCACGTTGCCATGATAATCGGTGACCTCGCGCGGCGCGGCTTTGATTTCACTCGAGCCGGTAGGGATCAAATCGAGTGGACGATACTTATGATTATCCTCACTGACCCAGATGCGAATATCCTCGGGGCGCAGTCGCGTCTCTTGATCGTCGGCCTTGGTCAGATGGATGGTGCGAATTGGTCCGCGATTGTCTCGCGTGGTCGGTTGGCGCTGCACGCGCATTTCCGGGTGCTTTTCGAGAAAGGGAATGAGTTGAACGATGGTGCCGCCAATTCGGGTTTGTTGCGATTTTGATCCTGCTTCGGGTGAACCCGTGGGGAAGCTACCGGCCAAGCCGCCGTTGTAGGGTTTGAGCACGCCGTAGATTTCCAATCCCCGGGACTTGGCTTCTTTGACGGCCGCGCTGAGCGGTTCGCCAATGGCCTCGATGGTCTGCCGACCATAGGACGCCCAGTGGCAATCCCAGATGTTACCGGCGCGGGGATCGGCGGGATCAGTTTCGCCGTAGTAGAGCCAGTGCACGCGGGTCGCGCCGATGTCTTCAATCGAAGCCATCATTTCGGAGAGACAACGGGCGTCGATAACGCCTTTGGTAAAATCGTCGGGAACGTCGACGGTGACAGAGAGTTTCATTTTAGAAATAAGGGGCTAGGAGTTCCGCCGTCGTCCCGCATAGCGGGACTATGGCGCGGCATGTCGGAGTTAGGAAATCGGATTTGAACCACAGAATGCACGGAATGCACGGAGCTTAACCACGAAAGGACACGAATGGGCACGAATCGGTGGGGCAGGATGGAATGGTATTTCTATTCGTGTGAATTCGTGTCCATTTGTGGTTCAATAAATGGATCGGGCTTCGTGGTTAAACGGTTTGGATCGTCGCTCGGAGGAGGCGGTTGTTGTTGGTTTCGGAAATGTAGAGTGTGCCGTCGGGCGCGACGGTGACGCCGTGGGGATAGCCGAGTAGTCCGGGCTCGGCCCAGACATCGAGGAGTTGGCCTTTTTTATCGAGACGCAGAATCGCTCCGTCGAGTCCGGCTCCGCCATAGATGAATCCGTCGGGCGCGTAATCGAGGCCGTCGACCGAATGAAGCCCGGGCCACTCGGCGAGGCATTCGCCGTCCTGATTGTATACGAGCACGCGGTCATTCTCCCGATCGGAGATATAGAGCCGACCGTCTTCATCCACGGTGATGATATGCGGCGTGTGAAATTCGCCGATGGCGATGCCGCGCGCCCCCCAGTCTTTGATGAACTCGCCTTCGGCGTTGTATTTGATCACGCGGGAGTTTCCGTAGCCGTCCGAAACGAAGAACTCGCCGGAGGGCATCACGCAGACGTGGGTGGGTTGATGGAAATGCTCGGCATCGCAGCCGCTCACGCCGTCGACGCCCATCGTTTTGGTGAGGTTGCCTTCCGGATCGAAACGCATGATGAGATGGCGACCGACATCGGTGATCCAGACATTGTCCCAAGGATCGACGTGCACGCAGTGCAGCCAATGGCGCAGATCCATGGGGATGGGTTTTTCGCCCATCAGATTATCGGCGATGGATTTCTTCATCACCTCCGCTCCGATCTCCCGGTCAAAGGAACCATCGGGATTAAAACGCAACAGGGGATTATCACCCCGATGGCACACGTAGAGATAGCCCCGGGAATCCAGCGCGGTGTGACTCACGCAGAACAGCGTGATGTCGGCCGGGAGCACCGGCCAGTGTGGATCGATCTCGAGTCGTGAACTTGAATTGTGAACAAAGGAAGGGGCGCGGGTGGGGGTCATGGGGTAAGTGATTGGGAGTTAGCGAACGATGAGAATGAACAAGACGATGGGGGCGATGCAGGCGGCATAGTAGCCGCTTAATGCTCCTGCTGATTTGCCGCGGGTGGGCAGCAGGCTGAAGAGGGGACCGGCGATCATGGTCGCGACCAGAGCGAGCGGAGCGATCCATTGGAAGCTGATCTGATCACCGCCGATGAGAATTTCCCAATAGCCGATCAGCAGTGCCGTCATAAAGCTGTAGAGCGCACCCATGATGGCGCCGAATGGCGTGGCGAATTTAATAAAGAGCGCGAGGAAGAAGAGACCGAAGAGCGGACAGAGCAGCAGATTGACAGTCTTGCTGGCGACTTCCATCAGGTTGCCCGGAATCGCACCCGCGAGCTGGCTGCCCGCAATGGCAGCGACACTAATAATCGCAGCGAGATAACGGGCGTTTCTAACCTGCCGCTTCGGCGAGAGCGGTTCGCCGGAACGAAACGGATTGATGAAATCAGTCGTGATGCAGGTGATGGTGGAATTGATTCCCGAGCTGAGACTGGACATCGCGGCGGCGAGCAATCCGGCGAGGACGAGGCCGGGAATGCCTGCGGGCAGGTAGTGGCTCACATAATGGGGAAAGAAGACATCACCCTTGGTGGCGAGGGAAAGCGCGCTGGGGATATTGTCGGGATTGGCCCGGTAGAACCCGAGGACAGCCAGCCCGACGAGACAGAGAATCACGGTGACTCCGATGTTGCCAAACGTGTTGTGCAGAAAGGCCCGACGCGCGGTTTTTGCATTGCGGGTGCTCAGGTAGCGCTGGATCGCCATCTGGTCGGAAGCGGAGGTGCAGACCCACCAGATAATCGCGCCGATAAACGTGCCGACCACGGTCACGCGAACATCGGGATCGAGACTGAAGAAGGGTTGCGGCTGCCAATGGCTTGCCGTCGAGGTGGGCCACCAGGCGTCGATGCCGCCCATCGAAACGGTGATATATATGAGAGTGAAAATAGCCCCGGTCAGCAGCACGAAGAATTGCACGACATCACTGACGACGACCGCTTTGAGACCGCCGGTAACCGTGTAAACGGCGGTTAGCGCACCGGCGATAATCGCCAGCGGAGTGGCCATGGCGGGATTCCAGCCCATCACCGTGACCAACACGAATGATGTGGTGTAGAGCATGACCGACATCCAGAGCAGCCGCGTGAGCAGAAAGATCGCCGAGCCGAGAAGACGAACCGAAAAGCCCAGTCGTTTTTCGAGCAGTTCGTAGGCGCTCGTGACCGGCAATTTCATGATCATCGGGATAATCCAATAACCGACGATGAAATAGATCAGTGGTGTGGCGAGGGCTCCGACCACGACCAGAATCGGTCCGTTTTGAATAATTTCTCCGGGGACACCAATATAGCTCAGTGTGCTGAACATCGTCGCATAGAGAGAGATCCCGGCGAGAAAGGGAGAGACGCTGCGACCGCCGACAAAGTAGTCTTCGGTGTTGGTTTGCTTCCGCGAATAGTAGATGCCGATTCCGACCAACGACAAAGCGTAGAAGATCACGACACCCCAATCGATGGCACTAAAACCATTCGAAGGAAGGTCTCCGGCGGTGGACGCCTGAAGCGGTGAGGTCAGGGCAGTGAGGGCCAAACCAAAGAACAGGGATCGGCGTGTGAGCAGGGAGGATAGCAGCATGGTAGGGTGAGTTATTTGCGGGGAGCTGGGGTTAGGCGGAAACGGATTCCCACTGGTAGGTCCGCCAATCGAAATCGTAGGCCTCGAGGCCCGGCGCATTGGGCGCGGGTGAGGCCGGCAACCGGGATCGTAAACTGGCGAGGGTGTCCTTCATGGCGGGTTCGGAGGAAAGATTTCGCAACTCGAGCGGATCGGAATGGAGATCGTAGAGTTCCTCGGATCCATTGTCATAGCAGATATAACGCCACTCTGGGGTGATGACGCAGTGATTGTTTTCATCGAGGCTGCACAGGGCGGAAGGTTGGCGGTCGGGAGTCTCATTCCGCAGCCAGGGGCCGAGACTCCGGCTATCCCAATCGTTGATGGTCGGCCAATCGCAGAGTTCCTCGAGCGTGGCTCCGATATCAAGCGTGGAGACGGGGGCCGCGACGCGCTGGCCGCGGTTGATGCCGGGACCCTTGAAGATGAGCGGCACCTGAGTGGATTCGCGCCAGAGAGTCTGTTTGCCGATGTGATTTTTCTGACCGACGTGAAAGCCATGATCACCGTAGAACACCACGACGGTGTTTTCGGCGTGTTTACTGTTTTCGAGCGCATCGAGCACGCGACCGACCATGTCGTCGACAAAGCTGAGCATCGCCAAATAGGCGTGGAGCGCATCCTTGAGTTTACCCGCGCGTTTGAGCACCCCGTATTGATCCTGATCCTGAGGGCCTTTGGCCGCGAGTTGCTTTCCCTTTTCAGGGATGCGGGACCAGTCGGTTTGGTTGAAGTGCTCCGGGATGATCAGTTCTTCGGGATCATAGAGATCGAAGAATCGCTTCGGCGCATACCACGGGAGGTGGGGGTGGAAGAGTCCGCAGGCGAGGAAGAAGGGGGTATCGTGGGAACGGGCCAGAAATTCGGTGGCGTAGTTCACCGCATGTTGATCGCCGTATTCCGTTTCATCGATGGGCAGGGAGCCCCAATCGAATTCGTGCACAAAGTAATCGAGACCGTGCAATGGGTGGCCGGCTGGCGGGGCGGCTGGCGTGATATGCGGGTAGTTGACGCGGCTTTGCCGATCCCAGGTATCATCAAAGACCTGCGCCTGATAATCGTCCCACTGGTCCGGCGGATTGAAACCGATGCAGTGATGAAAGACCTTCCCGGCTCCGACGGCACGGTAACCCTGATCCCGAAAACGTTCGGGTAGGGTTTTAACGTCAGGCAGATGTGGACGCCACCAGCAGTAATTGCCGTAGACTCCTGAAGTCGTGGGGTGCAGTCCCGTAAGGATCGCCGTGCGAGCCGGATTGCAGAGCGGCGCCGGCGAATGGGTATTGGTGAAGATCGTACCGGAGGCGGCGAGTCGATCCAGATTCGGAGTGTTGGCCTGGGGGTGGCTGAACGGGAGATCGCCCAGACACCCCAGCCATGGATTCATATCATCAACGCAGATTTGAAGGATGTTCGGATTGGTGGACGGGGGTAACATACGGGTCTTAATCGAGTTCAATTTGGTGGGCACGGGCATACCAATAACCGAGACTGTAGAACGCGAGAGAGTCGCCCTGCAGCACATTCGTCATCCAGGTGATTTCTTTCGGCATGACGCCCTCGGGATCGACGAACCATTTCAGATGGCGTTTATCGAGTTCGCGATAAAGGCGGCCGAGATGTTTTCGCGCGCGCGGGGCCACTCCACGGGAGCATCGGGCGACGATCGCACTGGTGATGCCCTGCCGCTCACGTGTGCCGAGCCAACAGACAGGGAGGATAGCATTGTGCAGCATGAACGATGAAGTCCACAGCGGTCGGGGCTTGATCGAGAGGGGGAGCTTTTCCCAATCACCGGTGCGCGAATCGACTTTGATAAAATAGTAGCTGAGCAGATCTTCACGTTGACCGATGAACGAATACTCCCACCACGCTTTCATGCCCCGGAGATAGCGTGATTTTTTGGCAGGCTCGAGCTGCGAGAGGATTTCTGCGCCGATCACGATTTGCACGTGAAAGGATCGATCCTCGGTGCTGATGTAGTGGGGCCGTCCCAGACCGTGCGCCGTTTCGCGTGGTGTGGGGATGGCGCCAAAGAGAGCGTCGAGGCGTTCGTATTCCTCGAGTGAAGCGGAATCGCCGGTCAGAGCATAGGCCATGCGGTGAATGACGGACCAGAGAAACATGTGCCGTTGGGCGCGCGGGTTTGATTGCTCCAGATCCCAGGCTTCACCTACGAAATTGATCCGGTAGTTTTGGCACCAGCGTTGGGACACCTCGCGGAAAATTTGCGTGATGCGATCCTGAGTTTCGGGCGACGCGATGGGGTGGTAGAGGAAGAGTCCCCAGAGCGGCCCGAAGTGTTGCTCGGTGCTGGTGTGGTCGGTGGCAAGCCCGCCGTAGGGTTTGCAGAACCAACCGTTTTTACGAGCACCTCCCTGACTGGTGGGATCGATGCTACCGGCCTTTTGATTGAGGCCGGCGGCGGTGGGATCGCGCTGCTCGGTCAGCCGGTAATTCGTGTCGATGGAACCGAAGGCCCGGTCCGCCATGGCCAGTGCTTCGGGTTCACCGGTGGCCTGATGCCGGTAGCATTGGGCGGCGAGAAAGATGCCGGAAATGAAAGAGCTGTTTTCGTAACTGATCCATTGCTGCGGCTCGGGACCGGGGAGGGTGGAATCGATCTTGGTAAAGTCTGAGCGACGAAACGGGCGTTCCTTGTCCCAATTGATGTGGGAATACATCAGACCGGTTGGATCGTAGTGCCGGTGATGCACGAATTGTTCGATCAGATTGATGCGCCGTGCGACGCTCTGTCGGGTGCTCAGGGTGCGCAGAGAAGGGAGGGGTTTCGGGGTAGGCATGGGGTGTGATCAGGGATCGTTTTGGCGTGGGGTAGGAACGGTTTTGCCATCGGGCGTTTGCCGAGACAGCACGTCGGCGGTTTGGAGGGCATCCATTTCAAAGAAGGTCTGACGAAGCGTGAGGCGCGCGATCTCACTTTTGGCGTTAGGGTCAGCTTGATCGGTCGACAGATAGCGGCCGGTGAGGGCGACGTCCGTTTCCCGCAAATTCTGTTGGTAATTTTTAGAGAAGACCACGGCGTCACGATAAACGATTTCGCGATACTGGTTGGCTTCCAGATTACGAATGAAGGCATCGATCCCGCCATCAGGGCGGAAGAGCAGATAGATGCTCCGCGCAAAAGTCATTTGGCTGGAGGCGCGACCGAGGCCGCGGGGTTGCAGGCCGTAGGGATAACCGTCCGGATCGGGCGCAAATTTTTTGGCGAGTGGGCCGGAAGAGACACCTCTAATCACGGGAACTTGGTCGGTGGCGAGGGCGTATTGTTGATTGATGCGCTGGCTGGTTAGAAAAAGGAGAAAGTCCTGAGCGATTTCCCGATGAGGCGTGCTGCGCGGAATGCCGAAGGGGTGGGTGGTGGAGTGGGCAGCCTCCGAATACGGGCCCAGCACGTAGTCGCCATATTCAGGATCATCCCGTGGGATGCCCGGAATGCGAAAAACCCCGAGATCGAAATCGGCGACATCATTTAAGGCGGGCGAGGCCGCAATCATCATCAGGGCGCGTCCTTGGAGGAACTGAAAGAGCACGTCGCTATCGGAGAACTGGAGAAATCCCGGCTGCATGAAACTACCGATTTGACGGTAGAGCTTAAACCCGGCCCGGATTTCGGGAGTCGTGAGATCCCAGTTTCGATTGAGGTAGCCGAGGGTCGTGCCCAGCGGATAGTTGGCGTCGAAATCCAGATTGTAATCATGCCGGATCGCCAGCTTCTGGGTGACATTGATGAACGACTCGTTGGAGACGAGGAAAACGCCGAATTGTGACGCCGCAATGGGGAACAGTTTGATTTCATTTTCCGCGGCATAGGTCTTCACTCGCTCACACAAGGCGACGAATTCGTCCCATGTTTTCGGAGTGTAATCCGGATCGCCGGTGATTTCCTTCATGAGGTCGCGGTTGTAAACGATGCGAAGCGTGCGCGCGCTGTAGGGTAGCCCGAAGTAGGTGCCCATTTCGGGGAAGTAAGCGACTCTGCCGCTGAGTTCGTCCACGTAGGTTTTAACGAGTGGCACGCCGGCCAGCGCGGTTCCCTCATTGTAGGGGTTAGGTTGATTGACCAGCTCGTTGAGGGGCAGGAAATGCCGGGAGATTAATTGTCGCAGTGAAACATCCTGCTGGAGGTTATACTGGATAATATCGGGTGGATTATCGGAGACGAGTTGGGTGCGAAACCACTGGTAATAGATGCTTCGCGGAATCCGCTGAAATTTGACGATTACGTTGGGATGCAGGCGGTTGTAGTCGCGGGCGATTTCTTCCAGAGCCACAGTCCCAGCATCTTCCGGGATGAAATGACCGACATGGAGAACGGTTCGCTGATCGGTGGAAGTTCCGGTGATACTGCGGTGGACGACGAATCCCAACGCAGCGGCAAACACGACGAAGAGAATGGTGAAGCGAAACCAGGGCCATTTACTGCGCGACGGATTACTCATCGGCAGGAAGGGTTGGGAGCAGCGCGAGTTGTTCGCGAACCATTTGATTGCGTTTTTCCCTTGGGAATTCGTCCAGGAATTGTTGGTAGCAATCGGCGGCCAAGTGAGGTTTTCCCACCTTGGTCGCGAGGTTGCCTATTTGGATCAATATTTGAGCTCTGGCCGTCGGATCAGTCACACCGAGTCGCCATGCGCTTTCTAATGAGGGGAGCACGCGGTCGGGCGCGGCGTCTCGATAAAACATGCCATTGCCCAGAACCAACAGGGCGTTCATTTGCAGATAAGGCTCGGATATGTTTGCGACCAAGTCTTGAGCTTGTTGAAACCGTTCCTCCGAGGTCAGCACGGCATCCAAAGGAGCAAATAGCAACAGGCCCACGGCTTTAAGCCGCGCCGTCTGCGCCATGAGATCATCGCCACCGGCCGTAGCCACGCGTTCATACCAGGTGAGCGCGGCATCATAGTCCGCTTTGGCATTGGCATGATTCTGGCGGATACGACCCAAATAGTAACCCGCCCACAGGCCTGCTTTGTCCCGAGAGTTGGACTGCCATATCTGTTCCAATTCGGAGACGATGGCCGGCAAGTCCGCCTCGTTATACGAAGGGCTGACCAATCGACTGAGCGCCTCTCCTAAAGCTATGGAGCGCTTGGAATCGACGCCAGTCGCGCTGTTCTGTTCGAATGCGAGCAGTGCTTCCTTGAAGCGGTATTGTGCGAGCAATTCCCAGCCCGGGGACTCTTCGGCTACATCAGCCGAATTGCCCGGGTTGAAGACGATCAGTGCTCCGCAGAATCCCACGACGAATCGAACGCACCCAAGCCAGTTGGGTTGTCTCGGATGCATTGTCGCCGGGGTATTCATGCGGTTGAGGTCCTAGTCGACCTTGGGCACCGCGACGCATTCCATTTCGAAATGGAGGATTGGAGGGAGACAATGCGAGATCGTCGTGCGGGCGGGCAGAGGGGCGGAGAAATACTCGGCGTAGAGTTTGTTAAAGAGCGGGGAATTAACCGAGTCGCGGATGTAGTTGCGGGTTTGCACCACGTGGGCGAGATCGCTGCCGGCGGAGACGAGCACGTCGCGGAGGTTTTCCACGGAACGGCGGAATTCTTCTTCGAAGGTGCCTTGGATGATCTTGCCGGTCTTATCGACCGAGGCTTGGCCTGAGACGAAGATCAGGTCGCCCACGCGCACGGCGGGGCTGAAGGGAAGGTGCGAGACGGGAGTGCTCTCGTCGCGTGGATAGGATACGATTGGATTGTTCATGAGAAATTATATTCAGGTTCAGAGATGGGATCGAGTGGGTAGATGGGACGACGAATTTCCTGGAAAGGAAAGCTGTTGAGTTCACTCCGGCAAGGACCGGGAGTATCGACCCAATAGGATTGGGCGGTGATCGGATCGTAACCCTGACGATGCGCCACCGCAGCCTTCACGCCGATAAACGCGAAGTCCTTCGGTTCGATGCCTTGGCTGCGATATTGGCCGAGATCAAACGGAGGTGTTTTGCGACTAGTGAGCAGAATCGTGAGGTTTTCCGTGCGCACCACGGCGGAATCTTGCATGTCGATGTTTACCCCTCCCATGGACGCAAGGTGACTGTGACGATCGACGAGGGTGAACTTGCCATCACTGCGCGATACAAAGGTGACTTCGAGAGTGACAGGACCGGGATCCAGCTGGGAGCGTTTGCCGCCGATAGCGAGGGTGCGCACATCGCCGGGTTGCGCATCAGCGAGGGCTTTGACTGCTTCCGGATCAGCAATCGCGAGGAGCGCGTTTGAGGTGCCCTGTTTGAGAAAAGCACGGAGCACGCCGGTGCAATCGCCGGGCGCGCCACCACCAATATTGTCTGATGGTTCGACCAGCAGAGTGGGGCCGTTTGGGTCGGCCTTGATTTTCGTGAGCAGCTCGTCGGCCGTCGGGTATTCGATGATTCCTTTTTCGCGCATCGACCATGCGAGTTCAGAGAGTTCGTTCAGCACGGTTTTCGCGAGCGCATCATTGCTTTGATGAATGACACTCAGGCCCACGCGGGTGTCGGGAGAATCGGCAAAGGCGAATCCGGGCACGATATTGATATTCAGGATATCAGCGTGTTCCGATTCGAGCTCGCGGGCGCGAGTGGCGAGTGCCTTCATCGGATCATCGGCCGTGCCGGTAGCGGGCGGAGACCAGAGGAGCGGCAGCTGGCAACCGAGCATTCGGGGAATCTGGTTTTCTTGCAGCGCGTTGACCATGATGTTGGCTGATCGCATGGCGGATTCACGTGAATCGTTGTGCGGGTTGTTCCGATAGGAAACAAGGCCTTGCGCCAGATCAAAGGTGCGAAGCGCGAGATTAGCGTGAAGGTCGAATACGCCGAAGATCGGGAGATCAGCCGCACCGGGCAGAGCACGAATTCTGGTTAGCAATTCGCCTTCCGGATCACGAATGGTTTGGGTGCACATCGCACCGTGGAGCACGAGGTAGATCGCATCGATTCCGTTGGCGATAGCGGTAGTCGCTCGCGGAGAAAATTCGCTCCAAAACTGTTCAAACGCGTCGTCTTCCATGATCGCGCTGGGGAGCGCACGGGCGTCAATCGTGGGAACAACTTCGAGATTGGAGTCCTGCGCGACTTGCAAAAAGCCATCCGTCGGGGAGCCGTCACCGAGTTTCTTGAGAATCTCGGCATCGCGGCTGTTGATGAAATCAGACCACGTGGTCGTGCCTTCCAAGAAGGTATGAGTTTCGTGAAAAATACCGCCGAAGAGAATGCGAGGTTTCATGGGGTGAATGATTGAAAATTGTAGGGCGGGGTCTCCGAACCCCGCCAACGAATCTGCAAAAACGATCGAGGCGGGGTTCGGAGACCCCGCCCTACACAAGGATTAACTCGCGGGTTGGTATTCGGCGGCGTGGCGGGCGAAGGCGATTTCGGCGCGCGCGAGGGTGTCGTCGATTTCCTGGTCGGTATGCACCGTGCTGATTGACCAGAGGCCGCGTTCGATGGCGCGGACGCCTTCTTCGAGGAGCATCAGGCGGATGTGGGCCCAACGCGGAGCGTCGTGACGAGTCGCGTAATCGCGGTAATCATTGATCGGGCCTTCCGCGGCGCCGTCCTTGAGAATCACGGTGTGGAACGCGAGTCCCGGACCTTGCGGACGCATGGGGATGCCGTTCTTGGCGGCGATCTCAGCGAGACCGGCCATGAGGCGTTTGCCGAGGGCGATGGTGCCGGCGGGATGGGAGTCACCGCGATTGATGATTTCATCGAGACACCATTTGCTGGCCGCAAGACAGAGCGGGTTGGCATTTAGCGTGCCGGCGTGGATCGCTTCGCCGGAAATGATCTTGGCCATCGATTCTTTCGTGCCACCGAGCGCGGCAAACGGAGTGCCGCCGCCAATTGCTTTACCCATAATCGTGAGATCGGGTTTGTAACCGTAGAAACCTTGAGCGCACGAGGCACCGAAACGGAAACCGGTGATCGTTTCGTCGGAGATCATCATCATACCATCGCGATCACAAAGCTCGCGGATCGTGGACATGAGACCTTCGACGGGCTCGATACAGCAGGTGTTGCAGAGGGCGGGCTCGAAGATGATCGCGGCGATCTCGCCCTTGTGCTCATCAACCAAGCGGCGGAGATGATCAGGATCGTTCCAGCGTGCGACGACGAAGTGCTCCATGACTTCTGGAATCACGCCCTTACTGGGGTGCGTGCTGGCCGGATGCTCGGCATCGTCCCAGGTGGAAGGAGGATTAGCAAATCCAGTGAGGCCTTCGTCACCCCAACCGTGATAGTGGCCTTCGAAACGGAGGATCTTGGTGCGGCCGGTGGAAGCGCGAACGAGACGGAAAGCAGCCATGACTGCCTCAGTCGCGCAGTTGTTGAAACGCACGAGTTCGACCGAAGGCACCATCTGCTGAATGCGTTCAGCGACTTCGATTTCGAGTTCGCATTGGGCCGCCCAGTGAATGCCGAGACGGGCTTGAGCGGAAATGGCATCGGCCAATCCGGAAGGCGCGTGACCGTAGAGGAGGGCGCCTTGGCCGAGTTGATAATCGATGGTCTCATTGCCATCGACGTCCCAGACGCGGGGGCCATCGCCTTTCTCGAAATAGATGGGCACGGGTTGTTCGAGCTTGCGGATGCCACTGTTGACACCGCCGGCGATGCTTTTCTCGGCGCGTTGAAAGAGTTCTCGGGATTTATCGAATGTAGCGGGCATGATTGATTTTGGATTTTAGATTGCGGATTTTAGATTGGGTAAAGCGCTTGGTTCTTGGCCGAGCAGTTGCATGGCATTGATCAATGCGCGGCGACGTTCGGCCGGGAAGCGATTCACGGGCACGGATACACTGATACCGGCCAGAGGTTCGTTCTGAGATGAGAGTGAAATGGCGATGCAGGCTACTCCTGCTACCGTCTCTTCTTCTTCGATGGCGCAGCCGCGATCTCGGGTGGCCGTGAGTTCTGCTTCGAGCCGTTGACGGGCTGCTTTGCGTTTGCGCACGGGAATCTCCGTGCAAACCTTGGTGACCAAGCGGGCCTGTTGTTCATCAGGAAGGTTTGCGACGATGGCACGGCCGAGTGCGGTGGTATGGAATAGATCGCGCGCTCCGGGTTTGACGATCCACCTTAATGCTTGAGCGGTTTCGGTCACATGGGCGTAGCGGACATAAATTCCTTCGAGCACGCCGAGGTTGACGGTCTCATCGAAGCGCTCGTGCAGCTCACTCATTAAGGGTTGGGCGACGGTGCGCAGTGCAGCGTCGCGGCCGTGGGCCTTGAGTGAGGACAGACGCTCAGAAAGTGCATAACTTCCGCGCGCTTCAGCGGGGGTGATGTAACCCAAATCACGCAAACTTTTCAGGATGCGATGCACCGTGGGCTTGGGTAGACGGCTTTCCTCTGACAGCTCCGCCAAGCTCAAAGCGCGACCCGTGCGGGCCAGCACTTCAAGGATCGAGAAAGCTTTATCAAGAACGGCGATACTCATCAAATTGACTTTACATATAATTTCACAATGTGGAACGTTAGTTCCGTCAAACAAAATACCCCATGATCATCGATTGCCATAATCACATCGGCGCGGATTTATTTTTCTACCTCAACGGCTACAGTCCTTATGCTCAGGATTTGCCGACGATGGTCACCGAGGGGGGGCGGCATGGAATCGATCGATGGGTCGTATTCCCGATGGTCTCAAATCTCACTTTTGATGTGGGAGCGATGCGGCAGACCAAGCTCTCGCCGGGCACGATTGAGAACGTGCCCTATGCTTTTGAGAACGAGCGGATGTTGCGTGAAATCTATGAGCTCTATCCGGATATGGGGCGATTGACGCTGCCTTTTGTGATTCTCGATCCGATGCGGAAGCCGCAGGAACAGGTCGCCCGTTTGCGGGAGCTCTACCAGCAGTTCCCATTTTATGGTCTTAAGATCCAGGCGACGATGATCGAAGCGAAGGTGGATTCATTGCTCAAGGTGGGGCGTTGTTTTCTCGATTTGGCGGCGGAATTGAATCTGCCTTTTCTGATTCATTCGAGCGTGGGAGATGATCCGTGGTCGCAGGCGAGCGATATTTTGCGCGTGGCGGAGGAGACGCCGGAGGTGCGCTTCTGTTTGGCGCATTCTTGTCGCTACGATCATGAGTGTCTTGATCGCGTGGCGGAGTTGTCGAACACGTGGTATGATTGCTCCGCACATTGCATTCACTCGCTGGGCGCGACGAAGAATCTCGATTTCATCGCTCCGCCGGAACGACGTTTCCCGGCGGATTATCGCGATCCGTCGGCGGTGTTGCAGGCGATGGCCGAAGCATATCCGACCAAGTTGATCTGGGGATCGGATTCACCATTTCAAAGCTATGTCGCGTTGCTCGGGGAAGAAGTGCTATCGCTGCGGAGCACCGTCGAGGCCGAAGCGGCCTGCGTGCACAACTTGCCGGAAACTCTTAAGCCCGCGATTGCGCAGGATAATTTGCTCTCACTCCTACAACTTAAAGATGAAAACGTTCTCTCTCGATAATAACGCGGCGCTGGTCACCGGCTCCTCCAAAGGTATTGGTCAGGCGATTGCCCATGGTCTTTATGATGCCGGAGCCAAGGTCGTCTTTCACGGCAACACTTCGAAACCCGATAACATGCCGGAGGGCAGTGGATTCGTGCAGGGGAATCTGCTCGATCCCGAAGCGCCGAAGCAGATGATCGCCGATGCGTTTGCCCAGCAGTCCGAGCTCAACCTGCTCGTCTGCAATGCGGGTAGTTTCTTTGACCTGCCATTTCTTGAAATGGAACCGGAGAACTGGGATCGCACGCAGAACCTCAACGTGCGCTCGGCCTATTTCACGGTGCAGGCTTTTGCCCGTGAGATGGTGGCTCGTAAGCGAGCTGGCTCCGTGGTGATTGTTTCGTCGACCAACGGTTTTTCGGCCGAGGAGGATTCGACTGCCTACGATACTTCGAAGGGTGCGCTCGTCATGATGACTCGGACGCTCGCGCAGGCCCTCGCGCCCCACAATATCCGCGTGAACGGAATGGCTCCCGGTTTGATTCGCACGCCGCTCACCGCGCCATGGATAGACTCTCAGGACGACAAGCGGCACCATTACGAGAAGAAGATTCTCCTCGGACGTATCGGGGTATCCGAAGACTGCGCGGGTGCTACGACTTTCCTCCTGTCTCCTGCGGCGGGTTACATCACCGGGCAAGTGCTCGTGGTGGATGGTGGGTTGACCACCGGTCAGATCGGAAAAATGTAGCTTACGCTTCACTCAAACTCCGCTCAGCAGCGACCTTTTATGACCATTGGCGGACGGTTGCTTGCCACAGCGCTTGATCCCTTACACTGGTTGAATCGTGGAAACGTTTTCGCTCCATAATCACACGGCCTTAGTTACCGGTTCTTCGCAGGGGATTGGTTTGGCGATTGCCCAAGGTATCCACGCCTCTGGAGCGCGGGTGATCTACCACGGGAAAGAGGGGCCTGCCCCGGAAATGCCGGATGGGTCTGATTGGTTAGAGGAGGATCTGCTCGATCCGGCGGGTCCTGAACGTTTGATCAAGGCGGCCTTTGCAGCTCAACCGGATCTTGATCTGCTGGTCTGCAATGCCGGTGGTTTCTTTGACGTGCCTTTTCTCGAAGTGGAACCGGAGGTTTGGGACCGCACGATGAACCTCAATGCGAAGGCTAACTATTTTGTAGCGCAGGCCTTTTCCCGTGAGTTGGCCGCGCGCGGACGCACGGGTTCGATCGTGATGACTTGCTCGACCAACGGGTTTCAATCCGAAGAGGATACGACGGTCTACGATACTTCGAAAGGGGCGCTGGTGATGATGACACGGACTCTAGCTCATTCGCTGGCGCCACAGAATATCCGCGTCAACGCGATCGCTCCCGGATTGATTCGGACGACCCTCAACGCAAACATGCGGACAGACGAGATCGAGGCGCACTACAATAAGAAGATCCTGCTGAGTCGACTTGGTGAACCCGAAGACTGTGCGGGAGCCGTGGTTTTTTTGCTATCGCCTGCGGCTAAATATATCACCGGACAGATCATCGTTGTGGACGGTGGATTGACGGTGGGGCAGATCGGGAGAATGTAATCTTTAACATGAATACGACTTTGAAAACCATCGACGATCTCATTACCCCCGTCGTGCTGCTAGACCGAGCGCGCATGGACAAGAATATACAGGCGATGCAAGAGGCCTGCGATGCCCACGGCGTCGGACTCTGGCCGCACATCAAGACGCACAAGATGCTCGAAGTGGCGCAGCGTCAGCTGGCAGTTGGTGCGCAGGGTCTTACCTGTGCCAAGGTCGGTGAAGCCGAGGTGATGCTTGGAGCTGGAGCGAAGCGCATCTTCATAGCCCATTCGCTGGTCGATGTGCGCGTAGCACCACGATTGGCGGCACTGGCGGATCAACTTGATGAGTTACTCGTAGCGGCTACAAGTGCGGCCCAGACCGAAGCTCTGGCTCGCGTGGCCGTGGCTACGGATCGCCCACTTAAAGTGGTGATGGCGGTGGACACAGGTCTGAAGCGGGAAGGCGTGCGCGACATCGAGGGTGCGAAAGGGATCGCGGCTATTGTGGAGCAATGCCCGCAACTGGAACTCGCTGCGATCTACACTCACGAGGGACAAACTTATGGCGCGACTCCCGAAGAGCAGGAGGAGAAGGCGACCGGAGTCTTGAATCGTATGAGTGAGATTCGTGATGCGGTGGATCCTTCATTGCCACTTTGGCCCGGTTGTAGTGTAACGGCCAAAATCATGGCCGCGACCGGTAGGGTGGAAGTGGTGCGCCCCGGTGCGTATATGTTTGGGGATATGTCACTCTCCGTGAGTTCGCAGGTGATGGAGCGGAGCGATGTGGCCGTGCATATTCTGGCAACTGTCGTGGATCGCCCTGAACCCGGCCTCGCTTTGATTGATGCGGGCACAAAAGTTTTCTCTTCCGATAAAGCCCGCTCCGCTTTGCACGGTATCGCCGTCGATGGGCGGGATATTCATGCGGCGGCGCTCAATGAAGAGCACGGCTATCTGCGAGGCGATGATGTGGATACGTTGAAGATTGGGGATCGTCTGCAGCTGATGCCCCCTCACGTCTGCACCGTGATCAATCTCACCGATTCAGTGGCCATCGTCGAAGGCGACAAGGTCGTGGATTGCTGGCAGGTCGCGGCGCGCGGCAAAGTGCAATAATCTATGTTTCTTCTCTTCGAATTGTAGGCAGCGAGCTTGCTCGCGCTGGTAACCATTATGGGCTCGCAAGCGAGTGGCCTGCCCTTTCGGGGTAGTGGCCGACCGCCTATCCACGCTCATAAAGAAATACCATGAATCCAACCCCACCAACCTGTCGCAAAGTGAAGGACATCGTTATTTACGAAGACGCCAAATTTCATTCGGCGTTTCCGTCGGTCGTGAAGCGACCGGATGGTGAGTTGCTGCTGGCCTTTCGCCGTGCGCCCAATCGGCTGGCGTTTGGGGAGGAGGGGAATGACCACGTCGATCCCAACAGTTATCTCGTAGCGGTGCGTTCGCCGGACGGGGAGACCTGGACCGAACAACCCGAATTGATTTATGCCCACGACATCGGCGGTTCGCAGGATCCCTGTTTGTTGCAGTTGCGGGACGGCACCTTGCTTTGCGCCAGTTATGGTTGGACTTTTATGTCGCCGGACAAGGTGTCCGGTCTCAAGCAGCCGGTTTTTGAAATCCGACCCGGAGTTGTGTTTAACGGCGGTTATTATTTGAAGTCTGCCGATGGCGGGAAGAGCTGGCAGGGGCCGATTTATCCACCATCTATTCCGACGGAAAAGCGCCTCGGCCTCTACGGGCAACCCCTGCCTGCCTATAATCGAGGAGCGATGGTTGAAGGTCAGGACGGTCGAATATTTTGGGTCTGTCCCGCGCAGGACAGGGTCGATCCGCGTCGGAGCGGAACGCATCTGCTGATCTCGGAAGATAAAGGAATGAGTTGGGAATACTCCTGTCCGGTGGCAACTGATCCCAAGGTTTCGTTCAATGAGACCTCAATCTACGAAACGCCCAAGGGGGGCCTCGTGGCTTTTCTGCGCTCGGCAGATTTCGACAATATGGCGTGTGTTGCACGTTCAACTGATGGAGGGAAAAGTTTCCAGCCCTGGCAGAGCATGGAGTTTGATGGCCGGCCGTTGCATGCCCTGCGCCTACCCGATGATCGGGTGTTGCTCACCTATGGCTACCGCGCGGGGCCGTTTGGAATTCGCGCCCGCATCCTGAATGCCGAGTGCACCGACTTTGTCACCGCACCCGAGATCATCCTGCGCAATGATGGCGGCTCTGGCGACCTTGGCTATCCATGGTCCGTGCAATTGGACGCCACGCATGTGCTGGTATCGTATTACTTTAATGTCCCCGGAGGCATTCAGCATATTGCCGGCACGATTCTGGAGATTGATTGAGACCCCTGTTGCCAACCTGACCTCAACCCCCGCAGTTAAAACCATGAGCACAGCCAACCCCACTTATCGCAAAGTGAAGGATATCGTCATTTATGAGGATGAGAAATTCTTTTCGGCGTTTCCTTCAGTCGTGCAGCAGGCCGATGGAGGATTGTTACTGGCTTTCCGCCGCGCGCCCAATCGCCGGCTGATGGGAGGAGAGGAAAATAATCACGTGCATCCCAACAGTTACCTCGTATCCGTGCGTTCGTCGGACGGGGAAACTTGGACTAAGGAACCCGAACTGATTTATGCTCACGACATCGGTGGTTCGCAGGACCCCTGTTTGCTGCAAATGAGCGATGGCACTTTGCTTTGCACCAGTTACGCATGGACATTCATGCCGACTGAAAGGGTGCACCACCTAAAGGGTCCGGTGCATGAGTCCAAACCCGGGGTGGTCTTTTGTGGCGGTTATTATTTGAAGTCGGTCGATGGAGGTAAGCACTGGCAGGGGCCATTCACTCCACCCTCTGTGACGACGGAGACTTTCCTCAATCCTTATGGCCAGCCTTTACCGGCCTACAATCGAGGTGCGATGATCGAGGGTAGGGATGGTCGTCTATTTTGGGTCGTTGCGTCGAACGAATGTCTGGCGCCGCGACGGGCGGCGACTCACCTGTTGATTTCCGAAGATAAGGGTCAGTCGTTCCACCACTCCTGTGTGGTAGCCACCGATGCCAAAGCTACGTTTAGCGAAACCTCTCTCTACGAAACGCCCAACGGAGATATTGTGGCTTTCATGCGCACAGCCGATCATGACGATGAGGCTTGCATCGCGCGTTCAACCGATGGCGGTAAAAGCTTCCAGCCCTGGCAGGGAATGGGTTTTAAGGGGCACCCCTTGCATGCATTGCGCCTGCCCGACGATCGGGTGTTGTTGGTTTATGGTTATCGGCATGAGCCGTATGGGATTCGCTGCCGGATTCTGAATGCAGAGTGCACCGATTTTACTACCGCGACGGAGATGGTGTTACGCGAGGACGGCGGTGGTTTCGATATCGGCTACCCGTGGGCCGTGCAGCTAGATGAAAACCGCGTGCTCGTGACGTATTATTTTCAGGTGGACGATGGCATTCGGCACATCGCCGGCACGATTCTGGCGTGCGATTAGGTAAACGATTCAGATTTTCGACGCGTGATCAGGATGGTGATCACCAACCGTTGTTGGTTTTCAGGCTGTCATAGCGAAGGAGGCGGAGTCCACTCGACATCTCTCGGGGCCTGAGCCCAGGCGAACGGACGACTGTGGCAATCCACGACTGGGAAGGCGTGCACGAGAGGTGCTTGTGGATGGCCACGTCACTAGGCTCCTCGCCATGACTATGATGCCTTAGTCTTCCGAAATACAGGTGTTACTCGTGAGACTCGGCGTCGGGTTTCGCGTATTCGTCGAAATCGTAAATCCAGGCGAAGCCTTTGCGGATGTCGTCGAAGATGAGAGTTACCGTGGGGATCAAGACCAAGGTGATACCGGTGGCGAAGAGCACGCCCCAGCCAAGTGAGATTGCCATGGGAATCAGAAACTGGGCCTGGATGCTGTCTTCGAACATCAGAGGCAAGAGGCCGGCGAAGGTGGTCAACGAGGTCAGCAGAATGGGCCGGAAGCGTTTCACCCCCGCCAGTCGAACAGCTTCGCTCAGTTTCATGCCTTCCTTCACTTTGCGATTGATGAAATCGACCATCACGAGCGAGTCATTTACGACCACTCCGGACAATGCGAGTATGCCGAGTAATGACAGCATCGTGACACTCGCCGCCGGGTTGTTGGCCGCGCCAATAAACTGATAGGTGTAGTCCATCACGCGATGGCCGAGCACGGCACCCACGATTCCAAAGGGGATCGCTGCCATCACGATCAGGGGCTGGAAATAGCTGCGGAAGGGAATGGCGAGGAGCACATAGACCGCGATGATCACGAAGATACAGCCGTTGATAAATTCCTTATTGTTGTCACGAGACTCGGCGGCGCGACCTTGCAGACTGTATTGCACCGTCGGGTAGTCTCTGACGATTTCAGGGATTACGATGTTGATGAGTTCATTTTGAATTGCATCGACATCTACGGATTCTGGATCGCCCTCGGCGCTTACCCGGACAATTCGATTTCGATCCGTGCGCGTAATTGAAGGGAGGCTTTTGCCGGGCACAATTTGAGCGACTTCCTCGAACGGAACTTCTTGTCCCGAGGACGTGCGAATCATCATGCGGTTGAGGGCGGCGAGCGATTTTCTCTCGGCTTCCGGATAACGCACCATGACTTTGACATCGTCTCGCCCACGTTGGATTCGTTGGGCTTCAGCCCCGAAGAAGGCCTGACGCACCTGTGATGCGAGGTTTTGCGCGGTAACGCCGAGATGGGAAGCCTGCGGTTTGAGCTCGAGCTCGAGTTCCTGGTTGGCGGTTTCAAAAGAGTCCTGAATGTCGAAGAGGCCGGGGTAGTCGGCTAACTTGCGTTGCACCTGTTTCGATACGGCCACGAGGTCTTCCAACTCTGGGCCCAGAAGTTGGACTGTGAGGGTTCCGCTGTTGCCCCGTGCAAATGCAAAGGCCAGCTGTTCAGCCTCGGGCACCGGACCAACCCTTTGGCGTAGTTGCATGCTCACCTCCCGGCTGCTGATCGTGGTCGTGCCAGCTGTATTGGTAGCGAGTTCTACGACGACTTCGCCCGACTCGGCCACCCCTGCTCTTGGCCCTCCCCGGCGAAAGCCGGAACCGAAGGGCTTTCCCCCTGAAGTTGCGAAGATATTGTTGATCACTTCCTCACCGTAGCTCTCCCGCAATTCTGCCTTCAGAGCCAAGGCTTCTTTTTCAACCCGCCGAATAATAGTATCTGTTTTTTCGATCGTGGTGCCGATCGGCATGGTGAGAGAAATGGTGACCTGGTCGCGGGGAATATTAGGGAAGGGGGTCCAACGGATATGGCCCGAAAACATCCCGCCGATAAATACGATAAACAGGCCGATGAAAATGGATACGGTAACGTAGCGATGTTTCAGACAGGAGTTTAGTGCCGGGCGATAATATTTCAGGACGAAGCTTTCGAGGCCCCGGGCGAAGAATTGCTGGAATCGCACAAGAAAGTTCTTCGGATTCATCGAGGCTGTCAGACGCCGACTGTGCTTTAAGTGGGCGGGAAGAATTAGTTTCGATTCGACCAAGGAAAACAGCAGCACGGGAATGACGACAAAGGGGATCTGTTTGAAATAGGTCCCACGAAAACCGGACATCACTGTGAGCGGATAAAACGCGACGATGGTTGTAAGCACTCCGAAGATCACCGGCATGGCGACTTCCTGCGTGCCTTTGATCGCGGCCGGCAGAGAATCTTCTCCTGCTTGCATGTGTTGATACACATTTTCGCCAGTTACGATCGCGTCGTCCACGACGATGCCGAGCACGAGAATAAACGCGAACATCGTCGCGATGTTCAGCGTCACCCCGCCGAGAGGCAGCAGGAAGAACGCACCCGCAAAAGCGATGGGAACGCCTAACGCCACCCAGATGGCCAATGAGGGACGCAGGAACAAAGAGAGCACGACGAGAACCAGCACAAACCCCATGACTGCACTGTCGACCAAGGTATCGAGGCGAGCTCGGATGCGTTCGGAATCATCCTGCCAGTAGGTCAGTTCTATACCGGGAGGCAGGGCCTGCTTTTTTTCCGCGATAAAGTTTTTTACGGCCTGACCAATTTCTAAAATATTTTGAGACCCGGTGCGAAAGACATCGATAGCGACGGCCCGTTCGCCGTTGAATTGAGGCTTGATGGGGACTTCATCAAACCCGTCGGTGACTACGCCAATATCCGCTAGGGTAATGCGAGTGCCATCGGACTGGGTGATGACCGTAATCTCTTCAAATTCCTTTTGCGTGTAAGCCTGTTGGGAGGTGCGCAGGAGAATGTTACCTCCAGCGGTTTTGATGCTTCCGGCAGAAAGATCGATCGAGTGGGTGCGAATCGCTCGCACGACTCCGTCAAACGTGAGGCCATATTTCCTCAGATTGCTTTCCGGGACTTCGATCGAAATCTCGTAGGGGCGAACCGCTTTCAGGGAGGCGAGAGTTACTTCGGGTAGATTGGAAATTTCATTCCGAATCCCTTCAGCCAGATCCTTCAGTTCGTGTTCGCTGAGTTCGGCAGCGAGGACCACGGTGATCACTCTTTCTTGGCGTGAGCCGATACTGATCTGCGGTCGTTCGGCTTCATCCGGAAAGGTGCGGATCGTGGAAACTCGATTAGTAATCTCGTCGAGGGCTTCTCCCATATCGAAGCCTTCGGCAATGTCCAATGTCACCGAGCCCGAACTTGCCGTGGCGCGGCTATCCATTTGTTTCAAACCTTCCAAGTCATAGAGCGCTTCCTCCAGCCGCACGACGACGGCCTCTTCGATCTCCTTCGGGGTCGATCCGGGATAGGACACGGAAACCGTAATCGTGCGGAAAACGAAATCGGGAAACTCCTGAAAGATAATCTTCTGGGAGATAGAGTAGGCTCCAGACGCCAATATGGCGACCATGAGAAGGTTCGCAGCGACACTGTTGCGGGTGAACCATTCGATTATCTTGTGCATCGGTTATTCTCGTTTAAAGGCTCCTTAGCGCCGCCCGAATGAGGGGAGCTCGACATCGTTGTCTTTGGCCCAGGCTCTTAGCTCACCGATTGCGGGTCGCATTTGAGATCGGTCGCCACTTTTTGCAGCTTCGATGGCGGCGGTGAGCTTGGCTTTGAGTTCGGGAGGCAGAGGTTTGTCGGCGGGAATCGCCGCGAGTATTCCAGAGAAACCTCCGCCACCACCACGACTGTTCGCTGGCGGGCCTCGGCGTTCAGGAGCCTTACTGGCCGTTTCGGTGACGTTACTCTCCAGAACCGAGTGCACGGGATAATTTTCCAAAGCAATAGGGACCTGAGTTAGGCAAAGCAGGTCGTCAGTCGTGAGACCTTTTTTGACGACGACAACCTCATCGGTCTGCCAGGCGATTTCCACGGTCTTCCGACGCAATACGTCACCGCCTTCATTTTTGGCGATGGTCAGCACATAGGAGTTTTCCCGCAGAAGATTACGTGGCAGGATGAAGACGTCTTTGAGCACTTTGCCTGTCAAAGCCGCTTTGACGAACGAGCCTACTTTCAAGGGCGGCCGATCGGTCGTGGATCGGCCATAAGGATTGTCAATCTGGGCGACGACAAAGAGCTGGCGGCTGCGAGTATCGACGGCTCCTTCTGCTCGCACGATCCGGCCCGTCCAACGATGAGTTTTCCCGGCGACTTCAAGTTGGAGGGTCACTTGAGGGCCTTCCTCAATGGTAGGGTTTTCGCCTCGATAGATCGAAGGCATATCCAAATATGAAAACTGGGTCGCAGTGAGCGGGAGTCGCACTTCGGCAAAATCGACGGCATAGCCACGAGCCAGTTGGCCACCGGGTGAAACGTATTGGCCGACGTCGACATTTTTCGAAAGTAGACGACCGGCGAAAGGTGCTTTGATGGAAGTGCGAGCGAGGTTAGATTCGGCCGTTTTGATGCGAGCGTTGGCCGAGGCGAGGGCGGCGGCCACTTGCTTTAATTGTGGCTCGCGCAGGGTCAGCCGATTGGCGGGCACGCCGGGATTTAGCCGTTCCCAATCACGTCGGGCTTGATCGGATCGCGCCTGCTCCTGGGTAAGAGCGAGTTCGGCTTGAGCCGAGGCGGCTTGGGCCACAATGAGTTCGGTTTCATAGTCACTGGGATCGATTTCAATGAGGACCTCACCGTTTTCAAAAAAGGCGCCTTCACGAAAGTTGGGGCTGATAGAGGTGATCCTGCCGCGCACTTCTGAAATGAACGAGCTGGTGGTGCGTGCCTGCACGGTGCCTTGGGATTCAAGCACGATTTGATAATCCTCTTTGACCAGTGGTCGCGCCACGACTTCGCGGGGCTGGGCTTGAAAATTGCGTCGGCGCGCTTCTTTTTTGAAGGCGAACATCAAGATAGTGATGGCGATGGCCAGCGCCAGAATTCCAATGGGGATGAGGATTTTGAGAGCTTTTTTCATACGTGGAATTAAAGGGTCTCTAGTTGATCAACTTCGAATCCACCCCCAAGGGCGAGGTAGAGGGCGATCCGACTTTGGATCCGTTGGTTGGTGACTTGGATCAGGGAACGTTGGGCGGCGATCGATCTGCGGACTGAATCGAGCACGGTGGTGATATCGTTGAGGCCGCTTTCATATTGTTCCCACGCAAGTTTTTCGGCTGCGATGGACTCTTCGGTGGCGAGCTTTTGCAGGGCATAGTCACGCTGGAATGAATCTTGGGCGCTCAGGGTATTTTCCACTTCGCGAAATGCGGTCAAAGCTACCTCGGTATAGTTGGCGATCGCTTGCCGATGTAGGGCTGAGGCTCGAGCGGAGTTGGCTTTCAGCCGACCTCCTTGAAAAATAGGGAGTGAAACACTCCAGATCCGCGACCATATTTTGGCACCGTCCAAATCAAAAACATTGTTGGCGTCGGCCGTGCTCGTGCCGCGATTTAGTGCCAACGAGAGATTGGGTAACATGGCTTTCTTCGCTTCAAATTTCCGTTGCTCAGCTGCCGCGAGCTGCCGTTCCGCGGCCAGGAGATCGGGACGGCGCAACAACAACTCGCTGGGTAACCCCGGGGGAACGTTGGGGCTGATCTCTGGCCAGGTTGTTGCTATCTCCAGTTCATTGGCCGGATAACGCCCAAGCAACTGCTCCAGTTGCCGGACCTTGGATTGATGGGAACGAAGGGCGGCCTCTCGGTTGCTCGCAGCCGTTGAAACATTGGCCCGCACCAGCCGGACATCCAAGGCACCCGCGATGCCTTGCTCAAAACTCTCTTCGACGATGCGTTGACTGGAACGAAAAGCTTCCAGGGTGCGATCGGAGAATTCGAGGAGCTGCTGGGATTCGATGGCATTATACCAAGCCTGCGCGGTGCGAGCGGCGATGAGTAAGCGGGTGGCCTGATAGTCAGCCATGGCTGCTTCTGCGTCGGCCATCGCTCCCCGGTAAGCATTGCGTAACTTGCCCCACAGGTCGATTTCCCAATTAAAACGTCCATTGACTCCGTAGGTCTCAGAAATCGGCGTCTGAGTGATTCCGCTGGCTGAACTACGTCGGGATTCATTCGCACTGCCACTGGCGTTTAAGGTGGGCCAGATCGAGGCTTGGTTGGATTTGCTTCCGGCGGTGCTGGCCTCAAATCGCGCTTGGGCCACCGCCAGACTGAAATTGTGCTCCAGCGCTTCCCGCATGATCTCTTCCAACCTGGGGTCCGCGATATCGGCCATCCAGCTTTGGGGCTGAAAACCTCCCGGCGTGTTATCGGCGTGCCAATTGTTCGGCACCGTGATCCGGACTTCTTCAACTTGGCTTTCAGGCGAAGACGCGCATCCACCAAGTATCAGTATCAGGCCCGCAAACAGTGGCCCTGATTTGCGGCCTGATAGTTTTAAAGTGTTCAATCCCATACCAGTTTAGCTTCACAAAGATTCAGACCAATTAAGACGAACTGCAGATCGTAAGGTTACCTCGAAGATCAAATTAACGAGGAAAACGCATATTTGTTAGGAAATAGCCCTTTTGCTTAAGCAGGAGTTTGAGGAAGGCCCGTTACAGAGGAGGAGTAAAGCGCACGGATGAGCGAAACGGCTTTGCGGGCTTCGGGACCGTCGATACCGATTGGGCTGCCGTCGCGCAGGTGATTGACAAGGTCTTGGATCTGGCGGAGGTGGCCTTGATGGCTGATCGAATTGGGATTGCTCGAGCCTGATCCCATGGCGGTATCCCCTTCGGCGTTCCGGATGGCTTCGTCTTCCGGTTGCGCGTCGCGGAAATCCCAGCGGACAATCGTGTCATCTTCGAGTGAGACGGAACCGTGCTCGCCGCAGATTTCGATCCGCCGAGCCCATCCAGGGTAAGCAGCCGTGCTGGCTTCGATGGTTCCGAGTGCACCATCGGCATAGCGCAGGGTTGCGCTGGCGGTGTCCTCACTTTCGATGCCGGTATGGACGCGACGTGTGGTGCGGCCAAAGACTTCGGTCGGCATGCCGGCAAACCATTGAAGTAGATCGAGGCCATGAATGGCCTGATTCATTGTTGCGCCGCCGCCATCGAGCTCGAGGGTGCCTTTCCAACCCTGATAATACTCGGTCGCTCGATACCATTTCACATAGGCGCTCGCGAGCACGAGACGCCCAAATCGGCCGGCATCGATGGCGGCTTTGATGAGCTGCGCACTGTGGCCGAACCGGGCTTGAAAGATGGGTGCGACGATCACTCCGGCCTTTTCGGCGGCGGCAAGGAGTTCGTCCACGCGCTCAACCGTGATCTCGAGTGGCTTTTCAATCACGAGGTGCTTGCCGGCCTTAATCGCGGCGAGGGCGGGCTCGAGATGAGCGCCGCTTGGAGTAGCGATGCAGATGACGTGGATATCATCGCGAGCTACGAGTGCTTCAATGTCGGTGGAATGAAACGGCGCACCGTGTTTTTCCGCGAGCGCGGCGACGGTGGTCGCGTTGCGTCCGGCTACGCCGACGAGTTGTGCTCCTTCCGCATCGTTGATGGCGAGGGCGTGATAATCCGCGATCATGCCGCTGCCGATAATACCGAATCCGAGATCAGCCTTTTGAGTCATGGTGAGAGATGATGAAAAGAACGATCAGAATGTAACCATGAAAAACACGAAAAACACTAAAGACACGAAATTGGAACAGGCCTGAGAAGGCATAAAATTGACTCCCTCTTAGACGCCGTGCCTGCTGGAGGTATGACGCAAAAATCTGATGGCATGAACTACGCCCCTCAGGGCAAAGCGGAAGCGGTCGTGAAACCGGGTGAATTTGTCTTCGCCGCGGCGCATCTCGATCACGGTCACATATTCGGGCAGTGCAATGGGCTGTTGGAAGCAGGCGCGACGTTGAAGTGGGTCTATGATCCCGATCCGGTAAAAGTGGAAGGTTTCTTGAAGAATTATCCTCAGGCAAAGGTTGCACGCAGTCTCGATGAGATTCTGGACGATGCGGAAGTGAAGCTAGTCGCGGCTGCGGCGGTGCCATCGGAACGTGGTGCGATAGGTTGTAGGGTGATGCAGGCAGGGAAGGACTACTTCACGGATAAGACGCCGTTTACCACTTTTGATCAACTTGCACTCGCCCGTGAGGTGATCTCTGAGACCAACCGCAAATACATGGTCTACTTTAGCGAGCGGCTACACGTGGAATGCGCGATGCATGCAGGAGATTTGATTCAGGGAGGGGCGATAGGAAAAGTGGTTCAAGTGCTCGGTCTCGGGCCGCATCGGCTGAGTAAGGAGTCCCGGCCTGATTGGTTTTTTGAACGCGCAAAATACGGAGGCATTCTCTGCGACATTGGGAGCCACCAATTCGAGCAGTTTCTCTATTACAGTGGTGCGACAGATGCGACCGTGAGCAATGCGGCGGTCGGTAACTACGCTAATCCGGACAAGCCTGAGCTTGAGGACTTCGGTGAAGCCTCGCTGGTCGGAAACAACGGCGCTTCGAACTACATTCGTGTGGATTGGTTCACGCCGGACGGACTACGGACTTGGGGTGATGGTCGCACGGTTATCCTCGGCACGAAGGGCTATATCGAGATGCGCAAATACCTCGATGTTGCGCGTGATGGGGCGGGGGACAACCTGATCCTCGTCGATGGGGAGGGAGAAAAGATGATCAACGTAGCCGGTAAGGTGGGTTATCGTTTCTTTGGAGAACTGATCCTCGATTGCCTCAATCGCACTGAGAAGGCGATGACCCAGGAACACGTCTTCAAAGCCGCTGAGCTTTGCCTCAAGGCACAGGCTGAGGCGAAGGTGATATCGAAATATCAAAGCAGGGGAAGGACGATATAAGGCGCCATCCAAACCGATTGAATGTGGAACTCAGAAAAAGAGTCTTGGTTGAAAGCGGATGATGTCGGACAGGCCAAGCGCGTGTCAGGATTCGAGGTTTAATCCGGAAATTTGCTTCTAGCGGTCAGACCTCTTTTTTGACCTGCGAGGTTAGAACGCGGCATTGACACCCATTACGAAGATATTGGAGCTGGCCCCGGCCTCGCTGACGGTCACCCCGGGGGTCGCTGGGTTGCCACTGATAAAGTTGAGCGGGGCAAATCCTTTGGTATGAATGAATTCGCCGAAGAGCTTGGTGCTAGGGGTGATGAAGGTAGCCACGCCAAACACCAACTGATCCTGTCTCTCCCAAGGTGAACCATCTGGGCCGGAGATGAAGCGGCTGAAGTCGACTGATAAGTCCACGTCGGAACTGAACCAGCGGGTGCGGAACTTGCCCCCGAGGTCGAAACTGGTGACCTTGCTAGCCGCGAATTGCGGGATGGTCGGATTGAAGGTGCCCGGCCAAACATCTACGGTCTTGGCAAATTCTGCCATCAAGGTTAAGGGACCCTTCTGGTATTTGGCATAGAGGTCATAGGCCCCGTTAGGTTCTGCACCGGAGGAGAAATGGGTGACCGGGAAGCTTTGAACATAGGCGCTGCCACGGGTATAGGAAGCGCCCAGCATCAACGAACCGCCGCCATCGAGGGTAGTGGTGCGGCGGACATCTATAACGAAGTTGTTTAACTTGCTGGGGACGTTACTGCCGTCCACCGGAGTGTTGTGGCTGCGGAATTGGGCTCCACCCTGCACCCCCATGAGGCTCACATCCCAGCCGTGTGCGCTGTATCCACCATTGATGGCATAGGCCAGCCCACCGAAGGCGTGCCAGACAGTGGAGGCGGTGAAGGGGTTGACGGTGTCAGTGAGTCCGAATGGCGTTTCCATCTTACCGAGCGCGAGGTGGAACGGGGACTCGTTAAGGTTGCCGAAAAGCACATAGCCACGTCGTAACTGAATCTGGTTACGGTTCAAATTGGTGATAGTTCCGGCACCAAAGCTCTGCTCCGGATCGTAGAGGAACTCAAAGTAGGCCGTGGTCCAATCACCTCGCGTGGCTGTGATCCCCAGTTGCGCAGAGTGGATGACGGCCTCGGAGACTTCCTTGGTGCGTTGGTTGTTGGCTGTCGGGTGGCGCATCAACCAGCCGAATTTATCTGTGGTATTGCTCGTCTGGTAATCGGTAATCGCGGTGACCGCGCTACTCAGGTAGATCGAGTTGGCGGCGATTTCGCCTGTGGCACGCTTTTCTAACAGAAGTTTTTGCTTTGAATTGATATTCGTGGTCGGGTCCAGCATTTCGTAGGCGTAGCTGTGATCGGTGTGCACCACATTGCGACTACCTGCGGCTACTTTGGCTTGCTGGCTGGAGACGGTTTCGATCCGTCCGGCGATTTTCTTGTCTGCGTTCTCCAGTTGCTCGACCCGGTCCCTCAGGCGGGCGTTCTCGGCCATCAACGTATCGAGCCTAGCGGCGATCTCGTCCAGCGTAGGCTGGGTGGCGGAGGCGGAACTGGCTAGCAGTGTGGCCAGAGCAAGAATGGCGACTCGTTGAATGTTTTTCATTGTATAATTAATGCTTCGTGATGGTGGATTCCGACGAAGCTACTGAGAGAAAAGCGTTTTACTGTAATGCTGAGACCGGACGCGGAAATAAGGGTTCCCCGTCTGTGGGGGTATATAAGGTATAATCGGTGTGTTACCCAAATGGGGTTGGCCGATCCGTGATCATGAGTGATCTGGCAAACGCATATCTTGGTCGTGACTGAGCGTCACGGTTCACGATTGTGCCGGTGAATTTACCGGAGCCTCCAGACTCTGAGGTAAAGTGATCTGAGCTTTTCCGTCATACTTGATCTGCATAGACCATTGTTGCTCACAACCCGATTAGCCCTACACATGACGAGGCAACATAAGAATTCTCCATTGTGCGGAGTCGAAAGAGAACACTACCAACTTGCATGAGCTACAGATCAGACGATCTTTCATTCCTTTGAAATCATGAGCACGCATCACTGTAAGTTCCGCGTCGGGATCATCGGCATTTATCACGAAAGTAATACTTTTATCCCCGAGCCGACCACGCTGGAGCATTACCGGAATCAGATCTTCCTATTAGGGGAAGAGGTGCGGAGTCACTACGGAAATGCGCATCATGAGATCACCGGATTTTTCGAAACTCTGGCGCAGGCCGAGATTGAGGCTGTGCCGATCATATTTGCGCATGCCGCCCCTTGGGGGAAAGTGACCGATGAGGCCTTGGACGGCATCTGGCAGATTGTTATGGATCGTTTGGATGAGGCCGGACCTTTGGATGGTATTTTGGCGGCACCACATGGTGCGGGTGTGAATGAATCACGACCGGATATGGCCGGTTGGTGGTTGGGAGAATTGCGCCAGAGGATCGGTGCGACGCCGATTATCGCCACCATGGATCCACATGTGAATCTTTCACCCGCCATGGTCGCTGCTTGTGATGGGTTGATTGCTTATCGGGAAAATCCGCATCTGGACCAAAGGCAGCGCGGTATCGAAGCGGCGCAATTGATGGTGCGCACTTTGAACAAAGAGATCCATCCCGTCGCCGCGGGAGCTTTCCCTCCGCTAGCCATCAATATCGAACGTCAACTGACCTTTGCTGAACCGATGCTGAGTGTGAAAGCGGAACTGGAAGCCGTGCGTGCACTACCCGGCGTTTTATCAGCCAGTGTCGCGCTGGGATTTCCCTATGCGGACATTGCGGATATGGGCTCGGCCTTTGTCGTAGTCACGGACGACGATCCAGATTTGGCTCAAGCTCAAGCTGATCGGCTGGCGACGTGGCTGTTAAAAAATCGAGAGCGATTTCGTGGTGATATGATTTCTCCGGAGGATGCCATGGCGCGCGTGGTGAGCGCACCGAAACCGGTCGGCTTGCTGGATATGGGTGATAATATGGGTGGGGGTGGCTCCTCCGACTCCACGATTCTCGCCCGGCTTTGTCATGAATCGACAGGGCTCAGGACATTGTTTTACGTGCCGGATCAGGAATGTGTCGAAGCGGCCTATGCGGCTGGGGTTGGAGCACGACTGACCATGAAAATTGGTGGTAAACTACCGATGACTCCGGCGCCACCGATCGAGACGGAGGTCACGGTCGTGAGTTTCCATGACGGTCACTATACCGAGACGAAACCCCGCCATGGTGGAAAGACGGGAGGAGAGATGGGACGGGTGGCCGTGGTCAGAGCCGACAGTGGCCTGACGATCATGTTGATGAGCAAGCGCGGGGGGCCGAACTTCACCGCTCAACCCATTATGGCCTGCAATCTGCGACCCGCTGATTTTGATGTGATCATCATCAAAGGCGTGCATGCCCCGGTGGGTGCTTATGCTGAATTGTGTCCCACGTTGATCCGCGTGAATACACTTGGGGTGACCTGTGCCGACATGGAAACGCTGACCTATCATCACCGTCGTCAGCCGCTCTTTCCGTTTGAGGATGTGGCGGCGGAGTAAGTGGAAGCTGTCTTGCTACCCGATCGTGGGATCTTGCGAAGGTGTGGGTGCGCCGAGTCTATCCTGAGGTTGCACTCCGTGATGAGGTCGGAAATCACCTTCCATCGCGAATAAGATAGCGGTCCGACATTCCAATTCGATGTGCACGCTCTTGCCTACTAATTGGGCCCACTTTGCCTGCTTAAATTGTGGAGGGAAGGCAACACTGTCTCCGGAGAAGGGGATGGAGTCGTCAAAGGAAAAGCCATCGATTACGTTGTAGTCCTCATCCTTGACTTGAAATTTGATGTGACCGTAGGTGCTGATCCCGTTGAAGGTCAGAGTTTCACCGAGGATTTGGATTTTCTTAAATCTGAGGTAGCTTTCGTAACCATAAGATTCCAGGCCGGTGAATCCGTGTTTTCGGATCTGATAGAAGCAGACGGCAGCATTGCCGGTCGCCTCTGTGGCCGGTGGATAATCCCAATCGGGATAGGCAGGTTTAAAGCCGCAACCATGATCGTTTATCGGGCTACCGGCACCCATGATCCAGTTCTTGCCATCAGGGCTTTCGACGAGGTTCGTGGGGTAGATTCCGCCACTGCCATATTCGGGGTAGAGTGGTCTCTCGATCATGAATTCGGAGGAAACGCGGGACCAATTGATTCCGTTGTAACTGTAGACTAGGCACGCATCGGTCTTTCCGACCATTTTCGTGGATCGAAAATCATCCGGATCCGTATGATAGAGTTGCAATGCACCGAGGAAGATTCCCTCAAGAGGATAGACCACCATGCCGTAATACTGGGTGAGTGGTTCGTCGAATGGGCTGGGCGACATGATCAGAATGGGCTCTGACCATCTTTTCAAATCGTCCGAGAATCGGGTGGAAATTCGGCGATCAATAAAGGCCCCGCGGTAGATGACCTGATACTTTTTCAGGACGGGGTTATAGAAAATATTGTTGGTCGTATCCGAGGCGTGGTCGCTGATTTGGTAGTCCTGATTGACCTTCCAATTGAGCAGGTCGCCGCTGGTGGCGACATATCCCTTGGCCGTGTGTTCATCTCCCTCATCGATCTGCATGACGATCGTCTTGAAACGTTCATCGAGATTTGTGGTGTGAGCATCGTCGTTGACGAAGAAACCGCCCGGCAGAGGCATGCCTGTGACCGGGCCAACGCTGGTATAGTTTATCCCATCATCGCTTGTGGCATAAAAGGCCTTCCGATCCCAATCCTTGGAGGTGTTTTTGATGGTATTGTAAAAGAGATAATACTTCTCACCTGATTTGATCACCGAATGTCCTCCGGTAATTTTGTCCAGATGGAAGGTGCCGACTTTCTCCGCTTTGAAATGCCGCTTTCGAAAGCTGCGCATGCCATCAATCATGAAGTCATCGAAAAAGAGGTAGGTGTTCATCGTCGTGCTCAATCAGGGGTAAGTGTGATGTCACTTTGTTTTGTCTGCCTCTGATGTCACAGGAATTCATCGATCAAAATGATCAGGGATAAATAAAGGGGACTGCGGTTTCGTCAGAACGCACTCTCGATTCCCTTCTATCGCGCGTGAGTGGCGATATACTGTGATCTGCTCGTTTCCGCTTCTAGTCCATAAAGACATCAGGTTGGAGGGCCGCGGCGGCTTCAGATGCTGAGAAGCCCAGAACCAGTAACCAGCGAAAGGCCGCCGTTTTTGTTGAGGAAGGATGTTCTCCTGCCGTGTCGGATAGGTCAGGTAGAGCGGAAGTGTCGTTTGAGGAGTGAGCTTCGGATGGGGTGTGCGTTTCCATGGGTCTATCAAAACCCAGCTGTGTTAGCTCCGTATGAGTAGTCGGTGGTTGATTGTTAAGGCGAGGTTAAGCGGCGGGGATACCTAACCTGGAGGGCTTTGAGATGTGATACTTTCTTTGGAGAGTTGGATAGCCCGTGTGTTTCGCCCAATCGTCCTATTTACGTGCATAAAACTTGCGACGGATAGACTTCGGATACGAGGTGGTTTCACCCCGTTTTTAGCTTTCGAGTCTGCTGCCATACCCTTTTCCCAACATGATCCAATCCCCATATCCTGACGTTGAGCAGATCCGTCGAAACTATGACGAACCGGCATTAGCTCCGCTTCGATCAGCATTTGAACAACGTGATTTTGCGGCGGATCTTCGAGTGATCGATGAGATCAAATTGGAAGATCAGACTTTAGGGATTCCTCCGCTGACAAATCTGATTGAAGAAATGGCCGTTTACTACGCGGCTTCGGGGCGCCGGGAAGCGGCGGATATCGCGCTGGCCGGGGTGGCGAAGGTGATGCAATTTGAACGTTGGGACTATTTTATGGAGGGGAGCACTCCGATGGCGATTCAGCGTGCGTCGCGGGCGGTCACGGCATTGAGCTACGCGATTGAGTTTTTGGGTGACCTGGTGACCGAAGAGATGCGTGAGCTCTGGTTGGATAAGATCATCGAGCAAGGGGTCGAACCCAATTTTGTGGCGCTGAAAGGGATGCGCTATCCGGACGAAGTGGAGGGTTGGGGTTTTGATCCGAATAGCGTGCACCTCAAACGTCATCCCGAGCAGATCAAACAGGACTTCAGTCGTTGGCCCTGGCTCCTCTATCCGACCAATTTACGGGCAGCTCCCTTGAACGGGATGCTGACTGGTGCGGTGTGCATTCTGCGCTATCGTGGACGTTCCGCAGATACGGATCGTTGGGTGGAGATGGCGGAGCATCATTTTGGGACATTCGGAGAGTTGTTCTTCCCCGATGGATCGAACGACGAGAGTGTGAGCTATTCCGGTTATACCGCATTGCAGGTGCTGGAAGCCGCAGCGCATTTGCAGGCGATTGATGGCAAGTCGCGGTTTGAGGTGGTGAACTGGGAGGGTTACATTCGTTTTCTGTTCGGGATGAACTGCGCGGTGAAAGACAATCCCGCGCACGTGGTCAATTTTGGCGATTGTTTGGCTCCAGCGAACAACGAGGTAGTGACGTGGGTTGCCGCCCTGTATCAAAGTCCCCTCGCGCAATGGGCGGGTTTGAATATCACTCAGAAACACGATGCGCGGGTGCTCATGCGTTACGATACGACGGTCGCTCCTCAGGCTCCGACGGACGAACCGAGTTTATGGAAGAGCGATCTGGATTGGATCGTAGGACGCACCGGTCATTCGGTCGATGATCTTGTTGTGGCGATGCGGAGTGGTGGTCCCTCGAATCACGAGCACGCCGATCGCAATTCGGTGATCGTGAAATATGCGGGTGAAGTGCTCGTGGTCGATCCGCATCGTCCTCCTTACATGTGGGACGATCCGGCTTGGATCATGCGCACGACGCGTGGACATAGTGCGATGCTGATTGATGGGCAAGGACACCAATACCACGACGGATCGATGGGCACGAATGCCTCCGATGCCGTGGCTCGAATCACGAGTCAGCATGGTGAGGGCCCCCTTATCACTTGGTCGAGTGATGCGACGCCGGCCTACAGTTTGGTGAATGCGGACGTGAAATCGGCGGTGCGTTCGGTGGCGATGAGCACGGAGCTCCCTTTTGTTTTGATCGCGGATCGCGTGGTCAAATCGACGACGCCCTCGAAAATTCAAGCGCGCTACTTCATCGATAATCAGGATGGGAAGGGGAGTGCGAAGGTGGATGATAACCAGTTCATAATCACACGCCCGGATGCCTTGCTTTTGGGAATCACGGCGAGCGAAGAGGCTTTGAGGTTACAAGTTACCCAGGAAGATGCCGGACCGAAAATGTCGGAGGCCTATCCCTTAGTGGAATGCGAGGCCGGGGCATCCTTGAATCCCGGGGTTCTCACGGTCCTGGTGCCCGTGCAGAGCGACGAGGTCATGCCGAAGGTATCGATCGATCGGCAGCGCGAACAAGTCTGGCGAGTCACGCTCGCGGCTGGTGAACAGAGCCTGACGGTGGAGGCTGATCTATCGGACGATACGCCGATGTTCAGGATGGCTTAGGGGAAGAATCTGTTCGTGCTCCTTCTTGCGATCTGGAACGAAAGTGTCATGTCTTTGGGTATGACATTTCGCTTTATCTTCATATTGGCTTCCTTGTTCATGGTGTCGTGCTCTGCTGAAAAGCAAAAGCCGTCGGAACCGCTGACCGTCGGTGATGCGGCTCCGTTGGTATCGGGGATCACAGATAGTGGGCAGACTCTCGCATTGGGTGATATTTACGCGCAACAGACCTACACTTTGGTTTATTTTTATCCCAAGGCAGGGACTTCCGGCTGCACGGCGCAGGGATGTTCATTACGTGATGCCTACGCCGATTTGGTGGCCAAGGGCGTCGGCGTGGTGGGCGTGAGCACCGATTCGGTGGCGAAGCAAAAGGCGTTCAGAGATGCGAACCGGTTCCCTTTTCCGCTCATTGCTGATACCGATAACAAGGTCATGGACGCCTTTGGGGTCGGGACTTATCCGGGAACAAATGATGCACAGCGTCAGGCGTATTTGATCAAGGAGGGGCAGGTGATCTGGTTGGATAAAACGGCCTCGACCAGCCGACAGGCGGCGGATGTGCTGCGGGTGATCGCAGGGTTGTGAACCCTGCTCCTCCCGAGAAACAGCGATGGACCAAACGTCATTACTAATTTGAGATGAAATTCCGCCTCCTTTTATCCCTCACACTTTTTCTATCGATGACTCTTTTTTCCAGTGCAGCACGATTAGCGGCTGGTGATCCCGCTCCCAAGGTAACCGGAACAACCGATGCAGGTGTCAGTCTCGTGCTGAGTGATGTTTATGCGGCGCAAGAATACACTTTGGTTTATTTCTATCCCAAAGCTGATACGCCGGGATGCACTGCGCAGGGATGTTCTTTACGCGATTCGTATGAGACGCTCTTGGACAAGGGAGTGGCTGTGATTGGAGTGAGCATCGACAGCGTGGAGGACCAACAAGCCTTTAAGGAGAAATACCGATTACCGTTTACCTTGATTGCTGATCTGGACAAAAAGCTGGTGAAGGCGTTTGGGGTTCCCTCAATCCTCGGGTTGGCCAAACGTCAGGCTTTTCTGATTAAGGGCGGCCAGATTATCTGGGCGGATTACAGTGCTTCCACGAGTGATCAGGCGGCGGATGTGCTGAAGGTGATCGCGAGCCAGTAAATGCTACAATTCGTCGTCGGGCGAGGAGGCGAGCACAGAGGCATGGGGATCGAGTTTCACGCGATTGATCCAGTCGGTGATTATGGGGTGATGCCGACTTTTGTCACTGGGCCAGGGGGCGGCCACCAGATCGATGATGCGTAGTTGATTGTCTTCGCAGCGCACGAAGTTGCGGGCGTGAAGATCGGCGATTAGCCAGGCCCGATTTTTCAGAAAAAACAAGCGAGGGTGATCACGATTGGCGCGCAGAAACCGCGAGGGGATTTCGATAAGGGCAGGCGGAAGCAGCTGAGACATGTCATCTCCTTGCGGGAGTGGATCGCCGAGAGTCTGTTTGGCGACGACGATGCCTTCCGGGGTAATCGCGACGACCTCGGTGGCAGTGCCATGAAGCGCATGAATAAGAAGGAGCTTTTCGAGCAGTCCTTGGTAATCTCCGAGTCCGGCCTCGGCCGAAAAGACCGCTTCTTCTCCGGCACTGAAATTGAAAACACTCCCGATGCGTTTCTCCTCGCGGGGCAGGTAGAATTTATAGACCGAACCATCGTCTGAGGCGTAGGCCCAAGCCTCGACACCGCCTCCAATGCGGTGGAGGAGCGAGTTGGGTTCTTCGAGTGGGTTTTCCGCCAAAGTATCGAACCCAAAATCCTCGATCGGAATGATCGGGAGCAGATGGCGGAATTCGCGAATCGCGTTTCCGAGTTTCGCCCATTCGTCACCTGCGGACTCGAGGAGGCTTACTTCGTCTTCTTCGAGGAGGAAGAGGTCTCGGTCCGGGTCCGAAGACGTTCGGAGATCGCATTCTTCTGCTGCCTGGCGGAGACGATCGAGCGCTTCCAATCGTCGCTCGTGATGGTCTTGAAGAGTGCTTCTTTCGAGGGTGTTCGGGAGGTGTCGCCCCCTGATGAGCGTGGGTTGTTCGGTGAAGGAGTCTTGCATGATTCCGCCATGGGCGAAAGGTCTGGCCGAAGCCGAAAGATAGCAAAGGGATTTTGCCAACAAGTTATTCGCAATAGCCGTTTAGGCTGTCTCTTCGTCGGGTTTTTCAACCTCAGGTTCAAGACGAGTCACCAGAACTTTGTCCACTCGATGGCGATCCATGTCCATCACTTCAAAGCGAAGGAGGTTCCAGTCGAAGCGATTACCCGCTTTGGGGATGCGCCCGAACTGGGTCATGACGAAACCACCAATGGTTTGGAAGTCGGCTTCGTTTTCATGGGGAAGCGTGGATTCGATTTCGATCAGTTCCTTAAACTCACTGATCGGGAGGGTGGCGTCGATCAGCCATGACCCGTCTTCACGCTGGTGGGCTGATGGGGGGTCACTATTTGGACCGATGTCAGGGAGGTCGCCGACGATAGCTTCGAGCACATCGAGTAGCGTGACGAGCCCCTGCACGGCACCGAATTCATCGGTGACGACGGCGATGTGTTTACCGGTTTTTTTGAACTGTTCGACCAGTTGGATCGCCGTGAGGCTTTCGTCCACGGTGAGGGGTGTATCGAGCAGGTTTTTCAATGAGGTGGGCAGGCCCACCGCCGAATGCGCCCAGAGCGATTTGACGGAGACCACGCCTACGACTTGATCGCGATTGCTCTGATAAACGGGAAAATAGGAGTGCCCACTGGTGACAATTTTCCGCCAATTTGCTTCCTGCGGATCGTCGAGGTTCAAGAAGACGATTTTAGGTCGAGGAGTCATTAGGTTTGTGATCAGGCTGTCGTCGAGCTCAAGCACACTGTTAACCATTTCCTTCTCTTCGGGCTTAAATACGCCCGCATGTAGGCCTTGTTCGACGAGGTCGCGGACTTCTTCATCGTCGATCGAATGAGCGGCCGTGCGGGTTTGCAGTTTAAACAGGCGTCCGAAGAGCGCGGTGGCGGATTCGAAGACCACAAGGATGGGCGTGGCTAGACTGGTCAGCACGCGCATGCTACCGGCGAGGATACGGGCAACAGATTCGGGATGAGCGAGTCCCAGACGTTTAGGGATGAGTTCACCAAAGAGGAGAAGCCCCGCTGAGAGTCCGATGATGACCAGCAGGAGAGCCAAGGGATAAGCCCACCCCATGAATAATGGGTAAGTTTCCAATCGGGTCGCGATGGGCCCGGCGAGATGGATCGCTCCGATCACTCCCGCACACATGCTGCTGAACGTGAGCCAAAGCTGGACGAGAGCCAGAAAACGGGCCGGGTTTCTCACGAGCGCGAGCACGGTGCTCGCGGTATCTCCTTTGGCCATACTCTCTTTTTCGAGCAAAGTTTTACGGGCAGTTACTACAGCAGTTTCGGCCATGGAAAGAATTCCATTGGCCAAAACAAGCACAAGGAGGAGTAAGAGCTCCAACGGTAGTCCAAACATGAGAGGTAGAAATTAGAGCCTCAGTTGGGTGAAGCAACACAGATTGGATGCATTCCTGATGTCATCTTTGATGGGTTTAGGATTGGCAGTATGGCGACTGGTATTCTGTGATGTGGGTCTTATGTCTATACCACCGAGATCAGATGTTAAGCCGACAACCCCAAACATCATCTGTATCGTCGTAGATGATTTGCGCTGGGATGAACTGGGATGTGCGGGCCACCCTTATATGCAAACGCCACACATCGATCGGCTGGCGCAGGAAGGGACAATGTTTCGAAATGCATTCGCGACGATTCCGCTGTGTTCGCCAAGTCGCGCCTCAATTTTGACTGGTCTGTATCCACATGCTAATGGAATCGTAGATAACGTTGATCGCAGTGAAGAGAGTCATCGATTGGCGACCTTTCCCCAGCACTTGCAGCAAGCCGGCTATCAGACGGCGTTTATCGGTAAGTGGCACATGGGTAATGATTCATCGCCGCGACCTGGCTTTGATCATTGGGTGAGCTTGCGTGGGCAGGGCACGTCGAACGATCCGGAGATGAACGTGAATGGTGAAACGTTGCACGAAAAGGGTTACACGACGGATTTGCTCACGGAGCGAACACTTGATTATTTGCGTGAGGAGCGAGAGCAGCCGTTTTGCCTTTGTCTTTCGCACAAGGCGATGCACCCGGAAACGGCCCAAGGACCTGATGGCAAGTTGAGCGATCCGAATGCTTCCAACTTTGTGCCGGCGGAACGGCATCGTGATCTGTATGCCGGGGTGTCGATTCCTCGACGCCCCAACGCAGATTCGGCGGGAAAGGGGAAGCCCGCGTTGAGTCGAAGATTGGATGGCGTGGCTCCGTTGAGCCTGAAAACGGGCTCGAGTGATGAAGTGATTTTGGGACGTCAACGGATGTTGGCCTCGGTCGATGAGGGGCTCGGCGAAATCTATCAGGTGCTCGAAGAGACTGCGCAGTTGGACAATACACTGGTCGTTTTAACGAGTGATCACGGTTACTTTTACGGTGAGCATGGGCTCAGTGTAGAGCGGCGATTGGCCTATGAAGAATCGATTCGGATTCCTCTTTTAATGCGCTGCCCGGGGATCGTGCCCGCCGGGGAGATTCGTGAACACATGGCGACCACGGTAGATCTGGCCCCGACTTTTCTGGAGTTGGCCGGAACCGCTATTCCTGAGGGTCTGCATGGTAAGTCACTCAAGGTTTGTTTGGATGATCCCTCCGCGACAGGGCGAGACGAGCTGCTGGTGGAATATTACAGCGATGAGGTTTTTGATCGGATTCAGAACATGGGTTACGAAGCGATTCGCACAGCGGATTGGAAATACATCCGCTATGTGGATTTGGAGGGGATGGATGAGCTCTATGACTTACGAAATGATCCCTATGAAGTGAGTAACCTGATCGATGATCCTGCTGCGGCGGCGAATCGGGAAAACCTCAAGGGGCGATTGCGTGAATTGGTGTCAGCGACCGGTGGGGTGGTGCGATAGCGCGCCCCTTGGGCGGCCCTCCGGTTGAGCTTGGAACGGTGAATGTTCCAGCTAGGGTTATCTTTTAATGAAAGCGTTTCCCGCAGTTGTAGCTTCCTTTTTGGAAACAAGGACCAGTCGCACCAATTTATTGGCGCTGGTAAAGCTGTTGGCGGTGCTTTTCGCGTTGGTCACGATTTACAGCATATCGTTTCACTACTTGATGGCCCACGAAGGGCAGGAACATACGTGGATGACGGGCCTCTACTGGACACTGACCGTGATGTCCACGTTGGGCTTTGGGGATATCACCTTTCACACGGATCTGGGGCGCGGTTTTTCACTGATCGTGTTGGGAACGGGGGTCGTGTTTCTGTTGGTGTTGCTCCCTTTTACTTTCATCGAATTTTTCTATGCCCCGTGGATGAAGGCACAGGCACAGGGACGTGCACCTCGCGAACTGCCCGTGGGAACGAAGGGGCATATTTTGCTTACCCAGCTGGGGCCCATTACCAAATATCTGATCAAGCTACTGACGAAACATCGGCATCCTTATTACATCATGGCTCCGACGTTGGGCGAGGCGTTGGAGTTACATGATCAAAACTTACCGGTGGTAGTCGGCGAGTTTAACGATCCGGAAACGTATCGACGACTACGGGTCAATGATGCGGCGATGGTAGTGACGACCCGCAGCGATGTGGTGAATACCAATGTGACTTTCACGGCCCGAGAAACGGCCCCGAATATTCCCATCGTGGCGACTTCGATGACTGAATCCTCGCGAGATGCGTTGGAATTGGCCGGCGCGACGCGGGTGTTGCGATTGGAGCTGATGATGGGGCAAGCGCTTTCACGCCGGGTGATCGATCGCGATGCTTCAGCGCACCTGATCGGGGAATTAGACGGACTGCATATTGCGGAAGCCAGCGTCGGCGGCACCTCGCTGGTGGGCAAAAATATTGCCTCCTCCGGTTTACGCGATGATGCCGGGGTGAGTGTGGTGGGGCTCTGGGAAAGGGGGAATTTCCTGCCGGCAGGTCCGGAGACGGAAATTGGAGGCCATACGGTTTTGGTGTTGGCAGGCACGCCTGAGCAAATCGAAAGATATAATCAGAAGTTGGCTCGAACCGAACGGGGAGAGAGTAGAGTGGTGATCGTGGGGAGTGGTCGGGTAGGCCGCGCTACCGCGGAAGCTCTTGATGAGCGGAATATCGAATGGAAGATGATCGAGAAGATTGAGGATCGAGTGACTGATCCGGAGAAGGCGATCATCGGTGATGCTTCTGAGCTCGATGTGATTGTCGCTTCGGGAATGAGGGAATCCTCGACCGTAATCATCACGACGCATGACGATGATCTGAATATCTTTCTCACGATTCTCTATCGTCGCTTACGGCCGAATATCCAGATCATCTGCCGCTGCACGAATGAGTTGAATGTATCAACCTTGCACCGCGCAGGAGCTGATCTCGTGCTCTCTTACGCATCGATGGCCGCTAATTCCATTTTCAATGAGTTGAGGAGTAGCGATGCGCTACTTTTGGCCGAAGGCGTCAACGTGTTTACTGTGACCGTGCCACCATCACTCGAGGAACTTACCATAGCCACATCCGGTGTGCGGTCCGAAACGGGGTGCACGGTGATCGCATTGGAAATTGACGGTCGTCGAAATGTGAATCCCCCGCCGGAAACGATATTGGAAGAAAAAGCCACCATGGTCCTGGTCGGCAATCTCGATGCGGAAGAGAAATTTATGAACGAGTTTGTGCGCACCAGCCACTGAGGCGATTAGCTCATTCGAGAAATTCTGTCGGCGACATCGTTTCGTAATCGATCCACGCGAGCTTGAGCGAACTCGCCCACCGATAGGGTCTCATCCTGAACCAGTGGGCTGAGATCAATACCCCATGTGACTTCGGTAAATTCATCACTGGCGTGTGAGGTATGAAAAGTGGCGTTGGCCCGACGTCGGCCCAAGGCGGCTTCGTCGTAGCGTTTTCCCCCGGCGATTTGGGAGGCGAATACTTGCATGAGTTTCATCGCCAATTCGGGGTATGCACTGGAATCGAGTGCGACCTTCTCATCGTCGAGGAGCCAGTCGAGCCCGCGCCACGCTTCGATGCCGAGCACCTTCGGGGGACGTTGATCTAAGGGAAGGGTGCGAATGGCTTCGATACAGCGCAGGAGCACGGCGACGTGAGTGTCGTGCTTATCCAGCGGTTGATGAAGATAAACCACCTCAGGACGGCATGCGGAAAAAATAGCAGTCAAGTCGGTCCGCACGCTCTCGGCGCCCTCATGCTTAACTTCGGCGCTGGGATAGCCGAGTTGGAGTTGAAGGTTGTATTGGCCGAGTCGCGCGGCTTCACGTTGTTCCTTGGCACGAACGGCCTGCATTTGTTCGTCCGTGTGTTTGGCAAAGGGGCCAGTGCGCGATGAGCCCGATCCATTGGTCACGGTGATGCCGGTAAAGAATCGATCCGTGCGTTCGTAGCATTCTGCGACGGCTGGGTAAGCGTTAATTTCGATGTCATCTTGATGGGCGATCACGCACAGATGTGTCGTGCGTGCCAGAGCCATGTCTGGATCAGCTCCGTCGGGGGTATAGATGTCGGATTGGGGGTGAAGCAGTTTCATAACTGTGCATACACTTCCGCGACAACGGCGGTCATGGCTTCGCTTTGTTCCTCGATGCTCCGCACCAGAGCCATCTGGGTCCGGGCGCGATCGAGGTTGTGGTTGGGATGGTCGATCTTGTAGTAGGTATCTCCTTGGAGGTAGTCCGTGAGGAACCTGATGAAGTTTTCATAAGTCATCAGTTTGCCAGCGAATCCGAGATGCTGCCGTTCGATCACATTCAGCACGGAGCCAAATTCTGATGAAAGATAACCTTCGACCAGAGCTCGAAAATAGGGAAGTTCGAGCCGCATGTTATCGGGGTGGGGATCATCTTCATCGGTTGAGCTTGCGGAGGTGCGCACCATCTCCCCGAAATCATAGAGCGGTAATCCGGGCATCACGGTATCCAGATCGATCACGGCGACAGCACGCTGAGTTTGATCATCGAGCATGACATTATTGATTTTCGTGTCGTTGTGGGTGACGCGTTCGAGGATTTTCCCCTCAGCCAGTAGATTTAAGAGCAGGTCGGTATCGGCTTCCCGCGCGTAGGCGAATGCAATCTCTGGTCCAATTTGGGCTGCACGTCCCCCTAAATCTTTCTCGACGGCTTGGCGGAAGTTTTCGAAACGGCTGCGGGTGTGATGAAAATTAGGAATGGTTTCCTTTAGGCGATCGCCGGGAAGAGTGGCGACGCGAGCTTGAAACCCTCCGAAGGCACGTGCGGTCTCCCGAGCTTGATCTTCATTGGTCACACGATCCACCGTGTGGGCGCCTTCAATAAAATCGTAGACGCGCCAGTAATTGCCCTGGGCGTCGCGCGTGCAGGTCTGTCCGTCGATGGTGTTGATCAGCGTGAGCTGCCGAGATTTCTCGCCTGCCTCTTGCGTAAGATGCGCGGTGACGCGTTGCACGTTCTCATTGAGCGCTTCGATGTTTTTGAAAACGTTGTCATTGATACACTGGGCGACATAGCGAATAGGTTGATTGTTTTCGTCGATGTAGTTGACGACATAAGAATCATTTATGTGTCCGCTGCCGTAGGGCGCGGCCGAAACATAGCGCCCTTTGACGGCGAAGAGTTTCATCGTATCGGTGAAATCCGGTGGGACGGGCGTGTTGCTCATAAGGTGATAGTGGCGACAAAGTTAAATCTGCGTCTGACGGGGCGAGATCTCCGGCCCGAGTAAAGTCGAGTATTCCTACTCCGGAAAGAATGAATCGGGTAATTGAGAGGGTTCCTTGGATCACTTCAATGACTACTTCGCAGGTATTCTTTCGTGGGCTCCATCCGCCAGCGGTTGGTCCTGGTTATCGCATTTGAAGGTAGTGGGCACGATTGCGGCTAAAAGAGCTTTTCCGGGTATTCTCCTCGTTTCACTAGCTCGGCAATGGCAGAAACCACATGGGGTTTGTCCTCGCGGTAAGTGACTCCAAACCATGCGCTCTCGGTGTTGAGGAGGGTTACATGGGCTTCTGCTCGCGTGATCATGGTCGAAACCGCGGCGGGTAAATAGAATTCGCTTTTCGGCTCTTCCTGATGGCTTGTGAGGAACTCACGGAATTGGTGATCAAGCGCGGCGAAAAGAGCGGGGGTAAAGCCCCAGCAGTTGAGGGAGACGATTTCGTCGCCGGTATATTTCTGACCGATTCCGACATCTTTCGCCTGAATAGCGGTGTGTTCGACGACCTCCTGAAGGAGCCCAGACTGATCCGCTTGGCAAACTCCACGCGAAACACTGCCATTTTCGGATAAGGTATTCGCGAGTCTATATCCGACCATGCAAAAGTCGGCAACCGGTCCGGTTTTGGCTGTTCGCAGAAATTGTCCCAGTTGTTCAAACGAATCCGCCCCGTAAAAATCATCGGCATTAATTACGGCAAATGGTTCTTTGACCGTGTGGCGTGCGCACCAAACAGCGTGTCCTGTGCCCCATGGTTTTTCGCGGGAGTCTGGTGCCGAGAATCCTGCAGGAAGTTCGTCGATAGACTGAAATACGTAGTCTACCGCGATATGGCCGCTGTATTTGCTCCCAATTTGATTGCGAAACAAGTCTTCGAAATCTCGACGGATCACAAAGACAACGCGCCCATAGCCTGCTCGAATCGCATCATAGACGGCGTAATCGAGGACAGATTCATCGGAAGGCCCGACAGGATCGAGCTGTTTGAGTCCACCGTAGCGGGAACCCATGCCAGCGGCGAGAACGAGAAGAGTGGGATGCATTGTGATGATTTTGAAAGGATTATTCAGCCTCTGGCAATCTGGGATGGCACAACGGACTGTGCTGTGAATTGCCCACAAAAAAAGGCGGCTCCCAGAGGAGCCGCCTTGAAGTGTTGTTAACTTAACAGTTCAACCAACGATTAGAAAGAAATCGTGTTGGCGAACAGCCAGTTCCGAGGAGGAGCCAAGGCAGAGCGGCCTTCCATGTAATCCTTGTCGGTCACATTGTAGATACCGAGGGAGGACTTGATCTTATAACCAAGAGCTTCCCAAGGGTAGCTGACAGTGACGTCGAAGACGACGAAGTCGCCGGCCATGAAGTTATACCATGCGTTGGACCGAGAGATCACGGTTTCCGAGGAGTAACGCATACCAACGCCAACCGATGCACCGCGGACAGGACCGTCCGTGAAGGTGTATTTGTTGAAGATATTGAAGCGATACTCAGGAACGTTTTCAATCCGCTGCGTGTAGTAGATGGTATTGTTGGCCTTTGAGTTTGCACTCAGATTAGCAAACGCAGGCGTGCCAGGAGCAGGCTTGGTCTTGTCGAAGACCGTTTTAGCGGTCCACAGCCAAGAACCGTTGATGACGGCCTGGTAGTTCTTCATGGGAGACCAGATGACTTCAGCTTCAGCACCTTCGATCCGGTTCTTCAGATCGGTGGTGCGCCAGCGGAAGTTACGACGGTTGTAACCAGTCGTTCCGATACCGAAGAGCGTAGTGCTACGATTGTAGGGCTCTTCAGCGTTGGATTGACGGGCGCCATCATCAAGACGCTGATTGGTGCGCTCACCACGGAAGAGAGACACCGTTCCCACGATGCTGCTGTCTTCATTGGTCATCTTTGCACCAATTTCCCAGTTCATACCGGTTTCATTCGGAATGTCGTCATAGGCACCCAAGGCACGGTGAACCGAGATGGCTTGAGCCACCGAGGTGATCGTATTACCGAGGTATTGGTAAGAACCGCCACCATGGTTGAGGGCACTTTGATAGATAGGAATAGAATCCTTCTCATTGCTACCGCCACGAATACCGGAGTTGAACTTAAACGTCTTCGAAACCGAAGCGTAAACGTTGATTTCCTTCGTTACGGCGTAAGAAAGGCCACCCATCCAAGAGTCACCCTTTTGCACCGAGAAGTTACTCTCCTGATATCCAGGACTGAAGCCGTAAACACTAGGGTTATACTGGACGGTGTCCAAGTAAGCCGTGGAAGGAGCTTCGATCCAAGGGAAGACCGAGATCGCGTGTTGTCCGTTATTGTTTTTGGTTTCACGACGGAAACCAGCAATCAAGTTGAGACGATCATCGAGCAGTTGAGCCTGCCAGTTGATGTAAGCAGCAGACAAGTCTTGCTTGTAACCATCGAGCACGGAGCGATCAACACCCAGAGCTTGGCTGACGTCAGGAGCGATGTCGAAACCAGGGTCGTAGTAGTTGAATACTTCGGCGATAGGTTTGATGTCTCCATTACGGTCGCGGATGACAGCACCACGAGGCACTTGACCACCGGATCCACCGAGGATGGAGGCAGCACCTGCAGGGTTTGCAACAGAGTTCCAAACACCGGGGACGTGGCCATACCAGCGACGACCAGCAGCAGGATCTTCAGCCATGTATTGCTGAGTCCAGTCCGAGAAGGTGTAACCGGTCAGGATCTTGTTCTTCACGCCGAACAGTTCGAACGAGAATACCAAGTCAACAGTGTGAATCCAAGTGTCACGGTAGTAACCAGCAGTAGCAGCAGGATTAGAATTCCAGTTGATACCATTGGCGTGAGGACGATTGGTGCCTTCGATCGAATCATAACGAGCGTTATCATGCGTGAAGACATACTTGACGTCCAACCAGTCGAATGGATTAGCAGCAATCTCAGCAGAGAAAGTCTTTACTTCGTTGTGGGCCTGGGAACCACGAGCAGTCCAGTTGAAGCTTTCATCTTGGATGAAGTTACCGCTTCGGTCGGTGTAGTAAGCACCACGTTCGATACTGTTGTAGTAAGGAATGTAGTAGTTGCCGGAGGCAGCGCGCAGATCTTGCACATAGCCACCGTAGCTACGGTGACGTGAGCTGGATTTGTCACTATGAGCGGCTTTCCAGCCATCGAAGTGAGCACCATAGATCCAGTCGAGGTCATTCACGTTGAAAGTCTCTTCGAGCATTTCAACTTCGAGGATAACAGTGACGTTACCTTCGTCGAATGGCTTGAGGGTCAAGCTAGGCGTAATGTTTACGTTCTTCGTGAATTCCCACTTACGGTCGCCGTAGGAGTTTTCCCAGGCGCCGACAACGCGGAAGGCAGCTTTCTTCGAGAGCACAGCATTGTGATCGATGACGAGCTTGGTGCCGTTGTTGTCGTCCATGGTGTAACGGAACGTGGTAGGGATCTTCGTGAACGAAGGACGCTTGGTGATGTAATTGATCACGCCACCAGGGTAGCCTTGACCAAAGAACACAGCAGCGGGGCCCTTCACGATTTCCACACGCTCAACATTGTCGAGATTGTAGGAAATGTAACGGAAGACGCCATTACGCATCAGCGTGTTAACCGCGAAACCACGCATGGTGAAGATACCCTGAGGGGTCGCTTCATTAGCAGGACGACGCCACGCAAAGCGGGTGTCACCCGAGGCAGCAGCGCTGTAACGGAAGATGTCGGTGATGGACTTGGCATTGGTGTCGTCGAGGAACTCACGTGAGAGCACGGAGACGTTCATCGGGACTTTCTGAATTTCCATGCCGATACGGGTAGCCGTAGCGGAATTGGTTTTCAGGTAGCCTACGTCCTTGTCCGTGGCGACTTCAAACGCGCTGAGCGTTTCGACGTCGTCATCGGTCGCAAGAGCAGCATCGTCGGCGTCCTGTGCCTTTACGGGCACGATAGCAACGGCGAACAATGCGGCCAAACAGGTTGCCAAGGTAAACTTGGCCCTGTGCTTGGTATAGCTAGGTTCTGGTTTCATGTATTATGTTGGTGTT
>JAXMOJ010000014.1:0-125493 GCA_034669935.1 Cephaloticoccus sp.
CTTGGCGACGACTGAGTTCGATCTTTTCTCCCCCCTTCAATTCCACCAAGAGCCCACCGCTAAACCAGGGTTCGATCTTTTCGACCCAAGCGAAGTTGATAATCTGCCGCCGGTTCGCCCGGAAGAAATGTTTCTCGTCCAGCCGAGCTTCCATCGCGTTGAGCGAACGGAAGAGTTGGGGTTTCACCTCGTCGAAATGTAATCGCGTGTAATTGCCTTCGCTTTCCATGAGACGGATATTTTTCAGTTCGACGAACCAACAATGATCACCCTCGCGCACGAAAACCTTATCGGTGGCCTCCAGACGAGTGGTTTTCGCCGGCGGCTCCTCCTGGCTGTTTTTCTCCCGTAACCGCTCAATCGCCGACGCGAGTCGGGCGGGGTCCACCGGCTTCAGCAGGTAATCGAGCGCGTTGAGTTCGAAAGCCTTTACCGCGAATTCATCGTAAGCCGTGGTGAAAATCACATGAGGAATCGGCGGCTCCATCGTCTCGAGCAACTCCATCCCGGTCTCCCCGGGCATTTGCACATCAAGGAAAAGCAAGTCAGGCTTCAGCTCGGCGATCAGCTCGCGGGCCTTCTTCGCGTTAGGGGCTTCACCCGCAATCGTGATATCTGAAAACTCAGACAGGAGTCGGCGCAATTCGCTACGAGCCAGACGCTCGTCGTCGATCAAAAGAGCATTCATTCCGAGGGTGAATCAGTCGATTTCATCAGGTTTTTGGGGATACGCGCCTCGGCGATTACACTACCCGGTTCTCCTGCTTTCAAGACCAACGAAGCTTGCGCCCCAAAGAGCAGATGCAGGCGCTGGGCTGCGTTGCGTAGTCCCAGCCCCGTCGAATCACTCGTCACGGAATCAGCCCGAATTGCATCCTCGTCGGTCAATTCACCGGGGTTGCCCACCTGTAGAATCAAGCCCTCCTGATCCCTTCGCGCGACAATCACAATCTCACCTCCATCGGCTTGAGGCGTGATACCGTATTTCACCGCATTCTCCACCAGCGTCTGCAAAATCATCGGCGGAATCGGTAGAGTCAGCGCGCCGGGATCGATGTCGAGTTTCACCCGCAGACGTTCCTCATGTCTCACCTGCTCAAGCGCGAGGTAGTCGTTCACGATCCGCAGTTCTTCGCTCAATGGGACTGTCTCAAGCTGTCCGCTCTGCAACGAGTAACGCAACAGATTCGCCAACTGCGTGACCGATTCCCGGGCGCGAACCGGATCTTCATCGATCAGGGCACGCATGGAATTGAGCGCGTTAAAAATGAAGTGCGGATTGATCTGAGATTTAAGCGCCTCCAGCTCAGCTTCCTTCACAATGGCCTGCAATTTCACGCGGGCCAACTCTGAACGGCGGTAGCGATTCGCCATGTTGTAACCAAAATAGAGCAAGGACCACAGCAGCAGAATCCACACCCCGTTAAAAACGGAATACGCAAAAACGACTCCATGAGTCACTTTTTCCCGCAAGTAATCTTCCGCCGAACTGAGATAGAGCGGCATATCCATCAGCGCCCAGAGAACCGATAACAAAACCACCGCCACTGCGACGCGAGGCAGGAGCGTCTGCCAGCTCAGTTGCTTCCAGTTAAAGCGGTGAATCCATATACGGTAGAGGTGTGTGAGCAGCAACCCGATGCAGTTGCTACCGATCCACACCCACACATTGCCCATACTCACGTCCTTATAAAACAACCCCAGCCCAATCACGATCGCAGTAAACCCAACCCAACCCACGCACTGTGAAAGCACGTAAAGCCTATTGTAAGCGAGTTGGGTTGAGGCCGGGCGATTCATGGGTTGGTTCGGATGATAGAGCGTGTTTTCCACTGAGCGAGTGCAACTTAGTTTCAACCTCACCCAAGGCGCAGGCATTTTGACGAACGGTTCCCACACCGTAGGAGCGGCACGTAGCTCGTCCGATCTGATCACATCACCAGACATCACGAGCTTTCGCCGCTCAACTTGGTCAGGTTGACATCCAGGCCTTTATGACAAAACACGAATGAATGCAAAAAGTGTCCCCGCTGCTCAAATCACTGGCCCTGCTTGTTCTTTTCCCTGCCTTGCTTTGGGCGGAGAAACCTTTCTCTTTCGCGTCCACTCCAGGCATTCTACCCAAAGATGTGATCCCGAGAAACTACCGCGTCGAAATCCGGCCAGACTTGGCCCAACGCACATTCTCGGGTATCGCTCGGATCGAAGTGAACGCGACCCGCGATGTCGAAAAGATCGTGTTGCATGCCCTGGAGTTGAGCATCCATCGAATCGCATTAATCGACGATGATCAGAACCCCGTTCAGCTGACCCATCGCTACGATGTGCCAACCCAAACTCTGCACATCCCGGTCGATCTAACAGCAGGACCGCATACCCTCCTCTTCGAATACGAAGGGAAGATCGGCACGGCCGCGCAGGGATTCTTTGTCGACGAATACGATACCCCGAACGGAAAAAAACTCATGCTCGGCACGCAAATGGAAGTCGCCGACGCCCGTCGCGCCTTCCCTTGCTGGGATGAGCCCGTCTTTCGCGCGACCTTCGATATCAGCCTGATTATCCCGACTGCAATGACTGGCGTGTCGAACATGCCCGTCACTCAGGAAACGTCATTCGATGATACTCACAAACGCGTCACATTTTCTCGTTCGCCATCGATGCCCACCTATCTCGTCGCGATTTACGCCGCAGAATTCGAAATGCTCGAAGATGAGTATGCGGGCGTAAAACTCCGCATTCTCACGACCGAAGGGAAACTCGACGGCGCGCGCTACTCGATGGAAGTCGTGAAAGGGTCGCTCGACTATCAAAACGAATACTTCGATTCCAAGTATCCGCTGCCCAAGCTCGATAATATCGGCGTGCCCAATGCGTTCTCCGGTTTTGGGGCGATGGAAAACTGGGGCGCGATCACTTACATCGACACCGACCTGCTCTTCGATTCTAGCAAGGGTTCCCAAGCCAACAAAGAGCGTGTGTTCAAGGTCATCGCTCACGAGATCGCTCATCAATGGTTCGGCAATCTCGTCACGATGGCCTGGTGGGATAATCTGTGGCTCAACGAAGGGTTCGCCTCCTGGTTGGAAACAAAAACCACCGATGCGCTCAACCCTTCCTGGCAGGTGTGGATGCGCGCGAATAACGATAAGGAGACCGCCATGAAGCTTGATGCCCAATCGAGCACCCACCCCATTCTGCAACACATCGAGAACGAAGCTCAGGCCGCCAATGGGTTCGACGATATCTCCTACTTGAAGGGACAATCATATTTAAGGATGCTGGAAAACTATCTCGGCGAAATTCCCTTCCGTGATGGTATCCGCCTCTACATCAAACGTCACACCTACAGCAACACTACGACCGCCGATCTTTGGGCAGCGATGGAAGAGGTTTCCGGCAAGCCGGTGACTGCGGTAGCCGCCGATTGGACTGAGCGCCCCGGGTTTCCGCTCGTCACCGCTACTCGTGAAATGCGCGATGGCTCTCCGATGCTCGTCTTGCGGCAAGATCGATTCATGTCGTCTCCGCAAACCACGCACGAAGATCCGTGGAAAATCCCTCTCACCTATGCGCGATTGGATCAAATCGATGATCCGACAATGGTTTTAATGGAAGAGCATGAATTGATCCTGGCCTGGCCGGATGGATCTGGGCCCCTAAAACTAAACGTCGGCAACATCGGGTTTTACCGCGTGCAATATGATGACGAACTCGCGGCTGCACTCGCATCGCACATCACCCGTCTCCCACAGGCTGATCAGCTCAATCTGATCTCCGATTCATGGGCGTTGGCCAAGGCAGAGCGCATCCCTGCCACTCAAACTCTCGATTTACTCGCCGGTCTCGGTGGTAGCAAATATCCCACGGTGCTGGAGCGCGTGCTTAAAACCCTCAGGTCAATCGACGGTTATCAAGAAGGGCAAACCGGACGCGCCGCCTATCAGCAGTGGGCGCTCACGATTCTCCATCCCTTGATGGAGCGATTTGGTTGGGATGAAATCCCAGGTGAATCGCCACTTGATGCGGGCATTCGCGCTGACGTGATTGAACTCCTTGGGATCTGCGGTGACCCCGAAATACTCCGAATCGCTCGAGAGAAATTTCAAGTCTACCGCCAGGACCCCAGCACACTTTCCGGAAACCTGATCGGGCCAGTGCTCGACATCGTGGGACGCTACGCAGATCGCACGACCTACGATCAACTCCACGATATTGCCCGAGAAGCGATCGATACTCGCACCAAGCGAAATGCTTACGGTGCGATGCAATCCGCGCTCGATCCTGAGCTGATCAAATCCACGATGGCGCTCACGCTTGGCGAGACGATGCCGGCGTCGGAATCAAATCGAAACCTTTACCGAATCTCGGGTTCCAGTGAACAACCGGGACTTGCGATCCGCTTCGCCGTCGAGCACTTCGACCAACTCATTGCCCGAATCGGTAATTTCGAGACCTACGGCTACCTCCCAGATATCGCAACCTTCTCCACTGATCCTGCCGAAGCCGATCTTCTCATGGAGATTACCGCTGAGAAACTCCCCTCCGATGCCCTGCCCATCGCCGCTCGCGCCGCCGAAAACATTCGCCAAAAAGCGCTCTTCAAAAAGCGTGTTCTCCCGCTGATCGATGCGTGGATTAGTGATCGATTGAACTGAGTTGTCCGTCGCTTAATCCACTCGCTCCACCGGGATGACCACGGTGAATTGCGAGCCTTCCCCCTGCTCGCTGTTGACTGAAATAGTCCCCTTCATCAACTCGACCAAACGCTTGGTAATCGCCAGCCCCAATCCCGTGCCACCATATTCGCGGCTGACTGAAGGCGATCCCTGCTGGTAGGGCTGGAACAAATTCGACTGAGCATCGGGCGGCATACCCACACCCGTGTCGCTCACCTTGAATTGCAGCCAAACCGTCTGGTCCGCGACATCTTCATGATCGACCGAAACCCCCAACCGAACTTCTCCCTTGGAGGTAAATTTCACCGCGTTGGAAAGCAGGTTGGCCACGATCTGTCGCAACCTCGTCGGGTCGGTCAGAACAGTCGTCGGGACATTGGGAGCGAGATCCCAATCCAACTCGATTTCTTTCGTTCGAGCCACCGCGCGAAACAGACTACCCTCGCGTGAAACGAACTCCGCCAAATCGAGCGAGATTTCCTCCAAACTCAGGGAATCCGCCTCCATCTTCGCATAGTCAAGCACGCCATCGATTAACCTAATTTGGTTATGAGCGGCGTGATCCAGCAATTCGACTAACTCCCTTTGGTTCGTGCTCAGCCATCCGCTGTTGAGCTCTTTGATCACCCCAGTGATCCCACTGATGGGTGAACGTAATTCGTGGGTCATGAATGCTAGGTATCGGCTCTTGGCCCGATCCGCTGCTTCCGCCGTTTCTTTGGCCGCCTGCAAACGTCGGTTGAGTCGCCAGAGAGGCAGAGCCCAACCAAAACCCGCCAAAGCGATCACGAGCAAACCTCCCATCGCCCAATACACCCATCGGTAGTCAGGCATCGGATTGGGATCATAGAGAAATTCCCCCAAATCATATCGATACGGCAACATGCCGAAATCCGCATACGTGTCTGCCATATGCCGCCAACGCCCCGGGTTCGTGTGGCCGACCTCGATTAGATTCGTGTGCAACAAGAGCGCCATCTGTTCGGCTTCAAAGACGAGATGCTCCCGGGACTTATCAGCCCGATACGTTTCCCGAATGTGATCAATGATCTCTTCCGGATGCGCCATGGCATAGGCCCAGCCCCGCAAGCTGGCTTCGCGAAATTTCCTCACTCGGTCCGGATGGTCCCTGATCTCACTCTCCGTCGTGAAAAGATTGTCTCCGTAAAAATCGATACCCCCGGCACGCGGGGTGAAAACCATGAAATCCAAATCCGCTTGTCGCATCAAAAACGGTTCGTCCGTCGAATAAGCCGACATCGCCGCGACTTCACCCTCGATCAAATCACTCATCTCAAACGTATGTTGCTTGATGTGGAGCTTCTCCGGATCGACGCCCTCATTTTTGAAATAGGCAAACAGCTCCGCCGATTGCGGTTCGATCATGATCGGCTGATCATGCAACGCCTGCAGATCGCTGATCTCCTCCGATTTGCGAACCAATAAGACCAAAGGGGAATGTTGAAAAATCGTCGCCAACATCACCACCGGCTCGCCCCTGCCCCGCAGCAGGAGCAATTCGGAAGTGCCCACTCCATATTCAGCCTTACCCTCCAGCACGACCCTCACCGGATCCATCGATGGACTCGCCTCCTTCAACTCCACATTCAGACCAGCCTCCCGATAATACCCCTGATCAATCGCCGCATAGTATCCGGCGAACTGAAACTGATGCCGCCACTTCAGCTGCAAGGTCACCGTTTCCAACTCTCCATTTTCCGGCGCAGCTTGAACAAATGAGCCCACCAACAACAGCCCTGCCACTGGCAAAAAAAGCCATCGGGAGAGGCTCTTCAAAACGCGTATATGTAAGAATACATCCAAGGCATAGCTTATAGTGTGACCGCGAATCGAATCGCAAGCTTTCCCAAGGAAACAGGCTCTAATTATGCCCCAATCGGATGCCACGTGGTTTTGAACTCCACGAAGTCGCGGATCGCATAGAGATCCTGCGCTTTATCGGCATACCAGTTCGTCTTCGGATCAACAAAAGAAACGCATTTCACGCTATCCGCTCCGAGGAGTCGCAACGTCTTGCGATCCTCTCCAACGACCGCCGCGCTGATCCCCCGGATGTGTTCGTGGCTCGCAAACGTCGGGATGAGTTCTGCCCGGAAACCGGTGAGCAGGTTAATGACCCCGCCGGGCAGATCGCTGGTCGCGAGCATTTCGCCCAGGAGAATTGAAGGATACGGATTCGTTTCCGAAACGGCGGCCACCACCGAATTTCCACTGGCGATAATTGGCGCCACCATCGAGATCAATCCGAGTAAGGCCGGTTCATCAGGCGTGATCACACCGACCACGCCCATCGCCTCAGTAACGGTGAAATTGAAATGCGGCGACGCCACCGGATTCACATTGCCGAGCACCTGTTCGTATTTATCGCACCAACCGGCGTAGTAAATCAGGCGATCCGTGCTCGCATCGACTTCTTTCGTCGCCGCGGCTTTGGTCGCGCCGAAAGTGATCAGCGTTTCGATCATCTCCTCGCGTCGCGCTTCCAGCATCTCACCGAGACGATAAAGTATTTGCCCGCGATTATACGCACTTCGCGTTGCCCAGCTCGCGCCGGCCTTCGCGGCGGCCTCAACCGCATTGCGCAGATCCTTGCGGGTGCATTGTGGGATATTCGCGTAGAAGTTTCCCGTCTTATCGTTGAGTGGATAAGTGCGGCCACTTTCCGAACGGATAAACTTTCCGCCGACGTAGGGCTTGGGCGTTTTGGTAATGGGGAGTCGGGTCATGGCGAATGGGTTAGTTAAAGACAAAAGCGATTAGGATAAGGACGATCGCAAAAATGATCGCGAAATTTCGAAGCCAGGGGCGTTCAATATGATCTGGTGGAGTATCTTCGTCGAAGGCATCGTCCGGAAGATTAAGCCCATCATAGCGGGTCGCCTCTTCATTCCACCCCGTGCGCTCATCCGCCCCGCAACCCGGACAAGACTTTGCCCCGCGCGGCACATCGTCACCGCAGACCGGACACTCAGTTGGAGGAATGAATTCACGAGACATAGCTGATTAAACCACGGATAGACACGGATGAACACGGATCAGAGAACGATCCTTTCCCAATCAAGTTTGGGTCGTTTGAAATTTATGATAAGCCCCACTTTGAGCTGTGAGATACGCAGATAGTTCAGCATCTGTCCTCGTTCTAGGTCTGTGATTCTTTCCACAACCTTCGTATCCACAACGACAGCTGCTCCCGCAATCAGATCAGGGATAAACTCACCAACCGGCACTTTCTTATAGATCACATCGAAACGACGTTGCTGTTCGTAAGCGATATCTTGGAGTCCGAATTCAACTGTGAGAGCATTCTCGTAGGGCTTTTCATTTAAACCATGCCCCAGCTCATTGAGCACCTCAAAGGCGCACCCAATAATTTTATGGGTCAGTTCGCCTTGTGGCAGATCGTATCCGTGTTTATCCGCGTCCATCCGTGGTTAAAAATCGTCCTAGACCAACTTGCAGTAATCGAGCAGGCCCTGACGGCCGCCTTCGCGGCCGAAGCCGCTTTCTTTGTAGCCGCCGAACGGCGAGGTGGGATCGAATTTATTATACGTATTGGCCCAGACCACACCCGCCTTGAGCGCCGTGGACATCTTCAGGATGCGCGACCCCTTGTCCGTCCACACACCGGCGCTGAGACCGAAGGCGGTGTTGTTGGCTTTCTCCACCGCTTCATCAAGCGTGCGGAATGTCATCACGCTGAGCACCGGCCCGAAGATCTCCTCCTGCGCGATCCGATGACTCATGGTGACATTGGAGAACACCGTCGGTTTAAAATAATAGCCCTCGCGCGGCAGTTTGCAGGCCGACTGGAACATCGCCGCACCTTCTTTCACGCCGGAATCGACCAGCTCTGTGATTTTATCGAGCTGCTCCTTCGAATTGATCGCACCAATATCTGTATTCTTATCCATCGGATCACCCACGCGGAGGACTTTGATCCGGTTCTCCAATTTACGAAGCACCTGAGGAGCGATAGATTCCTGCACCAGCAAACGCGAACCGGCGCAACACACATGGCCCTGATTAAAGAAGATCCCGTTGACGATTCCTTCGACCGCCTGATCGATGGGTGCATCGTCGAAAACAATATTCGCGGCTTTGCCGCCTAGCTCCATCGTCATCTTCTTATCGGTATCGGCGATTGATCGCATGATGATTTTTCCGACTTCGGTCGAACCGGTGAAGGCTACTTTCGCGGCGGTCGGATGGGTCATGATCGCAGAGCCCGTGTCGCCAAATCCCGAAACGATATTCACCACCCCGGGAGGCAATCCCGCATCTTGAATAATCTCGCCCAGCTTCAGCGCCGTGATGCTCGTCGTTTCGGCGGGCTTGATCACAATGCAATTACCCATCGCCAATGCGGGTGCGATTTTCCACGCCAGCATGAGCAGCGGGAAATTCCACGGAATCACCTGACCGACGACTCCGAGCGGCGCTACCTTGCGACCGGGTGCCACGTAATCGAGCTTGTCCGCCCAACCCGCGTGATAGAAGAAATGCGCGGCAGCCGTCGGCACATCGAAATCGCGCGACTCTTTAATTGGCTTTCCGCCATCCAGAGTTTCGGCCACGGCAAATTCTCTCGCGCGATCCTGCAATAAGCGTGCGATGCGATAAATATACTTGGCGCGCTCCCGACCTGGCATGGTGCCCCACCCACGATCAAAGGCTTTTTGCGCCGCCTTGTAAGCCGCATCCACATCGGCGGCCTTGCCGTGCGCGATGCGCGCGATCTTTTGTTCGTTGGCTGGGTTGATTGAATCGAAATACTTCCGCCCTTTCGGGGCGACGAACTTGCCGCCGATGAACAGATCATAGCGCTCTTTAAGTTTCGGATCAGCCGATTCCGGTGCCGGATCAAACTCCCAGAGGTCACCAAAAATCAGTTCACGATCAGAACGGGACTTCGCTGGTTGAGCGGTGCGTTTTTGAACAGAGGAGGGAGAAGCCATGGCGAATAAGAGGTTACGATAGCCTTTATGCGATGAGGGGAATCACAGGACTAGCGGTCAGTTATCCGATCAGCTTGCGCTCCGGCGCGTCACTTGTCCATCCCACTATAAACCAGTGCAGCCGAGCTAGTCTGCTCGGCTGCAACCTATACATTCACGCTAATGGCGAAGTCGCGTTCGATGTTACGACATCACCAGTTCGTCATCTTTTATCGAAAACTCGACCTGACTACCCTCGGCGACATCGCCGCTGATGAGAGCTCTCGCGAGCTTTGTTTCGATCTGGCGCTGCAGGAAGCGCTTGAGCGGACGCGCCCCAAAGACGGGATCGTATCCTTTCAGGGCGGCCCAATCCTTCGCCTCCTGATCGAGTGCGACCGACACGCGGCGATCCGCGAGACGTTTGTTCAGATCCACCAAGAGCAGATCCACAATCAACGTGATTTCGTCGAGCGTGAGTGGCTTGAAGAGAATCGATTCATCGATGCGGTTTAGGAACTCCGGACGGAATGCCTTGCGCAATTCGGCCATCACGCTTTCACGCACGGTTTCCGGAATCGTATCACTCGTCACGCCATCCAGCAGGAAGCGCGAGCCGAGATTCGAGGTCATGATGATGATCGTATTCTTGAAATCGACCGTGCGGCCTTGGCTATCGGTGATGCGACCATCGTCGAGCACCTGCAAGAGCACGTTAAACACATCGGGATGCGCTTTTTCGATTTCGTCGAACAGCACGACCGCGTAGGGCTTGCGCCGCACCGCTTCACTCAACTGGCCGCCTTCATCGTATCCAACATAGCCCGGAGGCGCCCCGATCAAACGCGAGACGCTGTGCTTCTCCATGTATTCGGACATATCGATGCGCACGACGGCCGCTTCGGTATCGAAGAGAGTTTCGGCGAGCGTTTTCGCGAGTTCGGTCTTACCCACCCCCGTCGGTCCGAGAAACAGGAAGCTGCCCACGGGACGGCGAGGATCCTTGATCCCACTGCGCGCCCGGAGGATCGATTCGGTGACGAGTGTCACGGCCTCATCCTGTCCGATCACACGCTTGTGCAACACATCTTCCAAGCGCAGAAGTTTTTCCTTTTCGCCTTCAACAAGTCGCGTCACGGGCACGCCACTCCACTTCGCCACCACTTCGGCGATCTCTTCCTGGGAGACTTCCTCCTTGAATAAGGTATTATCCTTGCGGTCCGATTTCTCGGCTTTCTTCAAAGCATCTTCCAATTGCGGAATCTTGCCATGACGCAGCTCTGCAACCTTGTTCAGATCGTAGGCGCGTTCGGCCTTTTCCATTTCGAGACGCACGGCCTCCAGTTCCTCGCGCTGCTTGCGGACCACATCGATCGCGCCCTTCTCCTTTTCCCAATGGCGCTTGATCGTATCGGCCTTCTCTTTCGCTTCGGCGAGTTCTTTGCGCAGAGTCGCGAGACGCTGCTTACTGGCGGCATCCTTTTCTTTGGCGAGTGCGGTTTCTTCGATTTCCAAACGCAACACCTTCCGCGTGAGCTCATCGAGTTCCTGCGGCATGGAATCCATTTCCATCCGAACCATCGCACAGGCTTCGTCGACCAGATCGATCGCCTTGTCGGGCAGAAACCGATCACTGATGTAGCGATCCGAGAGGACCGCCGCGCTCACGAGCGCGTTGTCCTGGATCTGCACCCCGTGGTGCAGCTCGAAGCGTTCGCGGATCCCGCGAAGAATCGAGATCGCATCTTCCACCGTAGGTTGATCGACCTGCACCGGTTGGAACCGACGCTCCAGCGCAGCATCCTTTTCGATATGCTGGCGGTATTCGTCGAGCGTGGTCGCGCCGATACAGTGTAACTCACCGCGCGCGAGCATGGGCTTGAGCAGATTACCCGCATCCATCGCACCATCGACTTTACCCGCGCCCACAATCAGGTGCAGCTCATCAATAAAGAGAATGATCCGACCGTCCGCTTCCTTCACTTCGGCTAAGACGGCCTTGAGGCGTTCTTCGAACTCGCCGCGGTATTTAGCGCCGGCGACCAGCGCACCCATATCGAGCGAAAAGATCGTTTTATCTTTCATGCTCTCCGGCACATCGCCGCGAAGAATGCGTTGAGCCAGTCCTTCGACGATCGCTGTTTTACCGACACCGGGTTCGCCAATCAGCACGGGATTGTTTTTGGTTTTACGCAGCAGAATGCGAATCGTGCGACGGATCTCTTCGTCACGACCGATCACCGGATCCATCTTCCCTTTGCGCGCCTGAGCCACGAGATCAATGCCGTATTTTTCCAACGATTGATACGTCGCTTCGGGATTGTCCGTCGTCACGCGTTGGGCGCCGCGGATCTCCTTGAGCGTTTTCAGCACCGCGGCGCGATCGATGCCGAAACTTTTGAAGAGTTTCTTCAGCGCATCTGGTTTGCCGACTTCGATCAGTCCGAGAAACAGATGCTCGACGGACACGTAATCGTCCTTGAGCGATTTGGCCTCGGCTTCGGCTTTGGTCAGCACGTCCTGAACGGCCTGCGTCACGTAAACCTTCGAGGTATCCACGCTGCCGGTGACCTTGGGCAGCTTGTCCAGCTCGCGTTCGAGCGACAGTTGCACCGCGCTGGTGGTTACGTTGAGTTTATCGATGATCCCCGGCACGATGCCGTTTTCCTGCGAAAGCAGCGCCGCGAGCAAATGCCACGTCTCCACTTCGTTGTTCGAGCGGCGACGGGCCAGCGCCTGCGCGTCCGTGATCGCTTGGCGGGACATTTGGGTGAGTTGATTAGAATCCATGTTGTCTTCCTCTTTGCATACGGCGGGCCAACTCACAGACACGTCTACTCCGGCCTAAACGCAGTCAAACTCCTGTGATGCTGTGCCAATTCCGACCGATATCTGGCACATCCAGCGACAGTTTGTCCAAAAACAGAATGCTTGATAAACGCAAAGCCTTCGCAATTCTTGAGCAATGCTTCGCCGAATCGCGTTACCCCTCGCATTTCTGCTCATCACGCCATTTATGGCTCAAGGGCAGAGCATCATTCACATCGTTGATAAGGCGGCCGACTACTCCCAGACAGATGTCGGCACGACTTCGTTCAATTCGGATATCGGCTACAGTTTCATCGCTGAAGTGATTGAAACCTCTGGTTCCACCCTTAACTCAGGCAACCCCGCCACCGCGCCGAGTTTTAACAACGGCAGTAGCACATCGCTCGCTTGGAATACCAGCCGCAACGAATGGTATTTCGAGAGCTCAGGCCATGCCTCCCAAGGTGCGCTCGACTCCGCGTATGCCAACGGCAGCTATACTTTCAACTTTGACGGCGATTCCGCCGCCGTCTCTTTGAGCGGAGATCTCTACCCCTCGGTAGCCTCAGCGACCATGAGCGCCGGTAGCTGGTCGGGGGGTGAGTTCAACGTCAATGCTAGCGAAGCCTTCAGCATCACCACCAGCACTTGGACCACGAACTATATCAATGGCCAAAGCAGAATCCAGATCAGCGTCAGCGGGAATTCGTTCAATGAACAAACCGACAACAACAATTCGGGAAGTTCACACTCCATGAATCTTGATTCCTATGATCTAACTTCCGGACAAAGCTACGAAGTAACCCTGATTTTTGATCGTTTCGTCTCCACGGCCGACCTTGGTTCAACCGGCTCGGACAATACCTACGCTTCTTATTCATCCATTACCACGTTTACCCTCAACGCCGTGCCAGAACCTAGCACCTGGGCCGCTTTGGCTGGCCTGACCGTCCTTGGCTTCGCCATCTGTCGCCGACGCCTGACGGCCTCGTAAACTCAGTCGATCAGATACGGCTCCACTATCCGTTTCCACATCGCGTAACCGGCGGCATTCATGTGGAGGCGGTCCTCAACATAGAGGTCCCGAGAAGGAAGTCCGTCTTCCCCCATCATCGGAGTCCACACATCGATGAAATCGTGTCCCTTTCGTAAGCAATAGTCGGACGTCAATTCGATCAGACGCAGCTGCTCTTCTCTCTGCGACCAGCGTTCCGGATTTGGGGCGAGACCGATCAGAGCGATTTTCATTTCTGGTAGAGCCTCGGCTAACATTTCGCACAACATCGAAAAACTTTTTGCCACCTGATCCGCCGTTACACCGACATCGAGATCGTTGCCTCCGCTGTAGATAATAACCTGCCGCGGATGACAAGGCGGGAAAATTCGATCAAAATAATCAATCAGATCTGACATCTGCGATCCACCGAACCCCCGATTAATCACATCCCTGGGCGCATAATCCTCCGCTAACGATTCCCACAGCCGAATGCTCGAACTCCCCGCAAACAGGATCGCGCCATCCGGCGGAAGATCCGCTTCCTCGCGAGCTGCTATGCCCGCAATCTCCTCTTCCCATTCCGCATTCACGTTGAAGGAACCCATCGCGGAGAATGGTAAACGCAATATCCAAAAACGAACGATCTCCAACATTCTTGCGCTCCTCCCGAATCTCTCTAGCAATCCCCATCCATGAGCAGTGCCAAGCCCAAGTCTTCATCGCTTGCGAAATCTTCGAAACAGAATTTGGCCGCTACAGATAACCTCCAGCTACATTCCAAATCTTATCAACTCGCCGAATTTTTGAAGCGGGCTATTCGTGACAACACTCTCACACTCCCACTCCCCGGTGTGCGGCTTTGGAGTCAACAACTGGGGGTCAGCCGACGCACGTTGCACACTGCGCTGCATACCTTGCAGAAAGAAGGTTGGGTCACGCTGCATCCTCGCGGCACCCGATTAAACCCACCGCCAACCAAAACCAAATCTAAATATCAGACCACCACTCAACAAGTGCGTTGGTTGACTGATGCAGCTCACCCTAGAAATCAGCAGAACCTTCACCACACCTTCGATTTGCTCTACCAGCGGTTAAAAGTGCGCGGGATCACCCTAAAAGCTGAAAGCTGCTCTCCTACTCGATTACGCGAGATCGCTCGTCAGCCGGATGCACCCGGCGAGCTGCTGCTACTAGGTTCCCTGTCTCCCACCTACCAACGTCTCTTTGCTGCCACGGCTAAACCGTCCCTTGTCCTCGGGGAAGTCGCCCGCGGGATCGAACTCCCCTCGGTCAATGTGGATCAATCCGGCGCCGTTCGCCACGCGACCTTTCGAGCTCTTCGCCAAGGCTGCTCACAAGTGATTCTCGTGCACATGAATACCACCGCCCCCGGAATGCGCAGCACCCGCAGTGCGTTTAGCCACGCGTGCAAGGAATGGACTCGATCAAAAGTCACCGCACAATTTATCACCACGCATCTGGATCGCACCTCGCTCCACCACACGATGCGCCGAATCGCCACGCGAATCAAAGAACGCACCGGCATTCTCGTGCTCTCTCCCGTCCCGATCAGTATGGTCGTGACCGCGTTGCTCCAGCACGGCATTGCTGTGCCGAAGCAAGCTGAAGTGATCGCACTACTCCACCCGGAAAATGCCGTGCAACTCTACCCGACTCCTCCGGCCTATCTCTGGCCGATGAAACCAGTCGTTCGCCAGATCACCGCTGCCTGCGAGCAGTTCTTCAACAGTGGAACGCTCCCTCCAGACGGAGAAGCGATTTCCGCAGAGTTAGTTAAAACTTAGCTCGCGTTGAGACTAGGGCTTGTTGGTCGTCGATTCGATTCCACGCTTCGCGAGCTGATCAGCCAGGCTCTGCTTGTAGCGATCATAGGCCTCGTCGTCACGTTCAGTCGAAGCACCATAACAGAAGGTCGCAACCGCACGGCGCGTTCGGTTCGTCGTGTTTTTCCCGCTCCAATGAATCGTCGCGCTGGAGTGCGCCACCGCATCGCCCGGGTGCAATTCAATCGGCACCGCATCAGCTGTTTTCGGATCGAAGCCGAGGAGCCCTTGGCTGAAACCAAGCACACCGCTCGCGCCATGCGAACCGATTCCATTCTTATGAGAACCACGCGCATACCACAGGCAGCCGTTGGCGATCTCCACCTCATCGACCGCAATCCAAATCCCGCTGGCGATGTTCGGCTTGCGGCACCAATAAAAACCATCCTGATGCGCCGGCGTCGCACTCTCATCGTAAGGTAATTTGTTAAACCATTCCAGCCCCTGCGGATCGCATTTATCGCGCATCAGATATTCCTGAATCGCGACATGCTTACCATTCTGCATAAAATTCTGAAACCACTCATCGTGGCGATTGAGCGACTGCATCTTGCGCAACGTCTCCGGCTTGGAGTAATCGTCAAAAAAGGCCTGGTCCTTCGGCAGCGTCGGGACCACTTCGCTCACATAGCGATCAAGGTTGTCGGAAAATTCCTTAAATTCATCGGCGTTAAGAAGATTTCGGATAATTACAAATCCGTCTTCTTCGTAACTTTTCCGCAAGGCATCTAAATCGAATTCAGTAGTCATATTTCTAGAGGTATTGAGATAAAGAGAAACCTCTCCGGTTCCGTAAAAGAGACTCGCAGCATCATCCCTTCAAAACAGATCGCAAGCCACGCACATCGGCCCCATAAAGAAGCCAAACGAATGATCCTTAAAGTTTAATCACGGTCAGCGCTTCTTCCTTGAATCCAAAGCCCCAGCCCGGCTCATCAGCCGGATACGCCCGGCCATTCTCGATTCGCAGCGGTCGATCGATAATCCCATCGACCCAATCGAATGACTCCACCCCATAGGCATCGGGGATCGTGCAGCAGAGCGCTGCATCGTATTCCTTGTAGTAATGAGGCAGCACCGGCAGTCCGTGGTTTCGAGCGAGTTCCGCTGAATCCAGCCAGCCCTCCACCCCACCCAGTCGGAGAATATCCGGTTGCCACAGATCAATCGCTTTGCGCTCGGCCAGTTCGCGCAAGGGCACGAGGTCAAACTCGCGCTCACCCATCGCCAGATCGATCCCCGCCCTCTCCTTGAGCTTTGCGTAACCGGAGAAATCCGTGTGCACCAGCGGCTCTTCGAACCAGTGAATCCCAAACGCTTTTGCGCGCTCTGCCAGTTTAAGCGCGCCATCGTAATCGAGTCCCTGATTCGCATCGATCATGATCCGCACCTCGCCACCGACCGCTTCGCGCACCAGCGCGATTCGTTCCATGTCACGAGCCAACCCCTCACGCGCGCCGACCTTTAATTTCACGGCGGTGAAGCCACGCTTCACATAGCCCGTCACCTCATCGCGGAGTTCATCATTAGAATAGGAAAGCCAGCCGCCGCTGCCATAAACCGGCACGCTATCCACGACCGAACCAATCATCGCACGCACGGATTTCCCGGCCCGCTTCCCCTTCGCGTCCCACATCGCGATATTCACCAGACCTCGTGCCCAGCGCAGGAGTCCCACCGAGCCGAAGTATTCCGATTCCTGATCGCAGACCTGATCAAAGCCCCGAGTGTCATCCACCGATCGACCAATCGCAATCTCGCGCACATCAGCCAGTGCCCCCTTGATCGCCTTGGGGCTAAAGTGAAACGCCAATAAGTAACCCTCACCCACGCTGCCATCTTCCAACGTGAGCCGGGTAACAATGAAGTTGATCGACGGGATCTGATGCGTCGCATCCGCGATCGGTTGTGAAAGCGGAGATTCTGCCGTAAAAAAATCCACTGCTTTGATTCGAGAGCTGCTCATAATTGATGGGCATTACCATCGCCATGGATGCTCTCGTAAACCCAAATACTTCCGGTCAATCCACGAAGCTCGAAAATTTTAGTGGATTTTCCGATCAGCTTATGACTTAACCCATCCTCTTCCAAACGGATGCTTAGCTCAGTTGGTTAGAGCACCTGCATCACACGCAGGGGGTCACAGGTTCGAATCCTGTAGCGTCCACCAGCCTTCGCTCTATCGAGCTACGACTCGGCGAGCCCGCCACACGATTACTTCACCCTTCCGTCGCCTTAAACATTTACCGCAGAGACGGCTGCCGCGCCGAAGCCCATCGGGCGTAGGCGGACGTGCAGAAGGGCTAAATCCTCAGTTAAGCTCTTTGTCTTTCCAATACTTGGTGCCCTGGATCGTCGCTTGGAGCGCTATCCCATTTTTAGTCAGCTGGTAAACTTCCATTCCGGGAAGAATCGTTCCGGAAGCTTCCACTGATCCTCCTTTATCATTCGATTTGGCAGCAGCATCAGCCTGACCGCTGAAATCCCAACCTTTCTCGACGAATTTTTCCAACATATCCTCGTCGGTAAAAATAAACACCGCACGGAAATCCTTCACTCCCAAACCGAGCCCGATCCCGGCCGATCCCATTTTCATAAAGGTCTCGTCGTCGCTGAAGAAGCCGTGTTCGACCACGATCCCCTTGCCGCCGGCAAAACTCGCGAAAATCAGATTTACTCCCACATTGCTGAAGACGGCGTATCCTTCAGCTTTCTTGAGGCGCGACTTAACCTCCGGCTTCAATTTGAACAACTCCTGCAACACTTCATCGCGCATTTGGCGAATCTCAGCCCGTTGAGTATCGGCATCGGCTTCAGCATGCAGACTGGAAGTGAACAGACCACCCACCATTCCGGTGAGTAGCAGAGAAGAAAGGAGAGAACGTATTTTCATGATCATAGTAGAAACGATCTTACCCTGACGGTTCCCCAAAGGAAAGGGTTCAGTCCTTCGACCTCTACTCTTTACACTCTGCAAACGAATTTCCCCCTGGGATACCCTCCAGTGCAGATGCTCTGGAATCTGAGCGGCAAGGTGTTAAATTTTCGTAAACGCCTCTCGACTAACGCCAGCGTGTGGCAACTATACCGTTAAGTCATGGGGCTCGAAACTGACCAACTACTCCAATTTCTCGTCGCTCAATCCCACAATTACGGCGGTAAAGACGAAATCGAGCCGGGACAATGGGTGCTATTAGCAGTCGAAAACAGCGATACGCACGCCTCGGAAATCGCGCAGTCTCTCATCAGCCGATCCGATTTCCCCATTGAGAGCGGACAATCCGAGGACGATCTCTACACGATCTATTACGTGGCGACGGCTCATCGCGCTGCCGCGATCTACTGGCTTGATCGGCTGATCAAAGCCACTTCGGGCAAACCCTTGCCGGCCAGCCCTGAGCAACGGGCTCTCATTCGCGAGCTGTTGCACTCAGACACTCCCCACCGCGTCGCGCAGCAACTCGCCGCGATGCACAGCGAAGGCAAGGTCCACGCCGGTTTGATCAGCGCGCCCAACGATGTCCGCGGCCTCCTGGATCGTCTCCATCAACGCGAGCCCCTCTTTTTTGCCGCGCTCAACACCCTGCTTGAGCACCACCTGATCGATATGATCGTGCTGTTTCAAAAACTCATCGATGAAGATCTGAATCTACAAAATGAGATCGTGAAAAGCGGACTATCGCGCGACCCCTTTTTGCAAACCCGCCAGGATGCTACCGCCGAGATCCGCAATATGCTGATCCGCTTCTTCGTGATCAGTCCGATGGATCAGCTCAAAAATACCGGCATCTCCAATCCCTACGCCGCCCACCTTGAAGTCGGCTACAATCGCGGACACATCAATGCCTCTATTGATGGCATCAAGTGCGCGATCAAACGTGAGAATTATCTCGATGCGATCCATTCCATCAGGGCCAAACTCTATCGCGGTGAAACATTCGAGACCTTCGGCACGCAATCACCATGGATGACGCCTGAAATCGCCAACCCTTTTCGCTATATCCGCGAACGCCTCAACCGGCGTCCCGACCTGACACCTTTCGATGCGCTCTACATGCTTGAGCGCGCAGTGGCCGTGTGAACCACTCTGGTGGAGATTCATAGGCTACACGCCCCGTATGACAGACAGGCACCCAATTTTCGGAGTTTGAGTTACTCAACGGATAGGATTGAAATCGCACCATCGCGATGCCCTCCGACTTACCCTACTCTCCACTACTGCAACAAACTGTAGAACATGCGCTGAGCTACCTCGAGGCGCTTCCGCAAACCTCTGTCGGAGCCACCGCGACACTGGATCAACTTCGCGATCGACTGGTTCGCCCACTTCCTCCAGGACAACACGACCCAGCAGAAGTCATCAAACGCATGGTCCTCGATGTCGCAGGCGGTCTGCACGGCAGCTCGGGAGGAAGATTTTTTGGATGGGTCATTGGCGGCACCGTCCCGGCAGCCCTAGCTGCAGATTGGCTCACCTCAACGTGGGATCAAAATGCCGGGATGTTCTCCGTCGCACCGGCAGCCGCCGTCGTCGAGGAAGTCTGCGGACAATGGTTGCTGGAATTACTGGGCCTTCCGAAGACTTCGAGTTTCGCGCTCGTGACCGGATGCCAAATGGCCCACGTCACCTGTCTGGTGGCCGCACGCAATGCGGTATTGGCCAAACATGGGTGGGACGTGGAGCAACAAGGCTTGTTTGGAGCACCCCGGATCCGCGTTGTCACGGGGGATCAACATCACGGCACGATCGAACGCGCCCTCCGCATGCTCGGGATGGGGCGAGATTGCCTCGTCGAAATTCCCGTAGCCGCCAACGGACAATTAACCGCAGCTGCCCTCGAACCTATTCTCGCTGCCCATGCCAATGAACCCACGATTCTACTGTTGCAGGCGGGCGATCTGAATACCGGTTCATTCGACCCTTTCGAAGAACTCATCCCCATGGCACATAAGATGGGAGCGTGGGTGCACGTTGATGGAGCATTTGGGTTATGGGCTGCCGCCAGCCCCGAGCATCAGCACTTCACTCAAGGTGTTGATCAGGCCGATTCGTGGGCCACCGATGGTCACAAATGGCTAAACGTGCCCTACGATTGCGGTTATGCGATCGTCGCCGATCACGAAGCGCACTATCGCTCGCTCGGGCATCATGCCAACTACCTCACCCACTCCGATGTCGCGCGAGATCAAGTTGATTGGAATCCTGAATACTCACGCCGCGCCCGGGGTTTCGCTACTTACGCAGCCATCGCCAGTCTCGGCCGCGAAGGCATCGCTAAGATCGTGAATGATTGTTGCCAGCACGCCCACACCATCGTCACACAAGCCGGCGAGCTTCCTGGGGTAAAAATATTACACGTCCCGCACATCAATCAGGGGCTACTACGCTTTCTTGATTCAAAATCCGGAGCGACCGAAGCCGATCACGATCAACACACCGAAAACATCACGGCCAAAATCGTCGCTTCCGGTGAAGCTCTATTTGCCTGCACCACATGGCGAGGACTTCGTTGCATGCGGGTATCCGTCAGTGGCTGGGCCACCACTCAGCAAGACGTCGAACGCACCCTGCAAGCCATCGCTAAAGCCCTTAGTTCTTAAAACGTCGAGCCGCATATTACCTTTGTCATCGCACCACGACATTCCATCCTCACGAAACCAGAATCGTCCCCCATGGCTCCAATCCAATTCGAAAACACAGTTAGTATTCATAGCCTCATGAAAGCCTTGTGGATCACGGTGGGCGTGCTATTGGGCATCCACGTGATTCTCTCGTTTGTGCACTACCAAATGCACGAGCTGCCCTGGCTGGTTCGGCAGATCTTCGATGTTGATGAAGAGGATAGTTTCCCGACTTGGTATTCCGCAATCGCCCTGTTTATTACCTCCGCCGTGTTGTGGATCAACGCCCGCGCACATCGTCAGTCGGGCAGTTCGTTGAGTATGCATTGGTATGGGCTCGCGCTCGGTTTTCTTTTTCTCTCGGTCGACGAAATCGCCGGAATGCACGAAACGCTGAATGGCGAAATCGAAATGTCGTGGGCTATTCCCGGTGGGATCGTCGCCCTGATCGTGGGTATCGGCTATCTGTCGTTTCTGACCAAACTTCCTCGACGCACTGCCGTGTGGTTTGTGATTGGCGGGGCGGTCTTTGTCGGCGGAGCAGTAGGCGTGGAATTATTCACGGAGCGCTATCTTCACAACGACGAACTCGATACCCTCGGCTACTATTTGTGGAACGGGGTCGAAGAAGGCATGGAGATGGCCGGAGTGCTCATTTTCCTCCGCGCGGTGCTGCAATCGATGAAAGGCCACGCGCCCTCCCTACCGCTGACATTCACGCTGACTGATTAAGCCGCGCTTCTTACGCGGGTTTAAAAACAAATCACGTTTGTCTTCGCACCTGCCCTCTCATTCCCTGAGGGGCTATGTCTCTTGGATTTGTTGGTCAGCGTTGCATGAGTGAACGAGAGCCTGAGCTTGGCTTGGGTGTAGTGGCGGAGCTGGATCGCAACCGCATCACGGTCGAGTATCCCGCTACTCGGGAGAAACGCATTTATGCGTTTGGCACCACCGTGCTCAAGCGCGTGCAATTCCGTGAAGGCGATACAGTCGCCACGCGTGACGGCGCACAATTCACCGTCGAATCCGTGGAGGAAGACCAAGGCGTGCTGACCTATGTTGGAGGTCCGCATCGGGTGCGTGAAGATGCGATCTCCGATATCACGAGTGTGAGCTCCCCCGCCGAACGCTTGCTCGCCGGTCAAGCTGATCCCTCGGAAGTCTTCGATCTGCGCTTGCGCACCCTGGAAGCCCAATCGCGGTTTCGTCAATCGCCCGTGCGAGGTTACCTCGGTGGTCGCATCGATCTAATTCCGCATCAGTTCTACATCCTCGATGAAGTCTCGAATCGACAGATTCCGCGCATCCTTCTGGCCGATGAGGTGGGTCTCGGTAAAACCATCGAAGCCTGTCTGATTCTCCAACGACTCTTGGCCACCGGTCGCGCGAAACGCGCCCTCATCCTCGTGCCGGAATCCCTCGTTCACCAGTGGTTTGTCGAGCTGCTTCGTCGCTTCAATCTCTGGTTCACCATCTTCGACGAAGGTCGCTGTCTGGCCTGCGAAGAAAGCGAACCGGAAAAAAATCCGTTCTCATCCGCTCAGCTCGGTCTCGCCAGCGTCTCCTTCCTCGCGGACAACCCGTCGCGTCGCGAACAAGTCGTCGCAGCGGGTTGGGATATGGTCATCGTGGATGAAGCGCATCACCTCGCGTGGGCTCCCGCCGACCCTAGTCCAGAATACGAGCTAGTCGAACAGCTCGCGCTGAAAAGTCCCGGGCTACTCTTGCTCACTGCCACGCCCACCCAGCTCGGACTCGCGGGGCATTTCGCACGTTTGCGGCTACTCGATCCTCATCGCTACGACGATTACGAAACTTTCGTCGATGAATCCGAGAGCTTTGGCACCGTCGCCGGAGTCGCCGAGAAGATCATCGAAAAACAGACGCTGACCGACGCAGACCACACCGCGCTCAAACAAATTTTCGACCGCGATCTTGAAGGTCTCGAAACGCACCTCCTCGCGCTCAAGAAAGGCCATCCCGGCGCTCGCGAAGAGATTCTGCGCACTCTGCTCGATCAGCACGGCACCGGCCGTATGGTCTTTCGCAACACGCGCACGGCCATGGCTGGCTTTCCCCAACGTCAGTATTGCCCCGCCCCGATCGAAAGCTCGGCTCTCGCTTTGCTCACCCGCATTTCCCGCGAGCTTCAGGCCGAGGAATCCGGAGAAGACGCCAACCTCCGCTACTCCTTCAAAGAAGACCCGCGCCTCGAGTGGCTACTCGATCTACTCGAAAAGAACCCACAAGAGAAAGTGCTGTTGATCTGTAAAACACAGCGCAAGGTCCTCGCCCTCGAAGCCGCGATCAAAGAACGCCTCAATCTCAATCTCGGCCTCTTTCACGAAGGCCTTCCTCTCGTGCAGCGCGATCGACAGGCCGCCTGGTTTGCCGAGCCCGATGGCGCGCAACTCCTGCTCTGTTCCGAAATCGGCAGCGAAGGTCGGAATTTCCAATTCGCGCATCACCTTGTGTTGTTCGATCTCCCGCTCAATCCCGGCCTCGTCGAACAGCGCATCGGCCGCCTCGACCGGATTGGGCAGACCCAGACGATTAGCATCCATGTGCCATTCGTCACCGGCAGCGCTGATGAGGCTATCGCCGAATGGTATCATCGCGGTCTTGATGCCTTCGAATCCCCTCTCCATGGCGGCAACGATTATCGCAACACCTTCCAATCGCGTCTCCTGAAACTCGCGACTGATTTCGGCGAAGGCCGCCTCAAAGAGGAGGCGCGAATCAAGCTCGATACCCTCATCGCCGAAACCGAAAAATTCCGCGCCACGCTCAACTTGAAAATGAAGAAGGGCCGCGACCGGTTATTGGAGCTCAACTCCTTTGATCGCGAAGCCGCCGAAAGCGTGATCGACAAAGTGCGGGCCGCCGATGCTGATCCCTTTCTGCGTCAGACCCTCACCGAGATTCTCGATCACTACGGTGTGCGGATGAAAGATCACGAAGAAGGCGATGTGTTTCTCGATGCTGACCACGCCTACGTCGAAGGGTTTCCCGCTATTCCCCGTGATGGCATGCTCGTGACTTACGATCGCCAACGAGCCATCTCGCGCGAAGACATCCGCTTCGTCTCCGCCGATCACCCGCTGGTGCAGGATACGATCGACCTGCTGATCGATTCACCCACCGGCACGACCTCCTTTTGTGTTCTCGAAGCCGAGCAACCCAATCTCCTGCTCGAAGCTGTCTTCGTGCTCGAAACCATCGCCGATGCACGTTGGCACGTGGATCAATTTCTTGCACCGACCCCCATCCGCGTGCTCGTCGATATCCACGGCCACGATCTCACTGACCAACGCGACGGCGCTTCTATTTCCGAAGCAATTAGCGACGCCCCTCTGCCGCAATTTCTCGAGCGCCCGGGCTTCAATGGCACCTTGTTGAAAAACCTGCTCGAAGCCGCCACCGAACGCGCGACCGAACACACCCTCTCATTAAAGAAAAACGCCCGTGAGCAGGCCGCCGCCACACTCACCGCCGAACTGCAACGCCTCGTCACGCTCGGCAAACTCAACGAAAACGTGCGCCCTGAAGAAATCGATCTCGCCAAGAAGCAAGTGCTCCACACCCGCACCGCCATCGAACAAGCCCGCCTCCGCCTCGATTCCATCCGCCTGATCGTCGAGGGAGTGGACGTTTAATCAGCTCATCCTGACGGCTGGGCCTGCGAACCGTAGAAGGGAATGATTTGTTTGAGGTGTCCCTGCACGATCCCACCGATCGTTTCGGGCGGTAGGGTGCCTTTGTGTAGTTCGAAAACGGCCACGAGTAGTGCGAGTTCGATGTCGTTCTTTTTCGCACTCGCGGACTTCATTTCCGCCACGATTTCGAGAGCCTTCTTTTCGGCTTTTTTGTAATCTTGGAAGTTTTCTTCAGTGGGCGTGGCCATAGGAGCAGAGGGTTCCGCGTGGGCTGATTCGTCAAGCATCCAGTGAAGTTGACGATGATTGAGGTCGCTCTCATGGTCAGACCATGAAAGCGATCCTCTTGGCACTGCTCTGCGTTGGACTATTGGGTGGCGTGGTCGCTGGGTGCAGTAATCCGGGACTGGCGATGCGAGAACCGGTATCAGATTTCGAGCAAGGTAAGATGAGATCCGCGGATCGCATGCGAGAACGCAAGCACTACGTCGATCGTAGCTATCAGAGGCAAATCGAGTCGGGTCGGGCCAAAAACGAAGAAGAAGCCCGCGCCTTGGCTGGGCTTGAATGGGAACGAGTTCGCCGGCGCCCTGAAAACCAAACCGCGAAGGCGGTAGTCTGGAGCAGTCGCGATGCAGCAGAACGAAAGCAAAATCAATTAGAAAGCGAACTTGAGCAGCTGGATGAGGAATAAGAAAAAGTCTTTCCATGCTGTAAGCAGTGGAATTGCTTCATAGTGATGCCCGAGCCCCAACCCACCCCTAAACCATCCCGCTTTTTCCCAAGCACTTGGGCTGGCCGGTGCGCAGTGATCAGTATCGCATGGGGAGTGTTGATGATCGTTGGTTGGGTGCTCAATTCCCAATGGAATCAAGAACCCGCCACAAATCGTCCGACGAAGAATCCGGTAGGCGATTACGTTTCGGCTGATACCTGCCGTTCCTGCCATCCCGGCAACTATGCGAGTTGGCATGCCTCCTACCATCGCACGATGACTCAAGTGGCCAATCCCGAGACGATTCTCGCGGAAATGGCCGGGTTAGAAATAACTGCCTTCGAAACGGATTACCTCGTGCTGGAACAAGATGGAAAGCACTATGTGCGCACCAAACCTGAAGGGGCGCCCGAGGCAAAATTCACCGACCCTCAAGAAATCGTGCTCCTGACTGGTTCGCACAACATGCAGATCTGCTGGATGACCAGCAACGATGGCCGCACCGTCGAGATGTTCCCTTTTGCCTACATCGTCGCAGAAGACATGTGGGTGCCGATGACGCATAGTTTCTTGATCCCTCCGGAACACATCACCCCCTACTCCAAGGGCGAGTGGAATATCTCCTGCATCAACTGCCATGTCACAAAGGGCCGGTCGCGTATCGTAGAAGGCGAAACTTTCGATACCGATGTCAGCGACTTTGGTATCAGTTGCGAATCTTGCCACAGTGGCGGACGTGAACACGTGGCCATCAATCGCGATCCATCCAGACGTTTCAAACTTCATCTCACGGATACGCCTGATCAAACCATCGCCAATCCGGCCGACATGAACGGCCCTGCTTCGTCACTCGTTTGCGGACAATGCCATAGCATCTGGAATTTTAACAACGCCGATGCCCACATGGAATTCGTAAACGAAAACAGTGATTTCAAACCGGGCCACACTGAGATGAAATTGCGCCACGTGCCTCAACCCAGCGGCGACGAGGCAGAACAAGAACGTGCGGCCATGATCGCCAAGGACGCGGAACACTTTGATAATTCGTATTGGCGCGATGGCATGGTGCGGGTAACCGGACGCGAATACAACGGGGTGACCGCATCTCCTTGCTTTAAAGGCGGTGATTTTTCCTGCCTCTCCTGTCATGAAATGCATCCCGCCAATACCGAAGCGACTGCGCTCAAGCAGTGGGCCAAGAATCAATTGGCGCCGGATATGATGACCAATCAATCCTGCCTGCAATGTCATGAAAATATGGCGGCAAACATCAGCGCACACACCAATCACCCTACGACTTCGTCTGGCAGCAGTTGTTACAACTGCCATATGCCGCACTCCAGTTTCGGTCTCCTGCGTGGAGTGCGCAGCCATCAAGTCGCCTCGCCCTCTGCAATTGAAACCGTTGAGCTTGGTCGTCCCAACGCCTGTAACCTTTGCCATCTCGATCAACCGCTCGCTTGGGCCGCGGCCAAACTACACGAGTGGTATGGTCAGGAAATTCCCGCGATGGAAAAGGACGACCACGAGATTTCTCTGGCCGCCAAATGGATCCTCAAAGGCGACGCCGCTCAACGCGCGCTCATATCGTGGTCGATGGGCTGGGCTCCCGCCCAACGTGCGTCGGATCATCGTTGGCTCTACCCCTTCCTGATTTTCGAGCTCAACGACCCATATCCCGCCGTGCGCTTCGTCGCGTGGAAATCGCTACAGTCGCTGCCCGGGTATACCGGTTACAAATACGATTACACCGTAAATGATGATCTCCAAAAGGAGGCTTCAGCTCGCGCCTATCAAAAATGGTGGCAAGAGCAGCGTGATCCCCGCCACACCTACCAATGGAAAACACTTCTCCAACCGAATGGCACTTTCCGTCAAAGTGAATACGAACGCCTGCTCCGCGAACGCGATAATCGCAAAGTAAACCTACTCGAATAACCCCTACCAAAAACTCCCATGAACACTTCATATCGACATCTCCGCCATGGCTGGTGGGCGCTTTTCTCATTTCTCACTCTCGGTGTAGTTTTGGAAACTCTGCACGGCTTCAAGATTGGTTGGTATCTCGATGCCGACGCGGACATCCGCAGGCTTATGTTTACCCTCGCCCATGCCCACGGGACACTCCTCGCATTGGTTAACATCGCGGCGGGCGTCACCTTGAAAGTCGTGGATGGATTCGATTTGGAGAAAAATGTTTCACGAGCAATTCTCTGGGGGTCGCTCGTGCTGCCTATCGGGTTTTTACTCGGTGGCGTGGTGATCCATGAAGGTGATCCTGGCCTCGCGGTGTTACTCGTGCCTGTCGGCGCATTCATGCTCCTCTACGGCACAGCCTGCGCTGCGCGAAATCTCAGCAAGGCTCTAAAATCTGCATAGACGGTTAATTGCATTCCCATCCCTTCAAGGATGACGACCCAAAAGCCACCGCCTTCGCGGAACATTTTTCCCAGCACATGGGCGGGACGGTGCGGGCTCATCAGCATTGCCTGGGGGGTGTTGATGATCGTCGGGTGGATCGCGAATTCTCAATGGGAGACCGAAGCACCCACCAACCGGCCAATTCAGGCGATTACTCAGGATTACTCGTCGGCTGATACCTGTCGCTCATGCCATCCCGGCAACTATGCCAGTTGGCACGCATCCTATCATCGCACAATGACGCAGGTCGCCGCGAAGGAGACGATGGCCTCCGAGATGGATGGACTGGAGTTGACCTATGATGGCGTCGACTATCGGGTCGATTTAGTAAACAACGCGTATTTGGTCAGGACCAAAAAAGAAGGTCGCCCGGATTCCGAATTCAGTAAGCCCAACGAAATCGTTCTCCTCACTGGTTCGCACAATTTGCAGGTCTATTGGCTTGAAACAGGCGAACAGCGCACCCTCAAGCAATTTCCCTTTGGCTTCATCGTGGCCGAGAAAAAGTGGGCCCCGATGGTGCAGACCTTCCTGGTGCCACCCGGCCCCAAGCACGTTTACACGAAAGGAGATTGGAATGACGGTTGTATCAATTGCCACGTGACAGTCGGGCGTGGTCTGCCAGTCGGCGACCGGGTCTTCGATTCGCAAGTCACAGATTTCGGAATCGCTTGTGAAGCCTGCCACGATGGTGGTCGCGAGCACATAGAGCTAAATCGTGATCCCCTTCACCGTTTCTCGATGCATCTCTCGGAAGAAGCTGATCAAACGATCGCCAATCCCGCACGAATGGATGGGCCCACCGCCTCACTTGTCTGCGGTCAATGCCATAGCATATGGGATTTCAACAGCGCGGACGATACCGGCAAATGGGATCGGGGGGGCACTGAATATCGTCCGGGCCACAAGGAGATGGTGCTACGTTCCGTCGTGCAGCCCATCGGGGATGACGGCCTCACCCATCACGATTTACTCAAGGACTACGGAAGTAGCTTCTGGAGCGACGGACAGATTCGAGTCACCGGACGCGAACTCAATGGCACGATGGCTTCTCCCTGTTTCAAAGGCGGTGACTTCTCCTGCATGTCCTGTCACCAGATGCACCCGGATAAGACCGACAAAGTTTCCCTGCAGAATTGGGCCGCTGATCAAATGGGACCGGGCATGAAAACTGATCAAGCCTGCCTCCAATGCCATCAAGATTTTGCCGCCAATATCCCCGCACATACCAATCACGCCCAAGGTTCATCAGGCAGCAGTTGTTACAACTGCCATATGCCACATAGCTCGTATGGCTTATTACGTGCGATCAGAAGCCACCAAATCACTTCTCCCACTGTGCGTGAAAGTGTGGAGCACGGTCGTCCCAACGCCTGCAACCTCTGCCACCTAGATCAACCGCTGCAATGGACCGCAGAAAAATTACGAGAATGGTATGGACACGAAATTCCCGCCTTGGATCGCGATAATCGTGAAATCTCCGCCGCCGCCAAATGGATACTAAAAGGAGATGCTGGCCAACGTGCCCTCATCACATGGGCTATGGGATGGGATCCCGCAAAGAAGGCATCAGGCTACAAGTGGTTTTATCCCTATCTGATTTTCGAACTCAACGATCCCTACGCTGCCGTGCGTTTTGTAACCTGGAAATCCCTCCAATCTCTCCCCGGATTCTACAATTACGAATACGATTACACGGTTGAAGACGCTGAGCAAAAGCTCGCCTCCGCGAAGGCCTACAAAAAATGGTGGGAGCAAGTGCGCGATCCACAGCATGACTACGAACGCAAAACCTTGCTTCAACCCACGGGCCTCTTTCGCCAAAGTGAGTATGAGCGCCTGCTCAAGTCTCGCGATAACCGCGATATCTACTTGATCGAATAGCTCGCGCCTGCCGAATTACTCCTGATTTCTCGGGTGAAACTTGCCGTGCTGATCGATGAGCCTCTTCGATTCGACGGCCGTGTAGATCTGCGTCGTCGAGATATTGGCGTGGCCGAGCATCTCTTGGATTGCCCGCAGATCCGCCCCACCATTCAACAAATGCGTGGCGAAGGAATGCCGGAGTAAATGCGGTTTCACGGTCTTGGTGATTCCCGCGAGTTTCGCGTATTTTTTCACGATCAGCCACAACGTGACACGAGACAACCCGCCGCCCCGCGCACTCAAAAACAAATGGCTGCCCGTGCGCGCTTTCACAAAATGAGGCCGTCCCGATTCCAGCCAGACAGCAATCGCATCGCCCGCCTTTTGTCCGATCGGCACCACCCGTTCTTTCGAGCCTTTACCAAAGACCCGCAGGAACCCTTGCTCCAAATCGATCTGCTGAATCGTGAGTCCACCCAGCTCGGATACACGCAATCCACTCGAGTAAAATAATTCCAACAGCGCCTTATCGCGCAACGCATACGGATCGCCCCCGGCCGGTGCCGCGAGCAAGCGATCGACTTCCTCCGCCGTGAGCGTATCGGGCAGCGCACGCGTTTGTTTCGGACTCGCGAGTAATGCCGTAAACTCATCGTCGCGCACTTTCTCGCGCACGAGGTAACGCGCTAATCCACGCAACGCCGTGAGTTTCCGCGCCATGCTGCTCACGTTATAATCTGCACTACTCAGCGAGTGCACCCACTTCGCCACCGCTTCACCCGAAACATTAGCCCAGTTCTTTTCACCCCTCTTCGCCAGATACACGGCGCACTGATCGAGGTCCGAAACATAGCTCTCCTGGGTGCGTGGAGAAAGCCCACGCTCCAAATCAATGAAGCTCAGGAACCCATCAATATCATCCGCGAATCCATCCGCAGCACGGCTACGAATACTTTGACGCGGGGAAGCTCGGCCTGACATGGCCGCAGGTTAAGCGATCACCGACGACGGCGTCGAACGAAACGTGGAGCACCTTGCTCGCGCACGCGGTAAGTGATTCGCGCTTTTTCCAAATCGTAAGGACTCATTTCCATTTTCACCGTATCACCCGTGGCAATCTTGATGAAATGCTTACGAAGCTTGCCGGAAATGTGCGCCAAAACGACATGTCCATTGGAAAGCTCTACCTTAAACATCGTGCCCGGGAGGACGGCCACTACCTTACCCTCTACATCAATGGTATTATCGTCGGCCATGTAAAAAGAGAGACTGTGTGGGATGGAATAGATTCATGCAGGTATGTAGATGCGCGGAAAACCCACTTGTAAGCCTTAGAAACACCCCGTAAGTCAAGGCTTTACCCAATATGTCTCCGCAGCGGGTGAACCCGAAACATGACCCACGCCAAAAAAACGTCGTCTGAATGTCCCTTTGAGAAGCGATTCCCTTCGCAACTTGTGCGCGACGATACCTTCTTTATGAGTCTCGCCTACAATCAGGCGATCGACGCATGGCGACACGACGAAGTGCCGATCGGGGCCGTGATTGAACGCGATGGAGAAGTCCTCGCTCTCGCGCACAATACCGTGGAATCCGCTCACGATCCCACCGCCCATGCCGAGATGCTTGCGATCACCCAAGCTGCCGCCGCGATTAATAATTGGCGATTGGAAGAATGCACCCTTTACGTGACGAAAGAGCCCTGCCCCATGTGTTCAGGAGCCACGCTCATGTCACGGGTGAAGCGGGTATGCTATGCGGTGAAGGACCCCAAGATGGGCTGTCTCGGAGGCGCGACCGATCTGAACGAACTACCACGTGTGAATCATCACCTCCAAATCAGCGCCGGTGAGGTCATGGCAGAAGAGTGCCGCACACTCTTGCAGGCGTTTTTCAAATTGAAACGTTCCCCAGAAGAAACAGCAGGCGATTGACGAAACCCTACTCCCGTGTAGGTTTGTCCCTCCATTTAGATTAACTCCAAATATAAATAAATTATGGCATACGAACTTCCTCCTTTGGCTTACGCCAACAACGCACTGGAGCCTCACATCGACGGGGCCACGATGGAAATCCATCACGACAAGCACCACGCTGCTTATATCGCCAAGGCCAACGCCGCTCTCGAAGGCCAAGACGCCCTCGCCGCTCTCAGCGTCGAAGAGCTCATCTCTGATCTCAGCAAGGTGCCCGACAACATCCGCGGCCCCCTTCGCAACAACGCCGGTGGCCACGCCAATCACAGCTTCTTCTGGAAGATTCTCGGTCCTGCGGGCACCGCGCCTTCCGGTGAACTCGCCGCCGCGATCGACGCGACCTTCGGTTCGCTCGACGCTTTGAAAGAAGAGCTCAACAATGCGGGCGTCACGCGTTTCGGTTCCGGTTGGGCATGGCTCTACGTCACCGCCGACAAGAAGCTTGCCGTCGGATCCACCGCCAATCAGGACAGCCCTCTGATGGGTGAAGCCGTCGCCGGAATCGGCGGCACTCCGATCATCGGTGTCGATGTTTGGGAGCACGCTTACTATCTGAACTACCAGAACAAGCGCCCCGATTACCTCACCGCTTTCTGGAATGTGGTTAATTGGGATACTGCTGCGGCCAATTACGCCGCCGCAATGGCCTAAGTCTCAATCCGAGCCCTTTTCCAAAGCCGCCCCGCCAGCTGGGGCGGCTTTTTTGTGCCTTGGGAGCGTGCTTGCAGTTCCGATACGCCGCTGATAACGCTTTTATCCAATCTGCGGGACACCCTGATTGCATCGGGTGCCCCACCCAACCCCAACCCCCACTTGAGTCGCATGGATAATTTCATCACCTCAGTCTCAAACACCCTCGGGCAACATCTTCCCGGGGTGCTCGGAGCAATCGTGGTTTTCGCCATCGGTTATCTCCTCGCCCACCTCCTCAGCGCGGCCATCAGCCGTGGCTGCAGTAAACTCCGCATCGACGAACGCCTTCAGGAAAAAGCCGGGCGCGACCTCAAGATCGGCATGCTGCTCTCCACGGTCATGTTCTACTTGGTGCTGCTCTACGGCACCCTAGTCTCACTCAGCCTGCTCGGCATTGAGGAAGTTCTCGATCCCGCGAAGGATCTGGTCTCCCGCTTGGTCGATATCGTGCCCAACGTAATCGCCGCCCTCTTTATTGGGGTTGCGGGTTACATCGTCGCTCGGATCCTCAGTGGTGCGGCTGCGGCGCTTAGTTCCAGTCTGGATGGATTGGCGAGCAAAGCAGGCTTCGCCGCCGACTTCAAACTGTCCCGACTAATCGGCATCGTCGTATTCGTGCTCGTGCTCGTGCCGGTATTAATCTCGGCCCTCGATACTTTGCGGATTGCCGCTATCTCCGGCCCGGCTACCGCGATGCTCAACGATTTGCTGCAAGCCGTGCCGAAGATTATTGGTGCGGCCATTATTCTGGCGGTGGCTTATGTCGTCGGACGATTCGTCTGCGGTCTGCTCGCCGATCTCCTCAAAAGTCTCGGAGTGGATGCACTCCCCGCGAAATGTGGAGCCGAAAGCATGTTCAGCGATTTAACCCTCTCGACGATCATAGGTCGCGTGGTGCTGTTTTTCATCATGCTCGGTGCCTCGCTCTCCGCGTTGGAAACCCTGCAGCTTGATCGCCTCGCCGGTGTGTTTGATCGTTTGCTGGTCTTCTCGGGCCAAGTGGTCGTGGGCTTACTCGTGATCGCCGTCGGTGCCGCATTGGCCAACATCGCCTCCAAGCGTCTTCACCGTGACGGTCAACCAACCATCACCAGCAGCGTCACTCGCTTCGCCATTCTCGGATTTGTGCTCGCGATGGGCCTCCGCGCGATGGGAATCGGTGAAGACATCGTGAACCTCGCTTTCGGACTCACCCTCGGCGCAATCGCCGTGGCCGTCGCCCTATCCTTCGGCTTGGGTGGCCGTGAAGCCGCCGGCAAGCAGATGGAGCATTGGCTCTCCAAGTTGCGCGATCCGAAGGAATAATTCTTCCGCGTCTCTAAAACAAAAGGCCGCTCCAAAGAGGGAGCGGCCTTTTTGTGCCTAACGGACTCAATCAAAGAACCTCGGTCATCGCGAGGGGTGCGAAGCAAGCCGTGGCGATCCACGATAACTAGAGGTAAAAGAATAACGTAAGTTCGTGGATTACTTCGTCCGGCTAAGCGGAACTCGCAATGACAGGGAGCTCAGCGGGGCCAGACGTTGGCCTGAAGAGCAGAGCCAAAGTTGGCCGGAGTGATCGCCGTGCTGCGGCCGCTTTCGGTATCGAGGATATAGATGCGACTCGAACGTTGGTCGCGGTGCGTGTAAACGAGGTGACGCCCATCCGCGAGCCAGCAGGGCTCAATCGCATCATAAGGAGCGCGGGATACCTGCTCACTTTTACGTGTCGCAAAATCATAAACGCCCACCTGATAGCCGCGACCTATGCGCATAGTAAACGCGATCTTGTTCTCATTGAGGCGATTCCAATCAGGCTCGGCACAGTAACGGCTGATATTCGTGGGCACCCGGCGGATCCTGCCACCAGAAACCGACATCGTGTAAAGCTGCGGACCACCCGCCGCATCAGAGGTAAATACCACCCGACGCCCATCGGGTGAAAAACAAGGCGACGCCTCGACTGAATCGGTGCGCGTCAATCGCCGGATCTGCCGCCCCTGCGCGTTGCCCACGTAGATCTCCGCATTGCCTTCCCCACTCAGCACCATCGCGACCTGTTGACCGCTTGGGCTGAAACGCGCACCGCTATTCGTGCCCTTAAAACTCACAAACGAAGTGCGCTGGTAGGTTTGCAGATTGATCTGAAAGATATCGGGGAAACCAGAGCGGAAGTAGCTCGTGTAAATCAGTTTGCTTCCATCCGGTGACCAACGCGGCGTCAGGGCCTGCGAGTTGTCGCGGGTGATTTGTTTCACATCACCATAAAATAGATCGGAAGTATAAACCTCCTTCTTCCCCGTCCGCTCGCCAATGAATGTCAGCTTGGAAGCGAAGAAGCCTTTCAGCCCCAGCCCATTGGTTTGTTCGACAACCACATCGGCTGCTTTCAGCAACGCGTTACGCGCATTCGCACCCGTGATCGTTTGCGAGAGCACCTGCTCACCCGAGCTGCGCTTGACCACCACCCGGACTTGATTCGGCGACAACAGCTCGAAACGAGCATCATACATGAATCCGTTTGAGACGACCCGGTAGCGCCCATGGGAACGGAAAGCCTGCTGCGCGAGCTGATTGAGCGAGGCGACATTGGCCGAGATCCGCACCGCCCGGGTCTTATTTTCCACGACTACATCGACCGTGCCGATTTTGCGCTCTGCAAGGAGCGCCGTAAGACCGAGGGAACAAAAGAGGAAAAGTCGCAGAAGGTTTTGCATGAAAGAAAGGGGTGCTTATTGGTTTTGGAACAGGGAGGCATTTCTATTTACAGCCACCTAAGGCATAACAACGTAAATTCCCTCTCGGTTCCAACCTTTTACACATCGTGACGACAGAAGACATCAAAGAACAGCTCAAGCAAGTGAAGTATCCGGGTTTCAGCCGTGATATTGTCTCATTCGGATTGGTCCGCGCCGCCGGATTTTCCGATGGCGTGGCCAAGGTCTCACTGGCCTTAACCAGTGGTGATCCCAAAGTGCCCCTGCACTTGAAGACCGAAGTCGATAAATGCCTGCGCGCGATCCCCGAGGTCAACGAAGTCATCGTCGATATCGCCGTAACTCCGGCCAAGACACCTGCGGCGAATACGGGTGGAAACATAGCCGGGGGCCAATTACCGAAGGGTATTCGTCATGCGGTCGCCGTCGCCTCCGGTAAAGGCGGAGTGGGCAAAAGCACCTTTTCGGTCAATCTCGCCTGCGCGATGGCCAAGGAGCTCGAATCGCTCGATCGCCCGAATCGCGTCGGCTTGCTCGATTGCGATATTTACGGACCGAGCGTGCCCTTAATGATGGGCCTCGATGGTCGCCCCGATTTCGAAGGCGAAGGCAGCGAAGCGATGCTCATTCCGATGGAGCACCATGGCGTAAAAGTCATGAGCATGGGCTTCCTCATCGATGAAAACACTCCCGTCGTTTGGCGCGGTCCAATGATCATGAAGACCGTCCAACAGTTCGTGAACAACGTGAAATGGGGCGAACTCGATGTGCTGATCATCGATCTGCCACCGGGCACCGGTGACGCCCAACTTTCCCTCGTGCAAACCTTGCCGCTTGATGGCGCCGTGCTCGTGACCACCCCTCAGGCTGCCGCGACCAACATCGCACGTAAAGGCGGTCTGATGTTTCAAAAGGTCAACGTGCCGATCCTCGGCGTAGCGGAAAACATGAGCTACTTCGTAGATCCGGCTGGACTTCGGCATGAGATCTTTGGCAGCGGTGGTGGCGCCGCGACAGCTGAAAAGCTCGGCACCGCTTTGCTGGGACAAGTGCCGATCGTTTCCGCGATTCGCGAAGGGGGCGATCTGGGTCAGCCTATTGTCGTCAGCGAACCCGAACATCCCGCGACCGATGTCTTCTGTGGTATCGCTAGCGGTCTACTGGCTCGTTTAGAAAAAGCCGCCGCGGCTAAAAATTGATGAGCCACCGCAAGCTACTGGCATTGACAGCACGTCCTGCCCTGCTCTCATAAGTCGGAAATCGGTATGACATCAACTGCGCAAGAACCCGCGACTTCACGGGAGTTCGTCAAACAATCCAGTCTCTACCAAGAGTTTTTGGCCGAACGAGAAGAAATCCTAAAGCACAAGTGGCTCGAATCCGAGCGACTCGGCTACGACATTGGTTTCGAACGCGCGCTGCTTGATTGGATTCGGAAGCACCGTGAAAGCTGGCGCACGGCTCGTCATGAGCAAAGTGCGGAGCCTAAAGACTGATCACCGCAAGCGGTGGCAGTGCACACCCCTACGTCTAGGGCATAAAAAAGCCGGACTGAAATCAGCCCGGCTCGAAAATGATCCTCGTGAAGAAGGCTTACTTAATCTCTTTGTGCACCGTGTGGCGCTTGAGATGCTTGTTATACTTCTTTTTCTCAATCCGTTCGGTGACGGTCTTTTTGTTACGCGTGGAGAGGTAGCGGGAAACAGGTTTTCCCTCTTTGCGGGCCTCAGTGCACTCTAGAATGATGTTGTCTTGCATGGTTGAAAGTTGGTGAAGGATCAGGCAAAGCACCCCACCACCTTAGGGCAACCCCAAATTTTCGGGACCGGATTCTCTCAGTAGCGCTTATCCGTCAACGGCAGCATCACACCGCGACGGAAGAGCATCACTTGTCCCGTGCTGGATGACACCACCACGGAAATACAAGCTGCGGTCACACTGATCGCCGAGGCCGCCGCATGACGGCTGCCGAGACCACTGGGTAAACTACTCTGCGTATCCACCGCTTGAATCAGGCTACCTGCGGATTCGACCACCCCATCGCCGGAAATAATAAACGCCCCATCAATCGAAGAGAACTCCTTGATGGTCTCATCCATGAAAGGATTCAGGATATTACGATCTTCCTCTTTATAACCGTAGAAAGGATTCAGCACGAGTGGTTTGGTGTGCTTCGAAACAGTGCTCGCATCGCCCACCACGAAAAGGCATCCCACCGGCTTACCTTCGCGACCCTCGACCGACAACTCAGTCGCCACCGCGATGACGCGCTCCAAGACTTCAGGTTTTACTCCGTCCGGCAGCAAATCTTTATGATCAGTCAGGAAGGTCTCAAACTCCCGCTCGATATCAACCACCGCGAGGGTATCAAATTGATTACTCCCCGTGACTCCGCCCAAGCAGCAGACACGATCCGTAAACGAAAGCAGCCCACGAGTCAGTGCCACAAGAATCGCGCTGCGTAATTGCGCCATCCGTTGGTCGGAAAACGAACGCACCTGGATGGTTTCGTTAAACTCCATCTTATCTTCGCTTGGCTCCACGGGACTACGGGTAACGAGGATTGTTTTCGTCTTCGCGCGAAGAGCCCCGGCCTGGATGCCGCCCACAAAAGTATCGCCAAACACCATGATCGAACCACAACCCGCGCCTTTGGCCACGCGTTGAGCTTCCTGAAACATCAGCTTGTTGATGCGGTTATGCTGCGCGAGAACCGGTCGCACATCGCCGAAACCGCCGATCAATCTTTCGTAGAGTGAATCCAGATCCGGAGAATCAACCAAGCGATCCACCAGCTCGGGTTCGCGCACTTGCCGCGCAATCGATGCGAGCACCTGCAGATAATCGCGGGCCTTATCCCCGGCAATCAGCATCACAATCAGCTTCACCCGATCGCCGTCCTTATTCCCTTCCTGTGGAATTCCCATCCTGCTGCGACCAATCGCGAGCACGTAACGGCGATTCATTTTCACCCTCACATGCGGCAACGCCACACCGAGACCAAGATAGGTGGTCATGGTGCTCTCCCGCGCCAAGAGCCCCCGGAGCAAGGAGTCCGGTTTGAGATCCGCAAACTTCTCCACGCTCACCGCGAGAAGTTCCTTTAACGCTCCCCGCAACGTATCGCTGTGGAGATCGATAATGCGGCTTCGAGCGATGATTCTGTCGAGCCGCATGATCTAGTTATTTTGCTCGTTGGTAAAAGAAAGAAGCCCTCTTCACTTCTCCCATTCGAGAGCACCTTTTTTCACTTCGTAGAAAAGCCCCAAGACTAGGACTCCGACAAAAAACAGAACCGGACCGAGAATGGTAATATTGTTCGCGAGGAAATCCCGATAGATAAAGCTGAGTGGAATCAGAAACACGACTTCGATATCGAAGAGAATGAAAAGCATCACCGTCACGTAAAATTTCACCGAGAATCGTGAGTGCACGATTCCTTCGGCGGGGATGCCGCATTCGTAGGCCGAATCCTTGATCGCATTCTTCTGCGTGCGTTGCCCAATCAGGTGCGAGGCACCGATGATTGCACCGGCGATACCTGCAGCCAGCCCGGCTTGGATGAGAAATGGGAGATACTCGGAAGACATCAGATCAAAATCTCACGAACCAAAGCGCTGGTGACAAGTGGTTTATTCGTCGATGTCGATGATCTCGACCGATTCCGTATCCCGCAGCCCCACCCCGAGCATCTCGGCAAATTCTAAGGTGCGGATCTCTTCGGAGATATCCGGAAAGCCCGAGAGCTTCCGTCGATTGTTAATCCGCTCCAACATCAACGAATCGAGCATCACAGGATCGCGGCTCAACCAAAGCAAGGGTTCCGAACTCGCGTAGAGAGAATTAAAGAACGGTCCGCCGATAAACTGGTAGTGCTGCAAACTCACGATGGAGAAGGCCCAAGTCTCGCGCAGCTCGGGGATCGCGCTCATCTCAGCGACCGCGGCCGGAGCATTGGCCGGACTCCGGAAGAAACGCGCCGTATTCGAGGCGTTCCACAAGGTCGCATTCACGAGGGAACCGTTGATGCCCAAGGTCGGGTGATCCGTATAAACTGGCAGATTGATCCAAAAATCGGCTTCGAGAAACAGCGGGGTCGCGAGAAAACTTTTCCGATCCTCGTCACGACTGGAGGTATTGGAAACATCCTTCGTCTGCTCGGCGGCGAAGATCGGATCGAAACGTTGAGGCAGCGGACTATCGTAGAACCAAACCGGATCAAAGAAACGCCCCGACTCCAACACGTAGATCTGGTGTCCGGGAAACGGAGATTTACCTGTCGAGAGCGAGGGTAAAAAGCCACTCATTCGCAGACGCAGTTGATTTAGGCCGACGAGAAAAATATCCTCCGAAGCAAACCCCCGCCGTTCCAAAGCCGAAATCACTGCTTTCACTAAGGGGATGGGGGTGGCCATTCCCGGACCTGAATCCGCATAAATTTTCAACCCTACTCGCTTCTTCTCTCCGGGCATCAATCGTTGACCGGTCGCCTTTTCGAAGTCGGCGATCAAGCGCTCCACTCCACTAGTGTAGGCGGGCTGCCCGAAATCAGGCAGTCGCGCCTCCCAAACAGGTAGCTTGGGAGCGGCGGCGATCTGCCCGTGAGTCGAAGATATCAGTGCGATCAGAAACGCCGCTGTGATGTAAAAACGCATGATAGTAGGTAGCCTGTAAGCGGGAGTTGTTTCCTCAAAAGAGGCGGAAACTTGACAGGCTCGTCCCTCAGTTGAAAGTGCATTTTCGCGGAATCACCGCTTAGCCCGTTCCATGCCCGTCATCAAACCCACCTGTGTGCGCGACCTGAAACTCCGCGTAAACATCGCGGATGTCATCTCGCGAGTGGTCACCTTGCGCAAAGCGGGAGCCCGAATGAAGGGTCTCTGCCCCTTCCATAACGAGAAAACACCGTCTTTCCACGTCGATCCGGACAAGGGGTTTTACAAGTGTTTCGGCTGCGGTCAGGCGGGCGATGTGATCACTTTCGTGCGTGAAACCGAGCAGCTTGGGTTCACCGAAGCTGTCGAGGCCATCGGCCAGCGCTTCTCCATCGAGATCGAATATGAGCAAGGCTCCGGCCCCAGCCGCGAAGAGCGTTCTCTCCGTCAGGAAATTTTCGATATCCACGAACTAGCCGCCGAGCACTACCATCAGACCTACCGGGGCGACACTCCGATCGGCGAATACATGCGGCGCTATTGGATCGAAGAGCGTCAATTCACTCCGGAACTAGCCGAAGAGTTCAAAGTCGGCGCGGCTGCACCCACCGATGACGGACTTGGCGCGCTGTTGCTGAAAAGAAAATTTTCCGAGGAGGCCCTGCGTCAGTGCGGCCTGTTTTTTATCCGCGATCATGCCGCGCTCACGCTTCATTCTTTGCGGCCTCGCTTTCGGGGACGCCTGATGATTCCGATTCGCGATCACCAAGGTCGCGTCGTCGCGTTTACCGCCCGCCAATCCGAACTCACGCCGCAGGACGATCCGGCTCGTGAGGCCAAATACGTCAATTCGCCGGAGACGCCGATCTTCACCAAAGGGAATCTGCTCTTTAATCTCGATCGCGCGCGCACCGCCGCCAAGGAGGGTCACCCTTTCGTGCTGGTTGAGGGTCAGCTCGACGCGCTGCGCTGTTGGAGCGTCGGTCTTAAAACGGCCATCGCACCGCAGGGCACATCGATCACGGAGACCCAGCTCGTGTTACTCCGTCGCTATCATACCCAGGTCGAGTGTTTCTTCGATAGCGATACAGCGGGGCAAAAGGCGGCGCTGCGTTTTCTGCCCATGGCGCTAAAAGCCGGACTCGAAGTGCGATTCCTCAGTCTAGCCGGACAAGAAAAGGTGGATCCCGATATTTTGTTTCTTCAACGAGGGATCGACGCCTACGAAGAACTAAAACAGGGCTCGCTCTCAGCGATGGCTTATGCCTGCCAATCCCTGCTCCCGGAACCGGAAAAAGCCTCCGCCGAACAAAAATCCCGCGCCTCGCAAGGCCTGCTCGAACTGGTCGTGGCGATCGAATCGGATGTTTCTCGCAGCGAGTTTCTCAACGAAGCAGCTACCCATCTCCGAATCACCCCGTCTGGTCTGCATACCGATTTTCAACGTTTCCTCTCCAATCGCGGCCAATACATCCGCAAACCAGAGGAAGCACCGCCACCGCCTGCCAATGTCGCAGACAAAGACACGCCGGAGTTTCACCTCTTAATGGTTTGCCTGCATTATGAGAACATGGGCCGACCGCTCGCTACCCATCTCCCCCACGATTGGATCGATGCGGGCAACATCGCCGGCAAGTTGCTCAATCGGTTTTTGAGCGAATTCGAGCAGGATAACTGGCCGGGCAAAGAGCACATCGGTGAACTGCTCGAAAATCCCGAAGAAGAGGCCCTGATTGCCTCGCTGCTATTTGACAATCCCCCTTTCGAAGATCCGTTGAAAGTAGCCAATGAGGGATTACGTCTGCTGCGCAGCCGTTATTACGAGCCACGCCTCCGCCAAATAGAACTTGATTTAGCCAATTACCATGCGGACAGTAACTCGGACCCGATTTCCCTCCTTAAAGATCGTTCCGTAATCCAACGTCAGCTCAGACAGCCGCTCGATTTATCTGCAGCTGTCTGATTTTTTCGTCTCCTAATTCATCATGCCGCGTAAAGCCAAGTCAGCCAAATCCAAGTCAGACAATTCCGAAGCCGTCGAGGAAGCCCTCAAGCAGGTCGGAAGAAATGCCAAGGGAGGTGCCGCCGCGAGTGGTATCAACGAAAAGATCCGCCAACTCATCCGGCAATCCAAGGAGCAAGGCTACCTCACCTTCGATGATATCAATGAAGCCCTGCCTCAATCGATTGAGAATCAGGATGAAATCGATAACGTGCTCTCCATTCTCCAAAATCTGGAAATCGAGATTCTCGAACCGGATCAGGTCGAGGAATACAAGCAGCGCATGGAGGAAGCCGAAGAAGAGGAAACTCGTTCTTCTCAGCACGACATTCTCGACGATCCCGTCCGCATGTATCTCAAGCAAATGGGCCAGGTGCCTTTGCTGACCCGCGAGCAAGAAGTCGAAATTTCCAAGCGGATTGAAAACGCTGAACTAAAAGCCCAAAACGCGCTCTTCGAAGCGACCGCCGTTGGCGCTCACATCGCCTATCTTGGTCAGCGCCTCATTAACCGGGAAGAGCGTTTTGATCGCATCGTCATCGATAAGAAAATCGAAAGCCGCGAAAACTATTTCAAAACTCTCCCCAAACTCGTCGAAGCTACGGAGAAGGGAGTGAAGTTTGTCGGTGCTGGCTGGGATGAATATATGCAGGCCAAGAGCGAGGCCGAACGAAAGAAAGTCCTCAAAAAAACGCTCAATCGCGAAAAGAAAGTGCGGCCTCACTTCGGCAAATTTTATTTCAAGCTGAAGGTTTACGAAGAGTATCTCGAAGAGCTCCAACCGGTGATTGAGAGAATTGAACTCCTACTTGCTCAACTCGAACGCGCCAAAAAGCCCCGCACCAAACGCGACGCCGCGATCGACACCAAGACCGTTAAGGAAAAGCTCAGAAACATCCAAGCGGCCCAGCGCATCGAACCCCAGGGTTTGCTCGCGGTGGTCAAGAAGACCAATGTTCACATTCGCGAAGCGCACCAGGCCAAGACTGAGATGGTCGAAGCCAATCTTCGTTTGGTGATTTCCATCGCGAAAAAATACACCAATCGCGGCCTATCTTTCCTCGATCTCATTCAGGAAGGCAACATGGGGCTCATGAAGGCGGTTGAGAAATTTGAGTATCGTCGCGGCTACAAATTCTCCACCTACGCTACATGGTGGATTCGCCAAGCCATCACCCGCTCCATCGCGGATCAGGCCCGCACCATCCGCATCCCGGTCCACATGATCGAGACCCTCAACAAGGTCATGCAGGTGCAGAAGCAACTCCTCCAGGAATTCGGTCACGAGCCGAGCCCGGATGAAGTGGCGGATGAAATGAATCTCCCGGTTGAGCGCGTGCAGCAAATCATGAAGATGGCGCAACAGCCCATCTCGTTGCAGTCTCCTGTCGGTGATGGTGATGACACCAGCTTTGGTGATTTCATCGAAGATAAGAGCGCCGAGAATCCTTACGATATGACGGCGTTTTCCCTGCTGCGGGAAAAGATCGTCGATGTGCTCGATTCCCTCACCGAGCGGGAACAGCGCGTGCTATCCCTCCGATTCGGCTTGGCCGACGGTTACAGCCGCACCCTCGAAGAGGTTGGAAAACAGTTTAAGGTCACCCGCGAACGTATCCGCCAAATCGAAGCCAAGGCTTTGCGTAAGATGCGCCACCCCACACGTATCCGTCAGTTGCATGGTTTCTTCGATGCCGAGCAAGTAGACAACGCGCAAAACCTCATGAAGGTCGCGGCCGGTCCCGGTAGCATCAAGCCGGGGCTCCCCGGCGCGCCCGGATTGCCACCGCGCACTTAACCTTCGATCTGAATTGTCTCCGGCTTTACCGCTTTACAGGAAGTGCCAGCAAACTACCTTGTCGCCATGGACTCCTCCACTCCACCTCTCGCAGCTCTCTTCGGTCTCGGGACGACCGAGCTGGTGGTCATCTTAATCATTCTGCTCGTGCTGTTCGGTGGAGCCAAGCTTCCCGGACTCGCCAAAGGTCTCGGCCAATCCATTAAGGAATTCAAAAAGGCCACCAACGAAGAAGAAGAGGCCGCCAAACCGGACGAACCCAAGAAGGTTGATCCCAAAGACACTCAAGGGAACAGCTGACCTCCGTTCAGTCACCCGGTTTTCCAGCACGCCAATACCGGCGTGCTTTCTTATAGGCTCTTGGCTCGTGCCGCGGCCAACTCTGTAAATGCCCCGATCTGTTCGTTCGTGCCGAGAACGAGAACTTCGTCACCAGCCAACAAAACCTCTTTCGCTCCGGGATTGAGAGACCGAACACCCTGTCGATTGATTCCCGCGACCTGCACACCCACTTTTTTGGAAAGTCCCAACTCTTTCAGACTACGATCCACCATCGAACTCCCGCCTTCAAGTGTGACCGCTTCCATCCGCACCTCATCAAAACCAGAGGAAGAAATCGCACCGGATACTCCCATAAGCAAAGCTTTGCCCGCGGAGGTCTGTTCAGGTGTTCCCAACAATAAAACGCGATCGCGCGGATACAGTGAAAACGACGCCGGCGGAGATTCGACCATCACCCCCTGCCGTTCGACTCCTGCGACCGTGCATCCAAGTTTTTTCCGCAACTCCAATTGAGCCAGAGAGCGTCCCCGGATATCTGCCAAATCAGGCACCACACATTCCTCCAAGGTAAGATCCCATTCTGCATGAGGTTTGAGCCAGGCCGGGGCCGAGCCTCCGGTCGCAGGTTGGGTGAGATGTTCCTGTAAGCCCACTTCCAACACGCTGTGCCAGTAGATGAGTTTACGACGGAAGAGTAAAACCACCAAGGCCACCACTGCGACGACGACAAACGGAACCCACCTCGCGCTTCCACTCAGGGGCAGAAAAGCACTCACCCACATGAATACGACCAGACCACTGAATACTTTGAGCGCGAACTCCAGCAGTGGAGCAAACCGTGCACCTTGCTTCGGATGCGCCGAGAAAACGACCTCCGTGACCAACATCGCGAGCACGGCCAGATTGCGCCAGACTGCGATCAGCGGCACGAGCACCAGAAGGCAAATCACACTCCAAAAGAAGACCTGAGGTCCATTCGGGAACAGCCAATCGCGCGGCACCGCATCCAAAATTAAACGCAACAGTGGGCCGGAAAATACGAGCAATCCCGTGATTAAGAGCAGCTCAACCCCGATTTGGATCAACCGCTTCTTGCCCATCTGCCAAAGCATATTACGCGCTCCTTTCGCTTCGAGCCGGCCAAGCCAATCCCGATAGGACCGCATCCAAGCCGACAACCAATCCGGTTCACGATCTTCACACCAACCGGCAAAACGCGTGGATCGTCGCGCTAAAATCGGCGCCATCAATGTCGTCAGCAATGCCACGCCCACGGCTACCGTTTGGAAACTTTGCGGTAGCACGCCTCCGGATATACCGAGCTGAGCGATGATAAACGTAAACTCTCCCACCGGCACCACGAAGAGACCCACCTTAATCGCTTCGCGCGTCGGCGATCCCGTGATCAGTAAGCCAGTCGAGCAAGCAATGAAGCGACCACCCAGCGCCAAGACCGTCACTCCCAGCACTAATCCCCACACATCCAACATCGCGCGCACGTCAATCAACATACCAATCGCCACAAAGAACACGGCGCTAAACACATCGCGGAGCCCCTCGAAGGTGCGATCCACCTGAGGCCGTTGCGGTGTATCCGCGATGATCGCACCGAGCAAAAACGCCCCCAACGCCAAAGAAAATCCCGCGCGATGTGCTGCTGTCGCCAATACAAACAACAACCCCACTTGCACCAAAGTCGGCAATTCCGCCCCTCCGGTTTTACTGAGCTTTTTCAGCAACCATGGCACCACGAGCACACCCACCACGCCGACCAGCACAACAAACGCCGTCAACATCATGAGCGTTTGCGAAAGTGGAGTCGTTTCCGAATGTGCTCCCGCCAAGCTCGCATAAGAGCTCAAACCCGTCAGTAATAGCACCGCAATCACGTCCTCGACCACGAAAACTCCCATCGCCATCTGGCCGGTTTTTTCATGCGAGGCACCGACATCAGCGAGAACCCGAATAATGATCGCCGAACTGGAAATCATCAGCATCGCCGCTAGAAAAACTGCCTCCGTCGCACCCAGCCCCATCATGCCACCCGCCACCCGCGTCAGTTGATATATAATGACCGCTTCGATTCCCGTGGCGATCACCAGAGCGATCCCCAACTTTCTGAGTTTTCTCAGGCTCAGTTTCATCCCGATCGAGAACATCAGGAAAACCAGTCCCATCTGCGAAAGCGTCTCGATCCGATGCATATCCGAAACCAACGCCACCGGGAGGTTGAACGGCCCGATCGTCATGCCCGCGAGCAAGTAGCCGACTACGACCGAGAGTCCAATCCGTTGGCAAAACCAGCCCACTAAACCCGCCACGAGGACCACCACTGCAATATCTTGGATAAAATCAATTCCGTGCATTTATGATCACTTTGATGATTTTCAGCACGCCTCTGACAAGACGGAGGGTCAAGCTTGCTTCATAAGATTCTATTCTTCATATAATTTACCTCGTTGACACACCCTATCGCCACTAGTTCGTTTCCGTTGGCGGAACCCAGCCAAACCACCCACAATTATGGCAGCTAATTTTCTCGGCTACTTCTCCAACGATATCGGCATCGACTTAGGCACTGCCAACACGCTCGTCTACGTGAAAGACAAGGGCATCGTCCTACGCGAGCCCTCCGTGGTCGCCCTCGATACGAATACACGTAAAGTCCGCGCTGTGGGTGACGAGGCTAAACGCATGCTTGGTCGCACTCCGGGCAACATCACGGCCATTCGCCCGATGAAGGACGGCGTAATCGCTGACTTCGATGTCACTGAAGCGATGTTGCGCTACTTCATCCGCAAAGTTTCCAACACCTCTTTCCGCGCTCCACCGCGTGTCGTCATTGCCATCCCCTCCGGAATCACCGAGGTGGAAAAACGCGCCGTCAAAGATTCCGCCCTCCACGCTGGAGCCCGTGATGTTATCACAATTCCAGAGCCCATGGCCGCCGCTATCGGCGTCGGACTCCCCATCGATGAACCCGCCGCCAACATGATCGTCGATATCGGCGGTGGCACGACCGAGATCGCGATCATCTCACTCAACGGCATCGTTTTCTCTAAATCGATTCGCGTCGCCGGTGATGAGCTCGATACCGCCATCATCAATTACATGAAGCGCGCCTACAATTTGCTCATCGGTGAACGCACTGCTGAGGAAATCAAATGTCGCGTCGGTTCCGCCGCGCCGCTCGAAGAAGAACTTACGATGGAAGTGAAAGGCCGTGATTCAGTCGCCGGTCTGCCCAAAACCATCCACATCACTTCACAGGAAATTCGCGAGGCTCTCGGTGATACGATTGCCGCGATCGTGGATGCCGTGCGCGTGACGCTCGAACGATGCCCGCCTGAACTTTCAGCCGATCTCGTGGATCGCGGTTTCGTGCTCGCCGGTGGTGGCGCTCTGATCCGTGGTTTCGACCGTCTCCTCAGTGATAAGACCGGCCTACCAGTGACCATCGCCGAAGACCCACTCTCCGCGGTTGCCAACGGCACCGGTGAAGTGCTCAGCGATCTCGCGTGGCTGATGCAGCACGTTTGAGCCCGTGGCTCACAGTTTCGGAGTAAACCAGAGCCGGGGGCGTTGACGACGACAGCCCCACGACTTAGCTTCCGAACCAGCCCGTGCCCTTAAAACGTTTTGATCAGGCCAGACCCTTCCTGACCCTCGGTGTAATCATCGCCGCATGGCTTGTCCTGCCCGTGGCTATCAAGTCGTTTATGCGGGTCTCTTTCTACGAATTACAGGCCCCCATCACCGTCAGCGCCTCATATGTGCGCAGCCTTCAGGATTTCTGGTCCCTTCGTAACCAATCCAAAAAAGAGCTGATCGAAGCCGGGCGCGACCTCGCGCGGATCAATGCCTCTTATTCCCTGACTGCGCAGGAAAACGAAAAACTGCGCGAGGATATCACCCGACTGGAAAACATCCTCCGTGTCCCCGCACAAACCGAGTATCGATTCGAACACGCGCGTGTCGCTCGACGCGATTTCTCCGCCTGGTGGCAACGCCTCACGATTCGCAAAGGCCGCAATTACAATATCCCGGTCGGTGCCCCCGTCGTCTTTTCCGGCGGTGTAGTCGGTCGCGTGACCGCCGTGCATGCCTATACCTCAACCGTCGATCTTATTAGTAGCCCCTCCATTCGATTAGCCGCGGTGGTCGCAGGCGATGATCGTCCCATGAGTTACCAAGGTGGCATCAATCCTACCTTCGGTCCTGCGCGAGGTGTCATTGAATTTGTGCCCATCGACATCTTCGCCAGCGCCACGACCCCTAAACGATTAGTGACTTCCGGTCTCGGGGGAGTGTTTCCTCCTGGTCTCACCTTAGGTCGCGTCGTCAAACTCGAACCCAGCACCGATGGGCTTTTTAAAACCGGTGAGATCGAACTCGACTCCAGGCTCAGTGATTTGATCGAAGTCACCGTGCTCGTGCCGCTAACTACGGATTGAGACCATGTTTCGACACAATCTGATCACATTTTTCAGCCAACTTCTCCTTTGGGCACTACTATCCCAAATCAATCACTACCTCGCGACCTGGCACCTCTATCTATTCGTCGGCTCGCTCTTCGTCACCCTCACCGCGCTACGACTGCCTCTGCGTGATGGCATCTACGCCACCCTGTGTGCCGGCCTGCTCTGCGACGCCAATGCCCCCGTGCCCTTTGGCACGCACATGCTCCTCTTCGGATTAACCCACGGTCTGATTATCAAAATCAGATCTAGCATTCCCGTGGAACAAACCGCCACCCAGGTGATCATCGCTTTTGTGGCCAACATCGCACTCTACTTCGCTCTGACGATTGTGCTCGTCGCTGGCCCGTTGCAACTCGGTCCCGTGCTGCCACGGCTCATTTGGGACCTGCTCATTTCGCAGCTTGTTCTGCTATTGATCGCACCGTGGTTTTTCGCGCTGCAAACTTCACTCCTTAGTCTCGAGCAATATCGGGCCCGTCGGTTCTAAAGTTTCCGATGCCCGATAACCTCGCAGACCAATCCGGCAGCCTCGTCGAATCGCACAAGAACTACGATCCGCGGGTCATCCTGTTCTATTTCTTCATCGCCCTGATGCTGATCGTGCTCGCGGGAGGCGTCGCCTATCAGCAGCTCTTCAAGGTTGACGAATCGAGCGAACGCGAACGTCTCCAAAGCCAGCGCCGCATCCTCGTTCCAGGCCCGCGCGGCAACATCTATGACCGTGAGGGTCGTCTCCTCGTCGGCAATCGCCCTCGTTTCTCGGTCGTGCTTTACCTCGATGAGCTCCGCCGTGAATTTCGGCGCGAATACATCGTGATCCGGAAAAACTTCCGCGACGCCGGCGATAAAGACATCCCCAATCGCGCGCAGATGAACCAACTCGCCCGATCAAGTGTGGTTCAACGTTACCTCGACGAAGTTAATCGCATTCTCAAACGCGACGAGAATGTCGATGGCCGCGATCTCAGTCGCCACTTCGTGCGTTCGCTGCTGCTCCCCTACACTCTGCTCGAAGACCTCGAACCCAACGAATATGCACGACTCCTCGAAAGCCTGCCCGTGAGTTCTCCCCTTCAGGTCTACACGTCGAGCACTCGCTACTATCCTTTCGGCGCTGCTGCTGCGCACACCCTCGGTTACGTGGGGGTAAATTCCGACTTCGATGCCGACGAGTTCCCCGGTAACGACCTGCGCACCTTTAAACTCAAAGGCAGCGTGGGCCGCAACGGACTGGAAAAAACCTTCGATGAACAACTCCAAGGCGTCGCCGGTGGCACGATCTTCCGAGTTGATCCCTCCGGCTACCGGATCAATCCGCCGCTGGAAAAACGACAGCCCGTGCAGGGACAAAATCTGATCACCTCACTCGACATTGATCTCCAACAAGCGGCTGAGAAAAAACTCCGCGAATTCGATACTCCCGGTGCGGCCATCGCGTTGGACGTGAAAACCGGGGAAGTCTTGGTGATGGCTAGTGTGCCCGATTACGACCTGCGCGATTTCTCTCCCCGCCTCACCCATAAAGCAAGTGCCGACATCGAAGCTCGTCAGGCGTGGAGCAATCGAGCCATCAACAGCGCCTACCCCCCCGGATCGACCTACAAAATTCTGACCGCGATCGCCGGACTTCGCAGCGGTGCAATCACCATCGATGAACCCATTATCGACTGCCAAGGCGTGATGCGAAAATATGGCGGACGTTTCGTCTGCTACAATGGACGTGGCCACCATGGCGAAGTGCTCCTCACCGAAGCGATCACTTCTAGTTGTGATATTTACTTCAATGCGGCCGGTTGGCTCATCACTGCGGATCGGCTCGCGGAGGAAGGACGTCGCTTCCGTCTCGATCGCCCGACGGGGATCGAACTTCCATACGAAACCAACCGCATGATCGTCCCCGACGGCGAATGGAAATTAAAGCGGTTCAAAGAGAAATGGTTTCCCGGCAACACCGCTCACATGGCCATGGGCCAGGGATTCGTCTTGGAAACCCCGCTCAATATGGCCGTCTTTACGGCTTCAGTCGCGCGGGATGAAGTCTTCACCCAGCCGACCCTCGTCCATCGTCCGAATGCTCCCACGCAACGTCATGAAAAGATCGGGCTTACCCCGGAGCAGCGGGAAGCCCTGCTTGTCGGGATGGAAACCGTCACCACCACCGGCACCGCGCGTGTGCTCACCAATATCGCCAATCTCCGTGTGCCCAATGTGCGGATCGCCGGCAAAACCGGCACCGCTCAGATCCCCGGTGATAAAAACGCCGCCTGGTTTATTTGTTTCGCACCCGTCGAGGATCCTCAGATCGCCATCGCTGTCGTGATCGAAGGTGATGTTGCCGGTGAGGAATTCGGCGGGGGGCTTTATGCCGCGCCTGTCGCCAGCCGAATCATGCAGGAATATTTCAAGAAACATCCGCCCCCACCGCCACCGCCCGAGCCGGTCGAAGCAGTTGAGGATGTCGAAGCAGAACAGGAAACTCCCGGACCAACTGAGGCCGCCCCTAACGAAGAGACGGTGACTTAGAACGGCGCGCTTGCCGCCACGTTTTCCTCGCCATGCGAAACACGAGTTCAGCCTTTGCCCATGAGCGCTCATCGCCATAGCGCAGACGCTCCAGATCATTTCGTATCTCGCCCTCAATCGAATGGTCGGCGAATCGCCGGAGCCAACGGCCCGCTTCCATTCGCACCGGATGCAGCCGTCCCCCACGCTGCCGCCATGCCCCTCGCTTGATCTTACGCATCAAGATCACTCCGACCCACGAGGCCGCGAGCACGAACAGTATTCCAGCAAAACTCCGGATAAGCCGCTCCACATCCCACGGTTGCGCTAACCACGCCTTTACGCGCCTGCCCCAATCATCCAACCAAGCCCGCAGACGTTTCCCCGTATTCTGAGTCGCCTCCTTCACCGCCTTGATCGTCTCCACCTGGGAGCGCTGGTCGAAATTCACGATCCGCCGATACCAGAAGATGCGCAGACTATCAAATCGCGCCGTCCAGCTCCGATCCACTTCACGCGTATCCACCGCCGAGAGTAAAGTCGTTTCCTGATTCAACACCGCCGAGCCGGGAGTCGGATCTGCGCGCAACCAAAGGCCGCTCTTCGAATCATACAATTCGCACCACGCATGAGCATCGGAATTACGCAGTGTGTAATTGTCGCTGAACCCATTCCATGAGCCCCCTCGAAAGCCCGTGACCACTCGCGCCGGAATTCCCTCCGCGCGCGCCAACATCACCAACGCTCCGGCGAAAAGTTCACAATGCCCCGGTTCGGTTGAGACCATCCATCGCACCAGCGGATCACCCGCCCCTTGGGGGATCTCTGACTTCAAACCATAAACATGCCTTTGCGCCAACCACTCACTCGCGCGTTGGGCAAAGTTTCCCGGCGAGAGGGTGGATCCATGGGTAATTTCTCGCACCGCCTGTTCCACAATCTGTCGATCCCCCTCACTCAACCTTAATTCCATTTGGGAAAGAGCCTCCCCATTCAACCGACTTTCCTTCAGCAGATCCCGAAATCCCGGATCAGCCAATTCGGCCAGCACCTGCATCCCCTCAACTCGATAGGCCGTCATTGATACCGGGTCGTCCCGCAACGCGACGATTCCCAGTGATTCCGCCACCCTGAAATGCTGCCGATCTCGAAATCGCAGCATCTCGAAATGTCCCGCCAACGGTAAATAGCGGCTTACTCCCGATTCCATGTAAAAGGTCCAGTAGTCTTGCCTCCCCAGTCGGGCCCGGGCTTTCCCCCGCAGATTTGCCGCCGTCCTTTCCCGCGCAAAACTCTCTCGTCTCAATCTGGCCGACAGGCGAAACGTCTCGTCGCGATATTCATCGAGCACAACCATGCGCCAATACGGTTGCGCCGGAATCCGCGAAGGATCCGTCACATCGATACTCACCGCCACGCTGTCGTCCTGTTGGATATTCGTCACATCGCCAAACTTGATTCGGTCGGAAAACCCTGTGCGCGCCTGCTTCGTCATGAAGCGCTCCAAAAACAAGCTGTTTTGTAATTCCACCCGAGGAATGGCCATGAAGAGCAAACCGGAAATCACCACCAGACCGCCAAACAACCCCACCCCGAGTAACGCGATTCGCGCATCCGTCGCCGCGCGCACGCGACGCCACAACCCCGGTCGCATCCGGTGAACCCAAGCCGGAGTTTCGTTTCCTTTCGCTGCCTCGGTTTCGGCTCCCTGCACCAGAGTGACTGCGAGCATAAAGCTCAACGCACACGCGCTGAATGCGAGAATCTGCACCGCAAATAGCAGCGACACTGTCAGCACGCCCGCCAGCACGATCAGAAACAGGCCCAGCACGATCAGCTGCAAATCATCGCGACGCTGTCGATAGGTGATGCCGCGATACAGCAGCAGTAGAATATCCAATCGCACCAATGCCGGTAGCACCTCTGCGGTGAGGTAAAGATCACCGAGGAAAATCGCGACGATTCCCGGAAAAGCCAGCGTGTGAAATAGCTTCGGAATGCGCGATGGCAGTGACGGCTTCACCATCACCAAGGCCACCCCCAACGTCGTCAGTCCCATCAGCAACCACGCGTCGATCTCCAGATAGAGCACCGTCGATACCGACAACAAGATCAGCAGCCCCCCGAGGAGCCACTTCAGTCGATGCAAATCATCGAGATCAAGCTGTGGCCGCTTTTTCACCATCGATCATTGCGACCACTCCCGCCTGCCCCTCGGGAACAAAAGTGATCAGGTTTCGGTTCGTGCGAAGAGCATCCCGGGGAATCGTATCCGCATTAGATTTCTCCATTTCCAATACGGACAACGTATCGAGCCACGATTCCAAATCGCGCCAATGGCGGATCGGTTTCGCTACTCCGTCGTCGATCCGGACTGATGCTAATCGTCCCGCGCGAAAAAGATCCTCCGCCAAAGTCGCGGCAAAACTCACCAGCACTTCATATTGTTCCGCATTGGTCCACCCCGCCTCTTTCGATTGCACCCAAAGACTGAAACTCTCCGTCGCTTCGGCCGAGAACTGCCGCACCAATAATTGCCGCGTCCGCGCACTCGCCTTCCAGTGAATCAATCGATGCGAATCTCCCGGTTCATAGCGTCGCAACGCCAGCAAATCACTGCCCTGCCCGGTTCGGGAAATATTCGAAGCACCACTCAACCACTTCGCTCCCGTAGTCGCGGCCCATTGATACTCACGCGCCTCGGGCCACACGATCACCTCGCGTTCGAGCACCGCCCTGAGCCGTTTATTGAAAAAGCCAAACGGGAAAAAAGAAGCCACATGCCGCAGCCCAAGTTTCCAGAGTCCCCGTTTTTTCGGCACCCATTCCCAATCGAGGATCGACGAATCCTGCGGATCCAACCGAGACGATAACCGCAAGTGAGCGACCTCCTCCTCCGGCTTCTCTTTCCAGATCGCTTTCACATCCATCCCCTTGCCCGTGAGCGTGGTTTCCGCGCGCATCACCTCATCCTTCACCCCCGGTCGCGCCCGCATCACGCAATCGAGACCGTAGGTGGGTAGAAAGGTTTTCCCATTCACCAATTCCAACGTGACCGACGTCGATTGGCCCACGCGAGCCAGTGACGGTCTCCCAATCTGCCAGCGCACTTTCGAAAAGTTAAACCACGCCAGCACCCCGCTCAGAATCAAACACGCCAGCATCAGTGCCAACGTGATGAACAAAATATTATTCGACGAATTATAGGCCGCCATCCCGATTCCCAGCGAAAGCCCAATCAACAACACTCCCGATACCGTGGGCACCATGTGCTGCTCCCGGCGCGGATAGATCAACGCCCACACCACATTCCGCCAGCGAAACGCCACGCGCTGCTTCTTCCTTCCCACGCCCGGTCCATCCCAACCGGCCGCTAATGTTTTCGTCGCAGTCGTCATGAGCGAGCTACCTCACATCCTTCGTCACACGGGGAGTTCAATCGCTCCAACGATTCGTTTCAACAAGCTCGTCACAATTCGTCGCTCCTCCATCGCATCGCCCGTCGGTCGTAAAGACGCGAGTCGATGAGCCCACACCGGCAAGACCAACTCCACCACATCATCCGGTAATACAAAGTCGCGTCCATTCACCAAGGCGCGAGCCTGCGCCGCCACTCGCAGCGCCAACCCACCCCGCACACTGATACCCGATTTAAACTCCGCTTCAGTGCGCGTAGCCGTAATCAGTTTCAAAATATACGCCAGCACACTATCCTCGATAAAGACCTGCGTCGCCGTCTGCTGCAGTGCTTTGATTTCATCTCCACTGACCACGGGATTCAGTTCAATCGCATCATAGCTTGTCCGCGCGGTGCGCAATATATCCAACTCATCCCCCCCCTCCGGATAGCCCATATGCAACCGCATCAGAAACCGATCCATCTGGCTTTCCGGCAACGGAAACGTGCCCTCGTAATCCACCGGATTCTGCGTGGCAAAAACCATAAACGGCGACCCAATCTCGTGCGATTCGCCATCCACGGTCACGCGACCACGATCCATGACCTCCAGCAGAGCGGACTGGGTCTTGGGTGTCGCGCGATTGATCTCATCCGTGAGGACCACATTCGCGAAAACCGGACCTTTTTTGAAAACGAAATTACGCTCCGTCTCATCATAGATCGCCACCCCCGTCACATCGCCGGGCAATAAATCGCTGGTGAACTGAATCCGCGAAAACCCACAATCCATCGAACGCGACAGCGCATAGGCCAAAGTCGTCTTTCCTACTCCCGGCAAATCCTCGATCAACACATGCCCGCCCGCGACCAGCGCGATCAACACCTGTTCGATCACCTCATCCTTCCCCTTGATCGTCCGTTGCATATTCTCCCGCAACCGCCCCAACACCTGCCCTGCTTCAGTGATTTTCTCCGCCTGCACAAAGTCGCTCATAGCCAGAAGCTATCGCTTAAATAGCTTCGCGCAAACGCAAAGCCGGATACTCATCTCCCTCCGTAGCAACCTAGGAGCAATATGCTTCGAGCCTTTCGAGCAAAGCGTCGAATTCAGATTCCATATTGAAGAAATGCAAACAGACGCGCAGGTCACGGGGATGATCCACCGGCGAGACCAGCATATCATCCTGTTCTCTTAATCGATGATAGAATTCCAATCCTTTGAACCCGACGGGGAGACGCAGCACGACGATACCATTTTGACGAGTCGATTCGCTCGGGGAGACCAATTCGAATTTCTCTGACTTCTGAATCGCGTCAGAAGCATGAGCAGAAATCCGGGATACTCTCACATGAACCTTTTCCCAACCCAGACTATCCAACCAGCGCAGCGATTCCGCCCAACCTCCAAATCCAGACTGATTGCGGGTGGCGAATTCGTAACGTCGCGCATCCGGATGCCAGGCAAAGTCTCCCTCCGCTCCCATCTCCGCCTGTGCATGAGCACCCGTCCATGAAACCGGTGTGGCATCGAGTTTATCTTTGCGCACCAACAAGGCCCCCGTGCCCTTCGGACCCAACAGCCATTTGTGACCGCACAAGCTATAATAATCGCAGCCCAACTCATGAAAATTGACCGGCACGTTGCCCGGACCCTGCGCTCCATCCAACATGAGTGAAACGCCCTTTTCACGGAGTGCAGCAGCCAAGGCCTGCGCGGGCACCACTTGACCACTTTGACGCGATACGTGACTCATCGCAACGAGGCGCGTTCGCGGTGTGACTCGTTTCATCACCTCATCAACCACATTCTTATACTCACCAATCGGTGCCTTGTGATAGTTCACGCCAAAGCGACGGTGCAGATTATAAATCGGCAGCAGCAGCGCCGGATGTTCCTGATCGCTCGTGATGATTTCGTCACCTTCCTGCCAATCGATCGACCAGATCACCGTATTCAAACCTGCCGTCGTGCTCTGCGTCAGTGCGACTTCGTCTTCATCCGCACCCATCGCCGCCGCGATCAAGGGTCGACAGGAATTTTCCGCCTCTTTCATCACGTTTAAATACCGCGGATTGGCCGGACCAAGATTTTGCAACTCCAACAACTCCGCATTCCGATCAATCACTCGTTGCGGACACGGGCCAAACGCTCCTGTTTGAAAATACCCCGCCGCCTTGGTCGCGGGGATCTGAGCTCGCACCTGATCAACCCAATCACCGGTTCCGGCAAGGTCACTCGTCTCTGCTCCCGCCATGCCCAACACCGGTTTGCTGAGCCCGGCCAGACTACCAGCCACGACTGTTTTAAGAAAATTTCGACGCGAAGGTTTAATAGATGTATTCATAGCTGGGTAACAGAACGTGACATTGAGAGCAGTTCACGATCATAAGCCATATTCACTAAAACACACGCAGAACCACACGCTCCTCTGCAGTAAAATGCGTCTCCTCAACAATTCGTGGATTCCATTCCGGCTGTCTTAATGATTAGCGTCCATTAGCGACAATTAGCGGTTCATACGTCTTAATCCCATTCTTTCATGAAAATCGGCATCGACACCTTTTCCTTCCACATCGCGCTCGCGGCGGGCCAATACGACATCTTCCGCACGCTGGATTGGTTGGAGGACCAAGGTTTCGCCGGACTCCAGATCAACATCAACGGACCTGACGATAAGTTTCTCGGCGCCGATCACAGCGATACCGATCACCTCAAACGCGTGCGCAGCACCATCGAACAAAAGGGCTTTTTTGTCGAAATCGGCGGACGTCGCACTTCGCCGGAAATGCTGCGTTGGCAGCTTCAGCTTTGCGCCGACATCGGAGCCGATACGCTACGCACCCTTGTCGTATTGAAGGACAGTCTCGAATCCACCTTTGCCCAAACCGCCCGCGACATGGAAGCGATTCTCCCCTTCGCTGAATCGCTCAATGTGAAAATCGCTCTCGAGAATCACGAAGACATTACCGCCGCTGAGCTTCGCCAATTTCTCGACACCATTCCGCATTCTCACCTCGGAGCCTGTGTCGATACCGGCAACGATCTGATCGTTTATGGCGATCCCCTTGAAGCGGCTCAACAGCTCGCGCCGCGCGCCGCCACCACTCACATCAAGGATCACAAACTCGTCCGCGTGGGTGACACCATCCACAGCGTCGGCGTGCCTCTCGGCACCGGGGATATCGATCTGCCCGCGATCATGAAAGTCATCACGACTGATTCTCCGCTTGATCGCATTCTCCTCCAGGACACCACCGGCTACTCCTCGCGTCTCAACAAATTTGACCGCCCCGACATTCACCCTTCCAGCGATTACGCCGACATCCCGTCATACCCCGACGAGCCCGCCCTCCGAGCCGCCGGACTATTCATGCAACTCGACTCGCTCTCTCCCCAAGAACTCAAGCAGCTCGCAGCCCAACAAACCAAGAACATCGAACAGGATCTCGTTTATCTGCGAAACCTCCTAAAATCCTAGTTACCGTCTCCCACTTGCAGTCAGACCCAACCTTCATAGCTTCTTACCCATGTCACTTGATCCAAAATTAACCAAACTGCTAAACGATCAGATTAATAACGAGATGGCATCGAGTTACTCCTATCTCGCCATGGCCGCCTGGTTTGAGCAGACGCCCTATTCCGGTTTCGCCAGTTGGATGTATAACCAGAGTCTCGAAGAGACGATGCACGCCCATAAATTCTACCAGCATCTGGTAGATCGCGATGCCCCCGTCACCCTGAAGCCCATCGCGAAACCACAGGCAAAATTCAAAAACCCGATCGACGTTTTCAAGAGCTCCTTGGAACAGGAACAAGCCGTCACCAAGCAGATTAATATCCTGTTCGACGTCGCCGAAAAAGTCAGCGACCACGCTTCCAAAAACCTTCTGCTCTGGTTCCTCAATGAACAGATGGAAGAGGAGAAGACCGTGCGCGACCTCCTTGATCGCCTCGAACTATCAGGCACCGACACCGCCAGCCTACTCGTGCTCGATCGTGAAGCCAGCACCCGCTCCGCCCCGGCTCCCGAGGCTTAAGAGCTACTCCGGCCAATACTGGGCGATCTTCCCACGGACGAACTTCACGCTCGCGGCGAGTTGGTCCATACCATCGACGCCGTCTTCGATACTGATCCAGCTGTCGAAGCCTTCGCCTTTTAGAGCGCCGAAAATCGCATCGTAATCGTTGAGTCCTTTCCCGATTTCGCCATGGGCGAGTCGTTTCGCGTAACCCAGCGCACCGCCCTCTTCATTACGTAAATCTTCCAACGTGCCGGAAAGCAAATAGCGGTCGCTCGCATGCATCGTCACCACCCGGTGCTTCACACGTTCCAGCAACTCCAGCGGATCATCGCCCGCGAGGAAGGCATTGCTCGGATCGTAGTTCACTCCGAAGTGCGGATGATTAAGTCGTGAGATGAGTTCGCAAAACACCTCCATCTTCTGGGCAAACTCCGGATACTCCCAAAAGTCATCCTTGTAGTGATTTTCGAGAATCAGCGTGACTCCGCATTTCTCCGCCTCGGGTAAACACGCCTCGATATTCTCAACAATGATCTTGAGCCCTTCTTCCTGACTCAGCTCGGGACGCTGTTGTCCTGAAAGCACGCGACAATAGCTCGCGCCGAGCTCCGCCGACATCCGAATCCAGTTCTTTTCGTTCTCGATTTCTTGCTTTCGCAATTCCGGATCGGGTTGCGAAAAATCCGGCGAACAACAGAGCATCGGGATCACCATGCCCGCGTCTTCCACCTGCTTGCGCGCGGCAGACCAGTTCGCCGGATCAGCGAGTTCAAGCATCCCACTGTAATATTCAAGCCCATCCACCCCGAGCGGGGCCGCGAGATCGACCCATTGCTGCAGCGTCATCGTCCCGTCTTTGACGAGTTCCTGCATGAAGGCTTTCGGGAATACAGCGAGTTGAGGCATGAGATAGTTTAGACGGTAGGGCCCGATCTCCGAGCGGGCCGGGGTTGCTTGCCAATCGGGCCGCTCGGAGATCGGCCCCTACCACGACAGAATTCGTGTTTATTCGTGTCCATTCGTGGTTAAGAAATTGCCCTGCTCAGTCTTTGGTCTTAACCGGGTTGCGGGCGAAAACAGAAAATTGCTCCATCTCGATCACGGAACCGCTGATCGGTTTGGATTCGTCTCCGAGCCAATAGACTGCCGCCGCTCCAATCGCATCCGGCATAATCAGACGCCCGGAAGGACACTCGCTCGCGCTCACTTTTTCCGGCCAATCCGTCGGCTGCCCCTGCTCCATCTGCGCCTGATATTCTCGCGGCGTGAGCACCCAGCCCACATTGAAGAGCGTAAATCTCACCCGGTCGGTGCCGTGAGCATTGGCGAGATTACGAGTGAGCGTCTGCAACCCACCTTTCGAAGTGCTGTAGTCGATGAAAGTCGATTCGCCACTAATCCCATTGATCGAACCGATATTGAGCACGCTCCCCTCATTGGCCTTTAATTGTTCAAAAGCGGCTTGGATCAAAAACAGCGGCGCACGCAGATTGATCGCCATCGTGCGCTCATAGTTTTCGAGCGTGATGGTGTGAATCGTTTCGCGCGGAATGATCGCCGCATTGTTCACCAAACCGTCGATTCGCCCGAATGCCTTCATCGCAGCGTCCACAATCAATTGCGGACTCGCCGGATCGAGCAAATCGGCGATCTGCAACACCGCCGCATCGCCCAATTCTTTCACGAGCGCCTCCCCCTCTTCGCGTTCGAGCCCGTGAATCAAAACCTTCGCGCCTTCCGCCACACAACTCTCGGCGATCGCTCGCCCAATGCCAGCGGTGCTGCCGGTAACGATGATAACTTTATCTTTTAAACGCATAAAATTTGAGGGCTTCAGACCGGACATGACGGTTGAGCTATGATTTTCCGTCAGGGTTGGATTACATGGCAACCACACTTGTTAGCTGCTTTTCAAAATACTCAATCGTCCGCCCGAGGCCTGTTTCGAGATCTATTTTTGGCTCCCAGCCAAGCTCAAGCTTCGCTTTTGAAATATCAGGACAACGTTGTTTGGGATCATCCTCTGGCAAAGAACGGTATGTAATTGCGGAGTCACCTCCCACCCGCTCCAAGATGAGCCGTGCCAGCTCCCTAATAGTGAATTCTGCGGGGTTACCGATGTTCACCGGCCCCAATGTCCTATCCTGCTCCATCAGTCGCAAAAAGCCTTCAAGTATATCGTCGACATAGCAAAATGAACGTGTCTGGGAGCCATCTCCGTAGATCGTGATATCTTCGCCCCGGAGTGCCTGCACAATAAAATTGGAAACCACCCTTGTATCTTCGGGCTGAATACGCGGCCCATACGCATTGAATATGCGGGCAACCCTTATATCCACCTTATGCTGGCGGTGATAATCAAAGAATAAAGTCTCAGCCATGCGCTTTCCCTCATCGTAACAAGCCCGACGCCCAATCGGATTAACGTGACCACAATATCCCTCACTCTGCGGATGCACCTCCGGATCTCCATACACCTCCGAAGTCGAAGCTTGAAACACCCGGACATTCCTCCGTCTGGCCAATTCGAGCACATTGATCGCTCCCATGACTGAGGTCTTAATCGTTTTGATGGGATTCTCCTGATAATGCTTCGGTGCAGCCGGACAGGCCAAATTGTAGATTTGATCAACCTCAAAACTAAACGGCTCGATCACATCATGCCGCACAAACTCAAAGTTAGGATCACTCAACAAGTGACTGACATTGCTTTCTCTCCCTGTGACAAGGTTGTCGAGACAGATCACCTCGTGGTCTGATTTCAACAGAACCTCACAAAGGTTTGATCCCAAAAACCCGGCACCGCCAGTCACAAGAATGCGCATATACTCTACTCATATTCGACATCACCAGCTGCGCCAGCCAAACTTCAGTCCCTAGCCTCATCAGCGAGGCTCAATTATCCTTACGCACTCGAAGTTAATTGCATTCCAAACAGCCAAATAAACCCATCTCTCCGAAACACTATACAGTGAATTTACCTTATGATCTCTCACCATACGGTGCCAGCCTCTGTCACCACGGAACCCCATTTAGACTGAGAGGTTGGGACGCAGCGCTTATCCGCCGCACCATTGGAGATACACCTTACACCGACTGTATCGGGCCATGGCCCTACGCCACGCTCCCGGAAAACCCCGACCAGATCAAAGTTTTTCACGATGACATGATCGCACAGAAATTGATCAGTTTCTCCGCCTGTGCTCGTCCCGGCCAGCATCTCGAAGAAGCCGCTTGGCGGTCAGCGGGTTATGAAGTGATCACCCTCAAACCTCATTACATTCACCACCCTCACCTGCCCCCACCCGAGCGCAGCGCCAAAACTCGAGCCAATCTGAGCAAAGCGCGCCGTCACTGGCAAACGGCTCTCCTAACACCATCTAAGCCTGAACTGGAACAGTTCTCCGCATGGCATAATGAACTCAATCAACGCAAGGATATGAGTTTGTTTACTCGGCTCCCATTTGAACATTTCCAACAACTGACCGGACTGGATGGCTGTCATATGATGACGGCAAGCGATGACAATGGTCCCGCCGCCGCTGTCATCCTGATGCTAGCCGGCGACGAAGTGCACTGCCATGCACAGGCCGGTGCTTCCCACGCCTACACCCACCGAGCCTTCTACGCACTTTATGATGCTATCTTAAAACACTGGGGAAGCACCCACACCATCTATCTGGGCGGCGCCCCCGGAGGCAAAGACGGCCCGGGGATCGAACGCTTCAAACGCAGGTTCGCCAATACCACTAGCGAAGTGATGATGGTCCGAGCGATTCTCGACTCTCAAACAAGTGATCACCTCGCCCAAACGCGTGGAGACCCTCAATGGTTCCCTCCCTACCGCAGTCGGCGAGAGTAGAACGACCACATGAAAAGCGGCTCATCCAAATCATCTGCATCCCCCGATTCCGACTCACCATCACGACCGGAAAGCATGCCCGACTTCATTGTCTTCGGCGCAGGTAAATCTGGCACCACAGCTTTCCAGCAAGCACTCGACAGACATCCCAGGATTTTCTGTTCAACCCCCAAAGAACCCAATTTCTTTGCCTATCCCGAGATGCTCTCCCGCACCAAGGGCGCCTCCCACGCAAACGATGCTCAAACCGAATCCGCCTATCTCTCTTTGTTCAGTGTTGGCTATTTTCCTCAAATCAACACCCCCAGTCGGATTCACGACTATCTGCCTCACGTAAAACTCATCGCTATTTTGCGTCACCCGGTGGATCGCGCGTATTCATCATGGCTCCATCGTCGGCATGATTTCGGCGAACCGATCGATGATTTTCTGACTGCCTGTGAAGCCGGTCCCGAGCGGGTCGCCTCAGGTTGGGACTGGTATTGGGACTATCTCAATACCGGCTACTACGCACATCATCTAAAAAGATGGTTCTCCATTTTCCCTCGAGCCCAATTCAAAATCTTCCTCTACGAAGATTGGCTGCAAAACCCTCAGGCTGTTCTCCGTGAAACCTTTCAATTTCTCGCAGTTCCACCAGATGATTCCATCGCCATAACCCGCGACAATGTCACTTCCATTAAGCCTCGGTTTGCTTGGGTTCATTCTCTCCTAAATCCCAGTCGCAGCCTACGCTCCTTGGTTCAGCGCACTATCCCCACCAATATGCGCAACGGCACAATACAATTCCTACGTCGCATCAATCACGGGCAATCTCCCGGACTCGATCCCTCGATACGTGCGCAACTTACTGCACGATATGAAAGCGACATCTCCAAACTGGAGATTCTTATCAAACGGGACTTAAGCAGCTGGCGTGGCACCCCGGTTCCGCGCCCGTAATCTCATATTCAGACCATGTTTAAACCACTTCCCGATCAACCTGACTTTGAGATTACCGGCGCTAGTCTACCCGAAGCATCACTATTTATGCCCTCACACAATAGGGCTGGATTCGTCGAAGAATCACTCAGATCAGCTCTCGATCAAAGCGGTATTGTTCTGGAAATTCTACTCCTCGATGATGTCTCCGAGGATGAGACGGCGAAGGTAATTCTCGAAACTTTACGCCAGCATACCAACCACCCACACACGGTGAAATTTTGGAATGGCCGCACCCCACGAGGCAACAACGTGACTGCGACCCTCGTCGATAAAGCGAGCTGCGATTTTTGCATCGCGCAACACGATGACGACGTTAGCACACCTCATCGGGCTCATCGCCTCTTAACGGCCCATCTTGAAACGGGAGCGACCGTCCTCACATCGGAAGTTAACGTGATCTCGGAGAATAAAGAGGAGGCCTTTTTGGATAAAGAAAGTCATCCCAACGGCTTCATCTCATCCCTCGACTTAATCAAGGCCTACGAATTAAACATCATTGGAGCCGCATTCGCATTCAACCGGCGAGAGCTTCTTGAATTTCCACGGCTCGATACCAGTTATCTGAATTTCCCTCAGGATAGATTGACCGCGTTTCGTGGCGCTCTGCTTAACGGATTCTACCAACTCCCGGAACGCCTGCTTAACTATCGCAAACACGAGGGCCAATGGTCCGCACGGCTCGTTAATTATCAAACAGCCTCGAGTATGAATTTTTCCTATCTCGGACTAAGGCTTACCTTCTCTCAGGCGATGGAGCGTGACCTCGATCATCTTCCGTCTTCTCCACCTTTACGTGCTTCGATCGATATAGAAAATCTTCGAACAGAAATCCACGCTCTCCGAGAACCACTTCTCCTCAAATATATCACGCAGCGAGAAGATCTGATTCGTCATGGTTTTCGAGAGTTATGGGTTAAGGAATCCGTCTATGATCAACTCCAGCTCGAATATTATCGGGCTCGGTTTTGGACACGTGGCCGCTGGAGAATATGGGGAGTCTGGCTACGTGCTCTCTCAAATTTATTCCGGCGAAATCCAGATTAAGCCAAAATCTCAGTGCGCGGCAGACCGCTCCCCATTTCCTTCGGAATCTTAAATAAAACGCGTCAAACGGGTTTCAGCACGGCTTTTACGATGTCACCACTATGCATTTTCTCGAAAGCTTCGTGCCAGGATTCAAGATTCCAGATGCCACCCGTAATCGGTTTCACATCGAGTTGACCCGACGCGAGCAACGCGAGCACGCGCTCCCACACCGGCCAGTTGTGACTGAAGCTCCCTTGCAGACGGATGTTTTTCTGCACGAGCGGATCGAGCGAAAAGTTTAGCGGTTGCGGGCCCCATCCCACTTTGGTGATCCAGCCATTGGGCCGCACCAAATCGAGGGCCGCCTTCAATGCCGCCGAAGCCCCCGCCGCATCGATCACGCCATTCACGCCAAGGCCGTCGCGTTCGCGCGCCCACTCCGACGCGTCGCCCACGATCACATCACAACCGTAGGCTTTTGCCGCCGTCTCAAGCCGCGCACGATCGCGTTCCAATCCCACCAACGCGACCTCCGCCCCGGCGAGCTTCGCCATCGCGGCGCATAAAATTCCAATCGGCCCCGGCCCGAGCACGATCACGCGATCACCGGGTTTGATGTCACCGTTATTGATCACCGCGTTGTAAGCCACGCAGCAGGGCTCCGTGAGCGCAGCCTCTTCAATCGCCAGCCCCTTGGGCACGTGATGCAAACAGCGCGCGGGCACACTCACAAAATTCGTCATCGCACCATTCACACCGTAGCCAAATCCCTTGCGGCTCGGATCGAGATTGTAGAGTCCCTCGCGCGTCATGGGGCTGTTCTCATCGATCACCGCCGCCGTTTCGCTCACCACGAGATCACCTTCGCTCCAGCCTTTAACCTCACGACCAAGCTCGACGATGTTGCCACCGAATTCGTGTCCGAGCACCACCGGATAATTGACCGGCCAGCTGTGTTGACTCGTCCACTGATGCAGATCGCTGCCGCACACACCCACGGCCTGCACGGCGAGAATCACATCGTTGGGGCCCGCTTGAGGGCGCGCGAATTCACGCAGCTCAACGCTATGGGGTTCGGGAGAAAAATTTACGACTGCAGGGCTTTTCATGATGATTCAGATTTAACGACCACATCGCCATAACCGTGCACGCGATCACAGATGATTTTCAACGTGCCTTCGAGATTACCGTCCGCCGTGCGAAACGAATCCGCATCCACCGCGAGTGGCGCCCCGATCACGACGAGTGGTGCGCCAAACTCCGGCGTGCGCACCGCCTGTTCCAAACTTAGTCCGCCCACGGCTTGCACCGGCACGCTCACCGCATCGACGACCTCGCGCAATTGATCCAGTGGGCTCGGCATCCGCTCACCCCGCGCAGCGATCCCGCGACGTTCATCGTAGCCGATGTGGTGAATTACAAAATCGCACCCGAGGTCCTCGAGTAGCTTCGCACCCGCGACCATGTCGGGACAGCCGAGATTATCACCCATCACTCCCACCCCGTGATCGCGACCCGCCTGCACGACACACTTCATTGTTTCCTCATGAGCGCGCGCCATTACTACCACATGGGTCGCGCCGGCCTTGGCCATCATTTCGGCTTCAAGATAGCCGCCATCCATCGTTTTCAAATCCGCCACGATCGGCGTTTCCGGGAAACGCTCGCGCAATGCGCGCACACCGTGCAGTCCTTCGGCCAGAATCAACGGCGTGCCCGCTTCGAGCCAATCGACTCCGGCTCTGAGCGCCATTTCGGCCGTGGCCAGCGCTTCATTAATGTCTGTGAGATCGAGGGATATCTGAACAACAGGTTTCATGAGGTCCGTCCAATTTGCCTGTATCGGGGTCGCCTCGTCAAATCTTCCTCCTGTCATCGATCACGATTCTCCGGTTCATGTCTGGATTTCCTTGCGATTCATCCTCGAAAAGCCCGTGCGATGTGTCTTCCATTCGCGGCTTCACATGTCGTCTACCCCGCTCCCTCTCATTCCACAGCCGAAATGCGCCCAGCGCCTCGACGGCCCCGCTTTCAATCTCACCGCTGAGACGGTCATTACCGCGCCCGCCGAGCTTCATTCCGCCGCCCTACGCCTCGCCGCCCGATTCGAAACCGCGACGAATTGGAAATTACCCATCATCGAATCCTCGGAATCGGCCAATCGGATCGAATTTCAGCTCTCCACCGCCCCGCTCGAAAACAACGAAGCCTACACGCTCAAAGTCACTGCCGATGGGGTCGTTATCACCGCCACCCACAACTCGGGTGCATTCTACGGTGCCCAATCACTCCTCCAACTCTTTCCCGCCGCGATCTACGATGCGCAACCTCGTATCGACCTTAAATGGACCGCCACCGCCGTTGATATCACCGATGCGCCTCGCTTCCCTTGGCGTGGCGTGATGCTCGACAGCTCACGCTTTTACCAACCCGTTGCCGCGCTCAAGAAATACATCGACGTTCTCAGCCAACATAAGATCAACGTCTTTCACTGGCATCTCGTCGACGATCAGGGTTGGCGTTTGGAAATCAAGAAGTACCCCAAACTCACCGAGATCGGCAGCAAACGTCCGGGAACCATTCGCGGCCACGGCAACTACGGCCTCGAATCTGACGGCCGTCCCATCGAAGGATTTTATTCACAAGACGACGTGCGCGATCTCGTCGCCTACGCCGCCGAACGCCACGTGCATATCCTGCCGGAAATCGAAATGCCCGGCCACGCCCAAGCCGCCATCGCCGCCTATCCGGAATACGGTCTGCTCAAGGAAGCGAAGCCCGTCAGTGGGGTCTGGGGCATCCACGAAACGCTCTTCAACACCAAGCCCGCCACGTTCGATTTCCTCAAAGACATCCTCGACGAAGTCATCACCCTCTTTCCCTTCGAATACCTTCATATCGGCGGTGATGAAGCCATCAAACCGCAGTGGGAAAACGATGCCGACACCCAGGCACATATCAAAGAGCTGGGATTGAAGGATGAGCACGAACTCCAGAGTTGGTTTATCCGTGAAATCGAAACCTTTCTTCAAACCAAGAATCGCAAGCTCGTCGGTTGGGATGAAATCCTCGAAGGCGGTCTCGCCCCCGGAGCGACCGTCATGTCGTGGCGCGGAATCGAAGGCGGCATCGAAGCCGCCCAACAGGGCAACGACGCCATCATGTGCGCCAATCCCTACCTTTATTTCGACTACTCCCAGGCGGAGACCGGCGAGAACGAGCCGCTCGCAATCCGCGACAATCTCACCATCGAAAAAGCTCACAGCTACGAACCGATTCCAAGTGAACTCAACGCGGAGCAAGCCAAGCACATCATCGGTGTGCAAGCGCAGCTCTGGTCCGAATACCTCGCCACGCCCAGCCGACTGGAATACATGTCCTTCCCCCGGATCTGCGCGAGTTCCGAGGTCGCCTGGAGCCCCCGCGAGCGTCCCGACTTCCCTCACTTCCTCAATCGTCTCACCACTCACCTGCGCCGCTTAGATTCCCAAGATGTGCGCTACCGCGCCCCCCTCGAATACGTGAAAGCGTGATAAGGAAGGGACAATCTCTCAATCCGTATTAATGTGGAACTCAGGAAAGCAGGACGAAGCGCGGGAGCGCGGAGATGGTGCGACTGAAGGTCGTGCCCTGAAGTGGAACGGAAGGGTGACTGACACGGGTGCCCTTCAGGGCCGAGGAAGGAACAAAACTGGAACAGAGGTAGGGTCCGATCTCCGAGCGGACCGGTCTGATCTCAACCCTACCCCAGAACCCATCACGCGTCACTAGACGCCTTTCGTGTATTTGGTGTTTTTCGTGGTTAAATCCGTCTTCTTCGTCCCAGCTCACCCTAACCCATGAAACTCGACGACGTCATCAACACTCCCGAGTTTGCCGCTGATCCCTTTCCGGTTTACCGCACACTGCAGGAACAGGAACCCGTCCAGTGGTCGAAAGTGTGGAATTGCTGGGTCGTCACCCGTTACGACGATGTGCGCCTCTGCCTGCAAGATGCCAAACGCTTCTCCAATGTCGGCCGTATCACCGGATTGTTTCATCAGCACTTCGACGCCGCCCAACTCGCGGATCTCAAGCCGCTGATCGACCACTACTCGCACGGCCTGATCAATATCGATCCGCCTGGCCACACGCGCATTCGGCGACTCCTCCACGAAGTCTTCCGTTCCTCAACCATCGGTCGCTACAGGGATTTCGTGCAGACCTTTGTCGATGACCTCCTCGCCCAAGCGCTGCCAACTGGACGACTCCAAGTCGTGCGCGATCTCGCTCATCCATTGCCCGTCCATGTGATCGCGCAGCTCTTTGGCCTCCCTCTCACCGATGTGCCCCTCTTCATCAAGTGGTCAGCCGGCATTGTCGCGTTCATGCAATCACCTTCACCGACCATCGATATCTGCCTGCGCTCGCAAGAAGCCCTCCTCGATCTCCGCGCCCATCTCCGGCAAGGCATCGCCGAGCGACAACAAACTCCTCGCGACGATGTGCTCAGCTTGATGGTTCACGCTCGCAGCGAAGGAGATGCCCTGACCGAAGACGAAATCCTTGGCACCGCCGTCACAATCCTCCTTGGTGGACACGAAACCACCACGCGTTTACTGACCACCACATTGCTGGAGCTGAGCCGACATCCCGAACAACAAGACCGGCTCCACCAAAACCCCGACCTGATGGAAACCGCCGTCGAAGAGTTCTTGCGCTTCTCCGGTCCCTTCCACCGCGACCAAAGAGTGGCTTCGGTCGATAGCGAAGTAGGAGGACAACAGATCAAAAAGGGAGACTTCATCCTCATGATGCTCGCCGCCGCCAACCGCGATCCAGCCCAATTCCCCGAACCCGATAAATTCGACATTACTCGAAACCCCAACCGTCACGTCGCCTTCGGCTTCGGCCCCCACATCTGCCTAGGCGCTCCCCTCGCCCGATTGGAAATGAGCCTCGCCATCAACGCTTTCCTCAAAGCCATCCCAAGCTATCGTGTCACCAGCGACCCCATCGAATGGGAATTTGGTTTCTTAAGAGGCCCGCGTGAACTCGAACTGAAATTAGGAAACTGATTTTCAATCCATTTAATGTGGAACTCATGAAAGCTGGAAAGGATCGCCGCTTCACCTACCTCTTTCAGGTATCTCCTTTTCAGATAGGATGAAACTGTCTCTGAATTCTTTTGCCGACTTACGACGAGTCCTGTTTTCTAGAAGCGATGTCCAATCCCAAGCGTCATCATTACCTGCCTGTAAGTTACTTGAACCGCTTCACGACTGAGGGGACCGAACAGGGTAAGCTTTGGGTCTATGACATCAAGCAGCGCCAGTTTCGGATTCAAACACCGCACAATACAGGCGTGCAAAGCTACTATAACGCCGTCTTGCAAGACGACGGCACGCGTAATTATGAGATCGAAAAATCCTTCAGTCAGATCGAAGGCGATGCACGTGCTGTCATTCATAAAATCGAAGAACGTGAGCAGATTGACGAAAGAGATCGTGGCGTTTTGTCCCTATTCGTTGCGGCACAGAATCTGCGTGTGCCTGAGTTTGAGGATGAAGTCGCCAAGACAATAGAGGGGCCGCTTCGCATGGCTGGACAGATGTCTTTCGCGACACTCGAACGAGCCAAGGATACCCTCGCTAAATTTGAAAAGGACACAGGGGCACCGCTTGGCGCTACAGCGGAGCAAATGATGGAGTATTTTCAACGCGACACTTACACTCTGGAGTTTCATCGAAACGAGAGCCTACGGATGATGGTCAATTTAATGGGTGATATGGCCAAACACTTCGCACGAATGGATTGGATGTTCTTTCATGCCCCAAAAGATCGGACGTTTATCACGACAGATAGCCCGTTCTGCGTCATGCAACCGACCGACTGGAACGACATGCCGAAATGGTATGGCTACGGCTACGGCACGCTTGGAACGCGTAAGATCATGCCTTTGTCCGCGAAGATTTGTCTGATTATGTTCGATCCAGGGACCCACACTGAGCACTTCGATGGAACAGAGGCGGGAGTGCGCGCCATCAACCTTCACTTGGCGGCCGAGGCCTACCGTTTTGTTATCGCGCGGAACGAGGGACTGATTCGCAGTCTGGTCCGAGCAGTAGAACGGGCTGAACGACGACGTGGCTTCAAATGGGGCGGCTCGAAGTTACGCGTCAGCTAAGTCATTGAGTTGGTTTCACATTTTTTCGCGGAGGCGGGAACATTTGCGTAATCGCCTCTGTTGCAATGTCCAAATGAAGAAGACCAATATCATCAACAAATTGCTCTCCATGAGCCAACGTGTTCCGGAAATGAGGAAAGGTTTTTAACAGCAAACAGACTAGGCTTCGGCGACTCGGAGTAGTGTCAAGTCCGTGAAGTTTACGAAACGCCAATTGATGAGCGCGCCATCGAGGGAATCCCTCGTCTGTCAATACACGTTCACGAATCGCACGCTTAAGTAAGTATGTCAGTGTATCACGACGCTTCCCTTTTAGTCTAATCTTCAACGCTCGTTCCAAGGCAACAGCGGCCTGCAAGGCCGCGGTCATGCTAAATGGGAAATAGAACCACGAATAAAGCAGTAGATTCTTTGAAGTCGCCAGCAAGTCCCGCACCTCCTCAGGAGCGTCATAAGGAACCACAATATCTGCAACACTAGCCTCAAGGTCACTGAGCGCGAAAGGCCTCTGGGATCCCGTGCGTTGGTTAATAATAACAAACATTTGGCGACGGATATCCGCCTCGGTTATCGTCCCAGCTGTTTTAATATCCTCAGGCATTAGAGCGCGTTCCGTTCTTCCCGTGCATGTTTTAGGCAAGCATCGAACCATTTATTGATATCAGGAAGCTTGAGATGCGTTTCATGAATCGTATTGTGCGCAGCCATGAACGTTGAGTCACTTCTTCTATCTAAAGCCCACACAGGTAGTTGATGAGTTTCAGATGAACGCCAAAGCCCCTTAACCGTAGCACAATCTTTGAGATGGCTGAGTGCAAAGGACACTGTTCCACGAAAAAGATAGTTGATCTCATTAAGATGAGCTTGGACCGGGTGGCTACCGGCCGAGTGCTCGGAATAGAATCCCGCAGACTCATGAATTGCCAAGTTTCTATCTTTCCAGATTTTTTTGATACGATTTGAAGTTACCGAAGCATCCTCCCTAAATAGGATTGGCAGTCTTGTTCGCAACCGTTCTCCCTTATTCTCATTATGCGCACATACGAGTCCTTCTAAGGCGGAACATTTGCAGATAAATTCCACTGCAAAGGAATCTGCACTGGCACCATGTCGATACATTTTGAGCGACTGAGCAATTTGACGCGCGAGTGAACTATCGTGGTTAGGGTGGGCTCGTGTAATTACGTCAAAGAAAGGAATTACCGCGTTAATCAGTATCTTGGTCCGATCATCAGGTTCATCATCTCGACTTGGCTTAGCTGCACCAAACCAAGTCCATGCAATTGGGCTAAAAGAAACCCATTTTCCAACTGGATCAGTGCCATCGCATACGATTACCAAACTGGAAACTATAGGTAGGCTCCCTCTATTGAGGGCTATAGAAAAACCATCAATAATCCCGTCGATTATATGCCGACCGAGACTTAGCGCGTTCAACAGTTTATCCGCATCAACCCTGATGCCGATGCACACCAATTTTTCGGCACCCTGAGTGAAGAACTCTGCGCCTGGGGCATTTTTGGATGAGCTGATTATTGCAGCGCGGTGTTCGGGTGTTACCCAAGCCGTAAATAAGTTTACGTCATAGATGCTTACTTTAGGCGGGAACCGCTTCAGGAAAAACATCAAATTGAATGGCCGTTCAGTTGATTTTTCTACCTCGCTCATGTGGGGTCAGTAAAGGGGGCAAACCATAATGTCGAATATCACCGGAAGGGTTGATCCAGCCCATCGTCAAATAGACCCTAGACGGTATAATTAGTTTGAGTGTATCTTTTAGGTCTAAATTCCTCACCCCACCACCACCGGTAATTTCACCAACGCTCGAATTCCCATCGTGGGTTTCCAGGCTAGCTCTTCATCGGCCAGTTTCAGATTGGGCAGACGTCGGACGATCGCGCGGAAGGCGATTTCCATTTCCATTCTTGCCAGCACGGCACCGAGGCAGAAATGGGCTCCGAATCCAAACGCGAGGTGACGTTTGATTTCACGACTAACATCGAACCTTCCGGGATCGGAAAACTCCTTAGGATCACGATCAGCGGCGCCGAGGAGAAAGACCACGAGCTGCCCCTTCTTGATCGTCTTACCGCCGAATTCCAGATCTTCAGGCGCCTTGCGCACGGCACGGGTGACGGGTGATTCGTAGCGCAGGGCCTCTTCAACCGTGCTGCGCACAAGCCCGTCCACATCGGCCTTCAGCGCATCGAATTGATCCGGGTGTTGCAGCAGCGCCATCACCCCGCTCGCGATGCCATTGGTCGTGGTCTCATGACCGGCCAGAAAGACAAACACGCACATCGCGTAGAGTTCTTCGTTGGACAGGCGTTCTCCATCGGCCTCGGCCTGCACGAGCGCGCTCAACAAATCATCCTTCGGTGCCGTTCTGCGCTCGGCGACGAGTCGCTCAAACATGTCGATCAATCCGCCCAGCGCATCGGCGGCATCTTCGGCGTGGTTTTTGAGATTGGGACCACCTGCCGTGCTGAAGTGCATCACCCGCTCGGTCATCACGCGAAACGCATCGCGCTCCTCAACCGGAATGCCGAGCATCTCACAAATAACCGTCGCAGGCAGGGGCTGACAGAACCGCGCGATCAGATCGCAGGGCTCTTCCGATGCGATGTCGTCGAGCAACGCATCGACCAGCTCTTCGATCCGCGGAATCAGCGAGCGAATCATCTTCGGCGTGAAGGCCACGTTGACCAGTTTCCGCAAACGCGTGTGCACGGGATCGTCGGTGAGCTGAATCCACTTCGACACATGATCGAGCAGCGGTTGCACGCGCTCGCGGATCTCGTCGGGGAGCGCCTGCACATACATGTCCGTGCGATCAGAGGAAAAGCGGTCGTCACGCAGACCGGCAAAGCAATCGGCGTAACCCGTCACCAGCCAGAGCTTCATCGGCTCACACCAATGAACGGGATCCTCCGTCCTCATACGATCAAACAACGGATAGGGATTACCCAATCGCTCTTCGCAGAATAATTGATAGTCGGGTTCTTCGGTCAGTGACGACATTACAGGTCAGGCCTTGGGGTATTCGTGCACGAGGTAGTGATTGCGCGGCTCGTCTTCGTCGAAGGTGATGAAGCGCTCGCAGGGTTCGAGCCAGCAGTTGTCCTCAAAATCATCACACACGCGACTGACCTCACCGCTCACGGTGTAGCGTTGATCGCCAATCTTTATCCCTGTCCCCTCTTCACCCCAAAACTGGTGAATCGTGCGAGGGGGAATACACAGGCTTTGCCCTGGCTCGAGACGCAAAATCTGTCCCGGCTCGATCGACGTTGTGACCCCATCGACCTGCATGGAAAAGCTCTTGTCCGATTCGCGTCCCTCGGCAGTCGCCTTGAAAAGCTTCACCATGATATTACCGCCGCCACGATTAACGATGTCCTCCATTTTGAGACGGTGAAAGTGCCGCGGGGGCTTTTGGTTCTCCGGATCGAGAATGAGCTTCTCGGCGTAATCCTTCCTAGAGTTATACGTTTTCGCGCCATTGCGCAGAGTAAAGAGCACACGGCCGATCACCGGGAAATTACCCTGCCCAAAATCGGTCACATCCCAGCCCAGCAGACATTCGCGAATCTCATCGCACTCGGGCCCCTTGGTCTTCCAGTCATCGACCGTCCAATCGGCAAAAGGAGGAAGTTTCATGCCGACAGTCGCGAAGACTTCTTTGGCGGTTTCGATAACGCGGTTAACAGTAGATCGTTTCATAGGGGAAGAGTTACGGAATGATTCATAGACCTCATTCGCGAGGGGAAATTCAACTAGCGCCGAGAATGTCGCGCAACACCGGTTCCATGACATCGGCCATCCGCAGAAAACCAAGATCGTTGGCGTGAACGTTATCCGTAGATCCTTCGCCATCGACACCGTAGAGCTCGGCGCCCCGGAGATAATGCAAAGCGTGCACCTCTTCTTTCTGAAGAGCCTCGAAGCATTCGCGCAACGCGAGGTGATTCTGACTGAGATTCTCTGCCCCGACCGGAATGATCCATCCATTCGGCAATCCGCGATCTTCAACCAAGAGGATAGGCGTATCAGGTCGCGCGGCGCGCAGTGTCTTCACCAGTGGAATGCAGCGTTCCCGTATCTGAGCCGGATTCATATTGGCCGAGCATTCGATCACAAACAGAGCGGCATCGACCTCGGCCAAATAACGAACCACAACCGGATTCATCCGTCCAGTGCCGGAGAAGCCGAGATTCAAGACCGGGCGATCCAACCGACGACCGATCAGAGCTGTGTGGCAAATCCCCGGACGCGACGCCACTCCACCCTGAGTGATGGAAGTGCCATAAAAAACGATCGGTTTCTCGCGCGGAACCAAACCCTCGAATTCCGTTCCCGCGGTCACGCCGATCTCCATCGATTCCACCCCATTGTAGAGAGGAAAATTAAGGGTGTATTCACGGCTCCCGGTCAAAAGACCAGCGGCGACCACGCCCTCTACATTCAAGGAGGCAGGACTAGCGTCATCCACGTTTCGCGGATACGGACTCTTCCCGTTCACAAATCGCCACTCTCCCGAATCATTCCGCGCATAAAGATCCACCCCGCTCACACCTGTCGCGGGCATGTGAGGAAACCCCAGCTTGTCGCGAGTCAGCTTGTATCTCACATGAATCTCCGGCGAATCTGTGCGAAATCTTGCCATCATACCTGCACTGCAGCGGCTCATATCCCATGCGCTTTCCAAACCCAATCCATCCACAACAACCTTCATCTCCTCTTCGGCAGCGGCTGGCATACGATCAAAATGACGGAGTCGCGTGTGATCATCCCATGCGCGACCTTCCACCCCCCATTGGGTGACATCATGCCATGTAAGCTCAGGAATGGAGATCATAGTTTCAGAGTTTGAGCGTAAGCGTCTTCGTTTCAGTCTGATCAGCGTGACTCATTTCGATCACATCATCCGTGAGTCTCAACTGCACATCGCCGTTGGACCAGCCGCTTTCATTCTTCGTCCAAACTGCATCCGGAGCTTCGTTCGCCTGCACGTTGAATAGCGTGAGAATCCGGCAACCGTTTCCGCGCACCTTCGTTTCGACATAGCTCTCCCGACGCGGTTCGAGCGGCGTGCCGGTGCGATCTTTATCGAAGCCCACCCGGTGCTCGTGTTCGCCTCGGCTAAACGCGACGTCACCTTCATCGATCCTCGAGACCAATGCACTCACCTTGGCTTTCTTCCAGCGCACAGTGAAGCGGCCCTCGCTATCCGGCTCCGCGCGATCACGCGTGTGCCAGCGCAATGAGATCTCCTGTTCCTTTGGCGTCGTTGCTTCATCGAGCACAGCTACATAGCCGGGATAAAAATGCATCACCGTGCGGGTGACGTTCTGGCCATTCATGTAAGCCGGCGTAAGATCCATCTTCCACGCCGCGCCCACCCCGGAAACGAATTGCTCAGCAATCGTCTTACCGCTCAATCGTGGCGCCTCCGACTTTTCGCAGTGCTCGGAAAGCGGTGAGCGCTGTTCTTCGCCATCAAACATCAACACGTTGTGCCCGCGAATCGCGTTATTATAATACTCCCAACGCACCGCATCGAAAAAGTCCGCCGAATAACCTGAGGGTGATCCGAGGTCGATAATCAGCCGCTCGCCAAATCCATCCAAGCAGACCTGGCCGAGGTCGTTGTGCTCGTGGTTTTCCTCGCGTCCCGCTTTGGCGTGAACAATGCAGGCCGTGTCTTTCGACGACCAATCCGTGCGGCTCACCACGATGCGACCATGGGCCTGGTAGCTTTTGAAAGGGGGAACCTTCCCCTCCGGCGAAACTGGTTCGAGCTGCCCGTCGTAGGAAACCAACTGATAAGGATCGTCCGAGGCTTTCTGATACTGCTGATAAAACCATTGCAGCACGCCGTCCTGATTCGCCGCCGCGACCGGCGCGATATAACCGGTCATGATCGGCCATTCCGGATGGCAATCTCCGATGCTCACCGCCCGTCCGGGAGGTAGCGAGGTGTGCATCACCCATTCGCACATTTCGGGAAAAGGAGTCTGCGCGAGCCGGTTCTGTTTGCCACCCGACCAGTAACGATGCGCTTGGAAAAACGCGACCGGCAGTCGATTCGCTCCGGCGTAACCCACCGATTCGTTGAACTCACCTTCGGGACCGTAGGTCAAAAGATACTGGTCCATGATCCCCACGCCCAAATCGATCATCTGCTGCGCCGCGGGATGTTCACCATCCAGCGCCATTCCCGCGATGCCGAGCCCGCCCATGATCACCGTGCTCCAATTATTCAATTCGTTGGCCCACCACGGATCCATCTTCATCGATTCGAGGTAAGGTTGAATGCCCCGTCGATCCAGCCCCTCGATCACCCACGCGCGTTCCTCATCCGTCAGCACAGGCGCGAGCCAATCGTAGGCGATCCCCACCGCCTGCGAAATCATCCCGGTGCGCAAATCCGCTGGGTAATCAAATTTCACATGTGCCTGATCAATCCAATCGGGCCACACGTCCTCATCGTAGAGCGCTTTCAGCTGATCCATCGCCGAGGCCTTGAACTCGGGTCGCCCCGTCAGCAGATGCGCTAAAGCCGCGCGCAGCAATTGATCTCCCGCCGCCTGACAAACGACATAGTCCGGATTCTTCTGATCGACCATGCTCTGCACCCGATCGGGCAACTCATCGCCGATTAAAACGGGGCCCTTGATCAGCGCTGCTTCCGCCGTGGCGAGCACGCTCTGCCAATTAGCCTGCGACCAGCCGCCTTGAATCGTGCTCTTTAGATCTTCAACCGTGCGAAGGCCGTTGATTGATTCTGAACTGATAAGAAGACGGGGATGTTGGGACATAGTGTCAGAGAGATTATTACTTTTGAAAATTTGTTCAGAGCGCGATCCGACGCGATCCAGATGCGGCACTCAGTTCCAGACCGGAGTCCGTCACCGACACCTGCACATCATCGAGGGTCCATCCTTGCTCGTTCTGGGCCCATTCGACATCTGCTGCTCCGGCCGGCTTAACACAAAACAAGGTGAGCAACCGACAGCGGTCGCCATGCAAGGTCGCATCGATATAGCTCTCGTGCCTCGCTTCCACCACATTACCGACCGCATCGCTCGTCCCGTCCGGATACTGGTGCTCATGGCGCGCAAGATGTAAGCCGCCATCGCTCAAATTGATGATCACTCCGGAAAGTTGAGCGTTATCTGTCAGCACCGAGAAATGTCCGGCCCCATCTGCTTCCGCTCGATCAGCCGTGTGCCAACGCAGTGAGATATCCCGATCCTGCTCCAGCTCTGCTTCGTCGAGCACCGCGACATAACCAGGATACATATGAATCACGGTCCGACTGACGCTGGCGACGCCCTCGTATACCGGCGTCAAATCCATCTTCCACGCTCCACCGACTCCGGGCACAAACGTTTCTGCGACCGTTTCTCCGTGATAGCGAACCGTCGTCAACTGCTCGCCGCGCACATGAGGAGATCGACGTTGTTCATCGCGATCAAACATCAGCACATTGTGCCCGAGCACCGACGCATTGTAATACTTCCCCCGAGGGGCCTCGCCATAGTCCGTCGGATAAGTCGAACACGATCCGAGATCGGTAATGAGGCGATCGCCAAAACCATCAATGCAGAGCTGCCCCAAATCATTGTGGTCGTGGTTATCTTCCCTCCCCGCCTTGCCATAAACCACACAGGCCGTGCTCTGCGGATTCCAATCCGTGCGGCTGATCGCCAGTCGGCCCTGGTCACGATAAGTCTTAAACGGGGGCATCTTACCCTCTGGCGATTCAGGCTTCACCTGCGGATCGTAAGCAATGAACTCCAGCGCCTTGACCTCCTTGCTCCGATATTGCCCGTAAAACCATTGCAGCACGCCATCCTGATTGGCCGCCGCGACTGCGCCGATATACTCGGGATCGATCGGACGCTCCGGCCAGCTATCGCCAAACCCCATCGCCTTCCCTGCTGGCACCGTCGTGTGCATGATCCACTGACATATTTCGGGAAACGGGGATCTCTCTAATCGATTCTCTTTCCCACCCGACCAATAACGGTGCGCGAGGTAGAAGTTGATCGGAAACCGGCACGCACTCGAGTAGCCCACCGACTCATTGCATTCACCCTCTGGCCCATAAACCGTCAGCGACTCCTCCATCTTCTCGCATCCATAATCAACCAGCTTTTGCGCATCAGGATGCTCACCATCCAGCGCCATCCCCGCCACGCCGAACCCGCCGACGATTACGGTCAACCAGTTGTGCAAATCATGCGTCCACCACGGATCCGTTTTCAGAATCGCCAGATACGGTTGAATCGCACGCCGATCCAGACCCTCGATCACCCAGGCGCGTTCCTCGCCTGACAGAGATGTCGCCAGCCAATCATACGCCACACCAATATCGCGCGCCAAAGTGCCCGTGCGCAGATCGACATTACCAAAACGCAGATGCGACTGATCCACCCAATCCGTCCAACGTTCAGGATTATAGAGCGCTTCCAACTGAGCCATCGCCGAAGCCTTGAATTCCGCACGCCCCGTCACCAAATGCGCCAACGCCGCCCGCATCAATTGCTCACCCGCCGCCACACAGACTAGCGCATCAGGATTTCGCGCAGATCGATTCACCGGCCGGCGGTCCGGCAAATCAGCATCAATCTCCACCGGCCCATCGATAACCGCCTGTTCGGCCAAGGCCAGCAGGCTCGACCACATCTCCTGCGCATCACCCGACTCGATATCGCGGCGCAAATCATCCACGGAACGCAGTCCGGGAGTGGGTTTAGCCGCGAGGAACAGACGGGGTCGATCAGTCATGCGGGGATACTTCTACGGGAGCTTCTTCAAAAACCAAGTCCCCTATGTTAAAAACTCCTCATTCAGGCCAAATTCCCTCTCATGAAAAGAGGTGGATGGGCACGTCCCTGTGCCCATAATCCTAGACGCGCTATTCCGTGCATCCCTGCCCTGCGAAGCCTTGCCGTGCCCGCCGTAGCCTTGGCGAAGGCTGGGGCGAAGGAGGGTCCTGAATTGATAGAGCGAATATCAAAATAGCACCGATCCATTATAGACTCGAAGAATACCGAATAATCATCCAAATAAGGCTCGTCACTCCCTTCCCCCAAAAAAACATATTCTAAATGTGGGACAGTAATAGTTTTAGCCAAAATCATTCCCATGGATTATCTCGCAGAACCATATGAAGTGAAGATCGACTTTGCCCAACGGTCCGTGAATCCAAGCCGGATATTTAAGTCGATGGCGGATCTTATCGATTCATTTGAGATTTTGGACACTGATTTACTTTTCCCTTTCAATGCTCGAATTGAGTCCAAGTTGCTACTGGAAGATATTCAGCAGGGATCACTGAAGAGCATCCTGCGCAGTTTCCTTAAGGCGATTGATGATGAGGCGTTGAAGGATGGGGACTGGAAAAAAGTGGTTGGTCGATTCCTTCTCGACGGAAAATATAAAGTGCTGGAATTTTTAGAAGATAAGAAAGAGATCGTAGATCGGGCTGAGGTGATCGAGCTCGAAGAGGAACTCACCGCATTGGCAGTCGCCACAGATATTAAAAGAGTCCCAGCGTATACTCCGATACCTACACGAAAATTACTTTTCGACATTGGACATATCACTCAGGCACTGAGCTTCCTATCTCCTGAAGATAGTAGTTTTTACGTCTATGGAAATACTCAGGTTCGCTTGAACCAGAATTTCATTTTCAATCGAGAAGCCGTCGAGGAGCTACTGACGAAAGAGACAAAGATTTTACGAGAAGAATTGGACGTCCAAGTAAAGAAGCCAGACTATCTAGGAATTTCGATGTGGGATGTGAAATTCAGGGATCATGTGGTGCCTACCCGAATCGAAGATCGAGTTTGGCTGGAAAGGTTCCAGAACCGCGTCGAAGATGTTCGACCAGGTGACGGTCTATCAGTAACTATGGAAACTGAAGTGAGCTACGGTTTTCAAGGAGAAGAGGTCGCCGTGCACTATCGAATCCTGAAGGTTCATCGGGTTGTTCCCCTTCCGCCATATGAACGACAACAAGAGATATAAATCAGAGACTACCTAACCCCTATTGTCTCGGCATCATGTTCATCACAATTTTTCAAATCAGCCGTGTTTCAAACAAATGAAAGGTGCTTAAAGCCTGTGATACCAAAACCGTGGACCGTTCGTTGGCCGACAATCTAACACACATAGCATTCGCAGGGATTAGCAGCGCAGCTATAGCATTGGGTAAAAAGCATGAAACTCCCTATCCTCAACCTTCCCGACCATAATCGGTCAGAGATATGGGTTTTTTCCAAAACGGAAATCTCAAGCTTCGACGAAAGTATTCTTGGCCAGGTCAGAAAGTGGAGATTCCTTCACGCGGGAAAACCAGTCCATATCGTAAAGCCTAATGGGAAGACGATTCACTACGAAGGACTGAAGTTTACGGGTTCAGTAAAGCTCGTTTTTTGGAATGATTTCATTGCGGAGTTTTTGAAAGAAGGCATTCCCAAAACCCTCAGATCCGTAAAATCCAAAGCTATAGAAACGGACACTTCGATTAACCAGGCGCTTGATGAAACTGAGGCCTTACTAAAGTTAGTAGTATCTCGAGTTTTTACGGAGATGGTTCACACTGATAGCATATTATCGGGGGATGGCTTCGTTAAGGGACCAGAGCGAGATGTCACTGGTAACATCCAGCAGTTCCATCGTTTTGTATATGAACACAAGAAACTAATTGAAAAGGAACGAAACCCTGACCGAAACAGCGTAGATGAGATAATCGAGTTGAAACCAAATATTTGGGGACTCGGGATAGACCTTCGCGCACTGATCCGCAAGTGGAACAAACGTAAATGACCCAACAAGACGAGGGCCTAAAAAGGGGTCACTGTTTTAATCGTGCGGTCCGAAAAACCTACTCGACCATCCGCGTTTTTCCGTGTGCAACATCAGTAACCCGAACTTGGCCTCTTTGAGGCTTCGCGTGCTATCTCTAGAGGGCGAAAAGGGGTCAATGTTTGATTATTGGGGTCGGATTTTCACCTCGTGACTTATTGACCTTTCCCCAATTATTCAGTCCGCAGAGCACGCCCCGGAGAAAAGAAATTCTATGAAAGCTAAAGACTTGGATAAGATTTTTGACGAGGGTGAAGTCGACATCACCGATTACCTCGATTTGTCCGCCGCGTTCCGACCCAGCCATGAGCAAAAGAGAGTGAATGTGGATTTCCCCACTTGGATGATTGAGAAGCTCGACCATGAATCTTCGAGACTCGGCGTGCCCAGACAGTCGCTGATCAAGGTCTGGATCGCAGAGCGCTTGGGAGCCCCCAAGGCAAAAACCCGCCGAAGCAAAAAGGTCCAATCTGCGGGTCGGAACAACGCCTGAAGGCTGGGCTCAGCTGTGACGTTGGCCGCCTTAGTCCTCACACATAACAAACCCATGCCCGCGCACGCTTCTACTCAAAATACGGATCTCGAAAATTCTAAGGAGCACTCCGAGGCCATCTCCATATCCGTTACGTTTGTGGTGCTTTGTTTTTTGCTTTCGACCCCGTTTTGGTATCTCAGGGCACAGCTCCCGCCCGAGAGCAACACCCTACTAATTGCGTTCGCAACCATGTGGTGCCCGGCACTGGCAGCCATCTTGTCCCGTCTTATCTACGGCCGCAATCTGAGGGGATTCGGCTTCACCCTCGGAAGAGCACGTTGGCTCGTTCTTGCGCTGCTTCTGCCGGCGCTCGGGGGATTGGTGATGTATGGGTCGGCATGGCTTCTGGATATTGCTCCCTTTAACGAATCGAAACTTCCCAAGCTTTTCGCCCTATCGTTTATACCGCTTTTATTCGGCGGATTGGCGTTTAGCTCGCTTTCCGCATTGGGAGAGGAATTGGGTTGGCGCGGCTTACTTGTTCCTGAGCTGTCACGACGCATGGGATACACGAAGTTGTCATTAGTTTCCGGCATCATTTGGACGGCGTGGCACCTGCCACTGATACTTTTCAGCTCGTATCACGGCAGCGGCCCGCTGTGGATTTCTGTGGCGGTTTTCACCGTGCTTATTTTGACCGCAAGCTTCGCCTATTCATGGCTGCGTCTTGTTTCAGGAAGTATCTGGGGGTGTGCCTTGCTTCACGGCTCGATGAACTACTTCATCCTAGTGCTCTACCCAACTCTGACTATCCAGACACCGGAAGGCGACGCCATGCTAGGCGAGTTTGGCTGGTTCGTGCCTATTGCGAATATAGTGATAGCGATCGTCTTTTGGTGCTATCGCAATCGTGTTCCGTGCATTGCGGCAGATCGTGAAAATGCCTAACCTAGCACCAGAGACGAGTCAGCCCGTCTCAGCTTAGACGTTTCCACCAAACCCGAACGCCCAACTGACCGTTTACCGCACCTGCAGTGTATCGCCTTCGAAGGTCAGGTTGAGCGAAGGCACTACGACGGCTTTGCGGTCGCCTTCCTTTTTCACCTTACCTGCCACCCAGGCATCGTAGCCGGATTCGGTTGCGGCGGCGAGCACCGCGGCTTCGTCTTCGGGTGCGACGTAGGCCGCGAAGCCCACGCCCATGTTGAAGGTCGCATACATTTCGCGTTCCGCGATCGGCCCCTTCTCCTGCAAAAATTTAAACACGGCCAAGGGCTCGCGGGGCTCGGTGATTTCGTAGACGAAGTTGTCTTCCAATCGCATCAGCTTGCGCCAGCCATGACCGGTCACGTGCGACACGTAGTTGAGCTTGAGATCACGTTTCTGGCATTCGCTGACAAATTTCACATAGATCACCGAAGGCGCGAGCAGGGCCTCACCGTAAGTGCGATCATCACCATGGCCAACCGGTGTCGCGTAGCTATCAGGCAGCTTGTCCGCGATCAGACGGCACAGCGACAATCCATTGGTCTGCACACCCGAGCTCGCGAGAAAGATAATCGAATCGCCTTCCTTCACCTCACCGGTGATGCGATTGGACTTCGGCGCGATGCGACCCACCGCCGAACCGGCGAGCACGATCGCATCGGGATTCACGATTTTCTTGAGCGTCGGGGTTTCTCCCCCGCCCCACACCGCTCCGGCTTGGCGACAGCCTTCGGCCCATCCATCGACGAGCGCTTGCATGCGCTTCGAATCGGAAAACCAATCGGAATCGCCCACGGCCGCGTGCATCGCGACACAAGTCGGCAGCGCACCGCAGGTCACCAAATCGTTCACGATCGTAGCGACAGTATCGATGGCGATTTCGCTGTAGAATGTTTTACCCGATTGCGCGTAAACCGCATCGGCCACGAGATTCTTCGTGCCGAGCCCTTCTTCGACATGCCCGAGAAAATGATCATCCGCTTCCATCAGGTAACAGCTCTCTCCGCGGGTGTTGGCCGGTTCGCTGTAACCGTGATCCGTCAACAGACCTGAAGTGGTGCGGGCCGCTTGTTGGCAGGCACGTTTAAAAGCATCGAGCTGATCGTAGCTGACACCGGATGATTCGTAGGATAAAGACATGGTCGAAATTTTGGATTTTAGAATTCGGATTTTCGATTGGTTCACAGGACTGGGATTGAACGAATGCGCTTCAGAATTCCAACGTGTGCTGCGAAGCCTTGGCGAAGCAGTAACTCAATAAGCCCGTCCTTCGTTTTTCTCGTAGTAATTGATGTAGGCCTGATTCACCACGCGGTAACCTCCCGGAGTGGGGAAATCACCGGTAAAATACCAATCGCCGGTGTGATTCGGCACCGCCTTGCGCAGATTTTCCACAGTCTGATAGATGATCTCGATCTCTCCCTGCCAGCCATTCTGAGGAGGACTCACCCGTTTCACGATCTGCGCCGAAATCTCCTCGGGCGTAAACGGTTCATAGATCTTCTTCACGTGATTGGTGTCGGGCTCTTCCTTGTCGTTCACCTCATCGAAGCAAAGTCGATATACCTCTTCGAGTAGGTCCTCTTTCCCCTGTTCCTTGATGAGTTCCACCGCAGCTTCAAACGCGATGAATTTCCCGAGCTCCGACATATCAATGCCGTAGCAATCAGGATAGCGGATCTGCGGCGCAGTGGAAACGATCACTATCTTACGCGGATGCAACCGGGAGAGAATCCGCAGGATCGATTTGCGCAGTGTCGTGCCTCGCACAATCGAGTCGTCCACGCAGACAAGATTGTCACCCGGATTTACCGATCCGTAGCTAATATCATAAACGTGGCTCGCGAGCTGATTGCGCATGCCTTCCTGGCCGATGAATGTCCGCAACTTGATGTCCTTGCTGACCACCTTTTCGCTCCGCGGCCAGTTGTTGAGAATCAAATCATCGAGCATCGCCTCAGTCAGCTTACCGGCATTGCTCGCTTCAAGTATCTGTGACTTCACTTCACTCCGACGACATTCACGCAGTCCGGACATCAACCCGTAATACGCCGTTTCGGCCGTATTGGGGATAAAGCCGAACACACTGTGCGCCCAATCGTGCTCGATCGATTCAACCACTTGTTCAACCAACTGTGAACCGAGTGCCTTGCGCTCTTTATAAATATCAAGGTCGTTGCCCCGGGAGAAATAAATGCGCTCAAAACTGCACTCTTTCCGCGGAAGGGGTTTCGTAAACTCTGTCTCGGTGACCGCCCCGTGGCTCTTAATCATCATCACGTGGCCGGGTTTAACCTCGTGCACATCCTCTATTTCGAGATCGAAGCCGGTCATCAACGGAGCGCGCTCCGAAGCGAAGGCGATGACCTCATCGTCTTTATAATAGAAACAGGGACGGATTCCGGAGGGGTCGCGCGCCACAAAAGCGTCACCATTTCCCGTCATCCCACAAATCGTGTAACCACCATCCCAGTTCTCCGCCGCGCGTTTGAACACACGGGTCAGATCGAGATCCATACTGATATGGGTGGCCATCTCATCCCCGGGCATGCCGTCGTCGCGCAGATTGCGGTAGAGATCAACGTGCTCTTCATCGAGGAAGTAGCCGATTTTTTCGAGCACCGCCTGCGTATCCGTAGCGTAAATCGGATGCTGGCCCATCGAAGTCAGCGAAGCATTGAGTTCAGTCGTATTGGTCAGCGTGAAATTGCCGCAGAGCGCGAGATTACGCGTTGGCCAAGGGCTCCGCCGGAAATACGGATGACAGGAGGAGGCGTTGTAATCGCCACTCGTGCCATAGCGTAGGTGCCCCATGAGAATCTCCCCGCCAAAATCGAATGATTTGTGCACCGTATCGGGAAACTCAGGGTGGATCGTGCCCGTGGCGATGTGATCGTTATACTGCTTGAGCAGCGGTTTGAAAATCTTGTCCAGCGCATTGGATTTCACGCTGCGCTCTCGAAACATGTAGGACTCGCCCGGCGGCATGTTCAGTTTCACGCAAGCCACCCCCGCGCCATCCTGCCCCCGGTTGTGCTGCTTCTCCATCAGGAGGAAAAGTTTGGTGAATCCCCACAGCGGGTTTCCGTATTTCTCCTGGTAGTATGACAAGGGCTTCAGGAGCCTCACCATTGCCACACCGCATTCGTGGGTGATTTTTTCACTCATGGGTTCAAGCCCCTGCGCGCCCTAGCTTTCCCAGCGGAAAAGCGTCGTTGTTTAGAGCGGTTCAGGTGGTTCCAGGTCATCAAGGCGATTGCGTTATTAAATGCGTCCAACGCTCATAAATCGTCAACGGCTTTCTCTGTCTTCATGTGCAAAAAACGTGTTCTATCTCTCAGAATTGGATTCGTCTGTCTTGGCGAGGAGCGGAGCGACGCGGCCATCCACGATCACCAGTCGGATACAAACCACGCGCACAGGGACGTGCGCGGCCACCTCTGACTCGAGATGGATGGGCACGTCCCTCTGGCCAAGAGGGGTCAGGCTCGCGATGACAGGCCAATATTTACCGCTTTTAGCCACTCACTCACCTTGACCACAGCCGAGATGTTTGGAAAAAATGGGCGCCTCGACCATGCTGATCCTCCGCGGCTCCTCCGCCCTCTCCTCTTTTCGTCTCACAAAGCTCCTCCAAGACATCACCGCTGCGGGCCTTCCCGCACGGGCTCTCAAGGCCGATTTCGTTCACATCTGTAAACTCGAAGGTGAATTGACCTCAGCCGAGCATGAAGTGCTCGAAAAGCTCCTCACCTACGGTCCCAGTCGCGCCACCGAATCGGTTTCCGGGCTCACTCAAGTCGTCGCGCCCCGCCCCGGCACGATCTCGCCCTGGTCGTCCAAAGCCACGGATATCGCGCACATCTGCGGCCTTACTAAGGTAAAACGCATCGAACGCGTGATCGAGTTTACCATCGAGATTGATAACGCCGCGCTCCAAGCCCCTCTCCACGTCCTCGCCGCTGATCAGCTCGCGTCGCTCAGCGCCCAGCTCCACGACCGCATGACTCAGGTCGTCTTCGAATCGCTTGAAGCCTGTGATGTGCTCTTCCACCACGACGAACCTCGCCCCATGACGACGGTGCCGGTCCTGGCCGAAGGTCGCGCCGCCCTTGCCAAGGCCAACACATCACTCGGCCTCGCCCTGGCCGACGATGAAATCGACTACCTCGTCGAATCGTTCACCAAACTCGCCCGTGATCCCAACGACATCGAGCTCATGATGTTTGCGCAGGCCAATTCCGAGCACTGCCGCCACAAGATCTTCAACGCCACATGGGACATCGATGGTCAGGAGCAGGAAAAGTCGCTCTTCGCGATGATCCGCAACACTCACCAGCTCCACAGCGAAGGTATCCTCTCCGCCTACAGCGATAATTCAGCCGTATTCACTGGCTCGAGAGGCGGTCGCTTCTTCGTAGATCCAACGACCAAGACTTACGCGGCCCACGACGAAGACATCCACATCCTCTGTAAGGTCGAAACCCACAATCATCCGACTGCTATCTCGCCCTTCCCCGGCGCCGCGACCGGATCAGGTGGCGAAATCCGCGACGAAGGGGCCACCGGTGTCGGCGCTCGTCCCAAGGCCGGACTGACCGGATTCACCGTTTCCAATCTCCGCATCCCCGGTGCCGAACAGCCTTGGGAAAAGAAATACGGCAAGCCCGACCGCATCGTTTCCGCCCTCGATATCATGATCGAAGGCCCGCTCGGCGGCGCGGCATTTAACAACGAATTTGGTCGACCGGCGATCAACGGTTATTTCCGGACTTTCGAACAGGAAGTCCCCTCCTCCGGTAAAGACACCCACGCCAAAGAGATTCGCGGCTATCATAAACCCATCATGCTCGCCGGCGGCCTCGGTAATATTCGCGCCGGTCATGTGGAGAAAGGTGACATCCTTCCCGGCGATCAACTCGTCGTGCTCGGTGGCCCCGCGATGCTGATCGGTCTTGGTGGCGGCGCGGCCAGTTCGATGGCGAGTGGTTCCGGCAGCGAGGATCTCGATTTCGCCAGCGTGCAACGTGAAAACCCTGAGATGGAGCGACGTTGCCAGGAAGTCATCGATCGCTGCTGGGCGATGGGTGACGACAACCCCATTTCCTTTATTCACGACGTCGGGGCCGGCGGCATTTCCAACGCCCTCCCCGAGCTCGTCAACGACGGCGGTCGCGGCGGTAAATTCGATCTGCGCAAAGTGCCCAATGACGAGCCCGGCATGTCCCCGCTAGAAATCTGGTGCAACGAGTCGCAGGAGCGCTACGTCCTCGCCATCCCGGCTGATCGTATCGCTACATTTACCGAACTGTGCCAACGCGAGCGCGCACCCTTCGCCATCGTTGGCGAGGCTACCGAAGAGAAACATCTCGCTGTCTCCGATCCCCATTTCGACAACACGCCGATCGATATGCCACTGGAAGTCCTCCTCGGCAAACCGCCACGTATGCATCGCAGCGAGCAATCGCAATCACGCCCACAAAAGGAACTCCTCCTCCACGGCCTGAATCTACGCGAAGCCGTCAAGCGCGTGCTCTCGCATCCCACCGTCGGCGACAAAACGTTTCTCATTTCGATTGGCGACCGATCCGTCGGCGGCCTGATCGTGCGCGATCAAATGGTTGGCCCGTGGCAAGTGCCCGTCGCCGATTGTGGCGTGACCGCCGCCTCCTTCGATGTGTTTTCCGGTGAAGCCATGGCCATGGGCGAACGCACACCTGTCGCCGTGAACAATGCCGCCGCCTCCGCGCGACTCGCAGTTGGCGAAGCTCTCACCAATCTCGCTGCCGCTCAGATCGGCGATCTCGGAAAAGTGAATCTCTCCGCCAATTGGATGGCCGCTCCTGCCGTCCCCGGCGATGCCGCTGATCTCTACGCCGCCGTCCAAGCCGTGGGCATGGATCTCTGCCCCGAACTCGGAATCACCATTCCCGTCGGCAAAGATTCGATGAGCATGAGCACCGTGTGGACGGATGGGGATCGTGAAAAACGCGTCGCCGCCCCCGTCTCGTTGATCGTTTCCGCCTTCGCCTCCGTCACCGATGTGCGCCAGAGCCTGACCCCTCAGCTCGCCCAAGAAGACGACACCGTCCTCCTCCTGATCGATCTTGGTCGTGGGCAGAATCGCCTCGGCGGTTCCATTCTCGCCCAAGTCGCGTCGCAAATGGGAGAAGACACGCCTGACGTCGACAACCCCACCGATCTCAAGAATTTCTGGAACGCGATTCAAAAGCTCGGCCGCGAGCAAAAGCTCCTCGCTTATCATGATCGATCCGATGGCGGCCTCCTCGCCACCGTCGCCGAAATGGCCTTCGCCGGACACATCGGCGTCGATCTCGAAATCCCTCACCTCCACGATCCTTACGGCGCGCTCTTCAACGAAGAACTCGGCGCGGTGATCCAAGTGCGCGAATCCGATTTCGACGACGTTTATCTCACACTTCGCGAGCACGGATTGAAAGCCTGCATCTCTCGCATCGGCACCCTCAACGACACCCACACCTTCCGCGTCACTCAAAACCGCAATCTCCTCATCGAAGAAAATCTCTTCGATCTGCGCAGCCACTGGTCCGACGTCACGCGCAACATCCAGCGCCTCCGCGACAACCCCGCATCCGCCGAGCAGGAACACCAACTTCGCCTCGATCTCGCGAACCCCGGAATCACCCCGAAGCTCACGTTTGATTACCAATCAGGTAATTCTGCCGCAGAGACACCGAGCTCACAGAGTCAGACGACTTCACCTTCTGACCTCAGTGCCCTCCGTGACTCTGTGGTCAATAAACCACGCATTGCGATATTGCGCGAACAAGGCGTCAACGGGCAGATCGAAATGGCCGCCGCGTTTGACCGCGCCGGATTCGAAGCGATCGACGTGCACATGTCCGACATTCTCGAAGGCCGCGTCTCCCTCAAAGACTTTCGCGGCCTCGCCGCTTGCGGTGGTTTCAGTTATGGCGACGTGCTCGGGGCCGGTGAAGGCTGGGCCAAGAGCATCCTCTTCCACGAAGGTGCCCGCAGTGAGTTCGAGGCCTTCTTCGCCCGCGAAGATACCTTCGCCCTTGGCGTCTGCAACGGCTGTCAGATGTTGAGCAATCTTCACGAAATCATCCCCGGTTCCGATCACTGGCCCCACTTCGTGCAGAACCATTCCGATCGCTACGAAGCCCGTTTCGTTTCTCTCAAGATTGAAGCCAGCCCGAGCATCCTCTTCAAGGACATGGCCGGTTCCGTCATCCCCGTCGCCGTCGCCCACGGCGAAGGTCGCGCTGAGTTCTCCGATGCCGCCACTGCACAATCCTGCAGCGAGTCCGGCTTCGTCAGCGCGCGCTATGTGGATAACAAGCAAGCGAGAGACCTCGCGCTTGCGCAGTCCGCCGAAGCCTTGGCGAAGGCGGACAACGATTCCAAACAGGGAACATCACTCTACCCGCTCAATCCCAACGGCTCGCCTCACGGCATCACCGCCCTCACGACCACCGATGGTCGCGTGACGATTATGATGCCCCACCCCGAGCGCGTCTTCCGCAGCTCAAGCATGAGTTGGGCACCCGACGATTGGGGCAACGATTCCCCCTGGATGAAACTCTTCCGCAACGCCCGCGAATGGGTCGGCTGAGTGAATAGTTCTTCTTAGGATTTAGGCTTTTTCTCAACGTTACGATACACTCACCTATGGAGAAACGAACCCCACCCAAATCTGAGAGCGGAACCGAAGATCTCAAACCCAACACCCTCTATATCGTTGTCAAAGGATCGGGCCTGCCCGAAGTGGATGGACTCTTCGTTCCCTCTACCGCACCTCCCGCCAAATCGGAATCGGGCACCGTCTCGAGTCTTGGCTACTGGAACGGCAAAATGGCTTGGGATCGGGCTGATGGCAAAGCGGCCCGAAGCCCGGCGCTTTCCTACTCCAACAGTTACCAGTCCTGGAGAATCTCGCGCCTCGATGGGCATCTCGCCTACGAGATCACCTGCGAGGATGAGCTCCCCCCGACAGATCGGGAATGGAACGTTTACAAAATGGGCGTCGCCCCCGCCCCCAAAGTAGAACTCCACTACCACGACCCGCGTCAACCTTGCCCTCAACCCAACGTCGTCTTCGTGCTGGGAGGACCCGGCGCAGGAAAAGGCACCATGTGCGAACTGGCCGAATCGCAACTCGGTTGGACACACCTCTCCACCGGAGACTTGCTCCGCGCCGAGCTTGAAGCCGGTGGCCCGAATGCTACCGACATCGAAGAGTTTTTAAAAGCGGGTAAACTGGTGCCCAACGAAATCGTCGTCACGTTACTGAAGGACGCAATGGAGCACATCACTCGGACGACGGGCCGGAACAATTTCCTCCTCGATGGCTTCCCCCGGTCTTTGTCCAATTTGGAAGCGTGGCACGAAACCTTCGGCCGGGAAACCGCCCTCCCAAAAATGATCTACTTTGAGTGTCCCTATCCCGTGCTCGAAAAGCGTATCTTGGCGCGCGCGAAATACTCCGGCCGAAATGACGACAATGTTGAGAGCGTGAAGCTAAGATTCGACACCTTCAAGGCGGAGACCCTCCCCACTGTCGAGCACTTCAAAAGTCAGAATCGATGCGTTGAAATCGACACCAGTCAAGACCGTCAGACCGTCTACAATCGGGTCCTCGATAGCCTGAAAGAATACACCGACAAAAATCTAGCGAACCAACCCCTCACCGAGCGAGCCGAGATCCTGCTTGGCCTAAGACCTTACCCCAAGACTGAGCAAGGCTCTGCCTGAAAGCACCGAGGCACCGCCATGCCCATTCCGCCAACCTTCGCCCGCTATGTTGCGATTGGAGATAGCTCGACCGAGGGCATCGACGATCCCGATGGCGGCGGCGGTTATCGTGGTTGGTCACAGCGACTCGCCGAACGAATCGATGCCGGGCAAGATCAGGAATTGTGCTATGCCAATCTCGCGGTGCGTGGGCTGACCACGCGGCAGATTCGCGACCGTCAACTCGAGGCCGCCCTCGCGATGAAGCCTGATCTGGCGACGTTATTTTGCGGCACCAACGATGTCACCAGCCTGCGATTCGACGCTGAATCGGTCGCCACCGATATCGCTCAAATGCAACGCGCCTTGGTGGATGCCGGCGCTACCGTGCTCAGTTTCACGCTGCCTGATCTCGCGCCACTCATGCCCATCGCACGACTCATCGCGCCACGCATTGCGGCGATGAATCAGGCGCTGGCCGATGCCACTAAAAGCAGTGGCGCCATCCTGATCGATTTTGCCGCGCATCCCGTCGCCACTGATCAACGCCTCTGGAGCGAAGATCGCATCCACGCCAATTCAGCCGGCCACGCCCGCATCGCCGAAGCGCTCGCCCAAGCCCTCAACTTACCCGACAGCAACGATGATTGGCGCCATGCCTTCCCCAACGCACTCACCCCATCGCTCACACAACGGTGCGCCACCGAAGCACGCTGGTGGACCCGCCATCTTATTCCGTGGATCGGGCAAGGCCTCCGCGGAAAGTCCGCTAGCGACGGCCGCACCTGTAAACGCCCTGAACTCAGACCGCTCTGAACCAAATGGCTTTAAGCAAACACTGAGGCTCCGGCGGCTACCGCCGCTTTGGCCAGAGCCTTGTCGTTGGTGGCGAGTCCGGCTTTGAGCCGAATTGCTAATTCCAAATACGCCGCATCGTATATCGTCAGCCTGTATTGACGGGCTAGCGCGAGTGTGTCGCGCCCCGCACGCTCTGTCGTCTGATCATCAATAATTGCGCCCAGCTGGGAGAGCAATTCATGCGCCTCCATCACATCAGCTTGAGTCGCTCGCTCACGCCGCTCGGCCATCAGCAAGCCATTCGCCACCTCGACCGCCCAATGTGCAGGCACATGCAGAGCCGCGCCATTTTCAATCGCACCCAGAACATTCATCGCCAATTCCGGCTGCTCATCGCGCAGCAGAAACCCCATCGTAGTCGAGGCGTCAATCACCAGCGGATCCATCAGATGCGACGGCCTTCGTTAATCAAGTCCTTAGCGGTCACACCGTCGCCCAACGAAAGTCGTTCGTGCATAGCTCGAATCCGCGCAAACACCGTGCGATCAGGCCCCGTAGGTTTGTCCGCAGGCACTAGCCGTGCAACGGGCTTGCCGTTTTTCGTAATCAACACCTCACGACCACGCGACACGCGACCAAGCAAAGAAGGTAAATGCGTTTTTGCCTGATAAGCACCTACAGTTTGAGTCATTTTCATAGATAATTAGACCAGTCTTTAGACTAGTTTTTCAACTCCTGTCAAATAACCAAATCAAGTCAGCCTGCACCAGACAGCCAATCCAAATTCCAAGATCGAAAATCCAAAATCAAATCATTCCGGTCTCGTGTAATTCTCGAACGTCGGTTCCGCTGCCGCCATCTTTAGAAACACATCGAGCGGCACGACTTCGAACTCGCTGCCCAGCTCATCAAGCACCGCTTTCACGCGCGTGATGTCGCTCCAGTTGCGCACGTGCATGAGCAGGAAATACGGTCGCTTGTCGTTGATGACAGAAAGCTCCTGTAAATCGGAGACAACCTCCTCTTCGGAACGTCCCTCCGACATGTAGTAATCATAAGAGACCAGCACACGGCCATCCTGATGAACAAAGGTGTAAGCCGGGGCATAACCGTTCAGGAAACCGGCAACATCCGGCATCTCCTTAAAGTAGATATCGATCAGCGACTGGGGCAGATCGGGATTCCCTTCGATCGAAGCGCCCTCCGAGTAGTCCATAAACTCGAAGATGTTCAAATCGAGCGCCTCCATAAACTCGCGCGACTTCGCAATTACGGTCGGAAGTGCGTCCCGTGGGATCGCCTTCGCATACATGTAACCCGGCCCCGACAACCCACCGATGAACAGATCATTATCCGTCGCCTGATCGTAAAACATTTCCAGCACCGAGGGTGACATCCACAGCCAGTTCGGCGTCACCTGCCACGCATAGGGAATTGAGCCGCGTCCCGGACGCGTCCACGCGCCGATCCCGAGTGAATCAGTCTGCACCGCCGCGAGATAGACCTTCTGCTTTGGCGTGTAAGTTTTGCCCTCCTCGATGTTGGGATTGTTACGAAACTTAAAGCCCGGTGTGAGTGCTACCTGAGTATTGAAACTCGTATTGGGCAGCGTGTGCAGACCCGAGATGCGGATCACATATTTCGAAGCCAGCTTCACGTGATCACGCTCCTTATCCTTACCGTAAGAGTGCCAGCCGAAGCACATCCCCATCGGATTCATCTCCGAAAGCAGCTTGTCCGCCAGAGCGTATTCTTCCGCCCATTTCGGATCGTTGTCCTTCGTCGAGAGATCAGTAAAGAAACACTTCAACCGCATCCCCCAATCGGCTACGCCCGGTCGCATCCGCCGCCCTGCGTCACCGCCCATCCAGACGATCGCATCTTTGTTGCAGCGATCCCAATACTCGTCGTAAGCCCACTGATAAATTTCCACATCACTCATTCCGGTGAACTTCCCGCGGAAGTCGGCGATCTGCTTGAGCCCAAACTCCTCCATCAGCGGAATCAATTCCTCGGGCACCACGATCGCCTCCTCCAACCCCGCGACCGTAAACGAGACGATCAACGACGTGCGCACCTCTTCATCCCACACCACGTAGTTATGCACCTTACCCTCAAATGCCTTTAGCGCCGCGCGCAACGACTTCAATTGCTTAAACGTGAACTGCTTCTTCGCCACGTAGTAGTCTTTGATCTCATCGGTAAACCGGAAGTCCCACTTCGGCCCGTAAACGAAATACAACATCGGTGCGTCCCGATTCACAACCCCCTGCAATGTGATTAACGCGGCCTGCTCCGGCAGATCGCCATCTATCGTCCAGTTGTCGCTCATCTCCATGAAAAACGCATCCCGATAACCCTCACGTTTCAGCACGTATTTTTGCCCGACAGGTCGTGTCCCGCGCCGCACCGTCCACGTCATCACGGTGGCATCCGCGTTGAGCGACATCGTGTTGTAATACTCCAGCTCACCCCGCCCCTGTGAAGAAATGATCGGCAAGGTCTCCTCCAATTCCAGCACCATCATCCCCTCGCCCCATTTCGCCACGATATCACGCGTGGCCCCCACCTCGCGTCGCACGCCCATAAAGACATTGCTCGCGAAAACCTTGTGTTCGATCGGCACCGGATTGACGGCCCCGCCCATCTTCAAATCGAGCACCTCCTCATGCGACCGCCGCGAGCCCCACTTCTCATTGATCACCACGCGATCCGCCGACACTGCCGTGAAATCCAGAGACACCGTATCAAACACATCCAGCGCGCTGCTCTGCTGTTTGATCAAAACCCACTTTCCCTCCCAATCCTTCACCGAAAACTCCGCGCGCGCCACGCTGCTCAGCAACAAGCTGAATCCGACCATTAACAATAACCACATGGGGCAAAGCCCTCGAAATTTACTAGGGGACGACATAAATCTACTTAGCACCTCTCACCTTTCTCGAGCAATCCTCAACTACCCAAATCATGATCTGACGCGGAGAGCGCAAAACGACCTGACGTCGCGCGCGTCGCGACGGAAGAAAACTGATTCGTCACTATCTACTCTGACCATGAAAGAACATCTCCGACCGTTTCATGTTCGCTAGACCCCGCTTCAACTTTCACTACCAATAGAGCACAGCTCTATTTACGCGATCAAAGCATCCTTACCGAACATGAAACCGAAGACTTCCACTCGCCGCAATTTCCTGACCGGAGCCGCCGCCGCGCTCGGTCTCGCTGCCCTACCTTCCCGCGCTGCGCCTTCGCGCCAGGAACGTAAGCGCACTTTGCGGATCGCTCACCTGACTGACATGCACGTCACGCCCCCGCGCAAAGGTAAACAGGACTCGGAGGCGGGTTTCACCGCGGCCCTAAGGCACCTTAGCTCTCAGCCGATCCAGCCCGATTTCATCCTCTTTGGCGGCGACATGATTTGGGACGCGTTGCGCAACAGTAAGCAAGGCTCCCTCGCTCAATGGGACATCTGGAAACGCGTGGTGGCCGCCGAGACCACCCTCCCCTGGCATGCCTGCATCGGCAATCACGACATCTGGGGCTGGACGCGCAATGATCCGGCCATCAAACACGATCCGCTCTATGGTAAGGGACTCGTAATCGAACAACTCGGGATGCCCCATCGCTACTACTCCTTCGATCAAGGCGACTGGCACATCATCGTGCTCGATAGTCTCCAACCCAACGCTGCGCTCGACACCGGCTATTCGGCCATCATCGACGACGAACAAATGGCGTGGCTCACCGCCGATCTCGATGCCGTGCCCGCCTCGCGCCCGATCATCGTATTCTCCCACGCTCCCATCCTGAGCGCATCGGTCTTCATGCCGGGCAACTCCGTCAAGCAAGGCGCTTTCGTCATGAACGCCTCCTCCATGCACATGGATGTGAAGCGCCTCAAGGATCTCTTTCACCGCCATCCCAACGTAAAAGCCTGCATCAGCGGACACGTCCACCTGATCGACGAAGTGCGCTATCTGGGCGTGCGCTATTGTTGCAATGGTGCGGTCTGCGGCGGCTGGTGGACCGGGCCCTTCCAGGAGTTTCCTCCCGCCTACGCCTTGATCGATCTTTTTGACGACGGCACGATGGAAAACACGATCGTGCCCTACGAAACCGCGCTCGTCTGAGACGCTTCTGCTCTAGACTGGGGGAATACGGTGACCAATGGTCTCGCGACGAACGCGACGTGAGGAAAATCTAGATTACGAACACCTGCAAAAAAAGAGCGGTTGCCGAATCAGCAACCGCTCCAGTCTAAAGCGATCTAAGGTTACCCTTCTTTCGCTGCGCCCTTAATCAAAGCGCAGAATGAATTGCGTTCGCACCAGAGAAGGAAGGCGGAGAAGGCGACGACGATCAGCACCGGAGGCTGGGTCCAACCGCCCGGGATCAGAAACACATTGATCGCGAGGATATTCACCACGATCGGGCCGAGGATCAGCATCCCCAGTCGACGACTCGCGGGAATCGCGACAAGCAGACCGCCAAGGATCTCCAGCACCTTTACGAAAGTTAGATAACCGGAACCATACATGGCACCCATGAACAACGCGGGTGGACTGCCTTCCTCCATCGGAGGATTAGGCAGGAAGTTGAGGAAGAAGTTGAGTCCGAAGACCACGAAGACGAGGCCAAGGAGGCCGCCAATGATTTTTTCTTTCATAATAAGTGTTGGGTTAGTGTTTAGGATTAAATTTTAGGAAACGGACTTCTCCTCTCCAGCGGTCATTGCGAGGGAGGCATAGACGACCGCGGCAATCCACCAGTGAGGAAATGTGACCGAAAGTAGTTCGTGGATTGCCACATCTCCCGCCTGGCGGGTTGCTCGCAATGAGAAACCAGGTTGTCAGAATGTGCCGTTCAGCTCAGGCGGAAGAGCAGGAACTTTGTGTCTGCGGTGGCATCGACCGGAATCGCGCCGGGGTCGTTTTGGATGGCAACGCCATCGGCAGTGCCGAGCGTTTCGCCTGCCACCTTTACGTCACCGGAGATGACCTGAAGCCAGACATGCGGACGATCATCGGAGGCCGGGATATCCAAAGACTCGCCCGCATCCAGACGACCAAAGCTGATCTCGGCGTTTTGCCGGATCGCGGTGGAGCCATCACGACCGTCGCCCGAGAAGAGCAACGTCAACGCGTTGGGCGCGGCACTATCACCGAGATTCTTTTCCGCATAGCGCGGTTCGCCGCCATTTTCATTCGGTTGCAGCCAGACTTGATAGAGGTGCGTGAGGTTTTCCTCCGAAGGATTGAATTCGCTGTGATGCACACCGCTACCCGCGCTCATGTATTGGAGATCACCGGCCTCAATCGTCGAGCCATTGCCCATGCTGTCCTTGTGGGAGAGCTGACCTTCGATCACATAAGTGAAGATCTCCATGTCGGAGTGCGGATGCGTGGGGAAGCCACCGCCCGCCTGAATCGTATCGTTGTTCATCACCCGGAGCGATTGGAAACCCATGTGATCGGGATCGAAGTATTCGGAAAACGAAAACGTGAAACGGGCCTGGAGCCAGCCATGGTTGGCCTGGCCGCGCTCATTGGCGGGTCGCTTCGTGACGGTGCGTGATTGAGATGAAGTAGAGTTCATGAGCCGAGAATACCGTAGCACCCGAGATTGCACCAATACCTTGTGCTTTAGTCGCTATGCGTTTTAGTTATACCGCATATGGAGCTCCGTCACCTGCGCTATTTCATCATGGTCGCCGAAGAGGCCAACATTAGTCGGGCCGCCGCCCGACTCAACGTCTCGCAACCCGCGATCTCGCGACAAATCCGCGACCTCGAAACCGAACTCGGCGTGCCGCTCTTCAATCGTGAACCGCAAGGCCTCAGTCTCACTCCCGCCGGTGAAGTAGCTCTGCCCCAAGCCAAGACTATTTTGCGCGGGGCTGGTCAGCTGACTGATTCAATGCAGGCGTTCAGCCACATCGGACGAAAGGTCACGCTTAACGTGGGTTTCATCCCGACCGCCCTGCCCGGCATGCTGGCGGAGGGATTAAAACAGTTTAATCGCGAACAGCCCAAGGTATGCGTGCAGATCACCGAAATGCATCCCGGTGAACAAATCGCGGCCCTGCGTCGCGGCGCCATCGACCTCGCGCTACCCGGCGCTGCCTCGAGCAAGGTGAAGGCGGAGTTTTTCACGCGCTCGCTCCGCACCACCCCACTTGGCATGGTCGTGCCAACTGACCATCCACTGGCCAAACGCAAAACCGTCAACCTGTCAGACTTCGCCAACGATTTGTTTCTCAGTCTCAATGAAGAACGTTTCCCCGGCCGCGAAGCCATGCATGAGCGCCTTTTCAAACTCGCCAAGATCAATCCCTCGATCGGCATTCACGCGAGTGGTTTGAACGAGCTCCTCGGTCTCGTCGGTTCCGGTGCCGGCGTCGCCCTCGTGCCCACCGATCTCAATCGCATGCAATCAAGTGGCGTGAAATTTCTGAAACTCCGCCGCCCCACCATGACCTTCAACTTCTCCGCCGTCTGGCGAGATTCCTATCATCGATCCGCAATCGAATCCTTCGTCGATGTCTTGGCGAATATCGAACAATCCTAAGGTGCTACATCAGAGAAGATCAGGAAGGATGTAACCGTATCCCATGTGTCCGAGGCAGCCTACTCCTGAGGGTTTAATTCGTTGGCTATGCGATCTATCGCAGCAGCAGGCACAACCACTCTCCAGCCTGAGACTGACCGTCGGAGATTTAGCACGGCCATCCCGTTTGGGTTCTGATTCGCTAGTGAAGGTGGCGCTCCTTCTTGGGCCGGTTCTAGGATTTCATCTGACTCGGAAACTGGTGCCTCCGGCGTTTCCAACAACACACCGACGACCGCATGCTCAGCATCAGATTGGTGAATCCAACTCAACTGGGCGGCAGTCTGGGGGATGTTTTTAATCGTCACGCTGGCAATGAGATCTTCAGGAGTGGCGTAGAGCGTGCGCGTCGCAGGTGGCAGAGTATCGAACCATTCTCGGGCCTTGGCACGGGTAGCATCGTCGAACTCAAGTGCGGTTTTTAGCATGACCAGGTCACCACCAGCCGCAGCCCATAATAGCGTCGCGATGGTAGAACGCGGCGTAGATCGGCCTTCATTTTCCCAAGCCGCGATGGGAGTCCACTCTCCTACCCTAAATGGTTCAGATCTAATCGGGGCTTCGACTCGGCGGTCGCTGTCAGCGGAGGCAACGGAGCCCATGCTGACACTTTGAGAAGCAGCTAGGAGTTGCCCACGCAAGTGATCACGCTCGGCGCGTAGGTCGGCAACTTGCTTCTCATGCTTGCCCAGAACGACCAATCGACGATCCAACTCCGCAGCGATGGATCGCTCATGAAACCATAGCGCGACCACAACGACGACAGCCGCGAGTATAATTAACCGGAAGAAAGAGGAAGCGCGCATGGAATCGTCGGGTTCAGAACCAAGTGTTCGCTATGCCCTCAGGCAAAGTATCACTTTCAACCACAAGATTGGTGATCCCCGCCTTGCGGGCTTCGATGAGCACATAGTTCAACTGGGAGAAGAGAGTCCCGTTTGCTTGCACGACAAGTCGCGATTCACCGCGCGGTGCCGACGCCTGATAATCCACCAGATGCTGAAGAAAGCCACCCAGCGTCACGGGTTCCCCTTCCCATTTGAGCGTGCCCTCAGTCGTTACAAGAACAGTCTTACTAACAGGATCAGGTCCGGTGCGAACCGATGCGTCTGGTCGCACATCAAGGGAGCGAGTTGGTGGTGCTCGCTCGGCCACCACGGTCTTGGCGTGAGTGATATCGCGTGAGAGTCGCTGATTCTCAGTCTTGAGCTCGACGGCGGTCGATCGAGTGTCGGCCTCACGTGACGCGATCACGGCAGCGGTAGCGTTGTTCGCTAGATGCTGAGGCACGATCGCGAGAGTCCCACCCACAATCACGGCTGCACCCACAGCGGGCCAAAGCAAACTGGCAACCGAGGCGATCACACTCGGCGCCGCGGCTTTGGTCAGGGCGACCCCGGCTACCTTGATCGCAAGACCAGTCGGTGCAGAGCTCATCCCGGCTGCGGTGAGCGTGCTGCCGAGAACAGCAACTGTCGACGTGACACCTCGCCGGACCAACACAGTGTGTAGTTTCTCTAAAGCGCGATTCACCCGCTTGCGCGCCGCCTCTTCACTAAGCTTCACTGCTGTTCCTATTTCGGAAAACGTGTGCTTCGCAAAAAAGCGCAACACGATGGCCTCGCGTTCAATTGGCTTAAGAGTGATGAGAGCGTCATCGAGCATCGGACTGATGCGAGCGGCCTCGTCAGGAGATTCGAGAGAAGATTCAGTGAGGTGCATGGAATGGGCGCTGGCTTCGCGTTGCTTGCGGCGTTGCTCGCGGCGGACCAGCTCGGCGGTCGCATGGTGGGTGCTGACATAAAGCCATCCCGCAAGTGTCGCGTGACCGCGAAGAGACGACGCCTTCCGTGCCAAAGTGATGAACACTTGTTGGGTGACATCATCGGCGGCATGCGTGTCTCCGCCGACGCGTCGCAAAGCCGTGGCACGGACAAGCGGGAGATGGAGCCGAACTAATTCGGTGAAAGCAGCTTCGGAGCGGTCTTCAATAAACCGGCGGAGTAATTCAACATCAGAAGTCATTGTCATTATACCCCAAGGCTGCCGCCAAAAGCTAATCCGGACAAAATAAAAGGCAGCTGTCCTCAACTCGAACCACTCTCATCAACAAGAACCTAGCCTGTTAACCACAGATTTCTCAGATGAATTCAGATGGAATTTCTTTCTCCGCATCCTCACGTAAGTTTTTGGTTAGCTATCGTGCCGTTCGAGGTTAAAACCCCTTTATCACGATTCACCCTTTTCCCTAAGGGTAGTCTTTTTAGCTCTGAGTCCTCGTTAACAGCCAACCCATGAAGCTTACCTCTAGACCGATCCGGACGCGACGCCCACTTTTCGGGTGGTGGACACTCCTATACTTAGGGTTGCTACCATGGTCTGTTCATGCGAGCGACAAGATGTCGGAAGCTTGGCTCGATACGGCGCAGCTTTTCGTCAGCGAAGCACATAGCGCATTCGAGCAGTTGGAAAAAACCGGGCCCGCTGACACGCGACGCGAAGCTGCTCTGGGAGCCGCCGTCACGCTCTTGGAATTGCCCCCCCAATCCCACGCGCGAGTTGAGCAAAGCGCCGCCGCCTTGCGCCTTCTTTACAAAGAAAATAGTAATGATAGCACCGGACTGGCGGCCGGTTATCTGTTGGGCCGGATCCGACAGGTCTTCAATCCCGAGGGTCAGGCCGAGCCTTCGCCCCCGGAGCTAATCTCACTGGCCGATAATCACCCGGATTCCGTATACGGTCAGTTGGCGATGCTGAAGCTCACCTTGCACCAATTGTATCTGCCTCAATCTGATCCCACCCCGGCCGCGCGACTGCGATCATTGGCCAAATATGAGGCGAAGATCACTTTTCCAAACTTACAACGGGAATACCATCTGCTGATCGCCAACGCCCAGATCTTTTTCGAAATCCAAGAACCCGAAGCGCTGCGACATCTGCAGTCAGCGTTGGAACTGGGCATCCCGAATGCGGTGATGCGGGCGGATGTCCTCGTTCAGATCGGAGAGATCGCTCGCGCCTTGGGGCAGGATCGGGTAGCCGAGATCAGCTACCGACGCTTTCTGGAGGAAAATGTCCACGATGAACGCATCATGATGGTGCGCGATCGTTTGACTGAATTGGAGACTGCCCATGCGCCAACTCTTTAAATCCAAGCGGCACCTCTTCTGGGTCGTGATCGCTCTGCTCTTCCTGCTATCGGCCGGTCGGGCTCTGTGGCTGGAAACCCGCAGTTCACTGGTTTCAAACAAAACCGTGATCCGGATCGGCTTTGGCGACAGTCGTCCGATGGGAGAGACCGCGCTGCGAGCCGTAGCCGAAGACTACATGCGCTTACATCCGGATATCACCATCGAAGTGAATCGAGTGCCTCACACGATTTACCTGCAATATCTCCGGACCCAATTCACAGGGCAAACCGCACCGGATATCCTGCAAATTTCATCGTGGTTTCGCGGGGTAACTGAAATGCGGGACCGCTACATGCTGCCACTCACCCGCTGGCTCGACGAACCGAACCCCTACAATGCCGGCACGGACATCGGCGCCACGCCCTGGCGAAAGACCTTTCTGGGAGGCCTGAATAATCAGGCTTCCTACAGCAGCGACCTGCGCGATTACTTCGGTGTGTCGATGATGATCGCGACCGTGCGCATCTTCTATAATCAGGATCTCCTCAAAGAGATCACCGGCCGCACAGGTCCTCCCAGCTCCTTTCGTGACCTACTGGCGATGAGTCGGGAAATCCAAACTTATGCGCAAGCGCACGACCACCGGATCGTGCCCTTTGCCGGCTGCCAGTTGTCTGCCATATTTGTGATGAGTCCCAGTTTCTGTGCAGTGAACCAAGAGCTCTACCAGCAACTGGATCGGCGGCGCACCCTCTCCCTCGATCAGTGGGACTACGCCAAAACCTATCTGCAGAACGACTGGGATTTTTCGACGCCCTCCATTCGAGCAGGTTACGAACTCGTGCGTGAACTCGGCACGTATCAGAAACCGGGCTTCATGCAGCTTGATGGGGGCGATGCTAATTTCGAATTCACGCAAGGTCGCGCCGTCATGTTTGCCGCCATGGCCGGTGATGCCGTCGCCTTGGAAAGCCAGGCCAGCTTCGGGATCGGGGCCTTCCCGATTCCCGCTCCCACGGCCGACGATCCCGCCTACGGTTCATCCATCCTCGGACCGGTTTCCGAGTTGGCCCATCTCACCGGCTTTGTGCTGGGCGTAAACAAGCTGACGGCTCATCGAAAGGAAGCGATCGACTTCCTCCAATACCTGAGCAGTCACCGCGGCAATGAGAAGTTCGCCGAACTCTCCGGCTGGCTCCCCGCGGTCGAAGGAGCGAAGATTCCCGCCATCGCCGAATCCCATCGTCCCGTGCTGCTGGGCTATCCGGGGCGTTTCTGGGGTGAGATGAACGGCGGCGGCGATGCCAAGACGATGTTCAAGCGCAACATGCACCTGCTGGTTTCGCACGAAGGCAGCACCGAGATATTCTGCAACGAGATGCAGCGCTCATACGGTCCCACGATGAGCCGTGACTTAGCTCGGCATGCGCGCGAGACGATGCGCAACGTCAGCCGCCAGGAATCAGCCATTCTGGGATCATGGCAGGTATCGCGCCGATCAGCAGATACCTTACCCTCCATGGCACAAAACCGGTCATGGACGGATGATCACGACCAACTCCTAGGCGCCCAAAACCGCAGCGAAGCAGAAGCCCTGCAAACGCGTTACCTGCTGTGGAAACATCCAGCCAAATCGACTGACTGAACTCTGGGTGATACGCGAGAACCGGGAGCCATTTTTGACTTCGCCCGCCTTCTTTTCATGTTGTCGGCATGATGCGATTCCTTCCGCTGCTGCTGCCTCTTCTGTTCATAGGATGTGCGACCACACCGAGTGGACCGCCGTTGCGGACGGTGGATTATGTCGATCTCGATCGCTACATGGGTCGTTGGTATGTGATCGCAAACATCCCCTACTTTCTCGAAAAGGGAAAGGTCGCCAGCTACGACACCTACACACGTCGTCCCGACGGCAAACTCGGCAACGATTTCACGTTTCGCAAAGGCAACTTCGATGCGCCGGAGAAGACTTGGAATGGAGTCGGGGAGATCGTAAACACCGAGACGAATGCCGAGTGGAAGATCCAATTCGTCTGGCCGATCAGCAGCACCTTGCTCGTATTGGAACTCGACCCCGATTATCAATGGGCGGTGGTCGGCACCCCCAATCGCAGCCTGCTCTGGATCCTCAGCCGGGACCGGCAGATGAGCGACGAGACTTACCAAATGATCCTCAAACGAATCGAAGCCCAAGGCTATGATCCGGCGTCACTCGCGAAAGTCCCCCAGCCTCTGGAGTAAGGATTTTTTTAACGCAAAGACCACTAAGACGCGGAGCCAAGGCAGAGTTTCAGACAATTTCTCTGCTTCCTCAGCTACCTCCTGTGAACTCTAACCCCTTCCGCGTGTTGTTCCTTAGCTGCCCAAAGGCACCCGCTTGTGTCACCCCTTCGGGACACGTCCCTAACAGGCCGCGCCATCTGCGCGCTACCGCGCTCCGTCCGTGGACAATCCTCCGACTTTCGTGTCTTTAGTGTATTTCGTGGTTTCCTCATACCTCGTCCTCAACATCGCGCTTACTCTGTCAGTTGATACGCAATCGCGTAGAACATCTTGGTTTCTCCTGAGCGATTAGCTTCACTTCGATGCCAAGTATAATTCGTGAAGAAGAGTCCATCTCCCGCTTGCATCGGAAAGATGATTTCATCGGAAAAATCAATCTCCTGAAGAGGAACCCGGTGACGCTGGAACGCCTTAAAGCCGTCCTCGGTGATTTTTCCCCAGGCAGGATTATCATAATAATTTTCGTGGGCCTGTAATTCCCAACCGTTCTGAGTGCCTGGCTTAATCCCCAGAGCAATCGCATCCACATCGACATCATCCAGAGGTATCCAGCAGTTGATGCCACGGCTGGGCTCAATCTTCCAATAATAGGAATCCTGATGGTAGTAGGAACACCCCCCTTGTTCCCCCGTGATGAATCCATGTTTTATCCCGATCTGATCAGTGAACAACTCGACTTCGCCACCAAGGAGTTCGGCTGCGGCCGCGATTAATTGGGGATGATGCGCCACCGCATCAAAAACAGCTTCAGCTAAAGCCGGCCGCTGAATGCCAATCGGATAGGGCTGCCCCTTGCTATTCTGTTGGTAGGCCGGGTCGACGACCTGCCAGGACCGACTGGCCCAATCCGGTTGATCTTCCATCATTTCAACCACGCGCTCCCGGGCTGCTGAAATCAGATCAAGGGGGATGAGACTACGCTTCAGGCCATACCCTTCATCCAAATAGGTTTGTTTCATCGGCATTTCATCGGGGTTCATGATTGGCCCTAGTCATAAATGAGAACGGCAGACTGCCAAGCCCTTCCCCATTTCATCCCTCTCTGACGGGCCCCCTCTTCGGCACACCAACCCGGCTATTGTGCATTTCGTAGTGAATCATCTTCGCGCTATCGCGCTTCGTCGTGGTTCCCCTCTCTGCTTCCTCTGCATCCTCCTGGAAAAATTAGGTCCAACCACAGTCTTTCCATCCCTCTCTTGCTCAGGTTTAGAGCTCCCAGAGTTTCGAGATAGGCACAGCGAGAAAGCGCGGGTCTTCCAACCTCAAGAGATGAGGTCCGGCATGAAATACGATGCCACCCATGAAATCGTCACCGCACTGTGCAGCAAGTCTCCTGAGTCCTGCCGTATCAGCCAGAGAAGGCGTGGCCGACATTTTGATTTCCACACCCCAAGTCTGCTGGCCACGAGTGATCACAAGATCGACTTCGACCTGATCTTTATCTCGGTAGTGATAAAATTTGAGAGCAGGATCCGTCCACCCTGCTTGAGCGATCAGTTGTTGCACCACCCACGATTCCAACAGATGCCCAAAACGGCGGCGGTTACGCGTCCAATCCTCGGCCTGCAACCCTCCCAAGGTCGCAGCCAAACCGGTGTCGATGAAATGAACCTTTGGAGACTTGATCAGCCTTTTCGCTTCCTTCCGATGCCACGGTCGCAATCGCCGGAGCAGAAACAGTCGTTCGCAAATTCCAAGGTAATGATCCACCGTTTCCCGGCGGATATCCAATTCCGTGCTCAGAGTTGTGATGTTGAGTAATTTGCCGGTGCGCAGAGCGATTAGCTCTACGAGTTTCTCCATCGCGCCCAAATCGCGAACGCGAGCGACATCCTGCACGTCACGCTCCAGCAAGGTTCGCACGTAGTCGCGATGCCACGCCCGAGCACGAACCGGAGTTCTTGATCCCGCCTCGGGAAATCCACCTGCCACAATGTGCGCTGCCGCGATGCGAGAATCGGGCTGCTTCTTGCCCGTGTGCAATATCGGTTGAATCGCTCCAGCCAGCCACGACGCCAAAAATCCACCAGAATTACCTTCCTTTTCCGCCGCTGTAAGTGGCTGCAATCTTTGGATACTCATACGCCCCGCCAAAGAATCACTCAACTTTGGGAGGAGGAGAAGATTGGCAGACCCGGTTAACACAAAACGCCCCGGACGACGGTCTTGATCCACTGAAAGCTTAATCGCGCGCATCAATTCCGGCACGCGTTGAATCTCGTCAAGAACCACCCGATCCGGCAGTGAAGCCATAAACCCAGTAGGATCGGACTGAGCCACGGCCAAGGCATCCGCATCATCAAATGTCACGTAGCCATACTCTGGCACCAAGGATCGCACCAAGGTAGTCTTCCCCGCCTGTCGTGGTCCCAACAGACACACCACTGGAGTGTCTGCCAGATCCTCACGAATCGCCGAGACCAAGGCACGAGGGAGTAACGAAGTGTCCATTTGACGGTCAACTAAGCGTCTGATTGACGGTTAATCAAGCGTCTGATTGACGGTTACAACAGCGTCCAATTGCCTATTAGATCTGCGTTCAGTTGTATCATATCTAAACTATCTATCTGTCATCCATCATCTTACGAGTAAAACCAAGCTCTCCTTAGCGACCTCTCTTCCTTTCCCTAGAATTCTGGCCCTTTCTGTGTGTTCCGTGGGCAATCCTCCGGCTTTCGTGCCTTTGGTGGTCATCAAAATCTGTGATCATCTGTGTAATCTGTGGTTAATAAAATCCGCTTCTTGGCTTCTGACCGCCGATCGTATTCAGTCGGCTCTGAATGACTCCTTTCACCACGATTCTCACTCATCCGGGCAGTGCCCATAAGGATGAGTTTCTCGCCTGTTGCGTGCTGCTCGCCACGAATCCAGTCGCGATTGTGCGGCGCGAGCCAACTGAGGCGGATCTCGCCGATACCGGAACCGTCGTCGTCGATGTGGGTGATTCACACGATCCGGCGCTGAACAATTTTGATCATCATCAATTGCCCGACGATGCTGCGCCTACTTGCGCACTCTCACTCGTATTGCAAAACCTCGATCTCTATGAAGACGCCAAGGCATTTTGCGACTGGCTCGAACCAGCGGAATGGTTCGATTGCCGGGGCGCCAACTCCACCGCCAAGTGGCTCGGAGTGAAACGCGATATCATCAGCCAACTGAACTCCCCCATCGATATCACCATGCTGCGGCGGTTTGCATTGGGCTCCGAACATCAAGCGGGTGAACCGGTTTGGGAAGTCATGAAGATGGTAGGCGAGGATCTCCTCGGTTATCTGAGAAGTCTGCGTTCGCGCCTGACGTTTGTCGGCGAACACGCTGAAGTCTGGACGCTCGACGAACTGGCCGACGCAGACGGCCAAGCACCGCGAGTGCTCTTCATGCCGCGCACGGAACCGCTTCCCGAAGAACCGTCATCCGGTCTCGATCGTTACGTGATGGAAAACGATCTCCACGAAAACATGATCGCGATCATCGCACCAGATCGTCGCGGATCGGGATATGGTTTATCGAAACACCGTGATCATCCGCGCCTCGATTTCACCCGTATCACCGATGAGGCCGATGTGCATTTCGCGCACCTGCGTGGATTTGTGGCCAAGACTTCCGCGACAGAGCCAAAGCGACTGCGAGAGCTGATCAAGATCGCTGGCGGGTAAAGTGCCATCCAGATCTGTTTTTTACCGGAGGTAACAGAGTGATCAGAGAGTCCGGATTCTTCTCACGCGGAGAGTGCGGAGGCGCGGGGACAATACAGAGCCTTCAGCCTGAATCCATACTCTCCCTCTACTGATTTCTACCTCCGCGTCTCCGCGTGAGTCCCTTCAGGGTATAATTCTCTTCTATTGCCCTACCTATAGTCGCGTTAAATACAGCGACCGCCGTCCACATCGAGACTCACCCCGGTGATAAACTCGGAAGCAGGATCTGCGAGGAAGACGGCAGCATTGGCGACATCCTTGGCTTCGCAGAGACGTCCGAGCGGAATGGTGGAGAGAAACTTCTTTCGATTTTCCGGCGTATCGTCGCTGCCCATGAATGTGGTAAGCAATGGGGTATCAGCAATCGCGGGATTGATTGAGTTGGCGCGAATCTTATCCGGAGCCAGTTCGACCGCGAGTGATTTGGTAAGCAAGGTGACCGCACCTTTCGATCCGTTATACCACGACAAGCCCGGACGCGGACGCACCGCCGCCGTCGAGCCGATATTGATAAAGCAACCACTGCCCTGCTGACGAAACACGGGCACGCAATGTTGGGCCGATAGGTAGATACTCTTCACGTTCACTTCGTATAGCCGGTCGAAGAACGCTTCATCCACTTCCAGCATCGGGCGATTGTCGTGACTCATCCCGGCGTTGTTCACCATGATGTCGATCCGGTCGAAACGCTTCAGTGCAGCCTGCACCAGCGATCCCATGGCCGCAGAATCAGCGACATCGACCTGACAGGAGATTGCTTCGTGACCGGCCGCCACTATCGCAGAAGCGACTTCCTCAGCTTTCTCCCGATTCAAATCAGCCACGACGAGCTTCGCACCGAGCTCGGCATACTGTTTGCTAATACACTCGCCAAAACCAGATGCCCCACCAGTCACAATCGCCACGAGTCCTTCCAATCTTCGAGGGGTATTCATAAGACAAAGTCTAACTCCGAGCCTACTAGCGTCGAGTCGTGAATAGAATTTCCGCAAATACCAGGATAACAAAAATCGTTTTTTCTTTCGCCGTTATCCGAGGTTGCTGCACGTTAAACGCACCACCAACCCCATCACTTTGCTTATGAAACTAACCAGAAAACTTCTGCAAGCTACCCTGCTGACCTGCCTGTTTGCCGGCACATGTCTCACCGCGACTCATGCCAATCCTGACTTTAGCGGTCAGTGGAAAATCGATACGGAAAAGAGCACGGCGCTCGATCCGTGGAACACCTTGAATCTCATTATTGATGTGCAAGGTGACACGGTATCGATCACCCGCCACTTCTCCACCGGAAAACGAAATGCCAAAGAAAGCATGACCCTTGATACGACCGTGGCTTCGCAGGTTGTAGAGGTCGAGGGTTGGTGGGATAACCGACACATCGGGGCCTATCTCGGCGGTGATAAGAAGCAAACCGTTGAAGCCAAGTGGCTGGACGCTGGACGCACGCTGCAACTCAACATCAACATGATCCTGGAAACGGCACAGGGCGATTCCCCCGTGCGTGTGTTGCGCGAAATACGGTTGTCGCGCGATGGGCAGACGCTGCGCGTGCTGCAACTCCGCTCGAGTCGGAATATCCCAATCGTCCGCGTCTTCCGTAAACAGTAACTCTGAAAGGAATCCATTTGATGAACACTCGATCCACTTTTCTTCGCCTGATCACGGTCGCGCTGACGTTGACCGTCGCGTTGACCGCCATCCCCCGCAGCGATGCCGGGCAACCGAAAGCCTATGTCATGCAGATGACGGATAATTGGCTGATCGACGGCGACCTACCCGAACAGGCGATGTTGATCAGCCTGCAGGGGTTGGCGAATCGCAACGGCCCGACGCTCTATCTCGAATACGGACCCAAGTGGCCATGGCAGATTACCAAGCCGTTGCGCGGGTTTTATGAAAACACCCACGGTTTCCAATTCACCCAACTGGAAACCGCTCAGGAGGCTCTCGACGCGCTCGCCTCTTCCGCCAAGGGCTACGTGGTGTGGGACAAGGAGGTGCGCACTTCTCTGATCGTGGCGTTTACGGTCTCCGGTTTGGAAGACGCGCTCGTGGTGAATGAGGATTTGATACCGTTGGCCGAGGCGGCCGGGCTCAGCATGCTGGTTGACCTGCGCGGCGACTTTCGCGGCATGCCCGATCACGAGATCTACCAAATTGCCATGGATCGCTATTGGGAACGCTGCAGCCGCGATGTCGTGATCTGGATGGGCGGACACGCGGGCCGTCGGATGGAACCGGGCATGGCCGACTGGGGTATCTACAACAAAGCTTTCTTCTCCGATCTTTCCCACAATCCCAAACATCCTGAAGAACTCGCGCTAACCAACAGGATTTATCAGGAACAAAACCCGCAGAGCTATGTGATGGGCTGGCATTCCTACGCCAAAGACACTGAAGGCCAGCAAGTGGCCATGACTTCCAGTTACGGCCTACGCATGGAGGGACTCAACACGCTGCCCAATCTCAGTTTTAACACGCATGTGGGTTTCTCCGAGGGATTTGTATTCAAAAACAATCACAGCGTGGAACCCGACGAAGTGGTGACGCCGGAAGACAAGGTATACATCGCCCTGATTCAAACCGACGGCATCGGCATCGGCGCTTGGACTAAACCCGGTCGGGGCAAGCTGCCCTATTCGTGGGGCGTGGCATTGAGTTGGGTCGACTTCTCTCCCGCCCTAATCGAATATTTCTACGCCGGTGCCAAGCCGAAGGACTACTTCATCGGCTACTCTTTCCCGAGCTACATTTACCCCAAACCCGTGCCGGACAGCGCCTATCCCATTCTCCAATCAGAGACTCGTCGATTAATGGAAGCCCTTGATTTGCGCGTGATGGACACGATGGATTATTCCGAGGGCAATCGTCATGTCGGCAACACCGATCTGACCAAAAACGTGGTCGATCACATCTATGACGGTTACCCTGATGTCATTGGTTTCACCAATGGCTACGGCACCGCCCGCACCTACGATCTGCGCGACGGTCGTGCGATGATTTCGTATGATTACTATCTGGGCACCAGACGTCCGGTGAAAGAAGCCGTCGCCGATCTCGAGGAGTTGATGGCGCTGAACACCAAGCGGCCCTACTACCTGCTCGTGCACGTGCGTGAATCATCCAGTATTGATCGGGTAGCGGAAATTCTCGATGGACTCGAAGAATCCGCCGAAGTCGTGCCGCTGGACGTGTTTCTCAAAATGGCCGGGCAGGTAAAGACCTATCAAACCCGCTACAAACAGGATGACGATCCCGTAACGCGAAACGCCTACTAGGCGAAAACAAAAGACCAATTTTAGCCTTCAAAGCGCGTCTCATCCGGGGCGCGTTTTTTGCATGAGAAAACCGATCCACGTCTTTAATCTGAAGAGCAGTATATAATTACTGTTCCATCGGAACAGTCGCGCGGGCTTCCGTGTCGATTCATTGCCCCCTCTTCAATTGCAAATGCTGCCCATCTTCTTTGGTAAATCCTGATTGCCGGACGCATTGCAAAACGAGCCTCCCCCCATGCATACCCCTGATCCGAGTTTACTTTTTCGCGACAACTACCGCTCGGTTCGTTTGGTGCTGTTATGCTTTTTCTACACCGTCTCCACCGAACTTGTGGCCGCCACATCGACTGATGATGCTTCGACCACGACACATTCCACGATGCTGTCTACTCGCCTCGCTACTGTCATTCGATCCTCGTTGCCGAACTACGATCCACCACCGCAAACAAAAGCCGAAGAACCCGATCCTACCGACACCGCCAACATCATTTTTATGAATCCGATGATCGTCACCGATAAACACCCCTCTGCTACGCCTTGGGAAATGCTGAGTGATGCCGGAAAAGCAGACTACCTGAAAAAACGATATCGGGGAGCGTCTGGAGGCGGTGATCCCCTCAGCCCATCGACGGTCAACTTCGCTTTGATGATGCATCATGAGGAAGTGCGCCTCCAAAGACTCAGCCAGCTCGACAAATTGGTCGAGATTACCCGCATCAAAAATGATCCAGTGGAGACTAAAAAACTTCAAAAGGAACTCACCCGGGCGCGAATGCGCCAAAATGATCCGATCACCGAAGCCATGGACAAGTCCTTTAACCGTTATCTTCGCTAACGGTTGTTCACGCCTGACGACGAAAAATCATGACCCAATGTGTCGGCGGATTCCTGGATAGTAAAAACCAAGTGCGATCGCCCTCACGATCACATAACCTATGAAAGTCAGCCATAGCCCCGTATTTCCGTGCAGCGGCACGAGCCACGCACTGGTGAGGATAAAAAGAATCACGGACACGAGTGACGCATTACGCATTTCCGCCGCATGAGTCGTGCCAATAAAAATACCATCGAGCTGAAAAGCGGCGAAAGAGCAGCCGATATAAACCGCGACATAGGGCAGAAAAGACGCGGCGAGTTGCCGCACGTTTTCAAGATCCGTGAGCGCACTGATAAACGACGATCCAAATCCGATCAGGATAAGTCCGAGGATGACCGCCGTGGCCGCGGCCAGAAAAGTGGTTCTCCGGACGGCACGATCGAACTGGGCGCGATCACCCCTTCCTTTCGCGGCACCCACCAGTGATTCGGCCGGTAACGCGAATCCATCGAGAAAGAAAGCACAGAAAGAAATCAGGCTGAGCAACACGTGATTGGCTGCGAGCTGTGCTTCACCCAACAAGGCCCCCTGTCGCGTGAACCACGCGAAACCGGCGAGCATCGCCAGGGTGCGGATCATAATATTGCCCTGCGTAAAAAATGTGAGCCGGAGCGCCGCCGCCTGACGTAATTCCGCCCAAGAGACAAACGGCGTCTCATCACGATGTTGCCCACGCAAAATGCGCACGATCAGCCAGAGTCCGAAGATCGCGGCACACCATTCGGCGATCAATGTGCCCAAGGCGATCCCCCGCACGCCCCAATCAAAGACTCCCGCAAACAGCAGATCGAGCGCGATGTTGAGACCGTTAAGCACGAGTTGCACGGCGAGGAGTTGGCGAGTGCGACCAAGACCGATCAACGCACCGGAAATCGCAAAAGTGGCCAGCGTAGCCGGAGCAGCCCACACCCGGATGAAAAAATAACTGCGGGCCAAGCCTTCCACTTCGTCGTTCGCTCCCATCAAGGGAAACGCGAGTGAGGCAAGCGGCACTTGCAGCGCGATAATCGCCACCCCTGCCACGATCCCCGTGCCGATCGCGCGAATGATCGCCGCCCGCGCCCCGGGGTCATTTTCCGCCCCCACCGCTTGGGCGACAAAACCAGTCGTGCTCATGCGCAAAAACCCGAAAGCCCATTGCATGAAATTGAGCACGAGCGCGCCAATCGCAATTGCCCCTAGTGCGGCCGCCGGCCTCGTGTGTCCGATCACGGCGGTATCTACCAGCCCGAGAAACGGTGTGGCGATATTCGCCACCACCACCGGCCACGCGAGCAGCAGGATGTGCCGGTAGGAGGGAGTATTGTCAGGAGACGATGCTTGCATCAATTCGGCGACCAGCCCACGCGAGCATACTGTTCTAGAGGGGCATTAATTTCTGCCATGATGTGTTTCGCATGATCAGTCATCCGTGATTCGACCTCAGCATCGTTGAGCGGTGCTTCCTGCGCGGGATCGTTTTGCAAATCGTAAAGCAAGGTGCCGCGCGAGGCGGTGATGTCATGCAGTGCATTCGTAGCATAACGCATCAAAGGAACACCTTTACTGAATGAAAGCGGACCGACTGGCTCCGCGGTGCGGAGTTTTTCGAGTGGGTAGCGCGAGTTCATATACGCCGGATCGAGGGTGTAATCCCAGAGCGGTCCCTCGTAATCGGGATCGTTGGCTCGCATGTAGACATAACGGCCATCGGTCACATTGAGATAGTGATTCGTGTAACCGAATACCGCCGCATCGCGCACCGGCGTATCATCCCGCACCGCACCGCTTAAGGAACGACCGGTCATATCCTTCGTCGGCTCGCAGCCAAAGAAGTCGAGGAGAGTCGGGCCCCAATCAATGATCTGGGCGAGCGAATCGCGGCATTCGTCCTTCACGCCGGAACGGGGATCCCAAATGAACAGCGGCGTGTGGGCGAGCTCGTCCCAAAGCGGTGCGAGGTTCTTCGCGACGAATCCGTGTTCACCGAGAAAGAACCCATGATCCGTGCCCACGATGAGCATCGTATCTTTCCACATATCGTGCCGATCCATCTCATCCAGCACGCGCCCGAGTGAGTGATCGCACATCGCGAGCGTCGCCGCATACTCACGCTTCCACTGCGGAAGATGATCCGCTTGTTCTCCCATCTCATCCAAGGCACCGTAAGGTGGCCAATCCGTCACTGGGCCATCATAATCCGGCGAAAACTTTTTCCGCCATTCATCGGTGGCAAAAAATGGTTCATGCGGATCAAAAGTCTCGATCTGGAGAAACCAATTATCCGTCGCATGGTGCTGATTGATAAACTCGAGGCCGGAATCGAACGTGAGAGTTTGGCTGTGCGGCCCTTGTTGCCGATTCGCAAAATCCTGCCGGATACGCTCCGGATCCTGCGGGTTGGTCGTGGGCGGAATTTGGAAGGCCTCATCAAGACGCGGCTTCCATGGATCGCCTTCCTGACCGCGCAGAAAATCCCAAGTCGAAAACTTCGTGTGATAATTCTGCCCACCTTCTTCGAAGTAATGGTAGTGATCGGTGACGAGATGCGAATGCACTCCCGCCTGTTGTTTCAGCATTTCCGGAAACGCATCGTCAAACGGCTCCATGGGCCCCCAGCCGCGATGCAGGAAACCCGGACGCCCCGTTAACAAATCGCGTCGCGCCGGCATGCAGGGCATTGAGCAGACATAGGAGTTCATCATCGTCGCGCTGTGTCGCGCAAGCCGCGTGAAATTCGGCGTCGGCACTCCGGCTGCGCCGCCATACGGCTCCAGCCATTTGCGGTTAAGAGAATCAAACATGACGACGATGGCTTTCATAAGGATAATTCAGGGGTAAAACGATCGAGACAGGACGGCTGACTGGATTTATGAACACTGAGGTCTCGCGACGATCGCGACGATAAAAATGAAGGATTCCAGTCTTTCGCAGCAATTTGCGTAGGCCGTTCGCTTGTGAAGGCAAAGCTGATCCGATGCGCGAGCATCAGCCTTCGCCAAGCCTACGTTGAGAGAACCGCAGGTGGGGCGACTTGTCCTCAAGACGCGTTCCCGCGGCACTCTCCCAACCAGCGCGTTGAGGACAACGCGCCACCTTATACAGCTGGCACTCGCGTTTTTCGACGCGCGATCAGCCACGCCGCCACCGCGTAAACTGCACCTGCGATATGCGCACTCGTCGCCACTTTCACCTGCGGATCATCAAAGCGAATCATCCCCCCGCCGCTGCCGCCAGACATGATCTCAAACACGATTTCCGCGACATAGATCACGAGCACCGCAGGCCAAAACCAATCGCGCCAATTGCTTTGCCAGCCTTGCAGAGCGATGATCAGCAATAGCCCGAGGTTAAGAGCACTCAAGCCGGCGTAGCGCTGCATCTGTGAATCAAAAACGTAAATCACCAGTGAGATAAACAACGGCATGAGCGCCAACGAACTGACCGCGATGCGTGGGTGGCGACGCTCCAGCATCCAGCCGAGAATCAAAAACAATCCGACATCGACGACAAAGTGCGGCCAGCCGAAATGCACCCAGTGCCCTGTCCACAGACGCCATAGCTGATCGATCTCATCACGTTGATAGATCAGCAGATCGCGCCAGGCCGGATTGAGCTGAATGACCAATGCCAGCACCGCCAGAATCAGAAAGATCCAAGGGAATTGCCGCCGGCATGCTGCGAGCGAAATCATTCGCTGATCACATTCGGCTGCGTATCACACGCAACCCAAGCAGCGCACCCATCAGACCGAAGAACCACAGGCTCGGAGCGCCACCGCCACCTCCGCCCCCACCACTGCTTGGAGCGACTGTCGTCGTCGAACCACCGCTACTCGAACCACCGGAACTCGTGCCACCGGTCGAACCCGTGGGAGCTATCGAAAGATTCATGGTGGTCACCACACCAGCTGGAGTGATTTTGCGAATCGCGGCATTGCCGGTATCGGCGACGTAAACATTACCCGCCGTATCGACCGCGAGATCGCGGGGTTGATTAAACCATGCCTCGCTGCCTGTGCCGTCTTTGAGACCGCCCACCGTCGAGAGACCGGCCAAGGTGGTCACCACGCCAGCCGGCGTAATTTTGCGCACCACGGAGTTACCCGTATCGGCGACATAAATATTCCCCGCACTGTCCGTCGCCAGCCCACCGGGTTGGTTAAAGAGCGCACCACTTCCGGTGCCATCCTGCCAACCGCTGACGGCAACCACACCGGCCAAAGTCGTTACCGAGCCCGACGAAGTGACTTTCCGGATCAGATTATTGGTCGCATCGGAAATATAGATTTCGCCCGTGGAATCCGTAGCAACACCCGTAGGATAGTTGAAGCGAGCAGCAGATCCGCTGCCATCAGTAGAACCGGATGTGCCCGCCTCACCCGCCAAGGTCGTGACCGCATGGGCGGAAGTCATATTCCGCAAAGTGTGATTGGTAGCATCAGCGATGGTGAAGGTGCCGCTGGAATTCTGGGCGATTCCAATCGGCATCCCGAATGTCGCCGCCGTGCCCGCGCCATCTTCATTGCCCCGCATGGTCGCCGAACCCGCCAAGGTCGTCACCACTCCAGCACTGGTCACTCGGCGGATCAACGTATTCGCCGTATCAACGACCGTGAGTAAACCCGCCGAGGTCGTCGTGATACCACTCGGTTGATTGAATCGTGCATTACCACCGGTGGCATCAGTCGTGCCCGCGGCACCGCTGCTGCCCGCCAACGTGGACACCCGATTGGCCGTCGTGATTTTATGCACGGTGTGCACGGAACTATCGGTCACGTAAAGATTACCCGATCCATCAACGGCAAGTGATACCGGGAACGGAATGAGGGCTGCGTTTACCGTGAGTGTAATCGCACTACCGGTTGAGGTTCCCCCTCCTGACGTGACCACATAGCGGAACTGGGCTCCATTCAAGCTACCACCCACATTGCTCACGGTAAGGACCTGCGAAGTCGCCCCAGAATAAGCCGAATTGTTCGACACATCAGTCCAAGTCGTGCCCCCGTTCAGAGACAGCTGCCACTGATACGAGCCACTCAAGGTAGGCGCTGAAAAAGAAACTTCGTGCCCCGAAGTCACCGACTGATCTGACAACGATTCTGGTAAGATTGACAGCGTAGCGGTGTTACTGGTGGTGGAACCAGCAGCATTCGTAACAACAACATAGTAGCCTCCGGCATCATCGGCAGAGACATTTTTCAGCTCAAGTGTATCGGCAGTCTCACCGTTCAAAGGACTCCCATTGCGAAACCATTGATAACCGGTCGGAGATCCACTGGCTGCGACGCGATAGGACACATCGTTTCCGGAAGTCACCCCCAAACTAGTGGGTTGAGTCGTGATAATTGGAGCACTGCCGTTTGCCGTGCCCAATATGAGATTGAGCGTTACCTGTCCGTAAGATCCATCCCACCCATCTACAGCAATGTAGTAGGTCGTGCCAATCGTGGGAGCGAAAGTCAGCTTACTCGTGCGGATGACACCACTTTCCTCATCATCGTTGGAAGCCACCTCGGTCAGATTATCCACAGCGGTGCCGGTATAAACCCCAACAACCGTATCAAAGTTACTCCCGAAAGTCGTCACCGTCACCGGGATATCGCCAACCGGGTTCCACTTCCACCAAACCGAATGAGATGGAGTTTCATCAGCATGATCGGATTCCCCTGTTTCAACCGTGGCTGCGATACTCGCACCGATCACTTGGCCCGAGTCGCCACTGACTGTCAGGGTAGCAGCATTGGCAAAACTATCATTCGCCGGAACGAATCCCGGTGCCCCATAGAGGCTCCGTGCCCCATTGATATCATCCGTCACCGGAACCTGGATATTGCTCACCGTGCTATTCATGACCGCGGTGACGGCCTGGGCTGGCGTGGCCTCATTGGGATGATCCAATCCCAAAATATGCCCCAGCTCATGCACCGCGACGCGCTGAATATCTTCCCGATCGTTTCGCAACCCACCGCGATATGAATCCCAAGTATGCGCGGTATTGAATACGATATCAGATTCGGTCCGCACATTTGAAACTCGATACGACAGAGTGATCGCAAGCGTGTTTTCGCCAAAATCTTCTCCATCCGCCTTACTATCCATGGCAATTTCATTGATACCATTGCCACTCACATAGCCCTCCATCGCTTCCACTTGTCCTTGGAAATTCACGACGCCCATTTGGTCGTTCCACAACTTCATCGCCGCGAGCAGAGGCGTGGCGAAGCTGGTGCTCCCATCGAGCAATGGATCGGTAGGAGTCGGAGTTTTAATCTTCAGCGGAACCGCGCCCGGGCTCAAAACAACCACATAGATTCCACTACTGTCCTTGAGTGTATCGTAGGCCGAAAGGGAACCGGCCGAGGTGACGAACAGCAGACAAATCAGTAAACGGCTGAGGAATGGGTTAATTTTTCTCACGAAGGGGAATCGATTTACGGCTTGCTCTGATTTCTCTGGAAAATTCATCAGGCGTGAAGGCCCGCGCACGCTTCAGGCGCAATTGAGGCGCATCCATCTCGTCTCCTTTGGTCAACGCCTTCGCGACTTCCGCCACGCTCTCCAAGGGCACCTTATCCCCCCGCGAGACATAGCGACGCTTGGTCTCCGGCTCCTCCTCGATCGGATAGTAACCGTAAGTCATGGCGTAGATCGGACACAACACCCGGCCATTATCCTTGATAAATAGAATACTCTCGGCCCCCACCTTCAATCGCGGCATTCCGCTTACTCGCAACTCCTCATTTTCGATCCGACCACCAAGGAATTCCAGCACGATATTTTGCGGGGGTTCTCCCGCGATCACTTCCAGCACCTCGATCTCGATCTTCGTGAAGATCCGGCGTCGTTCGCCGCTGATCCGCAATTCCGGCTCCGAGCTGATGACCTTGGCTCTCACCACATAGTCGCTACGGTTTACCAGTTGATCGAACTCCGGAGCGATCACTGTGGTCGCGGATGACAATGATGCGAACAGCGAAAAGATCAGGCCGACGGCGATGCCATATCTGCGTAGCAAATGATAGATGGGGTTCATACGATCTGTTCAGTTCAGTAGAGAAACTCAATATAGCTCTACACCGCACACCAATGGCGTCAATAGGCAGACCACACACTCTGCCTCAAAGTTCAGACTTTTAACGTATTTTCGCATTTCCCTTACGCTTGCCTTCTTCCGCTTGAGTTATGAAATCCAAAACGATGCCTAAAACTCGCCCCAACGTCGTCGTCTTTTTTACTGATCAACAACGTTTCGACACCACCGGTGCCCATGGATCTCAACTCGGCCTGACGCCAAATTTCGACCGATTGGCCAAAGAAGGCACCCACGTCGTCAACAGCTTCACCTGCCAGCCGGTCTGCGGTCCCGCTCGCTCCTGCCTGCAAACCGGAATGCACGCCACCAACACGAACGTGTGGCGAAACGGTTCACCGATGAATCTCGATCTACCCACGATTGCGAATCACTTCAACGACGCCGGTTACCACACCGCGTATTACGGTAAATGGCATCTCTCACCCGTGCATCAGGGCCCCGTGGCCGAGGAATATCGCGGCGGCTACCAATCGTGGCTCGCGTCCAACACTCTTGAGTTCACATCCGATGCTTTCGAAACCCATCTCTGGGATGAGCACAATCAAGAGCACGTCTTCCCCGGCTATCGCGTCGATGCGCTCACCGATGCGGCGATTCGCCATATCGATCAGCGCAGCAAAGCCGACAACCCGTTCTTCCTCTTCGTGTCCTACATTGAGCCGCATCATCAAAACCATCGCGACGATTATCCCGCGCCCACCGGCTACGAAGAAAACTACGCCAGCGCACCACGTCCGCCGGATTTACAAGCCCTCGTCGGCAGCTCGCCCCAACACTGGCCCGGCTATTGCGGCATGATCAAACGCCTCGATGAAGCTCTCGGTCGCCTGATTGATTCACTCCGTAGTGTAGGGGAACTCGACAACACCGTCATCCTCTTCACCTCCGATCACGGCAACCACTTCAAGACGCGCAACAGCGAATACAAACGCTCCTGTCACGACGCGTCGATTCGCACGCCCACCGCGATTTCCGGTCCCGGCTTCAACGGCGGCGGTGCGCTCAACCAACTCGTGAGCCTGATCGACATGCCCGCCACGCTCCTCGACGCCGCCGGCATCGACGTGCCCGACGAAATGGAAGGCCGCTCCATTCTGCCTCTCGTGCAGAAGACCACGACCGAGTGGCGCGACGATATGTTTGTGCAAATCAGCGAAGCCCAAACCGGACGCGCGATCCGCACCCACCGTTGGAAATACAGCGTGCGCAGTTTGGAAACCGGCGAAGATGGCCAACCAATTCTCGCCAGCTGTGCCGACAGCTATACCGAAGACTGCCTCTACGATCTGCTCGCCGATCCCTGGGAACTCACCAACCTGATCGGTGGCGATGCCTACAAGGAAGTTACCGCCGAGTTGCGCCAACGGCTACTCAAGCGCATGGTCGAAGCGGGCGAAAAAGAACCCCGGATTATCGAAGCCCCTCGCGCCACCGATATTTCGGGCCAACGCGCCGCCGAACTCTTCCCGCTGCCTCCGGAGAAAACCCAGCTGTCGTAGTATTGGAAACCTGTTGTTCAGCCATACGAGCCGCGTGGAAGAAACCCGAGCAGCCGTTTGAGCCGTGGATTCGCATCCCGATAAACATGCTCCGGCATCTGGTAGTTCATGAACGGAAAATATTTATGCCCGATCATCCGCCGACCGTATGTCACCTGCGTGATGTAGCGCGTGCGATCGCTCGTATTGGGACCACCGCGATGCCAGACTTGGTTATTGAATAGGACCACACTGCCCGCCTGGCCGAGGTTGTATTTGATCTGGGGCTCCCATTGCGTGCCGGTCATCACTTCTGGCGAGGGCGCGCCAAAGAGATGCGAACCCGGAATCACCTCGGTGCCGCCATGGCCAATCTCAGTCACATCCGTCAGATAATAATTGGCCGTAAAAAACATCACCGGCAGACGCACATTCGTCGGTGGTTTTCCATCCGTGACCAGGTAGTGCGGCTGATCATCCTGATGCCAGGTGGAGAGTCCACCCCCGTGCGGCGTCTTGAATGAGTTGTTGTGCACCACATGGCAATCCGGCGCGACTAAGGCCTCGGCAAAAGCCGCAATCGGATCGAGATCAAACAAACGAACATTCGCCGGGCTACCCTCAAACGCACGCATCACGATCTCCTGGGTCGGAGTGACGTCTTTGGTGCCCCCTTCGTCGCCCGCCAGCATACGATCGAGATCGGCGCGCAATTCAGCACAATGTTCCGGCGTTAAGATGTCTTTCAGGAAGAGATAGCCATCGCGGTGGAATTGCTCCACCCATGCGTTGATTTGCGAGTGATCGACCGGGGCTGAGGAAGCAGTCATCGTAGTTTCTCTAAGAGGGTTTGGAGGAGGAACGAGTCCGGTTTCATCCCAGCATCAAAGCTGTTTCAGCTCACCGTCATGGTGAAGCAAGCCCATTTGTCTAAACCCAGTTCAACTCTACATATTTACGGAGGGCAGTAGGTTGGCCTGTAGATGACATCAGTAATCCTAAGCGAATGTTCGTAATACAGAACATTCAGAGTTTCCAGAGCAGGCCGATCGTGCCGCCGATTCCCGTCATGGAATAGCCCGGTCGATAACGGTAATCGCGATCCATGAGGTTCTCGCCCGCGAGGAATACTTCGCCGCGATCACGACCATCCCGATCCACGAGGCGATAAGCCAAGCGCGCGTTGAGTAGCGCGTAGGCGGCCACGCGTTCACGATTCGGTGCACCGTTGGCCCGAGCTTGTGAGCCCGCGTATTGCGAAGACGAATAGGAACCATCGACGTTGAACGTGAGGCGCGAGGTGATCTGCCACGTCGCGCCACCTACCACCGACCATTCCGGCGCGTAGGGCAGATCGCCAGGCGTCGTTTGCAACAACGACAGCCCGCCAAACAGGGTGAGCGTTTCATTCACATGCATCGTCACCATCAACTCCGCGCCCTGCGTGCGAAACGTTTCGAGGTTGAGAAATTGAAACGGCGGCGGAGGCGGTGGCACGAAGACGTAGCGATCCTTCCCTTCGTTGCGAAACAATGTGAGCTCGATCGTCGTGCCGCGGTCGAATTCGCCCTTCCAGCCGAGCTCGTATTGATCGAGTGTCTCCGGTCCGAGCGAGCGCCAGCTCTGGCCGAGCGCCGGAATCGCCACCACGGAAAACGCCGCCACATCGAGCCCCGGAAACTTCACCGCGCGCCCCGCGCTCGCGTGCCAACGGGTGGAGCCGAAGTCCAACACCAGCCCGGTTTGCATCGCCATCGCCGAGCCAAAGATCTCATGATCATAGTGGCGCATCCCAAGCGAAGGGGTCACTTCGTTATCGCCCGATTTCCAGAGATGACTCCAACCCGCATAAGCGGAAACCAATCTAAATTCCTCCGGACCGAATTTACGCGACGGTGCCGCTCCCGGTTGCACCGATATCGTCGTGCCTTCGGTCACATCGTAGTCGATCCCGCCCACGATCTCACTCCCAGACCAGAGTCGAAGTGTTTCGCGCCAGCGCACGCCGGAGAGCCGATAATCATTCAGCGCATCCGCGTTACCCGAAGTCGTTCGACGCAGCCAATCGCCCTCCCCTTCATTTGAATACGCCTTCACCCAACCCTCGGATCGTTCGTAATCCCACGCAGCCGTCACGACATGCAACCAGTTCTCCGTGAGATAGACGTCACCGCGGGTTTGCGGCAGACCTGATGACGTTTCCGCCCCCGGATCGACAGCGCGATTATCCGTGCGATTAAGCAGGTAGCGCACCTCCCAGTGCTCGTTGGGCTGCCAACCTGCATGCAGCAAATAGTTATTCAACTCACCATCGGAATCGAGGCGATGTCCCTCGGCTTCGCGATGACTCTGCTCGGCATAAATATCAAATTCCGCAGTTTTGTAACCCGCTGAAACCTTTTCCGACCACATCCCGAAACTCCCCGCCGCAAGCATCACTGCAGCCGAGGCCCCATCCTGCCGCGCGCGGGGTGTGGTCACATTGATCCCCGCAAAGCGATTTCCCGACACAACCGGATTGGCCCCGCGCGACACTTCGATACTTTCCGCCGCATCGATCGACATGAGATCGAGCAAGGGATGATTAAAGATCCCGTTGTAGTTGGGCACCCCATCCACCTCGGTTTTGATTTCGCCACCCGGACGACTGGAGCCCAGTCCGCGGATGATCACCGAGCCGCCTTCTCCTCCCCCAAAAGAGCCCACCGCATTGTAGCGCGAGATCGTCACCCCGGGAGTGCGACGCAAAGCCGAGGTCAGATCCTGTGCATTCAACGCCTCGATTTGCTCTCGCCCAATGACCGACGTTTGATCCGCCAAACGATCCACTCGCGTCTCCTCAACAATCGGATTCGCAACCACTTCCACCTGCTCAAGCACCACCGGTTCTGATTGCGCCAAGGCCACAGACAACACTCCCGTAAGGAAAAAAGTAAACGTGTGCCCGCCTCGCGATAATGCCGTGCCAATCATGAACCGTCCTACATGGCAGTCGTCCTCAAAGATGTCGCGAACATTTCGCGAAATATCCGGAAATCATCCCACCAAAGGCAAGGCGTCTGGGTATCTCAGGATGAGACCCGAGGCATGTAAACGCGGAGTTCGCGAAGGACGCAGAGATCCTCACCTTTCTCCTCTGCGCTCTTCGCGAACTCAGCGTTGATCAGTCTGTTTCCGAGGTATCATTATCCCGGTCGACTTCGCGATGACAGAATAGGTAGGTCTTCCTCAATCGATCAGATAAAACGGATTCACGAGTTTGAACGTCTTCTCCGAATAGCCTCCCTGCAAATCGCTGTGCTGATCGCCTACATTGGCGATAATCGTCCACCCTTCTTCGACCAATCGCTTTCGGGCCGCGGTCTTGTAGTCGCCACTCGTGCCCTTGTAGGCAACGGGTTTGCAGATCAGCTGTTCATAGGCCCCCATATTCATCGTGGCCAAATTCTTCACCGTGCCCGTTCGGTCTGATTCCTTGCGGCCCGTAATGAAAAACACCGCCACGTCATACCGACGTGCCGTTTTAAAAACCGCGCGCACCGCCTCAATCGCCGGAGCGGTCCCTTCCTCGACCCACACATCCCACATCTTCGGCAGATAACCAAAATCCATCTCCCGCATGTGCGGCAGATTCGTCAACACCGTCTCGTCGATATCCAAGACAATCGCGAGTTTCTCGCCCTCAACCCTCCATGCCGCGCGAGCTGTGATCCATACGCTCGCCTCATCAGCCGTGGTCTTTAAATTGTCAGCATACTGCCCCGAATCGACATATCGCAGCACCGCCTTTTTCGCGGTCGAAAGATTCGTCGGCACCTCTGCGCCCATCAGCGCACTCGCTCCAAACAAAGCCACTCCCAACCATGCCACTCGGTGTGAACTAATATTCAGCATGTTAAGACATTAAGTTACCTACATAGAAAAACAACCGGTTAAAGTGACCAGACTTCCAGATCGGACCACCAGAGTTCGGTGCGGAAGGTTCTGAAACCGAAATGGCCGCCACCTAGGGCATTGGGATCAGTCGCTTCAAGCATCAGTTGTCCATTCACCCCGATACTGAGGTGCCCACCTTTTCTTATGATCTTCAGGTCGTAGATTTTTCCCTGCTCGCAAAGTCCTTCGCGAGTCTCTGTTAGCAGATTAAATCCGGGACAACGGCGAATCCGATATCGGGCCGGTAGATCCGAGCCTTCGAGTTCACCAGTATATTTCCAATCCCGGAGAAAGGTGAAGATGTAGCCATCGAGCCCGTGGTAATGCGGGTAATCGCCATCGGCCCGTTGATCGCGCGTGTCCCATAGCGTGGCGCCTTCTGGCGGAGCGTAGGATAGGAACAGGTTGATATTATTCGCACCCGGGCCCGAAGCGACGACACAGGCTTTGACCCGAATCTCGACGTCGGCGGGAAAAGGCGTGCGGCACCAGATCGTGCTCACCCCGCCTTGGTCCGGCACCGCCTGATCGCCGGAGACCTGCGGATTGGCTTTCTGATAGAGTCGATTATCCGCGACCCAAGCAGTCTCCCCGCCTTCGGCCCAGTAATTTTCAAACGAATCGAAATTATCTGAGTAGATTTTTTTCACTTCGAATCGTTATTGAATCTATCCGTCTTCCCATAACACGCAGAGGGATCATCCTTCGCACAAGGCTACGGCCGGACAAGCCTGCGCGTCCACCATTTGATTACCTCCGTCTAGTTCAAGGTGAGTGCGCACGTCCCCGTGCGCACCGACGGGATCAGGATGATAAACTTTACTCAGCGGGCTTCTTCTCTGCTTCCTCGTCATCACCGAAGCGCCACATGCCGGAGTTGCGCATGCGATCACGCACGCGCTTGCTCTTGAAGATCGATTTGACCGTCTCATCCGTAGCGCGGGTGTTATCCAACTCAGGAATGTTCGCCAGGTAGTAAGTCAGCGCGGCGATGATCGCCGAAGAGCGTTTAAGCATATCGGCATCGATCTTATCAAAGGTATCGCCGAAATCGTGGTAGTAGCGAACCGCCTCGGGAGCGATGGGAGCGCCGAAAGTGATACTGCGCACGCCTTCGAGCTGATACGGTGTGTGATAGAT
>JAXMOJ010000015.1:0-114159 GCA_034669935.1 Cephaloticoccus sp.
ACCGTGCCGTTGTTGTCGAAGGTGGTGCTGATCGTGGTCGTGCCCGTGGTATTGCGAGTGTAGGTGCCATTATTGGTGAAGACGAATGTCCCACCGTAAGGATTGTAGATTGAGTAGCTGGAAGCGTTAAGATCGTTAAAGGTGCCTCCGGTTGCATTGTTGATGATCGCGCCGTTGCCACCACTGATTGACCCTTGGTTCCAGTTGATCGTTCCTTTGTTGGTGAAGTCACGCCCGTTGAGATTATGGCTGCTGGTGGTCGATATGTTGAGAGTTGCAGCAGTATCGATGAATGTGGTGCCAGTGCCCGCCATCATGCCCGAATTCCAAGTGGAGCCGCTTCCGGTGAGCGTGAGGTCGGCCGTTCCGCTGATCGTGCCGTTGCTCAAGTTTATACTATCGACCGTGACGTTGTTATCGACCGAGGCATTACCACCGACAATCGACACTCTTTCGCTCGTTGTAGGAAGTGCGCCCAGTGTCCAATTGCCGAGTGTATTCCAAGATCCGGTCGAGCTTCCCCATGAGATAACCGTTTGGCCAAATGCAGAAGGTAAGATTAATAACAACGCCGCAACGACACTCAACCAAAGCTTCTTAAGAGGGTATGGGGTGAGGGGAGCACCGTTCATTTGGGCATTTCAAATGCAAAAGAAGGGCAAGTGCGACCTGATAATGGGTATTTTGCCCTAATTTATGGGTAACATTCTCAACTTAGGCTAGTTTCAGCACTGTGTAGGAGCGCTTACCTTTGCGGAGGAGCAGGTATTGGCCAAAGAGGAGGTCGCTGGAGGTGATCGCGCGGGTGATGTCGGGAGATTTTACATTGTTCACGTAAATCCCTCCTCCTTGGATATCCTTGCGCGCCTGCCCTTTGGACGGACAGAGACCGCTGTGAACCAAGAGTTCGATTAGCGCGCTGCCATCGCCTTCGAGCTGGGAAGGTTCGATATCCTTGGTTGGAACTTCACCGACGACGTCGCGGAAGGTTTCTTCGGACGTATCGCCGATCTCTGCGCCGAACAGAATCTCACTGGCCTTGATCGCGGCATCGAGGGCGTCTTGTCCGTGGACGATGCGAGTGACTTCGCGAGCGAGGGCTTTGTGCGCCTCACGGCGGTGTGGGCTCTCAAGGTGTTGTGCTTCGAGTTTTTCAATCTCAGGACGAGTAAGGAAGGTGAACTTCTTGAGATACTCGACGACTTTAGCGTCTTCGGTATTCACGAAGAACTGGTAGAATTTGTAGGGGCTCGTTTTTTGTGGATCGAGCCAGACGGCACCGCCTTCGGTTTTACCAAATTTCGCGCCATCGGCCTTGGTGATAAGTGGGAAAGTCCATCCCCAGGCGGTTGACCCGGTTTTCTTACGAATCAGATCGGTGCCCGCAGTGATATTGCCCCATTGATCGGAGCCGCCGATTTGCAGCTCGCATTGGTGGGTTTCACGAAGGTGGTGAAAATCGTAAGCTTGGAGGAGTTGATAGCTAAACTCCGTGTAGCTGATCCCGCTATCGCCCTCCATGCGGGATTTGACGGAGTCCTTCGCCATCATCGCGTTGACGGAAAAGTGCTTTCCAACGTCTCGGAGGAAATCGAGGAAGCTAAGTGGCGCGGTCCAATCGGCATTGTCGACGAGCTTTGCGGGATTGGTGGGAGATTCGAAATCGAGGAGACGCGCGAGCTGAGTCTTGATGCGATTAACATTATGGGTGAGTTGATCGCGCGTGAGCAGATTGCGTTCGGCCGACTTGCCGGAGGGATCCCCGACCATACCTGTCGCGCCACCGGCGAGGGCGAGGGGATGATGCCCAGCGAGCTGGAAACGGCGAAGCGTGAGTTGGCCCATCAAGTGGCCGACATGGAGTGTGTCGCCGGTGGGATCGAATCCGCAATAGAGCGTGAGCGGCCCTTCGGCCAGGCGCTTGGAGAGCGCATCAAGGTCGGTGCAGTCGGCATGGAGGCCGCGCCATTGCAGGTCTTCGATCAGTGTCATGGGAGAGCCAAGTAAACGGGGTGGGATCGGTTTCGCGCAACCAAATCTTATAGTGAGGCTTGGGAAAGTAAAATTGCACCTTCTAATGGGAAATTCGGTTTGTCTCGCAGCACGGAAGAAGCATAGTCTGATTCTCCTCATCTCCGGTGCCTTCTGCATCGAAGAGGTTACAAACTCAATTCACACATAATATGCCTATCTCAGTCGGAACCCAAGCCCCGGATTTTACCCTCAAGTCGAAACAAGGAGACGATCTCGTCGACGTGAAATTGAGCGCGAACTACGGTTCGAAACAAACCGTCCTCCTTTTCTTCCCGTTGGCCTACACCGGAGTTTGCACGCAAGAGCTCTGCGATATCACCTCCGGCCTCAGCGCCTACGCGGATCTTGGTGCCGATGTGATTGCGATTAGCGTGGATAGCCCATTCACGCAGGAAGCATGGGCGAAGGCCAACGACATCAAGATCACCATCGCCAGCGATCTGAACAAGGAAGTCACCAAGGCCTACGATGTGCTCTTCCCCATGCTCGCCGATATTGGTGATACCTCTGCTCGTGCGGCATTCGTCATCGGTAAGGATGGCGTCGTGAAATACGCCGAACAAACCGCAACCCCACACGATCTTCCCAACTTTGATGCGGTGAAGGCAGCCCTCGCGTAATCAAGTATTCTAGTTAGTTCAGTTAGTCTTCGTTTTATAAATCATCACTCATGAGTCAGCCCAACCCGTTTAACACCTTGCAGACGTTCTCCGCCAACGGAGCGTCGCATCAGTTCTACTCACTCCCGGCCTTAGAGGCCGCTGGATTCGCCGTCAGCAAGCTGCCGGTCTGTATCCGCCTCGTGCTGGAGTCCCTGTTGCGAAACTGTGATGGGAAGCGGGTCAACGAAGCCGCGATCAAAGCCCTCGCTTCATGGCAGGCGAAGGAAGCGCGCACCGAAGAAATCCCGTTCGTCGTGGCGCGGATCGTCCTGCAGGATTTTACGGGGGTGCCTTTGCTCGTGGATCTTGCCGCAATGCGTGCGGCCGTGGAGCGTTTGGGTAAGGACCCGAAGATTATCGAACCGCTCGTGCCGGTGGATCTCGTGGTGGATCACTCCGTGCAAGTCGATTTCGCCGGTAGCGCGGAAGCGTTGAAGCAAAACCTCGAATTGGAATTTACGCGTAACCGCGAACGTTACCAGTTCCTTAAGTGGGGGATGCAGGCTTTCGATACGTTTAAGGTCGTGCCTCCGGGCATCGGGATCGTTCATCAGGTAAATCTCGAATATCTCGCCAAGGGCGTGCTCAATCAGGATTCGGTCTACTATCCCGATACTCTCGTGGGCACCGATTCGCACACGACGATGATCAACGGCCTCGGGATCGTGGGATGGGGCGTGGGTGGGATTGAAGCCGAAGCCGGGATGCTCGGACAACCGGTTTATTTCCTTACACCGGATGTGGTCGGTGTTCATTTGACAGGCGCTCTGCGTGAAGGTGTCACTGCAACTGACCTTGCGTTGACGATTACGGAAAAACTGCGTGCGGCGAAGGTCGTGGGTAAGTTTGTTGAATTCTATGGTCCGGGTGCAAAAGCACTTCCGGTCGTCGATCGCGCCACGATTGCCAACATGGCTCCCGAATACGGTGCGACGATGGGCTTTTTCCCCATCGATGCTGAGACGACTAATTACTTGAGTGCGACTGGTCGCACGGACGAGCAGCTGGCGACTTACGAGGCTTACTACAAAGCGCAAAATCTTTGGGGGATTCCTGAGAAAGGTGTGATCGAATATTCGACCGACCTTGATCTTGATCTCGCGACAGTGGTGCCGAGTGTGGCTGGCCCGAAACGTCCGCAGGATCGCATCGTGTTGCCTGAGCTTAAAGAGGCGTTCACTTCCTCACTTTCGCGTCCCGTGCCAGAAGCAGGATTCGGAAAAGCATCCGAAGATCTGGGTAAGCAAATCGCGGTATCCGCCGAAGGTCTCGATGGGGCGGCGACTCGCGAAGGCACGCTCACTGATGGTTCCGTGCTGATTGCTGCCATCACCAGTTGCACCAATACTTCCAATCCGAGCGTGATGCTCGCGGCTGGTCTCCTTGCCAAGAAAGCAGTGGAGAAGGGGCTCACGGTTAATCCAATGGTGAAATCCTCGTTGGCTCCCGGTTCACGGGTGGTGACCGACTATCTAGAGAAGACCGGCCTCACGCCTTATCTCGATCAACTCGGTTTCCAAACCGTGGGATACGGCTGCACAACTTGTATCGGCAACTCCGGTCCCTTGCATCCGAAGATTGAGGAAGCAGTCACGAGTAACAATCTCGTCGCGGCTTCGGTGCTCTCTGGTAACCGCAACTTCGAAGCTCGCGTCCATCAAAACGTTCGCGCCAATTTTCTCATGTCGCCACCACTCGTCGTCGCCTTCGCGCTCGCGGGTCGCGTCGATATCGATATGGATAACGATCCAATCGGTCAGGACAAGGATGGCGCGGATGTTTATCTCAAGGATATCTGGCCGAGCCTGCAGGAAGTGCGCGATCAGATGCAGGCCGCACTCAAGCCTGAGGTCTTCCGCAAGCTCTACAAAGACTTTGCCGAACAGAATCCGAAGTGGAACGAAATCCCTTCCACCACCGGAAACGTTTACGCCTTTGATGCCGACTCGACTTACATTCAAGAGCCTCCGTTCTTTACGGACTTCTCGATGACACCAGACGATATCAAGCCAATCACGGGTGCACGCGCGCTCGGTGTCTTTGGTGATTCGGTGACGACGGACCACGTTTCACCTGCTGGTGCGATCAAGAAGGATTCGCCGGCCGGTCAATACCTAGTCGATAACAAGGTTGGGTTTGCCGACTTCAATTCCTACGGGTCACGTCGCGGCAATGACCGGGTGATGACGCGTGGCACTTTCGCCAATGTCAGAATCAAGAATCTTATGCTAAAAGGCAAGGAGGGTGGTTACACCCTCGGTCCTGACGGTCAGGAAACTTCGATCTTCGATGCGGCGATGGCTCATCAAAAATCGGGCACACCTCTGGTGGTGATCGCGGGTCAGGAATACGGCACGGGTTCATCTCGCGACTGGGCGGCGAAGGGCACGAATCTCCTCGGCGTGAAAGCGGTGGTGGCGCAGAGTTACGAACGGATTCATCGTTCCAATCTTGTCGGCATGGGCGTGCTTCCTCTGCAATTCAAGGAAGGAGAGAGCGCGCAAAGTCTGAATCTCGACGGTTCGGAGACTTACGATGTTATCGGCCTCGATGATTCCGTGAAACCTCAGCAGGATCTGACGCTGCGCATCACCCGTCAAAATGGTGAGTCACAGGACGTATCGGTCCGCTGTCGAATCGATACGCCGATCGAAATCGATTACTACCAGCACGGTGGCATTTTGCATTATGTGCTCCGCCAAATCGTTGCGCGTAATTAAATCTCAACTCTTCGCAAAGCCGGTTCATTTCGATGACCGGCTTTGCCATTAGAGAGAATCTGAACTAATTTTTAATCATGCCTGAGCGTCCGGTATATCTGGTAGATGCCCATTCCGATCCGGTGGTCGTGAGAGTGGAAGGTCGGGCTTGTTTTCAAAATAGCGCCAGCTTGAAGGAGTTTACCTCCGGCATGATTAAACAGGGCAAGACGCGCTTCGTGCTCGATCTGCAACATTGCGCGAGTATGGATAGCACGTTTTTGGGCGTGCTCGCGGGATCTGCGATGGAACTGCGGAAAGCGACCGACAATCAAGGTAGTTTCATTCTCGCGCGTGTCGGGCAGCGCAACCTGGAACTGCTACGCAACATGGGTTTGCATCGCATCATGACGGTGGATTGTGGTGACTTTCAGATGAACTTTGATAAGTGCAACGAACCGCTCGCGCCGGAAAAACTATCCGAATTGGAGAATGCGCGGATGGTGCTATCGGCTCACGAAAATTTAGTGTCTGCCGACGAAAAGAACCGGACGAAGTTTCAAGATGTGCTCGATTTCATGAAGAACCGCCTGGAGCAAGGTTGATGTCTTATCAGGTGACATCCTCTTAAAAGCTATTCCGCGATTGAACGTCCGGCGAGCAGCTGCCAAACCAACTTTTCCATGCTACTGATTTTCCTCGGAATCCTTTTGGGTATCGCCGCCATGCTGTTGCCGGTGTATCGCGCGCGGAAAGAGAACGAGCGACTAGATGAGGAACGTCAGCTCGTTTCGCAAGAACGTCAGCTCGTGGTGGATTTTATGCATCACATGGTGGAAGCGCTTGGTGAGGGACTCACTCGGGAGGAGTTACGCCAACGTATCGTGCACGCAGCGATTCTCTGTTCGGGGGCTTTGAGTGCCGCGATGTTCGAAAGCGTGGGAGAATCGAAAATGCGCAGCGTCGCGGTGGAAGGGTTGTTTCCTCCGCACCGGCCCCTGCCAGAATCAACTCGGGCGAAACTGATCACTCGCGCGAAGTTTATCGAAGGAGTTTTACGTTCGGAGACCTTTCCGGAAGCAGAAGGGATCGTCGGCGCGGTCATTCGCACCGGTAAAGCGCAGTTGATCGAAGATGCTGAAAAAGATGATCGGGTGGTAAAGCATGAAGATCTTTCACTGCGAGTGAGCTCGCTAATCGCGGTGCCTCTACAGTTTCGGGATCAATTTTTTGGAGTGCTCGCGGTAGCGAATTCCGCAGACGGTCACGCATTCACCGAAGCGGATTCCTCTTTAATGCAGTCTTTGGCTGAGCAAGCCGCCTTGGCGCTGCACAATGCTGATTTCCTTAATTACCAAATCGTCAAGAAGCAGCTCGATCTCGATCTTTCATTGGCGAGCGGTATCCAGCAGATGCTTCTTCCGGCCGAGATGCCGAAGATGGAGGGCATCGATGTGGATGCGCGTTATAGTTCTGCTCAATCCGTAGGTGGCGATCTCTATGATGTGTTTACTTTGAGCGAAAGTAAGTTGGGCGTCGTCGTGGCAGATGTGTCGGGGAAGGGAATACCGGCCTCGTTACTCATGGCCATTTGCCGCACCAATCTGCGCCAGATCGCGCCACGACAAGGTTCGCCAGCTCAGACGCTAATCGATCTCAATCGAGTCCTGGGTGATGATCTGAACAGCGCGATGTATATCACGATGCTCTACGCCGTGATCGATCTGGCGGCTTGCACCGTTACGTTTGCTCGGGCAGGTCACGAGTTGCCGTTACTCTCGCGCCGGAATCCACTCACGAGTGTGCCCGAGGAAACCTATGTCGGTTCGGAGGGTATGTCGTTGGGTATGGTGCCCGACGAGATCTTCGCCGAAGTGATCGAGGATCATGTGGAGCCATTTAATCCGGGTGATGTGCTCGTGCTTTACACCGATGGAATCACCGAGGCCCCCAATGAGGAAGATAAGGAATTTTCCGGTGCGCGATTGGCCGATACCGTGCGCACGTTGCACAACCGTTCGGCGGTGGAATTGAACGACGGTATTCTCGAAAACCTGCACCGATTCACCGGCAAGGAACCGCAACGCGACGACTTCACCCTTGTCGCAGTGACGCGAACTTAAGTTTTTTTAAGACGACTGTAGCGGGCTTTAATGTCTCCGGTTCGCGATTGTTTTTCATAAAGTTAAGATAATCAATATAATAGGATTTTACATACGTATAAGAAACATTGCGTAGTTCAGGATAGGCCTGAATGGGCATGCACTTTTGCGCATTTGATTTTCTGGCTCATTTCTAGGGTATTAACCCCGCATGAGTCGTTTCACATATCTCCGAATTTTCGGTGCGCTGCTGTTTTCATCTGCAGTTGTGAACATTTCGCATGCGCAGATCAATTCGGGCACTAATACGGGCTGGACCCCTTGGACGACTGGAACGGGTAACATGACTGACCCTGCCAACGATCAGCAAACGGGACAGGGGCAGGACGATTTTGTGGGTGATGCCACTTATGCTGCTCTGCAATCACAGGCTGGGGAGGCTAGTTTTGATACTGGAGTGGACTACTTGTTCCTCCGGGCGCGTTTCAATGGTTATGATGCCGACAATAAATGGGGAAACGGTGGTAACTGGGGGACGGGCATGGATATTGATGGAGATGGCGATCTTGATTTGATCATGATGTTTACGGAGGGTTCCGGAAAGCCCTCCAACCGCACACGAGAGATCACCTTCGGAGAGCCTGGAACGGGTGCGAATGATGGTCCGAGCACGACCTCATGGACATTCCCTACGCAGACGGCAATTAGCCTGACGACCGGGGAAACATACAATGTCGCGAATGCTTCAACGGTAGATTCGGGTCAGATTGATGGCGACGATGATGCGTGGCTGACCTTCGGGCTCAGTTTTTCCCAGCTTGAAACAGCGATTCGAAATTTTGCTGTTGGGGACACGGCAACCCCGAATGAATTCACCAACTATACTTTGGACTACGATAGTCGTATCGCCTTTGTAGCTTTTACTTCAACCCAGAACAATGCGCTGAATCAGGACTTGGCGGGCACGAGCGGAAACACGAGTGGCATTGGAAGTTGGGCTTCCTATGGCGCGATTACTCCTCCCATGGGACCGGGAGGATTTATCCCGGAACCCGGAACCTATGTTCAGATCGGAGTATTCCTTCTGGTGGGGGCGATAGCATTCCACCGACGTCGAAAGAGAGCAGCAGCAGGAGCAGGCGCTGGGGCAAAGACTTCATGATTAACCGCTGCCAATAGTGGGATATTGAAACCATGGGCCTGCGGTTTACCAGTTGGTTAAGGGATGCACTGCGCCTATGGGGCGCGCTGCTGTATTGGAATTTGCGTAAAACGATTTACGTGGTTGGGGGAAGAAGAGGTCGCGCGCCGTGCCAGAGTAGTAGCGATGATGAGGTGATCGGATGCATTGGCTGTGATGCGGTGATGCATTGGGACGAAGCGGAGAGATTTCGGCGGGTTTGTCCGCTCTTGATTCGCAAAGACGAAGGGTGGCGGTGTTCGGTGCTCTCTGACCAAGTGCGTCCCTTTTGGATGCGGGCATTGGGTTGGTATGGGTCGGGATTAGCGGCTCTTTATTTGGCCGCGGTAGTCTTGATCTGGGGATTGATGAATGTGGTCGGCGATGCACGTATCTCGCTATGGAATGTGGCTTGGCCTGGTGCCTGGAGCCACGTGGCGGAAATTCAATCGGCCGAGCTTTACAAAAAATCCCGCGAGAATTTTGCACAGGGAAACTACCAAGAGGCTCTCAGAAACTTAGAAGCTGCGGGTTTACGCGATCCCGGAAACTATTCCGCGGCGTTGCTCATTGCCCAAATCAATATGTTTAGGGGTAGTTTTTTGCATGCGGATGCCGAGTATGAATCTTTGTTGGTGGGGTATCCTGAGCATAGAGCGCTCACGGCGGTAAACTATCACGATGCTCTCCTCTCACTGAACCGGATGGATAAATTGGCTGAGCACTGTCTGCTGATGGCGGGGCGGGATGAAACCCATACCGCTCTTTGGGTGAAGTCTCTTCTGCTGGCTTTGCGTAAACCGGACATCGCCTTGGAGGTGGGCGAAAAGTATTCGTTGGAGATCAGTCGGTTGCCGGCGTTTGCCAGAATGTTGGTAGAAGCCAGGATTTTTGAATCACAGGATGAAAAAGAAGCGGCTCGTGAATTACTCTCACGTCCTTTCCGGGGGCCGTGGAATCTTCAATATATGCAGGAGCAGATTTCTCATCTCCTCGAGCTGACTGCAACAGACCCAGCCGGAAATCTCTTGGGCTACTATGGTCCCGGGCTTCTCATATTCGAGAGTATGGCTCAGCAATATCTGATCGAACAGGCCAGAAACGATGAGTGGAATGCATTGGCAACATTCTCTTCCCTGATTCAACGGGACCTGAATGCGCCCAGAATTCTGCGTTTGCAGCTGTTGCTGATTCGATCCCCCAGCCGTGAAAGCTATCTTAGATTGCACCAGAAGCTCATGTCGGATGCTGAACTGAAGAAGAAGGTAAACGGTGCGGTGATGTGGGTCACGGGCGTGGTGAGTGGAGCGCCCAAGGAAGCGGCCCGTTGGGAAAATACAGATCAGCTGATGTATGGGAGCTTATACCCAGCGATTGCCGAAGTGGATTTATCCGCGATTCAGATCCGAGACCCGAATTCAGTCGTGCACATAATCAATGTGGTGAATCTTCCGCGAGATGTGATATGGGAGTTGTTGGCTCAAATGCACCTGCACCGCGGACAGAAATAAGGCGTTAAAAGGGCGTTGCTCTGTCGGCAGTGCTGGGTAGCGATAGAGGGACATGTCGTCTGTAACCGATCCCACCACCACACCCATGGACCGTTTTTCTCAGCCGGATAGCGCTGGGCATTTTGGGGACTACGGCGGTGTCTATGTGCCGGAGACCTTGATGACTGCGCTACAGGACTTGGAGCGTGAGTATCTGAAAGCTAAGGCTGATCCCGAATTTCAGGAGGAGTTACGCTTGCACCTGGGCGAGTTTGCGGGGCGGCCCACTCAGTTGTATTTTGCACGTCGACTGACCGAACATTGCGGCGGGGCGAAGCTCTATTTTAAACGCGAAGACTTGCTGCATACCGGCGCGCATAAAATTAATAACGCGATCGGCCAGGCTCTACTCGCAAAACGGATGGGGAAGAAGCGAGTGATTGCGGAAACGGGAGCAGGTCAGCACGGTGTTGCCACGGCGGCGGTGTGTGCAAAATTCGGACTCGAATGCGTCGTTTATATGGGTTCGCACGATATGGAGCGACAGGCATTGAACGTGTTTCGGATGCGTTTGATGGGAGCCGAAGTTCGGGGCGTCGATGCGGGGCAGAAAACGCTCAAGGAAGCGATTAACGAAGCGATGCGTGATTGGGTGACCAACGTGCGCTCGACCCACTACATTTTGGGCACGGCTTATGGTTCGCACCCCTATCCCATGATGGTGCGTGATTTTCACAGCGTAATCGGCAAGGAAGCGAAACAGCAGATTCTCGAAAGGGAGAATCGTTTACCAGATGAGTTGGTGGCTTGTGTCGGTGGCGGCAGCAATGCGATCGGACTGTTTTTTGAGTTTCTGGAAGAACCCCAGATCAAGATGACGGGTATTGAGGCTGGTGGCCACGGCATTCAACGGGGTGAACATGCTGCGCGTTTCGAAGGCGGTAAACTCGGGGTGTTGCAGGGTTGTAAGACTTACGTTCTGCAGGATCCCGAAGGCCAGATTGAACTCACGCATTCGGTTTCGGCAGGTCTTGATTATGCAGCGGTGGGGCCGGAACACGCTTTTTACCGCGAGCGCGGCCGAATCGACTTCGCTTATGCGACTGACGATGAGGTGTTGGAGACTTTTCAACTCTGCTCGCGTCTGGAAGGGATCATTCCTGCACTCGAAAGCACGCATGCGCTCGTGCATGGGATCAAACGCGCCAAGGCATTGGATAAGGACAAGATCGTGATCGTGAATCTCTCCGGGCGTGGCGATAAGGATGTCCAGCAAGTCGCTAAAATATTGGGTCACGAATCATGAAAAGCATGACCGGCTACGGGCGCGCTACCGCGTCGCTCGAAAATTCTACTCTCACGATCCAGGTAAATTCCGTGAACCGGAAGACGCTCGATCTTTCGGTCTCCATGCCATCGGCATGGGAGGATTTGGAAAAAACAGTGCGTGATGCGGTGCGCGGTGCGGTCGCGCGTGGCAAAGTGCATGTGCGAATCGAACTCACGAGCGAAGGTGGCAACACAGCTGTAACGTGGGACGAAACGGCGGTGAAAGATACGCTACGTCGTCTGCGCGCTACGGCGGAGGAGGAGAAGATAGCGTTTGCACCCACTCCTGAGCTGCTATGGCAGGTAGCGAATGCGCACCGGCAGAACGGAGGCACGATTGAGGCTGAAGCTGCGCGCGAAACTGTCACCAATACCCTGGCTGTTGCACTCAAGAGTTTCGTGGAGATGCGCTTCACGGAAGGAGCGGCGCTGCTCAAGGATTTTGAGGCACGATTGGCGATTTTACAGGATCTTGCGGGAAAGATTGCGGAACGAGCACCTGAGGTCGCGCCTGCCCATCGGGATACTCTACTGAAGCGACTGCGCGAAGGTGACCTCGATCTGGATCTCAATGATGAACGTGTGCTGAAAGAAATCGCCTTTTTCGCTGACCGTTGCGATATCACGGAGGAAATCACACGGCTGAGCAGTCACTTTGAGCAATTTGAAAAGCTGCTCCACAGCAAGGGTGAGATCGGCCGGAAAACTGAATTTCTTTTGCAGGAGATTGGGCGCGAGGTGAACACGATTGGTAGCAAAGCAAATGACCTGACGATTGCTCGGCAGGTCATTGAAATGAAAAACGAGTTGGATCGAGTGCGTGAGCAGATCGTCAACGTCGAATGACGTCGGATCGATTGTCGGGCAGGGTTGCGGACCCCGCTAATGAAGAACCAAAGACGTCCCAGGGGGGGGATCAGCGATCCCGCCCCACAAATTTCCTACTCTAGATCGATCCGGCGGGAGAGAATCGCCTTATGAGGCACACCTTCTGCGGTCTGATAATCGAAATCGGAATAGGTGAGCAGGAAGCTCTTGGGGCCCAGAACATGCATGCCGGTATAGCCGCAAGTGTGGAGCCCGACTTCATTATGATCACCTTCGATAATGCAGATCGGTTCGGACCAGTTTTTGCCAAGACCGTCTTCGTTGATCTTAATCCACACGCCGGGGCGTCCGTAGCTCACGACCAACGGGCCACTCGGTAGACGAATAAGGAAGGGGAATACGCCAAACTCTGCCAGAACCTCGGGCTCACTCCAGGTGTGACCGGCATCGGCCGAGAAATTCATCACGAGTGGTTTCTGTTCATGATCGGATTTCCGCAGCACACAGATTAATCCTCCATCTGCAGTTTCTTCCAATGCGGGCTCGCCATAGAGATCTTCGCCAGCGCGATCGACGGCGACTGTTGCGCGGTGTTTGAAAGAGTGGCCATTGTCATTTGAGGCCATCAGGTCGGTGCCGCCCTTGGCTGGGATGTGCCCATCAGGCATCGCGTAGCGCACCCGATAATCAGCGTAGAGGAGCTCTCCTTTGTGCTGGAGAACAGGACGTTCGAAGAACGCGCGTGGAAGCAGATCACTATCTTTCCGACGCCATGCGAGTAGGTCCTCGGTGTCGTAAGTGATTTTTTCGTCTTCCCATTTCCCGGTTGATGGCCGCCAGCGTCGCGCATCGAGCTGGCTGAAATAATCGAAGACCTTCGGATCGAAATCACTGACACGGTAGGTGTAGAGTGGTCCGTAAACGAAGCTTTCGGCCACTGGTTCTGGCACGGCAACGCCTTGTTCCTTTACATTGAAGTAGCGAAGTGAAGGCACGACGAGAAACTCACCATCGAAGGCGGGTGAGACTGAGAAGTGAGGTCGTGCGGGGACAAGGTCACTCTTCAGCGGGGTCCAAGTCTTGCCTTCATCACTGCTGGTAAACGAGGGAGCGGGTTCTCCATGAGTCTCACTGGCGTCTTCTGCATCGGCGTAGATCAGGAGAATACTCCCATCAGGCAGAGGTGAGTAGGCCGGGAATTGGGTGAAACCCCAGCGGGTTTCATGAGGGGCGGAAAGGGCGACCACGACGGGCTCGTCCATCTTGATTTTAGGGGTGGAAGTCACAGCGAAGTGACGATGGCTACTCCGTCAATCAGTGCGAGATTCTTCCACTGCTTTCATTTCTTTTTCCTCAGGCTGTGAACGAAATGAGTGCCAGATGTAGAAAAATACGCCGATACAGATCGCGGAGTCGGCGACATTGAATGTTGGATAAATATAGGAGCCGAAATGGAAATCTAAGAAGTCCACGACATGTCCATGTTGAAGTCGATCTACGAGGTTTCCGATGATGCCACCACAGAGCAGGCCAAACGCCACTTGCCCCATGGGATCACGGAGGGCCAGTGCGCGACGCCAGATATAAATGCCAACCAAAGTAGCGATGGCGATGATCGCGAGCAAAGTGCTCTTGCCCGTGAGCATGCTCCAGGCTGCACCGGTGTTGCCCACATGGACGAGGTAAAAGAAATCAGGGATGATTGTGATAGATCGTCCCGGGCCGTAGCTGCCCAACGGTAGTTGCTCAATTACCCAGATCTTGGTGATTTGGTCAGAGATGAAGATACCCGCCGCAAGGATGAGCAGGAGGCGATAGGCCACGATGCGCTTCCACCGTGACGAGGGAGTAGAATCGACCTGCGATTTGCCGTGAGGTGAGCTCATGAGAGGTTGGGCTCCTCCGACGCTAAGGATTAATCACCGTCGCCATCAACATCCATCATCTTACCGGCATCGTCGTGCTCCCCGAAGAGGCCAGCTTGGGTGCGCTTGCGATGACGATTTCGTTCCAGATCTTTTTGGGCTTCGGTCGAATAGCGAGTGAATGGCACAGCGCCGAGACGTTCTTTTGAAATGGGTTTGCCGGTAATTTCACAAATACCATAAGTGCCATCGTAGATCCGATTGATCGCTGCTTCGATTTCAGCGAGTGCTTCTTGCTCGGAAGATACCAACGAAAGTGCGAAATCACGATCAAAGGTATCGGTGCCGGCGTCGGCCATGTGTTGGCCGTAACTGGATAGATCTCCCGCATCATCTTTTGCTGAGCGTTTCAGGGTCTCCTCTGAGTGCAGCTCGATACCTTCGGTGAGGTGGGTGCGCAAATCGATTAGCAACTTGTGAAAACGCTTATACTTCTCCGGCACTTTTTTGCCCGCAGGAGCTGAGTTGGATCGCTTGGTCTTACCAGGCGCGAATCCCAGAATATCGGCCAACGACGCTGCGGCAACGTGACTGGGTTTCGCCGGAGGGAGATCGACGATGACCTTTTTGGCTGGAACCACAGGTTTAGCCGCTTTGCCGGCAGCCTTTTTGGCTTTAGGGGCTGCTTTACTTGCCGTTTTCGCGATCGAGCGGACTTCGTCCAGACTGAACGCGATAGGCTTGGCCGTGGGCTTGCGGGAGAGTGCTCCTTTGCGGAGCGAGACTTTCTTCGAGGATTTATCCATGGAAATTGCTGACTGCTTGGTCTTAGCAAGGGCAGGGCTAGACGCATTTTTTGTAACCGCTTTTCTCGCTGGTTTCGCTGCTTTGGCCGGTGCCGCTTTCTTTGCGGCTGGTTTCTTGGCTGGAGCCTTTTTCGCTGGAGCCGTCTTTTTAACTGCGACCTTCTTTTTCAGTGCAGCCTTCTTGGCGACAGCTTTCTTCGCCACTTTCTTTTTAGTCACCGGTTTGCTTTTGGCTTTAACTGCAGCCTTCTTTTTTGCGACTGGTCTGGCTTTGGGTTTGCTCACGGTCTTGCTTTTCGCGACGGGCTTCTTTTTAGCCGCAGCCTTTTTCGCCGCAGCTGATTTCTGTTTCGCGATAGGTTTCTTTACTGCTTTCTTTTTAGCCGGTGCTTTAGCGACGGGCTTCTTAGGAGTAGCTTTCTTTTTGGCGGGTGTTTTCTTTTTTGCTTTAGCCATGGGGAATCAGGGGTTGGTAAATTTAACTAAGAATTGAGGGCGGTGGTGCAACGAGGGCAGGTGTCCTCACCTTCGGTTGCAGTGAGTAGTTCAGAAACCCAGCGCCAACAGCGAGGGCAGCGTTGCAGTCCGGATTCACTTCCGGTGCTTACACTGACATCCAACACAGTGTTTGGTTTCTCATCGAGGGTCACTTGAGAGACGATGAAGAGTTCGGGAAGGAAATCGATATGCTTGGCCAGGACCGCGTGGGCCGGATCTTCAGCCGAGAGATGTAACGTGATTGATGCATCGAGCGATTTACCGATCGTGCCAGCCTGACGCGCGGGCTCGATCCGCTCATTCACGAGAGAACGCACACGAAGGAGGACGCCAAAGTCTGCCGCGATCGTTTCGTCGGACCACTCTGCGGGAGCGACGGGCCAGTCCTGTAGGTGGACGGAATCGTTGATGTATTCTTCGCCCGAGGTCCGGTAGCTCCATGCTTCATCTGCTGTGAAACAGAGAACGGGAGACAATAGTTCCACCAGCGCATCAAAGATATGATGGATGGCGGTTTGCGAGGAACGCCTTTGCGGCTGAGTCGCGCCCAGTGTGTAGAGCCGATCCTTGAGGATGTCGTGATACGTGGCCGAAAGGGTGACGGAGCAGAACTGATTGCAGAGCTGGTAGACCCGGTGGAATTCGTAGTTCTGATAGGCCGTCGTGCACTCCTTGATCAAGGTCGCAGTCTGCTGTAGCGCCCAACGATCCAGCACATCGAGATCAGGGATCGCGATGGCATGCTCGGAAAAATCAAAATCAAAGAGATTGGAAAGTTGGAAACGTAGGGTGTTGCGGATGAGCCGGTAAGATTCGCCGACGTTTTTCAGGATCTCGTCATCGACCGGGATATCGTCCCGGAAGTCCTGCGAAGCGATCCAGAGACGAATGACATCCGCACCGTATTGAGAGATGTAGGCTTCTGAAGTCTGTGGCTTCTGGTAAGTGCTGCTCTTCGAGATTTTCTGACGATCTTTATCAACGATGAAACCATGGGTGAGCACGGCTTGATAAGGAGCGCTTCCATGAGCGATGACACCGGTCCACAGTGATGATTGGAACCAGCCGCGATGTTGATCGCTGCCTTCCAAATAGAGATCGGCGGGCCAACGCGTATTGCCTTGGCCTTGCTTCAATACCGCTGAGTGGCTCGAACCGGAATCGATCCACACATCGAGGGTGTCGCGTCCACAGGTCAGTTCGCTCGCGGCGGGCCAATCGGCGGGAAGTTCGATGCCATCGAGAATCTCAGATGCAGGTAGGTCATACCACGCGTTGCTACCAAGTGTGGCGATCTTGTCTGCAACGGCACGGGCGACGTCACCGTCGAGGTAAGCTTTTTTATCGGCGTCGAAAAAAGCGGGGATGGGCACGCCCCAGGTCCGCTGGCGGCTGATGCACCAGTCAGGGCGCGATTCCACCGCGCCGCGGATGCGGGCTTCACCCCAAGCAGGGATCCAACCATGGCTTTCGGCGATTTTGGTGATTTCAGCGAGTGCTTTGTCACGGTGCCCAGCTTTATCGAGGGAGACAAACCACTGATCGACCGCCCGGAAAATGATCGGAGTCTTCGAACGCCAGCAATGAGGGTAACTGTGCACATACTTCTGCTTCGCGAGCAGAGCGGTGTTTTCGGCCAGTTTCTTCAGCACTGCGATGTTCGCCACGGCGGGTTTCTTCGCTTTGAGATCCTCCACGCTTTCGAGACAAGACAGGCCGACTAGATCAGCAGGGATTTGTCCATCGTCGAGGTAGGTGCCGTCGTCTGCGACCGGGCAGTAAATATCGAGACCGTTTTTGAGGCCGGTCACGTAATCGTCACCCCCATGGCCGGGAGCGGTGTGCACGCAACCGGTGCCGCTCTCGGTCGTCACGTAATCGGCGAGCACGACGGGGGAGGCGCGATCAATAAAGGGATGTCGAGGCGCGAGCTTTTCGAGATCGACACCTTTCACGGTGTGCACCACGGCTGGCGTGCTCTCGATTTTCGCGGCTGTGGCGACGGAATCGAGCAGTTCACCAGCGACGAGGATTCGGTCCTCGCCCAGATCGGCGACGACGTAATCGACGTTGGCATGCAGGGCGATCGCCATGTTCGCGGGAATCGTCCAAGGGGTCGTTGTCCAGATGACGATAGAGAGTGGTTTGTCGGTCGGTAGGTTAAACTTCGCTGCTTCCTCGGTGGGAACAGTGAACTTCACCCAAATCGCAAGCGAAGTGTGATCTTTGTATTCAATCTCGGCTTCGGCCAAAGCGGTCTCGAAAGGGATCGACCAGTAAACCGGTTTCTTGCTGCGGAAGACGATATCCTGATCCGCGAAAGAGGCAAAGTTGCGTAGGATCTCGGCTTCGAATGCAGGAGACTTCGTTTTGTATTCTTGATCCCAATCGGCAAGAACGCCGACGCGCTTGAATTGAGATTTTTGGGCCTCGATCCACTTCTCGGAAAATGCATCGCAACGTGCGCGAACTTCTGAGGTGGAGAGATCGAGTTTCTGTTCACGAATTTCCTGAACGACTTTTTGTTCGATCGGCAGACCGTGACAATCCCAACCCGGCACGTAAGGCGTGCGATAGCCCTCCATCGATTTGAAACGATTTACGATATCTTTGAGTGTCTTGTTCAACGCGGTGCCGATATGCACATCGCCGTTGGTGAACGGGGGGCCATCGTGGAGGACGAAAGTCTTTTCGCTGTCGGCGCGGTTTTTCTGGATCGCGGCGTAAAGATCCAGTTTTTCCCAGTGAGTAATTCGCGAAGGCTCACGCTTGACCAAATTTGCCCTCATCGGGAATTCGGTTTTTGGCAAAAGGAGGGTGTTTTTCAGGTCTTGGGCCATGCGGATTAGAAGCGCGGAAGGGTAGGTGGCCCCTTGGGCGAGTCAAGGGAAAGCCCGGTTACTCTTCTGTGACGCGAGCCGCGAGCTTTTCACCTGCGGAAATGCAGGCGGGCAGGGCGATGCCATCACGCACCTGTCCACCAATGAAAAGCCCCTGATTTTGCTCCTCGCAGGCGGTAATTGCATCGAGAAAACGTCCATGACCCAGGTTGTATTGCGGGATCGCCCGTGGCCACGATTGGTGACGTCGGAAGACCGGATCGCCTTCGACGCCTAGCATCGCACTTAGATCAGGTTGGATGCGACTCAACAGCTCATCGGTTTCGAGACCAGTCAACTCGGGTTGTCGTGTGCCGCCAACCATGACCGTCAATGAGGCGTGGCCCTCCGGGGCGCGCCCGGCAAACAAACTCGAAGAAAAGAGCACTCCCAATATGGCTTTTTTCTCGATCGCGGGCACCAGCATGCCGAAACCGTCAAGCGCATGAGCGATCTGTTCGCGTCGGTAGCCCAGCACCAGCGAATCGACGGGCGGATGCGGCACCTCGTGAAGTGCTGCCAGCGGACGTTCATTCGATGAGCCAACTTGCAAATTAGCCAAACCGGATGCCGGCAAAGCCGAAACAACCGCATCGAAAACCTCGGTTTGCTCCTCACCTTCCTGTTTCCAAGTCACGTTCCATGAGCCATCGCGAGTTACTCGGGAGACTTCCGCATTCAGACTCAACGCCTCGGTCGGCAGACTGGCCGCGAGAGCATTGGTCAAAGATTGTAGGCCACCGCGAAAAGAAATGATTCCAACACGTGGGGTTCTCGGTTTCTTAGTTTTTCCGCGTTTCGACATCTTTGCGATCATGCCTCGAATGATCGAACCATGGCTTTGTTCGGCTTCCCACAGCGTGGGGAAAGCATACTGCGCGGAAAGCTGCGAGGGATCGCCGGCATAAACGCCACCGATGAATGGGTTGAGCGCGTAATCTACGATCTCGGATCCGAAGTGATCTTCGATAAACTGGGCCAGACTCACATCGTCGGGCCGTTGTCTTGGTCGCTGGCCAAGCTCTTGGAGTAACCGGATTTTTGTTCTGAAAGAAAATAGAGGCGTCGTGATAAGTGAACCCGGTGAACTCGGAGTCGCCATGGGCATACCCCATTTTACAAGATAGCGTTTCCGGGCCTGAGCATTGGCTTTCACGCATTGATCGCTCAACCCCAGTTCGTCGATCAAGGCCATGATAGCCGGATCATTCGCGAGCATGGAATTGGGGCCGCGTTCGCAAAGCCAGCCGTCGATGATATCGGTGCCAACAGCTCCGCCAATGCGATCCTGCTGTTCAAAAACACGCACCCGATGGCCTTGTTTGGCTAAACGATGCGCAGCACTCAGGCCGGTGATTCCGGCTCCGAGAATTGCGATAGATTTGGATGCGATTTTGGCCAAGGTGATGGGGGTTTGTAGGGCGGGATCGCTATTCCCGCCTCGTATGTTTTTAGATGATTGAAGGAGGGATCAGCGATCCCGCCCTACAACATGTGTCGGATGTGCATGAAATGTTCATTTCCATAAAGTAACGGTATCGACGAGCGCTTCCATGCACTCGAGTTTGGCCTGCGGGGTGATGCCGTGGCCGAGATTGAATATATGTCCGTTGGTGCCGCGCATGGATTCGAGCAAGCGCTTAGCCTCGCGCGTTACTATTTCGGGGGTAGTGGTCATGAGCACCGGATCGAAGTTGCCCTGCACCGCGACGTTGTCGGGCAATGTTTGACGCACGATGGAGAGGTCGCAGGTCCAATCCACACTCAACACTTTCGCGCCGCTGAACGCCTGGTCGGTCAGATGCGGTGCGGTGCCCTTGGCGTAGAGGATGAAGGGAAAGTCGCTGGGTAGCGCGGTGATGATCCGGCGAATCCATTGCAATGAGGCGGCTTCATAATCCGGCCCGGCAATGATGCCACCCCATGAATCGAAGATCTGAATGGCATCGGCCCCGGTGGCGATCTGCATCTTGAAATACGTAATCAGCGATTCGGAGAGCTTTTCAAGCAACGCATCAAAGGTCGCGCGATCGCTGTAAAACAATTCTTTGCTCCGCGCGAAGTCCGGCGAGCTGCCGCCTTCAAGCATGTAGGTCGCCAGAGTCCAGGGGGAGCCTCCGAACCCGAGCAAAGCTTTCGTATCGCCGATCTCGCCTTTGATCTGCTTCAGCGCAGCGCCGACGTAGGCGAGCTTTTCGGGAACGGAATCGGCCGACGCGAGCGCTTCAATCTGCGCTTTGGTTTCCAAACGGTAGTCCATCGCAATACCGCCTTCATCACGAAAGTGATAACCTTGCCCCAGAGCTTCGGGGATCACAAGGATGTCGGAAAAGAGAATCGCTGCATCGAGATCGAAACGCTTCAGAGGTTGCAGAGTGACTTCGGTCGCGAGGTCCGGCGTCTTGACCATTTCCAGGAAGGACGACTTCGCTTTCAGTGCGCGATACTCGGGCAGGTAACGACCGGCCTGGCGCATGATCCAGATCGGAGGACGGTCGAGTGATGCACAGGAGCAGGCTTGGAGAAAACGTTGTCGAGAAGTCATTTAATTTTCGATTTCGGAAGGTGGATTTTAGATCTCTGTTTGGAGTCAGCCATCGAGCCAATCGCGTGGTTTGAGAAATATGTCGTAGAGTTCGGCTTCACGACTGCCGGGAGGGGGAGTCCAGTTGTATTCCCAACTTACGAGTGGAGGGAGGCTCATCAGAATCGATTCGGTGCGACCACCGCTTTGCAAACCGAAGTGGGTGCCACGATCCCAAACGAGATTAAACTCCACATAGCGTCCGCGACGATAGAGCTGGAATTTACGCTCCGCATCACCGTAGGTCGTCGCTTTACGTTTCGCGACGATTGGCTGGTAAGCAGGGATGAAGGCATCGCCGACACTACGCATGAGAGCGAAACTTTGTTCAAAATCGAGTTCGTTGAAATCGTCGAAGAAGAGTCCCCCGATGCCACGGGGTTCGTTGCGATGTTTGAGGAAGAAATACTCGTCGCACCATTTTTTGAAACGTGGATAAAGGTCATCGCCGAATGGCGCGACCGCATCACGAGCGGTGCGATGCCAATGCACCGCATCGTCTTTATTGCCGTAGTAGGGAGTCAGATCGAATCCGCCGCCGAACCACCAAATGGGATCGGGGCCATCGGCGTCGGCGATGAAGAAGCGCACATTGGCATGGCTGGTCGGCACGTGCGGATTGCGGGGATGGATCACGAGGGATACCCCGAGTGCTTCCCAGGATTTACCGACGAGCTCCGGTCGATGAGTGGTGGCTGAGGGCGGCAGCTGGGTGCCGGTGACGTGTGAGAATCCGACGCCCGCTTTTTCAAAGACATCACTGTTAGCCAGAATCCGCGAAAGACCTCCTCCGCCTTCGGGACGTTCCCACGTATCGTTCCCAAATCTCGCAGTGCTGTCCTCAGTTTCCAATGCTGAGCAAATCCGCGATTGGAGATCGAGTAGGTAGGAGCGGACAGCGGAGGAATCGACGTTCATGCGAATCAGCAAAGAAACACAGATAGAGCAGGTTGAAAAACCTAATCATGAGCCTCTGATCGAAAGAAGCGCCCGCGTTAGGTGAGTTCAACTTAGGTAATCGGCAGAAAGGCTGTCATGGCAAAGGAGGCCCGCAGTAGCGAGGTGACTGCGGGGATCAACGCTTCAGAGCGGTGTCCTTCCGTGTGGATTGCCAAGTCGACTAGCTCCTCACAATGACATTGCTCAATCGGAACTGTAGGGATCCGAGGGGGTTGACGACTTTGCTAGAGTGCGACTTCGTAAGCTCCGCTCATTGAGCATGCTGCATCCGCATGAATTCGACACTTCTCACTACCATCGCCGCTACGGGGTTTACCGTGGCATTTTTCCATGCGGCGATTCCTACGCATTGGCTGCCTTTTGTTTTAGTGTCGAGAGCTCGCGGCTGGTCTCGGGGGCGCACGATGGCGGTGGCCTTGTTTGCGGGGCTAGGGCATGTGGCTTTAACGACGCTGCTCGGATTGCTGATCGCCTGGTTGGGATTTCAACTTGATGAGGAGATCGGGCATGCGTTTGCCCCAGTGGCCGGCGCGGTGCTCGTCGCGATCGGCCTGTATTATCTGTGGCGGCAAATAAGAGGTGCTGGGATTTGCCATCACGCGATGCCAGGTAGCCACCATCATGCGGATGAACACTGTGGCGATGAGCACGAACACGGTAGCCACTGGGAGCACGAATTGAAGGATAGTCGCCTCGCTTCGATTAGTGCTGGTGATTGGACGGCGATAAGCGGGTTATTCCTGATGCTCACACTTTCTCCCTGCGAAGGGTTCCTGCCGGTTTATCTCTCGGCGGTGCAGTTCGGCTGGACCGGATTCATTGTCCTCAGTCTGATCCTCGCGGTGGCCACACTGGCGGGGATGACGGTATTCACCTGGCTAACGTTGATCGGTTTCGATAAACTGAAGCTGCGCTACTTTGAGAAATGGGAGGCAGGATTACTGGGCGCCATTTTCGTCGTCTTGGGATTGATGTTCCTGCTGTTGGAACATTAATCCCTCTGGCCGTCGAATTTATAGATTTGGGATCTTAAAAATGATCATCGGTGGCGCATCTTCCTCGGCCGCAGGCTCTTTTTCTTCAACGATACTTTGCTCAGGTGGTGCCATTTGAATCGGAGATTCAGTATCGGATTGAACCGGAGAGGGAAGCGGAGCGACGGACAGGGGAGAATCGATGGCGGGGAGATTGGCGAACCCTTTTGAAAGTAGCTCGGCCATCTTGAGGTCGCGGACCTTTCCGGAAGGAGACCCCATGCTCACTGCGATCACGCGACGACCGTTACGCGAAGCGGTGGCCGCTAGACAGAAACCGGCACCGCGGGTGTAACCGGTTTTGAGGCCATCGACTCCGGCGACTCGTTCGAGTAGGTGATTGTGGTTTCGCATTACGATCCGCCCCTTGGTGGCCTGAGCCCGAAACTCTCGGACTTTGATGGACGAATATTTGAGCACATCGGTGTGAAGTAGAAGATGTCGGCTCAAGAGAGAGAGGTCGCGCGGGCTGGTCAGATCTCCATCCGCGATTCGACGATTCGAAGGAGGAAGGCCGTGGGGACTGCGGAAGGTGGTGTTAGTCATTCCCAGTTGCCGTGCACGGGCATTCATCATTTCGACAAAAGCATCCGGAGTGCCGCCAATGAGCGTGGCGAGGGCATGGGCGCAGTCGTTGGCTGATTGAATCATCAGTGCATAGAGCATCTCTTCGACCGGGAACGTCTCGCCATGCTTGAGCCAAACTTGAGTGCCGCCAATCCTTGAACTGGCCGCACTGACGGGGACTTCTGTTTGCAGGTTCAGTGTTCCACGGGCCAGCTGATCGTGGACGATCAGAAACGTCATCAACTTCGTGATGCTGGCCGGTGGATTGACGAGATCCGCATTGTCTTCGAATAAGACTTTTCCGCTCAAAGCATCGATCACGATCGCGCCCTTGTAAGCAGGCTTTTGGGCGGCAAGCGAAGGTATGATCCCTGTAGCCAAAGTCACACAGAAGCCGATCAGAATGAAACGCCGCAGAAAACTCATGTGCTTAAAGGAGAAATTATTGAGGCCATTTCGCGAGAGAAAATGGCATCATGTCGCCAACTCAAGGGGTTGCTCGTGCATCTTGAGCTCGGGATTTTTTTCCGCGAAGTAGTTCATCGACCATTCGTTGGGGAAGAGGACGATAGGATGATCGAATTTATCGGTGCCGAAGCTTACGCCACTCGCGACGATGATCGATGAGGGATCTTCGAGGCTCGGATGCGGTTCCAGCCAGCGCAAGAGTGTCCATGGCGATGGCACGAGGTTGGACTCGGCTTTGTATTCGCCCCTCAGGCGATGTTGCACGACTTCGAACTGCAAGCTGCCAACTGCCGCGAGCAAGGTCGCACCGGGAGGGGCGTTGCGTGCTTGAAAGGATTGGACCACGCCTTCCTGCAAGAGCTGATCCAGTCCTGCGCGGAATTTCTTGGAGTCCGCCGGAGTGGGATTGGAGATGTAGGAAAATACTTCCGACGGGAAACGTGGAATCTCGTCGAAGTTGATGGTCCGATCTTCGGTCAGCGTGTCGCCGATGCCAAAATCACTGTGCCCCACGAGACCGATCACATCACCGGGCCAAGCTAGATCCACCGTCTCACGATCTTGTCCAAAGAGTCGATGCGCCGAAGAAAGGCGGATGGTTTTTCCGGTGCGTTGATGGGTGACGAGCATGTCGCGCGTGAATTTGCCTGAACACACGCGGATGAATGCGATGCGATCACGGTGACGTGGATCCATGTTGGCCTGAATCTTGAAAACGAAGCCGGAGAACTTCTCGTGCGTGACGGGGATTTCACGTTCTTCGGTCGGCGCGGGTAGGCCGGGCACCGTGACACTCACCGAGGTGCGTGGGGCCGGTGGAACGGAATGGTGGAGGAAACCATTGAGCAGGAGTTCGATCCCAAAATTATTAATCGCCGATCCGAAATAGACCGGGGTTTGTTCACCGGCATGAATTGCTCCGAGATCGAAGGGATGGCCAGCTCCATCGAGCATCTCTAGCTGCTCCGTCACTTGTTCAAATGCGTAATCATCGAGCTTTTCGCGCACGGCAGCATCTTCAATCGATGACACTTTTACCGGAGCCTCAAACGCGCCTCCCGGCACGCGATCGAAAAGATGGACCTGCTTTTTGCTGCGATCAAAAACACCTTTAAAAGTGGGGCCATTGCCGAGTGGCCAGATGACGGGAGATGCCTGCAGGCCGAGCACGCTTTCCAATTCGTCGAGCAGTTCCAACGGATCGCGCATAGGTCGATCGCATTTGTTCATAAATGTGAAGATGGGCACGCCACGCCGACGGCAGACTTCGAATAGCTTGCGGGTCTGCGCTTCAACACCTTTGGCCGTATCGATGACCATGAGCGCGGCATCGACGGCGGTGAGCACGCGATAAGTATCCTCTGAAAAATCTTTATGCCCGGGGGTATCGAGCAGATTGACGGCGCAACCTTCGTAATCGAATTGGAGGACGGTCGATGAGATCGAAATGCCACGCTGTTTTTCGATATCCATCCAGTCAGAGGCAGTCGCGCGGGCGTTTTTGCGGTCTTTCACGGCACCCGCCAAATGGATCGCGTTGCCATAGAGAAGGAACTTCTCAGTCAACGTGGTCTTACCCGCATCAGGATGAGAGATGATGGCAAAGGTGCGGCGGCGGGCGATTTCCTGAGTAGCTGACATTGAAAAACCTCACAGATGGACATAGTTACCCAGCGATGGAAAGCCCTGAGTTTTCTGAGTGAGTTCGGTCGAAGTCAGGCCGAGCGACGTCGCAGCGCGAGCAGATAAATAATGCCGAGCCCCAGAGCAATTTGCACATAGGTGCTCGGTTCGGGAACTGCGATGGCTGCAGTGCCCCAAATGATATCATCGGTATAACCTACTTGCCGGGCGCTGGAGGACGCAGTCGTATCGAACAAGACTTTCGAGACCCAAGTGGAAGAGTCGTTATAATTGGCAAGAAACCCGACGAATTCGAGTCCGGTTGTGTTGGTATGGGTGCCGAGTAACGTGCCACTGGAATTATAGAAGCTAGTTTTTGCACTGGTATTCCAATTCCGCACCAGCCCGACAACCGATTGCGGCGTGTCGAATCGGATCTCATAGCCCACGCGACCATCGTCGGATCCATTGGAAGACGGTGTGCCCACAAGTTTATGCGTGGTGTTGCCATTCACATTCGCGGTGGAGACGTGGGCATTGTGCGGGACGGAAATTACACCTCCACCAGTGTTGATGGTAGAATAAAAGGATATCCCGAGGGAGGATTGTAGCTCCTGTTTAAGTGAACCAACACTGACATTTTCGAAATCCAGTGAATTGAGTTCATAGGTCGTCAGGTAGTTCTGAAAATCGGTCTGGGCGACGCTGCCATGAAATACCATTTGGGCACCCGCCGGAAGAGCGGTGATCAACAACATTAGGCAGTAATATCGGAAGTGGAGTCTCACAGGATTTTAATGCTAGCGAAATGCAATTGTGGAATCTGTTGATGTGGAAGCAATCATCAAAGGAGATTGCGGGTTAGCTTCCCAATGAGAGTTTCCAAGGCGTGCGGACGATTCTTTCATCGTCACGCCCTTGTAGATAGGTGCGATGATCGGGATGCGTCGAATCGGTGTAGTCCTGATCCTGAAAGGGCTGACCGTGGATATTGGTGCTTGGATCGTGGAGTTCGTCGGGGAGGGCGATAAACTCGGTGATCAGCGCTTCGCGGGTCACCGTGTGCAGGGCGATATCGTGCGGATAACCGGCGGTGCCGCACACATCGATATGGTTGATCCCGTTTTGCTGCACGACACCTGAGAGGTGAAGATGTCCACTTAATACCGCGGAGATATGGGATCGGTGTTCTTCGATAATTCTCAGCATGCCCGGTTCGGCGACTTTGTAAGTCGGAATATCGAAGCTACTTTTCAGGACCGCTTCTTCCCGCATCGGCACCAGAGGAATGTGGCACGCTACAATAACGGGACGATCCGTGTGTGAATCCAGATGGGAACGTAGATGTTGCTCCCGTTCGTCGACGGCCTGCGTGGTGAGTTCCGGTGTGGCCGATCCGGAGTTGTTGGCGATGACAAAACCCAGCCCCTTATGCGTGAAGGTGTAGTGGAACTGATCGCCAATAATATCCCGATAAGGCGTCTCCTTCTCCGCATCGCCTTCGGCGCTATGATTGTCGTGGTTTCCCACCGTGGTGTGATAGGGAATACCGGTGCGATCCAGTAAACGCTTGAATGCAACGAATTCGGATTCATAGGCGGTGTTTACCAAGTCGCCGAGATGCAAGAGGAAGTCGACCGGCGGGATGAAGTCACCCCGTCGCAAGGCTTCGCACAGCCATTCGGCGCGACGATTAGCGCCTTGAAAGTTAAGAGGCGGTGGCTGGAGAGCTTCCGTTTGGTAGTGAGTGTCGTTGATCTGAAGAAATCGAAAAACGATCTCTTCTCCCGCATCTAGTGCTTCACCGGGGTGCCCCATAATATCGGCATTTAACGCAGGTTGCTTTCGAGCTGCGTGATCATCGTGCGGATGGCATTGAGCTGTTCTTTTAACTGCTTATCTTTCTGATGAGTCTGCACGTATTTCATGGCTTCAAGAATATCGCGCTCGGCCTCCATGAGTGAAACGCGTTCATAGGCGATGGCCTCACGTTGATCTGCGGTATTCCCGCCGAAAATATTGAGAACTTTCGGGTTATCGCCACTGTTGAGCGTTTTATCCAGATCGGTGCGTTTGATGCGCTTACTGTAGCGGACGATTTTCTTGTCCAGTTTTCTGATTTCGATATCGAGGTCGCTGATCCGACGACTGTTGACCACGAAATCCTGAATGACAGTGACTTCTTGGTCGGCGGTATTGGCAGCAGCCTCCTCGCTCTCTTCCTTTTCTTTTTTAACGTATTTTGCCCGGGCAGCGTCCCGTTTTGCTTTGGCATGTTCGGCGAGTCGGGCCTTCACGCGACTCTCGCGTTCGGCGTCTTCGGTTTCGGATTGAGCAAACGTGAATGCGGGGAAAAGGAGTGACGCGACAAGAAAGGTAAGCAGGGGGCGTTTCATAAAGGTAAGTTGGGCCAATGAGCCAACTGGTGTCGAGGGTAAGCTTGCGTCGGGATGGGGCACAAAAAAGCCGGTCCCGTAGGACCGGCTAAACAAAAAGGAAACCTGATTAGAGAGTTCCGGCGTAGATCGCGTTATCGCCGAGCTCTTCTTCGATCCGAAGGAGCTGGTTGTATTTAGCGATCCGATCAGAACGACTCATCGAGCCGGTTTTGATTTGCCCCGCATTGGTCGCGACAGCGATATCGGCGATGGTGGTATCTTCAGTTTCGCCGGAGCGGTGAGAGATCACGGAGTTGTAGCCGTTTACTTTGCCGAGCTCGATGGCTTCGAGCGTTTCGGTGAGGGTGCCGATCTGGTTGACTTTCACGAGGATCGAGTTGGCCACTCCCAGGTCGATGCCCTTTTGAAGGAACTTCACGTTGGTCACGAAGAGATCGTCACCAACGAGCTGAACCTTGTCGCCGATTGCGTCGGTCAGCGCTTTCCAACCATCCCAGTCGTTTTCGTCACAACCATCTTCGATGGAGTCGATCGGATACTTCGTGGTGAGCTCCTTGAGATAAGCGGCTTGCTCGGCGGAATTGCGCTTAGCGCCGCCTTCTCCTTCAAATTTGGTGTAGTCGTAAACACCATCGCTGAAGAATTCTGAGGACGCGCAATCGAGCGCAAATGTGATGTCCTTTCCGACAGTGTAACCAGCGGCTTCGGCGGCTTTACTCAGGGTGTCCAGGGCGTCTTCGGTGCCTTCGAATTTTGGAGCGAAGCCGCCTTCGTCCCCAACCGCTGTGCTAAGGTTGCGATCGTGAAGCACTTTCTTGAGACTGTGGAAACACTCGGCTCCCATACGGATCGCTTCACTGAAGGTCGCGGCCCCGACGGGACGGATCATGAATTCCTGAAACGCGATGGGCGCATCGGAATGCGATCCTCCGTTGATGACGTTCATCATCGGCACCGGTAGCACCTTGGCGTTGGGGCCACCGATGTATTTGTAGAGAGGGAGACCGAGGGCATCGGCCGCGGCGTGAGCGGTAGCGAGGGAGACACCGAGCATGGCGTTGGCGCCGAGCTTGCCTTTGTTCGGCGTGCCATCGAGCGCGAGCATGGTCTTGTCGATAGTGAGTTGATCACAGGCATCGAGCTCCACGAGCTCGGGAGCGATAAGGCCTTCAACATTATCGACGGCTTTTTGAACGCCCTTGCCGAGGAAACGGCCTTTGTCGCCATCGCGAAGCTCAATTGCTTCGTGTTCGCCGGTGCTGGCTCCGGAGGGAACCGCGGCGCGACCTAGCGCGCCTCCGTTGAGATGGACATCTACTTCGACCGTGGGGTTGCCGCGGGAGTCGATAATTTCACGTGCTGTGATAGCTGAGATGGTAGTATTCATGTAAAGAGAGTGAACCAGCAGTGAACGGCACGCCGGGTCTTGGGAAAAGCGCAAAGTGAATTTTTCTCAGATTCACCTCTATGGATTGAGGCGAGTGCACCGTGCTCCGCGCCTCTTCGGATCAGGCGAATGGAGGACGCGTGATACCGCTCTTAAGCAGAAAGCTGCTAATGAGGCCCGGTTTCCGAGGCTGCAATTCTTCTGGAAGCTGATCGCGAAAACCTTGGGTGATGGCGATTCGACCGACCGTAACGCCGTTGTAATTGCGGACGTTGAGCAGTTCTTCGGTGAAAAGTGGAGGGGGGATCTGATCGAGGTGTCCCTCGTATGCCGCGGCGTGGAGAGGGGTGTCTCCATTGTCGTTACGGGTGACCAGTAAATCCATCGTGAGCTGATCGACTGGGATCTGGCTCAATTGACCCGTTTCGGCCGCCGCGTGAATCGCGGTGAAGCCGGACTTACTCGAAATTACGAGGTTGTTGTGATTCAGGAACTCATCGGGGATCTGGCCGAGATTTCCTGATATCGCGGCAGCGTGGAAGATGGTGTCGCCGGAATTGTTGGTTTCGAGCAGGCTCTCTGTGCTCAGCAAGTCGGGCTTAATTTGATCGAAATGGCCGTTCAGGGCCGCGACATGCAGAACTGTTTCGCCACTGATATTCTTGGAAGAAAGATTTTCGCTGGTGATGAATTCCGCGGGCACCTCATTGAGGAATCCGGTTTCGGCAGCTTCGTGGAGGAGGTTATTGCCGAGATCGTTGCGGCTGAGCACGACTTCATTGGTCACAAGCTCGGCGGGGATTTGCTGCAGATGACCATGAGCAGCGGCGACGTGATAGACGGTGTAGCCGGAATTGCTCCGAATACCAAGGAGCACCGGGATCAAAAATGCGGCGGGCACTTGATCGAGGTTTCCCCCGAGAGCCGCGTGGTGGAGGGGCGTGTAGCCTGAATCGTTTTTGATCGAGAGCGTATCGTTGGTCAACAGATCGGCCGGGACAGACTTGAGATCACCGGACTTGGCGGCGGAGTGCAGCGGCGTATTTCCCGCCGGATTACGCGCCGTTAGGCTCTCAAGGGTGAGCGCATCGGCGGAAACCGTATCCAAAGCGCGTTTTCGTGCCAACGCATGCAAGTCGTAGTTTTCCATAATGGAACAGTGGCATAATTGGAACGCGTTTGGCATAGGTGTAGCAACTCAAAATCCATGGGTAATTCTCCCCTGATGAACGAATTGGATTTGCCATGGGGTGTTTGGCGGGTTGAATCAGCACGAATGAAAGAAGCCGACCCCAAGGCCTCCGATAAGGGAGCAATTCTTCTGATCGACGACGAGCAACCCTTACTCGAAGTGTTCAAAGCCGCGTTGAAAGACCACTTTGAGGTCACCACTGCGAACTCAGTGCGCGAGGCGGAGTTCATTCTGCACAAGAAGGAATTCAAAGTGGTGATCGCTGATCATCTCATGCCCGGCGGCAACGGAATGAGCTTCCTCGTCAGAGCGCGGGAGGAGTATCCTTATATGCAACGGGTGCTGGTCACCGGTTACATGAAGCCTGAAATGTTACTCCGCAGTGTGAATGAGGCGGCTTTGTTTCGCTACCTGCTCAAGCCAGTTTCAATGGCAGAGCTGATCAAAGTGATCAGTGATGCGGCTGCAGCGCATGATAGTAGCGTCGTTGAGGCGGGGTAATTAATCGCGGAGTAGGTTACGCAGGTAAGGGGCCGTGGGGCTCGTTTTGATTTTGTGGAGTCCTTCGAGATTGCCCTGATAAAGTAACTTGCCGCCACCCGGTCCTCCTTCGGGGCCTAACTCGACCACATAATCGGCCTCGGCGATCAAATCCAAGTGGTGCTCAATCACGACCACCGTGTGCCCTTGGTCGACGAGTGAATGGAGCACGTGGATTAACTTTTCGCAGTCACTCAGATGCAGGCCGATTGTGGGCTCTTCGAGCAAGTAGAGGTTACGTGGTTGGATGCCACGTGAACGCTCCGTGTAAGTCGCCAAACCACGCGCGAGCTCGGTGACAAGTTTCAATCGCTGGGCTTCGCCCCCGGAGAGGGTCGGTGAACTTTGGCCTAGGGTGAGGTATCCCAGACCGCAATCCGCCATGAGCTGACAGACTTGGGAGAGTTGCGAGTGGAAATCGAAGAATGTGACGGCTTCATCGAACGTGAGCTTGAGCACCTCTCCGATGGTTTTCTCTTTCCACGTGATGTCGGCCAGCTCCGGTCCATATCGCATTCCATTGCAATCATCGCAGGGGAGAAACGTATTCGGCATGAAGGCCATTTCGAGTTTGATGCGGCCCGCGCCTTTGCACGATTCGCAACGCCCCTCGGCGGTATTGAACGAAAAACGCGTGGCGGTATAGCCCCGAATTTTTGATTCAGGTAGCGAAGCAAAGAACTGCCTGATCAGGTCGAAGATGCCGAGGTAGGTCGCGGGGGTAGATCGCGGGGTTTTGCCAATCGGGGCCTGATCGACTTCGATCACGGACTTGAAACCCGCAGCACCGTTCAGTTCGGCGAAAGGTTCGGTCGCTACCGTGCGACCGAATTCCTGAAAATTAGTGTTCCGAACAAATGCTTTTCCGGTGAGACGGTTCTTCTTGGATGCGATTGCGTGGCTGACGGCGGGGTGTAGCACATCGCGGAAGAGGGTGGACTTGCCGGCGCCGCTGGGACCCGCGACCATGATGAGGCGACCAAGAGGTAAGCGCAGATTGATGTCACGAAGGTTGCGAAAGCTCGCACTCTTCAATTCGAGCCAATCGTTATCGGTGGTTTTTTTGACTCTGCGTTTGGGCAGATCTCGATAGGTGCCCCGAAGGGGATGATTGATTCCTCTTTTGAGGAACAGTCCGGTCAGCGATTTGGCACTGCGCTTGATTTGTTTCGGCGTGCCTTCAGCCAGCAGCTCACCCCCGTGCACTCCGGCGGCGGGACCGAGATCGATGATGCGATCTGAGCGTTCCATCAACGCATCATCGTGCTCGACCACGAGCAGCGTGTTTCCCTTTGCCCGCAACGTTTGGAGGGTTTCGATCAGACGATCATTGTCTTTCGCGTGGAGACCAATGCTTGGTTCATCGAGCACATAAAGCACGCCGGACAGATTTGAACCGAGCTGGGAGGCGAGCCGAATCCGTTGCGCTTCGCCCCCGGAAAGAGTTTCGGTCGGACGATCCAATGAGAGGTAGCCGAGGCCCACGTGATCGAGGAATTTGAGACGTTCTTCGATTTGCGGCAGAATATCCTGCGTGATCAGTTTACCTCGTTGATCGAGCCGGAGCTGCTTGAGTCGCGTGAGCAATTCCTCGGAAGTGCAGCTCAATAACTCGGGTAAGGAAATCGCGGATTGCTTGCCCTTCAGGTGCAGTTTGACCGCGCGCGAGATTCGGTTGAGTCGTGTGCCCTCGCAATCGGGACAGGGCGAACCTTGGTCGGAAACACTCTCCGCGCTCTCCACGCCAAACGCCCGCAATCGTGCGATTGGATCAGCATTTTTGTCTTCTGGTTCGAGCATCCACGGAAAGATGCGCCCGTGGCCGCGACATGATGGGCACCACCCGCGAGGTGAGTTGAATGAAAAGTGTTTTGGATCGAGCTCGGGGAATGATTCACCCGATTCGATGTCGGTGCGGGTGGTGGAAAACCACGACAGGATTTCGCCTTTCGGATGGAGCAGAAAACACGAACCCTTGCCCAGTCGAAGCGCGGTTTTGAGTGCTTCATTCATGTCGTTCCCACGTAGGCTGCGAGCTTGCTCGCGCGGCCTGGAGGAAGGTTGTTTTGCGCCAGTAAGCTGGCCACCAACGAGATCCGCGACCACGACCTCAATGTCGTGTTCACGGTAGCGATCGAGTTTGGTGAATGCTTCAGCGGCGAGGAGTTGCCCATCAGCACGCATCAACTCGTAGCCCTGTTTGGCGATCCAAGTGGCGATGGGTTGATGGTGTCCTTTACGGCCGCGAATCAACGGAGCGCAAAGATAGAGATGCTTGGCTCGTTTCGCTTTGGGTGTGGCGAGCACCCGAGTAAGGAGCTTGCGAAGCTGGGCTGGAGAGAGCGCCTCGACCGCATGATCGGTATCGGGGTGATGCTGAACCCCCATTCGTGCGTAGAGCAGGCGCAGGTATTGCGCGACCTCGGTAATCGTCGCGACGGTCGATTTGCGTGAGCCACGTGTCACGCGTTGCTCAATGGCGACGGTGGGCGGGATGCCCGTTAAACGATCGATCGAGGGGCGTGGAAGCTGTTCCACGAATTGTCGAGCGTAAGGCGACATCGATTCCATGAAACGTCGCTGGCCTTCGGCAAATACAATATCGAAGGCGAGCGTGGACTTGCCCGATCCCGATACCCCTGTGACGACGGATAACTGATGATGCGGAATCTCAAGCGTAACGTTCTTGAGGTTGTTTTCCCGTGCACCGGTAATTGTGAGCACATCATTGCGTGGAGCGATTTGCGTCGGTGCATTGCTCCCGTAAGCCGCTTGGGTTTCTGCGACGAGTCGCTCTTCTGGTTTGTCAACTATGAGGGGACCTCCGTCGATAGCTTGCTGAAGAAAAGGGGCGGTTTCGGTGGCTGTGTTGAGGATATTCTCCGGAGTTCCCTCGGCGACGATTCTGCCTCCACCAGAACCGGCCTCCGGTCCGATTTCGATAATCCAATCCGCGGATTTAAGCACATCGAGATTGTGTTCGATGACAACCAAGCTGTGACCGCAATTCACGAGGGCTTGGAGCACAGAGAGCAGACGCTTCACGTCATGGCGATGGAGTCCGGTGGTGGGCTCATCGAGGAGGAGCAAAGCTTTGCTTTGCTCGGAGTTCGAAGATTGGAGATCGGAGTTCGAGGAATGGTCCGAAACGTGGCCGAGATAACGAACGAGTTTCAGTCGCTGCGATTCACCTCCGGATAACGTATTCAGTGGCTGCCCGAGGGTAAGATAGCCCAGACCAACAGAATCGAGTGAGAGTAGCTTTTTCGCGATGCTCGGTTGATCGGCAAAGAGTTTGAGCGCATCGGTGATACTCGTGGCGAGCAGGTCGGCGATGGTTTTATCCTGCCACTTAATCGCGAGCACTTCAGGTTTGAATCGCTGCCCTTCGCACACGGGACAAGGCACATAAACATCGGAGAGAAATTGCATCTCTACTTTCTCGTAGCCGAGCCCTTGGCAGTGATAGCAACGGCCTTCGCCACTGTTGAATGAAAAGCTCGTATGCGTGAATCCTGCTTCCTGCGCTTCGGGGGTTGAAGCGAACAGATTGCGAATGGCATCCCACGCTTCGGAATAGAGCGCAGGATTGGAACGTGGGGTGCGCGAGAGCGGCGATTGATCCACGAGCACGATTTCGGAAAACTCCTGATCGCAGCGAATCGACTCTATGATCGCGGGATCTTCGGTGATGAGGTTCTGATGCGCGCTTAGTCCTTGATGGATGACATTATCGAGGAGGGTGGATTTTCCCGATCCGGAAACGCCACTGAGGCAAACGAACCTACCCGTGGGGATGCTAAATGAGAGTTTCTCGATGTTATGCTTGGTGACGTTGCGGAAATGCAGGGCTGGATGTCGCTTCGTGACCTTTCGACGAATGGCGGGGGTCTCCACGTTTTCCCGACCGGAGAAATACGCCCCGGTGATACTTTTTGCTGAGCGGTTGAGTCCGGCGACACTGCCTTGATACACAATATGGCCGCCGCGGGAGCCGGGTTCGGGACCGACTTCGATGATGTGATCGGCTGCTTTGATCATGGCCTCATCGTGTTCGACGACGACCACCGTGTTTCCGGTATCGGTGAGCGTGCGAATGATGTCGATGAGCCGATCAATGTCGCGTGGATGTAGTCCCACGCTGGGTTCATCGAGGACGAATAGCGTGTCGACCAATGATGTGCCCAAGCAACTCGTGAGATTCACGCGCTGGACCTCGCCGCCGGATAGCGTGCGCGAAGTGCGATCCATCGTAAGATAGCCGAGACCCACCTGATCCAAATAGCGCAAGCGAGTGACAATGGATTCATAAGCGATGGTGGTTTGAGGATCATCGTTTTGGAGTGAGGAATTCGCGACCAGATCGAGTAATTCGCCGACGGGAAGCTGGTAAAGCTGCGGCAGCGAAAAACCGCGCCATTTCCAACATAGCGCTTCGGGCTGCAATCGTGTGCCGTCGCACTCTGGGCATGTGTTGTAAGTGCGATAGCGCGAGAGGAAGACGCGCACGTGCATCTTGTAGGTGTTCTTTTCGAGCCAATCGAAAAAGCCTTTTACGCCATACCAATACTTGGGCCACGTTTTGCCGTTGGCGTCGCCGTAGCCGGGTTCTCCATTGATGACAAAATCGCGCTGTTCTTCCGTGAGTGATGCAAAGGGGACGTTGGTCGGGATCTTTTTCTTCTTCGTGAATTTATAGAGATCCTTTTTCGATTCGCCGTAGATATCGCTTTCCCAGCATTTGATCACTCCGTCGTCGAGCGAGAGCGATTGATCGGGTAGGGCGAGACGATAATCGATATCGATGACACGGCCAAACCCGCGACATTTCGGGCAGGCACCCAGAGGTGAGTTGAACGAGAATAGGGCTGGCGAGGCGGCGCGGAAGGTGCGCCCGCTTTTCGGTGAGTGAAGCCCTCGGGAATAATGACCGGCCGCAGGAAACGAATCTGTTTTCGACTCGTTCTGCTGGTGCACATAGAGCTGAACCTGACCTTGTCCGTAGTGCATCGCGGCTTCGATTGCTTCGATGAACCGACTGCGATTCGCCGAGGTGATATTTACGCGATCCTGCACGACATGAAAGGTATCGGAGAATTTTTGGAGGGGCTTGGCGGAAAGATCGGCGAGTTTATGAATACGTCCTTGGGCGAGCACGCGGACATAGCCCTGTTGTAAAAGGTTCTTAAATATCTCAGCCCACTTGATCTTGGCGGGGCGCGTTATCGAAAAGCAGAGCAGGAGAGTCTGATCCGCATAGCTCTGCTCCGTCTTTTCCCAAATCGTGAGTGGCGTGTCGTCCTCAACCGGCTCGCCGGTCACCGGATCGAAGCAAGCAGAGACATGACTGAACCATACCTTAAAAAAGTCGGTGAGTTCCGTCATCGTGCCAACCGTGGAACGCGATGTTTTCACGGTGTTGCTTTGCTGAATCGCAATCGAGGGACGGATGTTCTCGATGGAATCGACCTTGGGCTTATCGAGCAGATCGAGAAACTGACGAGTATAGGCGCTGAAGGTTTCGACGTAGCGACGTTGGCCCTCGGCGTGAAGGGTATCGAATACGAGTGACGATTTTCCCGCTCCGCTTAATCCAGTGACAGCGACATAGCGACCCAGCGGCAGATCGAGATCGAAGCCCTTGAGGTTATTCTGTCTGACGCCACGAAGACGGACACATTGAGGTGTTTTTGATGAGCGCGATTTGGCCACGGCACTACGAAGAACTCTGTCGGCGCGAATGCAACCCACGGGGAAAGATCAGGGCGGATTCCTGACATAAGGTTGTCAGGAGGGGAGGACTCTTCGTCGTAGGCCGCGAGCTTGCTCGCGCTACTCTGCATTCCTCAATTTGCACATCACTCGCGCCTGCAAGCAGGCGGCCTACCGGCTGCTCTGCGTTTTTGGGAAATGCGGCAGGAGGTTATTTCTTGGCCAGGATGAGTTTGGCCTTTGCGACTCGGATCGCATCCGAGACTAGGGGTGTCGGTTTCGTGTCGGTGATGATCGTGAAGCTGGCGTCGAAAGGAGTCGTGAGATTGAGCGCTTTCCGGCCGAACTTGGATTTATCGAGGGCAAAGACACAGCGCTCGGAAGCTTGGATCATTTTTCGCTGGGCAGCGACGATCAGGGCATTGTGATTCCAGATGCCATTTGCTGTGATACCGGCTCCGCCCAGCACCGCGATATCGGCGTGAACTTGGGAGAAAAACTCTTCGCACATCGGCCCCAGGGCGACACCCAGCCGATTGTAGACGGTGCCACCGATCACGATGGTCTCCACACTGCCCACATCGCTGAAGAGACTGGCGACGGGGAGAGAGTTGGTGATGACCTGCAGGCGTTTGTCGACGAGTAGCCGGGCCACTGCGTAGGTTGTGCTGCCGCCATCCAGAATCACGGTCATGCCAGGTTGAATCTGCTTGGCGACCAGACTGGCGATGGCGTATTTCTCGTCGGGGTTACGCAGATTTCTCGCGATGAAATCGTATTCCTGGGCCACTTCATCTGTTTCGATCAGGGAGGCGCCGCCATGGTGACGCCGCACAACGCCTTTTTCTTCGAGCGAATCGAGGGCGCGCCGCACGGTGGAAAGCGAACTGCCAAATCGGGTGGCTAGCGTGCGCAAATCAGAATAGCGGTGCTTGCGAATATGACGTTCGATCAGGTCAGTGCGTTGCTTGTTCGTCATGGTTTGCTGCTGGTTAAGCGGGCGAATAAATCGAGGTAGGCCTTTACCTGCTTCTGCGGATCGAAGGAATTGCGCGCGAAAGTGCGAGCACGTTCTCGTCGAGACTCATCAGGAGCCACGAGCTGTTGGATCGCGTCGCAGAATGCGGCTTGTTCGCCAAGGTGTATCGATATCCCCGTGTCATCGGGGATGAAACACTCGTCTACACCTTGAGCATTGTAGGCGATTGCGGGGAGTCCGTGGGCTTGGGCTTCGATGAGGAAATTAGAAAGCGATTCGCTGTAAGAGGCATGCACGGCGAGATCGGCCGCAGCATAGTATGGGGTGGGATCGCGTTGCAGACGGTGAAATTTAACCCGATCGGTCAGCGATAGTTTTTGCGCCAATTTCTTGCACGATTCGAGTGCCGGACCGTCGCCCACGAGCCAGAGTTGCCACGGAAAATCAAGGGGAAGCTTGGCCGCGATTTCGACTAGCTCGCGTTGGTTTTTTTCAGGGCGGAACATTGCGACATCGAGCAGCACGGTGGTGTGCTCATCTGCTCCATGGGTAGCGCGAACCTGACTGCGTATATCGGTGCCGGGTGTTGCTGGAAACACCAGTGAGTTGGCAACGACGCTGATTTTTTCAGGGGCGATTGAATAATGTGACTCAAGATGATTTTTCGCAGCGCGACTATTCGCGACAACGTGATGCACGTGTCGGAGCGAACGACGAAACATCCAGGGTAGTTTCTTACCGGTGCGCATCGTGCCGATGACGGCCGTATTTGGCCAACGATCTTGAACTTCGCGCACGATGCCTTGGCCGTAGCAATTAGCCATGCGCCCCATGCAGAGGATGATGTCAGCGGGGTTTGCTTCGAGATGCGTGCAGAGCCCCGGCGCAATCCAATCGCAGTGCGTATCGAAAGGTTGGAGCACGCGATGAGTGACTGCGGGAGCAATCGTTTGAGCGAGCGGGCCGCCCGGACGAAAGGTGGTGAGGCAGGTTTCGTGTCCCTCTTTGGCAAACGCGTTGGCGAGAAACACCGACTGCCGTTCAGTGCCGCCGCTGCGGAGGTAGTCTTGGAAAATGAGGATTTTCATTTGCGATCAGGAAGGAGTCGAACAGGTTAGCTCCTGTTCATGAACTCCCCCATACTGCAATTACTCGTGCGATGGTTGATCATGGCGATGGGTGTGACCATTGCTACGCGTTTGGTCGATGGCCTCCATTGCCAAGATGGCATGACGCTGTTCGTCGTGGTGCTCCTGCTGAGCTTTTTGAACGCGATCCTGAAACCGCTGTTGGTGCTCTTCACGCTGCCGTTCATTGTGCTTACGATGGGGCTGGGTGTCGTGTTGATCAATGCCTTGTTGTTTTTGTTGGTCGGTGAATTGGTGGATGGGTTTTTCGTGGCGAGTTTTTGGTCTGCGTTCTGGGGCTCTCTTATCGTGAGCGTGACCAATCTTCTGGCGAGTCAGTTGTTTCGTCGCCCTCCGGGAGGTCGTGGTTCACGTGGTGGACGTCATCAGCAGAAGAAAAACAACAAAGACGTGATCGATATCTGATTACCTCCGCTGAGTCGGCCTAAGAGGGTTTTCAATTTGACCACCCTTGCGGGGCGAGTTGACGGTGTTCCTTTAACACCTAGCATATATAAATCATGGCTGAACCTATTGAATACGATCTAGTGGTAATTGGCGGCGGACCTGCGGGTTATGCAGCGGCGATCCGCGCAGGGCAGTTGGGCAAAAAAGTGGCTTGCGTTGAGTCCGAGCGCGCCGGTGGCACTTGTCTCAACTGGGGGTGTATCCCGACTAAAGCCTTGTTGAAGAGTGCTGAGCTTTATCAGAAATTTAAGAAGGCCGAAGATTACGGTCTGAGTGCCAAAGAAGTGTCGTTTGATTTTGAAAAGATTATGGGGCGCTCGCGCACTGTATCGGGACAGATGGCGAAGGGGATCGAATTTCTGTTTAAGAAGAACAAGGTCGATTACGTCGTGGGGCACGGTCAGGTCAGTGCGGCGGGGATGGTCTCGATTACAGAAGGAAAGGATAAGGGTAAATTCCTCCGCACGAAAAACGTGTTGCTCGCTACGGGTTGCAAAATGCGCCGGATTCCGGATCTCGAATACGATGGTGAACGTGTGATGACCTCGCGCGAAGCGTTGGCCAATACGAAGCTGCCGAAATCAATTGTGATCGTCGGCGCGGGAGCGATCGGGGTGGAGTTTGCCTATTTCTACAACGCCCTCGGTGCGAAGGTGACCTTGGTGGAAATGTTGCCTCAGGTGTTGCCGGTTGAAGATTCCGAAGTTGCTCAGCTCCTGCACAAATCATTCGAGAAGCAGGGGATCGAAGTCCATGTGGATACGAAGTGTGAAAATTTTCAGATTGGGAAGAAGTCCGTGAAACTTGATCTGGTGGCTGGCGATAAAAAGACCGAGCTTGAAGCCGAAGTCTTGTTGTCAGCGATCGGAGTGACGCCGAATTTGGAAGGGGCGCTCGCGGCTAACCTGAAGCCTGAGCTGGATCGCGGTTATCTGAAAGTCGGCGACGATTATCAGACCAGCGTGAAGGGCGTTTACGCTGCTGGTGATATTATTGGACCACCTTGGTTGGCTCACGTGGCGACTTATGAGGGTATCAATGCCGTGAATGGCATGTTTGGTGATTCAAAGGCCAAGCGCGTGACGATCTTTCCCGGTTGCACCTATTGCCAACCGCAGGTCGCGAGCATCGGACTTACCGAGGAAGCGGCGAAGGAAAAGAAAATCGATTACAAGGTTGGTAAATTTCCCTTCGTGGCCTCGGGTAAAGCAGTTGCCTCGAATGAGAGCGACGGCTTCGTGAAGGTGATTGCGGATGCCAAGACTGGTGAGATTCACGGTGCGCATATTGTGGGATCCGAAGCGACCGAGCTGATTGCCGAATACGGTCTGGCGATTGGCATGGAAGCCACAGTTGAGGAAATTCACCACACGATTCACGCGCATCCGACGTTGAGTGAAGCCGTGATGGAAGCGGCCGCCGCGACCACGGGTGAAGCTATTCATATTTAAGCAATCCGCGATCTTTGCGGAAACTGCTTGAAGCCCGCGCGACTGCGCCTAGTCATAGTCGCTCCTCCGCTCCTGTAGCACAATGGATAGTGCACCGGTCTCCGAAGCCGGTGATCTGGGTTCGACTCCCGGCGGGAGCACCATGCTTCGCTCGAAGAGCTTCGCATGGCTCGGCCATGCCTTTGATACAGACCCCGTTTCTAAAACTCCGCGCGGAGGATTTGGGCGGCTTGCACTTCGTTCTGGAGCTTTTGATAAGCTTCGTCGATGGGGACGACGGCACCGGAGCCGGGGGCAAATCCGCAATCCGGATTCAGCGTGATGCGTTTCGGGTCGATATGCTTGGCCGCTTCGCGAACGCGCGCGGCAATCGTTTCAGGGGAATCGATCTTGCCGGGAGTCACATCGACGCAACCGAGACCGATTTCAAAATCGTCGCGCAGCTGTTTGAGAATCTCGAAATCGCCAGCGCCGGGAGTGGTAAATTCCATCGTGATGTGATGAACCTTGAGACGGTTGAGCTGATTGACGATGGAATCAAAACTTCCGGCATGGCTGGCTTCGCCACGGGCGCGGGCCCCGGCACGACGGCAAAGATGCTCGGCAAACTTCAGTCCTTCGAAACCGTCGATTAACTCATTGACGACATCGGCGGCAAAGTCTGCGGCGCGATCTGGATTGTCGTGCTGACAGCGGACCTGCGGATCGACGAAGAGGCAGAGATGTGGATCGTCGATTTGGATAATTGAGGCCCCGGCTGCTTTGAGCAGTTCGATCTCGCGACGAAGAATCGGCACGCAGGCGCGCGCGAAATCCTCCCGGGTGGGATAGGCGGCTTGGGAAAGCTCAGGGTCCCACATGCGTTCTCCGAGTAGCGCAGGGGAAGGGAGGGTGGCTTTGATCTGACGGTCAGTGATTCCACGAACGAAATCGACTTCGCGGGAGATGAAGCCCGGATTCTTTGATTCGAGTTTATCCGTCACCACGGTCCACGGGCGGCCGTCTTCGGTGCGGCTTAGTTCGAAGCCGTGGGCGAGTTCAGCGATGACTCCGATGTAGGATTTGCGGCGCCATTCGCCGTCGTTAAGCACGTCGACTCCGGCTTGTTCCTGCACGGCGACAATGTAGCGCACGGCGGCGTCGATTCGCTTTTCGTATTCTTCGGGAGAGATCTCAGCGTCGCCGAGAACGAGGTCTTTGACGAAGTCTGATCGCGGCATGGAGCCGATGACTGAGGCGGGGAAGAGTTTGTTTGAGGACATGAGTGGGGAACGGGTGTCTTGTTTTGATCAGCGGCTGAAACTAGGTTCAGATCTTCCATTGGGTTTGGGCGAGTTCGAAGTCTTCCTGGGTGTCGATTTCGAGATACTCTCCGGCGGTATCGCTGTGATGCATGGTCACTCCTGCTTCGAGCATTTCCTGATAAAGGAGGATTTTGTAGGACTTCTCAAAGACGACGGCTTCGCGGAAGGGCTTTCCGGCGTATTGCTCATGGCAGCGATTAAAGTGAGCTTTGAGGAGGGAGGCTCCGGTTGCGGAAAATTTCGCGATACCGGTGTATTCGCCATGTGCTTCGGAGGGATCCATGCCACGGTGGACACGAGTCACGGTGCCGTTGGCCACGGATAGCTTTTCGGCGTCGTCAGGAGGATGTTGGGTGCGGTGTTGGTAACGTTCTTCCCAACCGACATCCACGGCGAGCGTGATGTCTTGATCTGAAGCAATCAGACCTGAGATGAGATTTGGTGTGAAGAGGATGTCCGAGTAGCAGCAGATGAAAGGCTCATCCATGAGATCCTCGGCGTGCATGAGGGAAAGGAGGATGTTGTTGTTCTCCCAATCCGCATTGTGCCGGAAGGTGAAGTTCGGGTATTCCGCGCGGACTTTATCGATCTGGTAGCCGCCGATGAAACAGATGTCATCAATGCCGTTGTCGGCGAATGCACGGAGCGACCAATCGAGAATGCGATGATCTTGCACGCGCGCAAAGCACTTGGGTTGATTCGCCGTGGTGGGCATGAGTCGGCTGCCGCGACCGGCGCCTATGATGATGGCTCGCATGAATTGATATTGGGGTTAGAGAAAGAAGGGGTTTAAGCAGGCCAATCGAGAGAGGGCAAGGTTGGCAGGGCTACGGTTGCGAATACTGGAGGATTACTTTGGAGCATGCTCCCTTGGCCATGAGATCGAAACCTTCGGCGGCGGCGGTGAAAGAGAGGCGATGCGAGATCAGATCGCCGAGCGGGAGTCCTGATTCGTAGAGTTTTAGCATGCTCGGATATTCACCAACTTGATAATACCATGAACCGATTGCGGTGATGTCGCGCCGGATAAAATCTTCACTGGGCGATAGCTCCACGGCTGATTGTTCGCCGTTAATCATCACAGTCCCGTTGGGACGAACGACATTGAAGCATTGCTTGAGAGTTTGGGGGTTTCCGGCGCATTCCATCGCAATATCGACACCGCCTTTTGACCAGTCCCGGAGCTTGTTCACCGCATCTATATTGCGGGCATCTATGGTGGCGTCGGCTCCGAGGCGCCGCGCTTGTTCGAGTCGGTATTCGGAGATGTCGAGGGCGATAATGCGAGCACCGTAGAAATGCTGCACCATGATGTTGCTCAGGCCGACTGGACCCGCCCCGAAGATCGCGATGGTGCGATGGGAGGTGTTGCCAAGTTTTTGGCCGGTGTGGTAGGGCACCCCTAATCCATCACCGGTGAGTAATACCGCGATATCATCGGGGATGTGATCGGGCACTTTCAGACAGGCGGTTTCGGAAGTTTTGAATAACTCGGCATGGGCTCCGGTGAAGACTTGGAAGCTTGGGCACCACGTTGACTGTCCCTGATTGCATGGTTCGCAATCGGCGCGACCACATCCTGCGACCGCACTGATGCCGACTCGATCACCGACGGCGACTCGGGTGACATCCGCCCCGATCGATTCAACGACGCCCACGGCTTCGTGCCCGCCGTTACTGTTGCTAACTCCTTTCCCGTAGTAGTCTTTCATTTCGCTGCCGCAGAGTGCGGAACAGCGCATTTTGAGGACGACTTCACCGGAATTCGGAATGGGATCGGGTGCTGATTCGATACTGACGCGAGAATCACCGTGGATGACGACTTGTTGCATTTTACACTACTTCGTGGGATTGAGGGGGAAGTCCTGATTCAAAATGACGGGTCGCTTCTCGCGAACCGAGCGTCGGAGGGCGGCTTCGACTTGCAGTTCACGCAAACCGGCCAGCCCTGAAATCGGTGGCGCTTGATTGTGTCGCACGGTGTCCAAGTAAGCATTGATCGAGGCGGCGAAGGAGGCGTCGTATTGGCCCCAGCGATTCCGGTCTGGCGTGAGTCGCAGAGTTTCCTGCGTGCCGGAGTTCGTATCCATGATATCCAGATCGCCATCGAGATCGTGAAGGTGAATGCGGCCGCGTTCGTGGATCATGGTAAGTTCAAAAAGATCGAAATCGAAATCAATTCCCGCGCTGCCGAGGAGTGTTCCGGTGGCTCCGCTCGTGAAATTCAGAGCGGCGGTGAGATCGTGAGCGGTGGCTCCGTGACCTTGGATACATTCGCGGCCCTCTAGGGCAGAGACTTCCTGGATGTCCCCGGCGAAGTAGAGAAGTAGATCAATCACATGGCTCCAACAGGCGTAGTGAACCGTGGCGGTGATTTGGCGTAATGCTCCGAGGTTTCGTTCCTCGCGCAGTTTGAGTGCGCGCTGCACTTGCAGGAAGAAACGGTAATTGAAGATCATCGCCATTGAGACGCCGTGCAGATCAGCGAGTTGCACGAGTGATTGGGCAGTGTCGAAATCTGCTTCGCTCACCGCCTCTTGTCCGGCGTCGGCTACCAGTGGCTTTTCGCAAAATACGCGATGAGGGGCGAGAGGGAGGAGTTCACGGAGGACGTCGGCGCGAGCTTGCTCATTAGTGAGCACGAAAACTGAATCGGGGTTCCATGCGACGAGTTCGGTTAGTGAGCCAGCGACCTGTCCACCGAATTGCGCTTCACATGCCCTCGCCTTGGATGGGGTGCGTGAATAGTAGCAGAGCAAAACATCGTCATGCGCAGCGAGAATCGGCAGATAGTTTTTGGTGGCGACATTGCCGGTGCCAATGATCCCGATTTTCATTTAAGTGAGCGGGCTGCTTTCCAACCCATCAGTGGGTAATCTTTTTTTATGCTGAGGAGTAACGTGATCCCAGCCTAGAAAAACATTTGTCATTCTGGCGAGCGATTACCCGATCGATCCGGGCTAAGATGGCTAATGCCGATCACAACGATGAGTCCCACGATGAGAAAGAGCACAGCCATGCCGAGGCTGCCGTCGACGGGAGAAATGTTGATCTGAGTGAGAGGCACTTCCTCGCCTTTGCTGTTGATCCGCGTGGTGAGGACCTCCTTCCAGGGCCAGACCGTGCGCAGCGCGCCGGCCATAATGCCGGTCAAGGTGATCAGAGTGATGTGGCGCCAGCGATTGAGAAGCCAGCTGACGATACGAACAAACGAGAGAATACCGACGACGATGCCGGAGCCGAAGATCGCGATCGAAAGGAAGTCGCGCTCATTGATCGCGGCGAGGACTTGCTGGTATTTCCCCATGATGAGCAGCAGGTAGGAACCGGAGATGCCGGGCAGGATCATCGCACAAATCGCGATAGCACCGGCGAAAAACAAAAAGAGTGGGTTTGATGGAGTTTGAAAGGCCTGCATTCCTACCAGCCAGTAGGTGGCGATGGTCGCGATCACGAATGCAGCGAAATCGGCTGGTTTCCACATCCAAGTCTCGCGGATCAGCAGCACGATCGATCCGAGCACGAGGCCGAAGAAGAAGGACCAGAGCTCTACGGGATGTGATCCGAAAAGGCCGCTCAGCACATGGGACAAGCTGAGGACGGCGGTGCCGAGACCCAAACCGAGGGCGAGGAAGAACGCGACGGGGATCCGATTCCAGACCTCACGAAATTGTCCGCTCAGCAAGAGTTTCAGCATTTGCAGGTCGAAGCTCTTGATGCTGTTAAGCAGGCGTTCGTAGATGCCGCTGATAAATGCAATCGTGCCGCCGGAGACGCCGGGCACCAGATCAGCCGCACCCATGATGAAGCCGATGATAGCAATTCGGAGATGAGAAAGGATTTTCATGAGAAAAGGGAGGGATTCACAAAAAAGGGCAGGTCCCAAAGAACCTGCCCAAAGACAAAAATAGTAAGATCGTTTAGACGTCAGGCGTCGTTTTGCGGAGACCCTGAACGCGGTCGCCTTCTTTCCATTGTCCGCGCTTACGGAGAAGCTCAACGCGTTCGAAGCGCTTGAGGACGTTACGTTTAACTACGAGTCCCTTAGGACCTTGGAGGCTTTTGTGCTGCGACATGACAATAAAAGTAAGTGAGTTGAGCTGCTAAAGGGGAGATGAAGTAGAGTCGGCTTGGGCCCATGACAAGTATTTTTCTCCGATATGCGTGGCTGGCACCACAATCCACTCGGGAACTTCGTAGGGATGTTCTGCGATCACATGGGATTCCAGCGTAGTGCTTTGAGCCGCGAGCAGCTTGAACATCAACCGAAACTCCGTGCTCTGCTCCACGCGACCTTCCCAATGATAGACTGATGTGATCGGCCCCTCGATCTGCACGCAGACCGCTAAACCTGTGGTAATTGAGGAATTCGCGAGTTTCTCCGCATCGTCACGAGATGCGACTGTGGTCCAAGCGATCAGCATGGAGCTAATGTTTGTTGGCGGAAGAGTCCCGGCAAGTGGGAATTAAGCCCTTGACGCGGGTGGGGGTTGACCTACCTATCGACGGTTCCACTACAGCCAATCGCTTAGCTATGAGAGACGACTACATCAAAGAAGCCCTTACTGTCATTCCTGACGCCAACTTGCTCATCAACGTGGTTTCACGTCGTGTGAAGCAATTGAGACGCGGCAACCGCCCGTTGGTGGAGTCACTCGAAAAGCTCGCGTCAGAGGACGTTGCTTTGCGTGAGGTCATCGAAGGAAAGATCAGTTACGAGATGGCGGAGGCCTAATCGAATCGCATTAACTTGCGATTACAGGCGGCCCCGCGATTGCTGGAGCCGCTTTTTTGTGTCCTTAATTTCCGAAATTTATGTCTGCGAAGAAAAAAGCCACCCGTTACAATGAGGTGCGCAACGCCAAGGCGCTGCGGGATTACTTTGTGGATGAGCGCTTCGAAGCGGGGATCGCCCTCAAGGGCACCGAGGTGAAGTCTATTCGAGCGGGCCGTGCCCAGATCAATGATGCGTTTGGCCGCTGCGAAAAGGGCGAGCTCTGGCTCATGAATGCGCACATCGAGCAATATGCGTTTGGCAATATCGCCAATCACGATGCGAAACGCATTAGAAAATTGCTATTACACAAGCACCAGATCCGCAAGATCCAGCACGCGCTGGAGGCGGGTGGTCGCGCTTTGATTCCCTTGCGGCTGTATTTCAAGGAAGCCTTGGTGAAGGTCGAAGTGGGACTCTGCACGGGTAAGAAGCTCTACGATAAACGTGACACGTTGCGGAAAAAAGAAATAGATCGAGATATTGAAATGGAAATGAAAGGCCGCAACCGATGAACCTGCACGAGTCAGTCACGATCAGGGTGCCGGGAAGCACTTCCAATTGCGGCGCTGGTTTCGACACGCTCGGCATGGCCGTGAATGTAAGCAATACGGTGAAGGTGGCGCGTCTGGCTTATGGCTCTGAACCGCGACCGATGCGCGATAGTGATGCGCGCGCTCAGGACATGGTCGTGGCGGCGACGAAGTTGTATTTTCAGACAGTTGGCCAGACGGCCTTCGGTTTCACTTATCAAATTGATGGCGAAGTCCCGCCGGCGCGTGGATTGGGGTCCAGCGTGACTGTGCGCGCGGGAATAATCGGGGCGCTGGATGCACTGGAAGAAACGAAGCTTTCTCGAAAACAAATCGTGGCGATGGTCACCGAATTGGAGGGGCATCCGGATAATGCAGCTTCAAGTATTTTGGGTGGTTTCTGTGTGGCGCGATCTGATCCTCAGACAGGTGATTATATTGATACGGTGCGAATTGAAGTTCCAGAGGAACTGGTCTTTGTCGTCGCGTCGCCATTATGCGAGGTTTCAACCGAAAGCTCGCGCGGCACTTTGCCGGACACGCTGCCGTATTTTGACGCGGTGCGTAGTATCAACAGTGCCACTTATCTCGTCGCGGCGATGGCGACCGGAGATTACGATCGGCTGCAAGGCGCGGTCAGCGATTTTATGCATGAGCCTTATCGCCTGCCGGGAATCGCTGGTGCGGTGGATGCGATTGCCGCAGGGGTGAAAGCCGGTGCGTTGACGGGCTGGCTGAGCGGGAGTGGTTCCAGCGTGATGTGTGTCTGCCGTCGCGAAGTTGGTCAAGCCGTGCTCAGCGCGATGCGTGACTCGCTGTCCGAGCAGGGATTGGATTGCGACGCCTCAATCTTGCAGGCGGACAATACCGGCATGCGATCAGGTTGATGCTTTGGGCAGGGAGTCTGCATCCGGCCAATGTTCGAGAACGAGTTCACAGAGTTTACTCCACTTAAAGGGTTTCGCGACGACAGCTTTGAGGGCGGGGATGTCGTCGAAGGGTTCGTCGGACAGTTTCAGCGGGTGTCCCGTGATCATGATAAACGCGACATTGGGCAGATGGGGCGCGGCGCGGCGGATGAATTGCACGCCGTTTAAATCGGGCATGAAAAAATCGGTCACGACCACTCCCACATTCACATGGGGCAGGGCCTCGAGCGCCTCTTGTGGGTTGCTGTAGGTGAGCACCGGGCAATCGAGGTTGTCGATCAAGAGCTGTGAAAGAAGGTCGCCGTATGATTTTTCATCGTCGATAATGACGACGGCTTTGGGCTGAGGGCTGAACACGGTATGGGGTAAGGTGATCTTATATAGAAATTTATGTAGGGGGCGGCTTGTCAGCAGCCCGATAAATCGCTTATCTAAAAACATGCTACATATCGTGCTTTATCAACCGCAAATCGCACCCAATACAGGAAACATCGGTCGGTTATGTGCACTCACCTGCTCACGATTGCATCTCATTCACCCACTGGGCTTTGAGATCAATGATCGTAACCTACGCCGCGCGGGGATGGATTATTGGCAGTCACTCGATGTGCATGAGCACGCTGATTGGGCTGCGTTCAAGGCAAGTGAACAAGGACCGCGGCGTCTGTGGTTGTTGACGACCAAGGCGAGCCAATCGTTTTGGCAGGCGGACTACGCGGATGGTGATGGCTTGGTATTCGGCAACGAGGGGGCGGGAGCACCGGAATGGTTGCACGAAGAAATCGGCGATTCTCACCGCGTAACGATTCCTCATGGTAACTCGGATCTACGTTCGCTGAATCTCTCTTCGGCGGCGGCGATCACGTGCTACGAAGCATTGCGCCAGACGAAATTGCTGGGAGGTTAAATCTCGTCGCTGCGGAGGCAGGCGACTTCGCGTGATTTCCATGCGGCCAGAGGCGGCACGGAGGCTTTACAACTTTCCTGGGCGTATTGGCATCGCGGATGAAACGCGCAACCCGCGGGTGGATTGATGGGCGACGGAGGGTCGCCCGCCAACACGATTCGTTGGCGATTGCGTTCTGCCGCGGGATCAGGAGTGGGAATCGCACTGACGAGTGCCCGAGTGTAGGGATGGTGAGGATTTTCAATTACATCTACGGCTGAGCCCAGCTCGACGACACGGCCCAAATACATCACGGCTACGCGATCCGAAATATGCTTCACGACCGAGAGATCGTGGGCGATGAAGAGAAGCGCGAGGTTCATCTTGCGGCAGAGCTCGGAGAGTAGATTGAGAATCTGCGCTTGAATCGAAACATCGAGGGCAGAGACCGGTTCATCGGCGATGATGATTTTCGGCTTCAGCGCGAGGGCACGGGCGATCGCGATGCGTTGGCGTTGGCCACCGGAAAATTCATGCGGGTATTTTTGCATGAATCGGGAGGCGAGCCCCACCGTTTCCATCAACTCGGCCACGTGCTCAGTTGCTTCGGATGGTTTACAAATCCCGTGAACGATCAGCGGTTCGGCGAGAGTCGCATACACCGTCATGCGTGGATTGAGCGATGCGTAGGGGTCCTGAAAAACCATCTGCATATCGCGGCGCATTTCCTGAATATCATCCGAGCTGCCGGTCGTCAGGTTTTTGCCTTCGAGCACTACAGTGCCCGCAGTCGTAGGCACCAATTGCATGATGGTGCGCGCGAGGGTGGATTTACCACAACCGGACTCGCCAACGAGACCAAGCACCTCGCCGCGTTTGATTGCTAGATTAACTCCATCAACCGCTTTGACCGTGCCGCTCTGCTTCTTGAAAAGAAACCCATCGTGGATGGGGAAGTGGGTTTTAACGTCGGTGAGATGAAGAAAGGAATCGGCCATGATTTTAGGTGATCAAATTTCGCCTGCTTGGATACGGAGGCAGGCCTGGCTATGGGTGGCATCGATTTCAGATAACTGAGGATCGCTGGCTCGACACAGATCAGTGGCATGTTCGCATCGCGCCGCGAAGGAACAACCGGCGAGGGGTTTCGAAAGATCGGGCGGCATCCCGGGAATCGTGAAGAGTTCCTTGCCCTTTTCCTGCAGCGAGGGGATGGAGCGTTGCAGCGCGCGAGTATAGGGGTGCTTGGTATCGTGAAAGAGCGAGTGAGTGTCGGCCGATTCGACAACGCGACCGGCATACATCACCTGCACACGATCACAGAGCCCGGACACGACGCCGAGATCGTGAGTGATGAAGATCACGCCCATCCCGATTTCTTGCTGCATCTTTTTAATGAGCTCCAGGATCTGCGCTTGCACGGTGACATCGAGGGCGGTGGTAGGTTCATCGGCAATGAGCAGTTCAGGCTTAGTAATCAGAGCCATGGCGATCATCACGCGTTGGCGCATGCCACCGGAAAATTCATGCGGGTAGTAGTGGATGCGTTTTTCCGCATCGTTGATACCGACTGATTCGAGGGCTTCGAGGCCGCGTTTGATCGCCTCTTTTTTCGAAATATCCTCGTGAATCATGAGAGGCTCGATGAGCTGGTCAGAGATCCGCATGTAGGGATTCAGCGAGGTCATTGGATCTTGGAAGATCATCGAGATGCGCTTGCCGCGGATGGCACGCGATTGGCGGGGGCTGCAGTTGAGTAAATCTACTCCATCGAATACCGCCGAGCCGCTTTCGATTCGCCCGGGAGGTTGGGGGATGAGTCCCATCAACGAATAGCAGGTGACCGATTTACCCGAGCCTGATTCGCCCACGATACCCAGGGTTTCCCCACGTTCGAGATCGAAGCTCACTCCATCTACAGCACGGTAGACTCCGCTGCGGGTGTGAAAGTAAGTGCGGAGGTCTTTAACGGATAGCAGGGGCATGGTTATGACAGACAGAAACTGTTCGTCAGTGACGGGTGCGGGCAACGCTATTCTGAATCACTGTTCGGAGTGAGCATGGCTTTGGTTGCAGTGAGAACTTGTTGTGGGGAAAGATCATTCAGGCTCGATCCCCCCTCGGCTGGGCAATCGACCGGTTGGAGAATATTGGTGGGTCCGGAAAAAACCGGACCGGTTCGAATCGGGTTGGTCGGGCCGAATAGAGCGATCAGTGGCGTGCCCAGGGCGTTCGCCAGATGCATGCCACCCGTATCGTTGGTAATCAGGAGCGAGCACTTTCTAAGCAAGTCGCAATATGCCGGAAGTTTAGTGCGCCCAGCGAGATTCTCGATGGGGCGATCAACTCGCGCGCTGATTTCATCGGTGATGGCGCGATCAGTGGCAGTGCCGAATAGAATGAGTCGCGCTTCGACGGGGAGCTGATTGATCAACTCGCACCAATGAGCGACGGGCCAGCGTTTCTCGGGATTATTTTCAGAACCTGCGATCAGGCCGATTGTGAGCGTGGGATTGGTGCGAGGCTGTTTAACTGGCGTCAGTTCGGCGGGCGCATTCAGACCAAAGTGTTCGAGAAATTGCGTCCATAGCGTGAGTTGATGATTTTTCCGCTCATCAAAATCGGTGGGCACTTCGTAGTGATGAGTGAGTAAGGGGCGTCGCTTGCCGGGACGGATCAGACCGAAGCGTTGCGGGCAACGAGTGAGCCACGATTCGAGGTCTCCACGAAAGGAATTGGTCAGGAGCAGATAACAATCGGGGAAACGCTTTCGCAGTTTCCAGAACGTGGGGAAGTAACCGAATCCCTTTGCCGGGATCGCGATGAGATGCTCGGCGATATGCCAAGATTCCAAGAGGGAATGGAAGGCCGGTTTTGCGATCAGCGTGATTTCGGCATCGGGTCGACTGGTGCGAATGGCACGTAAGAGCGGGAGTGCCATGACGACATCGCCCAACCAATTGGGAAGGCGAATCCAGATGCGGGTGCGCTGGGGAAGTCGATCGATTCCGTGAATAGCGAGATCTTCCGTTATCAGGTTTCGCTTGGCTTCGAGTCGAAGGCGTTTGCTGGGAATATCCTGATTTTTCCAGCGTTCATGAGCCCAGAGCCACGAGGCGCAGTAGTGGTCCGATCCGGAGAGTTTGTTTTCCAGCCAGTGATTGAGACCGAGAGTGACTCCCGAGATTGAGTTTTCCAAATCCAGTGGATCCCAGTGTAAACGCACCCGCCAGAAATCCAGCCGCTCCGAATACATCGCATAGACGCGGGCATTGAATTTATGCGTGAGTAGGCCGGACAGTTCGCTGGTCGAGCAGACGCGACCAAAGAGAGTGGAGAGGGTGCCCTGCAATCCGGCATTTTGATCGAAGAGTAATCCGATCATTCCCTTCCTTCGCATAATTCGAAGTGCTTCCTGGAATCCTTCCTTCCGTGAAAGCATTTGGATCCCGTATTTTTCACGAGTGCTTTTGATCCAGGCATCAAGTGAGGAATTGTCCATGGGGCGAAAAATCGCACCCATCTCCGGAAAATCGCCTTTGGTGACCAAGGGCATGGAGGCGAGAACTTCCCAATAAGCCATATGGGCGGTCGCGAGCATCACCGGTTCTGGATCAGAGAGTTGCTTGGCGACGGCTTGGTGAAAGCTCGGAGCGCCAGTGATGATCGTTTTTAATCGGGATTCACTCAGGAAGGGCGTTGCGAGGGAGAGCAATCCAGTCTCGATCAAGCGTCGGGCGCTTTCCCGGGCCAATTCGCGATGCATTGCAGGTGATTTTTCCGGAAACGCATGGTGAAGGTTGGAGAGAAATGTATGTTTTCGAAACAGATAAACACACCATCCGAGAGCACCAGAGACGGCGCGTAGGATGAACTCAGGAGTGTGAGCGAGAGACCAACCGAGAGTTTGCAGAAGTAGTTTAGACACGCGGAAGGCGGATTAGCGTTTGTTTTTCACGAGGAAACTCCATGAAAGGTTGCAGCCTCGTGGTCAAAAGTAGATTTTCGACGCTGCCTTTCATCATGGTAGAACTTCTTATCATCAAACCTTCTTCTCTGGGAGACATCATTCACGCTTTGCAGGTCGCGACTTCGCTGAAATCGCAACTGAAGGGGCTACGCATTTCTTGGATCGCGCGCGAGGTGTTCGCTCCGATTGTGCAAGCGAGTGACGTCGTCGATCAGGTTTACATTTTCGAACGCAATGGGGGCACGAAAGGCTTCCTGCGTATGATGAAGGAAGTGCGCCGCACGAAATTTGATTACGTTTTCGATATGCAAGGACTCTTGCGCACTGGTCTGATGACCTCGCGCACCCGAAGCGACTACAAGGTGGGGCGCAGTGATTCGCGGGAAATGTCCGGAATGTTTTACGATGAGAAGGTGCCGTTGCCGGAAACGGGACGTCGCAGTCATGCGCTCGACGTTCTCTTGCAGTTTTGTCCGGTTTTTAAGGTGAAGCCGGAACTGCGAGGCGCTCTGAAATTCAAGAGCAAAGACTATGAGCTGAAATTCGAGGGGCAGGATGATGGGTCTAAACCGATCGTGATTTTTCCGGATAGCCGACGGGCGGAAAAAAAGTGGGGCTCATTCCGGCAGTTGAGTAAGCGCCTATTGGCTTCGCCGAAAAAACGCCGTGTGGTTTGGGTTGGAAATAAATTTGTCACTTCGCGTGGGATTGGCTCGTCGCGGTTCATAAACCTCACCGGTAAAACAGATATCGATGATTTACCCTCGCTGATTAAGCAGGCTTCCTGGGTGATCGCCAATGATAGTGGCCCGATGCATCTCGCTGCGGCCATGGGTGTGAATACGATCGGCATCTTTGGTCCGACAGATCCTACACTTTACGGACCCTATCCGAATAAATTGTGCCACACGGAAGTAATTCAAGCTGCGGCCGGAAATTTGAAACTGCTCCAAGCGAAGGTGGTCTACGACCGTTTCATGAAAGCGGAAAAACGCCTCGAAAAGTAATCCTGTTTTTTATCTCATGCTCGATCCGAAACTATTAAGAGAATCGCCCGACCTCGTGCGCGCGGCGGTTGCGAAAAAACATTCTGATGCGGATGTCGATGCGGTCATCGCGATCGATGATCGATGGCGCACTTTGATTACCGAGGTCGAAAATTCCCGAGCGCAGCAAAAAGCGGCGAATGGTGAGATGGCTCAATTGCCGAAAGGTTCACCGGAGTTTATCGCCAAAGTCCAGGAGATGAAAGCGGTGTCCGCCGAGGTGAAGGAGAAGGATGGGCTCTTAAAGGAAACAGAGGTCAAATGGAAAGAAGCGCTGATGACGCTGCCTAATTTGCCGCACGAATCGGTGCCGGAAGGTCGATCCGAAGAGGACAATGTGGTATTGTCACATCACGGTGATTATGAGGCTGACTTTCCACATGCATTGTCGCATTGGGAAATTCCCGGATTTGAAAAGCTGTTTGATTTTGGACGTGGGGCAAAAGTCACTGGCGCGGGATTCCCGTTTTTCGTGGGTGAAGGATCGCGGTTAGTGCGCGCGCTGTTGAATTTCTTTTTGGAAGAAAACTCCCAAGCAGGTTATACCGAAGTGAGTCCCCCGATTATGGTGAATGCAGAGAGCGCGACTGCGACAGGGCAACTTCCGGATAAGGAAGGGCAGATGTATGAAACTTTGGAGCAGCTCTACGCCGTGCCGACGGCAGAGGTGCCGCTGACTAATTTCTTCCGTGAAGAGATTATTGACGAATCGGAATTACCGGTGAAGCGATGTGCTTATACGCCGTGTTTTCGTCGCGAAGCGGGAAGCTACGGCAAGGATGTGCGCGGTTTAAATCGTCTTCACCAATTCGACAAAGTTGAGCTACTAAAATGGGTGCACCCATCGCAAACCTATACCGAATTAGACCTGCTGCGGAGCGATGCGGAGTCATTGCTGCAAAAGTTGGAATTGCCCTATCGCGTGCTCCTGATGTGTGGAGGCGATATGGGATTTACGCAGACGAAGCAATATGATCTGGAAGTTTGGTCGGCCGGGCAAAAGCGATGGCTAGAAGTTTCCAGTTGCAGTAATTTTGAAGCCTTTCAGGCGCGACGCGCACAGATCCGTTATCGCCATGCCGAGACGGGTAAGCCCGAACTGTTGCACACGCTCAATGGTTCTGGTTTGGCCGTGCCGCGGGTGCTCGCGGCACTTTTAGAAAACAATCTTCAGGCGGATGGACGGGTGAAGCTCCCTGCGGCATTGGTGCCTTATTTTGGGAAGGAACACGTGAGTTTTAGCGGATAGTTTACGGCTAATCGTAGGAGTGCTGATTCATGAAATTGCAGCCAGCCACATTGATTCGACGGGCTGAGCGGCTGGGTGAATTACTGCCGCGTGAGTCTTTACATCCGGTGGTCCTGCAGTGGGCTGAAGCGGAGCAGCATGGAAGTAAACGCGTGGTCGCCCTTTCGGGAGGTGCTGATTCGGTGGCCTTGCTCGTGTCGATTTGGGGGCTTTGGCCGGAACAGCGCGATCGACTACAGGCGGTTCACTTTAATCATCGTTTGCGTGGTCGCGCATCGGATGGTGACGAGAAATTTTGCCGCGAGCTTTGTGCGGCTCTTTCGATTCCGTTGTGGGTGGGACGCCGTCGCACGACGCAAAAGATCACCAGTGAAGCCGAGGCGCGCGGGCTGCGGTTTGCTTACATCGATCGCACGATGCGGAGAGTGGGAGCGAAAGGACTGTGGCTTGGGCATCAGCAAAACGATGTCGCTGAAACGATGTTGATGCGCTTGTCTCGTGGTAGCGGGGCGGGTGGTTTGGCGGCACCGCGTCCGATGCAATCCATGCCGTTGGGTCGGGTGAATGTGCGACTGTTGCTCAATTTGCAAAGAAAGGAAATTGAGGCGGCGCTGCGAACCGCGAAATTGCCGTGGCGAGAAGATGCGTCCAATCGTGGTGATGATTATTTCCGTAATCGGATTCGCAATGTGGTGTTGCCGACGTGGATTAAAGCATCGGGTCGCGATGCCTTAGCTGGAGCTGCCTTGTCACGTAATCTGATTGAGGAAGATGATACGGCTCTCGAAGACTGGGCTGAGCGACTCTATACGAAGATGCCGGAAGGAAAATTGCGTTTGTCAGATATGAACGACGTCCCTAGGGCGGTTTTGCGTCGCATATTGTATCGTTGGCTTGGTGCCCAACCGAAAACGGGTGAGCTTTCCCGGCAGGCTTTCGAACAATTATTGGAGCGAGTGCGATCAGGTGAATCGACCCGACAGAGTCTTGGCCGAGAGGGGTTTGCGTTGATCAGAAGACGAGTGCTCTCGTATGAACCTGCGGTCAGTCGGCGGCCCCGATCAAGACGGTCATAAACGTGGTCGGTTAATTGACTTATTAAACGGGAACATCCAGCTTCTTCCCTTAGTCACTCTTTATACATGTCCGATTCTGATCCTAAAAAGAAACGCCGCCCTTTAAAAAACCTGCCACCAGACCGCTTTCAACCGAAAGTGCTGCTGATATGGTTCGTAGTTGTGACGGCACTCGTGCTGCTGTTTCTCTGGACCCCCGGGCGCCTGAACCCACCGGTTAATCTGAAAATGCAGCAGGTGGTTGAGCTCGCTGATCAAGGAGGCATTCGTGAGGGGGTGATCAAAGCGGATCCGACCGGCGGTCGTGATTGGGCTGTCATCACGGGTGAATTGAAAGAGGCTCGGACGGTCAATGCAGATAGCGGAACGAAGGAAACGAAGTTCCGCTCAGCTGGTCGCTTGACTGATGCGAATATGGAACGTCTCCAAAAGGCGGAGATTTTCTCAGAGCAACCGTCTACGACGATTTGGAGTCAGTTGGCCGCGAACTTGATTCCGTTTATCCTGATCATTGGTTTGCTCTACTTCCTCTTTGTGCGTCAACTTCGCCAAGCGGGCAAGGGCGCGATGAGCTTTGGTAAGAGTAAGGCGAAGTTGCTCCAGCGTGATCAGGGCAAGGTGATGTTTAACGACGTGGCGGGCTGCGATGAAGCCAAGGAAGAGGTGGGCGAGGTCGTGCAATTTTTGCGCGATCCGAAGAAGTTTACCAAAATGGGCGGTCGTATTCCCAAGGGCTTCCTGATGGTGGGGCCTCCGGGAACGGGTAAAACGCTGCTGGCGAAAGCGGTAGCGGGTGAGGCAGATGTGCCTTTCTTCTCGATCTCGGGGTCTGATTTCGTAGAGATGTTTGTGGGCGTGGGCGCGAGCCGCGTGCGCGATATGTTTGAGCAAGGCCGCAAGAGTGCTCCTTGTTTGATATTTATTGATGAAATTGATGCGGTGGGTCGCCAGCGCGGTGCAGGGGTCGGTGGCGGTAATGATGAACGCGAACAGACTCTCAACTCTCTTTTGGTTGAAATGGATGGTTTCGATACGACCGAAGGTGTGATCATTATCGCAGCAACGAATCGGCCTGATGTGCTCGATAGCGCCTTGCTGCGTCCGGGACGTTTTGACCGGCAGATCCATGTTGATTTGCCTGATTTGGTCGGACGCGAGCAAATCCTCCGGGTCCATGCACGAAAGATCAGCCTAAATGAAGAGGTAGATCTCGGTGTGATCGCACGAGCTACGGCTGGATTGTCCGGTGCGGAACTGGCTAATCTGCTCAATGAATCGGCTCTTCACGCAGCTCGACGTGATAAGGAATCGGTGGATCACGAAGATATCGAGGAGGCGCGTGAAAAGATCCTCTATGGTCGTGAACGTCGTCGCGCGATGGACGATGATGAGAAAAAGATGACCGCTTTTCATGAGGCTGGTCATGCGTTGATCGGTGCCTTACTTAACGATGAATGGTTGCCTGTTCATAAAGTAACGATCCTTCCACGCGGAAACGCGCTGGGTATGGCGATGTATTTTCCGAAGAAGGAATTACTTAGCTACCACAAGAAGCGTTTGCTCAATATGATTGCGATGGGGCTGGGTGGACGAATTGCCGAGGAATTGGTCTTCGACGATATTTCGAATGGTGCCGCCGGTGATATCAAGCAGGTCACTAAAACCGCACGCTCGATGGTCTGTGACTGGGGGATGAGTGGTCTCGGAATGGTAGCCTACGGTGAAAACCAAGATGCTGTTTTTCTCGGACGGGAGATTACTCGTAATGATCACATCTCCGAAGACACGGCTCGCAAGATTGATTCCGAGGTTCATCGGATCATCAACGAGCAGTATCAACGGGCGACCGAGATTCTGACTGAACGTCGGGAAGCTTTGGATAAAATCGCTGAGGCGTTGCTCGAATTCGAAACGATCGAAGGCAAGCACGTGAATGAGATTATCGAGTTTGGTGAGCTTCGCTCTCCTGTAATCACCGTGCCTCCTCCGTTGAAACCCGACGACAAGGAAAAGGAAGAGAGCAAAGAGGAAAAAAAGCCGGACTCGGAAGGGCTTTCTGCCGACAGTGCTCCATCTCCTTCACCCGCCTGATCGACACTACTTTTGAAACATAGGCGTGGTTGTAACAACCGCGCCTTTTTCGTCTTACAGAATACTCATGGGACCAACCTGCCACTTTTCAGCTCTAGGGCGACGCGCTCAATCGCCGACGATCGCCCGCTTGATGGCAACGGCATTAGAGAAGCCGGAACTGTTATCTCTTGCCGCAGGGTTTACGGATAACGCTACGTTGCCCTCTGAACTGGTCTTGGAAGCCGTGACGCGGATCACAAGTAAGAGCGACAAGGAAGTGCTCCAATATGGAACGAATCAGGGCCGCCCAGGTTTACGTGCTTTGTTGGCGGCGCACTTTTGTCAGTGGGAGCCGACACTTACGAAAGCGACACTCTCCGATGAATTCTTTGTGACGAACGGATCGCAACAGGCACTCTATCTAGCGATGCAGGTGCTCTGTGAGCCTGGAGACATTGTCCTAGTGGATCGCCCCAGCTATTTCGTATATTTGGAAATGCTCAAGGGGATGGGGGTTCAGGCACGATCAATCCCGGTAGATGCTGATGGGCTGGTCGACGAAGACGGGTTTGGGGCATTGATCGAAGAGCTTAAAATCTCCGGCGAGATCGTGCGTCTTAAGGCGGTCTATTTCGTGAGTTATTACTCGAATCCCTCCAGTCGGAGTTTGTCGCTGACTGAAAAGATTGGGATCGCGGAGGTGTTGAAGAGTGCCGAGGTCGTCTTGCCGGTGATCGAGGATGCGGCCTATCGGGATCTTTATTTTGAAAACGCTTCGGACGTGCCGAGTGTGGTCGGGATCGATGCATGGCAGAGTTTTCCAAAACTCTACCTTTCGACTTTAACCAAACCCTTCGCATCAGGGTTAAAAATTGGCTATGGCTACTGTTCGCATCGCGAGTGGTTGGATAAAATGCTCAACACGAAAGGGCACCACGATTTCGGAACCGCTCATTTTAATCAGGCTATTTTTGAGGAGGTGTTGTCTAATGGAGGACTGTCACGACAGCTCGCGGTGATCCGTCCTAAGTATCAGCATAAAATGAGAGTGCTCGACGAAACTCTGCGCGTGGAAGGACTACTGGCTTCGGGATGGAAGTGGCAGGTGCCCGTCGGAGGTCTGTATCTGTGGTTAGAGGCTCCGGAGGGGGTGGATACGGGGCTCGATAGCGAATTTTGCCAAAGCTGCATCGAAGAAGGGGTGCTTTATGTGCCCGGCGAGCTTTGTTTCGGAGATGATGCGGCGAAAAATTTTGTGCGATTGAGTTTTGGCGTTCTCGGAGAGACCGATCTGCGAGAGGCTGCCCGCCGGTTTGCCCGAGTCGCCGTGAGAAATCGTAGTTAAAAACGACCTTGGATTCCTCAGCAAGGCAGGGCAGGGTGCCCTTTTATCTATGAAAATTTGTTGTATAGGTGCTGGTTACGTTGGTGGTCCAACCATGGCGATGATCGCCTACAAGGCTCACGATATCGAAGTGAAGGTGGTCGACCTGAATGAAGAGCGGATTGCTGCTTGGAATTCAGATACACTCCCGATCTATGAACCGGGTTTGGATGAGATCGTGAAGGAGCGTCGTGGGAAAAACCTGATTTTCTCGTCGGATGTTCATGAAGGAATCCGAGCGGCGGATATCATCTTCGTGGCGGTGAATACGCCGACGAAAACCTACGGTGTAGGCGCGGGTCGCGCGGCCGATTTGCGTTTCATTGAGTCTGTTGCGCGCACCATAGCCGAAGTGGCAAAGACACCAAAGATCATTGTCGAAAAATCGACTATCCCGGTAAAAACGGCTGAAACGATCAAGCAGATCCTGGCCGAAAATTCTGATGGGGTAGAGTTTCAAGTGCTTTCAAATCCAGAGTTTTTGGCCGAAGGCACTGCGGTTGAGGATCTCCTCGCGCCGGATCGCGTGCTGATCGGTGGGGAACTTACGGAGGGCGGTCAGAAGGCGATCGAAACATTGGCGAGTGTCTATGGTCGGTGGGTGCCGGATGAGCAAATTATCCGAACCAATCTCTGGTCTTCGGAACTCTCCAAATTGGTCGCGAATGCGTTTCTGGCGCAGCGTATTTCCTCGATTAATTCGATATCCGCGTTGTGTGAAGCGACGGGCGCGAATGTCGATGAGGTAGCCAACGCGATTGGTAAAGACAGTCGAATCGGCCCGAAATTTCTGAAGGCCTCAGTGGGGTTTGGTGGCTCTTGTTTCCAGAAAGATATTCTTAATCTTGTCTATCTTTGTGATCACTTTGGATTACCCGAGGTCGCGGCTTACTGGGAAGGCGTCGTGAAGATGAACGATTGGCAGAAACATCGTTTTGCAGCGAAGATTGTCGGCTCGCTGTTCAACACTGTGGCGGACAAAAAAATCGCGGTGCTGGGTTTTGCCTTTAAGAAAGACACCAATGACACTCGTGAATCAGCCGCGATTGCGGTCTGCCGTGATTTACTGTCGGAACAGGCTGCTGTGACGGTCTATGACCCGAAGGTGCCGGCAGATGAAGTGCGCAAGGATATCTTAGGTGACGAAGCGAATGATCGTCTTTCGGTGGTCCAATCGGCTTACGACGCTTCTGAAGGTGCGCATGCAATCGCTATCCTGACGGAGTGGGATGAGTTCAAGGGCTTAGATTTCGAGAAAATCTATGGATCGATGTCGAAGCCCGCCTTTATCTTCGATGGTCGCAATATTCTCGATCATGAGAAACTCGCTCGGATCGGCTTTCGTGTATCAGGAATCGGTCGCTGATTCCCGCCGGAGGATAGGGAGTTTGGTGGAAGTCCGTCCAAGAACTAACGCGGCCGGTGTGTGCAGCCAGTTTTCAAGCAAGGTCACGTAGACTTGGCGGAAGTCTGTGGTGGGTGTGAGGTCTTCATATGGGGCGATTTCCAAAGAAGGAGCGCTTCCGTAAATGCCGCCTTTAACCGATGATCCGAGTAAGAACATGGGCCCAGCCGTGCCATGATCAGTGCCTCGGGCTGCATTCTCGGAGGGGCGGCGACCGAATTCTGAATATGCGACCGTGAGAACTTTATCCGCGATCCGGTGCTTCCGAAGATCGCTCTGAAATGCGGCGAGACTCTCGGTGAGGTCGTGGAGCGTGTTCTCGTGAGGGGTGGCCTGATGGCTATGGGTGTCGAATCCGTTTAGCGTGAGGTGGTAGATCTTAGTCGGTAGATCGTCTCTAATCATTTCTGCCGTGGTTCGTAAATTGGAGGCAAATGGTGTCGCAGGGTAGTTTCTTGAATGCGTGCCTGTGCGAACATATTGCTGTAAATCACGTTCGCCCAATGTGGATGATACGGTCGTCTCGGAGGCGAAACTGAATGATCGAGTCGTTGCATCGAATCGGGCGATTCTATGATCGTGTTTGCCTCTTAGGGAGAGGGGGGATTGTGACGCGAAATGGATGGCCGCTGGGGTTGTGCTGCTGGAAGAGGATAGATCTTGGTTATCCAGATAACGTCCGAGCCAACCGGTCGACATGTCGTCCGGGTTCGTGCTCGCGCTGGCCCATATCCGGCTTGATCCAAAATGAGTGCGATTGGGGTTTTCGTAACCGACATTTTGAATCACGGCGACTTGACCGTTGTCATATAAGTCACGCAATCCTCTGCAGGCCGGGTGCAATCCCAATGACTCATTCAGCTTAATTACTTTAGCTGCGGGGATAGCAATTCTGGGTCGTAAACGAAAGTAGTTATCGTCGGCGTAAGGGATTAGCGTATTGAGACCATCATTTCCTCCCGCGAGATGGATCACCACGAGGATCTGTTCATTCGTCCGCTGTGGAGAAAGAAAGGAAGGACGGGATAAGAGTTTAGGCGTAAATCCGGCGAGTGCAGCCAGTCCCAGACCTTGTCCGGTGAGGCGTAAGAATTCACGCCGAGTGCTTGATGGTGGGTTAGGCATGGGGCTCGCAGTGGGGAGAGGTTAGAGTTTTAGACTGAGCTAGACCGCGCAAGATTATATCAGATGCCGAGGGGAGTGCGGTAGAGTCGAGGGACGCGTTTGGTCACAGAACAGAGGGTTTCCCACGGGATCGTGTCGGACCATTTGCTGAACTCTGTGATGCTGATCTCATCGCCTTGTTGCTGGCCAACCAACACCGCTTCATCACCACAGATGACGTTTGGATTGTCGGTAACATCGACGATGGTTTGATCCATCGTCACGCGACCGAGCACGGGACAGCGTTGCCCATGAATGAGGACTTCTGCGCGATTGCTGGCCGCGCGAGGGATACCATCGCCATAACCCGCGCAGAGCACGGCAATCGTTGAGTCACGTGTTAACGTGTGCGTGCGACCGTAGCTGATCGTGGTGCCCGACGGGAGCTGCTTTACGACGCCGACGCGGGTGCGAAAGCTGAACACGGGTTGAGGGTTTACCGTTGCGAGCAAAGAATGAGAATGCGGGAGGATACCGAATTGGAGTAGGCCAACTCGCACCGCGTTAAACGGGCTCTCTTCGGGCATGGAGGCGAGCCCTGCGCTGTTGTCGGCATGCACGAAAATGTTGTTGAGGGAAAGCCCTTCGCAGCGATTCAACGCGCGGAGAAACAATCGCCGCTGTTCATCGGTGAAAGGGATATCTTCGGGGCTCGCGAAATGCGTGAAAATACCAGCGAGCTGCAAGTGGGGGTTGGCGAGGATTTTTGCGCATAGATCGGGTGCTCTCTCATGCCAGACACCGAGCCGACCCATGCCGGTATCGATTTTAAGATGCACTGAAATGGATTCACCGTTGTTTTTACCGACTACGGCAAAGCGCTCGATTTCGTCTTCGCTCGAAAGCGTTGCCGCGAGTTTGTATTCGGCAAGAAACCGATCCTCTTCAGGCAGCAGAGGGCTGAGCAACAGAATGGGCCAATCGGGCCCGAGTTCGCGAAGAGCGGCCGCCTCGGAGACGTTGGCCACTGCAAACAGATCAGCACCAGAGTGCATCATGCGAGCGGCTGCCTGGTGGAGACCGTGGCCATAGGCATCGGCTTTCACGACCGCGACATATTTCATCGATGCGGGGAGAGAGGTGCGAATGGACTTTAAATTACGCTCTAGAGCCGCCAGATCGATTTCGGCCCAGCAGCGATGCGGAACAGGTGTGATGTGGTCCGCGCTCATGGTGTGCGATGAATTTGTGGCACCCATTGTTTGTAACTGGGCTCGGTGTGCAGATAGGCATCGGGATTATCCGTCGCAGTGAACAAGGACTCGTCAGCCGCTTTGGGCAGGAGGTTGGCGAGATCGTATGGTGTTGTCCCAGTGTTATCGGGCAAAGCTGACCAGTGACGGAATCCTGCTGGTATCAAAAGCCGGTCGGGTAACGCCGCGGCTTCAACTTGTCGGATGGGTTCCCCTTGGACCTGACAATGCCAACGTTCACGTCGTGCATCGGCGATGACACTCACTGCCGGATCGCAAAGGGCCGCAGCGACGAGTTCGAGGCTGTGATAAGAATAGATCGAGCGTGGCGAAAGCACGTTCCAGGTCCGGATGGCCATGGCCGAAGTGCGAATGCCTAAAATGGAGCCGGGACCAGCGCAGAAGATAATTGCAGATACACTGGTGGGGTTGATGCCCAGCTGATCGATACACGTGAAAATACCGATGCCCGCTTCGGTATCGGCAGTGGCCCATCGCGCGTCGTGTTGTCGCGAAAACAAGCCGACTTGGATACGGCTGGAGGCGGCATCAAGAAGTAGGAGTGATGAATGGGTATCGAGGAGTTGCCTCAGACTAGGCATAGGGCACTACCAAAGGTCGCGAGTGGGGTTGCTGCAAGCGCGCAGAATCCATCATTGACCGGGTAGAAGCGAAGCGTAGGGTTTCCAATTCTGTATATCAATCTCGTCATCTGAAATCTGTGAACGTCCAACTAAATTCTATCTCCGATACCCGTAAGAGCCTCGTCGCTACGCTTGATAAGAGCGAAGTCGATTCTGAGCACCAAGCCGTGGTGAAGGAGTTTGCCAAGCAAGCACGCATCCCCGGGTTTCGTCCCGGAAAGGCTCCCGCCGCGATGATCGCCAAGCGTTTCGCCAAGGATATCGCTGAGGAGTTCAAGCAGAAGGTCACTTCGAAGGCCTATCGTGATGCTCTGGAGGAGCATAAACTCGATGTGCTCAATATCGTGAATGTTGAACCGGGCACGATTGAAGCAGGATTGTCTGCGGCCATTACGATCACGGTCGATGTGCGTCCTGAATTTGAATTGCCCGAATACAAAGGGTTGAAGACTGAAATCACTTCAACCGATGCAACTGACGATGAAGTCGAAAAGACGATCGAGCAGATTCGTAGCGAGCGGGCCGAGTTTAATGTGGCTGAACGTGAAGCACAGAAGACTGACTATGTGAAGCTCGCTTACGAAGGTTCGATTGATGGCAAGCCGATCGCTGAACTCGTTCCTGACAAGCAGATATACGGTAAAGTCCCGCAGACATGGGAAGAGGTTGAAGGTGAACACGAGGGTGTGGTCCCGGGCTTGGGCAAGCACCTCGCTGGCCTGAAGGCTGGTGACAAAAAGGATGTGGAAATCGAATTCCCGGCTGAGTTTGCCGCTGCACCAGATCTCGCGGGTAAGAAAGCCGCCTACGCGGTGGAAGTGCAGGAGATTCGCGAGCGTGTGTTGCCTGATTTGGACGAAGCGTTTTTTAAGGCGAACCAAGCGGATGATCTCGAAGGTCTGAAAACCAACGTGCGCAACAATATCAAGATGCAGAAGGAGCAACGTAATATCTCCGAGCAGCGTCGTCAGGTGAACGAGGCGATGTTGGCTGAGCTGAAGTTTGATGCCCCTGAATCGTTGGTCGAAACCGAGACGCAAAACGTGCTTCGTCAGTTTATCGAAGAGAACATGCGTCGGGGGATGCCTCAGGACCAGTTCGAGAAGGATAAGAAGGAACTCACCGAGAATGCGAAAAAGGCAGCCGTTGGCAGAGTGAAGATGCAACTTGCGTTGGCCAAAATTGCCGAAGCGGAAAAACTTCAGGTCGATGAGAACGATATCAATGGCTTCATCCAACGCGAAGCGATGCGCACGCAACAGAAGCCCGATCAGCTCGTGAAGGAACTTTCGAAGAATCGCGACGCGCTTCAGTCCGTGCAGCAATCCATCATTTTCGACAAGGCAGTTGATTTCCTCGTTTCTAAGGCTACGGTGACTACAGTTGAACCGAAGGCCTAAATCCCAGGAATACCCAGTGAGCTATTACGTCCCTATTGTCCTAGAAAATACCGGTCGCGGTGAGCGATCGATGGATATCTATTCACGATTGCTGAAGGATCGTATCATTTTTATCGGCACGCCGATTGATGACACGGTCGCCAATTTGGTGATCGCCCAGATGTTCTTCCTGCAAATGGAAGATCCGAAAAAGGACATCCAACTCTACATCAATTCGCCCGGTGGCGTCGTGACGGGAGGCATGGCCATCTATGACACGATGAATTTCCTCCAATGCGATATTACCACTTATTGCGTGGGGATGGCGGCGAGCATGAGCACGGTGCTCCTTGCCGCGGGCACGAAGGGTAAGCGGTTCGCTTTGCCGAACAGCCGGATGATGATCCATCAGCCTTCTGGTGGAGCTGGAGGCCAAGCGGCCGATATTTCCATCGCGGCCCGTGAAATTCTTCAATGGCGTAAAACTCTTAGCGAGGTAATCGCCAAGCATACCGGAAAAGATCCTGAGCAAGTGCAGAAGGATTCTGATCGCGACAAGTATATGAGCGCGCTTGAGGCGAAGGAATACGGATTGGTTGATCATGTGGTCAAATCCACCAAGGAAGCTGCAAGTATAGCAGTCCAACCCGCGGCTTGAGATCGGCAGTGATAGATCGACATCTCACTCGAACCTAGCGACTTTACACCATGGCCAAATCCTCACGTATGACCCTCTGTTCTTTCTGTGGTAAATCGCAGACTGAGGTGAAGAAGATCATTGCAGGCCCGGGCGTGTATATTTGCGACGCGTGTGTGAACGTTTGTAAAACGATTATCGACCGCGAGGTGAAGGCTCCGGAAGAAGCAGATGGTGAGAACAAACCGGCGTTTCGCCTGATCAAGCCAGCCGCTATTAAGCAGACTCTGGACGATTTCGTAATCGGTCAGGAGCATGCGAAAAAAGTGCTCTCCGTGGCGGTTTACAATCACTACAAACGGTTAAATTTTGATGCATTGCAGCCTGCGAGCGATGGCGTCGAGCTCTCGCCGGAGTTTAGTGATGTTGAGGTAGAAAAGAGTAATATTTTGCTCGCCGGACCGACAGGCACAGGGAAAACACTATTGGCCCGTTCCTTAGCCCGTGTGCTCGACGTGCCCTTTGCGATTGCTGATGCCACGACTTTAACCGAGGCCGGTTACGTGGGGGACGACGTGGAGAACATTGTTCTACGTCTCTTGCAGAATGCGAATTATGATGTGAAACGAGCCGAATGTGGAATTATCTACGTCGACGAAATCGATAAGATTGGTCGCAAGACGGAGAATGTTTCAATTACTCGCGATGTTTCCGGAGAAGGGGTGCAACAAGGCTTACTCAAAATTCTTGAGGGTTCGATTTGTAATGTGCCCCCACAGGGTGGGCGTAAGCATCCCAACCAAGAGTATGTGCAGATCAACACGGCGAATATCCTCTTCATTTGCGGTGGGGCATTTGCCGGGATGGATGACATTGTCAAACGTCGTCGCGGTCACAATTCCCTTGGCTTTGCCTCCGCGGCAACCCGTCAGGATGAAGCCATGACGGCTGAACAATTGATGAAGGAAATTGCTCCGGAAGATTTGGTGCGATTCGGGATGATTCCTGAGTTTATCGGACGCCTGCCAGTGATTTCGGTGCTCGACCAACTTTCAATCAAGGATTTGGAGAAGGTTCTGCTCAACACGAAGAATGCGATCGTGAAGCAATATACCAAGCTGTTTGCGATGGATGGAGTGCGTTTGCGCTTCACCCCGGATGCGATCAAAGCTATTGCGCAAAAAGCTATTGATTTGAAGACCGGGGCACGTGCGCTTCGTTCGATCATGGAAACGATCATGCTCGAAGTGATGTATGACATCCCGCAACTCGACGATGTAGAGGAAGTGGTGATTGATACTGCGGCGGTCGCTGGAAAACGCCGTCCCAGTATTAGGCGCACGAAGAAATCACCGGCACGAAAAGACGCCGCATGATCAGTCAATAAGGCATGGTCACGCTTGTTAATTTCCGAATGTCTAAGGTGAGTTAATAAGGACAAATCAGCATTAGCGCTTTGAGATGATTTTGAAGTCGAGGTGCGAATTAGCATGCGTTGTAATCTGTTTATGGATCCGTTCCTATGTAATTTCTCTACGAAGTGATCGCTTCAGATGGTAGTGCAAGATACATGAATCGCCTCGTCGTCCTTGATCAAGTGCGAGGCTTTGCGGCGTTGTATGTAGCCTGTTCTCATCTGGTTTTACATAGACTACCCATAGATTCTGATTGGGCCAGACTACCTTGGGCATTTGGGCAGGAAGCAGTGGTGGTGTTTTTCCTGATATCAGGACTGGCTATCCGATTATCGATCGAATCACGAGAGGGTAAGAATTGGGGGCTCTTCTTGCAGCGCAGGTTTATTCGGCTAGTCCCGATAATCTTGCTCGGCCTACTTCTGGGCTATGCATGCGCTAGTATTGAATATGGTGAATGGCGACCACTTCGAGGTCTTGAGCTGCTGGGCAATATGTTATTTTTACAGGACTTTTCTCCTGTAAAGCCAGGGACGATAGTGAACACATATTATGGAAACGCGACTTTGTGGTCTTTATCTTACGAGTGGTGGTTTTATATTCAGTGTGCGATTATTTGGCGGTTTGTCCCGCAACAGCATCGAACCAATGCAGTCGGGTTATTATCAGTTTGCGCTATTTCGACTTTGATTTTCTTACCAAATGCGGGCGCTTATTGGATCGGGTATATGATCTTGTGGTGGGCTGGTAGCGCTTTAGTAAAACCGAAATCAGAGGATTTTAAGCGCGCACTGGTCTGGGTCTGGATGGCTACGATAATGACGGTATGTGTTGCACTGGTGCGCAACGGATTTACTGGCTTGCTTGAAAGGCCGGGAGTTTTCCCATTTTTGGTTGTAAGGCACTTCTGTATTATTGCCTTTCTTCTGACCGCTGTGGCTATTTTTGCACACAAACAGTGGGGGGCATTCTTCTTCCGTATTCGTGGATTCGCCTGGCTAGCTCCTTATTCATATGCACTTTACGTCTTACATTATCCGCTCGCTTCGGATGCCTCCTGGTTAAAGAGATTCGGCCTAGAAACTGGGTTCGCGGCGTTTTCTAGCTACACGGCGGTTGTGATTGTCGCAGTATGGTGGGCGGTGAGTAAGTATGAACCTTGGGCTCAAGGATTTTTAAAAGCAGGGTTCAGGATTGAGACAGAGCGTAAATACTGAAGAATAGAGAGGCTCGCTTCTCTATGTGGAATTGGACCCATAAAAAAGCCCCGCGTTTTGAATGCGGGGCTTTTTGTCCGGTGAGTGTCTCAACTCACCAGTGAGCGTAGTCACCTTTTTCGAGTGATTTCGCGAACTCCATTAAAAGGAGGATGGTGCGTTCAATATCCTCAAGATCGACCATTTCGCTTGGCGTATGCATGTAGCGCAGTGGCACACTAATTAATCCAGTGGCCACACCACCTCGCGTCATCTGTATCGCGCGAGCATCAGTGCCGGTGGGGCGTGGGTCCGCCTCGAGCTGATAAGGAATTCCGGTCTTTCTGGCGGCCTCAAGCAGGCGTTGATAGATCTTTGGGTTGATATTGGCGCCACGACAGATGATGGGGCCTCCACCGAGTTTTGTTTCTCCATACTTGCGATTATCGCAATCGGGGTGATCCGTGGCGTGGCCGACATCGATAGCCACTGCGATATGCGGATTGACGGTGTGGGCGGCGGTGGTGGCTCCACGCACACCGATCTCTTCCTGAGAGGTGCCCACACTGACTAGTTTCGCGGCTAGGCTAGCTTTCTCCTTTGAGAGCCGAATCAAGGTCTCTCCCACAATGTAGGCACCAGCCTTATTGTCGAAGGCGCGGGCTACACCGACATTGGCGTTGATCATTTGTAGCTCGTGATCGTAGGTAGCGACATCTCCTACGGCGACCCGCTCCAGAGCTTCGGCTTTATCAGCGACAGCAATATCGATCCACATTTCATGTTTCTCTGGGACTTTCTTGCGATCCTCGGGGGTCATGAGATGGATCGCCCGTTTACCGGTTACGCCCACTACCGGACCATTGGCCGTCTGGATGATGACGCGACGTCCAGAAACCACGATCAGATCATGGCCGCCAATCGTATCAAAATAGAGGAAGCCCTGCTCGTTGATATAGGTGATGATCAGCCCCAACTCATCGAGGTGCCCGGCGAGCATCAGGACGGGATCACCTTCAGGATTCAGAGTAGCAATCCGATTCCCCATGGGGTCATCTGTATAAGTGTCAGCGGTCGGTTTTACATGGCGGTCAAAAACTTCCTGAGCTTCCGATTCATATCCCGAGGGAGATTTGGCGTGAAGGAGTTCACTGAGAAAGGAGGGGACTTGGTATGCTGACATGGTGGTTTGATTAAAGATCTAAGCGTAGGTGAAAATGAGGATGCTAGGGTGCTCCGTGTGATTATCGTATGCTATTTCTGGATGGCATCAGCGATGTCTTCGAGTGGGTAGGTGATGATTTCAGCCAGCGTAGGATGATACCAGGGAGCTCGCAGCATATCAAAGACCGTCGCTCGCATGGCCAATGGAGTGGAGAAGCAATGAATGAGTTCGCCGGCGTCTTTCCCCACGATTTCCGCACCGAGTATTCGTCCTTTTTTGGGGTCAGCGAAGACTTTTACGTAGCCATACTTGGCTTCCATGAGGATGGATTTGCCATGATCATCGAAAGGATATGATTCGGCGAGGTAGGGTGTTTTCTCTGCTTTGAGCTGAGCCTCTGTTTTACCAATTGTGGCGAGTTGTGGATCGGTAAATACGACGCTTAGTAAGAGATCATAATCCACCGGCTTGATCTTGCGAAGCCCATGCGCATGACGGGCGGCAAGTTCCCCCTGCTGGATGGCAACATGCACGATCTCGTAAGGTCCTGCACAATCCCCGGCAGCGTAGATATGGGGGGTTGTGGTTTGTTGCCAACGATTGGTAACGATGTGTCCGCTCTGCTGGGTCTCGACGCCAGCGGCTTCAAGGTTAAGCGTTGCGGTATTAGGCGTGCGCCCGAGAGCGTTGAAGCCATGCGCAGCTCTACGAGTAATCTTCTTACCCTTATGCTTAAAGCTTACCGTGATGCCATGCGTGGTGCGCTTAACTTCGCGTAGTGTCGTGCCGGTAAACAACTCGATACCTTCATCGCGAAAGGCCTGTTGGACCACTTTTGCAGACTCAGCTGAGTGATCGCGAAGAATATGCTTACTGCGCTGGATCAAGACTACTCGGGAGCCAATTCGATTGAGGAATTGTGCGAGCTCACACGCCACAATACCACCGCCCAGCACGATGACGCTTTTAGGAATGAAATCCAAATCGAGCACATCGTCGCTGCTCCATAGCGAAGCCTCACGAAGACCAGAAATATCGGGAGTGCTGACAGACGAGCCGGTGCCAATTAGGATCTTTTTGGCACGTAGCTTCGTGCCGTCGCTCAGTTTAACAGTTCGCGAATCAGGGAAACTGGCTCGTTGGCGGTAGAGGTCGAATTTGGCGTTCTTGATCTGCTGCTGACGAAATGAAGCAAAGTCGCCGATGATTGCGCGTTTGCGTGCATGAACCGCTTTCATGTCGGCTCGCGCCTGTGGAATGCTCAGCCCAAACTTTTTGCCTTGTTTTGCGTGATGCAGCACATCTGCGGAATAGAGCAGGGTTTTGGAAGGCATGCATCCTCGGAGAATACAGAGCCCGCCGAGTTCCTTAGCGCTGTCGACGACCGCGGTTTTCATACCCTGTTCGATAGCGACTCGTGCGGCATTAAATCCCGCTGAGCCGCCGCCGATGATTACAAAATCGTAGTGTTTCATTTTGAAGTGCCTGGGTCGAAGTTCGATGCCTCATTTACCGATTTGTCCTGGGGAGCGTCCGTGATTTTTCGATAAAGGGTCATGCCTTCAATAGTAGTGATTGGTATGTAATCGGAAAGCGCTGCCCCGTCAAAGTGGTCTTTGGGTTTACCGAATAGAAATAACGAAGAGAAATAGCCCTGTGCGATCAGGCCCCCAATTCCGTTGCCTTCAAACTCAAGGCCATCATTGCGATCAGAGTAGTAGTGATAAGCGAGAACGAACGGCGGAGAATCCGGGTTTAGCCAAGGCAGGTTGAGTCTGGTGTCTTCGGAAAAGCGAGGTTCCTCTGTTGTCTCCCACACGCTCCAACGTTTTTGAAGAGACTCTATTTGGAGTGGGCTGGGACGGCTCAATAAGATCACGCTAAACGTGACCGAAAGGACGCATGCCGGTATCCAGAAAAGAGCGGTGATTTTACGAAGATCGATAGTCAATGCACCGAGAGCGACGATCAGGCTGGTGGTGAAATAGTAGTAGTCGGCGGCTCCAATTTTGGAGCTTGTTAAAAATGCGAAGGCGAAAATTAGCGGCAGGGAGTAAAATACGAGCCGCCGAGTGTCGGAGCTTAAGGAGTTCTTGATTCCGAAAGGGATGGCGACACCAAACACGATTAGCAGTGGTGCCATTTTGATAAATGCTGACCATAGATTATTCAGTCCGTGGTCCAGTGCATACTGACTGTTCCCGACATCTTCGATCAGCCAACTTCGATATTCGGCTCCTCCGATCAGGATCGTGAGTATCCATGCCGAGCTTATCCCGGCTAACAGGGTGAAGGTCCATCGCCATTGGCGCTCTGCGAGCAGAAAAATTACGACTGCTCCCAGCCCTTGCACGTAGGAATGCTTGAAGGCCCAGGCTAAGTAGAAGCAAATGCCGGCGCTCAGAATGGCGATACCTCGCTTTTTCCGGTAGGTTAAAAGGAAGTATAGTATTCCTAGGCATTCTGCGGTTAGTGCCCAAATGTCCGGTCGTATGGTATGGATCCACCACCCAGTAAGCGGACCCATGAATACGAGGATGGAAAAGGCCCCGATTGCGTATTGAGTCGATGCTGCTTCATTGGCGCGTAGTCGGCGCGCGAAAAAAAACAAAGCCAGCGATGCCAGACTGACACCCAAAAAGGTAAAGAGTCGCCCGCTCGCTAGAATATAGGCATCTCCGAAATTATGAACGAAGGGCGCGGTTACGATTCCGTATCCGCGATAAAACAACCAATTAAAATAGGCGGAGGCGTAGGGGATTTCATACGCACTTTCGTAGAGATTTTTGTGGTGAACGACTTTCCAGATGGAAAACAGCCCTTCCTCCTCGCTTCCGGAGGTGACAACAACCCCGGGCGGAGTGTGCGCCGCGTTCCACGCCTGATGGCCACGATGAATACTCAGGCTGAGGCAAAGGATTGCCGCCAATAAAGCGCTAACGAGGCAAACGCGGGAGACTGCGGAGGACATGGGGGCTTTGGCTGACTGAAGACGACCTCTTATTACCGCCCTTTTCCAAAGAGCATGATATGAATCGTCTTCAAAACGATCGCGGCATCGAGCAGGAATGAAAAGTGCCGGATGTAATAGAGGTCATACTCTAGCTTGCGGATGGTATCCTCCATATTGGCACCATAGGGGTAGTTGACTTGAGCCCATCCAGTGATCCCAGGCTTTACCAGATGACGAAAATGATAGCAGGGGATTTCTTCTCCATAGCGCTCGACGAGTTCGTCCCATTCTGCCCGTGGGCCGATCAGGCTCATTTCCCCTTTGAGGACATTCCATAATTGGGGGAGTTCATCCAAACGAGTGAGTCGTAGAAAACCTCCCACTTTTGTAATTCGTGAATCATCAGGCAGGGTGTATTGACTGCTTGATTCTTGATTGGTTCGCATTGTGCGCAGCTTAAAGATGCGGAATGGCACTTTATTACGACCAATTCGCTTCTGGGTGAAGAATACCGGTCCGCGATCTTCGAGCCAGATAGCGATGGTGCTAAGAATAATGAATGGCGCAAAAAATAGTAGTCCTATGATGGCAAGAACGACATCGCTGGCCCTTTTGACTCTTTCAAAAACAGGTTCGCGAGCGATCGGGAATCCTTCTTGGAAAAGCCATGTATGGTTCAGCCGATAGATGGGAATCTTTCGCCAATATACTTGGTGAAATAACTCCAAGGTATAGGTGGGGACACCACTAAAATAGAGTCGGATCAATCGTTGGGAAATGTCGTCCTTTAAATCCCGGCTGGATTCACGTAGCACGATCGCAGTGACTCCGAGTTTTCCGTTTTCGATATCGCTAAGAACAACATCAAAACGCCTTGTCGGTAACTCGGGTGGTGGCGCAAATGGGGGGTGCGAGGGCTCTTCCTTTGTGTCAGGAATAGAAAATATCACAGGCTGATCGATGCCCGTCTTTTGACACTCATCCTGAAATGCGAGGCAACTGGGGGTATCGCCCACAAACACGATGCTACGCACTCCACGCGCTGTGACTGCCTGTGAATAGGCAATTCGTCGATAGCTGAGAGTCAATGGAATGAGAACCAGATAAGACAGCAAGATGACCGCACGACTTGACTGAAGTTCGTAACCTGCAGGAACCACAACGAATGTCAGCAACAGCATCACGACCAAGGATGCGAACAACGCGATAGAATGCTGGCTGGTGTATTCCAGACTCATCATATCCGTTTGGGCTTTATAGCCATCAATTAGATAGATGGCTATCATGCTGATTGTTAGCGGAATCAGTAACGGAACGAAAATGAAGCCGTCAAGTAGGTCGCGATAGAAAAGAGCCCCGTTGAAGCAACCCAGTATAGCCACAATATCCAATACGATTAGGCCCAGTGTGGATTTGCGCAGTTCAGCCATTAGTAGATTAAAAACCTTAGAGTTTTACTCTTTTGCAGCAAAATTGCACTCCGAAATGAGTATTTCACGCCATGCCTGTAACGCGTGCTGAAAATCGTGAGTAGCTGCAAAACGCTCAGTTGCTTTCCGATGATAATCTTGTTGATCAGGTGATGCTTTGAGTTGGAGCAGAGTTTGAGCTATTTTTCGAGTGTCTGCGGGAGCAAAACTATATCCGAGACCATCGTCCTGAATGGTATGAAAAAGTGAGCTGTTTGGTGGACCGATAAATACAGTGGGACGAGAGACTGCAGTGATTCCATAGAGTTTGCTGGGGTAGACATAACCTTCGCAACGCTTCCTCATAGATACGAAATGAATATCACCTAGGGCGAGAGTGAGACTGAGTTGGTTACGAGGTTGAGGTGGGAAGAAGTAAATATTTTCGAGCCCGCGTGACTTCGCATTGCTCCGAAGATCTGTCACTTGTGCGCCATGCCCGATAAAAACCAGAGCGATATCGTTTTCATTTCGGAGCTGCTCGGCAACTGCGAGGAGAGGTGACAGGTCGTGCACGCGACCGAGATTTCCTGAGTAGAGAAGGACGAATTTTCCAGAGAGCCCCCATGCCTGCCTGAGTTGCTCGATTTGGGATGCACTCACTTGCGAATCAAGGCCTCGTGGGGACCAATTGGGTATGATTCGAATTTTGTTCTGAGCTACCCGCCGATCAGAAATGACTCCTGCCATGTCCTGCCCGAGCGTGATGCAGTAGTCGGCCTGTCGCCACGATAGATCGCGAATCGGACGGAAGAGTTTTAGCCACTGGTGTGAGGTGAGCTCACAAGCGATTTCGGGGTAGATGTCCTGAACCCAATGAATGTAACGAATATGTCGAAGTTGCAGCAATGGCCATAGCAGTGCGCCGAGAAGAGGTGGATCGGTGAGAAAGACCACGGTGTCGCCGCGTTGAGTGGAGGTGAGCAATTTGATAGTCGCCCCGAGTGTGAAACTGAGAAAATCGAGCGTGCGACCGAGGAGACTGGTTTTCCCAAATCGTGTGCTTCCGATGCGATGGATTAAGACGCCTTGATGGGTTTCCTGACGAGGGGTTGAAACATCACCGGAATGGCTCGTGATAACCGATACATCAATTCCCTGCTCGACGAGTCCCTGAGTTAGGTCTGTGAGCAGTTGGCTGGTGGCGGGTTCTTCCGGCCAGTAGAATCGGTTGATGAAGAACAGACGCGACATCCTAGTCGTGGGTGGATTTTTGTCTGCGGGCTTGATTTACGAATTGCTCGTAGCGGCGCAAGAGCAGGCAGTAGTTGAAACCGGGGATGCCATGCAAAAATCCGCCTTTCAGGATATACTGATAGATGAACCGAAGCTCTGGTCTGAAAGGGAAGCTATAGCTCATTTGTTTTAGAGCCCGACGACGGCTTAAAGCATCACGGCTGAATAAATCATGGAAGTGAAGAGAACGAAGATGTGGGTCTCGATGCTGATTCGCTTCCTGTTCTGCGTAGCGGCGGTGTTTGGCTAGCCAGGAGTCTTCAGAATCAGCGGAGAGATCATGCCGATAGCTTTCCTGTAAATGCTCCATCCGCATCTCAGGTGCCTCGCGTTGCCCATGACCGACTTGGATGAATCGAAACTCAGGGGCCCGAACCAACCGAGCTTGATACGCAGGGTAGTCGGTGCAGCGAGGAATCCAGCGTCCTTGAAAGATCATCTTAGGGGCGATCCAAAACCCATCGATCTCAGGGGCTCTGTCTTTCGCCGTAGCCTCAACGCATTCCTGCCATAGCTCGGGGGTCATTTGTTCATCAGCATCGAGATGGAATACCCACGGATGGTTGAACGAAATATCGCTCTGCGCGTGATTCCGTTGTTGGGCAAAATTTCTAAAAGGATTCGTAAATACTCTGGCTCCGCTCGCTGTGGCGATTTCTACCGTGCGGTCGGTCGATCCTGAATCGAGGACGACGACATCATCGCATTGCTCTACGGACGCAAGACAGGTAGGGAGATTTCTCTCTTCGTTTAATGTCAGAATGACAACGGAAAGCATCGATAAATTATCAGCTGGATCGATTGGATTCGATGCGCCCGTAGCTCAGGGCGGTGAAGAAACACATCCAAAAGGTAATCACAACGGCGGTGTTACCAAAGGGGAACTCGAGCGATGCGTAAAGGGTTACCAGGGCAAGACCCAGAAGAAGGTAGTTTGAAATAGGACTCCGTAGAAGAGTTTTACGATATCTCAATAGGGGGATGACCGCGCAGAGGATCAAGAGGGTTGTCCCGATCACTCCCACTTCGGCGAGTGATTGAAGCCAATCGGAATGGGCATCGTGGAAACTCATGGGTAACCCATCAATCGGACTGATCTCTGAAGTGTTGTAGAGCGGGAAGATAACGGGATAGGACCCCATTCCCCAGCCGAAGAGCCAGCGCTCACTCGCCATTCGCCAAGTGTCACGATAGAGTATGGGGCGTGAACCAAAGTCGGTCTGAGTATCGCGATCAGAAAGTTGCTCCCGCGTTTCCATGAGCCTTTTGCTGATCACGGGCTCCCCGATTTTATAAGCAGAACCCAGCACGACGATAAAGATAGTGGTCGCAAAAATTATCGGTCGAAGAGGATTTAGCTGCTTTTTCTGATAACGTTTGATGGTGCTCAGCAGCCAATTGGAAAATGCGAGAAACAATAAAACTGCTACGATTAGAGTTGAGGATCGTGAACCACTCAGAGGAATCGAAATGGCTAGAAATATGACCGATGTGCCAACAAGCGCAGCGGGAGTTCTCAGGATTGAGCTGCCCTCAAGTCGGCGATAATAATGAAAAACCAGACCCAATCCCATCGCGACCATCATGGTTGTAAACGCGCCCCAGTGATTGTGATAAATGAAAGTAGAGAAAAACTTTGGCTGGGGAGAGGTTTGTAACCCAAAGTAGAGGCCGTCGGAGTGCACAAGCTTTTGGAGGGTGCCAAATACTGCCAGAACGATTGCATTAGTCGAAAACACGAAGAGCAATAGACGGAAAGAGTGCCGTGTTTTGATACCGAATAACAAATTAAAACAGCTCAGATAAATCGCGTCGAAGACCCAGAGCGAGCGCAAGCTCACGGTAGGCTGAGCACTGCTCGGGATATAGGGCGAAAGTAGATTATTAATTAGCAGTGTTTCGCCTTCATAATGCCCCGTGCGGAAGCCCGCAAAGAAAAGTGAGGTGATTATCAGGGTATTGAAGGCCACGAATGGCCAGAGGGTCAGAAGTGCTTTGGGGAAGGTGCGACAACTTTGATGGCGGTCATAAACCAGCAAAGTGAGCAAAGGGAGAGCCAGCGCTCCCCAGAGGCCTACCAGCGTTTTCGCCCATCTGATATTTCCACCATACGCCCAGGTGGTTCCGATGAGCAGTATGATGATGTGGAACAGTAAGGCCCGTTCTAACAGCTTCTCCCGGTTGGACAGCCGTATGTCCGTATTCTGGAAAGACTGAATGGGTTGAGGCATCTGGAAAGTTCCTGTCCAACCGCGGTTGGACGGATTTAAACCTTAAGTGGGTTCGACACGAGGTTTGATCGGACGACAGGGGTTGCCAGCGCAGATCATTTTTTCGGGCATATCTTTTACGACGGCTGATCGAGCTCCGATGACGGCCAATTCACCGATCGTCACGCCTGGGCCAATGAAGCAATCGGCGGCGACCCATGCATTACGACTAATGACGATGGGTTTGGTGATAAGCGGCATCGACCATTGATTGAAGTCGTGGGTGCCAGCGCATAGATGACAGTTTTGACTGATATTGGCTCCGTATTCCAATGTCACGACGCCCAAGTTATAGACAGTAACATGTCGACCGATCATGGATCGTGGGTGCATACATAGCCGCCAAGGGTAGGCGATCCGGACGGTAGGAAACACCACCACCTTACTTGGTTCTGCGATCGAAGCCCCACATAATCGCAGCAGGCGTGCTCTGAAGCCATGCCAAGGGCGAGGGCTCCAGCGGAAAATAGTGGCCTGAATAAAACTCCAAAGCCATCGCAATAGAACTTCGCTACGTGGATCAGGAGTGGTGCAATTTTGGCCTAAATATGGAGCAGACATGCAAGACTGTAAGGATCAGGGGGAAACTCTTTTATCAAATTCCGTGAGTAGCTGGCAGGCGGTTTCGCTATAATCGAAACGTCGAGCGGTATTTTGAGCCTGTTCGGCGCAACGTTGACGCAAGTCGGGATTTTCGAGAAGTCGCTGGAGGATCTCGGTCAATACCTCAACGGCATCCGGTTTTGTTTGATCAAATTGGAATCCGTTTTCTTCCGGTATGATGAGGTCCCGATAGCAATCGAGTTTTGAAACGACAGGCACTGCTCCGGCCGACATCGCTTCAATCGGGGCGATACTCAGGCCCTCTCCTTTGGCAGCGAGACTTGGATAGCAGAACACATCAAGCTCACCATAGAGCTGGGCGAGGGCACCATTATCGAATACTGGTGGGACGAATCTTAACCGAGCTCCCAATGCGCTAGAGTATTCCTGTTCAAGACTATCACGATATTCCTCACCGCCACCGCCTTGCCCTACAGCAACGGGGCCGATCAGACGAACTTCCCATGCCGGAAGATCCTGATGTCGCGTGAGATTAATCGCTGCCGCTAAGAGTTGCTCTAAACCTTTCTCTGGATGGATTCGACCGATATAGCCTATGACAACAGGTCCCCCGGGGACAGCTCCCTGAGTGGAGGCATTGGCGTGTAAGTGCCAATCGGCAGGATTGGGAAATTTGAAAATCCGGGATGATATTTTAGGATTTTCACGTCGAGCTTCATCGGCGACTGCAGTGCTTGTAGCGAGGAGGAGATCGACATTACTGTAAGCGCGAATTTGTCCCTTAGGCATGCGTCCCAATACCGCCGCAACATGTCCCGAAGAGGGCTTTAACCACCGGAGAAAAATAGGCAAAGTGACAGTGTTACAGATGACGATATCTCCGGCCGGTAGTGCACGCATGACTTTGAAGCCCCAGAGCAAATCGAGCAATAGGTTGCTCACGAGAAACCGAGTATGATTCATTCCCGGAATTCGCAGATGAGTGAGGTTCCCGTGAGATTCCTGGTTCGCTAGCTTGGGCCAGCGCCGCGATATGATTAGCACTTCATGGCCTGCATCAGCCATGAGCTCGCCGAGGCGATGCCATATTTTTTCAGTGGCTCCTCCGGCCAGCGCAGGCACCGGTAAGAAGAAACCCATAACGATGGTGATTTTCATATACTTAGTGTGGCAATGGTTCGCATCAATCCTTCGGTCGCTTGTCTGTAGGTGTATCCAGCAATACGTTGGGCAATGTTTACCTTGATTTGATCTGTATCTCCAGACAATCCGTCTAGTGCTCGAACTAAGGCATTGGTCATCCCCTGGGGGTCATCAACGGAAAACACCCATCCGGTTTCACCTTCGGTGACTAAGTCTTGTTGGCATCCGACACGGTCACTTACTAAACAGGGCACTCCCATGTGCATGGCCTCATTCACGGCAAGTCCCCAAGTTTCATAGTGCCCCCGAGATGGGAGCACAAAGATGTCTGCCAGCAAATAGCGGATGGGGATTTCATTCTGGTTGGCGAAAGGAAGGAAGTGAACAGAGACTTCGGGATGCGTAGATGCTAGCATTTCAAGGGCGGTCTTTTCGACGCCATCACCTACGAGCACGATAGCGTCATCCGGTTTTGCGATAGAGATAAATGATTTAAGTAGCTCCAGAGGTTGCTTTTCTGGAACGAACTTTCCCGCGAAGAGAATGATTCGTTTGTCAGTGAGCCCAAGTTGATCACGTAAAGTCTGAGCCTGTTGCTGACGTTCTAAGGTTGGTCGAAAGTGATCAGCGTTAACGCAATGAGGCGCGAAGTGTAATTTGGACTCAGGAACTCGAAACGTTCGAAAGTATTCGCGGTTGGCGCGACCGACATAAGTGATGCCAGCGAATTGACTGTAAATGAGTTTTAAAAGGGTGCGCTTGAGTAATGGGGGTTTTGACTGGGCGATGAGATGAGAATCTCCGCGAAATATCAAAGGCGCTGGTGGCCGAAAAATTAGTCCAAGGTGACTGCGATAAGCATAGCCAAAGAGCAAGATCACCTCAGGTTTCCACGCCCGCAAACGGTCTTGAAGAGCTGGATTGTGAAGACCAAAGAATCGTGTCGTGTCGGGGTGTCGTGCATGATTGGGTATAAACTCATGATCGTATCCCGATAGTAGATCGATATCCCATGAGATGACTCGACCAAACTTTTCATCGTGGGATGCCGTAATCCCCGAGTCGGATAGATAGAAAACCTTCAGTTTTAACTGAGTGTGTTGGGCGATCCAGCGAAACCACGGGCTGTAGTATTGCACGGGATGTGAAAGGACAATGGCTAGTCGGATATTCAATCTGATTGAAAGATCTGTTTCAGGCGACGGTCAACTTACGGTAGATGAGAGGCAGGCCAATACAGATGACGCTCGCCTGAAACAAAGAGCTGAGCCATGTAGCCATGACTTGCTCTGCCTGAAAACTCCATGCCGTGAGTAAGATCATGAAAATGCCCAGAGCAGAAAATTGAGGAACTCCATCAGATAAGATGGATATTCGTTTGAATGCATACCCCATCAAAAAGCCAAACAGCCCCACTCCGATATAGCCGAAATTGATGTAGGCTTCCGCCAAGGGACCGAAGGCGATGGACACGGAAAAAATACTATCTTCAGAGACCAGATTGAAATACACTGCGAGCCGAATGTTGGCCATTAGGCTGGAGGGTTTGTCCGGCCATAGGAAACGGGGAATGATCAGGGCTGGAATATCAACATAACTGTCGCCGTAAAGATAGGGCTTTTCGTCAGGGACTTTATTCACACTCATACAAATCATCTGAATGAGAGAAGCTCGGTCGAAAATGGTGACGGTTTCCTGACTAGTTTCATGCTCTTTTGCGGCAAGGCTGTAGCCGACCCATTCCGTGTAAAAGGCGGGCAGATCAGTGAGCGAAGTCACTGGCGCATCCTTATTGGGATTGATATCTGGATCCCAATATATACGCCGCATTTCCGATTTTCCCACATGCAGTAGTGAGACAATTGCTACGAACAGACTTATCGCTATGATCGGGACTTTTCGCCGCGCTGAGGTATAAGCTATTAGCGCAAGCGCGGTCATAGATATTCCGCCAATCAGATACATCGTGGAAAAGATGAGGATCAGATAGCTGATCAAGCAGAGAACAAATAGTGTCATTTGTGCACTGTTGAGAAGTCGCAACCCCCACATGCGCGAAATGACAAACGTGGACATAATTCCCATACCAAAGAAGAGAGCACGTAGGGATCCGTCGATATTGGCTGGAAAAGCCTGCAAATAGACGGAGACGTAAACGTAGATTGCATTCAGAATCATTCCTGCGGGCATCCACGACATAGAACTCGCGGGAAGCAGGGAGGTTGTGGCCCATCTGGCTCTGCGTCCTCGGTTCCGCACCGTATTGAATGCAAAGGTCGCACAGGCTAGATAAATCAGCACCAGCAATGCAGCCTGTGTTTGACTTGAACTCCCATAAGCGAGGAGTTCTTCCGAACCTTTGAAGAGCGGCATTGCATAGAAAGCGATGCATGTGAGCATAGAGATTTCAAATGCAGGGAACCAAGTCCGTCGTTCCTTGGCCCATCTTAAGACGGGTAGACTCGCCAGCACGATGATACCAAGCGCGAGTATCTGGGCTAGAGTGATGTCTCCTCGAGTTGTCCAAAAAAGGTAGAGCACCGTCATGATCAAAACTCCCATGCCCGCACGGTGGAGATTGGTTGCGGCGGTAGAGGAAACCGTCGGGGTCGCATCGAGGGGATTTAATGCGTCGGGCATGTTGGCAGGATATACGAGGAGAGGATCATTTAGATCGGGACCGCATGGATTCGGTGTGCCCCCATTTGATGAAGGGCTTTTCCCAGAAGAGCCAGCTTACCCACGCAGTGACCAAGCTGCAGACACCAGTAAACAGGAAAAACGCGAGTTGTCCTTCGAGAGGTGTGATTGCCCATGAGCATACTAGTCGGACTGAATTTTCTCAGAGAGTTGGGTAGCTTTGCCGTTTAACTGTCAGTCGTAGGCAAAGGCTGTGGGGGATTTTGTAGCGCAATGCCTCTTAGCTGATGAGTGTATCAAAAAACCCCGTCAGCTGACGGGTTCGTGCTTCTGCAGTGTGATGAGCATGGAAATTAGCGACCTTACGACGATCTTTCCAAGTGTTAGATGTTGAACCTACTTCATCGATAAATTCGGAGATGGCCGCGGGTGTGGTTCCCTCAATATCCAGAACTTTGGCCAAACCTAGCTCGTTGGCCAATTGTTCCGCGCGGCTGCTAAGACTAGTTATCAAGAGGCAGGGCCTGTTGGCGAGAAAGCATCCCGCCAGTTTTGAAGGGCTATAGGCAGGATCATCTGATGTGAGGATGATCAATCCGTCGGCAGCGTGCATCGTGGCCAGAGCGGCAGACATCGGAATACGTTGAGGTGTCTCTTGAATTATATCACCCAAACCTAACTCATCGGCCAGTTGCATTACAGAAGGTTGTGCCTGATCGGCTGGAGCATAGCTTGTCCCATAGAATAATAACCGTAGGCGCGTCGCCAGTTGAGGCTCTTTGTCGCGTAGTGACTTGATTTGAGATAATAGTGCCACCAGTGCGGGTTCCATAATGGCTCCGATCGCCCCTACACTGACCAGTTGAATGAGTTGAGGGTCGGGTTTGAACGCCGGGGTTACTGTGGCGATGGCGGTCTCGTATTCTTCCGGGACCACTCCAAAGGGAATGACTGATTTCGGTTTTTCCTGAAACCAAGTATAGCGTTTTTCTAGGGTGGTCAGATATTCAGGGGATACGCTGACGAAACCACTCGCAGCTTCGAAAGTAGGTGGTTCCTGTAGGGCAGCCAAAGCCCGTGCAATTTTGTATTTCCAGCCTCCTGGGGCAGGTGGTGCACCTGCCTTCTCATAATAATCGGTGAGCCACGGATCCTGAAGATCGATGAGATAAGGCACTTGAAACTCGCGATGCCAGCGCCGGCCCAGCGTTACGATTCCGTATTGTGTCGTCGTGAAGAAAATGAGATCGGGCTGAAGTTCACGAATTAGGCCACGTCCTGTTCTATGCATGGATCTTTTGGCACGCATACCCAAAGTGCGCATGCCGAGACGTCTGGAAACCGAGAGGGGCCATGCGGCGCAGCGCACGATCCTAATATCGTGAGGGAGATTCTCAACAGATTGTTCATCGCGCACCGAATCCACGTATTCCGGAGCGACACACAAAATAGTGGGATCCCATCCCAACTTACGGAGGTAAGGTAATGCAGTCCGAATGCGTTGCGCATCAGGTGCGTTGATTGGTGGGAAGTGCGGACTGACTACAAGTAGCCGTTTCATCTTTTGAGAGAGGCGTCGACTGCGGATACTAAAACTTGGGATTCCGCTTCCCAATTGAAACGGTTCTGACCGAGTCTCCAAGATGCGTGTCGAGCGGTGCGATAGGAATCAGAATCGCTAAGCCATTGATCTAATTGTCGCGCGGTCGTAGCAGCGGTTTCTAGAGTGATAATCTGCACTGCAGAACCGAGCTGATTGGCGAGTGCGCTTTGAGCACGGGTGGCCGTGCAGGCAATCGGCAAGCCGGCTAAAAGATAAGTATAAATCTTATTTGTCAGGCAGATGTCCCGATTGGGTGGCTGTCGCGACTCAAGTGCGAGGCCGATATCATGTTTCGCCGCTAGACGAGCCATTTCAGATGCCTGGGCAGGAGGTAGAAAATGTAGGTCGCCAGAGAATCCACTTTTTTTTGCGGTTTCGCGGAGAGATTCGACATAGTCTGGACGAAGAATCTTTCCTCGCAGACTGAGAGTCGCTGTGGTTTTCATTCGGCCAAGCACGGCCAGTATTTCCTCGATGCCGCGACCTTCGCCGATGGTTTGAGAAAACCAGTAGAACCGCACCGGATTGCCGATGGAAATATTCGCTAAAGGCTCGTCCACGGATTCGGAGAGAGGAAAAGTGTTTTGCACAGTGACCGGGTGAGGGATCCCATAGCGTTTTGCATAAGCCTCTGCGATCAACGGGGCGGCTGCCGTAAGGTGGATGCATCGCGGGAGTAAAGTTGATTCAATGAGACGGATGGCCTTTTGCTCCACGGTGTCATGCATCGCCTCTACTGTTTCTTGAGAATGAAAATCTTCCGCATCGAAGCCCAGTTTCGCATTGTTTCTCTGGGCAGCTCTACCGGCTGCAGCCAAGCCTACTACGGTATGCCCGATAAATAGGTCGGCGGGGATAAGAGCAGCAGAGGTCGCGATTTGGGAAGTCGCCGCGTGATGAGCTCGCTCGGCCAACCAAAGCGGAGGTCGAGGAATTATACTTAGAGCGATTCGCGATAGTTTGCGCACAATACGTTGAATCCGCGAACGCCAACCAACATGATAATCAACGATGGTGTAATCCCATTTGCACTCTTTGAGAATCACAGCATCGAACGGGTCGTTGGGCAGGTAATTGCGTCCTGCGATCACGTGCACTCGAAAACCTGCTGTTTGTAAGGCGTTGGCCTCCTTCACCAATCTCGGATTAGTGCAGAGGTGACTACCTGAAACAAGACAGATATACTGAAGGCTCATATATCTAAGATCGGATTCCCTAATGCTAGGCTACGTGAATAGCCGCTTGGCTAAGCGCCATCCGATCAATTTGGCGGGGATTAGCACGCGACCACTAGCATCTATCGGACCTATGCCCCCGCCAAGACTCCGCGCGTGCGCTTCTGCTTCATTGGCAAGCTCGGGGCATTCAGGGTAGATATTGTAAGCCACCTGCTTCCAAGCTTGGGCTACCGCTCTTTGGGTTCGTGGTGAATCGTCCGCTGCAAGTAAGGAGGTTGCCCGTTTCAAACTGGATCTATGGTAGTTTTGGAGAGCCTGTTTGTCACGCCGCCCGCTTAGGCTACCTTGAGCAATATTAGAGCGATAATAACTCCGTGCCCCGGGGCAAAAGTGAATAGAACCTGCTTGCAGCATGACGCGCTGAAAATATTCACCATCATCATCGACAGTGATACTCTCATCCCACGAACCGGAGGATTCAAGTAGGTCGCGTTGGCACAACCATGCTGCAGGGTGCATCATACCGTTGGTTTCGCGGAAAATCTGTTGGCATTCCAACCCTGAAATATCCCGCCATGTTGGCATGGTCTTAAAAATCGTTTTCGTGGGATCATTGGTGAATCTTCCCCATTTGCCGGAAAGCAGCACGGCATCTTGTTGCTGGGCAACACGAGCCATTTGCAGTGCAATTTTGTCGGGTGCCAACAGATCATCGGCATCGAGAAACTGAATGAAATCCCCACGACACATTCTTAAGGCGTGATTGCGTGTTGCGGAGGCCCCGGCATTGGTTTGAGAAAAGACTTTGAGAGTCTTAGATTCGTAGCTGCGAGCAATCTCCAGAGTGTCATCGGTGGATCCATCATCGACCACGATGATTTCGCAATTTGAGTAGGTTTGTGCGCTAGCCGATGCGAGGGTTTCAGTAATCCAAGCGGCTGCATTGTATGCGGGGATAAGTATACTGACGAGTGAGGACTTCATCGGGCGGTGGTTCAGAGGGGAGGGGATGTCGTTGAGAGAGTCTTCACGTGGTCTTCTCCCCTAGTCTGAAGAAGTATGATGGAATTGATCGAGTCTGGTGTGATCGACTGAGGTAGCACTAAACTGTAAGTAGGGCTGAAGATGCTACCTGTTTGGAAAAAATCAGTAATTGGTGCGCGCGATCGTTTAACCGGCAGGAGGACGTGGTTGGCATCTGAAGTGAGTAAACCAAAATCCGGTCGCAAGTTACCCAGGTTGTGGTTGATTGGTTCCAATCTGAATCCACAAAGACTAGCATCCGGTATCTTTCGAAGTAAGTGGGTTGGCGTCTGTGATGTGGAGCCGAGGTGCTTGATTATTTCTAGCTGCTTTGGACTCAGGGCGATGGGTAAGCGGTAGCTTCCAGATTCTTCAGCATTCTGAAGGTTAGTGACGGCTTCTTCCCATGCGGTGTCACTCGTCTGTGGAAACCATATGCCTAGTTGTCGATTGGCAGCAGTCATCATGTTCCATCGATCAGCATCACGAAGTAGGGGCCATGAGTCCAAGTAGCTGATGACAGAAAATGCCGTGCAGGCGCAGAGCGTTCCGATGACGGCCCAACGGCGAATGCTTAACGAGATACGGGGCAGCACCAGACTGAGGGTGATACCTCCGGCGAGTAAGCCGTATAGTTTATAGCGATCCTGTAGCATGTAATCAGCTCCCCATCCCATTCGTCCTCTTGCAGCCATTGCGATTGAGAGTAGGACGAATAGTAGTAACCCCATGATTGCAGTATCCTCTTTCCAGAGAGATTTTATGCACATGAGGCCCAGCAAAGAAATCCCGACGAGGAGACCGATAATGCCAGCGTATTGATCAAGCCTTAGCGGGGTGTAGACGGAGCCCGTCATTACCGTGGCATTGGCAATAAACTCGCTCAAAGAAAAGGGCGTTATGATGGACTGGTAATTGTGAAATGACTGATAATTGTGGAAAAAAAGACCTGTAGCCCCCCCTATTATTAATACTGACACTCCTGCCAAGTGGTAGCGTTTCATCGCCATGAATAGTAACAGGAGCACAGGACCGAGGAGTAATCCGTTGGCGGAAATAAATGGCGCACTGGCCACTAAAAGTAAACTGGCCCACGCGAGTTTTCCTGATTTGCAGGCGAGTCGACATGCGATGAATGCGGTGACTAAGACACCAATGTTTTGCACGCCCTGCATAGCCACACTCAGATTACTGAACCCCTGTGGATGCATGAATAGGAGGGGCAGGGGGATGGCTGCGAAGAGATAGCTTTTGAGACGTGAAGAGGTCACGATTAAACCGTAGCAAAGAACACCCCAGCCAATCCATCCCAAGACTTGTAACCAGATGAAATTGAAATTGCCCGGAAGGGTATTGACGACGAGCGCAGCTAAACGGGTGGCTACTATTCGATGACTGTAGTGCTGTCCAGTTAGCAGAGCGAGGCGATCGTGCCAGTTCTCAGTATTTGTCCATTCGGTGAGAAAAGGCAGCACCGAGGTAAGATCATCACGCCAGGGAATGTTGTTAGCTCGACTAGCTAGGAGGAAAAAATAAATTACCGTTGGAAGCAGGAGGCATGTCCAGAGAAGGACTTTGGCGGCACGCGAGTGTGCGCTTTGCTTTGGTAAGGATTTCAGAGGAATTGTCTCCAAGCGAATCGGCGATACCATTGTTTGGACTCAGCCACGTAATGATGCATGGCAGCGGTGGGTTTCTGACTCTCCTCGCGATCAGGCAATATAAGATAATTCTCCGAATCGAGCAGATGATGACTTCCCTGAGCGTAGAGCATAGCCGAAAGACATTGGCACAAGTTATAGTGGAGCCCTTCAGTTTCGGTGAGCTGTTTAATCCAGTGCTCAATGCTTATCCAATCGATATCGCTACCCGTCATCCCAAAAACGCCGATATTGATCTTTTCGGGGATGGAGTTTCCAGCGAGCTCTTCCATGAGAGGGCGGGAGTATCCATAAGCGCTTTTTACATCGATCATGCCAAGGCACCCTTGGGGGTGCTCAGTCCAGTCCAGTAGATCCCTGGGATTACTGAAAAACAACATGTCGGAATCAAGCAGGAGCTGTGCCTCGTTTCTCATGATAAATACATCCAGAAGTTTCCTCATGATAGGCTTGTGGCGACGGTAGAAACGGATCAGCGGAAACTGATCAGCGGGGAATTGGCTTTCGACCCTTTGGGAGACCTCATCCGTGCTAATTATCGTTGCGCCGGGAAATAGTCGGGCGAGTTCACGGGCATGCTTTGCGCTGAGGCTACCATCGCTAATGAAGCTCAGTCGTGGTTTCGGCTCAGCTACTTTGAGGAGAGAATTGGCGCAAAAAACTGATTCATGCCAATATTCTGTTCCGGTCATGAATACGACAGGAGCTGTGTTTGTTTCGGCGAAATTGGCGCATGGCACAGGTGGTAGGCTATACGCGGCACGTTTCATGGCGCTCGCTCCCCATCGTTCGAAAGTGTAAGGAAGCACCCCGGCTGAAAAAATTGATTTTACTTGTCCAATGGGGTTATGAACGCAGCGCAATAGGAGCCTTCCGGCAAGTGATCCGCGAGGTTGAGCGGTAACGAGATGAGGAGGAGGTATCATGTTTCTGGGGAGAGAGCGGCTTGTCCTTCAAAGATTCCACAAGCTCCCGACCAAGCAATGCGCTCGAGAGGTGATTTCCAAGCGCGATGCTGCCACCACGATCGCAATTTGCGAATTGGCAACGAGTAGGATGGAATAGGCGGCCATGTATTCAGTCCAAAACGAGCCAATAACAATACCCAAGATCGGCTGGATTCTCGGTTCAGTCGACAAAGGTATTCCGGTTCTGTGCGCCCCGCTGGGATGAGATGGTTCATTTGCAGGGCAGGGGTGTAGGCGGTTTCCCATCCGGCGAACAGGCTTGTTAATACGATCTCACAGTCACCGCCGGAAGATAGGCTGGCTCCTTGGCGATCTGTTATTTTTACCTTCTGATTCTTAACGTGATTTTGGTAAATGTGCGCGACTTCACTTCTCAGCACCATACCTGCTCCGATCGGGGAAAACAGCGGGTAAGCCGTCGGACTGCCTTTTACCTCTGACAGAAGAACTTCAGATCCGAGATCACGGCAGCCAAGTGATATGCCCGCCTTTGCGAACCACTCGGGTGGGGGATTAGAAAAAACCGGATGGACAGCACCACCGAAGGTGCCGACGTGGGGGTGTTTTAGGGCGAACTCCAATGCATGGGTTAGATAGTCTTTTGTCGGCACATTGTCATCGTCCAGTAGGATAATCAGATTGCCTCGGCTTTGAGCGAATCCCGCCAGACGAGCCATCGTTAGACCAATCGAAGGTTCCTTGATTACGCGGCTAGCGATATTTTGTTTCTCGAACGATGAGAGATCTGGAGCCACCACCGCATTGCTGGCATTATCCACGATGATAAGTTCCCAGCAATCCGAGGCCATGGTCTGTGCGGCTAGTGCACTCAAGGTTTGCTGGAGGACATTCGGATCGGGATTATGAGTCGGAATTATGACGGTAATTTCGAATTTTTGAGAATCAGACTTCATTTGCGATGCACTGAATGGTCGAGCTTGGGACGAGGTGCTGGATCAGCCTACCTCTGAATGGCCATGTGCTAAATCAGCCTATCTTACCGGTCTCTTCTGTGGGTCTTTGACCGATTACTTTGGCAGGAACCCCAACGGCAATGGAACCTGGGGCTAGGCTCTTGTTGACTACTGCACCGGCGCCTACGACACAGCCATCCCCGATGGTTACGCCTCCTAGCACGATTGCACCTGCCCCGAGCCAGACATCACTTCCGATTTGAGTGGCAAGTGGGATGTTGGGCTGTGAACGAATGTCGATGCCCTGCGGTGGTATCGTGTGGTTTGACGAGAGTATGCGGCAACCCATTGAGAGGAGAGTGTTATTTCCAATTGAGACTCCACCATGTCCATAGATGACAGTGCCAGGTCCCACGTGCACATTACACATCAGTCGAATTTCCCCACCATACGGCCAAAGGATGACGTTTGGTTCTAGCTCGCAATCATCGCCGATAACCAACCTCCCACATCTCTTAGAACTGGAGCCCAAGTAGAGATCGCACCGATTATTGAGTTCCACACCTCTTCCAATGGTGGCGCCGGTTTGACGCGTTATAAACACACGGATGATGGAGCTCACCTTTCTCAGGTAGTGCAATATCCGTGCTATAATACTCAAATTCATAATCTCCTTTTTCGTGCTAAAGACCGAAGGCTAAGAACCCACTTTGAGGGTAGAACAGAGCGGACTAATTTCCATAACGGGTGATTTGTTGTCGGGATCTCACGATCATATCGACGACAGATGTGTAGCAAGCGATCCAGTCTTTGATCATGCGGATCTTCGTTATGAAGTCGAACCGCGAGTTTTTCGGCTTCGCAAGCAACGGCCTGACAATTTGGATATAGATTAGCATAATGCTCTAGAAGGAGGGTGCGATTGGAATCCAACAGGACATGATCAGCACTGGCGCCACTACGATGTCGTAATGCAATCGATAGAACTTCATCGATAACTGTAAAACTGGCTCCATTTGCTGCGAGACGCACGTGAAAATCTCCATCTTCCCATGAGCGAAAATCTTCATTAAATCCGTTGATGTCTAGAAGCTGTTTTCGTCGATAGACACAGGCAATTGTGCTGATAGGATTGCTGATGCATTCCGCGAGGGCATCTTTCGCGAGTTTCTCACTATTGTAACGCCATGCACGGTAAAGTTCGCGCGATGAATCAATGAGCCAATCCATTTGGCAGACTGCGACATCTGCAGAGGGGTTTAATGATAGAGTGTGGCTCATCTTCTCCACAAATTCGGCTTCTAGCAGATCGTCGGCATCATGGAAGTGAATCCATGGGCACTGCGCTGCTTCTGCGAGACGGTTACGCGCATATGCTGGTCCTCGGTTTTTTCCTCCGACGAGAATCTTTAACCCAAGGTCACGTGCGATTTGCACCGTATCATCAATACTGCCATCATCGTAACAGATAATTTCTGTAAAAGGACTGGTCTGTTCTCTGACGGTAGCAATAAGCCGAGGCAGGTAGTCGGAAGCATTATAGCAGGGTATGAGCAGAGAAATGGTCATGGCTCCGTGCTTAGGTAAATAGATATTTTACACGTTGTTGCAGCCGGCATTCCAGCCACCAAGCCGCAATGAGACTAATCGCAATCACTACAATTGCCCGGATCGACCAAGTTATGACCGTTCTCGAAAAATCAGGCAACTGACTACGCACCATAAATTGCATAGGATAGCTTATCGCATACACTCCATAGAGATGGTTCCCATCGGAGCGAGACCCTAGTGCTGGAAAACTAGAAGGCAGGATCATGTTTTGATCCCAGGATTTCGCCTCCCATTGAATTCTAGCATTTGAATGTAAGGGATATCTTCACGTTTTATCTGATTTGCCAGCGGCCAAATGCCGTATCGCCGTTTCGACTTCCTCAACTGGAATATCTAAGCAAACGAGATTATGAGGACACCCGTCATTAAGGCCACATCCTACGCAAGAGGGTGTGCGGGTAATATTGAGATTATAGGGATAACAAGTTTCATTCGGACGTGATCTTCCCCCGACTATAATTACCGATGGGGTGCGAACAGCTGCGGCAACGTGCATTAAACCTGATTCGAGTCCTAGGAATAGTTGCGCACTAGCGATCATTTCGGCCGCCTCAGACAGTGAGGTTTTCCCGCGGCGATCCACAACTAATGGCAACTGAGGATCGGCGAGCGTGCCGATCTGGATAAATTCAAAATCACTGGCCATTCGCTTGATGAGTGTCTTCCAGCGATCCTGTGGCCATTCCTTAGTCGATGCTGCATACAGAGCTCCCCGACATGAATTGTGAAAGACTATCCGTTGTGGGTATTTATTCGCTGGCTGGCGAAAAGGAACAGTGGGTCGCCAATCGCTAGGAAGCGTGACACTAGTATGAGCGGCCATCTGTTCGGCGATGTGGCTAGGGGCACCTGTTTTGTAGACGAGGTGGATCACCTTAGTCTTTATCCAGCCGCGACGGCAGGCATATAGCCAGCGTTCCAGATTGCTTTGGATGGATGCCGGGTCGGAGTTTTTCCGCCATATCCCTGGATAGGAAGCGATCAGATGTATTGGCTTGCCGGTAGCTCGGGCCGTTGCAGCAATGGCCGTCAACATCAGTTCATCACCTAAGCCACCGTTGGTATAGTAGGCACGATCAATTTTGGGCTGAAACCATGCCCAAAGCCGAGTGCGTATTCCGATCAGGGTGGGCATTAAATGTGAGATAGAATTCGATTGCCTTGATGGCTACTCGCTTGGTGGTAGATAGGCCAATGATTCGCCATCTGGGATGGCTTGAATCATACTCAATCCCCAATTTTGATTGAGAGTGACAATGGGATACCCTGCATCGCGCAGCTCTTCCATGAGGCTTGGGACTCCCATCCCGTCCCGGCGCCACATTTTGTAGTAAGGATCGTCTGCATTCCTGTCCCAGAGTGTATCGTGAAAGACGACCACACCAAAAGGATTCATGCGAGGTGCGATGATTTCCCAGTCTTGTTTGGCTCCCTCATAACTGTGATCGCCATCGATAAATGCGAAATCGATTTTATTTGGCAGATCATCGATTGCTTCAGTCGTGATTTTTCGGATGATGCTTACGCGGTCATTGACTCCAACGCGACGGAGATTGCGTTGAAGGATTTGAAATGTGTCCTCCGGATTATCATCGCTCCAATGATTGATCACATGGGGATCTACCGCCCATAAATGGCCCTTGAGGTTCTGGTGTAATGCCAGCCCAATTAGGCAGGTCGAAAACCCATGCGCTGATCCAATTTCTACGCAAACTTTGGGTTTCATCGAACGCACCAATCCGTGGAGTGCCCATCCCGAATCGGCAAGTCCTGTAGGCATGCGGCAACGATGCATTTGCCACCGTTTCCATGCCATGTTGAGTTCATGTTTGAGTAGTTTGAGCGTGGAAATCATGGAGTTTGTGAGCCCGGCTGTTTGGTGAGTGGGCTTAATTTCGGATCACCGGCGTCCAAAATGAAATGCCCCGATGCGTATTCTTTTCTCAGGTCCCATTTGCTCGGGAAGTTTACTAAGGATGATGACTCAATGATAACGGCATTGGGCAAGTAGTGATCAGGTCCTTTGCCATGAATGGTCGTGCAGATGTCCAGGCCGTAATTGCCGGATGAGAGCGGAGGGACTGACATGGGTAACCGGCACTGCCAACGACCTCTGGTTGCCGGGAATCGCCATGATGTGAAATGTCCCGGACTGTAGAGACCCAGCTGTGTTCCGTCCATATCTGTGAGCATGCATTCAATGGATGATAGGTTCGTGCCGTCGGTTTCCACGATGACCTCAATCCACATGACGGGAGCACCTTGGTGCGCTGGAAGGCGAAGTCCGTTTTCGTCGATTAAATGGGCTTCAATGATTGAAGCATGACGACCATTGCCCGAAGGAGTATCTCTACTGTAACTGCTGGCATAATTATCAAGTGCCAGTGGGGTGGGGCCCATGAACTCAACCTTGCCGTGTGATAGGTAGACGCACTTTGTCGTCAATTGACGAACTGCATTCAGATTGTGGCTCACGAAGAGCACGGTGCGTCCATTTTCTTGAGCGATAGATTCCATCTTTCCAAGACACTTTCGTTGAAACTGTTGGTCACCCACCGCCAACACTTCGTCTACGATAAGTATCTCGGGTTCGAGGTGCGCAGCGACGGCGAAGGCAAGACGGACATACATGCCGCTGCTGTAGCGCTTGACCGGAGTATCCAGAAATTTTTCGACTTCGGCAAAGGCTACGATTTCGTCAAACTTGGTCTTTATCTCTGCTCGGCTCATTCCGAGGATGGCGCCGTTGAGAAAAATATTTTCACGGCCACTGAGTTCCGGATGGAAACCGGTGCCAACTTCGAGTAGCGAGGCGACTCGGCCACGCAGTTTTATTTTGCCTTGGGTAGGTTCCGTGATGCGAGACAAGAGTTTTAGCAGGGTGCTTTTCCCTGCGCCATTGCGACCGATGATGCCTACGATCTCTCCGGGTTGAACGCCAAATGATACGTCGCTTAGAGCCCAGAACTCTTCCTTTTCGAAGCCCGTGCCCCAGCGCAGTCTTCGCCAGAGTTTGCGGGCGCTGTGGTGCATGGTGTCGCGGAGGTTGTCGTGTTGAGATTCATGTTGAATCACGTAGCGCTTGCTCAGTCCGGAAACTTCGATGGCAGGTTGGCTCATGTTAAATAATGTCCGCAAATTGTCGTTCTGTGCGTCGGAAATACCACACGCCGGTGAGCATAAGAATCACTGCTGTGGTGACAGACATGGCGAGTCCGGGGAGATAGATGTCCGTGCGACCGGCGAGTAAACTCCAACGCACGCCATCGACCACCCCTGCAAGGGGGTTGAGGGCCAGCAGATCACGCCAATTGGGCAGGAAGTCGGTGCGGTATCCGACCGGTGTTACAAACATGCCGATTTGGACAATGAAAGGTGTGATAAAACGAAAATCACGAAAACGCACAGTGAGCGCGGTGATCCATAGACCTGCCCCGAGCGCAATGACCAATGCGAGCAGCACAAATAACGGCAGGAATAAAAGCTGCCAACCAAGCGACCCCACGAAGATGATCACTAAGGGGATTGCGAGTGCCAGCATGATACCGAAATCGACCAGCGCTACCGCAAGGGTTGATATCGGCACGACTAGACGGGGGAAGTAAATTTTACTGATAAGCGAAGAGTTTCCCACAAGGCTGCTGCCCGCACCGTTGAAGGCGGAGGTGAATAGTTGCCATGGCAATAATCCACACAGCACGATCAGTGGATACGGCACGTCACCGGCGGGCATTTTGGCCAACTTCCCGAAGACGAAGGTAAGCAGTATCGTTTGCACCGCCGGTTGAATGACCGCCCAGCTGATGCCGAGAACCGCTTGCTTGTAGCGCACCTTGATGTCGCGCCATGCAAGAAAACCTGTCAGTTCGCGATAGCGCCAAAGATCGCGCCAGTAGTTTCGCTCAATTTGGCCTGCCTCAATGACTAGGGGTGGAGGATCGGATGTCGGCATATTAGTGGGTGAGTGCGCCGGATAATCGTCGCTTAAAATGAGAAAAATAGAATTGCTCGAGATAGGCACGCACTAATGCAGGTTTAGGCGAGTGTTGAGCTAGTCGGATGCAAGCATCAGCGATTTCATCAACATTGTTGTATTCGATCAAGGCGCCTACCTCCTCTGTCACTGCTTCCGGTGCGCCTCCTGCGCGTGCAGCTATGCAGGGCTTTCCGAAGCTCATGGCCTCAAGGTAGACCAATCCAAAACCCTCCTTTAGACTGGGGAGTGCGAATATGTCGCAGCGTGAATAGACTTCGCGAAGCTCTTTATCACTCAAGCGTCCCATAAAACTAATGGCCTCCGCGGAACCAGAATTAGTGGCGAGTTCCTGCCAGCGTGGGGAATCATCTCCACTCCCGACGATTTGTAGTGTGGCGTTGGGGTGCCGCTTCAGAATTTGCGACATTGCTTCAATCAGGGTATCGACTCCCTTGTAGTTATCAGCGGTTGAGAGGCGGCTGACGGTGAGTAGGCGTAGATCCTTGTCGATGTTGCGAGTCGGTAGATCTGGAGGTAGGCTGAAATCGGGATCAAGAGTATTGGGGATGACAATCAGGCGTGCAGGATCGAGCTCAGGGAGGAAGCGCAACATTTGCCGACGAGTGAACTCACTGACGCAGATAATTCGAGTCGCGTTGAGCAAGGCGCGACGCTCGAGAGCAGAGTAGGGCCGCCATACTTCAATGCCATGTGCCACGATGTAATAGGACAGTCGTGGTCGGAACCATTTGATCACGCGGGCGATGGGGGCTAAATGGATGTGACCGCAAATGATCCGATCCGTAGTGAACGCGTGGCGAAGCGCTGAAAAAATGAAATGCAGTTTACTACGGTTGGAGCCGACCAGTGGTGTGATTGTATCACCTGACAAATAGGACGGCATATTCTGGAAACACTCTTGAGTATCGTTGAGCACGATGAGCCCCACGGTATCGTTTTCATCAGCCTTGCTCTCTAATAAGGCGTGAAGATAGCCGCGCAGGATCCGCGCGATCCCGCCATCACCGCGAAATACCTCAGGAGCGAATAAGAGCGTTTTCACGAAGATCGGTGGCGGTTGGCGAACGAGACCAGCATGGCGAGGCTCCACACTCGCGACCAATTGCGCGCATTGTTATGCTGCATATAATCGTCCCAAAGTGAACGGACGGCCCGTGCGTCCAACCACGGGCAATTGCCTAAACTGCTTTTCGAAAAAGCAGTTTCCAGAAAATCACGGAGGGGACCACGCATCCACAGGGCAAAGGGGAGGGTAAATCCGATTTTCGGTCGTTCGCGCGTCGCTGAGGGAAGATAATCTGTCATGGCATCGGCCAGCGCCCCTTTGGTGCGTCCGGGTGTGTAGACAAATTCTTCGGGTTGCTGCCAGAGCCAGCGCACGAGTGGGCTGTCCACGAAAGGAGTTCGCAACTCGATGGAATTGGCCATGCTGAATACATCGGAATCACTGAGCAGCACGTCGGTCATGTAGGTGCGCATTTCCCAAGCGCTCACGGTGCGCATAACTCCGGTGTTTTGGAGCTCGCTGCCGAAGTCGTCTGTGAGAGGATGAAAAGGTCCGCTGCGCTCAGCAAGACCACGGGCGTCTTTCGATAGCAGTGCCATGCGGCTGGGTTCTGCGAAGACCATGCGTTGTAGTGAGGCGATTTCATGCAGGTCGCGGGTGTGCTCCAAAAAGTCGGCGAGCTTTTGGGAGCGTCCTTCTCCTTGGCGCCGCATCCGCGCGATAATCATCTTTCGGACTGATACTGGAAGTCGATGCCACCATTTTAGATAACGCATCAATTTTGGCACATGACGAAAGGAAGGGTAGCCACCGAAGATCTCGTCGCCACCTAATCCGGAAAGGACTACTTTTACACCGGCCTGAGCAGCGAAACGACTGACGAAGTAGGTGTTGATGCCATCGCCGGTGGGTTGATCCATCCGAGCTAGAATATCGGGAAGACGATTCGCGACTTCATCTCCCGTCAGTTGAAATTCGTGATGGTCAGTGCCGATAAATTGAGCGGTATCCCGTGCAAGATCTTGTTCGGCGAATCCTGCTTCTCCGAAGCCGAGGGTGAAGGTGGCTAGTTTCTGCCCGCTTTGACGCTCGAGCATCGCCGCGATACCACTTGAGTCTAACCCTCCGGAGAGAAACGCGCCGACCCGAACATCAGAGACGGCATGAGCCCGCACACTGTCTTCAAGCTGCGAACGTAATTTTGGAACAAACTCCTCGTAGGTCGCGCAGACATCATTGCGGACGATGTTCTCGGGTTGAAGATCCCAGTATTGATTTAGATTGAGTTTACCGGCTTTCCATTTCGCGCAATACCCCGGCTGTAAGCAGCGCACCCTTCGGTAAATCGTCTTTGGGGCGGGGACAGAAAAATAGGCTAGGTAAGAATTGATCGAGCTTGGGTCGATTTCTCGAGCAATCTGATTTGAGGCAAACAGTGCTTCGAGCTCCGAAGCAAAAGTGACACCGCCGTCGATGCCCCAATGATAATAGAATGGTTTAATCCCAAACGGATCGCGTGCTAGCAGCAGCTCTTGAGTCTGGTTATCCCAGAATGCAAAGGCGAACATCCCTCGAAGCTTTGGGAGTGCGGACTCGCCCCAATGGATTAGAGCAGCGAGAAGAACTTCGGTGTCACATTGAGTCTGCCAGCCGGGACCAGGAGGATCGAGTTCGGCGCGTAGTTCTTCAAAATTGTAGATCGCGCCATTGAAAACGAGCGTATACCGCCCGTCGGCTGACGACATAGGTTGGTGGCCGTTGTCAGGATCAAAGATGGCCAGTCTTCGATTGCCCAAAGAAACGGTATTGCAGCTGAATACTCCCTGCTCATCCGGACCGCGATGAAGCATGGCAGCATTCATCTGATTAACCGCTTCGGCGCGAGATGAAGGGGATTGGTTTGTCCCGACGATTCCTGCGATACCGCACATAGCTAAAGCTGCGCCCCTTCGCTTCTTTTCGTAAGCGACTCACGTGGCAGCATTGAAGTAGGTTTACCCATGGAGCGGGTATAGGGTTAAAACCCTAGGTTGGGGAACGCTAGGGTTTCACTACAGTTACGCAAGTCTGTTGATAACGATGCAGTTTTACACGCAAATAGAGTCGCTGATCTCGTTTGATTCCGAATCACCCACTAGCTGATCGATCATGGCTAGTCCGAATTCCAGAGCTGTGCCGGCGCCTCGCGAGGTGAGCACATTCCCATCAAGCACGACTTTCTCGTCTGAGAGGATCGTAGGTAGCTCGTTTGCTACGGAGAAATGCGCTGTGTAGCGCTTCTCGTTTAGCACTCCTGCATCGTGCAAAACCGTTGGGGCGGCACAGATCGCAGCGAGTAGTTTTTTGTTAGCATGTTGTCTGCGAACGATTTCTATAACTCTTTCGCTCGCTCGAAGATGTTTCACTCCCGGTCCGCCAGGGAGAAAGACGCAATCGTATTCCTCTGAGTTGAGGTCACAGAGGTTGGCATCGGCATGTAGAGTAATCCCTACTTTTCCGGTGACGTGTTTGCCGTCCTCTAGAGCGGCGAGTGTGACTTCGACTCCAGCTCGGCGGAGTAGATCAATGGGGGTGATCGCTTCAATTTCTTCAAAACCTTCAGCGAGGATTGCGAGAACCTTGGTCATGGGTTTCATGGAAAACAAATGTCACCCTCAGCGCACCGTTTTTTTAAGAAAAAGCACCTCATTATTTTTGGTGCTGGTTACGTCGGAGGAGAACTCGCACGGCAGGGTTTGGCTCGTGGCATGCAAGTAACGGCTCTCACGCGTAACCCGGAGAAAGCCGAACAGATGCGAGATAATGGCCTTCAGGTCGTCGAAGCAGACCTCGCGAGTCATGACTGGCACTCTCAGATAACGGGTGATGTGGATTATGTGCTCAACTCGGTGAGTTCTGGCGGCGGCGGTGTGGAGGGTTATCAACACAGCTATGTCGAAGGGATGCGTTCCGTTATCGCATGGGCAAAGCACAGGGAGATCGGCACCTTTGTTTACACGGGAAGCACCTCAGTTTATCCGCAAGGCGAGGGAGCAGAAGTGTCCGAGTCAGATGAAACGGGCCCCGGGAATGATCGCACTGCACGACTGTTGGAGGCTGAGAAAATCGTCCGTGAATCGAGCGTGTTCGCACGTTGTTTTGTTTTGCGCCTTGCTGGTATTTACGGACCAGGCCGCCATCATGTTTTGAATCAAATTCGCACCGGTGGTGCTTTGGCGGGGCGAGGTGACCATCGGCTTAACCTGATTCATCGTGATGACATATGTCGCGCGATCTGGGCGGTGTTCAGCGCGCCCGATGATTTGCGAAACGAAGTGTTTAATGTTTCCGACGATTCACCCGTGACTAAGCGTGAACTCGCGGAGTGGTTGTCCGGGCGACTGCAATTGCCTTGTCCGGTTTTCGATCCGGAACTGGCCAGTGTGCGCCGTCGCGTCGTGCCTGATCGAGTGATTGTTAATCGCAAGATCAAGGAAACGGTGGACTGGCGTCCGGAGTTTCCTGATTACCGAGCAGGCTACGATGCCATTCTCTCCTCACTCTAGTCTTGCAGCCATTGCGAGGCGCGAGCCAATCTCAAGTTTTTAACCCAATATTATTATGGCCGGCGTAGGTAAATTACTCAAACAAGCACAGAAAATGCAGCGCGGTGTCGAAGCTCTTCAAACCGAGCTCGACGCCAAAGAAATCGACGTCACCAGTGGCGGCGGCGCTGTGAAAATTAAGATCAATGGCAATGGCAAGTTTCTGTCCCTCGAGATGGATCCCGAATTGCTCAAGGAAGATCCCAAGTTGATCTCCGAAACCCTGCTCCTCGCGGTGCAGGATGCGGCGAATCAGTCCAAGGAATACAACGATACCGAGATGCAGAAGGTGACCTCAGCCTTCCAGATGCCCGGCTTCATGTGAGGCGAAGGCTACAAGTCTGCTCTGAGTTGCGGGTCGGATTGAATAATTCCAAAATCGAAATTCCGAATTCCAATATCCCATGACCCCTGCATTTGAGAAACTCCAAAAGCAACTCAAACAGCTACCGGGAGTGGGGTATCGTTCTTCGGAACGCATGGCGTTGCACCTGCTCGTTGAGAAACCCGCTCGCCTGCAATCTCTGGTCGCCGCGATGCAAGATGCGGCGCAAGCGGTTCACCGCTGCTCGCGTTGCGGCAATCTCGCGGAAGACGAACACTGCGCGATTTGCGCCGATGAACGTCGCGATCATTCGCAGGTGTGCGTAATTGAGCATGTTCCTGATCTGGTCGCGCTTGAACGTAGCGCAGCCTATCGTGGGGGCTACCATGTGCTGCACGGTAAACTGTCGCCGATTCATGGTGTCGGCCCCGATGACCTCAATTTTTCCTCGCTTATATCTCGTTTGGAAAACGGTGAAATCAAGGAACTGATTCTCGCCTTGTCCAACGACGTTGAAGGCGAAGCGACCTGCCACTATTTGACCGAACAACTGCCCAAAGAACGAGAGATTGAAGTGAGTCGTATCGGCTTCGGACTACCGAGTGGAGGTGGCGTGCTTTATGCCGATTCGGTGACGTTGAAGAGCGCGCTGGATGGACGTCGCGACTATTCGTGATTGCGACCCCCGGCTTTTTCGCTGTAACAATTCTTCAGATTGCGGGCGTAGTATATCGGCTATTATGCGTGCTTCCCAAGCATGAGAGGCGGGTTCGACTCCCGCCGCCCGCACCATACTTCGCTCGATGAGCGAGCTACGCATGGCACGGCCATGCCATTATTTACCCCATGAAAGAATCCCGCCATCCGCATCCGCATATTGATCCTCGCCAGCCTCGAGATCAGAGCCAACCGCAGACGAATCCGCCGGTCTTCGCATGGAAGCCTCCGCCTGGTGAGGTGACCATTCACATCTCCGGGACTCATCCGCCGGTCTATCAAACGATCTCAGTTGGTGATCATGAGGGGTATAATCTCTTGATCGCATCAGATCCTGATTTTCGCGAATTGATCCACAATGTCACGGGATTGCAGGACCCCGTGTTTCTACCGGAGAAAGCATTTCGAGCCGGAAGCTATTGGTGGAAATGGAGCGCGGGGGAGGCGACTTCCGAGGTCTTCGAATTTTGCATTGGTGAAGATGCGGTTACGCTTGAAGTGCCTCCAGTCGATGAGTGGTTAAGTCGAATACCCGAGGAGCATCCGCGGATCCAACTCCGTCCCGAGGAGGTGGAGGAACTGCGGGCTTCACTGCAATCCAAACGACGCGATGAACTTACGGTCTTGATCGAAGATGCGGAAATACTGCTCGCACAATCTCAGGAGTTTGCAGAACCGGCATTTCTACCTGATCGCAAAGTGGATTACGCGGGTTTTTGGAAGATTTGGTATCCCACGATGTGGGGCTCACGACGATTTGTGAAAGGCGCTGAGATGCTGGGGTTGGCCTATTTGGCAACTGGCAACGTGAGCTATGGTCGAGCGGCCTGCGAACGAATTTCCAGTATCTGTAAATGGGATCCCGAAGGTTCATCCTATTTAGGTCACAATGATGAAGCGCACATGTCGGTCATCTGGAATGGTCCGATCGCTTGCGATTGGGTGTGGGATCTTTTCACAGATGAAGAACGAGTATCCGTCATCGAACAGTATCGACGGAGAGGACAGCTGACCTTTGAGCACATGCATGATCAGGGGTGCTATGGAATCACTCGCTTTGATTCTCATGCCGGCCGGGAAATTGTCTTTCTCGCGCAACTCGCCTTTGTCTTTCACGATCACATTCCCGAAGCACGCAAATGGCTGGAATGGTTGCGGCCGGTGTTATGTGGCATCTGGCCGGTCTGGGCGGGTGATGACGGGGCCTGGTCTGAGGGCATTTCCTACAGCAATCCCTATGTATCCATCATGAGTCGGTTTGCCACGATTCTCAAAAAGGGAACAAATATCGATCTCTACCAACGGCCGTTCTGGAAGAATTACGCCCGCTGGAAACAAGCTACTTTCCCCGCCTATGCGGAGTGGATGGGGTTTGGGGATCACACCGAACGCTGGGAGGTCACGTGGCTCGTGAATGCTGCTCTCTCCGAGTTGATTGCGCGTGAAACGAATAGTCCTGAATTTCTGCCCTATGTGGCGGAGTTTCGTCGGGAGGCATCACTTTCAGAGAAAACCCCTCCGGAACGATTCATGGGGAGGGTCAACACGACTTTGTTTCTGGTGCCGGCCATTCCGGAAACGCATCCAACTGAGGAGGTCGCTTCGAATGAAGGCAAGCTGAGTCACGTGTTTCCAGCGGCCGGCTGGGCCTCTATTCGCACCGGGATGAATCAGGGGCACGATGATGTGGCGTTTATCTTCCGGTCTTCTCCCTTCGGTTCATTCAGTCATTCCCATGCCAATAATAATGATTTTATCATCCATGTGGGCGGTAAGATTATGGCGATGCCGACTGGTTATTACTGTGGTTACGGGGCTGGCCATCACGGACATTGGGTCTGGCACACCAAGGCGAATAACTGCGTGACGCTGTCCGATGCCCCTCAACTGATGCGCTCTCTTGAGTCGCAAGGTTTTGTCGAAGCGCATTTCGAAAATGAACATCTCGCGTATTTCCAGGGTAATGCCGATTTGAGCTACCGTCTCCAAGCGCAACGCTGTCGTCGCCATGTGGTTTTTGTTAAATCACAAAACTACTTTGTGCTCGTGGATGAATTCATCGCGCAGCCGGAGATCACCTCGTCGGTGCAATGGAATATCCATTCGTGGAATCCATTCGAAGTCAGTGAAGATCAGAAACGCTTCAAGCTCACTCGAGAAGATAGTGTTCTCGAGGGCCATTTTCTCTACCATCACGAATCGTTTATTAGTTTGAGTGAGGGATGGGATCCGCCACCGGCCAAGGGTAAGCCCAATGCCCAATGGCATAATCAATACCATCTCCGATTCACTCCCTCGGCCTACGACGCCAAACGTAATCTCGGGGTGATTCTCATGCCGAGTTATGCGGGGCACCATTCACCTGAGGTTTTGAGTAAACGAGAAGGCGATGCCGAAATTGCGAACATCGGTGACGATTTGATCGCGATTAATCAGGCCGAAATGATGGAAGTCGCAGGAGTGAAGACCAGCGCTCTCGTCCTTGTTCGCACGGCTGGGGCTACCTACGAAATCACGTTTGCAGGGATTAAGCCTAGCGCGACTCCCGCCTAATAATCACTCATGACTGTCCACATGATCCAAGAGAGTCCGACGGTATAGAGCACAATACCAGATAACCCATAAACGAGAGTGACCACGTGGAGCGGTAGAATCGCGACGGCTAAACAGATCAGTCCATTGCCCAGCAGCAGAGCGATGAGGTAGTCTTTTCGTTTTCGCTGCGGCTTCTTGTTCAGCACAAGTGGCTTTTCGTGTTTGGCCTCTTTCTTTCGGTTTTGTGCGAGTATTTCGTGCACACTTAGTGGTGCCGAATCATCTTTGATTTCGGGTGTATTGTCCCTTTCAAAGCTCTTCTGTTTGAAAGCGAACTTCGGTTTTTCGTGATCCGAAGCGTCGTCAATCTGGAGTAGATTTATTCAAGCGTATCCTCACGCCTCCGCGATGATAGGCTTCTCGGATTGGCTCCAGCGCTTGAGAATACGGGTGCGTATCGCATCAGGCGAAAGACCGTAGGCTTCACGCAGTATGTCTATACTGCTGCCGTGTTCGACGAACTTATCCGGCCAGCCAATGCGTTCGACCGGAGTCATGACGTTGGATTCCTGCAAGGTCTCGATGACCGCGCTGCCGAAACCACCGGTGATGACGTGATCTTCCATCGTCACGATCAGAGGTGAGGATTCGGCCAGATTAAGCAGGAGTGATTGGTCGAGAGGTTTGGCAAAACGCGCGTTCACGACGCCGACGGAGAGACCTTCGTCGTTGGCAATTTGCTCGGCGAGTTGGAGCGCGAGCGCGACCATGGGTCCAAGGGCCCAGATTTGAATCTGCGAACCTTCGCGAAGCACATCAGCTTGGCCGAAGGGGATGAGGGCAGGTTCATCTTTGATTGTGACGCCAGTTCCAGCTCCTCGTGGGTAGCGGATGAAGGCCGGGCCATCGTGGTTGATGCACGAGTGCAGCAAGTCGACGAGTTCGTCTTCATCCTTAGGCTGCATGACGACGGCGTTGGGCACGCAGCGGAGATAAGACAGATCGAACAACCCGTGGTGGGTGGGCCCATCGTTGGCGGACAGTCCCGCGCGATCCATACAGAACGTCACGGGCAGATTCTGCAGGCAGACATCGTGGATGATCTGGTCGTAGGCTCGTTGGAGAAAAGTAGAATAGATCCCGACTACCGGGCGGATGCCTTTGGTCGCGAGGCCGGCGGCGAAGAGCACGGCGTGTTCCTCCGCGATGCCCACATCGAAGAACTGTTCCGGAAGTGCTTCGGCGAGGTGACAGAGACCCGTGCCGCTGGGCATGGCTCCGGTGATACCAACGATCTGAGAATCTTCTTTCGCGAATCGGGTGAGGGCGTGACCGAAAACATCCTGATAGGAGGGGGCACTGGGCGAACCGGATTTGCGGCTCTCTCCCGTTTCCGGATCGTAGGGGGCCGCGCCGTGAAATTTTTCGGGATGATCAATCGCAGCCTGTAGGCCCTTGCCCTTCTTGGTGATGACGTGGATCAGAATCGGCGTGTCGCACTGTTTGGCGAACTCGAGATTCTTTTCGAGTTCCTCGATATCATGACCATCGATTGGTCCGAGATAACGTAGGCCGAATTTTTCAAACAGACTTGATTCTACGAAGAAGTCCTTGGTCTCGCGTTTCCACTTCATGTAAACGCGGTGCATGTCATTGCCACCGGGGAGACCGGTGAAAAACTTCTCCAAATCGTGGTGAACCTTATTGTAAGTCGGATTGGTGCTCAGGCGATTGAGATACTTGGCCATGGCGCCGACATTTTTAGCGATCGACCACTCGTTGTCATTGAGGATGACGATGAGCCGCTTGGTCGAAGCGACGACATTGTTGAGCGCTTCGAGCGTGATGCCACAGGTAAAGGCGGCGTCGCCGCAGACTGCGACGACGTGTTCATCCGTGCCCTTGAGGTCGCGAGCGGTAGCCATGCCGAGAGCGGATGAGAGGGCCGTGCCGGCGTGGCCCGCGCCAAACGCATCGTGTTTGCTTTCACTGCGATAGAGGAAACCACTCGCGCCGCCGGTTTGGCGAAGTTTACGGAATGTCTCACCATTGCGACCGGTGAGTAGTTTGTGGACGTAGCCTTGATGGGAAACGTCGAAGACGAATTGATCCGTGGGGGTTTCGAAAATTCGATGGAGCGCAATTGAAAGTTCGACGACCCCGAGATTGGGGCCCACATGACCACCGGTCGCCGAGGTGACGGCGATGATCTCATCGCGAATTTCCTTTGCGAGGGCAGGGAGTTGCTCGGCGGGTAAGGCTTTGACATCTTCCGGGCTTGAAATGCCAGCAAGGAGGTGGGGAGGAGGGACGGAAGGAGAGTCGTTCATTAACGGAATCGGCAAGCAGGGCAAAAATCAGTCTTCGTCGCCAGTCTCAAACTCAGAAAAAGTGACTCCACCTTTGGATTTTTTGAGTTCCTCAATTTTCAATTCTGCGGATTTGAGCCGAGATTCGCAGGTTTTGAGCAGTTGGTTTCCTTCTTCAAATTTGGCGAGAAGGTCAGCCAAAGGCACATCGCCCGTTTCCATCGATTCGACGATGGCTTCAAGTTTGGTCAGGGCGTCCTCGAAGGAGGGCTGGGCGTCTTTAGCTTTCACGGGTCCAAGATGCGAACCGATTGGGGCATTTCAACTAATCTTTGGACTCGCGACTCGTTGGATTTCCCGTGCACTAGGCGAATGTCACCTGTGTTATGGATTGTCGCCGGTCTGATTCTGCTGCGTTTGATTGGGGAGTGGGTATTATCTGCTCTCAATCGAGCCGAGGTGCGGCGTAATGCCGACCAAGCGCCACCGGCCGTAGCCGCGATCATGGATGAGCCGACTTACAAGAAATCGGTTTCCTATACCCTGGAACAGTCACGATTCGGCCAACTTTCCGAGTTCTATGATACGCTCGTCTTGGTGTTGGTTGTATTTGGCGGTGTGCTGCCTTGGTTTTTCGGACAGATGGTGAGCTGGGGTAGCCCAGATGCGGTGTGGACTCGCACGCTGTTCATTCTCGTTATCGGCGTGTTGCTCTCGATTCCGTCATTACCCTTCGAATGGTGGTCTCAGTTTCGGCTGGAGGAGAAATACGGATTTAATAAGAGCACCCCGGGGTTGTGGGTAAGTGATAAACTGAAAGGGTTCGTGCTCATGATGGTGCTCGGTTACTCGCTCATTTGGGTGCTGCTTTCACTCGTGAACTGGGTTGGGCAGTCCTGGTGGTTGTGGGGCTTCGGTGTGCTATTCGGATTTCAGCTTCTGATGCTGGTGCTCTATCCGAAGCTGATTCTGCCGCTTTTTAACAAGCTGACACCTCTACCTGAAGGGGAGTTGCGCGACCGGTTGCTGGCCTTGGGAGATCGCACGGGATTCAAGGCGCAGGCCATTCAAGTGATGGATGGATCGAAGCGTTCGGGACATTCCAATGCGTTTTTTACGGGATTCGGGCGTTACCGCCGGATCGTGCTCTACGATACATTGATGAACCAATTGACCGAGGAAGAGCTGGAAGCCGTGCTTGCGCATGAAATCGGTCACTACCGTTGCGGGCACATTCCCAAGATGATCGCGATTTCTGCGGCGACGCTCCTGGGCGGATTCGCCTTAATCGCGTGGTTGGCGAATAGCACTTGGTTTAATCCGGCTTTTGGGCTTCCGCTGGGAGAGATCGCCCCATCGTTGCTGTTGTTTGGTCTCTTGAGTGGCGCGGTTACGTTTTGGTTTTCTCCTCTGGGAAATTTCTTTTCCCGTAAGCACGAATACGAGGCTGATGCCTTTGCCCGTGATGCGATGAAAAGTGCCGAGCCTCTGCTAGGCGCACTGCGCAAGCTCGCGCAGAAAAATCTCAGCAATCTCACTCCGCATCCATGGTTCAGTGCGTTTTACTATTCACATCCCACGCTGGTTGAGCGCGAAAGGGCGCTGCAAAATACGGAATGATATGAACTTCAGGTTCGCAGGGTTGGCGCTGAGTTGCCTGATGGTTTCAATCGCCTCAGGTCGTGAGCTGACTTTCGCAACCTACAATGTGGAGAACTATACTGCTACGAACCGAGTGACGGCGATGGGGTATCGTCGGGACTACCCCAAGTCCGAAAAGTCGAAAGCAGCCCTGCGGCGGGTCATTCAACGCATGGATGCGGATGTGCTGGTGCTGCAGGAAATGGGTCCGATGGCTTACTTAAATGAACTGCGGCGCGATCTGCGATTCGAGGGCCTCGATTATCCTTATTTGTATTTGGCCCAGGCGAAGGACGAGGTTCGCCATGTGGCGGTGCTCTCGAAACGGCCGTGGATCCGCGCTCAGACGCACACTGATCTGGATTTTAAGTATTTTGAGGGCCGCGAAACCGTAAAACGCGGTTTGCTGGAAGTTGTTTTTGATACACCGGCCGGGGAAGTGACGCTGTGGTCGATGCATTTGAAAAGTCGCTATGCGGATCGCAAAGACGATCCCGATTCGGTGAAACGTCGCGCCGGCGAAGCCACCGCGATTCGCAATTTCATCGTGAAGCAATTTCCCGAACCTTCGACGGCGCGTTTCCTGATCATGGGTGATTTTAACGATGTGAAGCGCAGTGCCTCAGTGCGCTACATGAAGAAACGTGGCTCGCTCATCATTACTCGATTACTTCCCGCGAAAGACTCGCGAGGCGATCATTGGACTTACCATTACCATCGCACCGATACGTATTCACGCGTAGATCACGCCTTGGTTTCACCGGGTCTCTACGATTCGGTGAAGGGCAGAGAGGCGCGTATTTTCGACGGAGATGATGTGGAGGCCGCCAGTGATCACCGACCTCTAATGGTCACGCTGGCGTTTGACGATTGAAGGTAGGGTCGGTTATCCTTAACCGACCTCGCGGTGCGAATCTAAGGCGGTTAAGGATAACCGCCTCTACCTTGTATCAGGTGACCGCGCAGGCCAACCACGCCGCCGATAGGATTAACCCGGCGAAGAGGCTTTGCCGCAGACGGTAGACGCAATTTCCCTTGGTGGGCATGTTCGAATAAGCGAGGTCGTAGTGCCAGAGATAGCGTTTGAAATTGGACCAAGCGTAGCCGCCACTGGTGAAGAGGATTGAATAGATATGGCGGATGTCCTCCATATTGGGCGGGCGTCGATATTTGATGATCGTATGCGGCGTGAACTGTTTCTTGGCGCACCGATTCACGAGAGAGAAGGGCACACTGATCGCTTGGTCAGGTGATCCTTCAACGGGAAGCTCCGACCATTGCCAATTGCGGAAGGTGCGTGCGGAGAATCCTTCAAAGGAGTCCAATTGGCAGAGTTGAAACACATCCGCGGTGTTGAGCGCGCGTCCGTCGCGATGGAAGACGCCGATCACGACTTGCTGTGGGTCGACATAAAGCCAGCGGTTCTGCTCTTCGAGATACGATTCCGCCCAAGAGTGCCCATCATGAATGAATTGGTTGCTCTGCACGGTGCCGCAGTAAACGAAGCGGGTGGCGATGCCCGCGCGATTGGCGAAGAAGGTATAGATTTGAGCGTTTTGCGTGCACCATCCCTTGCCCTGACCGCTGCGCATTTCCGAGAAAATTTGGAAGGGGTTTTTCCATCGGAAATCGTTTTTGGGCACGCCTCCGGCATCGATGAATTGATCTCGCATGAAGTGCACGATCTTTTCAATCCGGGATAGTTGCGTGTCCTGATCGGTGATGTGCATATCATCCCGAATGATGCGGTCAGCTTCGACGAGAGAGGCTTGATCAATGTAGCTATAATCGTCGACCCAGTCACTGACGGCATGTCGTTTGAAATGCCCGACCGGGACATTGCTTTTGACGCCGATGAGGTCCTTGGGGAAGTCCATCTCCCGATTCAGATAAAACTCTCGACTGATGGGGCGGAAGACGAAGGAGACGTCACGACCGATTCCGGCGGGAAGGGGACGAAGTAGAAAGTGCTGTTCGAATTCATCCAGTTTTCGGTCGTCATCGCCTTTGAAGTAATCGTCGGCGAGCGTGATGAAAGGAGAGGCGCCGGGAACTGTTTCTACCACCTTGCCTTCCTTTATAACCTGCCAGTGGGAGGGTGATTTATTCCAAATGATATTAGGGTAGATCCGTTGGCCTGAGATACGCCAATTCAGAAGCGAAGGAGTGTCTAGGGGGTAGTTGATCTGGGCATAGGACTTCGAGCGATGATTACCTTCCCATTCGCGAGTCAAGAATACGTAGATATTGGCGATCAGAAAGAGCGCGCAGATCAGAGCCGGAATAAAAATAGGGTGTTGGACGAGATCTTGCATGTTGGGATAGGGCGATAAAAAGGGCGGGCAATCGGCCCGCCCTTAAGGTAATTAAACTGATCGAAGAGGTTAGTTCGAGACGCTCACGGGAACCGTAACCTCGCCTGTGCCGAAGCCTTGGAGGTATAGATTGCCACTGCCGGGATGGCCGCCTTGGACCGTCACTGTGACCATGGTCTGGCCAGCCGGAACCACGACCTCGGGCATGATTACGCTTTCTGGAACATCCGTCGTCACATCGAGCAGGAGGCCACCAGCCGGTGCCGGATTGGCGATCGTGAAGGTGAGGCTTTGTGATTCGCCGGTGCGCAGGAACAACGATTGTGGTGAAACCGAGAGTGTGCTGGAATCGATCCGGAAGGTGCCGACCGATGTTTGACCGGCGTTGCTACCCAGCGTCACGGCGTAGTTGCGGCCTGAGGCGAGAGGCGGAACGAAAAAGCTGAGCGACGTGGACGAATCGTATTGGGTGCGAATCGGCTGGTTGTCGAAGTAGATCGCGTCCTGCGGAGTGAATCCGCGGCCGAGCAGCGAAATGCGAGCGCCGACCGGACCACGATTGGTCTCGAGCGAGAGCACGTAGCGGCTGGCGATATTCACCCGAGTGAGTTCCGAGTAAACTTCGCGTGGTTCTTCCCGCTCAATAAACGCGATCTTATACTTCACGATGAAGTAGTATGCGAGGGCAGCCTGGCCGTTGGGGAGATGGTAATCGTATTCGTAAAGCCCCGGGCCGGTGGCGCTTTTCGCCATCTGGTAGTTTTTACCGTCGATGATGAGGCGGGGATTAACACTGCCGGGAACGATGTCCTTATCATTGAGGTCAACGCGCAACGTGATCGTGTAGATCCGTGACGGGTTTTCCGGATAGGAAGTGGGCGTGAGGTTGGTGATCTTAATCGCCTCGCAGCCGGTGAGCAGCGAGAGGGCGAGAAGTGATGTGAACCAGAAGAAAAGTTTCCTCATGAGAGAGAGGCGTGAGATTTGCATTGGTTTTCGAGTGAAACCGGTCAGTTAGAGAGCGTTAGTAATGAATGACATGGAGTCAGCGCAAGTCAAAGCTACAAGCACAGAACCGCTGGGTCTTTATATCCACGTGCCGTTTTGCGCCTCAACTTGCGATTTTTGTGCGTTTTATCAGGTGAAACCGACCGCTGATGATGTGGATAAGTTCCTTCAGGGTATTCGCTCGGAAGCGACGCTCATCGATTGGCCCCGAAAGCTCTCCACGGTTTTCTGGGGTGGAGGCACTCCCGGTCTTCTGTCACCCAACGCGATTCGGCAGTTGGGCGAATTGGTGCACAAGCAAGGGCTCGATTCCAACTACGAGTGGTCGGTGGAAATGGCACCAGCTTCAGTCACGGAGGCACGATTGGCCGCGTTGAAGGAGATTGGTGTCACCCGTATTTCGATGGGCGTGCAGAGTTTTCAGCCCGAATTGCTCGATGCACTCGGCCGCCAACACACCTTGGAGCAGGTTTATCGCGCCTACCATCGCGTGCAGGAAGCGGAGTTTGAGAGTGTGAACCTCGATCTGATGTTTGCGCTGCCGGGTCAATCTGCAGCGGAATGGTCGGCCGATGTCGCCGAGGCGGTGCGGTTGGCGCCTGATCATCTTTCGACTTATTGCCTCACGTTTGAAGAGGACACGGCGCTTTGGGTGAAACTCTCGGAAGGTCGCGTGAAACTCGATCCCGAGCATGAGGCGCGACTCTACGAATCCACCTGGGCGCAATTGGCGGCGGCAGGTTATGCACAATACGAAGTCGCGAATTTCGCGAAACCGGATCATCAATGTCGTCACAACCTCAATACGTGGCGCATGCACGAATGGGTCGGGCTCGGTCCCTCGGCGGCTTCGCAGCATGATGGTTGGCGTGGGGGCAATGTCGCGGATCTCGCACAATGGCATGAACAGGTCGCGCGAGGTGAACGCATGACCGAGGATCGGTTGGAACTCACGCCGACTCAGCTGGCAGAAGATGCCTTTATCTTCGGATTGCGCATGAATAGCGGGGTGGATGTTGCGCAATGGCAGCGACGTGCCCCCGAGGCTTCGTGGGATGAAGTCGAGCAACGCTTGGCCCAATTGATCGCTGGAGACTTGGCGGAACAAAAGGATGCCAAGGTGAGACTCACGGGCAAAGGCCGACTGTTGGCGGATTCAGTTGGGCTGGAAATGATGGAAGCTTTTGAAGACACTCTCTCAATCACATGATTAAAACCCGTTTCTTACTTTGCGGATTGGTTGGCCTGCTGCTGCTGAGCTCAGGGTGCCAAACGCGTTCGGACGAGCTGGAGTATACTTCGGTCGCACGGTTCCTGATCGAATCGGATTCGGCCAAGGGTGCCATTCAAGTCATGCTGCCGATTAGCGGGGTGTCATTGCGCGTCGCCCCGAAACCAGTGGTGACGGAGTTCGATCTTCGGCAAGTCGTCGAAGCCGAGGTTGAAATGGGCCGATGCGTGTTGTTTCAATTGTCACCTGCCGCCAGCCGCGATCTCTATCGATTGACCGCGAGTAACATCGGTCGACGCCTGGTGGTTGTGATCAATGGTGAACCGCTCGGCGCGCGGATGATCGATCGTCCTCTGGAAGCGGGCACCTTGTTTATTTTCTTGGAAGTGCCGGATGAATCCTTGCCCGGATTGGTGGAAAATTTGAATGCTACCACGATGAAGATTCAAGAAGAGGTGGAGCGTCGCGGATGAAGTTGTTTTCTACTTTGATCAAATGGCACGTTTGTCATCGCCAGGAGGCCAAAGGTCGACGCGGTGACCCACAGAAACCTTTCATTGAGCGCCTAGCTAATCGTGGATTGCCGCGTCGCGGCGCGACTTGCCATGACATCTTCATTTGGTCTCGTGCGATGATTTGTCTTTTTGGCCTGAGTGCCGCCGTTAACGCCCTCGCAGCTCCGCCCGTAGAGGTGAGCTGGCCCACGCCGAGCACTGCTTTTGCGGAAGGGAGGCATAGCGATACGTTTTTACAGCATGCCGGTTCCGGCGATCCTGCTTCGGGTGGTTTCGGAGGCGTGCGCAGCAACGGACGTCAATTTCACGAAGGTCTCGATATTAAGCCGGTTGAAAAGCGCCGACGGGGTGAGGCGACCGACCCGGTGTTCGCCGCGATGGATGGAGTCGTGCGCCATATTAATTCGGTCTCGGGCAAGAGCAGCTACGGTCGGTATGTCGTGATTGAGCATCCCGAGGTGATTCCCGCGATCTACACGCTCTACGCTCATCTTGCGAGGATCGACGATTCCATTCGTGTAGGCTCAACGGTGTCGAACGGCCAGATGATTGGCATCATGGGGCGGAGTGCCACCTATACGATTCCGCGCAGTCGTGCGCATTTGCATTTCGAAATGGGCCTGCGGATGACAGATAGCTTTCAGTCATGGTATGACCGTAAAGAATTTGGCAGTGCCAACGATCACGGCGTTTACAACGGCATGAATCTGATCGGTTTCGATCCACTCGATTTTTTCCAGCAATACCGCCAAGGCCGCTTGGATAATGTTGCGGACTACCTCGCTAGCTTGCCGATTGTGGCGACCGTCCAAATTGCCACTATGCGCCGCCCTGATTTTCTAACCCGCTATCCCTCTCTCATTCAACCTCATGCCCCCATGCTGATTAAAGGTTGGGAGATCGGTTTTACTTGGAATGGGCTACCCGTGAGATGGAAGGCACTCGATGCGGAAGCCGTCGCCGGCATGCGTCCCAATGAAGTGAAGGTGGTCGAATCCAATGAATCACTTGATCGTGCCGATCGTTCTAGACGTCTGGTCGTGACTCGTCGTGGACACCCTATGCCAGCCGATGATCTGGATCGCGTGCTGGAGCTGCTCTTCGGCTTGAATTGAGCGGCACGTTGTAATCAACGTAACGGGTCTCGCGACGACCGCGACGAGATGATTCTAATTCGGACGAGCCAACGATACACGGATATCTCTCCGGTAGGAGCGGCTTTACGCCGCGATGGATTGCCCGTCGCGGCCGTCGCGAGACCCTCGGTTTGTTTCTGTGTTCTCTGCGCTCTCGGTGGTTAAGAACGCATTGTAGCGGATGATCGCGGCGTAAAGCCGCTCCTTCTAAGCTGGAAGTGTGTTATAAGGTGTATGTTCAGTCCAGTAAGCGAGACGAGTCTGTTCGGTCTGGTTGGCTGGAAGGGATGCTCAAGAAGGGGCCTGCAGGCCCCTTCTTGAG
>JAXMOJ010000016.1:0-83825 GCA_034669935.1 Cephaloticoccus sp.
TGCCGCCTTCGTATTCATTGGCCCCAGAGAGCGTGAGATTACCAGCGCCGGTTTTGGTCAATGAACCGTTGCCGGAAAGGATGCCCGCGTAGGTGCCGCTGGAGGCTTGGTCGAAGGTGACCGCCGCATTATTGGTGATGTTGCCTTGGAGCGAAGTGGTGTTGCCGGAGAGAGTGCCTCCGGCAACGGTGGTGCCGCCGGTGTAGGTATTCGCACCCGTGAGTGTGAGCGTGCCCGTGCCGGTTTTGGTCAGTCTAAAATCGTTGTCAGAGCCACCACCGAGCACGCCGGAAAATTGAGATGATGTTTCCGCTGCCGTGTTAACCGTGAGGTGCCCGGAACTGCCCCCGAAGCTGTAAACTCGACCCGAGCCAGTGAGCCCGGCGATGGTGAGGTTCCGATTGGAAATATCGAGGATCGCACCGGATTCAAGATCGACTGTGGTGGAGGCGGAGAGGCTCTGATCGGCAGTGGTGGAGAGCACCAGATAGCCTCCGGTCTTGACTGATGTCGGTCCCGCGTAGGTCTGTGCCTCGGTGAATCGTAGGATGTATCCATCATTGATTACCCCGCCAGTCCCGCTGATCACGTTATTGAAATAGTAATCGTCGGAGCGATTAAAGGAAACGGTGCTGTTGTTGGTTATGTCTCCCGCGACAGCGCCATTCGCATCGCCGGCTCCAATTTGCAGCGTGCCTGCAGAAAGGGTGGTGCCACCTCCGTAGGTGTTGTTTCCAGACAAAGTGAGGGTGCCCGTGCCGGATTTGGTGAGCGCGCCGCTGCCGGAGAGGACGCCGGAGAGAGTGGTGCTGTGTCCGTTGGTATCGATAGTGGAAGCGTTGGTGAGGGTAGCACCGTGGCTGGAGGAATAGGCACCGCCGGAGCGGAGGGTGCCTCCGGCGAGATTGAGTGTGCCACTGCCAGTAAGGCCCGCGGTGGAAAGGACACCGCCATCGTTGAGGTTGAGGGTGCTGGAGCCGGAGAGGCTGGTATTGTTGTTGGCCGTGATTGTGCCGCCGGAAGAAAGGTTAACCGTGCCGGTGCCACTGTTGAAACCGAGGGTGAGGTTGTAGGCGGAAGCGGTGGCGTTGTTGGTGAGGGTGAGGGAGCCGGTGCCGGCGCTGCCGATGACCAGCTCGCCGTTGCCGGTGGACAAGTTGGTGCCGGAGCCGTCGAGGGTGACGGTGCGGTTGGTTTGGAAGTTGGTGCCGGCGTTGAAGGTCGCGCCATTTGAGACGGTGAGCGCACCGGAGCTGTCGCCGAGATTAGCGTCGGAAGAGATCGTGAGGGTGCCGGCCGTTACAGTAGTGCCGCCTTCGTATTCATTGGCCCCAGAGAGCGTGAGATTACCAGCGCCGGTTTTGGTCAATGAACCGTTGCCGGAAAGGATGCCCGCGTAGGTGCCGCTGGAGGCTTGGTCGAAGGTGACCGCCGCGTTATTGGTGATGTTGCCTTGGAGCGAAGTGGTGTTGCCGGAGAGAGTGCCTCCGGCAACGGTGGTGCCGCCGGTGTAGGTGTTGGCGCCGGTGAGCGTGAGGGTGCCGGAACCGGTTTTGATCAATGAGCCGTTGCCGGAGAGTATGCCGGAGTAGGTGGTGGAAGCGTCGTTGTTGCCGACGGTCAGGGCGACAGAGGCTGTCGTCGTATTGGTGAGGGCGAGATCGCCGGAGCCAGAGAGACCGCCGAGGGTGGCGTTGGACAGACTGCCAAAGCTCAAGCTGGATACCGTGGTGACGGTTGAGTTTTGGAGTGCATTTACCTGCCCCAGGATGAGAGTGCCGCCTGAAACCGTGGTGTTGCCAGAGAACGTATTGGCCGCCGACAGAGTGAGATTGGCGGCACCGGTTTTGGTGAGGGTGCCAGTGCCAGAGATTATCCCTCCGTGGGTGATGTCATCTGATCGGCTAAATTGCAGGTTGGCATTGTTGATGATACCTCCGGCGACCGAGCCGGTGGTTCCACCGTTGCCAATTTGCAGAGACCCTTGGTTGATCGTTGTTCCTCCAGTATAGGTATTCTCGCCGGAAAGAACAAGGATACTGCTGCCGGTTTTCGTGAGCGAACCGGATCCGGAAAGGGCACCCGTAAAGTTGGTATTGCGTCCGTTAGTGTCGACGGTGGACGCGTTCGTGAGCGTCATATCGACGCTGTTGGTGAGAAAACTGCCCGAGGCTTTGATGGTGCCCCCGGCGAGGTTGAACGTGGGAGCTCCGCCGGTGCCGACGGAGATATTGGCCGTTTCGAGGGTGCCGCCGTTGTTCAAGTTCAGGACGCCCGATCCACCGCTGGCCGAGCTGAATACCAGCCCTCCATTCGCTACGACGGTTCCTCCGGAAGCGATCGTTAATTCGCCGGTGCCGTGGACGCCGATTTGCAAGGAATTTTGCGAAGTCAGACTCGATCCGGTTCCCGAAACCAATCCGTGGCCCTCTCCGGAAGCATTCACGCCGAAGCGGGTCAATTGGTTCGAGGTAACGGTGGCCCCGTCTGTTACATTCAGGGTGCCGGTGCCATTAAAACCGATATCCAGAGTTGAATTGGTATTCTGAAAACTGCTCCCTCCTCCGTCTACGGTAAGGATGCCAGTGACATCGGTATTGGCTCCGATTTGCGTAGTGCCATAGGGACTTGTTGCGATGGTCGCTCCCTCAAGGATTGAGAGGTTGCCGTCGGCCGTATCTCCGACGTGGAAATATCTCATATTGGACAGCGAAACACCGGACCCAGAGAGATTTAAGGTGCCGCCGTTCGAGCGAATTTCGTTGAATGCATTGGAACTGGAGTAGTTCGTGATCGTTAGATTTCCGCCCCCGCTTTTGGTCAGTTTAGTCGTTCCGGTGCTCGAGGTGATAGCGGAGTTGATGGTCGCTGAAGCTCCCGTCTGAACGTCGATTGTGTGGCTGTTGACGAGGTTGAGAGAACTTCCCGAAATAATGAAGCTTCCCTCTTCGAAGGTCATTGATCCGACCGGCATTGTCTCCGCCACCGTGATGTTTGAAGTGCCAGTGGCATTGGTGCCGGCCGAAAAAACCGCGTGATGATAACTCTCGGTCCAGAGGTGCAGATATGACGTTCCATCAGCTACGATGTTCCAATTGGTGTTGGAAAATTTATCCCAGATGCCTGAAGCAACGCCGGAGCCATCGTCGGTCGCGCCCGTGTTGGTGCCGTTGACATCCCAATACAGGGTGGTTTGAGCGGAGAGGGTGGTGCTGAGGGCGAGGCCAGACAGTAGCAAGATCGCGGATAGCAAATGGGTTTTCATGGATAGGGTAAGTTAGGTTGCTCACCAAAGGGGAGATGCAGTCTCTTGGCATATAGGTGAGCCGTGAAGAGAGCTTGCTCTCAATTCCATACAACGGGATGTCCGGATAGAGTGGCGTTTTGTCCGAATAGGAAGGTTAACGGCTCTGGAAATCTTCGTTTACAAAGCATTTTGAGATCGCATTTTGGCGGGCGTGTCTGTCCCCGAGAATCTCCCCGGATTGTGTTTGCTGAGTTTGTGTAAGGGACGTGTCGTCAAAGTGGGAGACGAGTTTGTGGCATTGTTTCCGGATAGCGGGGAAGGCGTCGTAGGGCAGCTTTGGGAGAAGGCGTTGGATTTGGTGGAACCTGACGAAGCTGGACAATGGCTGCTCACAATGGTGAACGGGCCGCCGGTGTATTACGCACAGGCGCGGCAGGGAGATGGACTGCGTTGGTTAAGATTGCGGGCGCACCCTTGTGCAGATGGAGAAGTCGATGTGATGCTAAACATCGAGGATGTGACCGAGGAGCGGGATGCATATGAGCGCGCGCGGCTCGAATCGGAGCATTTTCACGCGTTGATCGAGCGTTCTTCGGAAGGTATTTCCCTCTTCGATAAGACTTCCAAGATTCTCTACGAGAGCCCCTACAATAAACGCATTCACGGCTACGAGTCGCACGAGATGGAAGGTCAGACGCTGATCGATTTTTGTCATCCCGATGACGCGGCGCGGATCGGAATACGCTTCCAACATTTGGCGGAGGCGCCCGGCGTGGTGGAGACGGAAATCGTGCGTTTCCGGCACAAGCAGGGTCATTATATTTATCTCGAAGGCACGGTGCTGAATGCGACGGATGATCCGAGGCTCGGCGCGATGGTGAATAATTTCCGTGAGGTCACGGGCCGCTTGGAAGCGGAGCGTGAATTGCGACGGGCGAAGAGCGCGGCGGAAGAAGCTCAACGCTTGCAGCAGCACTTCCTGACGAATCTTTCCCATGAATTTAAGACGCCACTCACGCTGATTCGCGGTCCATTGGAAACCCTGGCACAGGACACGGGTGAGTCAGATACGGGGAAGAAAACCCTGCCGCTGATCTTTCGGAATATCGACCGGCTGGACGCATTGTTAACGGAGCTAATCGATCTGGCTCGATTGGAGGCGGGGGCATTTGCGCTGCGGGCGAATCAACGCGATCTGTGCCTGTTTGTGCGGCGACAGGTGGAGCACTTTGAAGAGGTGGCGACTCAAAAGGGGATCCAATTGAAATTGGAAGCACCGGATGAATGCGGAGTGTTTTTTGACGCGACCAAACTGGACAAGGTAATGGCGAACCTCATTGGCAACGCGCTCAAATTTTCCCCAGCCGATACCTCGGTGCGTGTGAACATGTATGTGAGGGCTGATGCGGATGGAGAGGGGCAGGTGGAGGTAGCCGTTTCCGATCAGGGGCCGGGAATGGATGAGGCGACACGAGCGCGGGTCTTCGAGCGATTTTATCAGGGCGATGCGGGATTGGCCCGGGGCCATGAAGGGATGGGGATAGGTATGGCGATTGCGCGGGAGATGGTGGAACTACATGGCGGGGCGCTGACGGTGGAGAGTGAGCCGGGGATGGGGAGCACGTTTACGTTTACCCTGCCGCTCGGTTGCGAACATCTCGATCCGGACGATATCGATACGTCGAATGTTCCCGAAGCACGTCCTTTCACGGTCGGTGCGACACCTTCTTTTGCTGACGCAGTCCAAAAACCGGATGGTCATACTGATGGCACGCGACCTTCTTTGCTCCTCGTGGAGGACAATCTTGATATGCGGACTTACCTCCGAATGCATCTCGACCTTCACTACGATGTCCGCGAGGCGGAGAATGGGGTGTTGGCTCTGGCAGCCTTGGAGGAGTCGGTTCCGGATATTATTATTTCGGATGTGATGATGCCGCAGATGAACGGACTGGAGCTGTGCCAGCAATTGCGGGCTGATGAACGGTGGAAGAAAATTCCCTTTATCATGCTTTCAGCGAAGGCGGCGGTGGATCAGCGGGTGGAGGGATTGCAGGCGGGAGCCGACGATTATATAGCCAAACCATTTTCCGTGCCTGAGCTGTTGGAGCGATTGAAGGCTAGGTTGCCGGCACCGAAACTGCCGCCGGCGACTGGGGAACAGGCTTGGTTGGAGCGGTTGGATACCTGTCTCAAGGCGCATTACTCGGAATCGAGTTTCGATGTCGAACAATTGGCGAAAGAACTGGGCTACAGCAGCCGCCAGCTTCGGCGTCGTGTGCTGGAGAGTTACGGGCTCTCGCCAACGGCGCTGTTGCTTAAGCACCGTTTGCAAACGGCGCACGACATGATTGGAGAACGGCGTTACGGAACGGTGGCGGAGGTGGCGAGCGCCGTGGGACTGTCGCCGACGTATTTTTCCCGCCGATACCGGCAGGCTTACCGATGTGAAGTGATCAAGCTGTAGCGTGGAACCAGAGAGATGCGCCTGAGAAAGTAAGGTGGGGCTCTGCCCTCCTCTACTATTCGTGGTGTGAAGCTACTTCATGATGTGCGCTTGAGATTCTGTGCAGGTGTGTCTCCTTGTTCGCATGTCTGCATCGACACCAGTGAATCCTCAGGAGGCCGGACTCGAAGTAAAAACCTACTTCGTGCGCAATCGTAATGCGCTGCTCGCGCGGGCTAATTTCAGTGATCTGTTTGTCGATTACTACCTGCATCTTTCTGATCACGAGCTGAAGCCGAAGCCGGAGCACGACGGAATGTTTAAGCGCGCACTGGCGGGATTCACCCTGCATTGCGCGTCGCAACCGCGTAATATGATGACGGCGTGGACGATGAATTTTCAGCAACCACTCGTGAATTTCCTTTTGGCAGGGGATAATAAATTCGGCTCGGTGACGGGGCGCATTTTTACGGAAAACGTGCGGCAGATGCCGGAGGGTTTATTGTCGGCTGATGTGATTCGGGGTAAGGGTGAGATGCGGCGCAGTGCAGTGAATATCACCGGTGGTGATCCGTTGGCGGCGGCGGAGATGTTTTATGCCCAGAGCGAGCAGCGTGCGGCGCGGTATTTCGAAACGGCCGAAGAAACTTACGCAATGATTACGGAGCATCCGGATTGCGATTTGGAATGGCTGCGCGGATTGACGGCGGAGGATGTCGTCAAACTCGACGACACCGAGACGCTCACTCTGATGGAAACTCGGGTGGAGCGTTGGCATTGCGGCTGTAATCAGGAGCGCATGCTGCAAGTGCTTTTACCTAGCATGCAGCAGGATGCGGACGCGTTGTTTGCCGGAGATCCGAAGATTGAAATTCGGTGCCCGCGCTGTGCGAGCCGTCATGTGGTCACACGCGAAGCCATGGAAGCTTACGCGGAGGCAAATGTATGATGGATTATCTTCAAAGGATCCTCGAGATGCTGCAACCGGTGCTCGATGTATGGTTCCAGATTTGGGGCGCGATCATTGGCGCGTCGTGGCAAGAACAGCTCGCCACAATTCTCGGCTTGGTCGGGGTGGGGCTGACGATTCGCCAGAGTATTTGGAATTTTCCGATTGGTCTGGTGCAGGTGGTGTTGTCGGGATTCGTTTTTTACCACGCCAAACTTTATGCCGATATGAAGCTGCAGGGCTTCTTCTTCATCGTGCTGGCTTACGGTTGGTGGCACTGGTCGAAGCCGGGAGAGAATCGCACGACATTACCGGTGACGAAACTGAGTCTGGAGGCTCGGATCGCGTGTCTCGCTGCGGGATTTGCAGGCACGTTTTGTTGGGGTTGGTATTTGCAACATAACACCGACGCGGCGATGCCGTATCGCGATGCGTTTATTGCCTCGTTCAGTATTTTGGCGCAGTGGCTGCAAGCACGTAAGAAGTTGGAAAACTGGATAGGCTGGGTGGCGGTGAACGTGGCTGGAATCGTGGTCTATTGGATGTCGGGTTTGTATTGGTTTTCCGTGCTCTACGCGCTCTTCCTTGTGCTAGCGATCGGGGGGTATTATGAATGGCGTAAATCCTACCGCGAGTCGTCTCATGGTTAAAATGAACGATACGTTTAGGGGGGGGAATAAGGTGGATGGGCACGTCCCTGTGCCCATCGTAGCGCGCACAGGGACGTGCGCACCCACCACAAGGTTGTTAAGATGATCAAGCGCATCGTAGTTACCGGTGCGGAATCAACGGGCAAGAGCACGCTCGCGGAATCGCTCGCGTTGCATTATGGAGAGCCCTGCGTGCCGGAATACGTGCGCGAGTTTTGGGATGAGCATGAGGGCCAGATTACGGCCGATGATCTGGGCACCATTGCCCGCGTGCAGATGGATACCGAAGATGCTGCGGCGAAACGCGCCAAGCGGCTAATGATCTGCGATACCGATTTGCTGACGAATGTGATCTGGGCCGATCTGCTCTATGGTGGCAAGTGTCCGGATTGGGTGCGCACCGAGGCGGACACGCGATGCCAGGGCTATGATCTCTATTTGTTATGCGATACGGATATCGCGTTTGAACCGGACCCGCAGCGGAGTTTCCCTGATCCGGAAGGCCGTGAAATGTGCCGCCAAATGTGGCGTCAGGCATTGATCGCGCGTGATTTGCCATTTGTTGAATTGAAGGGGGATTTTAACGCGCGTGAGCAACGTGCGATCGACGCGGTGGAAAGGGTGCTTGAACTGACAGAGTAAAACGTTACGCGGGGTTGCATCAGGGCGATGTAGGCACCAAATATGAGGTTTATGGAAAGCCTGATTACATGGATTCGAGAATTGCTCACCGGTTACGGTATCCCCGTGGGGGATGCTGCGGTGATGAGCACGATTAGTGGCATTCTCGTGGTGATTTTTCTGGCTTGGCTGGGAAACTTCATCGCGAAACGGATCATCCTGAATGCGGTGCACCAAGTCGTGAAGTTAACGAAATCGGATTGGGATGATGCCTTTGTCGAATCGCGGGTTTTCACGCGACTTTCGCATCTGGTCCCGGCCATGGTGATTAATGCCTACGGTGATGATGTGCTCGGGAAAACCCCCGAGGTGTTGGCCGGAGTGAATTCGGCGGTAAATATCTACCTTGTCTTCATTTTGGTCAGTGTGTTTTTCGCCATTCTGGATGCAGTGCAGCTCATTTCTGAAAGAGGAAAGAACACTGCGGGGATGCCGATTAAGGGATTTTTCCAAGCGCTTAAATTGGTCGCGACGGTCCTCGGGCTAATCTTGGTGCTGGCTACGATTCTTAATAAATCGCCGATCTATTTGCTTTCAGGTCTGGGTGCGATCACCGCTGTTCTTCTCTTGGTCTTCCGCGATGCGATTCTGGGATTTGTCGCCGGGATCATGATCTCGGTGAATAATATGGTGCGCGTGGGTGATTGGATCGAGATGTCCAAGGCCGGGGCCGATGGGGATGTGATCGATGTTTCTCTGACGACGGTGAAGGTGCAGAACTGGGATAAAACCATCACCACGATCCCAACGTATAATCTGATCTCAGATTCGTTTAGAAATTGGCGGGGTATGTCAGATTCAGGTGGACGTCGAATCAAACGCTCGCTGTTTCTCGATGTGCAATCGATCCGCTTTGCCGACGAGGCATTGATCGAAAGTTGGGGACAGATTGATCTGCTGAAGGATTACCTCACGAAGAAGCGCGATGAGATCAGGCAGGCGAATGAAGACCGTGGCACCGATCTTACGATTCTAGGCAACGGTCGCCGGATCACCAATGCCGGCACGTTTCGGGCTTATTGCGTGGCGTATTTGAAAGCGCATCCACAGATCCATCAGGATATGACGTTTCTGGTGCGTCAGCTCGCACCGACTGAAAGTGGTTTGCCGATAGAAATATATGTGTTCTCCAAGGACCAGGTGTGGGCGAATTATGAAGCGATCCAGGCTGATATTTTCGATCACATGATGGCGGTGATCGGAGAGTTCGATTTACGCATTTTCCAGAAACCGTCCGGGCGGGATTTGCAGGGACTTTCGGGGTGCTGTTCGCAGACTGAGTGATTCCACGATGCTGAGTGACGATTTTCAGGACCGCTTTGGTGGGGTCGGGCGACTGTTCGGAAATGCAGGTCTGAAACAATTGCAGGCGGCTCACGTCTGTGTGATTGGAGTCGGCGGGGTGGGGTCGTGGACGGTCGAAGGGCTCGCGCGGAGTGGCATCGGTGCGATCACTTTGATTGATTTGGATGATGTCTGTGTGACAAATGTGAATCGTCAGTTGCCGGCGCTCGATGGCGAGCTCGGTCGATCCAAAGTGGATGTGCTGGCCGATCGCGTGAAGCTGATCAATCCCGCCTGTCGCGTGACCAGAGTGGTGGAGTTTTTCACCAAGGCTTCGGCTGAGCGTATGTTGACTCCGGAATTCGATTACGTGGTGGATGCGATTGATGGTTTGTCGAACAAGGCGATGCTTTTAGCTGAATGTAAGCGACTGCGACGGCGGGTGATTACCGTGGGTGGAGCAGGTGGGAAGCGCGACGCGACGGCGATCAGGTCGGGTGATCTCGGAGAATCATGCGGCGACGGATTGCTGAAATTGGTGCGCCGTAAGCTGCGCACCAATCATGGCTACGAAATCGGGACTCCGAGGGGAAAGATGCATTTCGATATTCGCTGCGTGTGGTCGAGCGAGAAACCAGTCTTCCCGTGGGCCGATGGCACCTGTCAAACCGATGCGGAACCGGGCAGTAATCTTACACTCGATTGCGAGAGTGGTTTCGGCACCGCCGTATTCGTCACTGCTGCCTTCGGCTTCGCAGTTGCCGGTGATGTCGTGCGACAAATCACCGAAACAAAGTAACCCATTGGGTTACTTTTAGCGATGCGGTAACCCCTTTTAAAATAGTGCTTTAACCACAGAGTGTAACCTAATGGGTTACACTTTTGTGGGGATGAAAAGGGTCTGGAAATTTTGGGCGACTTGAAGGGTCAGCGCATCGAGAGGTTGAGCGAGAAAGTCAGCTAGGCCTTCGTAAATACCACCGATATTGGCGGGGTGGTTAAGGGGGCTGCCGTCAGGAGATTCAGATAGATTATGACGATTCCAATCGTTGCGCATTGGCATCGAGGGGGCATCGGTTTCGATCAACAAACGATCCATGGGCACTGACTTGAACGTCTCGCGTTGGTTGGTGCGCTTGGGATCGAGGTAGGAACCGTTGAAGGAAAAGTATGCGCCGAGATCAGCGAAGGCTTTTACCATTTCAATCGGTCCGGAGTAGGCGTGGAGGAGAAAGCCTTGCTTGGGAAGTTTGGCGGTCAGTAAGGCTTCAAACAACGCACCCCACGCATCGATGCAATGAATCGAGGCGGCGCGACCTTGGTCCGCGGCGAGATTGAGCTGCCAAAGAAATACTTCGAGTTGTTCGTCGAGAGGAGCGCGACGGAGTCCGGCGAGTCGAGGATCGTCGGGCTTGGCTCGGTTGAGCATCCAGCGATCGAGTCCGATCTCTCCCACCTTCGCCAAGGCTACGGTGGGCAGGCCCACTTTAGATTCGGATTGGAGTGATTGGAGTGATCGGAGTTGATCTGATTGTGCGAAGGTGTTGCGAAGTTGATCCTGCCAATCGGCGGGACGATTGCCGCAGTCCCAGGGATGTATACCGTAGCTGGGCACCACCCACGAATGGCGTGATGCGAGGGCGGAAACCTTGGGCCAGTCTTCCGGCGAGGTGCCATTGACGACGGCCCCGGCGATCCCCTCGGCGGACAGGTCGGCGACGATCTGATCCAGATGCGGCGCGAGCGATTCGCTCTGCAGGTGATTATGCGCGTCGTAGAGTGGGGTCACGCTCTGAGATTGCCCACGTAACACCCAGAAGACACGGATGAAATTTCTGACCAAAGAGTAACCTATTAGGTTACTCTTTGGTGCTCTGGTATCCGCCACCTTCGTCGAATCAACGGGGTAATTACCGAATCCAAAGTAACCTATTAGGTTACTATTGCGTGGGGTGTGGATTGGCGTAGGGCGGGGCGACTCGTGAGGGCAGGTTATGTGTTGGCTTCCGCGAATTTGCGGATGGCGGTGCGGACGGCGGCGAGACCGTTTTGTCTGGTAGGGGAAAGGTTTTGGAGGAGACGGAGTTCGGCGAGGGGGTTGGTGTCGTTTGACACGATTTCAGCAGGGGTGGCGTTGCTGAAATAGTCGCAGAGCAGGGTGACGAGTCCTTTCACGAGTGGGCCGTCGGCATCGCAGCGGAAATGGCAGCGGCCGTCGCGTAGTTCGCTGAAGAGCCACACTTGAGAAACGCAACCGGGCACGCGATTAGCGTCGGTGCGTTCCGAGTCATCGAGTGCGGGATGACACTTGGCACGATCAACGACGATGGTGAGGCGCTCTTGCGGATCTTCGATGATGTTGAGATCATCGAGGAAGGCTTGTTGTTGATCGGTCATGTTCGGAAGGAATCGTTAAGGGGAGGTCTGGGGATAACCACCCCTACCTGGAAAATCGAAGGTGAGAGAGCGGAATCCCCGCCCTACCTCAGAGCTATGCGTGAGGCGTGAGGCGGATTTCGCTGAATTGCATGCCGCCGTCGGAGTAGAAGGTGAGGTTGGCATCGACTACTTTCGGGCGAGTGATTTGGAGGCGAATTTTGTAAGTGCCGGCCTTCTCGAATTTGAGTGTGCCGAAGCGAGTGCCGAGTTGGGGATAGTAAGCACTGCGCAATCCGGGGAGCTCGATGTCGCGTTTGGTGATACGTTTCACTTGTTTGTCGCCGCAGGTGAGTTTCACGGTGTGGCCACCACTCCACGGTTCAAGGTGTTGGTGAGTCGTAACGACAGTGGTGTCGTAAGTGCCGGGAGTAAGGACGGTGAATTTCCATTCCAGCCAGTCCTCAGCATTGCACCAATTTTCGGTGAGCCCAGTCGCGCCCATGCGCATCTGTGGTTTGGATTTATCCGAGCCGACGCGAGCATGCGGACCGATCAGGGTAAGCGAATCGTCGGGCTGTTGAAGTGGACCGGATAATACCCGAGGTTCATCTGCTAATTTTAGTGCGATTACGGTGACAGGTTTTGTGGTTTTGAACCCAGCGAAATCGATCGTGAGAATCGGAGTGGCGGTGGCTGGGTCTTCAATTTGGCGGAAGGCAAATTTCTTCTTCGAATCAGCGAGCGGTGAGATGGATTTAATCTGATTTTTTAAACCGTGCAGGCGGAAGTAACGCGGAGGTTTGCGAAAGAAATGGCAATAGAGCGTGCGGCCTTTGGTCGTGATACGCCCCCACGAAAATTCGTTGATAAAGGGGCTGGGTGAACTGCCGTAAATAGTCTGGCCGTTAACCTTGAGCCATGCGCCGATTTTGCGCAGGCGTTGAGCACTGGGAGCGGGAATCACTCCATCGGCATCGGGCCCAACATTGAGCAAGTAATTCGAGTTCTTACTCGCGAGATCGACGAGGGTGGTGATCAGATTGTCGGCTGATTTCCACGTGTGGTCGTGTTTCTTAAAGCCCCACGTGTGATTGAGTGTGGCGCAGGTCTCCCAATCGCCTTCGAGTCGGCCGGGAGGCAGGAAGTTGTCGCGCGGTAAATTGTAATCGCCGTGGCCGTGGCCGATGCGTCCGGAGACCAAACAGTCCGGTTGGTGTTTTTTGACGAAGCGTCGGATGCGTGCACTTTGCGCTTTGCTGAGCGACATTGGGGTGTCGAACCAGATCATGCCAACGGGTCCGTATTGGGTCAGCAGCTCGCGTAGCTGGGGAAAAACTTTCTCTTTGAGATAGCGTTCGGAGTTTTTCTTTTTCTCGTCGAAGTCCCAAGTGTTCCAAGCGCCATCGGGGTGGTGCCAATCGATGTCCTGAGAGTAATAGAAGCAGAGTTTGATCCGTTGTTTTTTGCATTCACGGGCCAGTTCCTTCATCGGATCGCGAGCAAAGGGCGTGCGATCGACGATGTTGTAGGGGCTCACTTTTGAATGATACATCGCGAAGCCGTCGTGGTGCTTGGTGGTGATGGTGAGGTAGCGCATCCCGGCGTCTTTCGCGAGCTTCACCCAAGCTGCGGCATCGAAGTGTTGAGGGTTGAATTTTTGGGCTAATTTTTCGTAAGTCGCGAAGGGGATTTTTTCCTGATACATGAGCCACTCGCCGATGTAGGGCACGCGCTTGCCTTTCCAAACACCGGCGGGAATCGCATAAAGCCCCCAATGGATGAACATCCCAAAGCGGGAGTCGCGCCACCATTTGAGCGGGTCTTTTTTCGCGGATGCTTTTCGGGGGTGGCGTTTGTGATCGGAGATGTCGGCGGAGTTCATTGAAAAGAAAACTTAGGAAAGAGATACTGCGGATGACGAACGAAAAGGAGGAGACGCGCTTGGTGTTGAATAACCAAAGACTGACAAGGCGGAATCAGCGATTCCGTCCTACATCAGAAATATATCAGGCTGCCGTCGGGATTGCACCCAGCGGAGGGAGGGGACAATCGAGGGTAACGGCGATAGCGCGGTAGAGTTCGCCTTCGGTGACAGTAATCTCTTGGTCGCTGCCGATGGTGTGGGCGGCGGCGATGAGCAGACGTTTACGGATCGGTAACGAGGACACTGCGAGTTTTTCCAAAGCCTGGTCAAGTGCTTCGATATTGCTCTGTTCGGGATCGAGATAACTGAGTTTGTTATCGAGCAATCTAAGCTGATCCGCGCCGGTGGCGAAGGCGGTGCCGATGGCTTGGGTGTCATCACTGCCGGCACGAGCGAGGACAGAGAGCACGACAGAGATTTCGTCACTGACGGCGGTGAACGAATGGTAGTCCACGCGTTGGTTCGGATCTTGCGCGAGGTTGAGGTGACGGGTCAGCAGTTTCTGCAGCACAAACTCAAAGATGCTGATTTTGGTATCGGCGTGAACGAGCTCGTCGAGTGTGCCGAGAAACTCATCCAGGGAGGAATGAGCCAATTGCTTTAACGCGGGGGTGCAGAGAAGGAGAAGGGGCAATCGCGCGGAGGGATCGAGCGACTGCATGGAGGGGAGCAATTTTTCAAATGAGACGAATGAAGTCGGCGCGGTGCGTTCCACAATGTCGCGTTGCGTGGGAGTGTCTTCGGCATCGACGCTGGCGAGCAGGGCAAAAACGAGGGCGGCCACCTCGATAGGATCGCGAGCCGCTTCGCGCAGTGATTCAGGAATCTCACCGAGGAGCTCCTGGGCTTGTTGATAGTAACCATCGGTCAACAAGCCGACATCGCCGATAATCGTGGCGGGCTCAAAGGGGATGCGTCGGGCGGGATCGATGAGCGGAGGAGGGAGACCGGCGGCGGCGCGAGCTGTAGCGGATGCCTGAGGTGAAGAAAACCCTTTGGTTTGAAAGTTCTCCTTCTCGATATCGACGACTTCATCGGGTTCGAAAAACTCACCTTCCCATCGTGGATTGATCGCGCGGATTCGTTGATCGAGGGGGGGGTGGGTGGCCCAAATCCCGCCAAACATTGATTTGAATCCCTGCGCGAAAAAGAAATGCCCGATGGCTCCGGCATTGTTGGATTGCATCCGAGAGCCGAGAGCATAGCCGCCGATTTTACTGAGTGCTCCGGTAATGCCGTCAGGATTGCGCGTAAACTGCACGGCGGAGGCATCGGCGAGAAATTCACGCTGGCGGGAGACTGCGGCCTGAATGAGACGGCCAAAAAAGTAACCGATGTAACCGATAATGATGAGGGCAATCCCGATGCCAGCAATGGCCATGACAATGCCGCCCGAATTGCGATCGCGACTGGAGGAACGCACGCGTGTGCCGTAAAGCGACCAAAGTAATCCGCGGCCAATCGTGCTGATGAAGAGGATGCCAAAAACTAGGGCGGTGAGACGAACATTGAGCCTCATATCGCCATTGAGGATATGGCTGAACTCGTGACCGATCACGGCCTGAAGTTCATCGCGAGTTAGCTTTTCCAGCGTGCCTTTGGTGACGGCGATCACCGCGTCGCTGGTGGTGAGACCGGCAGCGAAGGCGTTGATGGAGGTTTCGCTTTCGAGGACGTAAATCGCGGGCATGGGTGTGCCGGAGGCGATGGACATTTCTTCAACGATGTTGACGAGGCGTTTTTCGAATTTGGTGCCTTTGATTGGATCAATAAGGCGCCCCCCGACACTTTCCGCGACCGCGGCACCGCCGTGCCGAAAGGAGAGCCACTTGAAAAGTGAGGCGAGCCCGACGATCAAGAGCGTGCCGAGAGTGACGAAGATGAGGGTCTGCGGTTGCCAGAGCGATTCGGGGTAATACGCCGCGAGATGGGAATCCGCGTATTGGGTGTCACGCGGTATCTGGCGCATGAAGAAGATCGTAGCAGCATAACCAGCCAGCACCGTCATGATGACGGCCAGGCTGAAAAGAACGACAAGCCAACTCGTGCGTTTCTTGGCGCGGGCCTGAGCTTCAAAGAAATCCATGGGTGGCAATGCTCGTAAGTCAGGCAGCGTTAAGGGCGGTTAAGGATAACCACCCCTACCTGCAGACAAAGCGACTTAGCTGAACTTGACTTGAGGTGCGTTGCGTTCGGTGGGGTCTTCGATTTGGAAGAGCTCAGCACCTTGGAAACCGAACATTCCAGCGAAGATGACGGTGGGGAAGGTTTCGCGGCGGGTGTTGTAAACCATGACGCTGTCGTTGAAAGCTTGGCGCGAGAAGGCGACCTTGTTCTCGGTCGAGGTGAGTTCCTCGGAGAGTTCGGACATGTTTTGATTGGCCTTCAGGTCAGGGTAGGCTTCGGAAACCATCATGAGTTTGGAAAGCGCACCGGAGAGGCCGGCTTCCGCGCCCATGAGCTTTTGCACGGCTTGGCCATTGGCGGGATTGGCGGCAGCGGCTTCCGCGGCGGCGGCGGCGATATTACGGGCTTTGATTACGGCTTCGAGGGTTTCGCTCTCGTGCTTGAGGTAAGCTTTAGCGGTTTCGACGAGATTTGGAATGAGATCGTAGCGTCGCTTGAGCTGCACATCGATCTGGGCGAAGGCGTTTTTGAAACGGTTACGCAGGGTGACGAGGGAATTGTAGATGCCAACGACCCAAAGGACGATGATGATGGCAATTACGAGTAGAACGATGAGGGTGATAAGGAGTGGACTCATGATGAAGGGGTTTGAATTTGAGGGAACGATAAGGAGTCGTTTGGGGTCTGGGCGAGACGGAAGTGATTATAACGCGATTGATTGTTTCCACACACCTGAGCAAGTTTTTGCCGTGCGCCTACGCCTGATCCCGATAATTCTTTTTAGTCTGTTTGCGACATTTGTCGTGGGGCAGGAAACTGTGGTGACGTCGACTCCGCTTGTGGATGCTGCTCAAACAGCGACGGAAACAGCGGGGCAACAACTTTTGACCCTGCAGGCCGCGCGACGTGCTCAGGGGATGGGTTTTTCATCGGCGGCGGTCGCGCTTTATCGGGAATTGATGGATCAATCCTTCGAGAGTCGTGGTGACATTCAGTTGGCGTTGGTGACGGCGCTTATGGATAGCGGAGAGATTGATGAGGCGGAGAAGGTTTTGGGGGAGTTTATCGGATTAAAAGGCGCAGCCTGGCATTTGCGGAACGGATTGATCGCAGCTCAAAAGCGAGATTTCGAGCGAGCAAGGGATGAATTGACGGCAATCGTCTCCGACGATCTCGAGGAGGATGATCGCGGGTGGTTATTGTTTTTGCGGGGTGTGCTGGCGGACGAATCGGGCGATTTGGAAGAGGCGCGGGAGTTGTTCTCAGCAGCGCAAGGGATCGCGAGATCTCCGATGGCCGCAGCACGTTTCGATTTGGCACGTGAACAGGCACGTTTGCGTCTGGGGGCGATTGACGAGAAGTCGATCGAGGAAGCGCGGAAGAACATGGAGCGTTTGGAAGGGCGCAAGACTAGCTACGGATTTGCCCGGATCTACGCGACTATGCTGGATGCGATGGGGAACAAGGATGACGCGGTGTCAGTGATACAGCGGCAACTGCTCAATCTGCCTGCCGAGGAATTGAGCGAACGCGATAGCTTTTACTTATTGCTGGGATTGATTGCAGGAGCGGAGAGCGAGTCCGGTCGAAGCGCATTGACGAGCTTGTTACGCACGGGTCGGGATCGCGGTAAACAGCGGGTGGCTTTGCAACTGCTGGCGGGGGTGGCAGGTGATACGACAGCACGCGTCAGTTTCGCCCGAACACTTGATGCGGTGCTCAGGCAGAGCCCTCTGACGGGGATATTGGAGGATGTTTTATTGGTGCGGGCGCAGGTCGCACTGGCGAAGCACGATTATCGTCGGGCCGAGCAAGAGTCGTATCGTTTGCTGGAGCAGTTTCCAGGGTCGGTATTAAAAGCTAATACTTATGGGGTGCTGGCCGGTTCGGCTTGGGATCAACGTCGCTTTCGGGCGGCGGCGGATTTTGCGACGAAAGCTCGGGCGGAATTGGGAGCGAGCGAGGATCATCAGACGCGAGCTGAACTGGGGGTTCTGATCGCCGAGGCGTGGTTTCGGGCGCGGGATTATCCGAATGCGGCGGAGGCCTATGCTTCTGTATTGAATGAGGTTCCCGCCGGAGTGGCTCCGGGGGATTTAATGTTTCAACGGGTCTTGTCTGATATCCGGGCGGGCCGGCTGGATTTGGCGCTGGTTGAACTCGATCAGTTGTCGAGGGATGAGCGATTTGATGCCGTTAATCGGTGGCAGGCGGAGTGGAATCTTGCACGCGCGTTGCAGACGAATGGGCGGATGAAAGATGCCTATGCCCGCGTGAGCGACTTGCTGGCGCAGCAGAATCAGGGCCCTCGTGACCTGCCTTCTGAATTGCGCGCGCGAATGATTTGGCTGCAAGCGCGGCTCTCCTTACAGGCCGGTGAAGCCGAGCGCACTTTGCAGTTGGTGGACGCCTTGGACGACGAATTGCCGGAAATCTCGGAGGCTTTGAGCGGCCAGATTTCAAGTTCAGGTTCATTACTGAAGGCCGAGGCGTATTTTAAATTGGATCGCATGGAGTCTGCGCTCGAGTTGTTGCAGGATCTGCGTTCGAAATTTCCGAATTCAGATGCCGCGATCTATTCGATTATTGTCGAGGCGACTTACTATGCGGATCAGGATCAGACGGTTGAGGCGCAGAGACTTTACACGAAACTGGCTGATGATCATCCGGAGAATGCAGACTACGCCCCTTTCGCGCTCTTTCAGGCTGCCTTGCAGGCAGAGCGGCGTGGCCAGGATTCAAATCTCGTGGAGGCGAATCGACTGATCGAAGACTTGGTGACGCGTTATCGGGCAAGCCCCTTGGTGTTTTATGCGCGACTCAAGCAAGGCGATTTGCTCCGGAAGCTAAATCAGTTTCCCCAGGCTCAGTTAGTCTATGAGAATTTGGTGAACAACTACCCGAATCACGTAGACGTGGTTTTGGCGCAGCTCGCGTTGGCTGAATGCCACAATGCTCAATCGCTTGACGATACTAACCACGCGGAGCGCGCGATTACGCTTTTTGAGCATTTGCGTGATCGGGTGGATGCGCCGATTGATGTGCGCGTTGAAGCGGGTTTTAATCTCGGCTATCTGATGGCAAGGCAGGAGCGATGGAATCGAGCGGAAGCCGTGTGGTGGCGAGATGTGGTCACGATGTTTTTACTCGATGAAAAAATGGCCAGTGCGCTCGGGCCGAAAGGGCGTTATTGGATGACCCGCACGCTCCTGGAATTAGGAGCACTCTATGAGCAGCAGGCAAAATTGGACGAAGCTCGCGATGCTTGGTTGTTGATTTTGAAAACTGGTTTGCCGGGTGCGAGTTTGGCGAATGATCGTCTGGCCCGTTTTGAGCCTGCTACGCCTTGATCCTGCACACTTGATCAACTTGATGATTTACCTCTCGACCCACTGAGCGTCACACTTTTTGCCCCCGCCTATGTCTCTATTTGATTTTAGTCTATTTACCAAGGGAGGTCCGATTATGTGGGTGCTCCTCGTGATCGGATTTATCTGCCTGATGTTGGTGATCGAGCGCATGCTGTTTTTGCACCGCGGGCAGATCAAATCCACGGAGTTCCTCAGCGGTATTAAAAATATCCTCGCGAAACGGCGCATCGTCGAGGCGTTGACGGTCTGCGAAGAAACTCCCGGCCCGGTGGCAGCGGTAGTGAGGGCGGCTCTTCTCCATGCCGATGATGATGCAGATAAAATGCGATTTTATGTTCAGGAAGCAGCGGTCATCGAAGTGCCAGCGCTCGAAAGGCGAATGGGATCCATCGCGGCGATTGCGCAAGTCGCCCCCCTACTTGGTTTACTCGGAACGGTGTTAGGGATGGTGACGACGTTTCTGGCGTTTGAAAAAGACTATGCCACGGCGAGTGCATTATCGACGGGGATGTGGCAGGCGCTGCTTTGTGCGGCCGGTGGGCTGATGTTGGCGATTCCGGCACATCTTGCGCATCACTTTCTATCCGGCCGGGTCCGGGCGATCGTGCGCGATGTCGAATGGTCGGGTAACGAGATCATGAAGTATCTTCTCACGGAATACCGTGCGGGTAAGTCTGCCTCCGGGGCTGAGGTCTGATCATGCTGACGAAACCTTTGGATCTCGCATCGAAATTACGTCCGCAACCGCGGGGGTATGATTCGCTGTTTTGGGTGAATGTTGGCGCATTGGTTTTGTTCTTCACCTTGTTTGGCTCCCGTTTCGTGCTTTCACCGGGTTTAGGAGTTGATTTCAGCATACCGGAAATGTCGGGTGCGGTGAGTGGAGCGGCGAGGACCACTCATGTGATCAGTGTGGCGCGTCCGGGCCTGATCTTTACTGATGATGGCGCTCTTAATTGGCCACAGTTGCGCGGGTGGCTGGTGGAGCAGGGGGCCACCGTGGAGGAACCTTCTTTATTGGTGCGCGCGAATGCGGCGATTCCGGTCAACGAGCTCACGGATATTATAAGCGCGGCCCAACAAGCGGGCTTTCAGGTGCAGGTTGCGGCTCTAGATCCTGCGAAAGCCGACGATTCTACGTTATGAAACCAGAGAATGGCGCCCAGAGCAGGATTTGGTGGAGCGTTAGTCTCGCCTCGGCGGTGGTCTTTGGGGGTATTGTGCTCTTACTGAGCTACCGTGGGCCACGGGGCATAGATGCTGATGAATCTAAACGATCCTTGGAGGCAACGAAGATAGGGCTGACGCGACTTGCGAAGGAGGAAGCGGGCAGGGTGGTCGCTGAGGAGGCGCAATTTTTTGATCCCACGCCGCTTTTCTTGCCAACAGAATGGAATAGCGATCAAAAACCATTGCCCCCCAGTGTTTTAAATGATCCTGGGGAGATGTTCGCTCGCTTCCCCTCCAAGTTGCAATATGAGGAGGAGGGGGTGGCCTTGAAATTTAAGGATCCTATACAAACACCTGATAAAGCGTCAGATACGACAAGTGTGATTGAAGATGAGGTCGCTTTTCGAGGCATGGGGCGTAGAGATGTTGAGGTTGCGGGTTTGGCTGCGCGGGGTGGATTTCTCGTGGTGAGGAGTGCGGATGAGAGCAAACGAGCCATTGTGTCTCAGATGCTGGTTGATGCACGTCCTCCGGTGGATAACTGGAAACCGATGGAATTCATGGCCGTGGTGAATCCCGCTGGTCTGGTGGGCTCGCTTTCTCTTATCGAGCGTTCAGGATACGAATCGGTTGATTTATATTTTCGGAATTACCTCGTGCAGACCTTTAGTTTGGGAGAATATCTGCCTCCTGGGTTTTATCGTATCTCGGTGGGGCCCTAGGTTTTTTTAACGAAAAAACAATTTGCAGTTGACGGAGCAATTTTGGGGCTGCACGTTCTCCGCTCTTTTCGTTTCTTGACCCTTCCTAGGTCTGCCCAGATAGCTCAGTTGGCAGAGCACATCCTTGGTAAGGATGAGGTCGCCGGTTCAACTCCGGTTCTGGGCTCCAGGTCAACGTCGCCATCTTCTGCGACGTAAAAATTTGAAGTAAACAATCAGTCTAAACAAAACATCCACATGGCTAAAGGCACATTCGAACGCAATAAACCACACGTCAACGTCGGCACTATTGGCCACGTTGACCATGGTAAAACTACCACGACGACCGCAATTCTCGCTGTTCAAGCGCGTAAGGGCCTCGCCGAGGTCAAAACCTACGCGGACATCGCTAAGGGCGGCACAGTTCGTGACGCATCTAAGATTGTTACGATCTCCGTGGCTCACGTGGAGTATGAGACTGAAAATCGTCACTATGCTCACGTTGACTGCCCAGGTCACGCTGACTTCGTGAAGAACATGATCACTGGTGCTGCCCAAATGGATGGCGCTATCTTGGTCGTTTCTGCTTCCGATGGTCCTATGCCTCAGACTCGTGAGCACATCCTGCTCGCCCGTCAGGTCGGTGTGCCTAAGATTGTGGTTTTCCTCAACAAGGTCGACCTTATCGACGACGAAGAGCTCCTCGAGCTCGTCGAAATGGAAATCCGTGAGCTTCTCAGCAAGTATGATTTTGACGGCGATAACGCCGTGATCGTTCGTGGTTCTGCCACGGCTGCTCTCGATGCCAAGCCTGAGGGCGAAGCAGCAATCGGCGCCCTGATGGACGCGATTGACGCTGAAATTCCTGAGCCTGCTCGTGAACTCGATCAACCTTTCCTTATGTCCGTTGAAGACGTGTTCTCGATCACTGGTCGCGGCACGGTTGCTACCGGTCGTATCGAACGTGGTTCGATCAAGGTGACCGACAACGTCGAAATCGTTGGATTGAAGGACACCGTTTCCACGGTTGTTACTGGAATCGAAATGTTCCGCAAGCTGCTCGATAGCGGCCAAGCAGGTGACAATGTTGGTATCCTCCTCCGCGGTATTGAAAAAGATGCCATCGAGCGTGGTCAGGTTCTCGCGGCTCCTAAGTCGATTACTCCTCACCAGACGGCTAAGGCTGAAATCTACGTTCTCTCGAAGGACGAAGGTGGTCGCCACACGCCTTTCTTCAAAGGCTACCGTCCTCAGTTCTACTTCCGCACAACGGATGTGACTGGTGTGGTTAATCTTCCCGAAGGCGTGGAGATGGTGATGCCCGGCGATAATATCGCTGTTGAGATCGATCTCATCATGCCGATCGCCATGGAAACCACCCAGAAGTTCGCCATCCGTGAAGGTGGTCGCACGATTGGTGCTGGCCGTATTACCGAGATCATCAAGTAAGATCTTGTTTTAAAACACTTAAAACACTTCGCCGAGGCCCCTGTTTATGGGACCTCGGCGACGTCGTCTAAAAATTTATAGTATAGGGGTGTAGCTCAATTGGTAGAGTAGCGGTCTCCAAAACCGTTGGTTGCGGGTTCGACTCCCTCCGCCCCTGCCACTCAAAAATAGCATTCATGAAGAACCCGTTTCGCAGCATACGCATCTTTCTCGGAGAGATGGTTGGTGAGCTTCAAAAAGCCGCTTGGCCAACTAAGACGGAGTTGCGTGATTCCACTATTGTCGTCGTTATCGCGGCGGTTTTGTTGGGTGTCTTCACCAGTATCAGCGATTTCTCACTATATCAATTCGTGGATCTTTTCACGCAATTGGTCAGCTAATTGTCTATGTCGTCTGAAAATACAGCTCCTGCCACTGCTCGGTGGTTTGCACTCCATACACTCTCCGGCCAGGAGAACAAGGTGAAGGCCTACATTGAGAAGTTCACGACTATCGAGGAGCTCGACGATTATATCTTCGAGGTTCTCATGCCCACGGAGGTCGTTTCGGAGGTTAAGAATGGCAAGAAGTCCACGAAAACCCGAAAGCTTTATCCTGGATATGTTTTTATTCAGATGCGTCTCTTCGACGAAAACAATGTGCTGATCAACAAGCCTTGGTATTTCGTAAAGGAAACGTCAGGCGTCATCGGTTTTGTCGGTGGAGAAGCCCCGGCCGCCTTGCGCCAGGCTGAAGTCGACGAGATCCGAGCCCGCATCGAAGCGGCCAACGGCAAAGAAGTGCCTAAGGTCCAATACACTGAAGGTGAAGAAGTTAAGGTTACTGACGGTGCCTTCACTAACCTTACAGGACGGATCGATGAAATCGATCCCGACCGTGGTAAGCTCAAAATTTCTGTCTCTATTTTTGGCCGGTTTACCCCGGTTGAACTCGAATACTGGCAGGTGGAGCGCATCACCGAATAAACCGGCTGTCCGCACATACCGTCATTATCTTTCCTTTATTAAACTGAATATCATCCCCTCTCATGGCTAAGAAGATCCAAGGCTACATCCGCCTCCAACTGCCTGCTGGCGCTGCCAATCCGGCTCCTCCAGTCGGTCCTGCACTCGGTGCGCAGGGCGTAAACATCATGGCATTCTGTAAAGAATTCAACGCCAAGACCAAAGACCAGAACGGCATGATTCTGCCAGTGGTTATCACGGTCTATGTTGATAAGAGCTTTACGTTCATTCTCAAATCACCTCCGGCGGCTGTTCTGCTCAAGAAGGCGGCCAAGATTGCCTCCGGTTCGGGGACCCCGAACAAGGAAAAGGTCGGCAAGGTGACGCGAAAGCAGATTCTCGAGATTGTGAAAATCAAGGAGAAGGATCTCAATGCCAACGATGATGACGCCGCGATCAAGGTGATCGCTGGCACCGCCCGCAGCATGGGCATCGAGGTGATCGACTAATTAATCTAACTACAACAACCCACTCACCGCGGGAGTCCTTACCGGACGCATGCACCGCAAGGAGTCATTGATGGAAAAACACAGTAAACGATACGTCAGCGCCGCCAAGGTGGCTGATTTGACCGCGGAATATTCGCTGACAGAGGCTTTGGACCTCATCGCGAAATTCCCCGCAACAAAGTTCGACGAGACCGTCGAGCTTTCGATCCGATTGGGAGTTGATCCCCGGGCCGGTGAGCAGATGGTGCGTGGCACCACGCCATTGCCGCATGGCTCTGGTAAGAAAGTGAATGTTGTCGTCTTTACCGAAGATGCCGAAGCGGCGATTGCCGCTGGGGCAGAAACCGCCGGTTTGGAAGATGTGATGGCGAAAGTCAGCGATGGTTGGCTCGACTTCGACGTCGCGATCGCCACGACCGATGCGATGAAGAAGGTTCGCACGTTGGCTCGTATACTTGGACCTAAAGGTCTGATGCCTAATCCTAAGAGTGGCACCGTCACCGACGATGTCGCCGCCGCGATCAAGGCTGTGAAAGCTGGTCGAGTAGAATTTAAAATGGACAAGAGCGCCAACATCGGCCTTGGCGTCGGCAAGCGCTCTTTCGGCTCTGAGCAGATCCTTGAAAATACCAAGGCTGTGATTGAGGCGATCGGCAAAGCTCGTCCCGCGACCTTCAAGGGAACCGGTTACATCAAGAGTATCTATATTTCGACCAGCATGAGCCCAGGGGTTCGTCTGGCTTCATCCGAGTTCAGCAACTACTAAGCCGCACGACCATGAGAGCTGAAAAACAATATCTAGTTTCCGAAGTCGAGACTCACCTGAAGAAGTCCGACTACGTCATCCTAACCGATTTTGCCGGTGTTACCGTTGCAGAAGTCGCCGAGCTTCGGGCTGAACTCCGCAAGGAAAATGCCGAGTTCCACGTGGTGAAGAACAGTTCACTGCGGGTGGCTGCGAAAGCATTGGGACTACCCGAATTCGAAGAGAGCCTAACTGGCCCGACCGCGATCATCGTGGGTGGAGACAATTCACCCGGTGCAGCGAAAGCCGTGACGGAATTTTTTAAATCAAAGAAGAAGGTCGAAGTTAAGTCTGCCGTTCTCAGCGACAAGTTGCTGAATGCCGACGACGTGAAGGCTCTCGCCGCACTGCCATCACTCGATGCGCTGCGTGGTCAACTGCTCGGTCTTCTCAGTCAACCCGGCACGATGCTGGTGCGCGTTCTCAACGCTGTTCCTCAAAATGTCGTCAATGTCCTTCAGGCCAAGATCCGCGCCGGCGAGGAAGCTTAATTCTAAACTATTTTATCAACCCATTTCAAAAGTGCCGCGCTCGGCGTGGCACCAAAGAAAACCCAATCAACCGTTCAAAACTAGGAGATACGTCTCTTAAACGCACTTACTCATTAAGCCGCTAGTTACGAACAGGAGATATTCATTATGAGCAACATCACAAAAGACGAAGTAATCGACTGGCTCTCCGGTCAATCGGTCCTCGAAATCGCTGAACTCGTTTCGGCCCTGGAAGAGAAGTGGGGCGTTTCCGCCGCTGCTCCTGTCGCCGTCGCTGCCGCCGCTCCTGCTGGTGGTGCCGCTGGTGCCGCTGCTGAAGAGAAGACTGAATTTGACGTCGTTCTCCTCGAAGCTGGTCCAACCAAGATCGCCGTAATCAAAGAAGTCCGCGCTATCACTGGCCTGGGTCTCAAGGAAGCTAAAGACTTGGTCGAAGGCGCTCCTAAGGCTGTCAAGGAAGGTGCTGCGAAGGACGAAGCTGAAGAGCTTAAGAAGAAGCTCGAGGCTACCGGTGCCAAGGTCGAGCTCAAGTAATCACTTGGCTGACTTTACTTCAATACGTCCAAATTTATCAGGACAGGCCGTGTTTCCACGCGGCCTGTCCTTTGCCTTTTCTCATTCCGTTCATTCGTCGCTGAGCCGCGCATTCCGTTAAGCTCGCTCCAGCGTCCCCCCACCTCATCCAACCGGGTATCTACATGGCCGACCGCACACAATCTGATCGCAAGAACTTCGGCAATCTTCGCGAAGTCATTCCGCCGCCAAACCTGATCGAGATTCAGATCACATCCTATCTGGATTTTCTCCAAAAAGGACTGCCTGAAAAAGAGCGCAAGTTGCAGGGCCTCGAGGCCGTGTTCAGCGAGGTGTTTCCCATCGAGTCCTACGATGCCCGTCTGACGTTGGAGTATGTTTCCTATACCTTGGCTGATCCCAAATATAGCGAAATCGAATGCTTGCGTGATGGGGTGACCTATTCAGTTCCGCTTTATGTAAAACTCCGTCTTCGCGAAGAGGATTATATCAAGGACGAAGAAATTTACATGGGCGAAATTCCCATGGTGACCGAGCGTGGCTCGTTCATTATCAACGGTGCAGAACGCGTCGTTGTTTCTCAACTTCACCGTTCGCCGGGTATTGCCTTCGAGGTCACCCCGCATGCCAACGGCAAGTTGCTTCACTCTTTCCGGATCATTCCTGACCGTGGCACTTGGTTGGAGGTGCAGTTCGACAATAATGATCTGCTTTACGTCTACCTCGACCGTCGTCGTCGTCGTCGTAAGTTCCTCATTACCACGCTGCTTCGCGCCGTCGGTTACTCCAGTGATATCGATATCCTGAATCTCTTCTACGATATCAATGATCTGAAGGTCTCCAAGGCACTCGATATGGATAATGTATCGGCCTTGGTTTTGGTCGAAGATGCCATCGATGCGCAGAAGGGTGTTGTCTTAGCCCGTGCTTTCGAACCGCTGACCAAAGCAATCGTTCGCACCTTCGAAAAGCACGATATCTCGGTGATTCGGGTGATCGACACTGCAAATGACGAGGGTGCGATTATCCGCGCGCTCAAGAAGGATCCTACTCGCAACGAAGAGGAAGCCCTCAAGGAAATTTACAAGCGTCTCCGTCCCGGCGAGCCGCCTACAACCGCTAATGCGAAGGCCTTGCTCAAACGCTTGTTCTTCGATCCAAAGCGTTATGACCTCGGTCGCGTGGGCCGTTATAAGGTCAACCAGAAGCTCGGCCTTAAAGTTGAGCTTGAGCAACGCGTGCTCGAGTCCGGCGATGTCGTGGCTGCTACTAAATATCTTGTTCGTCTTAAAAAGGGCGAAGGCGTTGTTGATGATATCGATCACCTCGGTTCACGTCGTGTCCGCACCGTTGGTGAATTGCTCGCTAACCAATGCCGTCTCGGTCTCAGCCGCACGGAGCGTCTCGTTCGCGAGCGCATGACGATGTATGATCAGAGCGTCGATTCGATTACGCCGCAAAAGCTGATCAATCCGAAGGCTCTGACGACCGTGATCCGCGACTTCTTTGCCCGTTCGCAGTTGTCGCAGTTCATGGACCAGATTAATCCGCTGGCTGAAGTGACGCATAAGCGTCGTCTTTCCGCTCTCGGACCTGGTGGTCTGAATCGTGAACGCGCCGGGTTTGAGGTGCGTGACGTGCATCCTTCGCACTACGGCCGGATTTGTCCGATTGAGACCCCTGAAGGTCCAAACATCGGTCTGATCAACTCCCTTTCCACTTACGCTCGCGTTAACGAATTTGGCTTCATCGAAACCCCATATCGTCTGGTAAAAGCCGGCAAGGTATCCGACAAAATTGAATACCTCACCGCCGACCAAGAGGAGGGTAAGATCATTGCTCAGGCTAACTCCGAACTGGACGACAAGGGCAACTTTGTCGGCAAGGTCACCGTTCGTCAGGATGGTGAGTTCCTCGAAGTAGCTGCTGTAGAAGTGAACTACATGGACGTTTCGCCGAAGCAGGTGATTTCGATCGCCGCCGGTATGATTCCGTTCCTTGAGCACGATGATGCGAATCGCGCGCTCATGGGGGCGAATATGCAACGTCAAGGTGTGCCTCTTCTGCAGGCGGAATCTCCATTCGTCGGCACCGGGATTGAAGAACGCGTTGCCCGTGACTCCAAGATCGTCGTTGTTTCCGACGCAGGTGGTATCGTGGCCTCAGTCGATGGTAAGCAGATCGTCATCACTAAGGATGGTGAGCTGCCTCGCACGCTAAAATCCGATCCGAAGAATGGCGTCGAGGTTCACGAGTTGCGTAAATTCATGCGCTCGAATGCCGGCACGTGCTTCAACCAGAAGCCGATCGTTGACCATGGTCAAAAGATCAAGCCCGGACAGATCATTGCTGATGGTCCTTCGACGGAGAAGGGGGAAATGGCCCTCGGTCGTAATGTGCTCGTCGGCTTCATGCCGTGGAACGGTTACAATTTCGAGGATGCCATCCTGATCTCTGAGAAAGTGCTGAAGGAAGATATCTTCACTTCGATTCACATTCAGGAATACGAAGTTACGGCTCGTGATACCAAACTCGGGGCGGAAGAAATCACTCGTGATATTCCCAATGTCGGTGAAGAAGCACTGAAGAACCTCGACCACAACGGTGTCATTCGCATCGGTGCCGAGGTGAAACCCGGTGATATTCTTGTGGGTAAGATCACGCCAAAGTCTGAAACCGAGCTCGCGCCTGAAGAAAAACTGCTTCGCGCCATCTTTGGTGAAAAGGCTGCCGATGTGAAGGACAGCTCTCTGATCGTGCCTTCAGGTGCGGCTGGTATCGTCATGGACGTGAAGGTTTCTTCCCGGATCGATGATGAGCTCGAGCGGATGTCGCCTTCCGACCGTCGTCGTCAGATCAAGCAAATCCAAGAGGAATACAAAACGCAGATGGATAAGCTGCGTGAAGGCCTCACGGAAGCGTTGTCTAACATTCTCCTTGGTGAGAAAATCCCTCTCGATGTGATCAACGGCGAATCGGGTGAAATCATCATTCCGGCCAATCGCAAGATCACGAAGACCCTCCTGCGTAAACTCGCTGCGGTTTCCAAGCATGTTCAGATCGATCCTTCACCGGTTCGCATCAAGATCATGGAGATCATCGGTTCGTATCAGGTCAAATTCGATGAACTCGAAGGTGATCGTGAGCGCAAGGTCGACTCGGTCGAATCCGGCGAAGGTGATGGCAGCGGTGCAATCAAGCAGGTCAAAGTATACATCGCCACGAAGCATAAGCTCGAGGTCGGTGATAAGATGGCCGGTCGTCACGGTAATAAGGGTGTGGTCGCCAAGATCGTTCCCGAAGAAGACATGCCTTTCCTCCCGGATGGCACTCCCGTGGAAATCTGTTTGAACCCTCTCGGTGTGCCTTCGCGCATGAACGTGGGGCAGGTGTTGGAGACCCACTTGGGTTGGGCTTGTAAGAAGCTCGGCATCAAGGTCGCCACGCCGGTATTCGATGGTATTCCGGAGAAAAAGGTTCGTGAGTATCTCGAAGATGCGAATCTGCCTGCTTCCGGTAAGAGCCCGCTCTTTGATGGCCGCACAGGAGAGAAAATCGATCAGGAGGTTGTGGTAGGCTACATCTACATGATGAAGCTGAATCACTTGGTCTCCCATAAGATTCACGCTCGTGCCGTTGGTCCTTACTCTCTCGTCACGCAACAACCTTTGGGCGGTAAAGCTCAATACGGTGGTCAGCGTTTTGGTGAAATGGAAGTGTGGGCGCTCGAAGCTTATGGCGCGGCGCATACCCTCCAGGAATTGCTCACCGTCAAGTCTGACGATGTTCAAGGTCGCACCAAAATCTACGAATCGCTCGTTAAGGGCGACAATACACTGCAGGCCGGCACGCCCGAGTCCTTCAACGTGTTGATCAAGGAAATCCAGTCCCTCGGATTGGATATCAAGCTCAACAAACGCGACTCACTGGGCTACGGTTCCTGAGTCTTTTAGCATCCTTTAAAAACAACATAGGAAAGCACATATGAGCATCCAACCATCTGAAACAGCCGGATCCGCCGCCCTTGATGAGGCGCGCGACGCAATGGGCGATGTCGCCAGTCCATTCGATTGCGTCTCCATCACCGTCTCAGCACCCGAAACCATTCGCAATTGGTCGAAGGGTGAGGTGAAGAACCCCGAGACAATCAACTACCGCACATTCAAGCCCGAGCCGGGTGGTCTTTTCTGTCAAAAGATCTTCGGTCCCGTGCGTGATTACGAATGCGCCTGCGGTAAATATAAGCGCATCAAATATAAGGACGTGGTCTGTGACCGTTGTGGCGTCGAAGTGACGATTGCCCGCGTTCGTCGCGAGCGCATGGGCCACATTGAACTCGCCGTGCCTGTTACGCACATCTGGTTCCTGAAGAGCATGCCGAGTCGACTCGGTCTCCTGCTCGACATGACCGCCCGTGCTCTTGAGCGCGTCATTTATTACGAAAACTACATGGTGATCGATCCGGGTAAGACCCCGCTCGAACCTCACCAGTTGTTGACCGCGACGGAATACTCCCAGGCTCTTGATGAGTATGGAGATGATTCCTTCGTCGCTAAGATGGGTGCTGAAGCGGTCCGCGATGGTCTCGCCCGCACTGATCTCGATGCCACGGTGGCTGAGTTGCAGGAGCAAATGCGCGCTACGCGTTCCAAGCAGATTAAGAAGAAGCTGTCGAAGCGACTGAAGGTTATCCAGGGCTTCATTCATTCGAACTCACGTCCTGAGTGGATGGTGCTCGAAGTGCTTCCCGTGGTGCCACCGGATCTTCGTCCGCTAGTGCCTCTCGAAGGGGGACGCTTTGCGACTTCCGATCTCAACGATCTCTATCGCCGAGTAATCAACCGTAATAATCGGTTGAAGAACTTGATGCAGTTGAAGACTCCCGACGTCATCATTCACAATGAGAAGCGCATGCTGCAAGAAGCAGTCGATGCTCTCTTTGATAATGGTCGTCATGGTCGTCCGGTGACTGGCGCAGGCAACCGCGCGCTCAAGTCGCTCTCGGATATGCTCAAGGGTAAGCAAGGACGTTTCCGTCAAAACTTGCTCGGTAAGCGTGTCGATTACTCGGGTCGTTCTGTGATCGTGATTGGTCCTGAGCTCAAGCTCAACCAGTGTGGTCTGCCGAAGAAGATGGCTCTCGTTCTATTCGAGCCATTCATCATCCGACGACTGAAGGAACTTGGTTTCGTGCACACCGTTCGTGGTGCCCGTAAGATGATCGAAAAGAAGTCCCCTGAAGTGTGGGATATTCTGGAAGAAGTCACCAAGGGACATCCGGTCTTGTTGAATCGTGCGCCTACTTTGCATCGGCTTTCGATCCAAGCTTTCGAGCCTGTCTTGATTGAAGGTGAGGCAATTCGTGTTCACCCCCTCGTTTGCACGGCTTACAACGCCGACTTCGATGGTGACCAGATGGCGGTTCACGTTCCTCTCTCCCTCGAAGCGATCATGGAGTGCAAACTCCTCATGATGGCGACGAATAATATCTTTTCGCCGTCCTCTGGTAAGCCAATCCTCACGCCATCCCAGGATATCGTGTTGGGTGCTTACTACCTCACGATTGAGCCACGCAAACATGCGGGCAAAAACGAGCGCGTTCCCTTGTTTGGCAGCACCCGAGAGGTGATGTTTGCGAAGGATGATGGTGCCGCAACCGTGCATCAATGGATTGATATTCCAAATCCTGATCTCGGTCGCGATACGTTCTATGGCAACAAGGACAAGAAGGTCCTCCGCACGACGGTGGGTCGCGCTCTCTTCAATGAGATCTGGCCAGCTGAACTCGGCTACGTGAATTTCCCTGTGCCGAAGGGCAAGCTGGGTGATTTGATTCTCAATACTTACAAAGTAACCGGCCAACAGGAGACGGTTGAATCACTTGATCGCTTGAAGGAGCTGGGCTTCCAGTCCGCTTTCCAAGCCGGTATCTCTATCGGTATTGATGACATGATCATCCCTGAGGCGAAGAAAGATATCGTTTCGGCGACCCGTAAAAAGATCTCCGAGGTCGAGGGTCAATTTAACAAGGGTATCATTACCGAAGGCGAACGTAAGAATAAAGTGATCGATCTTTGGACCGGCACCACGGATAGCATCGCCAAGGAAGTGTTTACTAAGTTGCAAACCAACGAAGGTCGCGAGGAAGTGAATCCGGTTTACATCATGATGGACTCCGGTGCCCGTGGTAACAAACAGCAGGTTCGCCAGTTGTGCGGAACCCGCGGTTTGATGGCCAAGCCTTCCGGTGAGATTATCGAACGTCCAATTCTGTCCTCTTTCCGTGAAGGTCTGACGGTTCTCGAATACTTCATCTCGACTCACGGTGCCCGTAAGGGTCTTGCAGATACCGCTCTGAAGACGGCTGATGCCGGATACCTCACTCGTAAGCTTTGCGACGTGGCCATGGATGTAGTCATCACCGAAGACGACGAAGGTAACCGTGACGGCGTTTGGAAGAAGGCGATTTACGAAGGTGATGACGAAATCGTTCCTCTCAGCGAACGTATCGTCGGTCGTTGCGCTTGCGATGATGTCATCAATCCAATCAATCCAAGCGAAGTGATCATCGCAGCAGGAGAACTCGTCACCGAGGAAACTGCCGCCAGGATTGATGACCTCGGTATTGAACGGGTAAAGGTGCTTTCGCCTCTCACGTCGAACAGCCCTTATGGCATCACGGCGAAGAGCTACGGTATTAATCCCGCAACCAGCAAGGTAGCCAAAGCCGGTGATTCCGTCGGTATCATTGCTGCTCAATCGATTGGTGAGCCCGGCACTCAGCTTACGATGCGGACCTTCCACATCGGTGGTGTGGCTTCCGGCGGGTTTAAGACTCCTGAAATCCGCGTGCGGGCTGCTGGTATTGTTAAATACCGTGGCCTCCGCCTCGTGGAAACGGCTGAAGGTGCTTCGATCGTGCTCAATAAGACGGGCAGCATCACACTTGTTGATGAAGAAGATCGCGAAATCGAAACCTACAACATTGTGGTGGGCTCGTTTCTTCACGTGGCCGATGGCGAAAAGATCGCCAAGGGTGCTCCGTTGGCTCAATGGGATCCTTACAATGTGCCGGTGCTATCCGAAAAGGGTGGTAAGCTGGTCTTCAAGGATATGATCCCGGGTGTGACGATGAAGCGTGAGCTCGATGAGGCCTCTGGTCGCATCGCTGCCGTGATCATCGATCATAAGGAAGACCTTAATCCTCAAATCGAGGTTCGTGATTCGAAGAACAAGGCACTGGCGGCTTATGCAATTCCGGTTGGCGCGCAGATTTCGGTCAACGAAGGCGATACCATTGCTCCAGGTGCGTTGCTCGCGAAGACACCTCGTCAGGCATCGAAAACCAAGGATATTACTGGTGGTCTCCCCCGGGTGGCCGAGCTGTTTGAAGCTCGCCGTCCGAAGGATGCGACCGCGATGTCCAGGATCGACGGCGTGGTTTCCTTTGAAGGCACCGTGCGTGCCAAGCGCAAGCTGGTTGTCACCAATGAGGAAACCGCTCAAGAAGAGGAACACCTCATCGCGACAGGTAAGCACATCATTGTTCAACCTGGCGACGTCGTTCATAAGGGACAGCATCTGACTGAAGGTTCCGCTGATCCGCATGAAATCCTCGAAATTCTCGGGCCAAGTGCGCTCTACGACTTCCTTATCTCTCAGGTGCAAGAAGTCTACCGTCTGCAGGGTGTGACGATTAACGATAAGCATATCGAAATCATCATTCGCCAAATGCTCCGTAAGGTTCGCATCACTGATCCCGGTGATAGTGAATTCTTCTGGGGAGAGCAGGTGGATCGTTCCTCCTTCTTGGCTGATAACAAGAGAATCGAAGATGCTGGTGGTAAACCTGCCGAAGCAGAACCGATCTTGTTGGGTATTACCAAGGCCTCGCTTGAAACCGAAAGCTTCATTTCAGCGGCTTCGTTCCAAGAAACTACCCGTGTGCTCACGGATGCGTCTACTTTGGGCAAGGTCGATATGCTGAAGGGCTTCAAGGAAAACGTAATCATGGGTAACTTGATTCCAGCGGGCACAGGTCTGCCGAAATACAAGAACGTCAAGATCACGCTACCTTTCGGAGATGAGATTCCCGATGAGGAACCCGCCGCCGTTGAACCTGAAGTGACGGAAGCGAGTTAATGGATCTATCCTCAGGATAAACTTTCAGACCGCAGATGATTTCATCTGCGGTCTTTTTTATTTTCGGACAGGAGAAAATTCTGCTTGTCAACTGTAGGTGGTTTACTGATTTTGTAATCCCTCCCGCCAAAAACTGCATGTTGAGCCTAGCTCCATGTGGTTTAGCGCCCGGTCTTTTTAGGCCGGGCGTTTTTTTGTCCAAAACACTAGTAAACAGGGAAGGGGAAGAATTTTTTCCCCATATTCAAAATCTTGCTTGCTGACGGTCCGTAAACTGTTGAGGGTGGCCGACTCTCAACTCAGTTGGCGTGTTTCCAGCCTTGCTGCTAACCGCTTTTCCTTATCGCGAAACGAGTTCTACAGACTTGTCTTCGCGAACCTTACTACTTTTCGCCAAAATGTTCTTGCCGAGCTTTTGACGCTTGGTAGCTTCGTCCTCTTTTCTCCCTTTACACACCTATATACTTCGTATGCCAACCATCAATCAGCTCGTTCGCAAAGGCCGCCGCAAGGTAGTCGCGAAGTCCAAGTCTCCAGCCTTGGACAGCAATCCATTTCGTCGTGGCGTCTGCACGCAAGTAATGACGCGCACACCTAAGAAGCCGAATTCCGCTATCCGTAAGGTAGCAAAGGTGCGTCTCACGAATGGCAATGAAGTGATTTCCTACATCCCTGATGAAGGTCATTCCCTACAAGAGCATAGTATTGTTCTGGTGCGTGGTGGTCGCGTTAAGGATCTTCCTGGTGTTCGCTATCACATCGTTCGCGGTGCACTGGATGCTACCGGTGTGGAGAAGCGTCGTCGGAGCCGTTCCAAATACGGAGTTAAGCGCCCTAAGGCCGGTAAGTAATTCAATTTTTCAACCCATTTAAGTTATGTCACGTCGCCACAGAGCAACCAAACGCAAGGTCGATCCAGATATTCGCTACAACAGCCCACTCGTGGCTCACTTGGTGAATGTCGTTATGAAGAGCGGTAAGAAGAACATTGCTCAACGCATTGTTTACGGAGCCTTTGAGAAGGTTTCCGCGAAGCTCGATAAGGGGAATCCTGTGGATTTGCTCCTTGGTGCAATGGAAAATGCGCGCCCTCGCCTGGAGGTGAAGAGCCGACGTGTCGGTGGTGCTACTTATCAGGTGCCGGTTGAGATCTCTTTTGAACGTCAAGAGTCTGTCGCTTTGCGTTGGCTGGTTGGCGCTGCCAGCAGTCGTAAGGGAATTACGATGGTCGATGCACTCGCGAATGAAATCGTTGATGCTTATAATAACACGGGTGTCGTCGTGAAGAAGAAAGAAGACACGCATAAGATGGCTCAGGCCAACCGTGCTTTCGCTCACCTCCGTTGGTAATATATCGTCATGTCTGCTGAAATTTCCATCGTAACTGACAAGAGCAAGGTCTCAGAGGTTAATTCGAAAGATCGCCCATTCCCGTTGGAATGGACGCGCAATATCGGAATCGCCGCGCATATTGATGCCGGTAAGACCACGACTTCGGAGCGTATTCTTTTTTATTCTGGCGCTGTGCATAAGATCGGCGAAGTCCATGAAGGCACTGCGGTGACTGATTGGATGGAGCAAGAGCGTGAACGTGGTATCACGATCACGGCTGCTGCCATTTCCTGTGCTTGGAATGCGTCAACCGGTCCTTGGACTGGTATCAACCAACGCATTAATATCATCGATACTCCCGGGCACGTGGATTTCACGGCTGAGGTTGAGCGTTCGATGCGTGTGCTTGATGGTGCGATCGCAGTATTTTGCGCTGTAGCCGGTGTGCAGCCTCAATCTGAGACTGTCTGGCGTCAGGCTAACAAATACAATGTCCCCCGGATTGCGTTTGTGAACAAGATGGACCGCGTCGGAGCAGAATTTTTCCGGGCGGTTGACGAGATGCGTGAAAAACTCGGTGCTAATGCGCATCCGTTGTTTATTCCGATTGGGGCCGAAGAAAACTTCTCAGGTCTCATCGATTTGGTGCAAAATGTTGCCTATGTCTTTGGGGTGGAAGAGGACGAGCTTGGTCTCAAGCCGGTAACAAGCGAAATTCCTGCTGAATACGCTGAACAGGCGCAGGAGTATCGCGAGAAGCTCCTCGAAGCTATTTCTGATTTTGACGATGTCATTGCTGAGAAATATCTCGGTGGGGAAGAAATCAGCGTAGAGGAACTTCAAATCGGTGTCCGCAAAGCGACGGTTTCGATGGATTTCGTCGGAGTGGTGCCTGGTTCTGCGTTTAAGAACAAGGGCGTGCAACGCCTTCTGGACTGTGTGGTAAATTATCTACCTGGTCCTCTCGATGTGCCTGCGATGGTGGGCGAGGATTCCGATGGAGATAAAGTCACGGCTACGGTGACCGATCACGGTAAGCTCGCTGGTCTCGCTTTCAAACTTTGGAGTGATCCTTTTGTTGGGAAGTTGGTATTTTACCGCGTTTACACCGGTCAGCTTCCCAAGGGAATGCCTCTCTACAATCCGCGGACCCGTCGTTCAGAACGCGTTTCGCGACTGGTTTTGATGCGTTCGATGGATCGTGATGAAATTGATGTCGCTTATTCGGGTGATATCGTCGCCCTCGTTGGGGTGAAAGAAGTCATCACTGGTGATACCCTCTGTGATTCTGATTACGATATCAGCTTGGAACCACCTTCCTTCCCTGAACCGGTCATCGCGATGTCGATCGAGCCGAACAGCAAGGCTGACCAAGAAAAGATGGGCACCGCGCTTCAGCGTCTGGTGGCTGAAGATCCTACTTTACGCGTTTCCACCGATGAAGATTCTGGCCAGACAATTCTCGCCGGAATGGGTGAACTCCATTTGGACATCATCCGCGATCGCATGAAGCGTGAGTTCAAGGTAGAAGCTACCTGTGGTAAGCCACAGATCGCTTATCGCGAAACGATTCTTTCACCATCCGATGGCGAGGGTAAGTTCGTTCGCCAGTCCGGTGGTAAGGGGCAATATGGCCATGTGGTCATCAAGATGGAGCCTAACGAAAAGGGTAAGGGAATCGAGGTCGTCAACGAAATCGTTGGTGGTGCGATTCCGAAGGAATTCATCAAACCTACGACGGATGGCCTGATGGAAGGTTGTAATAATGGTGTTGTCGCCGGCTACCCAGTAGTCGACTTGAAGATGCGCATTGTTGACGGCTCTTTCCACGATGTGGATTCGTCTGAAATGGCCTTTAAGATGGCTGGTATCTTCGCCTTCAAGGAAGCGATGAAAAACGCCAAGCCGATCTTGCTTGAGCCGATCATGACCGTCGAGATCACGACTCCTGAGGAGTATCAAGGCGACTTAATGGGTGATATCAACCGTCGTCGTGGCCAAATCCAAGGTATCGAGAACAAGAATGCGGCGGCCATCGTCACATCTCATGTGCCTCTTGAATCACTCTTCGGCTATGTGACCGATATTCGTTCTCTTTCCAAGGGTCGCGCTAGCGCCTCAATCACGCCGTCTCACTTTGAGCAGGTTCCAAGTTCAATTCTCGCTACGATTGTCGAGTCGTCTACTCAGGCGCCCGCTCGCACTTAACACCCGTTCTTTCCGATCATGAAAGGTCAACGCATTCGCATCAAACTCCAAGGCTTCGACTATCGAGTAATCGATCAGTCTGCTGTCGAGATCGTCGAAACCGCCAAGCGCTCCGGCGCTCGTGTTTCCGGTCCTATCCCGCTGCCTACCCGCATCGAGAAGCTGACGGTTAACCGCTCTCCTCACGTGGATAAGAAAGCCATGGAGCAGTTTGAAACCCGCACTCACAAACGTCTCATCGATATCATCGAGCCTACCGCTCAGACCGTCGACGAGCTCAAAAAACTCAATCTCCCTTCAGGCGTCGATATTACTATCAACGTATAAACCCAAACTAAACTTTTAGCAGCAGCCTATGTGCGCCTCGCGCACCTCTGAGCCTCTCTAATGTAGGTTTTAAACGGAACTTTTCCACCTACCGCTTAGCATTATGATTACATCGCTTTTAGGTAAAAAAATCGGCATGACGCAGGTCTACGACGCTAATAACGTCATTATTCCTGTTACTGTCGTCGAAGCAGGTCCCTGCTCGGTCGTCCAAGTCAAGACGACAGAGAACGATGGCTATGAAGCTATCCAATTGGGATACTCGCAAAAGAAGATCAAAAACACTTCTCGCGCTGAATTGAATCACGCCAAGAAGGCCGGTCTTGAAGCAGCACCACGTGTGCTCACCGAGATTCGTCTCACTGAGCCATCGGAAGCAAAACCTGGCGATGTCGTCACGGTTGAAGCCTTCTCGGAAGGACAAGTCGTCGACGTTCTTGGGGTAAGCAAGGGTAAGGGCTTTGCCGGTGTCGTTAAGCGTTACCGCGTCAAGGGCGGTCCTGCTTCTCACGGTTCCATGTTTCATCGCCGCGTAGGTTCGGTCGGTATGCGCCAGACTCCTGGTCGCGTTTTCAAGAATCAAATCATGCCCGGTCAAATGGGTAACAAAAACCGCACGGTGCAAAACCTGCGTGTTGTGCAAGTGATCAGTGACAAGAATCTTATTCTCGTCAAAGGCGCCATTCCCGGTGCCAACGGTGACGACGTCCTCGTCCGCACGGCTATCAAAGGCCAACGCAAGAGCGCTTAATCCGGAGGACACTCAGACATGAAACTCAAAGTATTTAGCTCCGATGGCAAAACCAGCAGCGAAAAAGAATTCGCTGATTTGCCTACCTTCGAAGGCGATAAAGGTCTCCAAGCCGTTAAGGAAGTGATCGTCGCCATTAATGCCAATCGCCGCCAAGGCACTCACTCGACGAAGACTCGTGGCGAGGTAAGTGGTGGTGGTAAGAAGCCTTGGCGTCAAAAGGGAACAGGTCGCGCTCGCGCCGGTTCCTCCCGCTCCCCGATTTGGGTGGGTGGTGGTGTCGTCTTTGGCCCGAAGCCACGCGATTATTCCAAGAAGACCAATCAGAAGGTTAAGACTCTGGCTTTCAGCCGCGCTCTCTTTGACCGTGTGTCTGCCGGTGAGGTTTCGGTCATCGAACAATTCTCGGTGGAGAAGCCCAAGACCAAGCTTATGAGCGAAGTGGTTAACCGCATCGTCCCTGCCGGCAAAGTCCTGCTCGTCGATGCTCCTTTTACGACTGAAACCGCTCTGGCCGCTCGCAATATCGATCGCGTTTACCTTCAGGAAGCCGCTGAACTCAACACCCACGATCTTGCTCAATACGGCACGATCCTCGTGAGTGCTACGGCCCTCGAAACCATCATCGCTCGTGCCAATGGAGGTAAGAAATAATGAATGCCGATAAAGTGCTCAAACACCTTCGCTTGACGGAAAAATCCAGCAAGCAATCCGCCGAACTCGGACAATATACTTTCGTTGTATTTGCCGATGCGAACAAACACGCGATCGCCGAAGCGGTGGAGCAGACCTTCAAGGTCACTGTTCGTCGCGTGAATGTCCAAAACTACGCTGGTAAGACCAAGCGCGGTCGCACTGGCCGAACCACCACAGGTTCTGATTACAAGAAGGCTATCGTCACCTTAAAGGCTGGCGATCAGATCGAGCTCGTCTGAGCCCAAACCGGAGAATAGCACCATGCCACTTAAATCATTTCGCCCGCTGACACCGACTCAGCGCTATACCACTCTCAACAGCAATAAATCGCTGGCAAAAAAGCGTCCGGAACGTTCGTTGACGGAAACGGAGCACAAGAGCGGTGGTCGCAACGCCTATGGCCGCGTCACTTCCCGCCGACGTGGGGGAGGGCACAAGCAGCTTTACCGTATCATCGACTTCCGTCGCGATATCCTCGATATGCCCGCCAAGGTGCAGGCCATTGAGTATGATCCGAATCGTTCGGCCAATATTGCCTTGGTGGCTTACACCAACGGTCAAAAGCGATACATCCTCGCTCCCGAGGGTCTTGAAGTTGGCGCGAGCATCAATGCTTCCAACACGGCGACTCGGAACGATTTCATCGTGGGTTACAACTACCCGCTCTCGATCATCCCTCTCTCCACTCGGATCCACGCGGTTGAACTCGTTCCCGGTCAAGGTGCTCAATTGGCACGCTCGGCAGGCACTTCGGTCCAACTCGTAGCCGTCGAAAATGGGATGGCTCAGCTCAAGATGCCTTCCGGCGAATTGCGTTTGGTGAATGCCAAGTGCCGCGCGACGGTTGGTGAAGTGGGTAACAGCGATCACGGAAGCCAAAAACTCGGCAAAGCCGGTCGCAATCGCTGGCTCGGTAAGCGCCCCCGCGTTCGTGGTATTGTCATGAATCCAGTCGATCACCCCAATGGTGGTGGTAATGGAAAGTCCAAGGGTGGTGGTGGTCGCCAGCATCCTGTTTCTCCTTGGGGTCAACTCGCCAAAGGGTTCCCAACCCGTCGTCGCTCCAAGGCTTCCAACGCCCTGATCATTGTCCACCACAACGGCCGTAAGCCACGTGGACGTAAATAACTCTTAGCACTATCGCATTATGGCACGTTCCATCAAAAAAGGCTTCTTCGTTGACTACCACCTTCTCTCGAAAATCGAGAAGGCGGAACAATCTGGCGGCCGCAAGCCCATCCAGACCTGGTCACGCCGCTCGACGATCACTCCTGATTTCGTCGGCCATACCTTCAATGTTCACAACGGCAAGGCCTTCATCACCGTGTATGTCACGGAGAATATGGTGGGTCACAAACTCGGTGAATTCTCACTGACTCGCACATTTAAAGCTCACGGCAATACCGCCAAGAAGTAATCCGACGTAATTTAAACTAAAAGGGCAGGGCATCACTCCGATACTACTGTCGCCTTCAAAGGAATCATCTCAATGGAAGTTCTCTCACTCACCCGCAACGCACGCATGTCGCCCAAGAAAATGCGCGATGTTGCACGCATTATACAGGGACGCAAAGCTGCGTCCGCTGTCGATTACTTGGAGTTAATACCTCGCAAGTCGGCACGCTTGATCAATAAGACGCTCAAGAGCGCCATCGCCAACGCTGAGAATAATAACAATCTCTCGGCCGACGATCTTACGATCAAGTCTGCGATCATCGAAAATGGTCCGGTGCTGAAGCGCTTCAAGGCGGGTGCACGCGGCACTGCGAAGCCTCGTAAAAAGAAAATGTCTCACATCCGTATCGTCCTCACTGACGGCAACACTAACTGATTTATACCATGGGCCAAAAAACCAATCCAATCGGTTTCCGTCTTGCCGTCCGTCGCAACTGGCAATCTCGCTGGTATGCTACCAAGAAGGACTTCAGCAAGCTCCTTCAAGAAGATAATCTTATCCGTGAAAAGCTCATGGAAAAGCTTAAGCAGGCTTCCGTGCCTCGCATTTTCATTGAACGCGCTTCAAACCGCGTCCGGGTTAAGATCTACACTGCCCGTCCCGGTATCGTTATCGGTCGCAAGGGTCAGGAAATCGAGAAAATCAAGGACGACCTCTCCAAGTTGACCGGCAAGGATATCCTGCTCGACATCCAAGAGGTTAAGAAACCTGAAATCGAAGCTCAACTCGTGGCGGAGAATGTGGCACTTCAGCTCGAACGTCGGATTGCTTTCCGTCGTGCGATGAAGAAGGCCGTTGAAATCGCCATGACACTTGGTGCCGAGGGTATTCGTATCCAATGTTCTGGTCGTCTCGGTGGTGCGGATATCGCCCGTCGTGAGTGGCAGCGTAAGGGACGGGTGCCATTGCATACCTTGCGTGAAAACATCGACTACGGATTCACCGAAGCTAACACCGTCTACGGCAAGATCGGCATCAAGTGCTGGATCTGCAAACCCGAAGCCGACAACAACTGATCCCCTAGGATTATCTAATTTAGGAGACAATACACATGGCTCTCGCACCAGCTCGCACCAAATATCGTAAATCTCACAAAGGCTCCCGCGCCGGGAATGCTAAGCGTGGCAACACGCTCGCTTTCGGCGATTACGGACTCCAATCCCTGACCCGCGGTTATATGACCGGTCGTCAGATTGAAGCCGCCCGTGTGACCGTTACCCGCCACCTGAAGCGTAAGGGTAAGGTTTGGATTCGCGTTTTCCCTCACAAACCAATCACCAAGAAACCAGCGGAAACTCGCATGGGTAAAGGTAAGGGTTCTGTGGATCATTACGTAGCCGTCATTAAACCCGGCGCAATGCTACTTGAACTTTCCGGCGTGCCCGCGTCCATCGCGAAGGAGGCTTTCCGTCTAGCTGACGCGAAGCTGCCTTTCCACTGCCGTTTCATCACCCGCGAAGGCAACTAAGGCCTGAGTAACACCTGGACTATCTAGCCATGACTTCGAAAGAAATCCGCGAACTCTCGCCTGTCGAGATCACCACCAAGCTCCGCGAAACGCGTGAGCAACTCCTCCAACTGCGTCTGCGTAAGCAGACCGGTCAGGTCGAGAAAACCCACGAGCTGCGTTTCCTCCGCAAGGATATCGCTCGTCTCGAAACCGTCCTGAACGAAAAGAACCGTCAAGCCGCCTGAGGCGCGCCTTATAGCCATGTCACAACAAGCCCGCCAAACCAGTCGCAAGACCCTGATCGGATTCGTCACTAGCCGCTCCGGCGACAAGTCGATTAAGGTCACGATTCCTTACAAGGTTCCACATCCTCTCTATCACAAGATCGTTAACCGCAAATCCGTTGTGCATGCTCATGACGAGAAAAATGAAGCCAAGATCGGCGACAAGGTTGAGATCACCGAGACCCGTCCGATCAGCCGCCTCAAGCGCTGGCGTATCACTGCGATTTTGGAACAAGCCGAGGGCGCCACTGATGTGGCTGTCACCGAACAGGATGTCGCCGACGTCGTTCCGACCAAGAACACCGAGTCTTAAGACCTCCGTTACAATTATTCACAATTTTAAACCCAAAGGTTTGTCATGATTCAAATGCGTTCCGTTCTCACCGTCGCCGATAATACCGGCGCTCGGAAAGTCGCCATGATCCGTAAAACGGGTCAAAACACCAAGACTGCTGGTATCGGCGACATCATCACCGTTCACGTGAAAGAAAGCTCAACTGACGCGAGCGTGAAAAAGGGTGAAGTCACCAAAGCCGTAGTTGTTCGCACCAAAGCGCCAGTTCGTCGCGCGGACGGCAGCTACCTACGTTTCGATAGCAATGCGGTCGTTATACTCGACTCTAGTAATTCCAATCCCAAGGGCACCCGTATCTTCGGTCCTGTTGCCCGCGAACTACGTGCGAAGAAGTTCATGAAGATCATCTCGCTCGCACCGGAGGTTCTCTAACATGTTAAAAGCTCACATTAAACGTGGCGATGATGTCGTCGTCATCTCCGGCTCCCATAAAGGTAAGGAAGGCAAAATCCTTGAGATCCTGCCGGCCAAATACCGTGCTCGCGTCGAAGGCGTCGCGATGGTCAAGCGCCACTTGAAGAAGACCCAGGAAAGCCCTCAGGGGTCTATTTCCGAGCGTGAAGGTTCGATTCATATCTCCAATCTCATGCTCAAATCCGTCTACGATGCGAGTAAGCGCGCCAAAGCAGAAGTCGCGGCGTCTTAATCGCCAACTGCATGCTTGCCAAACCTAACTTAAAACTGCGTTACTGATCGCTTTTCCTCAGCAAACTCATCCCATTGCCTCCGGGTCGGAAATCCGGTGGCTCACATTATGAGCACTATTCCTTCACTCAAAACCCACTACATCGAGCAGGTCGTTCCCGCCCTGACGAAGAGTCGTGGCTACAAGAATCTCCATAACGTTCCTCAAATTACGAAGATCGTTCTGAATACCGGTATTGATACCAATGCCGATAAAAATCAGATCAGCGATATCCAACGCGATCTTGGTTTGATCGCCGGTCAAAAGCCCGTGCTCACCAAGGCAAAGAAGGCGATTTCGAACTTCAAGTTGCGCCAAGGCCAAGTCGTGGGTTGCTGTGTGACACTCCGTGGTAAAGCGATGTGGGAATTCCTCTATCGCACCCTGGCAGTTGCACTGCCTACAATCCGTGACTTTCGTGGTGTCTCCACCCGGTTGGACGGCAATGGTAACTACAATCTCGGTATCTCTGATTTCACAATCTTTCCCGAGATCACCGTGGAAAACGTTAAGACCAATATGGGCCTTGATATCACAATCGTAACGACCGCCAAATCGGACGATGAAGGCCGCGAGCTGCTGCAATTGCTTGGAATGCCTTTCCGTCGCCCCGAAAAAACAGCCGCCTAATTTTTATACTGAGCCATGCCGAAAACATCCGCCATCGAACGCAATAAGAAGCGTATCCGTCTCGTCGAAAAGTATCAGGCCAAGCGAGCCGAGCTCAAAGCTACCCTCGCGAATCCAGATACAAACGACGAAGATTTCTTCGCCGCCCAGCGTAAACTCGCCAAGCTGCCCCGCAATTCTTCCAAGGTGCGCATCAAAAATCGCTGCGCTTTGAGCGGTCGTCCCCGTTCATTCATCCGCAAGTTCGGTATGTCTCGTATCACTTTCCGTGAATTCGCGTTGGCCGGGAAGATTCCCGGTGTGACGAAATCCTCCTGGTAATCCAAATTTTGGGACGACGAGAGTTGGATATGACTCGTCGCCTCTTCAAACCAAACATCCACCATGAACGATCCTATTAGTGATTTTCTGACCCGCCTCCGCAATGCGTCGAGAGCGCGTCTTGATGAATGCGTCGCCCCGCATTCCAAACTCAAGGAGAGCATTGCTGCTATCCTTAAAGCTGATGGCTTTATCACCGATTTCAGCATTGGCGCAGATGACCGCGGTCACAAGACGCTCATTCTGAAGATGAAGTATGTCGATGGTGCTCCTGTGATCACCGATCTGCAGCGCGTGTCGAAACCCGGCCGCCGTCTCTACTTTAAATACACCGAGATTCCCCGTGTTTTGAACGGTCTTGGTATTTCCATCCTCTCTACATCCCAAGGTCTTATGAAAGATCAGGATGCTCGCCGTAACAAGGCGGGGGGCGAGGTCATCTGCAAGATTTGGTAAGGAGATCACGCACCATGAGTCGTATTGGCAAACAACCCGTTCCCATTCCTGAAAAGGTTAAGGTCGATATCCAAGGACATACTGTGTCCGTGGAAGGTCCCAAGGGAAAAGTAACAAAGAGTTTCGCTCCGGTGGTCACGATCACCCAAAAAGAGCAGGAGATCATCGTCGAAAAGTCTGAAGAGACCCGTTTCGCTCGTGCCATGTATGGCACCGCTCGTTCCATCATTGCTGGAATGGTCCAAGGCGTAAGCGAAGGTTTCTTTAAGGAACTTGAGATTAAGGGCGTCGGTTTCCGCGCTGTGTTGAAGGGCAATAAGCTCGATCTCGCGCTGGGCTACTCTCACGAAATCATCATGGATGTCCCCGAGGGCATCACGATTACCGTCACCGATCAGACCAAAGTAAAGGTCGAGGGTGCCGACAAACAACTCGTTGGTGCCGTCACCGCCGAGATGCGCAGCTACTACAAGCCAGAGCCTTACAAGGGCAAGGGTGTCCATATTGTCGGTGATTACGTCCGCCGTAAGGAAGGTAAGACTGTCGCTTAATCCTATCTGTAATTCACATATTTCAGGGTAAATCCCATGAACACTATTCATAAATCCAAACTCCTCCAACGCCGACGTTGGAGAATCCGTAAGAAAATCAACGGCACCGCGGAACGTCCCCGCGTCTCTGTCAAATTCACCGGTAAGCATATCTATGCACAAGCCGTGGATGACGATAAAGCCGTGACCCTCGCTTTTCTTTCCAGCCTCGATGCCGAGCTGCGCAAAAAGAAGATCGCTGCTAATGTGGCAGGTGCCAAGGAGCTCGGCTCCGCGTTCGCCGAAAAAGCCAAGGCAGCCGGGATCTCCAGTGTGGTCTTTGATCGCAACGGAGCCCGTTTTCACGGAAAAGTTAAACAATTCGCCGATGCTGCCCGCGAGGGTGGTCTTCAATTCTAAGGCACGCCCATGAGCACTGATTCCAAACCCGCCTCTTCTGAAACTCCTTCCCCGGCTCCTGCGTCAAGCGGAGCACCGTCTGCCGCTCCGGCGAATAACGGTGGGGCTCCCGGTCAACGCCCCGGTGGCAATCGCTCCGGCGGTCCCGGTGGTGGTAACCGCCCTGGCCAACGTCGCGATAATCGCGGTGGTCCTCGTCGCGACAATCGACGTCGTGACGAACCTTCCGATGGCCCAACAATGATCGAGAAAGTGGTTTTCATTAACCGTTGCGCCAAGGTCGTTAAAGGTGGCCGTCGATTCAGCTTTTCTGCGCTCTCCGTCGTTGGAGATGGCAAGGGCAAGCTCGGCGTCGGCTACGGCAAAGCGAACGAAGTGCCGGAAGCGATTCGCAAAAGCACGGCTCACGCTAACAAGCACATGGTCGACGTGAAACTTAAGGGTGACACGATCCCACACGAGGTGCTTGGTGAATCCGATGGCGGCAAAGTTTTGCTTCGCCCAGCCGTAACCGGAACGGGCCTCATCGCCGGTGGTGGTGTGCGCGCTGTGCTTGAAGCTGCCGGGGTGAAAAACGTGCTGACGAAGTCGCTCGGCTCGAACAATCACTTGGCGGTCGTTAATGCGACTTTAGCCGGTCTCCTCCGGTTGCGCACACTCGAGCAAGTGAAGACTGCCCGGAAGAGCTAAGAAATACTGAATTACTATTACAATCCGAGTCCAAGCCGCGAGACACGCGGGGAGGGCGATCCCAATCGAGGAACCCAATGAAATTACACGAACTCAAGAATGTTAAAGGTGCGATCCACCGGAAAAAACGCGTAGGCTGCGGTGAAGGTGGCGGCCATGGTAAGACTTCCGGTCGTGGTGGCAAAGGTCAGACCGCCCGTTCAGGTGGCAGTATCCGCCCCGGTTTTGAAGGTGGTCAAATGCCTCTTTACCGTAAACTGCCCCGTCGCGGTTTTAACCAAGCTGCATTCCGCACGGAAGCTGCTGTGGTCAATCTCGATGATCTGAAGGCAATCGCCGACGACGTTACTGAGGTTAATGCTCAGGTGCTCGCCGATAATGGCCTCCTCCGTAAGGACGAGACCTTCGTCAAGGTATTGGGCAATGGGGAAATCACCCGCGCGCTCAAAATTACCGCTTCGAAATTCTCAGCTTCGGCCAAGGAAAAAATCGAGAAAGCCGGTGGCGAAGCCATCGTTGCCTAATGTAAGTTGCGGGATAGTGTTTCCCGTTCATCTTTTTCTCACGATTTCAGCCCCTCTCACTAAATGTTATCCGCCTTTACGAACTCTCTGAAGATCCCAGAGCTGCGGTCGCGCATCTTTTACACGCTTTCCTTGCTCTTTGTGGCTCGGGTCGCGGCGCATATTCCGCTTCCCGGGATCGACACCCAGCCTTTGCAGGCTTTCTTTGCGGCTCAAACGGCTGATGGTGCTGGTGGTATGGTCAGCATGGCCAACATGTTTACCGGGGGTGCTCTCTTGAAGGGAGCGATTGCGGCTCTGGGCATCATGCCTTATATCAGTGCTTCGATTATCTTTCAATTGATGACCGCTGTGGTGCCGGCGCTGAGCCGCTTGCAGCAAGAGGGGGATGTGGGACGCCAAAAGCTCACCCAATACACGCGATACGCGACGGTGATCATTTGTTTGGTGCAGGGCACACTCTTGATTTTGGCATTGGAAAACCCCGGACGATTGTTCCCGGGATACGATATCAATACCTACGGCTCCATTGTGATGGTTGGGAAGCTAGGCTTCCTGTTTACTTCGGTCATTATTATGACGGCGGGCACGATGTTGCTCATGTGGCTTGGTGAGCAAATTACCCAGCGCGGTATCGGAAACGGTGTATCGCTCTTGATTACGGTGGGTATTCTCGCCGACGTCCCGGGTGCTGTCACGACGACCTACGAATTGTTTTTCGCTCCTGTCGGTGTCGCGCGTCTGGGGCTACCTCAAGGAATCGTCATGGGGCTCTTGTTCCTCTTGGTCACGATGGGCATTATCATGGTGGTGCAGGGACAACGAAAGATCCCCGTGCAATACGCTAAACGGGTGGTGGGCAATAAAGTCATGGGCGGACAAAGCTCATTCCTGCCCCTGAAGGTGAATTACTCCGGTGTCATGCCCGTCATTTTCGCGAGTGCGATTCTACTGTTCCCTCAGCAAATTTTTTCTCAACTCGGGGCATGGTTGAATATTAAGTTCCTGATCGATTTTTCTCAGAATCTCCTGCGCGGACATTGGACTTACTATGCCATCTATACCACGCTGATCCTGTTCTTCAGTTACTTCTGGGTCTCGGTGATGTTTAAACCGATCCAAATTGCGGATGATCTGAAGAAATATGGTGGTTACATTCCTGGCGTGCGTCCAGGACAGCCTACCGCCCAGTTCCTCGACTTTATCATGACGCGTCTCACCCTCGCGGGTGCGGTCTTCCTGACCATTATCGCTGTCATGCCGGACTTCCTGCTCTTTGAGCTTAATGTCCCGCAACGTATCGCCATCTTCTTCGGCGGCACGGGCATGCTCATCACGGTTGGTGTGGTCCTTGATACGATGCGCCAAGTGGAAACCTTCCTCTTGCAGCGTCACTATGATGGCTTCTTGAAGAAGGGAAGAGTGCGCGCACGTAGTGCTAAACCTCAAGGTATGTCCGGTGATGCTCTCAGTAGTGAAGCCGTCATGAAAATCGCGCTGCCGATGTTGATTATCTTCGTCATTGGTCTCGCTGCTTGGGCAATCCGTAACTTTGCACTTTAGTTCTTTACTGCGGTCATGATGAAGTCCATCGTTGACCTTTTCTCTCGTTACGGCGCCTCCGCCAAAGCGAAGTTAGTCTACTTAGGCTCTCCAGATTCCGATCTGTTGTCCTGGGTTCGTTCTTTGAATCTTGAGCACGTCTCTCCCACCGAATTGATGCGGTCGGAGATTTCGCGTCGTCGCAGTGTTACCGCTGCGACTGAAGCTACGCTCGCAGCAATGCGGCGTTGGTTTTTTGCGCGCAAACCTGATGCGGGTTTTGTCCTCACCGACTTCCCGGCTACGCTGCTCCAAGCTAAGGTGTTTGATGAATGGCTCGATACCCGCGGCGAAATGCTGGCCGGTGTCGCCAGTAGCGAGACAACTCCGGTCGAGCTCGTTGAACACTATCGCACTCTCGGTCTTCACATCGAAAGATCGGGACTCGTTTCCCTATGAGTATGATCAAAAACAAAGATCAAATTGCTCGGATGCGCGAGTCGTGCGCCGTCGCCGCTACCGTGCTTGCTGACCTTAAGCAACTGGTAAGGCCCGGAATAACAACCCAAGACTTGGACGAAGCCGGCCGCGATATGATGGCCAAACATGGAGCCCACAGCGCTGATTTCGGTTATCAAATCGGATCACGCCGCTACCCGGCCCACACCTGCATCTCCGTAAATGAGGAAATCGTCCATGGCGTTCCCTCCTTTCGCCGCATCCTCCGTGATGGCGATATCGTTTCACTTGATGTCACCGTCGAATACAATGGTTTCATCGGCGACAATGCCGTGACGATTCCCGTCGGTCTGATCGATCCGGAACGAGAAAAACTCGTCCGTGTGACGAAAGAATCCCTCGAAATCGGAATCCGGCAAGCGCTGGTTGGTAATCGCATCGGCGATATTTCGCATGCTGTGCAAAAGCATGTTGAATCTCACGGTTACAGTGTGGTGCGCGATCTGGTTGGTCATGGGGTAGGAGCTTCAATGCATGAGCCACCGGAAATCCCGAATTATGGCCGCCGCAAAGATGGTCCTAAAATTAAACCCGGAATGACCCTCGCGATCGAACCCATGGTTAACCTAGGCAGCTATCGCACCAAGACTCTTTCCGACGGCTGGACCGTAGTCACAGCGGATAATTCACCTTCCGCCCACTTCGAACACACCGTGCTCACGACAGATAATGGCCCTGAAATACTCACGGTGCCACTCCCACTCTCTTCCTGAAAATCAATTTCTAATCTTTAACATCCAACTCTAACCTAATCCACAATGCCACGTCTCCTCGGTGTAGATATCCCTGCGAACAAGAAAATCGCTTATTCCCTCCGTTATATTAACGGTATCGGTCCAACTCGTGCTGACATTATTGTCAAAGAAGCGAAGATCGATCCCGATTCACGGGCTTCGGAACTGAACGAAGAACAGCTCAATCAGATCCTCCAGATCGTGACTGAGCACAAATGGCTGCTCGAAGGCGACCTGCGTCGTGATTTAGCGGCCAATTTGAAACGCCTCCAAGCGATCAATTGCTACCGTGGCCTCCGTCATCGTCGTGGCCTGCCCGTTCGAGGACAGCGCACTAGCACCAATGCCCGCACCCGCAAGGGATCCCGCAAACCTGTGGGCGGCCAAAAATAATCATTAGAATTTCCCGTTATGGCTGAAGATAAGACTGAACCTACTACCGAAAAGCCCGTCGAGACCGCTGCTCCTGAAGCTGCGCCTCAAGCGACTCCTGCTCCTGAGGCTCCAACTGCACCCGCGACTGAAGGTGGCGAAGCTGCTGCTGCTGAAAAGCCCGTCGAGACTGTCGGTGGTGTTGCGAAGCAACCCACGGCTGAAGATCTCCTCAAGGAAGAGCTCGGCACGATCAAGATTCGCAAGGCGAAGGGCTCGAAGAATGTTTCTTCTGGTATCGCTACCGTGCTTGCCACTTTCAATAACACGATCGTTTCGATTACCGACCCGAAAGGCGCAGTGATCTCCTGGTCTAGCGCTGGTAAATGTAACTTCCGTGGCTCCCGTAAATCCACGGCCTACGCCGCTCAAATCGTGGCTCAGGATGCCGCCCGCACTGCAATGTCGCATGGTTTGAAAGAAATCGTGATTCGTGTTTCCGGCCCAGGTATGGGACGCGATAGCGCGATCCGGGGCCTTCAAGCTATTGGCCTGGAAATCACTTCGATCATCGATGTCACACCGGTGCCTCACAACGGCTGCCGTCCTCCTAAGCGTCGCCGCGTCTAATTCCACGCCCTTTTTCACCCGTAAATATTTTTTCCTCCCATGGCTCGTTATACAGGACCCACCACTCGCATCAGCCGTCGCTTCAACCAACTCATAATTGGTTCAGGCAAGGCCTTTGAGCGTCGCCCATTTCCGCCCGGCCAACATGGCCCTCGCATGCGTCGCAACAAACAATCGGAATACTCCGTAGGTTTGAATGAGAAGCAGAAGCTTCGTTACACTTACGGTTTGCTCGAACGTCAGTTTCGACGCCTCTTTGAAAAAGCCAAAAACGAACGCGGGGTTACCGGTGAACGTTTCCTGCAGCTCCTCGAGTCTCGTCTCGACAGTGTTGTTTACTCTCTTGGACTGGCTAAGTCGCGTGCGGCTGCCCGTCAGTTTGTCAATCACGGCCACATCCGCGTAAATGGCCACAAGGTCGATATTCCAAGCTACAGTGTGCTTTCCGGTGATGAGATTGAAGTGAAGTCCGCTCCAGCCTCTCGCCAAATGGCTACTCGCAATCTCGAAGAAAATCGTATCCGCACAGTCCCAGGCTGGCTCACGATGGACAACGAAGCGATCAAAGCCAAAGTCAACCGTCTGCCTACCCGCGACGAAATGGAGCAGGGCATCAACGAGCAAATCATCGTTGAGTTCTACTCACGCTACTAAGCCGAACAGGTAACCACATATTTTAACCCTCAAGCTCTACTAGAGTTTCATCGCTATGCCAAAACGTCTCGGAAAGTTCGAACTCCCCAACAAGCTCACTAAGGTCGAGGAAGGTGCCACCGATACCTACGCTAAGTTTATCGCCGAACCTTTCGAGGCCGGTTATGGTCACACGATCGGTAATTCCTTCCGTCGTGTCCTCCTCAGCTCGATTGAAGGTGCTGCTGTTTCCTCGATTAAAATCGAGGGTGTCAGCCACGAATTTCAGAGCATCGACGGTGTCGTCGAAGATGTCACCGACGTCGTTCTAAATCTCAAGAAGGTCCTCGTGATCTCGCACAGCCGCGAGCCCCTGACTCTGCAGATCAACGTCAACAAAACTGGTGCCGTGACCGCTGCCGACATCGAGGCTGATGCTAACATTACGGTCGTGAATCCAGATCAGGTGATTTGCACGCTCGATGCGAAACGTGAGTTCAATGCCGAGATCGAGATCAAGACTGGCCGTGGCTACTGCCCTGGTGAAGCGAACAAGAAGGAAGAACAGTCGATTGGTGTGATTCCGATCGATTCGCTGTTCTCACCTGTCTCGCTCGTCAAATATTCGGTTGAAAACACCCGTGTCGGTCAGATCACCGACTACGACAAGCTCAATCTTGAGATCTGGACCGACGGTCGTATCACGCCCGACGATGCTCTCAAGCAATCCGCTTCGATCCTCAAGCATCACCTCGATGTCTTCGACAAGGTCTCGGAAGAGAACTACGAATTCGAAAACCAACAGAGCGAAGTGAGCGAAGAGCAGAACAAGCTCCGCAAGCTCCTCAATATGTCGGTCAACGAGATCGAACTCTCTGTCCGTGCAGCGAACTGCCTGAACAATGCGAACATCACCACCGTAGGTGAACTCGCAATGAAGAGTGAGCAGGAAATGCTTAAATACCGCAATTTCGGTAAAAAGTCCCTCAACGAAATCAAAGACAAGCTCGAGGCTCTCGGTCTCTCCCTTGGCATGAAATTCGACGAGCGTCTCCTCGATAACCCGACTGAACTCTAAATAACTTTTACGGTTCTCGCGCCGTCCGCTGCCGCCCTACGCTGCGACCGGATTGCCGAACGCGAACTGTCTAACCCAATACTACTATGCGTCACAAAATGCACCGCCACTCTCTCGGAGTGACTCGCGAACATCGTGCGGCGATGCTGTCCAATATGGCAGCCTCGTTGATTACACATGATCGTATCAAAACTACATTGACCAAGGCCAAGGCCCTGCGCCCCTTCGTTGAGAAGATTATCACCAAAGCGAAAAACGCGGCGGCTAAGACCGAGGCTAAAGATGCTTTGCATCTGCGTCGTCTGGCCCATTCCGATCTCCGCGATGAAGATGCTCTCACGCTGCTCTTCAACGAAAAGCACGAGCAGTTTGCGAATCGTTCCGGTGGTTACACTCGCATTTACAAGCTGGGCCCACGCCAAAGTGACTCCAGTCCTATGGCCATCATCGAGTTGGTGAAAGCCGACGACGAGGGTTACAAAAAGCCTAAGAGCCGTAAGAATGCTCCGAAGAAAAAGGCCGCAAAAGCTGAAAAGCCTGCCGAACCCACACCAGTGGCTGATGAAGCTCCTGCTCCCGTGGCAGAGGAAACTCCAGCTCCAGAAGCAACCGTCGAAGAAACCAAGCCCAAAGCTGAAGCCAAGGATTGAGTCTCAACCGACAGAAGATTTGAACAAACGCGTCGAAGTAATCTTCGGCGCGTTTTGTTTTAGTAACAATGTCCGACCTGCCGACAGTCGCCGTGATTTATTGCATCCTCGTGGGGGTGATATTTCTCGGGCTGTGGCTCTACTATGACCGTCGGGATCACGCTCGTTTTGAGCGCGAACGCCGCCGCCGCACCTTCCATTGTATTCGATGTGACCACGTCTACGAAGGCGCCGCTCAAGCGGAGCTGAAAGTATGCCCAGAATGTGGGCATGAAAACGTGCGTTTGAAGTTTTAGGCTTTCAGGCCGCTGTTAGTCATCTAGACTCTCCCTTTACCCAATATTTATCGTATGCCACAGACAATCGCCGTTCTCGATTTCGGTTCCCAATACACCCAGGTCATCGCCCGCCGGATTCGCGAATCCGAAGTCTATTCGAAGATCTATCACTATCGCACTCCAGCCGCCAAGTTACGTGAAGATGGCGTGATTGGGATCATACTTTCAGGTGGCCCGAGCTCGGTTTTTGCTAAGACAGCGCCAATCCCTGATCGAGAGATTTTCAATCTAGGTGTGCCGGTGCTCGGAATCTGCTACGGGATTCAACTTTTGTCATTCCTCCTCGGTGGTCGCGCGTCGCGTAGTAAACAACGTGAGTTTGGCCATGGCACACTCACGGTCACAAAACCGGGACGACTCTTTGCCAAATTACCTCGCAAGCTGCGGGTTTGGAACTCGCATGGAGACAAAGTGATCAAGTTGCCGGAAGGTTTTACCGCGATTGGCACCACTGAGAATTCTCAATTTGCTGCGATTGAAGACCGGAAACGCAATTTCTTTGGTATTCAGTTTCACCCCGAAGTATTTCACACCGAGCGTGGGGTGGACATCATTCGCAACTTCCTCGTTCGTGTTTGTAAAGCCGAGCAGGATTGGACGACGAAAGATTTTATCGCTCACTCCGTAAAAGAGATTAAGCAGCAGGTCGGCAAATCACGCGTGATTCTCGGACTGTCTGGTGGTGTCGATTCCTCGGTCGCGGCGGCGCTTCTGCACAAGGCGATTCGTAAGCAGCTGGTTTGTGTGTTTGTGGACAACGGTTTGCTCCGTGCCGGGGAGCGCGAAGCCGTGGAGTCGCTTTACAAACGGAACTTCAAGATAGACCTGCGTGTCGTGGATGCATCGTCGCTCTTTCTGCGGCGGTTGAAGGGGATCGAGGATCCTGAGCTCAAACGCAAAATAATCGGCAACACATTCGTGGAAGTATTTGAAAAATCACTCAAGACCATCGGCAAGGCAGACTACCTTGCCCAGGGCACGCTCTATCCGGATGTGATCGAGAGCGTGGCGATTGGGGATAATCCTGCATCTCTGATTAAGAGTCACCACAACGTCGGAGGTTTGCCTGAGCGGATGAAACTCAAGCTGGTTGAGCCATTGCGTGAACTATTCAAAGACGAGGTTCGTGAGGTTGGGGCCGCTTTGGGGCTGCCGAAAGAAGTGGTTTGGCGTCAACCATTCCCCGGTCCGGGACTAGGTGTCCGGGTGGCGGGTGATATTACCAAAGCACGTCTCGAAGTGCTGCGTGGTGCCGACTCGATTTTGACGGAGGAGATGAAGAAAAGCGGATGGTATTGGAAAGTCTGGCAATCGTTTGCCGTTTTCTTGCCGGTTAAATCTGTCGGAGTGATTGGTGATGAGCGGAACTACGCTGATGTGATCGCCCTGCGAATTGTAGGCTCCAAAGATGCGATGACCGCTGACTGGACTCGCCTGCCGTATGACTTGCTCCAACTCATCTCGAACCGTATTACGAATGAAGTCGAAGGCGTGAGCCGAGTGGTTTACGACGTGAGTTCTAAGCCACCTGCGACTATCGAATGGGAGTAATCTTCCGAATATCGTCTCAATCCACCATCCATCCGCTATGAAAAATCTCTCCTTCCGTCTCGTGCTGCTTCCTCTGCTCGCACTTGTGCTTGGTCTTTCCGGAGCAATCGCCGCAGAACCGGCGATCATTGCCAAGGCTCGTGCCTATCTCGGCACTGAGGCTGCCCTGAATAGCGTGAAAACTTTGCACTACTACGGCGAACTTTCGATCGAAGGAGCTGAGTCAGAGACGCCGATATCAGTAGAGATTATTTTTCAAAAACCCTACCGACAGTTAAGCATGATCAAATCGGAACGTGGTTCCGAAGAGACTGGGCTGGATGGATATGATGGGTGGCAGCGTGTAATCCCAAAAGATGATAAGTCCGGCTGGCGCCTTTCATTGATGGCGATACCGCAGATTAAAAGCCTTCGGGCGAATGTGTGGGAAAACCTATCATTCTTTCGTGGCCTAGAAAGTGTTGGCGGCGAAATCAAAAACATGGGACAGGTTGAAATCGACGGAGTGGTCTGCCAAAAATTGGCTTTCTCTCACGGTGCAGAAGCCTCCTTTACCCGCTATTTTAATCTGAAGACTGGGCGTCTCGTGCTGACCGAAACACTCCGGGGAGAGAAAATCACCGAAGAGGGATCGACCGAGGTCAATGGAGTGAAATTCCCCAAAGTGCTCAAGACGGTGACGACGCGTGGAGATGGGGAGACCCAAACCGTCACGATCGCTTTTGATCGGATCGTAGTGAATGAGACGATCGATCCGGCAATCTTTGGCGTGCCGGTGTTGTCATCGAGGTAACTGCGGAAGGTTGCTTCTCTCGGATATTTTGCGCTAAAGTATGGACGTGCGTCTGTTACACACCACCTCCAAGGATTTTAACGATGAGCTGGCCGACTTCTGCCGAGATGCGGAAGTGCCAAAGGAAATTGTCGACTCTGTCGCCGCGATTCTGGCCGATGTGCGCGGTCGCGGGGATATGGCGGTTGCGAATTATGCCGCGAAATTCGATGGGGCGAAATTACGTTCTCGTGAGTTTCGCGTGTCCGAGAATGAACTGGAGAGCGCCGCTGAATCCGTTTCGGCGGATGATATGAAAGCGATTCGAGCCGCTCACGCCAATATCGTAGCCTATAATCGACGGAGCTTACCTGAAGCTTGGGAAGATCGGAACAAACATGGTGCGATGATCGGTGAGAAGCATGATCCCATCCGCCGCGTGGGACTTTACGTGCCGGGTGGTCAGGTGCCCTTGGTCTCGACGGTATTAATGACAGCTTCGCTGGCGAAGATCGCCGGTTGCCCGGAAATCGCGGTATTCACTCCTTCGGATAATCGGGGGAAGGTCTCGCCGGGATTGTTGGCGGCGTTGCATTTCTTGGGGATCAAAGAGGTCTATCGAATCGGAGGCGTCCACGCGATTGCTTCGATGGCCTACGGCACAGAAACAATTCCTGCGGTGGATAAAGTATTTGGTCCGGGCAACGCGTATGTCTGTGAAGCGAAACGCCAAGTTTTTGGCACAATAGGTGTGGATTCGATCCCGGGGCCGAGTGAAGTCATGGTGATTGCCGATCAAACGGCGCGGGTGGACTTCGTGGCCGCGGATATCTTGGCGCAGGCTGAGCATGGCTCGGGTCGCGAAAAGGTCTACCTCGTGGCGACATCGGAAAAAATTGCTCAAGCCATCGCGACGGAAGTTGATCTGCAGGTCTCCGAATTATCTCGCGAGGAGAAGACCCAGAATGTGCTCGATCAGGGGTTTCTGACCATCGTAGTTGAAAATCTGCATCAAGCCGCCGAGATCGCTAATTACGTCGCGCCGGAGCATCTGGAACTGATCGTGAAAGAGGCTTCTTTGAAGAAGCTGATCAAATCCATCACGACCGCAGGGGCGATCATGATCGGAAATTACACCCCGACGGCTTTGGGCGATTTCACGGCGGGTCCCAGTCACGTGCTGCCAACGGGTCGCACGGGTCGCTTTTTTAGCGGGCTACGCGTGGCGGACTTTATGCGTCGCACCAGTATCGTGCGTTATGACGAAAAGAGCGTGAAGGCGGGCAACAAGGTCGTGGCGTCGTTTGCCGCGATGGAGAAACTCGATGCCCACGGTCGTTCGGTCGAGATTCGCACCCAAACCTGAATCTCGTGAAAGACGATTCCCTTCAATCGCTGGCTCTGCCCCATGTGGCGAAGTTGCATGCCTACACTCCGGGATTACAGCCAAATGATCAGGGGTGGACAAAACTGAACACGAATGAGTGTCCCTATCCGCCAAGCCCGAAAGTGGCGGCAGCTTTGCGTGATGAGATTGGAACGGAAGGGGAGTCGCTCCGGCGATATCCGAATCCCCTAAGTATGCCCTTGCGGGAGACGATTGCGGCCCACCATGGAGTGAGTGCCGATCAAGTCTGCATAGGTAATGGTTCCGACGATATTCTTAATTTGTTGATCCGCAGTTTTTGCACCCAGGCTGAAGCCACTGGCTTCACGATTCCGAGTTACTCGCTTTATCCGGTGCTGGTGGGAATCCAAAACGGTGCGAGCACGGTTCTGGAATTGGATCGTTCGATGCGTTTGCCGGTGGAAAAAATAGCCAAATCCAACGCGCGCATCTTTTTCCTGACGTCGCCCAATGCGCCGACGGGCGTGGGATTTTCCAACGACGAGATCGAAGAGGTTTTGCAGAGCTATGCCGGTGTGCTGGTTGTCGATGAGGCTTACGCGGCTTTTGCCAAAGAAAATGCGGTGAAGCTACTCGCGCGCTATCCGCGCTTAGTGGTGGTGCGCACTTTGTCGAAAGCCTACGCCTTGGCAGGGATTCGGGTGGGCTACGCTTTGGCCCATCCTGAGATGATCGGTATACTGGATCGGGTGCGGGATAGCTACAATGTGAGTCGCCTGTCCCAAGTCGCTGCTCAGGCGGCTTTTGATGATCCGCATTATTATACGGGCATCATCAACAAGGTGCGGCACACGCGGGATCACTACGTTTCCGAATGGAAGAATCTGGGTTGGTTTACCTACCGATCTCAGGCCAATTTTATATTTACCGAACCGCGCAACGCTGCGGGGGAGGTAGGGCCGGAAGTCGCGAAAGCGCTCTATGAATACCTGTTAAATCGGAAAATATTGGTTCGCTACTTCCCCAGCCATGCCTTGACCGCTTCGTTTCTGCGTATCAGCGTCGGCACGGATGAGGAAATGCTCCTCCTCCAAGAAACCCTCGAAGCATGGCTCAAGCACGCATAGCAAAACTCAGCCGCAAGACGGCCGAAACCGATATCGCTCTCTCGTTAGAGATCGATGGAACGGGTGTTTCGAAAATCGACACGGGAGTGCCGTTTTTCGATCACATGCTCACGTTGTTCGCGAAGCATGGTCTCTTTAATCTCGAGATCAAAGCGATCGGCGATGTGGACGTGGATTATCATCACACGGTCGAGGATGTGGGGCTGGTGCTCGGCGATGCCTTTAAACAGGCACTCGGGGACAAGGTGGGGATTCGTCGATATGGTTTTTTCTTTCTGCCGATGGATGAATCTTTGGCCCGGGTGGTTTTGGACTTAAGTGGTCGCGCGTGCCTCGTTTACGATGCCGTGCCGCCGACCATGTTTGTGCGCGATTTTAATCTCATTCTCGTCAAGGAGTTTGCCCGGGCATTCAGCAATGCACTGGCCTGTAATCTCCACGTGAAACTCGAGTATGGCGAAGAACCGCATCACGTGGCCGAGGCGATTTTCAAGGGATTGGCTCGCGCGATGGATGTAGCGACCCAAGTCGATGCCCGCGCAGCAGATTCGCTGCCGAGCACCAAAGGCGCGTTGTAAGCGATGAAAACGCCACCACGGATCGCCGTAATCGATTACGGCATGGGAAACTTGCGCAGTGTTGCCAAGGCGGTGGAAGCCGCGGGCGGCGATGTGCAGATCGTGACCAAACCGACGGAGCTAGGTTCGTCGGATGGAGTCGTGTTGCCCGGAGTAGGCGCGCTGGCTGATTGTGTGACGGCATTGCGTGAGACGGGCATGAGCGAAGCTTTGCGTGATTGGATCGCGGCAGATCGCCCCTTTCTCGGAGTGTGCCTTGGCTTGCAGGCTCTGTTCGATTATTCGGAAGAAGCTGAGACTGAGGGCTTGGGGATTTTCGCCGGAAAGGTGGTGCGCTTCCGTTTGCCGAGTGATCTCAAGGTGCCTCACATGGGGTGGAACACCGTGAGGTTCGCTCAACCAGAGTCTCCCCTGATCGCGAATTTAGAAATTGAAGGAGAGGCGTTCTATTTTGTGCACAGCTATTATTGTGTGCCGAGTGATCCCAAACTGGTGCTCGCAGAGTGCGATTATGGCGTGAAATTCACCGCCGCGATTGCGACTGGGCGTTGTTTCGCCACGCAGTTTCACCCCGAGAAAAGTCAGGCTACAGGGATTCAAATCTACCGCAATTTCGTGTCAGTGGCGGCTGATAGTTGATACCTGAGGGCTTGAGCTGTGCTAACCACAAGCTGTTGCGTTGCTAATTGTGCCGTAAAGTCCGCGAATAAGAACTTCTTTTCTTTGCATGAGGCTGGGAAACAGCTTGGGTTATAGCCATCATGGCAGAATCAGCATCCCTTTCGCTCGACGATAAAGATTTTCAACTACCCGTCATCACCGGTTCCGAGGGGGAGAAGGCGATTGATACCCGGAAGCTGCGGAAGGACTCCGGCTATATTTGTTACGATCAGGGCTATGGAAATACCGGTTCTTGTCTGAGTGAGATTACGTATCTTGATGGAGATAAAGGTATTCTGCGCCACCGCGGCTATCCCATCGAGCAGTTGACCCAAAACAGCGGCTACATCGAAACGGCCTATCTGGTCATCTACGGTGAGTTGCCAACGCCGGAACAGAGGAAGACTTTTAACGCTCTTCTGAATGAGCACGCCGATGTTGATCCCAGAATGTATCCTATTTTGGAGGGATTCCCCAAGGACGCCCCTCCGATGGCCATGCTCTCATCATTGATGGCCGCTCTTCCTGCCTACTACCCTGAACTGGCGACCAATAATTTTGAGCAGGATCTGAAGACCTTTGATCAGACTGCGGCATTGGCGATTTCCAAGATTCGCACACTGGTCGCGATGATTTATCGCTATCAGCGTGGTCTGCCGACGGTGTCGTCGAAAGAAATTCCTTACTGTGAGAATCTTCTCCAGATGATGTTTTCGGAAGAAGGTAAGGACTATACGACCGATCCTGAAGTGGTGAAGGCACTCGATCTGCTTTTACTCCTGCATGTTGATCATGAGCAAAATTGCAGCACCGCGACGGTGCGCATGGTGGGATCCAGTGCGGCTAATCTTCTCGCCTCGATCTCTGCTGGGATCGCAGCTCTTTCCGGTCCTCTCCATGGAGGAGCCAATGCTGCCGTGATGAAAATGTTACAGGCCATTCACGACGAGGGGGACGACGGTTCTCACTTCATCTCAGCCGCAAAATCAGGTGATAAGAGCAAACGTCTCATGGGTTTTGGCCATGCGGTTTATCGTAATTTCGATCCGCGGGCTAAGATCATTGGCGTGAGTTGCGAGAAGGTGCTGGCCACCCTTGGGATCGACGATCCGTTGCTCTCGATCGCGCAACATCTTGAGCAGGCCGCCCTCAAGGACGACTACTTTGTTTCCCGTAAGCTGTATCCCAATGTGGATTTCTATTCTGGCATCATCATGCGCGCGCTCGGGATTCCCGTGGAGATGTTTACGGCTGCTTTTGCCATGGGACGTGTTCCGGGTTGGATCGCCAATTGGCGTGAAGTCGCTTCGCAGCCCAAGGGGCGTATCTACCGCCCGCGCCAGATTTACATGGGACCAGTGGCCCGTGATTATCCTGTTTCGAGCTAACTAGCGCTCAACTCCCGTTGTCTTTCGAAGCCGCTGGTTTTTTACCGGCGGCTTCTTCGTTGAGAAGCTCTTCCAGCTCGAGCCCGGTCGCGGATTTGAGTCCTTTGATGAAACGCCAGAGCGCGAACATCATCATCCCCATACTTGGCACCACGATAACGGGCCAGCTCCACAATTGCATTTTGGCGAGGTCGCCATTGAAGGCTTCGCTTCCGGGAGGACTCACAAGTAGGTAGCGGGCGAGAAAATAGTTGAGCACCGAGCTGATGAAAAAAGATAGAGCGAGCAATCGACTGGATCCCCAGAGAAGGGCGGTGAAACTCGCATGGGTCTTCCGTTCATCGAGCGCAGCGGAGATTCGTTCCACATTCATGATCTGCGGGTTATAGAGGAATTCCTTCACCAAGGGCATCTTGGTCCGCATCGAAAGGAGCACGGAGAATCCGATAATGCCAGGGATAGCGGCCTCTTTGACGGCAAACCAAAACGCATTTAGCTCCATGAGGGCGAATCCACCTGTGATGAGCACGCTCGAAAAACCTATAATGGAGATGAAGTTATACTTCCGCCGTTTCACGAAATCCATGATCCCGTAGCTCGTGGGGAAAAGGAGTGCGATTACGAGGCCCCACGTGGGACCGAACCATTCATCGCCACTCGCCCAGGAGAGAATCATGGTCGGCAGCACCACATTGAAGATGATGTTGAGAAACAGATTCTCACGCTTGGGGGGGGGAGAGGGATTCGGTGATTCGTTCATTTCGTTTTGCTATGGAGAATCACCGCGCGCTTAATCAGGTCAAACCTCTGCCACATGATTCTTCTCGGACTAAATATCGATCACTGCGCCACGGTGCGACAAGCGCGCTATCAACATGCTGATTCCACGGTAGGTGGTGCGGTCGAACCGGATGCGGTCTCGCTGGCCCTCCTCGCGGAACGCGCTGGTGCAGACGGGATTACGGCCCATCTGCGCGAGGATCGTCGTCATGTGCAGGATCGTGATATCTGGCGCCTGCGGGAAAGCATCGCCACACGCCTGAATCTCGAAATGGCCTGCACGCCTGAAATGGTCGCGTTGGCGCTGGAAGTGAAACCTGCCTCAGTTTGTCTCGTGCCGGAAAGTCGTGAAGAGGTGACGACGGAAGGTGGCTTGGACGTCGTAGGCAATCGCGATCGGGTGAAAGAATGCGTGGATGCGATGAGCGAAGCTGGGATCAAAACGAGTTTGTTTATCGATCCGGATGAACCACAGATCGAATTGGCGGCAAAACTCGGTGCGCCCTGGATCGAGTTGCACACCGGAGCTTATGCGAATGCCTATTTCGGAGAAAACCGTGAACTCGAATTGCAGCGGTTACGCGTGGGCTGCGTTCGTGGTCACGATTGTGGTCTCATTGTTAATGCAGGTCACGGAATCAACTATGTGAACATCGCGGAAGTGCGCACCTTGCCTCATCTGCATGAGCTCAACATTGGTCACAGTATCATCAGTCGCGCCCTCTTCACCGGAATCGAAGAAGCCGTGGTTGAAATGAAAACTCGCATGAATTCATGAGTAGCGCGATGGGCATCTCTTTACCACCGGGCGGCACGGTGATCGGCTTGGGCTGCGATCTCGTGGAGGTGGAGCGCATCGCGCAGATCCTCGACCGCCACGGCGACCGATTTTTGGATCGCACGTTTACGGACGAGGAACGCACCTACTGCTCGACGCTGAAGTTTCCCCACAAGCATTACGCCGCACGTTGGGCCGCGAAAGAAGCGGTGGCCAAAGCGTTTACGACGGGGATCGGCGAGCATCTCGATTGGACTTCGATCTCGGTCGAACACGGCGAACGTCAGGAACCGTTGATTCGTCTCGATGGCAAGGCGCAGGCTCTTTTGCACGATCTCGGTGGCACCGGCGTATTGATTTCGCTTTCGCATACGGAAACTTACGCGATGGCCGTCGCGACTTTGGTGAGGAATAAATAAAATGGAAGATCCGGAAGAAAAAACACCTTCTCCCAGCAGTATGTCGAAAACGCCTTCGTGGATTTCGATTGGGTTCGTGCTGGGGGCACTCTTTGTCTGGCTGCTTCCCAAGCCAGCTCCAGAAATAATTGAGGTGCCAGTGCGCGATGAATCTCCAGCTCCATTGGTCGCGAACCTCGCAAAACCGAATATCTCTGAAGTCGAAGCGGTGTTTGATGAATGGGGAAGTTATGCCGTTTGGTTTGATGATACGACGGAGATCGCGATGTGGGATATTGATGATAGCCAGTATTCCCGTTTCTACGAAGTGCTGCGAAGCGGGAATGAAATCTACTTCCGCTCAATCACCAGGCTCACCCGTCCCGTGTTGACGCATGGGGTAACGACGAATGCACCGCTCCTGTTCACTGAGACCGAAAAGCAGCGTGAAGAGTGGCTGAAGCAAACGAACGGGACGACGTGGGATGCCATTACCGGTTCGATTCGTGAGATGACTTCCGGGTCGCCTGATAAACCTGAAGTCGTGAAATGATATGAAGCTCAGTGGCGCTCATCCGATTCTTTCCTGTGCGGAAACGAAGGTCGTGGAAGCAGGATTGTTTGGTGGCGATGAGCAAAAAGAATGGGCGGCAATGCAGCGCGCAGGTCGCGCCGTGGCGGATGGCGTGGCGAGCGATTTTCGCGAACTCGGCCGATTCCCGAGAAATGCACGACTCCTCGTGTTGGTGGGCAAAGGGCACAATGGCGGAGATGCGCTGATCGCAGCGCAGGCCTTGTTGCAGCGTTTTCGTTATGCGGTGGCTGAAGTCGTGCTGGTCGCCGGCTCGAACTCACTGAAACCACTCGCGCTTCGCGCTTGGCAGGAATTGCAACACGCGGCCGACGAGCGCGTGAAGCCGATTACGAGCGATTCGATTTCCGGAAGTTATACGGTGTGTCTCGATGGGATCTTTGGGTTTCAATTTCGCGCTCCATTACAAGGCGAGACGCGAGACGTTTTGGCGTTGGCAAATCAAAGCGAGGTTTTGCTACGAGCCGCCGTGGATCTACCAAGCGGATTGGGCGAAGCAGGAGCTTTTCGTGCGGATTTTACCTATGCGACTGGTGTGGTGAAGGCGCCTTCGATTAGACTGAAAAATGCGGGACGCGTGCGCTATCTCGATTTGGGGTTCTTTGATAGCGAGATGCCGCATGATTCGGAGTCGCTGGTTTTGACTGATGCGATTTTGAATCCACTACGCAACTGGCGTGATCCGCAGACGGACAAGCGTGGGCAGGGGCATTTATTCGTCGTGGCGGGATCACGGGCCTATCCGGGGGCGGCTTTGATGGCGGTGACGTCGGCTCTGCGCAGCGGCGCGGGATTAGTCACAGCCTTTGTGCCGGAATCATTGATCGCTTCCTTCGCCGCGCAAGCGCCCGAAGCGATTTGGGTCGGCTGGCCGGAGACACCTGATGGCGGGCTCGCACTCGAAGGGTTACATTTGTTTCGCGAACGATTGGTTCGCGCCTCCGCGCTGGTGATTGGACCGGGAATCGGCCGCGAACCGGAAACTTTGGTGCTGGCCGCGGAAATCGTGAAGAGTGTTGAGGTTCCGATTCTGGTGGATGCGGATGCGCTGCAATCTGAAGTGATCGCAGTTGCGAATGGCCCACTGGTGCTGACGCCGCATGCCGGAGAATTTAAACGGATCGCCGGGGAGTTGGAATTGCGTGATTACGCGGCCCAGAGTCACGCGACTGTCGTGCGCAAAGGAGCGATCACGCAAATTTCTACTGGGGCGGAAACGTATCATAGCCTCTTTGGTGGTCCCGTGCTCGCACGGGGTGGAAGTGGTGATTTGCTGGCAGGTATGATCGGCACTCAGCTCGCGCGATCACCAAAGGATATGATCGGCGCGACCTGTCGTGGGGTTGCGTGGCACGGATTGGCCGCGGATGCCTTGGCGAGAAAGCATGGGGCGACTGCGGTGCGCACGACGCAGTTGCTCGACTTTCTTAGCGGGGTGCTGAGGATAAGGTGATGAACGGAGAGCTCACGATTCGGCAGGCTTATTTGGTGCTGAATGCACTGCCGAATATAGGACCGATTTCTCTGAATCGTTTATTGGAGGAATTTGGTGGCGATCCTCGCGAGGTGCTAACCGTCTCGACACGCCAATTGGAAAGCGTGAAAGGAGTGGGTCCGGCAATCAGTGGGACCCTGAAGAATTGGTCGGAATATTTTGATCTCGGACGAGAGGAAGATCGGATGGCGAAGGCGAATACCGTTTTTGTGACGCGTGACGATGCCGGTTACCCGCGTATGTTAAAGGAGATCAGCGATCCACCGATCGGATTGTATCGCAAGGGCTCGTATGAATTTGCTCAGCCGTGTATCGCGATGGTCGGCAGTCGCCGAACGACACTTTACGGTCAAAGTATCGCGAAGAAATTCGGGGCGGAGCTGGCACGACTAGGATTTTGCATTGTGAGTGGATTGGCGCGGGGAATCGACACGGCAGCGCATGAAGGTGCACTCTCGGTTGACGGCAAGACTGCTGCGGTGCTGGGATGCGGGATCGATATTATTTATCCGCCGGAGAATCTTGATCTCTACCGACAGATCGAAGCAGAGGGGGCGATTCTCTCGGAGTTTCCCTTCACGCGACGTGCGGATCGGCAGAGTTTTCCAATGCGCAATCGCGTAGTCTCAGGCATCTGCGAAGGCGTCATTGTGGTGGAGAGCGATGTGAGCGGGGGCTCCATGATCACGGCACGATTTGCGGGCGAGCAGGGGAGATTGCTTTACGCGGTTCCGGGAAGGATCGATCAGGCAACGAGTCAGGGTTGTCATCAACTGATCCGCGATGGCGCGACGCTGCTGACGGGGGTGGATGATATTTTGGCCGAACTGAATTATCTTGATGGCCTACGGCCGGCACCGATTCCCGATAAGGAAGGCACGGCGCAGACAGCATCGCCATCTCTTGATCTGTCCCCAGAGGAAGCGAAGGTGATGGCGTGTTTTGCAGGCGGGGCGATTCTTTCTCCGGATGAAATCACCCAACACACCCAACTCGATGCCGCTACGCTGGCACCGCTCTTGATGATGCTTGAATTGAAACGTGCAATCTCACGTCGCCTGGATGGAAATTTCGAAGCCCGATCATGATTACTCGAACACTCTATTTAGAAGCTGCCGAACCCGGTAACAGTCAGCTGTTGAACAGTATTGGTTACCTCGATGACGGTCACACTCGTGTGGAAGTCCTCAAGACCTGCGCCGAAAGTGATAACTACCAAGGATGGCGACGAAGGATTTCACATGATAATGGCCGCACTTGGGACGATTCAGTCCCGCTGGAGGATGTCACACGTCAGCTACCGGAAGGAGGCGTTTTTGAATGCTCCCATGCCGCTAGAATAAATCCCGTGACCGGGGTGCCTTATCAAATCGTGATGAAGCGTATCTGGCCCGGTGGGAAGCTCTTCACCTTCAATTGGGAGACGAACGAACATCCGTTTCACGACCATGTGTTCATCCGTGAAGGCGATTCTGAGTTGCAGTGTTTACGGTATGAAGATGGCCCCGAATATAACCCTGAGCAGCAATTCGATCCGGACTTTGCTCAAAGGAACCGAGCCTATTTTGGTTGCGGGGTGAAATTCGATGCGGAGGGGCGCGTGTTTTTTCCGATGGTGTGTCAGCCGGATAATGCGAAACGGGGATCTTCCCAAGGTGGTGCGGTTCTGATGCGGCGTGAATTGAATGGGGAGTGGCACGCTTCGAATCAGATCTTCATTTCACCGGAGATGTCATCGCGTGGTCTACTCGAACCTGATGTGGCGGTGCTCAAGGACGGCAGAATTCTCATGGTGTGTCGCGGTAGCAATACGGCGACGACTGCCGGGAGAAAATGGATGAGCATGAGCCATGATGGAGGGCAAACCCTCGAACCGATCCGCGAGCTTCGTTACAGCGATGGCACGCGTTTCTATTCGCCTTCCAGTATTCACCGTTTCATGCGCTCCACTCGCACCGGAGAGCTCTATTGGTTCGGGAACATTATTCCGAATCCTCCCGATGGGAATTTACCGCGACACCCGCTGATTATGGCGCGATTCGATGAAGATAAGCTCGGCCTAATCCGTGAGAGTGTGGTCGTGGTCGATGACGTTGAAGAGGGTGATCATCCCGATATCTGGTTTACGAATTTCCAGATCATTGAAGACCGTGAATCGCTTAATTTTGAACTTTATATGACCCGGGGGACGGCCAGTTTTGATCCCGATTGGAAGGCGTCTCTCTATCGCTACATTATCGAACCTACCTAAACCTGCTGAGCGATTCACGACTCTAGCTTTTATTCATTTCGCCTCTCATGCCCAAACAGTCGGTCCTCTTTCTAGTTGATACCCAAGGCACTTTCACGGTGGGCTGCTATGCGGGGAATCCCGCTTTGGGCACGCCAAACATCGATCGCTTGGCCGGCGAGGGGATGCGCTTCGATCGCGCCTACACATGTGCTCCGGTTTGTGGTCCGGCGCGTTCGGCGATTTTTACCGGACTTTATCCGCATACGAATGGCGTGCTGGGCAACGATATGGCACCGCACGCTGATCTGCCGACTCTGGGGCAACGCTTACAGGATGCCGGTTGCAAGACCGGCTACATCGGTAAATGGCATCTCGATGGTTCGGACTACTTCGGCGATGGACGCTGCCCTCCCGGGTGGGATCCCGAGTATTGGTTTGATGGACGCAACTATCTCGAATCCTTACCGGATGAGAAAGCGCAGTTACTTTCACGCGAGGTGCATGATGCGGAGTCGATTGCGAAACACGGGATCACCGCAGAATTCACACACGCCCATCGCACGGCGGAGAAAGCCCGTGCCTTTATCGAAGCTCATCGCGAGGAGGACTTTTTCCTCGTCGTCTCCATTGACGAACCGCATCACCCTTTTATCTGCCCGGAGCCGTTTGTGAGTGCCTTCGATGATTTCGAAATGGAGGTGCCCAATGCGGACGACGATTTAAGCACGAAACCACGGGTGCAGCAGGAATGGGCGCGACATGTGGCGAATCGCCGCGCGTTGGAAAAGCATGACGATAAATCCTGGCTCAAGCATCCGCGCTACTTTTCCTGCAACAGCTACAGTGATCACGAAGTGGGCCGTGTGATAGCGGCAATCGATCAGCATGCTCCCAATGCGCTCGTGGCTTACACCGCCGATCATGGTGATACGTTTGGTCACCACGGATTGGACAGCAAAGGCCCCGCGCTTTATGAGGAGATCGCGAACATCCCGTTTATTATTCGGTGCCCTGAGATGATTGCGAGAGACTCGGTATCCTCACATCCCGTTTCGCATATCGATCTGGCTCCCACAGTTTTGGATTTCTTCGGCGTAGAACCACCGCCGCTTTTGCATGGCAAGTCATTACTCGCGCAATGTCGCGATCCTCAGCAGCCGACGCATAAACACGTCTTTGTGGAGTTTAACCGCTTCGAGATCGATCACGATGGGTTTGGTGGCTTTGCCCCGATTCGCGCGGTGTGCACGGGACGTTTTAAACTGTCGATCAACCTGATCGACACCGATGAGTTTTACGATTTGGAGAAAGATCCGTATGAACGACACAATGCGATCAACGATCCGGAATATGCAGAGATTCGCGACCGCTTGCATGATGAGATCATCGCCTGGATGGGCGAAACCCGAGATCCGATGCGCGGTCCGCATTGGGGACGTCGGGCATGGCGCACGATAGAGAAATCAAGCTGGGGAGGTCCCACTCGACCAAGGCCGTTTGACGAGGCTTATTTTCCGAAAACTCGCCTCTACGATGATGGACGGGAGATCGACCGTTTCGTCTATGACAAGATATAGAATCCAGGTGGAGCGGCTTGTCCACAAGGCGCGAGCTTGGAGTGCGAGGCCCACGCATTGGGGGCAACGCGTTAAGATTTGAGGGCGTGCTGAACTTCCGTTTCCCAAGTGCCTGCGATTTGTGAACCGTATTCTTCGAAACCTCCGGTTGCCTGAGGCCCGGTTAAGCGGGGGCGGGGATTTCCGATGCGACCCGATGTATAGAATTCCTCGCTGGTTTGATCATGACAGAGAAAATGATAGGCAAGTCCGGCCCGTTCGGTGTCGGTGGTGTTATTACCGGTGCAATGCGGTGTGCCGTAACAGAAAAAGAGCACACTACCGGCCTTGAGTTCGATGGTCTCAGCTTGAGATTCATCGGGAAAACAACGGATGTGATGATCGCTGTTTCCGTCGCGTTCGTGGGGTAGCAGCGTGTCGAAGGAATTGGGCACGACGCTCATTGTCCCGTTGGCTATGGTCGCGTCATGAATGGCGATCCACATGGCGGTGCCACACAGAGGCTGCGGGATTTTGAAGTAGGCGTTGTCTTGATGCCATGCGGTGCCCATTCCGGTTTGGCCGGGCTTCAGAAAAATCTGATCGAGATGGAGCGTGATTTCCGGACCGATCAGGCTCGTGACGGCGTCGATCACCTTAGGCGCGAAGGGGAGCGCGCGAATCAGCGTGCTGTAGAAGTTAGCCGGACACAGTTGGAGGTTCTGTTTGGTTACCGAACTCGTTTTGCCATCGCCCTCGGTGGCGACATTGCGGAGGTAATGATTTCGCTTCAGACGTGCGATGTCGGCTTGGAGCGCGGCGGTTTCCGCGGAGTCAAAGAAGGCAGGCACGGCAAGATAACCGCTCTTTTGGAATGATTCGATCTGCTTGGTAGAGAGCTGCATGATTCCTCGCGCTTTATCCTGGAGGCCAGGCGAGTTGGCGTCCGCCGAGGAGGTGGACGTGGAGGTGGGGGACGGATTCGCCTCCGTGGGGGCCGTTGTTGATGACCAATCGGAAGCCCTTATCGAGATTGAGCTCACGCGCGATATTGTCTGCGGTGAGGAGGAGATGGCCGAGGATCGCTTGGTCCTCTGGCTTCGCTTCGCCGACTCGGGCGATGAGTCTCTTGGGGACGACCAACACATGCACCGGTGCTTGAGGCTGCACGTCGTGAAAAGCGATGCAGTGCTCATCCTCATGGGCGATTTTGGCGGAAATTTCTCGATCGATGATTTTCTGAAAAATGGTCTTGGACATATTTAGAAAATAAAGCGCAAAGGGTCGAAGAGGCAAAGTAACAAACGTAATCGAAATTGCATGTTTCGGACTTAGCGACTTGGCGGCTTTGCGCTTTTACAAAAATAGCAATTGCAGATTGGCGGTGGGGGCAGTGCGGGCGGCGGCGAGGTCACGAATGAAGGCGAGGGTTTCGTCGTAGTCTCGGAGGCGTCGGCCGACGGCGCGTTTAGGCGGAGGGATTAACGCCGGGCGCAGATTGGTGACGAGGAGGGTCGATTCGCGATAAGTGGCGAGCTGTTTAAGGCCAGTCATGATCTCATCACGAGCGAAGAGTGGAGTGGCGGTTTCCAAATTGCGGGCGGCGTCCCAATGATAGAAGCCGTGCGAAGGGAGATGTGAATAGGCGTTAGCCAAGAGAGCTGCGGCCGCGTTGTTAAACTTGGTATCGTATTTAACGGCCTCCTCAGGATGGGCGATAACTTGCTTCTCCAATTCGCCGAGGCTAAACGCAATGGCCTCTTTGATCTGCTCGGCGAGATAGAGATCGTGTCCCGTGACGTGCGCAAAGAGCGCGTTGACGAAATGGAGACGCCGCAGGTCTTCCCGAGGTCGGGTCATTTGCCGGTTTTGGGCAGGCTGCTGATTTCCTGCATGAATTCCTTCACGTCTCTGAACTCTTTATAGACGCTCGCAAATCGCACGTAGGCGACTTGATCGATGGTGCGGAGGCGTTGCATCACACTTTCACCGATTACCTTGGAGGGGATCTCGCTCTCGTATTGCGCTTCGACGATATCGACGACGTCTTCGACGACCATGCCGATTTGCTCAAGATCAACGGGGCGTTTGTGGCAAGCGGCACGGATCGCATGGACCACTTTCTCGCGATCAAAATCTTCGCGACGTCCATCGCGTTTGATTACGAACAGGCCGTCGCGCACCATGGTTTCGGTGGTGCTGAAGCGGTTGCCGCATTCGAGGCATTCGCGTCGGCGGCGAATCGTGTTTCCCTCCCGGCTGATTCGGGAGTCGATCACTTTATCGTCAATTGAGGTGCACTTGGGGCAACGCATGGTGGGCTTAGTTCAGTGACAGGAAATTTTCTAAGATGAGCATGCCTTGTTCGGTGGCAATGGACTCAGGATGAAATTGGACGCCCCAGATGGGCAGGGTTTTGTGCCGCAGGCCCATGATTTCGCCTTCGGCGGTTTCCGCCGTGATTTCCAGAGAATCGGGTAGCGATTCGCGTTCAACGAGGAGGGAATGGTAGCGGGTCGCGGCGAAGTCTTGGGGCATGCCCTTGAAGACATCGGTGCCGCGATGCTGGATGGGAGAAGTTTTGCCGTGCATCAAGCGATCGGCCCGGACGATTTTACCGCCGAAATGTTGGCCGATTGACTGGCATCCGAGGCACACTCCGAAGAGCGGTTTTTTGCCGGCGAAGGCCTCGATCATCTTGATGGAGACACCCGCCTCAGATGGCGAACAGGGGCCGGGTGAGATCAGCACGCGATCCGGATTGAGCGCGAGCGCTTCCTCGGGCGTGATCTCGTTATTGCGAAACACACGTTGTTCCACGCCCAGTTGACCGAAGTATTGGACGAGGTTGAAAGTAAACGAATCGAAGTTATCGATAACAAGCAGCACAAAGGCATCTACCGACGGGTTGACACTGGGGTCAAGCGCGGGGATGGGGTGGCCTTATCCGAGGCGATCCCAACTAACCAGTTGCCAGATGAGGCATCCCAACTAGGATGGAGAAATGAGTTCGGTTGCGGATTTAGTGAAGCTACCCGTTGAGGAGCGTCTGGCGCTCATTGATGAGCTATGGGCTTCGTTAAATGAGTCCGATATTGAATTGGATCCCGGACAGGTAAATGAGGTGCAGGCACGCTGGGGTGAGCTGAAAAATGATCCGAGCAGCGGACTGACCTACGCGGAACTTAAGTCACGATTGGGGTGAATTCTTGTGGGCTTCCGAGCGGTATTTCATCGTCGGGTGGAAACAGATGTTCTAACCGCGAGTGCGTTTTATTCCGGACGGGCGGTGGGCTTGGCGGAGCAGTTTAAGCGCACATTTTATGATGGGGGGGATGATATTCTACGCTTTCCGAAGCAACACGCTATCAAGGTGGCGCCGGAAATCCGCACACGCCTCTTGCGGCCATTTCCCTATTTGATTTTCGATGTGGTGCAGGACGAAGTGGTTTTCTTGCTCGCCGTGCAGTATGCCGGAAGGAAACCTGAACGTTTACGCACGATTATAAGTCAGCGCGACTCGTCCACATGACTCCGCATTTTAAATTACTCAAAACCGATTCGATCACCGCGGCCCGTCGTGGGCGGTTGCAAACGCGTCATGGCGTGGTCGAAACGCCGATCTTTATGCCCGTGGGCACGCAGGGAACGGTGAAATCACTGACCCCAGCGCATCTCTCTGAAATCGGTTCCCAGATTATTCTGGGTAACACCTATCATCTCAATCTGCGCCCGACTTCGGAGCTGATTGGTCAGATGGGTGGACTGCACAAATTCATGGGTTGGGAGGGCCCGATTCTCACGGATAGCGGTGGGTTTCAGGTCTTTTCGCTGGCGAAGTTGCGGAAGATGCGTGACGACGGCGTGGAGTTTCAATCGCACCTCGACGGGAAGAAACTGTTTCTCGGTCCGAAGGAAGTGATGTCGATTCAGCAGAATCTCGGGAGCGACATCGCGATGGTGATCGACGAATGTCCGCCGTGGCCTTGCGAACGCGATGAATGCGCGGCCGCGGTGGAGCGGAGTTATCGCTGGGCGACGCAGTGCAAGGAGATCGCGATCGAGAGCGGATTTCTCGAAAAAGGGCATCACGTTTTCGCGATCGTGCAGGGATCAACTTTCGACGATATGCGTCGCGAAGCAGCGGAATCGCTCGCGGCGCTCGATTTTCCGGGCTACGCAGTCGGCGGGGTGAGCGTAGGGGAACCTGAACCGGAGATGCTCAAACAGGTGGGCGCAACCACGCCGTTTATGCCGGTGGGTAAGCCGCGCTACACGATGGGGCTGGGGACGCCGCCGCAGTTGCTCAAGATGGTGGCGCTCGGCGTGGATATGTTTGATTGCGTGCTGCCGTCACGGGTCGCGCGCAACGGACTGGTCTTCACCCCGGATGGCCCGATGAATTTGAGGAATGAAAAATATCGCGCGGACAACCGACCGATCAGCGATGAGATCAACAACTATACGTCGAATTTCTCGCGCGCTTATCTGCGGCACTTGACGGTTGCGGGCGAGATTCTCAGCTGCACGTTGCTGACGTTGCACAATCTTCATTTCTACCTCGATCTGATGTCGCAAGCGCGGGCGCACATTGAAGCCGGCGACTTTGCGGAATGGCATTTGGCGTGGGTGAAACGCTACGAGGATGGAGCCGCGGCGCGCTTGAAGGCCAAATGAGCTTAGAGGCGAAGAAACAACCGATGACCTCGACGATTGATAATCGTGACGGGCGTCCGCGTTTGATGATTAATGGCGTCGAACAGGCGCCATTGCTCTATGGCCTCACCGATGCGCCGGGCTCGCGTTGGACTTGGGAGGAGATGCCCGCGCGAAATATTGCGGTATTTGCGAGCAACGGGGTTAAGCTGTTCTTGGCGGATATCTGGTTCGAGCAGATGATTAACGAAAACGATCGGTTGGATATCACCTTGGCGCGCAAGCAGGTCGCCGGAATTTTGGCGCAGTGCCCTGACGGTGCGGTCATGCTGCGGGTGCATGTCAACGCGCCGCAGTGGTGGCTCGATCGTCATCCGGATGAATTGGTTGGCTATGCAGATACGGAAGCTAAACCAGAGGCGCCGTGGAGTCATCAGCGTCCGCTCGCGCAGGATAACACGGCCGCGAGACGCGCGAGCTTTAGCTCGAAACGCTGGCTCGGGTGGGCGATCCAACATCTGCAAACATTCTGCCGGGATCTCGCAGCGAGTCCTGAAGGTGAGTCGGTTTTCGGAATTCAGATTTCAAATGGGGTTTATGGCGAATGGCATCAATTCGGGTTTATCCAACACGATCCGGATAATGGACCGGCGGCACAGATCGCATTCCGTAAATGGCTGAGACAAAAGTATACAAACGAGGTGGCGTTAGCTGCGGCCTGGAATCGAGAGGAACTCAGTTTTGAGGAGGTGCTGATCCCCGGCTCGGAAGCGCGTGAGATTGCGGATTGCGGCATCCTGCGCGATCCGAAGAAACGCCGCGATGTGATCGATTATTTTCTCTTTCAGCACGAACAGTTGGCGGACGTGATTATTGATTTGGCGAAGACGGCGGGGGTGTCGTGGCCTCGCCCGATAATAACCGCGACGTTTTTTGGTTACTTTCACAATCTCTTTGGCCGTCACGCGGCAGGCGGTCATCTGGCATTGGATCGGATCCTCGCATCGCCACATATCAACTGCCTGTGCGGTCCTCAATCATACGATCCCTCGGCGCGTCGGATGGGAGGTTCGGGGCATGCGCGTGGGTTGATCGACCCGGTGCGTCGATCCGGAAAACTCTGGCTCGATGAGATGGATCAAGCGACGACGGTGAGTGGATGTCCGTGGGATCCGAAGTCAATCACGACATTGGAGGATGATGTCGCGATTCAGATCCGCAATATCCTGCAACCGGTCACGAGGGGAGTGGGTGCGTGGTGGTATGATTTTGGGATGACGGCGGGCACGACCGAAGCGGTGCGTTACGGCACGATGGGCTGGTGGGATCACCCGCGACTGCAAGCGGATGTGAATCGCATCATGACGATTGTGCGCGAGCGTTCGGCACGTCCCCATGTGAGGCTAGCGGATGTCTTGGTGGTGCACGATCCGTGGTCTTTTGCGCACACGGGGAGTCGTCGGGTGATTGATGTAGGCGAACTGGGAGATATGTCTGAGGCCTTGCCTGTAGATCCGGTGTCGCCGGTGGGCATTGATGCGTTGGCCTTGGGGTTGTATCAATCCGGATTGGTTCACGAAGAGGCGCTCCTGGGCGAATTGAAGTCGATGGACCTGAGTCCCTATCGTTTGGTGATTTTGGCGACGACTCCGGTGCTCGATTCGGCACAGCGCGAGATGATTGGAGGGCACGTCGCGCAAGGGGGCAGGCATGTTTTGTTTACCGGGTTCGCCGGTTGGAGTGATGGCTCGACGGTGGATCCGGAACACGCGACAGAACTGACTGGATTTGAAACAAAGTTGCGCACCATAGATTCGGCGGTGCAGACCCTGCGGTGGGCAGGTCAGGAAGAGAGTTGTGATTTGGCAGGCTCATTTGAGTTGCCGACCTATGGGGAAGATAACGTGGAAGTGGCAGGGAGGTGGTCCGACGGCAGCGCATCGGCGGTTTCACGCGTGGAAGTGGATGCGACCTATTGGGCATGTGGAGTTTCTCCTTCGCACCCTTCGATGCTTCGCGAAATCGGGCGAAACGCCGGGTGCCGGGTGCTGAATGAAACGAATGAAACCACGATGGTTGGAGCGGGCTTGCTGGTCGTTCATACGCTGAGCGGTGGACCTCGCAGTTTACTCACACCGGAAGGCGTTGAGATCGAAGCCGAGCTGCCCCCCCGTAGCACGGTCGTTTTTGATGCGGTGACCGGCGAGCGACTATTGGGGTAGATTTATCCCCACGTCGGTTAAGATTTAGACTTTATCACGAGCCGTTGAACTGAGCCATTTTCATGGCTTGAGTGTGTCGCGATATTTTCGCTCACTGTGGGCATGAGGATACTCATTACCGGCGGTGCCGGATTTCTCGGCTCCCATCTCTGCGACCGTCTACTCCAGGACGGCCATGAAGTGATCTGCCTCGATAACCTGTTCACGGGTCGCAAAAGCAATGTCCAGCATCTGAAGGATAATCCCAATTTCGAGTTCGTCCGCCACGATGTGATTGATCCATTTAAGTATGAGGTCGACCAGATCTACAATTTGGCGTGTCCGGCTTCACCTCCGCATTACCAATTCAATCCGATCAAGACGACGAAGACATCGGTGATGGGGGCGATTAATTGCCTCGGCTTGGCGAAGCGGGTGCGGGCCCGGGTTTTTCAAGCTTCGACCTCTGAAGTCTATGGCGATCCCGAGGTGCATCCCCAGCCGGAAAGTTATTGGGGGCTGGTGAATCCGATCGGACCCCGTTCGTGCTACGATGAAGGGAAACGCTGTGCAGAAACGCTCTTCTTTGATTACCACCGAGAGAACAAAGTCGATATTCGCGTGGTGCGCATTTTTAACACCTATGGTCCGCGGATGCATCCGAACGATGGTCGCGTGGTGTCCAACTTCATCGTGCAGGCCCTCAAGGGAGAAGACATCACGATCTACGGTGATGGCACGCAGACGCGTTCCTTCTGCTATGTCGATGATCTGATCGAGGGCTTTGTGCGCCTGATGAATCAGACTGAGACTGTGGGTCCGATGAATATCGGAAACCCGGGAGAATTTACGATGATGCAGCTCGCTGAACTCACTCTGAAGCTCGTCGGTGGGAGTTCAAAAATCGTGCATCAGGATCTCCCAGCGGATGATCCGAAACAGCGTCGGCCGGATATCACGTTGGCCAAGAGTGTGCTTAATTGGGAGCCGACCATCGAGTTAGAGGAAGGCCTTGGCCACACGATTGAATATTTTAAGACTCAGGTCTGAGCATCGCGATGCGAAGGAATGAAACTGCCTGAATTGCAATTTAGGGCGACTGGTGATGCGGTCGAGGTTTGGGTTGAATGGGCTGATCACTACGCTGCGCATGAATTCAGTCTGCTCGGGAGTGGTTGGGTGTGCGTTCGATTTGGAATGCAGGCGCGTGGGTTTGAGGAGGTTAATTATAGCGATACGAAGGTGACTTCTGCGGCAGTGGCTAAGGATATGACGCCAGCGCAGCAAGCGGAACGCTCGCGCTTGCTTGGGATGGCGGCCGATTTGGTCGAGGGTTACGAACCAATCGATTGGTTCATCGATTTTAAGTCGGGCTATCGTTATCCGCTGAAACACTTTTCCGAGATACGCTACGGCCTGATCGAGGGTGTGGATGCGAAGGTGCCTTATGATCTCTCCCGGTGCTGTCATCTCACGGTGCTCGCGCGAGCTTGGCAGGAAACGGGCGAAGATCGTTATCGCCGCGAGGTGATGGCGCAGATGATGGATTGGTTATCCGCCAACCCCGTGGAATACGGGATCGGCTGGCATGCGAATATGAACGTGGCGATCCGGCTGACCAATTGGATCGTGGCCTACTCGATTATTCGCGAGAGCATTGATCGGAGCGATCCGGCGGAGGCTTCATTCGAGAAAGAGTTTGTCGAGAGCATCGGGGCGCACCGTGAGTTTATCTCGGGTAATCTCGAATTTGCGGAAACGAGTATTCATCCGAATCACTACCTTGCTGATTTGGGCGGGTTGCTGGTGGGGAGTTGTTTTCTGGCGGAACATTCGGTGGAGCATCGGAGCTGGGCGCGGATGGGACTTCGTGAAATTCAACTCGAGCTGGACCGGCAGGTGGGGGAGGACGGTTTTGATTACGAATCGGCGACGAATTACCATGCCTTTGCTTTGGAGATGCTCGTGTTGCCACTGATTATTGCAGCAAAGCTCGCGGGTCATGATCGGCCGACAGAAATCGTGGCGTGGCTCGATGAAAATATCGGCGTGGAGCGAACTGCGAAGCTGCGCCGGATGTTCAAGGCACTGCGTGATTTGATTCAACCGAACCATCGCATCCCTCTGATCGGCGATATCGATAATGGGCGATTTCTCTATTTGGAGACACCGGGGCACCATGAATGTGATTGGCGGTTTCTGTGCGGCATGGGCGCGGCACTTTTTGAAGATGAATCGCTGTGGCCGAATGATTGCACCCCGGCGGAATGCTCTCTGGCTCAGACACTTTTCCTGGAGCCGAAAATACAAATGAAACCCCACCCGATGAAACCGGTCAGCTGTGCATTTCCGAGTGCTGGTTTCTATCTGATGAAGACGCCCTCGGTTTACAGTGCGATTTTCGCCGGGCCGATTGGCACAAGTGGTGGGGGTGGGCATGCGCATGACGACAAGTTGTCCTTCACGTTTTCCCTCGGGAAGTGCGACTTTATCGTCGATCCCGGTATCTACACCTACACACCGAGTAAATATTATCGTGATTTGTATCGTTCCTGTGATGTCCACAACACGGTCTGTATCGCTGACGAACCGCAGAACCGTCTGCTGGAGGATTCGCCGTGGTGGGGGTGTCATGAGGATACGAAGTGCGAGGTCCTCGAATGGACGGCGATTGAAGAGCAGGTGGTTTTCGAGGCGCAGCATCAGGGATATCTACGATTGCCTGAGAAACTCATCCATCGGCGGCGTATCGAGTTAAGCGAATCGCGTCGCGTCTACGAAGTTCGCGATTTCTTTGTCCCCAAGCAGGAAGGCGAAGCGCTTCCGAAGATGCGTTTCAATCTGATGCTGCACCCGGATTGTAAGATCGTTTCCCGTGAAGCGGGCACCGTGATTGTGAGACAGGGTGGGGTTGAGCTGAAGATTGAGTCATCGGCGGGTGAGTGGGAACTCGCGGACGCCTTGGTTTCGCCCTCATATGGCGTGAAATCCACCACGACTCGCCTGACCCTTTGTCGCGATCCCGGAGTTGGGGAAAATACCCTCCGATTGAGCTGGTAGCGACCCCTTGCGATTTGCGATTTGCCAAGGGGGAAAGCAGGGGTATGGTCTTCGCTCTTCATGCTCAACTTTCTGTTCAAACGATTTGCCGGTCGGCACAATAAGAAGTTCCTCGAAAAATGCCGCCCCCTGGTCGAGCGCATCAACGAGCTCGAACAGTCATTTCAATCGCTGTCCGACGATGAACTGCGCGCCAAGACAGCTGAATTTCGCGAACGTATTTCGGCCTCGGATGACAAGAATGCTGCCTTGACCGAGATTCTGCCCGAAGCATTCGCCACGGTAAAGAACGCGGCCCGTCGTTTGTGCGGCACCACGGTCGATGTTTGTGATCAGGAACTCACATGGGAGATGGTGCATTTTGATGTGCAATTGATCGGTGGGATGGCCCTGCATGAAGGGAAGATTTCGGAAATGGCGACGGGTGAGGGTAAGACTCTCGTGGCGACTTTACCGCTCTATCTGAACTCGCTGACAGGCGAGAACACGCAGTTGGTCACGGTAAACGATTACTTGGCGCGACGTGACTCCGAATGGATGGCCCACCTTTACAACTTTCTCGATGTTTCGGTCGGTTGCGTGCAGCAATCGATGTCCTCGGAGGACCGGCGTGAGATGTATGGTCGCAATATCACTTACGGCACTGCGAGTGAGTTTGGTTTCGATTACCTGCGCGACAATGGCATGGCCACGCGCAAAGAAGATCAAGTGCAGCGCGATCACTGGTTTTGTATCGTCGATGAAATTGACTCGATCCTCGTGGATGAGGCTCGCACCCCGTTGATCATTTCCGGCCCTGCTCCGATTGAGCGGGAGCAACCTTTCACGCGCCTGCGCCCTGCGGTCAGCTCGTTGGTCAGCGAACAGCTGAGACTTTGTAATAAGATCGTGGCCGAGGCGAAGAGCCTGCTGGACAAGCCTGATTGCTCTGAAGAAGAGAAACGCGAAGCCTCTCTCAAGCTGCTGCAGGTGAAAATGGGTAATCCCAAGAACAAGCTGCTGCTCCGGATTCAAGAGACCCAGGAATGGCGGAAGATGCTCGATAAGACGGACACGGAGATGAACTCCGATTTCAACAAGCCCGAACTCTTTCGGCTCAAAGAAGAACTTTTCTACGGGATTGATGAACGCCAGCAACAGGCGGATCTCACCGAGAAGGGCCGCTTGAAGCTTCGTCCCGATAATCCGGATGCCTTCGTGCTACCCGATCTGGCGATGGAGTATTCTGATTTGGATCGAGAGAATGCTGAAGATACTCCTGAACAGCGCGAAGAGCAGAAAATGGAAGCGCAGAAGCGTTTCGCCGAAGTTTCCGAAGAGATTCACGCTATTTCCCAACTCCTCCGCGCCTACTCGATCTACGATCGCGACGTCGAATACGTAGTGCAGGAAGGGAAGGTAAACATCGTCGATGAAAACACGGGGCGCGTGATGCCGGGTCGTCGTTGGTCCGATGGATTGCACCAAGCAATCGAAGCCAAAGAAGGCGTGACGATTGAGCGTGAGACTCGCACTTACGCGACGATCACGATTCAGAACTACTTCCGCATGTATGAGAAGCTGGCGGGTATGACTGGCACGGCGGAAACAGAAGCGGCCGAATTTCAAGATATCTACAAACTCGCTGTGCAGGTGATTCCGACGAATCAGCCCTGCATCCGGATTGATAACAACGACTCCATTTTCAAAACACGTCGCGATAAATTCAACGCGGTTGTGCAAGATATCGAAGAGGCCAACAAGCGCGGGCAACCCGTGCTCGTCGGCACGGTGACAGTGGAATCTTCCGAGGTTTTATCCCGCCTGCTCAAACGCGCCGGGATCGTGCACACAGTGCTCAACGCGAAATTTCACCAACAGGAAGCTGAGATTATCACCCGCGCAGGACTGCGTGGAGCGGTGACGATTGCCACCAATATGGCGGGTCGCGGCACGGATATTAAACTCGGTGAAGGCGTGCGTGAGGTCGGTGGTCTCTACGTGCTCGGCACGGAGCGTCACGAATCACGTCGCGTTGATCGTCAGTTACGCGGCCGTTGCTCGCGTCAGGGGGATCCCGGCACGACGAAGTTTTTCCTCTCCCTCGAAGACACGCTGATGCGTCTCTTCCTGCAGGGTAATCTGGCCTCCCGCATGATGGAAGGCACGATGAAAGCAGGTGAAGAGCTCGAGCATCCGTGGCTTAATCGTTCGATTGAATCGGCCCAGAAAAAGGTCGAACAACAGAATTACTCGATTCGCAAACGCCTGCTCCAATACGATGATGTGCTCAATCAGCAGCGCGAAGTGGTTTACGGGGTGCGCAACGCGGCGATCCACGCAGAACGTCCGAAGGATATCATTTTCGAACAGGTTGAAGAGGAGATCATCACTCGTTTGGAGACGGCTGGTTATGATGAGAAGAATGCTCCGAGTGAGACCGAAGCTGAGCATCTTGTTGGTTGGGTGAATACCCATTTCCCGATCAGCCTGAAATTGGATGAGCTGAAAGAGGGCGATCTCGAAGCCAAGGCCGCGCATATCGTGGAGCGCATCAAGAGTGCTTACCAAGTGAAAGAGTCGGTCGAGCAACCTGAAGCACTCGCTTCGTTGGAACGTTACGTGATCATTCACGCGATTGATCATCACTGGCAGGAACATCTCACTGAAATGGAAGAGCTGCGTCGCTCGGTCGGCTTACGCAGTTACGGGCAGAAGGATCCGCTCGTGGAATACAAGAGCGAGGCCTACACTTACTTTGAGGAATTGATGAACAACGTGCGGTTGCAGATCTGCACCGGCTTGTTCCGTAGCGCCTCGAATATCGATGTGTTTGAAAACATGCTTTCGATTCTCGGCCGCACCGTGAAAGCCGAAGGGCCGGCGGATGCACCAGCTGCTCAACCGCAGGGTTTACCCGTCGCAGCCGCTCAGCCGTCGGGCGAGGATGAGGTGGAACTGCCGAAAGTAATCGTGCGCCGCGATACGCCGAAGGTGGGGCGCAATGAACCGTGCCCCTGCGGTAGCGGTAAGAAATATAAACACTGCCACGGCAAATAAGTCTCGTGGACTCGCCTTACATTTTACCCGAAGACGATCCTTACGCCGAACGCACCTCGTTTTGGCGGCAGCACGAATCGGAGGTCTGGGCGGTAGGTGTGTTCATCGCTACCGTGGTGCTCACGGTGCTCTCGTTTCCGCCCTATCAGACACCGGAGTTTGCCTATGCGTTTGCCGCGCCCGCGATTTTTTGGGCATACTTGCGTCCGTCCTTTCGGCTCTACGCGGGCACGATGTTTGTCGCGCAAGCAGTGGCTTGGTGGATTATGCTTGGCTGGCTGCACAATGTGACCTGGGGCGGTATCGTGATCCTCGGCCCCCTGGTCGGTGCTTGGGTGGGAGTATGGTATTTGGCGGTGTGGTGGGCGATTCCACGGATTCATGCACATGCTCCGATGATGCGCGTTTTGGGTATGCTGGGACTCGCTGGACTTTGGGTGGTGATCGAATGGAGTCGCACCTGGCTGTTGAGCGGATTTCCGTGGCTGCCCTTGGCCTCTAGTCAGTGGGAGCGTTCGATTCTGCTGCAGATCGCCTCGTTTACCGGTGCGTATGGCATCTCGTTTGTGCTGATTTTTTTCAACCTTGGATTCGCGGCTTATGGTTTCCGGTTGATTCGGGAAAAACACCGGGGGCTCAAGCGGCGGAGTGCTGAGTTTATGGCCGCACTGATGGTGTTGATGTTTACGACATTTCCTTTGTTGCCCGAAGTGTTTAACCAAGATCGCGAACCTTGGCTGAGGCTTTCCCTGGTGCAGCCCTACGTGCCGCAAACGGTTAAATGGGATCCTGCGATGGGTCGGGGGATCATCAACACGTTGGAAGAACTCACGCTCACCGCCGCGAAGCAACAACCGGATATTATTTTATGGCCGGAAGCGGTCACTCCTTGGGCGGTCAAAGGCAGCAAAGATATGCGGGCTTTTGTGGAGTCACTTTCAGCCCGCAGCAAACGTCCGATTGTGCTGGGCTCAATGGCCATCGAGAACTTTGGCGAAGAGACCGAAGAATGGTATAACGCGGTCTTTGCGGTCACGCCGCTCGAGGGGGTGTTCACCGGTTATTATGCGAAACGACATCTCGTGCCCTACGGTGAATACGTTCCCTTGCGTCCAATTTTGGGTGGGCTGCTGACAAAATTTGTCGACGTGGGGGATGATTTTCAGGCCGGCGAAGATTCCCATCCTTTGGTGATTCCCTGGTCGGGTGGATCGGTGGTTTTGGGACCGCTGATTTGCTACGAAGATATTTATCCGCAGTTAGCCCGCCACAGTGTGATTACCGGAGCCGAATTACTCACGGTGCACAGCAATACGGTGTGGTTTGGTCAGGGTGGAGCCTCGATTCAGCATGTGGCTCATTCCGTGCTACGCGCGGTGGAAACTCGCCGACCAGTCGTGCGAGTAGGCAATGGGGGCTGGAGTGGTTGGATCGATGAATTCGGCAATGTTCGCGAAACCGTCACCGACGAAAACGACAATATCTTTTTCCGGGGCACCGATCTGGTGAAAGTGAGCCGTGACAAACAGTGGATCGGCCACACCAGCTTCTATGTGAAACACGGTGATTGGTTCGTGCTCTTTTGCGCGGTTCTCGTGGGCCTCGCGCGTTGGCTGATCGTCTTTGTTCGACCGCCGGAAGAACCGGTTTGATCACAGTTCAGTAAGATGAGGAGAATAGCCATCATTGGATCGGGCGGATCTGGGAAATCGACATTAGCAGTCCAATTAGGGAGAGCCTTGGACCTACCGGTCTACCATCTTGATCAGCTCTTTTGGAATCCCGGATGGATCGAGACCGCGAAAGGAAAGTGGGAGGAAGTCCAGAATGAGATCTGTGCGAAACCCAAGTGGGTGATGGACGGTAACTATGGAGGAACGATGGAGCTCAGACTTACCTCATGCGACACGGTGATATTTCTGGATCTTCCTCGGACGCTTTGTCTCTACCGAGCAATAAAACGAGCTCTTCGTTATCGAAAATCAACGCGCCCTGATATGGCCGAAGGTTGTCCGGAAAGAATCACCACAGAATTTATTCGTTGGATATGGAATTATCCCAAATTACGTCGGCCAGTGATTCTGCATAAGTTGGATAATCTGCGAAGTAGCAAGAAAGTGATCGTGCTGGATACTCGGAACGCGATTAAGCGGTTTCTTGAATCGCTGGCGACCCCCCCCCAATCATCAGATCGGAAGA
>JAXMOJ010000017.1:0-58696 GCA_034669935.1 Cephaloticoccus sp.
GTTCCAGTGTGGCTGATCATCCTCTCAGACCAGCTACCCGTCTTAGCCTTGGTGAGCTATTACCTCACCAACAAGCTGATAGGCCGCGAACTCCTCTTCAAGCGTCAGGCCTTACGGTCCCTGACTTTAGTGCAAAACTCATGCGAGTTTTGACCACATGCGGTATTAGTTAACCTTTCGGCTAATTATTCCCCACTTAAAGGTAGATTGTTCACGTGTTACGCACCCGTTCGCCACTTTCATGTTACAAAATCACCCGAAGGTTCAATTGTAACAATCTCGTTCGACTTGCATGTCTTAACCACGCCGCCAGCGTTCATTCTGAGCCAGGATCAAACTCTCCGAAAAGAAGAGTTCAGAACCTAGTGATTCTTGAACTACTATTGTGACCTCAACGTAAACGTTGAGATCGGTTTTTGAATTTTGATTGGGGGTCCCAATCAATCGTATAAAGTAAATTTCAAAGAGCTCCCTCTAAGGGAAAGATTTCTAACAGACATTTTTAAAATACTGCCGTCAACACCTTTTCAGAAAATTTCTAAAAAAACATCAAACAGTTGATAAAATCACTGCCCCTTCCTCTACCTAAGAACGTCGCATTTGACGGCCTTGTGCATCGAAGGGAGAGCGGAACATGCTGGTTACTTAATTTGATTCAAGGACTTTTTTGATAAAAAAAAGTATTTATTCATAAGATACTGATTATCAATATTTTCCCTATGAATAAATCCATACAAATCAGGCCTGTATCTTGTATACCGATACAGATTCCAGCCCACACCCACCCTCAGTCTTGCACTGACGGTGGTCGAATATCGAATCAACCGTATCAGCCTTAATCACTATACTTTCTTAAACAGGCTTCCGGACAGTCAACCTGCACTAAGGAACAACTCGATGACTTGATCCGCATGAAACCGCAACTGCTAGCACATCACATCCCGAGTGACGCAGAAATCCCACACCTTCTCATAGGTCCGCCTCCACCAACTCGGTCCACCCCAAGACCTACTGGATCCACTACCTTCCAACCAAGTCTGGGGTATAGACTATTCCATGCTCGAAGTTTCCGACTCCCCTTAGAGCGTTACCGAATTAGCCCTCGCACACTCTGCAAAACTCAAATCAACGCCATCCAGACTACCATAACCAGACATAGATTTCCCCTCGCGATCCACCCAGCTGAGCAAAAGTAACGTTTCCATTTTAATATGTTGCAACCTACAGCCGCTAGACACGTGGAGAGGCACCCCACATTAGCAAAAACCAATATGTCCACCCCCTTTGGAATATGCCAACCCCCCAGAGATCGGATCATCGCAGATGGGCGTCAACTCGACCAATACACGGGTTGAACAGCACTGGGACCCTAGCGACGTAAATACAACCGACGTTATGAACTGTAACTCAGCCCATCACTTTTTACTAAAGCAGGAGAAGACAGACTGGGGGCAATGCCAGATAGCCGTAGCCGCCTTCCATCACGAAATAGAGGAAAACATCTCATCTAAGACGAAAACCACACATCCAGCTCCATAAGACCGTCATCATCTTCCCACTTCTTCCATGCTGTGCGGTTGTGTGATGTTCAGAAAAATCACATTCTGAGGCTTTTTAGCGAAAATGACTTAATATTTTTTGTTTTATCAGACGTTTTTGCGCTCAAAATGCATTTTCCAACATTTTGATCCAAAGGCTGTCTGAGATCGATATTCCCATTTTATTGAAATCATCATTTCGAACAAGTAGGAGGGAAACCTAACCTATACGTCTCAATCATTCTGCGTGTCTAACAAGGGATTTGGCCATTATCGGCTAAAACTGGGCCTAATTTGCATAAAAATGGCAATATTAGCCCCATAAATCGGTGATTGCTATAAATTCGAAATACTTTTGAACGATGAGCCTTAGGTTGCAACTAACCCGGCTACCAACCCCTAACTTAACCGAGGCTCAACTTGGACATCAAACAAATCAAACAAATCATCGAATTGATGAAGCGCTCTGAACTGACCGAATTTTCGGTCGAAGATGAGGGCTTTAAGCTTAAGATCCGCCGTGGTGGCACAGGTTTACCTGTCGTAACTCAGGGAGCTGTATCAGCTCCACCTTTCCCCGCAACTGTAGACACACCTGCTCAAGCGGCGCCTCCAGCCCCCGCTGCTCCCGCTGCTCCTAAAGAAGAAGAGACCGATGTCACATACATCAAATCGCCGATGGTGGGCACATTTTACGCATCAGCATCACCGGAAAGCAGCCCATTTGTAGAAACCGGTGCGAAAGTCACTGAGAGCACGGTGGTTTGCATCATCGAGGCTATGAAGATCATGAACGAGATCCAAGCCGAGACAAAGGGGACTATCGTAGAAATCCTGGTCGAAAACGGACAACCCGTCGAATACGGCCAACCGCTTTTCAAGCTCAAGCAACGTTAAGGCTTACGCTTCAATGACTCTACATTCTGAGTCCGCCTGCATTTTCGTCAGAACGAGCGAATACTCTACATACACATGATTCAGAAAATCCTCATTGCCAATCGTGGTGAAATTGCCCTTCGCATCGTGCGGGCCTGCCGTGAACTAGGAATTAAAACTTTGGCGGTTTATTCCGAGGCGGACGTCCAATCCCTTCATGTGCAACTTGCCGATGAAGCAATTTGTATCGGAGGGCCGCGGAGCTCTGACAGCTATCTGCGCGCAGACCGAATCATCAGTGCAGCTGAGGTCGGCGATGTGGATGCCATTCATCCCGGCTATGGGTTTCTTTCAGAAAACGCTAAGTTCGCCGAGCAGTGTGAATCGTGTAACATTAAATTTATTGGCCCTAAATCCACCGTCATAAGCACGATGGGAGATAAAGCCAAAGCGAAGGAAACTGTCAAAAAAGCCGGTGTCCCTACTGTTCCCGGTTCCGATGGCACGGTAGAATCCGAAGCCGAAGCGATTAAAATCGCCCGTAAAATCGGCTATCCCGTTATTATCAAAGCTGTGGCGGGCGGAGGTGGGCGCGGAATGCGTATTGCCCACAACAACGTTTCCTTCGCCAAGGAGTTCCACTCGGCACGCAACGAAGCCGAGCAAGTGTTCGGCAACGCCGATGTTTATATCGAGAAATACGTTGATAAGCCTCGGCACATCGAGTTTCAGATCCTCGCAGACAACCATGGGAAAGTGGTGCACCTCGGCGAACGGGACTGTTCGGTGCAACGCCGTCATCAGAAGTTAATCGAAGAGTCCCCCTCCCCCTTCCTGACGTCTGATTTACGCAAAAAAATGGGTAAAGCAGCAGTCAAAGCAGCTGCGGCGGCAGGTTACACCAATGCCGGCACGATTGAATATATCGTCGATGCCAAAGGTAACTTTTACTTCATCGAGATGAATACTCGAATTCAGGTGGAGCACCCTGTGACCGAAGAAATGACCGGAATCGACCTAATCAAGGAACAGATCCGCATCGCCAATGGCGACAAACTCAGCTTCAGCCAGAGCGATATCAAATTCGACCGCCATGCGATCGAATGTCGGATCAATGCTGAAGATCCAGCCCGAAATTTCATCCCATCTCCCGGCACCATCGGCCTCTATTATGCGCCCGGGGGCCACGGAGTGCGGGTCGATTCGCACGTTTATGGCGGTTACGTCATTCCATCCCACTACGATTCCATGATCGGCAAGCTCATCTGCTACGGTCGCGATCGAAAGACGGCCATCGAGCGTATGTATCGCGCACTCAGTGAGTATATCATTCGAGGTGTTAAGACCACCATTCCTCTTCACAAAGCCATTATGTCCGACCCGGTCTTCATCGAAGGCAAGGCGACCACGGCGTATATGGAGGAATTCATGAACCGAACCCCGTCGGATCTTTTTACCTCCGATTAAAATCCCCCCCATTCGAAAACATCCGAAGGGGATCCGACCGATTATTGTTATTTTTAATCGATCCGAGTAAGCACGACATCGCTCCATTCTCCCATGGGGCGAATCTCGCTTTTCCAAGCAGGAACCGTATTTGCGAAGACATCACGCACATGCTCGCTTTCTGTTGCGAGGATTCCGCTAAGGACTAGCTGACCCTCCGGTGCGACGGACGCAATCAGCTCCTTCGTGTAATTCGTCAAGACATTCGCGAGGATGTTCGCGAGCACGAGTTCAGCCTGTCGGCCTCCAAATCCGGTGGTCAGATCCCCCGCTGAGAACTCCACTTTTCCCGCGAGTCCATTGTCAGCCGCATTCTCTTCACTCACGCGAATTGCTTCCTCATCGTTATCGAAACCGTAGACGTCCCCAAAACCAAGCTTCGCCGCTGATAGCGCAAGAATGCCTGACCCGCAACCGGCATCAATCACCCGACCCGCAGTGCCGTGAATTTCCGCCCATGCAACGAGTCGTTCCACGCACAATCGGGTGGTTTCATGATTTCCTGTGCCAAAAGCCAGCCCCGGATCCAGCCAAAGCACTTCATGCCCCTCTGGTAAAACGAAGCTTTCCCTCTCCCATACTGGCACCCAATGCAAGCGCCCAAACTGCCACGCCTTGAAATGGGCTTTGTAGCTATCCCGCCAATCGCTATCTTCTACAACCCGTCTTTCTGGCACCACCTCCAATCCTCCAGGTAACAACACGATCAATCGCGACCATTCCTCCTCTGCTTGATCTGCGCCCTCAAAAATTCCCGAAACCCAAGCGCGCCCCGCCAATACATCTTCCTGAACATTCCATCCCGTTGCTTCAGCCTCGAGTAAGCTATCGTCAACGGCTACGACCTGATCCGGTGGTATTTCTACTTTGATCTCTACTAGTTGCATAGAGCTTCAGCGTCTCTGTTGCTTCGCCCAGCGCAAGCAGAGATCCCAGCTTAACCCTCCGAAACGGCGAGCGATGTCCCATATTTTCGGCGGTATTCACGCGGGCTGAGATCAGTAGCACCCCGGATCGTCTTGTTGAAAAAATGCAGATCCGGCAGGCCTACTTCCGCCGCGATATACTTGATCGCCATCGTCGTATGCACGAGAAGATGCAGCGCCCGCTCCGTTCTTCGTTGTCGAATATAGCCCTCCGCCGTTAACCCAAACTCCGCCTTAAACAATCGCGTCAGGTGATTGTGCGAGATATTCGCCGCCGCGGCGATCGCCGGAATCGAAAGTCGCTCAGCCAACTGCACCTCGATATCTCGCACCGCCTGTTCTAGACAGGGATGCAACTGTTTCTTCGGAGTGCGCTCAGAATAGGGATACCCCACGAGCTGCCATAAAATCTCCCACAACCGAACCGACGACCGACACGGCATTGAAGGCAACCAGCCCGCCAGCTCATCCAACGACTTCGCCACCGCTCCATAATTTTCGCCCAAGTCCTGCATCGCTGGCATCGGCACCAAATCCCCTCTTTGCGGCAACTCGAAATGAGCAAACGCATGCCACGATTCGCCTTTGAATCGAAACACCATTCGTGAATTCGGGGGAATCATTCCCACCCAACCCGGCCTGATTTCAAAATCTCTCCCATCAATCGTCATCTCGCCATGATAATTGTAGAGACACATGCACCACAATTCGGGGAGCTGAAACTCTTCCTGCTTCAGTCGCCGGCCATGAACAGCGCGTCCCGCCTGAACTAAACGCGGCGGATTCTTCAAAGGCATCTGCCACATCGCCGATTCCATATCAGGATGCCGTTTCGCTCAATCGAGCCAACACCTGCGGTAGCAAGGCGTGTTCCGCCGCGTGCACCTTGGTTTCCAGCGATTCCAGCGTGTCATCCTTTTCCACGCGCACGACCTCCTGATCGATGATGGGTCCTTCATCCACTTCGGGCGTCACATAATGCACGGTGCAACCCGTCACCTTCACACCTCGACGCCATGCCTGCCCGATCCCACCCAAGCCCGGGAAGCTCGGCAGCAAACTCGGGTGTAAATTGATAATCTTCCCCGCAAATGCATCCAAAAACCCCGCCTTCAACACCCTCATAAACCCGGCCAATACGACGACATCAGGTTCGCAGGCCCGAATCGACTTAATGTAGCGCGCTTCCCCCTCGCCTTCGAGCTTCGTCTTAAACGGCGCGGGATCGATAAATGCCGCCGGCACTCCGAAACGTTCACCCAGATCAAGAATCGGTGCTTCCGGCTGATCCGAAAAAATCTGCACAATCTCCGCATGCCCCAACCGTCCCTCATTTTTGGCCTGCAAAATAGCCTCGGCGTTACTCCCTCTTCCTGAACCCAGTATGACGACACGCATAATGTTATAAATCAGATTTCACCTGCTGCTTTGATTTTCGCAATGAGCTTAGTGGTGCTGAATCCCTCCAAGAATGGCATAAATTCAATCTTCGCTCCCACTTCCTGCAGCGCCCCACGCTCCGTCGGATCGAGCGTCTCCAGGGTGTAGTCGCCCGCCTTGCAATACACATCGGGCTCCAGCGCCCGAATCTCCGCATCAAGCCGGGGAGTGTTAAACACCACGATACCACTCACAAACCACAGCGCACCCAACGCATAGGCGCGCTCAACTTCGCTTTGAATAGGTCGCGGCGGTCCCTTGATCGCCCGCACACTCTCATCTGAATTGATCACGACGAAGAGCGCCTCACCCAGTGCTCGCGCCTGCTTCAAATAGTAGAGGTGCCCCGTGTGCAGTAGATCGAAAACCCCATTGGTCAGCACCAGTGACTTCCCGCCATTGCGCAGCTTGGCTCGCTCCGCGATCGCCGCATCCAAAGTCAGAAGTTTGGGGTTCTGCAATTTCACCTCACTTCAAATCGCACGAGCCTCTGGCATTGTAAATTAACTTCGCAGCCTTTTGCTCAATCCGCCCCATGAAAACACGAATTACCCTCGTTGTCCTATCTCTGATCCTTTCCCTGCTCATTGGCCTCACGCTGAAACGCGGCTCGGGAGAAAATCAGAACACCACGCAAAACCGCGCGCTCGTCATCGGATTCGCGATGGACACCCTCAAAGAGGAGCGCTGGCAACGCGACCGCGACCTCTTCGTCGCGCGTGCTCGTGAGCTGGGCGCGGAAGTGCTCGTGCAATCCGCCAATAGCGACGACATCCGCCAGCTGCGCGACGTCGAATCGCTCATCAGCAATCACGTCGATGCCATTGTCATCGTCCCCCACGACGGCGCCGCCATGGCCAAGGCCGTGCAACTCGCCCACGAGGCCAACATCCCCGTGCTCGCCTACGATCGCCTCATCACCAACAGCGACCTCGATCTCTACGTCACCTTCGACAACATCCGTGTGGGCGAGCTTCAGGCCGGTTACCTGCGGGATCGATTCTTCACTAACCGCCCCGCCGATGCCCCTCCCATGCGTCTCGTTCGCATTTACGGAGCCAAGACCGACAACAACGCCCGCCTCTTTAAACAAGGGCAGGACAACATCCTCGCGCCGCTGATCGCCAGCGGCCAAGTCGAAGTCGTCCACGAAGATTGGGCCGAAAACTGGAAACCGGAAAACGCTAAAAAAATCCTCAATGCCGCCATCACCAAAGTCGGGCGTAATTTTGATGCAATCCTCGCCTCCAACGACGGCACCGCCGGCGGTGCGATCCAATCTCTCCTCGAAGAAGGTCTCGCCGGAAAAATCGTCGTCACCGGACAGGATGCCGATCTCGCCGCGTGCCAACGCATCGTCGTCGGCACTCAGGCCATGACGATCTATAAGCCTCTGCATCAACTCGCGAATCAAGCCGCCGAACTCGCTGTGAAACTCGCGCAAGGGCGCCCCATCATCGCCCGCCATTCGGTCAACAACCAACAAATCGACGTCCCCTCTGTTTTGCTCGAAGTGACCACCGTCACGAAAGAAAACATCGAGAGCACCGTGATCGCTGACGGTTTGCACCCACGCGAGCGCATCTTCGGTCCCTGATCCATGTCGGCGATCTTACAGGCCTCCACCATCACCAAACGCTTTCCCGGTGTCGTCGCTCTGGATCGCGTGAGCTTTGATCTCGTGCCCGGCGAGATCCATGCCCTCTGTGGCGAAAACGGCGCCGGTAAATCCACCCTCATCAAATTGCTCTCCGGCCTGCATCCCGCCGGCAGCTTCGAGGGCGAACTCTTTCTCGACGCAAAACCGACCTCCTTCCATCGAGTCTCCGACGCTCAACACTCCGGTATCGCCGTAATCCATCAAGAGCTCGCCTTGGTCGGTGAGCTCACCGTCGCGGAAAACCTGTTTCTCGGCAACGAACGCCGCCGCCGCGGCTTTCTCGATTGGGAGAAAACTTGGACCGACGCGCGCGCCCTGCTCGCCAAAGTAGGTCTCGTCACATCGCCCGACACCTTGGTTCGCGATTTGGGAATCGGCCAACAGCAACTGGTCGAAATCGCCAAGGCCATCGCGCGCGACATGCGCATTCTCATTCTTGACGAGCCCACCGCAGCCCTTTCCGAACACGAAGTGCAGACGTTACTGAAGCTGCTCCGAGAGCTCCGCGATCAAGGCATCGCATGTATTTACATTTCGCACAAACTCGAAGAAGTCTTCGCCCTAGCTGATCGTATCACCGTGCTCCGCGATGGCGCGACGATCGCAACCACGCGCACCGCCGAGACCGATAAAGCGACAATCATCCGCCACATGGTGGGGCGCGAGATCAGCCAACTCTTTCCCCGCCACATCTCACACCCGGGCGAGGAAACACTAAATGTATCGAACCTGACGGTCGCTCCCAGCCCGGATGAGAAACCGTTCCTCAAGGATATCTCGCTGCATGTGCGAGCGGGCGAAGTTCTAGGCATCGGTGGATTGATGGGCGCAGGTCGCACCGAACTCATGATGCATCTTTTCGGAGCGTGGGGACATCGTCTTGAAGGTGAGGTTTTCATGGCCGATCAGCCTCTCCAGAATCGCTCTCCTCAAGCTGCCCTCGATGCTGGCCTCGCGCTCGTCAGCGAAGATCGCAAACGCTACGGGCTCATCCTCGAAGAGAGTATCGGCTTCAACTTTTCGCTCTCGTCGATCCGAAAGCTGCTTCGGGGCCTACTCATCGATCAGGAAGCTGAAGCGCATGCGAGCCAGAAGTTCTTTGATGATCTTCAGGTCAAAGCGACCTCGCTCGAAACCACCGTCGGCACCCTCTCCGGTGGCAATCAGCAAAAAGTCGTCATCGGCAAAGCTCTGATGACGCAGCCCAAAGTCATCCTCTTGGATGAGCCGACCCGAGGGATCGACGTCGGCGCCAAACTCGAAGTTTACGAGCTAATCAACCAACTCACGTCGGAAGGTCGCGCCGTCATTCTGGTTTCCAGTGAACTCCCCGAACTCATCGGCATGAGCGATCGCATCGTCATGCTTCACGAAGGCTGCATCGGCGGAGAATTCACCCGCGAAGAAGCCACCCCCGAAACCCTCCTCGCTGCCGCGATGGGAGCAGGAGCAATGACGAATGCCTAATTCCCAATGAACAATTCTGCTGACTTTGATCTTCACGAGAGAACCTCTGCATTCGGTGAAGCAGCAATCGAGTTCTGCATGGCCCTACCACGAACGCCTGTTAATACCCCACTCACAAGCCAGTTAGTCCGATCAGCCAACAGCATTGGGGCCAATTATTGTGAAGCAGATGACGCCGAGTCCAAAAAAGATTTCCGTCACAAAATTTCGATCTGTCGAAAAGAAGCGAGTGAGACCAAATACTGGTTGCGTATGATGGCCAAAGCCATCCCAGCACAGAAAACTTCATCCAGAAAACTCTGGGCCGAAGCAAATGAGCTTCATCTCATCTTTGCCTCAATCGTGAGGACAACCGACCGGAACATGAAGGCAGGGAAAATCTCTACCCCGACGAAAAGCAGCAGCCAATAGGTATTCGGCATTAGTAATTAGTCATTCCAATGAATTCTAAATTTTCACTCCGCGATTTTTCCCTCCTGCTGAGCCTGCTCGCGATCTGGACATTCTTCGCGCTCGTCGCGCCCCAATATCTCTCAGCTCGTAATATCTCCATGCTGAGCGTCGAGCTCGCGATCACTGCGACTCTTGCGCTCGGGATGTTGCTCGTGATTTTGCCGGGACATATCGATCTCTCCGTCGGCAGTGGTGTGGGATTAGTGGGAGGCATTGCGAGTGTGCTCGTTTTCAACTACGGTTGGCCCGCCGCTGCTGCTTTCGGGATCGCCATCGCCGTGGCTGTGCTCGCGTGGACCCTGATGGGCGCCCTCATCGTGCGCGAGCGCATCCCCTCATTCATTATCACGCTTGGCGGATTGTTGATCTTCAAAGGCGCATTTTGGCTCGTGATTGGTAGCCGCACCGTTCCCGTCGCTCCCGGCGGACAGACCAATCTCTATTCGCTACTCACAACTTATTATTTCCCTCCAGCCGCAAGTTGGATCCTTGGTATCGGCGTCTTTGCCGCGTGGATCGTCACGACGCTTCGAGGTCGCGCGCGTCGAAAGGCTCTGGGTTTCACCGTGGATGACAAAGAGCTCACCTTCCTGAAACTCTTCCTCACCGGCCAGGCGCTCGCCCTCACGATCCTGTTGCTCAATCAGTTCCGAGGCATCCCGCTTCCGCTCGTCATTCTCGCGGTAGTCGCACTGGCGATTCATATCCTCACGCGGCACACGCCATTCGGACGCCAACTCTATGCGATCGGCGGCAATGAAGAGGCAGCATTTATTTCGGGCGTGCCGGTGCAGCGTATCGTCATCGGAGCGTTTATGGTGCTCGGGGGGATCGTTGCCATCACCGGCTTAATGCAGACCGCCTATGCGGGCGCCTCGACCACCACAGTCGGAGATCAAATGGAACTCGATGCCATCGCCGCCTGTGTGATCGGTGGGACAAGTTTACGTGGAGGTCGCGGCAGCGTCATCGGCGTCATCTTCGGTGCCCTCATCATGGCCAGCCTCCTCAACGGCATGACGCTACTCGCCGTCTCACCAGAACTAAAACTCATCGTCCGCGGCGCCGTCCTCACCCTCGCCGTCTGGATGGATGTGAAATTAGCGAAGCGATAGGAGTTATCCAAAAGCAGCCTTGCGGAGACTGCGTAAGGTTGCGATTTCGCCGAGCGATTCGACGGCAGGCATAGGCCGCGGTGCGGTGCGTTTGCGACGTCCGCTTTGCCGTTGATAAAGTTTCAGGTATTTTTGCACGAAGGCTTGCGATCCCAGCACCGCACCGTCGCTAAAGTAACGCACCCGGCAGCGTAGCACGGCGCTCAGCGGCAGTTCGCCCTTCGCTTTGACCACTTCCTTGAACTTTTCCACCGGTAACTCGCGACCCTTCGTTTGCGGCCCCGAACCCCGGCCGAAGAGCATCTTTCGGTAATTCCCCTGCGCTTTCCGCCAGGTCTTTGCTTCCATGACGTAGCTGAGTCCAATCCGGGCGACATTTCCACCCGCTACGGCTTCGCCGTAGCCACAAAAGCGGTAATCCTTGGGGTCTTCGACCAGACCAGCTCGCACCGCATTAAGATCTATGTAAGCCGCCATCGCAGCAGTGACGCGAGAGCAACCTTCCACGAGCACGCTCTTAAAGCGTTCCGACCAGAGTGTGCCGTAGCGACCATGCGAACGATTATACCAAACGGAGAAACGCTGTTTCACCAGTTTCATGAATTGAGAGACATCCCCCATCAGCGCGAGCTGGCGTTCCCGCCATGCCGCCGCATCTGCGTCTTCCGGATCTTTGAGCTGCGTAGTCAAAGCATCCACCCGCGCGACTTGGTATTTCGTCGGCTTCGGATAGAGAATCGCATAGCGACGGAGTAATTCCTGATCCGAGACCGAGACCTTCTGAGGCACCCGAAGAAGAACGTGAAAATGGTTACCCATCACCGCATAAGTCACGATCTGCACTCCGCAATACTCAGAAATCTGCCTTATCTGCTTCCGCAGCATCTCCTTAGCGACGTCATCAAACAGCATCTCCCCGTTCACCGTCCGCGACATCACGTGATACACCGCCTCACCTTCCGACGAGTCTACTTTGATCCGTGCTCCTCTCATGACTATCTATTTGGCGCTTTTCTCGCCCTACGTCAATATTATTTAACCTGTCCCTTTTAAATTCTCACCAGAACTAAAACTCATCGTCCGCGGCGCCGTCCTCACCCTCGCCGTCTGGATGGATGTGAAGCTGGCTAAGCTTTAAAACTGCGACTGAACACAAAGTTAGAAGCGCAACCCGATCTAATCTAAAAACCCGCGCTTATGTTTCGGGATAATATATACGACAGCTCTTGTGTATTGTTCGTGAAGTCCAGTTCCTTCACCAGAAACCAGTATTTCTAACCGTCTTGCTCCAGCTCCTCCCAATTCCTTTGCATCAAAAATCCATAGATCAAGACCCACCTGGTTGGCTCTCATGCCCTGATTGATAACTTTCATTCCCAGCACAGTGCCACTCGTATCAAATATTTTTACCTCACCAGCGACCTGCATTGGTGAACCATGCGTCGGGGTTTTTTGATACAAATCGACAGAGAGCACGTATTTTCCTCGTGCGGGAATCTGAAAAACGTCATTCACCCGTATTTCAGTAGTGTCTATCAGGAGTATTTCTTTTCTAAAAATCTGCGCTTTAGATGAACCATCTCCATGGCAGGAAAAGCACATAAATAAAAGCGCCATTCCAGTTGTAAGTCTCAGTAGATGATAAGCCATGATAGAAGGCTATAGTGCCACGAGGGACATTCCCCCGAAAGAGTTGGAGAAATCCAGAAAACAGAGAAATCCGCACAAGGGCAACCCTGTGTGAGTTTCCATCAATCTAAAAAGTTCACAAAAAGGCGGGATCTCCGATCCCGCCTTTGATTTAAATGTGTCGCTCAGTTCTCAGAAGAACTTCTTCGCTTTTTCGAAGAAGCTCGCGGAGGTCGGCTCGGTCGCGTCGCCGCTGACTTTGGCGAATTGTTCGAGGAGTTCTTTCTGCTCAGACGAAAGCGACTTGGGCACTTCGACTTGCACCCGGACGAGTTGATCGCCTTGGCGTCCGCCTCGAAGCGTGGGCATGCCTTTTTCGCGTAAGCGGAAAGTGGTGCCACTTTGTGTGCCGGTCGGAATCTTAAGCGTGCCTTTACCAAACAACGTCGGGACTTCGATCGTGCCGCCGAGAGTCGCGAGCGTAAATTTGATCGGAATCTCGCAGAACAGATCGTCGCCGTGGCGTTCAAACAGTTCGTGTTCTTTTACACTCAGCACAATATAGAGGTCACCCGTATGGCCACCGCCGACTCCGGCTTCGCCATTACCGGCCGAACGCAGACGCGACCCCGTATCGACTCCGGCAGGAATCTTCACATTGAGTTTTGTCGTCTTCGGCATGCGACCTTCGCCTCGGCAACTCGTGCAGGGCTTGTCGATCGTTGAGCCCTGACCATGACAGGTCGGACAGGCTTGGGTGAAAGTGATGATACCACCGGAGCGACGGATTTGTCCCGCACCCCGACAGGTCGGACAGGTGACCGGTTTGGAACCGGGTTCGGCTCCCGAGCCATCGCAACGTTCGCAGGAAACGTTTTTACGAAACGAGATATCCTTCTGGGCACCGCGAGCGGCTTCTTCGAGCGTGATTTCAAGATCGTAGCGTAGGTCGGCACCGTCCTGGCCTCCGCCGCCACCGCCACCGCCGCCGCCGAACATTTCGTCGAAAATGCCACCGCCTCCTCCGCCGCCCCGGCCTTGCTGGCCGAAGACATCGCGGAAAATATCAAACGGATCGTGGAAGCCCCCGCCCCCTCCGCCGCCACCGCCGCCCATGCCACCGTTTTGGAACGCGGCGTGGCCATACTGATCGTATGCCGCCCGTTTGTCGGCATCGTTGAGCACATCGTAGGCTTCGGAGACTTTTTTAAACTTCTCCTCCGCCTGTTTGTTGCCCGGGTTCTTATCCGGATGAAATTTAACCGCCTGTTTGCGGTAAGCTTTTTTAAGCTCATCCGCCGTGGCGCTTTTGCTCACGCCGAGCAGTTCGTAGTAATCTTCTTTGGCCATCTTGGTTTAGTCTTTGGCTTCTTCTTCCTTGGCCACGCCGCTCGACACGACGACCGAGGCAGGGCGTAACAAACGTCCATTCAACTCATAACCCACGCGGATCACGTTCAACACGTCTCCCTCGGGCACTTCATCACTGGGTTGCTGCGAAAGCGCATCGTGCTGATGCGCATCAAAGGCTTTCCCCTCTGGATTGATCTCCTTCAACCCTTGCTGATCAAGGGCTGTTTTCAATTGGGTCTGCACCATGCCGATTCCTTCAACGATCGATTTCACATCAGCGTTGGGTTGGCTCGCCGCGGCCATGCCGAGACTGAGGTTATCGAGCACAGGCAAGAGATCTTCGAGGACGCGAGACGCGGCGTATTGGCGCAATTCGTCCTTTTCCCGAATGGAGCGCTTCCGGAAATTTTCATGATCGGCCACGGCCCGCAGGTAGCGGTCGTAAGACGCCTTGGCTTCGTCCTTGGCAGCAGCGATCTGCTCCTCCGGTGTGAGCGGCTTTTCTTCCTTTTCAGGTGTTTCCTCAGGAGCAGCTTCAGTCGCTTCAGCAGCGTTTTGCGCCTTCACGTCCTCGGCTTCTGCCGCAACATCTTTGGTCTCAGTGGTATCTGTGGATTCAGAACTCTTCATAGTAAACGCTCATCTAACTACGGCTTTTTGCTTTCTTCAAGCGTATCGGAAAATCCTTTGAAGGGATTTACCTCCGAATCGGTCACTTTTTTGAGCAGATCGGTGCCAGATTTCAGGGTTTCATCCAAAATGCGCCCTACATCGTCGGGCAATAAACTGCCTACCGCGCCTCCCAGCGCGAACACCTGATCGAGTGATCCGGGCAGCAACAGCTGATCACCATCCGAGACATTTTCATAGGTGCGGTCGATATTCAGCGGGTATTCCTTCATCACCGGACGTTTCCCCGTATTGTCCGCCACGAGGAGCCGATCAAATCGCAATTCGAGCTTCTTGATTAAAAACTCCTTCCCCGTCGGCTCAGGCTCACGCGACGTCGGGATCGGTGCGCCCTCTATTTCTTCCGTCGCCAGATAACCTCGAAACACCTCGGTATTGGTCTGCCCATCAGGACGTTTCACCAGCGCGACCAATCCGATATCCATCTTCACGAGGTTTAACACCGGCTTATCTGAAAACAACGACCACACCTCCGCGTCCATCGTAAATTCCCGCACTTGCAGAAATTCGGGTTGCGGAAATGTCGGCGGATTGTTGATCACCAGTCCCTGTGCCCGAAGATTTCCCGTGAAGGGGTTAACCATCAGCGACTGCACCGCCAGATCGAATCCGGTGCGGTTGCGCACCCACGACGAAAGGATCGAGGGCAGCGCGACCATCCACGCGAGAGCCAGTGCGGCGCATAACGCAGCTAGGACGAAGAGAAACTTGAGCATAATCCCCCCGCGCTCTGCTTCGGGATGTCTCCTCATCGGCTTAGGCAAAGTTTTCCGTCACGAGCATAATACCCGGTTCATCGGCCACGGCAGTGAATTCACCAGCATAAGGGAGCAGCGCATTTTCGCCCTTACCAAGCGTTACTCCGCCGATGCTTAACTTTCCACCCACCACACTGAGCAGGCGCGGCTTCTGATTCGCTGCAAAAGACATTTCCTCGCCCGGGGCCAACACCACGCGACGAATCCGAAACTCTTCGCACTCGGCGATCACCGCCGAAGTCGGATCACCTCGCACCGGAGCCGGTTCAATATCATCCCATTGGATGCACTTCAAAGAATCGCTCACATGCAGTTGGCGCGGCTTGCCGTCGAGCCCCACGCGAGCCCAGTCGTAAACGCGATAGGTCGTATCGGAGTTTTGCTGGATCTCGAGAATCAGATTACCGGCATCGATCGCATGGACCTGGCCGCTATGCACGAGAATCGAATCCCCCTTCACCACCTCGAATTTATGCACGGTGTCTTCGACGCTTTGCTCGATAATCGCCTTCTCAAATGAAGCGCGCGTCGTGCCTTCCTTGAGTCCCACGATAAGATGAGCCCCGGGCGCCGAGTCGGCGATATACCAGTTTTCCGTCTTCGGTTCTCCACCGAGCTCTTCCGCAATCTCTGCCGGTGGGTGAACTTGCAGGCTAAGCCGCTCGCGGCAATCGAGCCATTTCACGAGCACGGGGAAAGGTTTATCCACGGGCCAATCTGGGCCCATGATCTCCGCGCCATGATTTTTAATCAGGTCGCGCAGGGATTTACCCGCATGCGGACCCTCCGTGACGACGGATTGGGCCTCGGGGCGGTCAACGACCTCCCAGCTTTCGCCGATCGGTTGCTCGGAAGGTAGTTCACGGTCAAAGGTGGACGCAAAAGCGCGACCGCCCCAAACTCGTTCTTGGTAAAGTGGTTGAAAGCGAAGGATTTCTCGCATGGTGTTGTGTAAGTTAATGCAAAAGCCAGCCGAGGGGTTTACATTTGACCACCTCGTTGTTTAGCGTGGAATTCGGGCTTTTGATTGGCCCACACAAATGCCCAAGCGTAAGACTTCAAACCCAAATAACGGAGCTGGATTTTCTGCCCCCCGTTACCGTCCCAACTGGATCTCAGCGGTAATCTGCTTTGTCTTGGGTTCATGGCTCACAGTTGCCCTCGCTGATTACGACCCCATCCAGAGCTCATTCTCCACCACCCAGACAGTGGGAACCAACTTGGCCGGTCCCTGGGGCGCGAATACCTCCTGGATTCTCTTTTATGCCATCGGCTTAAGCACGTGGCTCCTCCCTTTCTTCTTTCTGTGGCTACTCTACATCTCGATTCGTAATTCCCGTCGATTGGCCGCCACGCGGCTGGTTGCGATGCTGGTCTGTATTATCACGTTATCCGGCATCGTCGCGATGTTTGAGAGCTTTCAACCAAGCGATTATTTCCCGCAGGCACCCGGTGGCTGGTTGGGCTCGTTGATTTATCAGGGTGCCCTCCGCGATACCATGGGGGTATTCGGAGCGGCGCTGCTCCTCGGCACCATCTATCTTTGCGGACTCCTCTTCATCTTCACCAAGGATATTGGAGCTGAAATTGAGCGCTACATTATTGCGTTTCATGCTTGGCGCGAGGAGAGAGCCAAACTGAAAGCGGAACGTCTCGAAGCCAAACGCCTCGCGAAAGAGGCTCGGATCAAAGAAAAGGCCGAACTCAAGGCGGCCGCGAAAGCGGCAAAAATCGCCGCCAAGGAAGAAGCCAAGGCCCTCAAAGCTGCGCCCAAGCCCATGGTCGTGCCAGAGACCAAGGAAGATCCGCTCGCCAAGGCGCCCGCACGAGCCGCCGCTCCGGCCCCGGCACCGGTCAAAGCAGAAGCTCCTCCCGCTCCTCCACCGGTAGTAAAATTCGGAGGCCGCAAGAAGGCCGCCCCCGAACCAGCTCCCGAAGTGGAAGATGGCAAACCGCTCGCGCTCAACATCGTCAAACCCGAGGAGACTAAGAAAGCCCGTGTTTCCATTCCGCAGAGCGACGACGCCAATTACCAATTCCCCGACATCAAGCTCCTCGTTGAAGAGGTCACCAACACCGAAGGCAACAGCGAGGAAGAGCATCGCCAAAACGCGGAGAACCTTCTGCGCATTCTCGAAGAATTCGGCGTCAAAGTTACCCTCGGTGAAATCCATGTCGGCCCCGTGATCACCCGATATGAAGTCGTGCCCGCAGCCGGGGTGCGGGTGGAAAAAATTTCCGGCCTCGATAAGAACATCGCGTTGGGCATGCGCGCGCAGTCCGTCCGTATTCTCGCACCGATTCCCGGCAAGGCGGCGGTTGGCGTCGAAGTTCCGAATCAACACCCCATCCCCGTGGGTATGCGTGAGATTCTGGAGAGCGAAGATTGGGTAAAATCCAAGGCCGAGCTCCCCATCGCGCTCGGTAAGGATGTTTCGGGCAAGCCGCTCATTTCTGATCTCACCAAGATGCCCCACTTGCTGATCGCCGGCGCGACCGGTTCCGGTAAGTCCGTCTGCATCAATTCCATCGTCGCCTCCATCCTCTATTCGAAGAGTCCGCGCGACGTGCGCATGTTGATGGTCGATCCCAAGGTCGTGGAGTTGAAGATATTCAACACCTTGCCCCAAATGCTCATCCCTGTGGTCACCGAACCCAAGAAAGTGCCCGGTGCACTCAAGTGGCTGCTCGGCGAAATGGAGCAACGCTACCAGATGTTTGCGAAGTGCAACGTGCGTAACATTCTCGGTTTCAACACCCGTAAAAAGGATGCCAAGCCCGACGAATTTGAAGCTGCCCAAGCCGAGCTATCGGGGATCGATCCCGCGGCCGATGATGGCATCGAACTCCCTGATCGTCTCCCCTACATCGTCGCGATTATTGATGAGCTCGCAGATTTGATGATGGTCGCGCCAGCTGAAATCGAGAGCTCCATCGCGCGTCTGGCCCAGCTCGCCCGCGCCGCCGGCATCCATCTCATTATCGCTACCCAGCGTCCTTCGGTTAACGTCATCACCGGCGTAATCAAAGCCAATCTTCCTTCCCGTATCGCCTTCCAAGTCGCCTCCCAAGTCGACTCCCGCACCATCCTCGATGGCAAAGGGGCCGACACCCTCATCGGTCGCGGCGACATGCTCTTCTCGCCTCCCGGCAGTTCGCGTCTCGTGCGTGCGCAGGGTGCCTTCGTTTCCGACGAAGAAGTCATCGGTCTCGTCGAAGCCCTCAAGGTCAATGGTCCGCCGCAATACGCCGCTTCCGTCCAACAGCAGATCGATAAAGCCGCCAGCGAGGGCGACGATAAATCCGGTGGTGGTGATGACGACGATCTTGGTGAAGATGCCGAGCTCTTTGAACGCGCCCTCGATGTGCTCCGCTCGACCAAACGCGCCTCCACTTCGATGATTCAACGCCGTCTGCGCATTGGCTACAATCGGGCCGCCCGGATCATGGACATGCTTGAAGATCGCGATATCGTGGGTCCGGAAAACGGTTCCTCTCCGCGTGAAATTCTCGTCGATCTCGACAATTACGAAACCGAATAGAATGCACTCCGGTTAATCTCTTTACGGCCAAGTAGATTTCAATCTTCCCCTCAACGAGCAAACCCCCTATCCCATAAGATCATGCAGACAATCGGCGAACGACTGGAAGAAGCCCGCAAACGCAAAGGCAATTCTATCCGCGAAGCCGCGGAAGCGACCAAGATTCGCAGTGATTATCTGCACAAGTTCGAAAGCAACCAATTCGACATCAATCTGGCCGAGATCTACGTGCGCGGATTCCTGCGCGCCTACGCCCTCTACTTAGGGATTTCGGCGGACAAGATCCTCAACGATTACGCCGCCCTCGGCATCAACGAAAGTAAGCAGCGTCAACCTAGCCGCGAAGTTTATGGCCGCATGGACCTCTCCGTCGCTTCGTCCGATGAACAACAATCTGTCGGCAGTGTTGAAAGTGACGACGATGATGATTCCTCACCCAGCCGCCCTTCCACGTTGAATCGCAGCGGCAGCAGCCTGCCCAAAGGTCCGCCAATTCCCCCGACTTTAATTTTCCGCGGGGGCATCGCCCTTGTGGTCATCATCGTGTTGCTCCTCATCTATTGGGGCGTCTCTGCGATCATCGGCAGTGGCTCTGATACGGGCACCGGCAGCAACACCACTGCAGACGCCGTTGCGGCCGTCGAAGAACCAACCATCTCCCTTATCGCCCTCAACAGCGTTCGCGTGAAAGTCACTCTCAAGAATGAAGATGGTTCCCCCGGCGATGTGCTCTTCCCTGAAACCACCTTGGTCAGTGGCGAAGTCCGCACCATTCCCAAGCCCGGGCCGATCCTCATCTGGGCCACCGAAGGCAAAAGCCTCCAAATCGAAATCAAAGGCAAACGCTACCCCATGCCCTTCGAAGGCTACAACCGAGCCCAGATCAACTGATGCATTCGCGAGTGTAATCTCTTTCCCGATGCCGAAGCTTAACCGCTTCGGCATTTTTGTGATTCTGCACCCCACACAAAACCCTCATACGGCAGTTGACTGATAGCTGCCTGAATTTACCGTAAAACCATGGCTAGTCCAGCGATGAATATCCCCGGTTTATCCGAAGCATCCGTCGACGAGAAACTCGCTTTGATTGATGAGCTTTGGGAATCAGTCCGACGCTCTGCACAGATAGAAACCCGAGAAGACCACCTTGAAGAGCTAAAAAAGCGCGTGACCGCCGTGAATGCAGATCCATCCATTGCGCTATCACCAGCCCAAGCCCGAGCACTTTTGCAGCGGTGACCAAACCCCTCAGAATCGCGCCTCAAGTCATTAGAGAAGACCTTCAGGGGATTTATCACTATCATAAATCTCATTCGATCAGGAAAGCCTCTCGAATCGTTGAAGAATTTGATCAAATTGTCGCGTTGCTCGAAACCAACCCGCTCATCATTCACGAAAGAGCATCCGGCTGGAGGGTCTATCCATTCCATTCAGGAACATATCTACTTTACTATATTGAACTGGATTCGATGTGGTTAGTTTCAGGCGTATTTCACGCTCGGAGAAGGCCCTCGTGGATCAGGGGCCAGTTAACGGGAAGAACCTAAACCACCGAGTGTGTTAAAGAGGACGCAATCGAACAGGAAGCACGCCGAGAAAACGACGCCTCATCGCATGCTCACCGGAGGCCCGAGCACTTCACGCAGGACAATCGCACGGCGCAGGCTCCCCGTTTGGCGCAGATCATCTTGCAGACTACGCATCCCCTTCGATGGTTTGCGCGCGGTGCGCTTACGGGAAACCGAAGCGGCGCGTTGCTTGGTTTGGGAGCGCTGACGCTCCAGCTCTTTCATCCGCTCCTGCAGCACTCGTTGACGCTCCAGCACCGCTTGCTCGGCGGCACTGGGACCAACGACGACGGGTGGCTCTTCACGCCACTCGTCATGCGCATAGGGATCATCGACCGGTGTTTCCTGAAACGGTCTTTCAAACAGCGGCGGCGGAGTCTGCACGGGTTCGTTGATGATCACCGGACGCGATCCACCGCTGCGCTCGGCAATCTTTCGACGAATCTCCTCACGGATTTTTCGGGCCCGTGCCTCATCATCCGACACATCGTAATCGTCCTGCGCGGCTTCGCCTTCGCGATTCTGCTGCTCCAGCTCCTGCGCTTCCTTGCGCTGGTTTAGCCAATAGGCTACGCCAGCGCCGGCAGCGATCAGGATTTGGAGGTTATCGAAAATCCAGTCCATGGATTATTTCTCGTCTTCAGGGTCGGAGATCGATTTGCGCATGCTCGTATCGGCCTGCACATTTTCCATCTTGAAGTAGTCCATCACACCCAGTCTTCCTGCGCGGAATGCTTCGGCCATCGCGAGAGGCACTTCGGCCTGAGCTGCGACCACCTTGGCCTGCATCTCTTCGACTCGGGCCTTCATTTCCTGCTCGAGTGCCACGGCAGCGGCACGGCGGATTTCTGCTTCGGCCTGAGCGATACTCTTGTTGGCCTCGGCTTGAGCTTCCTGGAGTTTCGCGCCGACATTTTCCCCGACATCCACATCGGCAATATCGATGGAAAGAATTTCAAACGCCGTGCCCACATCGAGACCGCGTTTAAGCACCGTCTTGGAAATGGTATCCGGTGATTCCAGCACCACCTTATAAGTGTCGGCCGAACCAATCGTCGTCACGATGCCCTCACCCACGCGGGCGACGATCGTCTCTTCCTTCGCTCCACCAACGAAGCGATCGAGATTCGTGCGCACCGTCACTCGAGCGCGCACCTTCACCTGAATACCATCCTTGGAAACACCATCGATCGTGTTGCGACCAGATTCGGGATTTGGGCAATCGATCACCTTCGGATCTACCGATGTGCGCACCGCTTCTTCAACGCTCTTTCCCGAGCCCTTCGTCGCGAGATCGATCGCACAGGCGCGTTGCCAGTTGAGTTCAATCATCGCTTTCTGTGCTGCAATCAAGGCCTGCACACAGGCGATCACATTACCACCTGCGAGATACTGCGCTTCGATCTCGTTCACATCGACATCGATACCCGCCTTACTCGCGCGAATCTTTGCATCGACAATCACACCATAGGGCACGCCGCGAAGTCGCATCGCGATTAGATTGAGCATGCCCACATAGGCACCGGACAACCACGCTTTCACCCATACGCTTAAGAAAGAAAAAACTAGGATCAAAAGCGCGAGAAGTGCGACAACACCTGCCACTATTAAGATAAGAGTGAAGTTCATATTATTTTATTTTCCAAGGTTACGATTAGTCTAAAATTATCCATGCCGACGACTTTAACTTTGGCCCCGGCGTCCAAAAAACCCGAGCGAGAAAACGCTTCATGGCGTTTCCCCTCGATCATCACATAGCCCGTCGGAGCCAAGTCGGTGACGGCTTCGCCGCTCTTTCCGCCCAGATCTTCTCCTCGCGTGGCGTGGGTCGTTCCCGTGACTTTCGATTTCAAAAACAGCCGTCGACCGATCGCCGTGTTCGGCAAGATCCGAAACTCCACATAGAGCATCAGCACCGTCAGGAGCAAGGCCGCTAACAGCGCCAATCCACCGCCGACCGGGCCGAATTCACCAAACGCAATCGCGCAGCCACCCAACATCGCCAGACCTCCGATCGCGCCTAAAATACCTCCGGGCACAACCACCTCGAATCCGAGGAGCAGCAGTCCCACGACAAATAGTAACAGGATAGGCGTCATGCCTTATCCTCCTTGGTCAGCGGACGGACGAGCAAATCGAAATCTTCCTTCTCCACCACGACGATTTCCTGCCCCTCATCGATCGCACCCACCGCTACCTTTGCTTCATAACGCTGCCCATCGATCTCTACCTGACCGCTGGGGAAAAGATCCGTCGCCGCGATCCCTCGCTGACCAATCAATGAGGACGAAGCCCCCTTTTCCTGACCGACCGCAGGCGCATTACCGGCAATGGCAGTCTGCAAAATCATTTTATTCCAAAACCAGCCTTTGGGTAGAAAACGCATAATCACCACTGCACCGACCACCGCGACGACGATCCCCAACGTCAGATTGAGCATCGGTGTTAAAAACAAATCGCTCGAGATCGTGATCGGTTCATTCGGCCAGATATCCGCCATCGACCACAATAGGGAGCCCAACATCATCACGATCCCGCTCAACGCGAAGATCACTGTGCCCGGCAGTAGAAACAACTCCACCGCAACCAGGAGCACGCCCAGAATGAAAATCAGCATCGGTTCGTGTCCTGAAAATCCCGCCACGTAGTGACTCAAAAAAACAATTCCCAGCAACAGCCCACCGCCGACCCCAAAGATCCCAAAACCCGGTGTCTTAAATTCGATAAACAATCCTAGCAAACCCAACCCCATCAGAATCGGCGCCAAGCCATTGAGCACCACCGCCAGATCCTCCGACCACGTGACCTCCAATTTCTGCACGGTGTAAATTTTCTCGCCATAGATTTCCGCCAAGAGCTCATCGAGGTTTTCCACAATACCCGCCGCGAGTAACGTTTCCGCCGGATCACCATATTCACGAACCGCTTCCTTGGCTGACAGCGTCAGCAACTCGCCTTTCTCTTTCAAAATCTCATCGCCGATCTTCAATTCGAAATCGGCGTTCATCATCGCCTTGAGCACATCGGCCCGTAGATCAGGACCGCTCGACATCGCCCGCGTTTTTGCGCGGATGTAGCTTTCCATCTTCCGCTTCATCGCCTCCGGCACATCCTGACCACCACCGGAAACCAATTCAGCCGCTCCCATTACACCGGCTGGTGCGAAGTAAATATCATCGGTAATTGAAGCGATAATCGCTCCCGCCGAACCTGCTTCCTCATTCACAAATGTCGCCGTGCTCCCGGGAAATTTATTAATCGCCTCCATAATCTCAATTGTGGTGGCGGCCGATCCACCTGGCGTGTCCATATCGAGCACCACCAGATCCGCCTTTGCATCAATCGCTTCCTTGAGTCCGCGACGAATAATATAAAGCACCGGATCGGCGATCACGCCCTGAACCGGAATCACCACCACGAGCCCCTCTTCGGCCGGTATCTCCGCCTCGATCTTTGACGCAGACATTTCCTCGGCCACCAACTGAGGCGCCAGCAAGAAAGCCAGACAGGTCAAAAGAAAGCGAAGCATGGCTACACTTCTAAGCACGCCCCCGTCCTCGTGCAAGCGTCACCGCTATGGAAATTCTTCTCAAGTTTCCAAAAACCCGGTGTTGCCGCTGATCACCGAAAGTGATTTCTCTTTCGGCATGGAAAAAGTCTCTTATGCGGGAGAAACTCTTCTGCGCTGGCGCGTAGGCCACTCGACGTTTCTCGCTCTCCCCGAAAAAGGCGCCCGTCTGATGAATTGGAATGTCACGCTTGGCGATGGCACCGTGCGCGATGTCATCTACTGGCCCGAAGACGCTGATCTCGAGAAGATCTCCGAAGTGCGCGGAGGCAACCCCATCCTCTTCCCGTTCAACGCCCGCACCTTCGACCATGGCGACATTCATTTCTGGCGCGACGATGAAGGCGTGCGACGCCCTATGCCGATGCACGGCCTTGCCCGCCAAGGGTTGTTTAAGCTCACCGATGCAGACGACAATGGATTCACCGCACTCTTTCAACCTGACGACGCAGCGCGTGAAGTTTATCCCTACGATTACGAGTTTACGGTGAAGTATCGTTTCGAGCCACTTCGGGTCATCTGCGAACTCTCCCTCCAGAACCTCGGCGACAAGCCCATCCCCTGGAGCGCCGGACATCATTTCTATTTCACCGTGCCTTGGACCGAAGGTCTGACCAACGCCGACTACGCCATCCGCATCCCCGCCTCCGAGCGCTATCGCCACGCCAAAGACGGTTCACTCGTGCCCGGTCCCGAGCTCAAAGAGATCGAAAGTATGGATCATCCCGATCTATCCGACTGCGTGCACATGGGCTTAAAAGAAAACTCCGTGATCTTCGGCGAACGCGGCCACGCCGGTGATGTCGTGGTCTCGCTCGGCACAGACGACGTTCCTCCAAAAGATTCCGCCATGGTCACTTGGACAGAAAGCGCGGAAGCCCCCTTCTATTGTGTCGAACCCTGGATGGGTCCGCCTAACTCACCCGAGCACAAACGCGGCCTCCATCACGTCGCCCCCGGCCAATCCCAAACCTTCACGGTCGCCGTGAAAGTGAAGTAAAGCGCGAACTAGCTTCTCAGCGTCCTCCTGTGGATCTGAAGTCCTGTAAGGCTCATAGGATGATCGCTCAGTTTGGTTTTACAGGAGGCCGCTGAGAGCGCAGAGGTAGAGCCATGCACTCTCTTTATGAAGAAGCCTCTCAGCTAACGGAGAGCATTATCGGAGCAGCCATCGAAGTGCACCGTGATAAAGGTCCTGGCTTGGTCGAATCGATATACGAATGGTGCATGTTGCGTGAACTCGAGCTTCGGTGCCATCGCACCACAAATCAAAAGCAAGTCAAAATCACCTACAAAGGTTACACCCGTGAGGAACCTCTGAGGTTCGACATCCTGATCGAGAATTGTGTCTTGGTTGAAATGAAAGCTGTGGAGCACGTGCTGCCTATTCACAAAGCGCAGCTCCTGAGCTATATGAAGCTCTTGGATATTCCTGTAGGGCTTCTCATCAACTTCAACGTCCCCAAGCTGACTAGCGGAGTCTCACGCCTAATCCTATCCGGCGCAGATCGCTAGCTCCTCTGCGATCTCTGCGGCCTCCTGTAAAAAGAGAATCATCAGAGTAGAAAGCGCGCTCCTCTCCCTTAATGCGTCGCGCCGTGCCACCCTTCGCCGCAAGGGCCTCCGCCATCCTGGGACTCGACTTCGTATTCGGTGCCATCCATCCGCACGAGCGGACGATAGCTAGACGAAATCTTTTCAAGGTTACCCGCCGCATAATGGCAGATAAACGCCCGACGGAAACGATCTTTCGAACGATTAGGTCCCGAGCCATGGATCACGTTGCCATTAAAAAAAAGTGTGTCGCCCGCTTTCATCTTGGCGAACTCGGCCTTATGCCCTTTCGGCACCTTCACCAAATGATTCGTGTAGCTCTGATCAGAATCGGCCTTATCAGGACAAGCCACCTCAAGTTTATTTGTGTTCGGCACAACCATCATCCCACCGTTTTCGGGATCACAATCGTCAATCGCTGTCCATGCCGCGATGCATGTGCCCGGTTCCACCAACAGATAGAACTGATCCTGATGCAGGGCCTGCCCGCGTGCACCCGGAGGCTTGAAATAAAACATGCTCTGCGTCGCGACCGGCTCGTGCTGGAAAAGCTCCTTCAAAATCCCAGCCACCTTGGGATGTAGCATGTAGTCCCGTGCCGTCTCGTTGAACCGATGCGGCATCATGATACGCGGATACTTGTAAAGCGGATCGTCTTGGTTTTCGACCCCATCGCGCACCGTCTCCTTTTCATAAAAACCCGGCACGCCTTCCTGATGTATCTGCGCAAAAACCTCCCGAATCTCCGTGACTTCTTCCGGTGAAAAAACTCCCCGTGCGATCACATAGCCGTCACGTTGAAACTGTTCAGCCATAGAGGCCACGCCTTCGTCGGGGAGAGGGGAACTATCGATAACCATCCGATTAGCCTAGCATTTCATGGCGATTCGCACCATAGAAACCATCATTATTTAACTATAATATTCTGCTATCGTGCCCACACCGCAAGAAACCCCCTCACCCCCGTTTGGTCCGCTCGTCACCGGTTCGTATCGTCAAGGCTCACGATTCTCCACCTACCGCGAACACGGCACTCACGATTGGGTGCTCATCTACAACCTCAGCGGACACGGACGCTACACCCATGAGCAAGGCACTCTGATCACCAGAAAAGGTGATATGATACTGCTAAAACCGCATACTCGCCACGACTACGGCACCGCTCCACGTCATACGCATTGGGAACCTCTCTGGGCTCACTTCATCCCCCGGCCCAGGTGGCGCGAAACCCTCGATTGGCCCGAGGTCGCGCCGGGTATTCTCCATCTTCAGCTCCAAGGCCATGAGCAACAGTCTCGAATCGCACGGCGCTACCAGGAGATGCTCCAAATCAACGCCAGCCCATCGCCGCAACGCGAGGCGCTCGCCATGAATGCGCTCGAGGAAATCCTGCTCCGCTGCGCCCTCGCCAATCCCAAACACGCCACCGCGCGGATCGATCCGCGCATCCGCCGCGCCCTCGATTACATCGGCACTCATTTCGCCTCACCCCTCACCATCGCGGATATCGCACGCGGGTGCGGCCTCTCCCTCTCCCGGTTTGCCCACCTGTTTCGCGCCGAGACCGGCCAGCCCCCGCAACGCTACCTCGAACACCAACGCCTCCTCCGCGCCCGCCAACTCCTCGAGTTTACCCAAGAGCCCATCCGCCACATCGCCGAGCAAGTCGGTTTCGAAAACCCCTTCTATTTCACGCTCCGCTTCAAACGGCACAACGGCATGAGCCCACGCCAATGGCGCGCTCAAGCGCTCAACCCCGATCCAGACAAGCAGCAAACCAAATCAACCGAGCACAGTTTGTCATTGCGAGGAATCCGCCGAGCGAATGACGCAACGAGTAACAGCTGTCTCAAACCGGAAGTCCCCGGACGTGCTTGCTTGCACTGAGCCGATAATCAGAATCCATTACTTACGCGATGATCCTCTGCTCAAATCTTCATCACACCCTCGCTTTCATCGAAGGCGTCGGCGGACCCGAACTTCTCATGGTTATGGTGATCGTGTTGATTCTCTTCGGTGGCAAAAAACTGCCCGAATTTGCCCGTGGTCTAGGCAAGTCCATGCGCGAAATCAAGAAGGCCACCAGCGGAGTCGAAGAAGAATTCAAACGCGCGATGGACGAAGAGCCCGAAAGGCCCAAACGCATCTCCCCCGCCCAAACTCAACCCGTTAATTCAGCCGCCACCGGGACGACCAAGAAATCCGTCGCCACCAAGAAATCCGACGACGAGCAGCCGGATTCATAAGCAGTCATGTCCGCCCAGGATGATCAGCCCCATCCCGGCGAGGATCCTGTCGAAATCCCTATCACCGGCGAACTCGACCTCCATACCTTTCATCCGAACGACCTGCCGGAACTGATTCCCGCCTACCTCGAAGCCTGCCGAGATCGCGGTCTCTTTGAAGTCCGCATCATCCACGGCAAAGGCACCGGAACCCTCCGCACCACCGTCCAAGTCATCCTTCAACGATCACCCCTGGTCAAAACCTATCGCCTCGGCGACGAAACCACCGGCTCTTGGGGCGCGACACTCGCCACGTTGCATCCTGATACATCCACAACATGAAACGGTGTCACAAACTGCCCTAAACCAGTTTAGACCAGCTTCAACACCCACAACTCCACTAGCTCGTCTTCACGCCAGTTTTGATTGCGACGGGTCTTCGGAGAGGCCGAATTAACTTTGGACTTTATCAGAGCCTCTTTTTGAAAACGGCCACCGCGAGCGAGTTCTTCTTCTATCGGGTTGGTTTTGGTAAGGCCCGTGATCTGCGCTAAGTTTGAAAATAACAAAGCGAGCCGACCATCAGGTTTTAAATGGTTGAGAGCTTCCGAAAAAAAACGCGGAAACAATTCGTCATCATAATACATGGCCTGATCGATGCCTTCACTTTCATTGGCGAGAGGCAACCAGGGAGGATTAAAAACGATCAAATCGGTCTGAGAATTACTGTGAGCAAACAAATCACCAAAACGTAGTTTCACCTCCGATATGATCCCCTTCTTCCTCAAATCTTCTTTCATGCCGTGGATGGCATTGGGATTTGAATCAGTCGCAGTGACCTGTTCGAAACCATGGTTAAGCAACTGATAAGTCAGCACACCGCTCCCCACCCCGACATCGATAGCCGTCGCCTTATTTCCCTGATACGAGCCGAGCCAGTCCTCGAAAAGCTGTAGATGCTCAAACCGCGTCGGAAAATACGTGCCGTAAAAGGGATAGATTCGATTCTTCAACACGGGAATCGAAACCCCTTTCTGAAACCACTGCCATGCGCTGTTGAGGCCTTGGACTTGAGAAAACGAAATCAGGAATTCATCGACCTCCGGATATAAAATTTTGAACCACCCAATCTCCGGCGCTTTCCGCACCTCGAGCCGATGATCATTCACTTGCAGTAAAAGCCGATTGGAGAGTTCACGAAATGCCGCCCGATGCTTCCGCTGCTCCCGATAAGAGCCATCTGGATAGTTCTGCTTCACATACCTCTTCAGTTCATTGAGAACCAGCAGCCCCGTGCTGTAGAAATCCTTCACCAACACATACTCACCGTCCAACAAAGCAGCCACCGCAATTGACAGCGCCATTCGCTTCCTAAACGGAACCACTTCAAGATCAGATACAATCGGCTCGGGACGATTTAAAACGAGATCAGTGTCCATGTAGAAAGGTGAAGATAGTATCCAGAGAGGTAGACTTAGTTATAGCCCCGAAATAAGGCGCTACTTGAGTCGTGAAAACAATCAGAGGGTTCCCGCAACGGTGATGTCTCGTAGGTTGAGGGCAACCTTCGTTCATCGGGCTGAGCTTCATTTCATTCGACGCGACCTTCCCCTTAGACATTGCGCGGAACAGAGGGATGGTTACAAAAGTCGCATACTCATGATGCGCTGCGCACACAGATACCTTTTGTTCGCCTTACTCTGCTCTTTGTCGGCAGTTGTAACCTTTGCGGTCGAAGGTGATTTAAACTCCCTGCTGAAGAATTCACCTTTCGAAAGCGGATCGCGTTCTACGAACGATTCCAAGAGTAACGAACCCCTGGAATTTCGTGGCGTGCTCACGGAAAGCGGTGTCGCGTATTTCAGTATCTACGAAACCTCGACATCCCGCTCCGCTTGGGTGCGCCTCAACGAGGAATCATCACGCGATTATACGGCCAAGCGTTACGATTGGGAGAACCGCCAGCTCACGATCGAATACCAGGGGCGCGACCTCGTGCTCTCGCTCGCAGCTGATTCTTCACCGGCCCCGATTGCGACTCCCGTTGCCGCCGCTCCGCCCGCGGGAGCCACCGCCACCAAACCCACTATTTCCGAAGCACAAAAGCTCAACAACATCGCGGCCGAGATCAAACGCCGTCGGGCGTTGCGTCAGCAAGCGATCAAGCAAACCAAACGAAAACAATGATGCGACCCTCTTCCCAACGTGCCCTTACCCTGATCGAAATCCTCGTAGTCGTGGCCATCATCGGTTTGCTCGCAGGTCTCTTCATCAGCAACACCGATAAGATTTTCGGGCAAAGCCAAGAAGTGGTCGCGCGAGTGTTTGTGCGCGATTCGCTGAAAACTTCGCTGGTGCGATACAAGATCGACCTCGGCTCCTACCCCTCGACCGCCGAAGGTCTCGGCGCTCTCTTCAACGCCCCCGCCAATGCCGGCACGCGCTGGCGCGGTCCTTACGCTGAGGTGAGTGGCAACACCATGCCGCTCGATCCGTGGGGCGAGAGCTACGGCTACCGCTATCCGGGCACGAAAAACAAAAGCTCTTACGATCTGTTCTCCAAAGGTCCCGATAAGACCGAGGGCACCGAAGACGATATCGGAAACTGGTAAGCGCACTTTTCACGCCCACGAATCAAGGAACCGCTGTGCATCGAAAATCGGGGTTCACGCTAGTCGAAGTCTTGCTGACGCTCGCTTTGATCGCGATGGCCTCGACCGTCGTTGTTTCCGGCACAGCACATTTCTTTAACGCCCGCGACGACCGACCGGATGATCGGTTTTGGCAAGCCGTCACCGCCGCCCGCCAAACCGCACTGGAGCAGGAACAACCCGTCACACTCTCCTACGATTTGAAGGCCATGAGCCTGCAATGGAAGTCGCTCAACACCTCCGAATCGCTGGAGCTGCCCGTGAAGACTTTTCGCTTCTTACCCGAAACCCGCGACTCCACGTTTCTCATCGGTGGGGTGCTCACCGAGACCAGCAATCTCGAACGCGTGAAATTTTATCCCGATGGCACCTGCGATGCCTTCCGCGTGGAGATCGTGGAAACGGAGAACCGCCGCGAGATCATCCGCATCGATCCGTGGACCTGTGCGCCTATTCTCACTGCCGTCGAATGATGTCGCGCGTGCCACCATTTTCCCGCGCTTTTACCTTGGTCGAGGTCTTGGTTAGTCTCGCGATCTTTTCTATCGCCGCTGTCGCGCTTTCCAGCGCCTACCTGAATGTGATCAGCGGTTACCGCGATTCGGAAACGCAGCGTGAGCGTCACGAGAACTGGGCACTCGTCCGTCTTCAGGTGCTCATCGAGCCGAATCGCGAAGCCCTCGAATCGGGCGGTCAGATCACCCTCCCGGATAATTCAACTCTGCACTGGACGGCCAACATCGAATCGACCGAGCTCGCCGACTTATTCGCGCTGGAGCTAAGCGGCGAAGTCACCGGTTCGGAGGGTTGGTCGCAAAACGAACGCCTGATGCTCTTCCGGCCCGAGTGGTCCGACCCGGGGGATCGCGATCAACTGCGCGAGGACAATCGACAACGTTTCTCGGAGAACCGCGCACCATGAAAACACACCGCGGAGCCACCTTGATCGAGCTACTCGTCGCCATCGCTATGATGGCGATGTTGATGACGGCGCTGTTGAGCTTCGTTTTTTCCATGACGGAAATCTGGGGCCAAGGCGGCGAGAAACGGCTCTTTGAACAGCATGTTAATGCCGTGACCCGTCATCTCGAATCGATGATGCGTCGTGCCGCCTTGCCCACCGCCGGACTTGCGAGCGAAGAAGCGTTTTCGTTTTCGGAAGTGAGCCCGAGTCGCGCCGGCAAAATCAACGGTCTCACGTTTATGCTGCCCGGCGGAGATCGCCTCATGCAATGGAACGGTTCACCCGCACCTTTCGCCGAGGCCACTCTCGGAGTCGATTCACAGCAAGGGCTCATCCTCTATTGGCGTTCGCAATTGGAAGAAGAAGAGGATGATTGGCGTGAGACCGCCGTGACTCCCTTCGTCGAGGCATTGCGCTATGTTTACTTCGACTTGGAGACCGAACGCTGGACCACCGAATCGTCACCACAGCGCAATCGCGAAGGCCTGTGGCGTGTGCCCGAGCGGCTTATCCTCCGGTTCGAGCATGGCGATTTTAAAGCCGAACGCACGATCACCCTCCCACTCGCCGTTGGCGGGCAACCTATCCTGTGATGAACCCACCGCAGACCCGCCTTCGCCATTCTGTGCGTTCCCGATCCGATCGCGGCTCGGTGATCCTGTTCGTGCTCGGCTTGGTCCTGCTCACCTCGTTCATGCTCATGCGCTTCATTGATCGCGCACATACGGAGTTGCTCACTGAAGCGAAACACGGCCAGCAAGTCCCGCTGCGCCACGAAGCGTATTCCGCGCTGCAGATCACATTTGCCGTGCTCGAAGATATCGCCGCAATCGACGAAGGACTGCATTCGCCGGACCAAGGCTGGGGCGAGCCGCTCGATTATTTTGAATACACGCCTGCCGAAGGAATCGAACTGGCGATCACCGTGGAAGACGAATCCGCCAAGCTCTCCCTCGCCAATACCGATGCAGTTACGCTCACGGCTTTGCTCACGACCATGGAGATTCTTCCAAGTGACGCCGAGCGCATCACCGATGCGATCCTCGCTTGGTCGCGCCCCGACTACACCGCGCAGTTCAGTGAATCCGAAGCCGACACTTATCTGCGGCGCGATCCCGCGCTCACTCTGCCACAACGGCCACTGCGCACTTACGATGAGCTTCGCCTGATGCCCGCCGTGCTTGAAATTCTCTGTGATGAAAACGGCGAATGGAATGAGACCGGGCGACAGTTTCTCGATAACATCAGCCTGCTGCCTTTCGATTTCATCAACCTCAACACCGGGCGCGCCGACGTTCTTTCAGCTCTCGGGGTCGATGATGCCAATCTCCGCGCGTTGGAAGATCGCCGCCTCAACGACGGACGCGAGCCACCCCGCCCTTACTACACTCTAGCCGACGCCGGAGCAGAGCTCGGCAACATACCGGCCAATGATCGATTCGGCACCGATGCCCAGATCCTCCGTATCACGATCAACGCAAGCCAGGGAGGTCGCGTTTACAAACTCGTCGCACTCGTGCGCGAAGGCGAAGCTCAAGCAGGGCCCGTGCGACCCGATTCGACGGAAGCAGACACGCCGGAACCCACTTCCGAGCCTCGACCTTGGACGCGCAATAGCATCGACTCTCCATTTCAGATTTTGGACATTCAGGAAAACCCCGCATCCTAAACTCACCAATGCCCGCCACCGCAACCAGCGCTCCGGTCCCAACGACCACTGCCCCCGCCGTGATCCTCCTCACCGGCGAGCGCTTCTTCGTGCGACGCATCCCCATTGCTCCGGATTCCCCGACTGCCCCTCAGGTCGAACTGGCCCTCGAAGCGATCTCACCGTTTCCCCTCGAGCAAATGTTTCACGGTCACGTGATTGATCGGGCCCAGCAACATGCGCTCGTATACTCAGCCTATCGTCGCAATTTCTCCGCCGCCGAACAAGCCGACTGGTCGAGCGCCGAAAGTGTGCTGCCCGATTTCCTGATGCATGTGTTCGTGCCGCGCGGCTCGCAAGCCACCAACGCGACGCTGCACGAAACCGATGCCGCTCTTACCGCAATCGCGTGGGACCGCGAATCAGAACTGCCCGCGCTCATCTTGCATCGGCCTACCTCGGATGAAAATCGCGAACAGTCAAAAACCGAACTGCTCGCCGAGCTCGCCCGCCGAACACAGATCGACCTCGAGGATCTTTCCATCGTTTCGGGACCAATCACCTCACAACTCAACGATAAGCGAAGCGTGCTCCTATCCTGCGAAGGACACACCACCCCGCCGTTGAACGCCACCTTCCTGGCTCAAGCCGATGTGCGCGATGGGCAAGTGCTCGCGATCAAGCGCCGCGCAAACCGAAGCGCATCGCTCTGGGGCAACACCTTCACGCTCCTGATCGTCGCGTTAATCCTCTGCCTCGTAATGGAACTCGGCATGATCGTCACCTCGAGACTGCTCGATTCACGCCAGGCACAGCTCGATGAACGCAACCCGGCGATTGAAAAAATCGAGTCGGCGCAAAACTTGGCGAACCGTCTCGAAACCCTCGCCGCAGAGCAACTCCGTCCCTTTGAGATGCTCGCCGCGATTAACGCGCCGCGCCCCTCATCCGTGGAATTTCTCCGCGTAAACACCCGCGGCCCGTTGCAACTTGAAATCGACGCGCAAACCACCAATGCCAACGACCTCCGCACTTACGAGGCCGCGCTCAAATCACTCCCCTTCATCGACAGCGTGACGATCAGCGATTCACGCAGCCGTTCAGGCCGCACGACCTTTTCCCTCGAGGTAAAATTCAAACCAAGATCGCTTGAGACAGGAGGTGGCTCATGAAGCGCTTCTTCCAGAATCGATCCAAACGCGAACAGGTGCTCATCCTGCTCTTCGCTCTCATCGGTCTCGCTTGGTGGGGCACCTCGCTTTCTGCCCGCGCGAATGATCAATACCGCGGATGGCGCGCGACCCATGAGGAATTCAAAACTCAGGAACTCTGGCTCGAACAGCGTGAAGAGATTCTCGAGCGCGTGGTCTCCGCCGGTGAGACTCTCGACCCGAGTCGAGCGCTCGATTCCGCTCAGAGCTTTGCCGAACTCAATCGGATGCTCTCCGGTCTGAACGCGGAAGTCAGTTCCCAGCGCACCGAGCGCACCCAGCAATTCGCCCTGCATGGCCTGCAGGTAAACATTCGTCGCGCCCCGCTCAGCGACATCCTGAAATTTTACGGGCAGCTCTCCGCTCGCGCCCCCTACCTCGGAATCGATTCCTGCGTGATTAGCACCGATCGATCCAGCCGCGGCATGCTCAATGTAAATTTCCGCATCTACTCGATCGAAGTGATTACCTCCGGCGAGTGAGGTCACATCAGGTAGAGGCGGTTACGTGTCTCGCCATAGCCCTGAGCGAAGGCGGATCCTTAACCGCCTTCGCGCATCGCACAGGTCGGTTAAGGAAAACCGACCTACCCACTGCTCTTAAAACTGGAAACTCGAGCTCACCTTCAACACCGCGGAGACAATCGCAAACGCGAGGAAGCCAACAAAAGCAAAAGCGGCCAGCAGCACACCATTGGCGGTGATCCCGATGAAACTCTCCAAGCGGCGCGCATGACGTTGCGAATAGTGCCTTGAGATATCTCGTAAACTTGGCGCGAGCTTACCCGTGCTTTCGCCCACCGCTAGACGATCGAGCACCAGATCCGGAAAGAACCCGGTTCGAGTGAGCGCAACGGAAAGACTGTCCCCCTCCATCACCCGATCCGTCGCCTGGCGCAAAGCAGCGCGCATCGTCAGGTTATTTACAGTGCGTTCAGTCAACCGCAGCGCCTCCACCGTGTTAATTCCGTTTTCCAAAAGCACCGCCAGCGTTTGCACGAAAACCAGCACGCCCGTATCGACCACCCATGTGCGGATCAACGGCAGCTTCACTGTCTGCGCATCGATAACCTCACGACCATTCGGAGTCTGCCGCCAACGCCAAACGGAAATCGCCAGAACGATCACAATCGGAATCGCCAACCAACCATAGCCCACCACGAAATCAGAACTCGCGATGAGCAACTTCGTCGACCACGGCATTTCGCCGCCGAGCGAATCCAGCAACCCCTGCAATTTCGGCATCAGGAAAAAGACAAACAGCAGAATAAGCCCCAACGCTCCAAGCACTACGAAAGCAGGATAAGCCATCGCGGTAGCAAGCCGACGACGCAGCTCGCCCTGCTCTTCATAGTGATGAATCAAGCGGAGCAATACCTCGTTGAGATTACCGGTCGCTTCACCCGCCCGCACCATGTTGATCGCCTGTGCATCAAACACCTGCGAGATGCCTTCCATCGCCTGTGAAAGCGTCTGCCCCTCTTTCAAATCTTCCCAAATCGTCGCGCAGAGTGTTTTTAATCGCGGGTCTTTCACGCGCATCGCCAATAAACGAACCGCTTCACCGGGTGACATCCCGCTCGCGGTCAATTCCGTAAGCGCCGTAAAAAACGGCAGGAGATCACGGGCCCGGGGCGTCGCTTGGCGAGCACCGCCTGCACCCGGCTTTTTCTGATCGATCGTCGCCGTGGTTTCGCTCAACTCAATCGGCTGCAATTGACGCGATGCGAGCATCCGCAACGCCACTTTGCGCGACGTGGCTTCGACGGTATCGCGCACCTGTCGTCCAGAGCTATCGCGAGCCGTATAGTTGAAGCGCGGCATGATTAACGTTCGTTCGCGCTGACCACGCGCAGCATTTCTTCGACCGTCGTTTGCCCGGAACGAATCTTCGCCCAACCCGATTCCGCCAAAGTGCGCATCCCATGTTTCACTGCACTGCGCTCAATCGCGCGGGTGGATTCACGCTGCACGATCATATCGTGCATTTCTTCATTGGGCCGAAGAATTTCAAACAGGCCAACCCGCCCTCGATAACCCGTGCCTCGACAATGATCACAGCCCACCGCTTCGTGCAGCGTCTCCACGCCATCGGCCAACTGCGGATCCAATCCCAGCGCCGTCAACGACTCACGCAGCTTCGATTCATTAACCGTCTTGGCCTTCGAACACTGCGGGCAAAGTTGCCGCACCAGACGTTGGGCGATCACCAGCTCAACCGCCGAGGCGATCAGAAACGGTTCGATACCCATATCGATCAAGCGCGTAATCGTTCCCGCGGCATCATTCGTGTGCAGCGTGGTAAAAACCAAATGACCCGTCAGCGAGGCTTGAATCGCAATATCAGCCGTCTCCCGATCGCGCACCTCACCCACCATGATCACATCGGGATCCTGACGTAAAATATGCCGCAGCGCCCCCGCAAATGAGAGACCGATTTCCGGCCGCACCTGGATCTGATTCGCACCAGGCACTTCGTATTCGATCGGATCTTCCACCGTCACAATGCGCAGATCAGTGGAATTAATTTCACGTAAAAACGCATTGAGCGAAGTCGATTTACCTGAGCCGGTGGGACCGGTAACCAGCACAATTCCATGGGGCGAATCCAGCACCTGCGCGATCTTCGCCTTCTCTTCTGCATCGAGCCCGATGCGATCCATATCGTAGGCCTCTTTGCGCAGGTTGAGCAGACGCAGGCTGATGCTCTCTGCGTAAATCGTAGGAATCGTAGAAACACGAATATCGAGCGAATTGCCTCCTGCGCGAAACGTGATACGGCCATCCTGCGGCAGGCGTTTCTCGGAAATATTCAGATGCGCCATGATCTTCAGCCGCGAAATGATCGCGTCCTGAAAGCGCGTGAGATTTTCCGGTAAAGGCACGGGCACCAACAAGCCATCCACCCGGTAGCGGATGCGCAGCTGCCCTTCCTGCGGTTCGAAATGAATATCGGTCGCGCCGTCCTCAATCGCTTGAGTAATGACTTCGGTGACGAAGCGAACCACCGCTGCATCCTCATCGGCATCGCCATCCTGATCGAGGTCAGCCAACGCGAGTTCGCTCTCATCAGCATTTTCCAAACTCCCCGCCCCCACGCCAAAATTATCGCGGATCAATTGCTGCACTTTATCCGCTGCCGCAAGATGCCAGCGGATCTCGCGCGAGGTAAACGTGCGCACCCAATCGAGCACTTCATATTCCGGCAACCATGAGGCGGCCAGATGCAATTCGTGCTCCGGAGCACCTTCGATCTCGAGAGGCACGATTTGATATTCGCTCGCCAATCGCGCCGGTAAAATAGGTCGCGCCGAGAGATCAATCTTCAGTTCGTGGGCGACAGGCAGACCCGTCGAATCGGCGAGCTCACGGATCGTATCCGGCAAGGGTTGATTCAGCGCCGTGGCGAGCGTGGCCATGCGTTCGCTTAAAGGTTTTTCGTCGAGCTCGCGTCGCGAGGCTTCGCTCAATTTGGCGGCGAGGGCCGTCGGCAATGCCTCAGTTGCTGCCACCATGAACAGACTCCGTTTCGCCGAGCACCCGCTTCAGCTTGGCGCGTTGAAAATCGGGAAAACCCTCGACCTGTTGCATCGCCTTCACGTTGTCGGCGGCCGTGTTGGTCAACACGGTGGGACGAAGGAAAAACACGAGATCAGTGCGCGTTTTCGAACGCGAGCGTTTGCCGAAGAGATCTCCTAGAATTGGAATCGGTCCCAACCGGCTGGTGCTCTTGCTATCGCTGGTGCGCTGCAATCCACCGAGCACAATTATATCGCCACTGTGCACACTCACAAATGAATCGGTGCGGCGACTCCCCACCCTCGGCTGCGGATTTCCATCGATGATCACTTCACCTAAAATGTCTTCCACCGTTTGATGGATCTCGAGTTGCACCGATCCATCAGGTCCAATCAGTGGGGTCACGGTGAGTTCGATTCCGATCTGCTGCTGGTCGACCGTCGAACGGTAGCCCGAACCTGTGGTGGTGCCGGTGCCAGTAGTGGTGTCGTTGAGATAACTGCTGATGACCGGACGCTGTTCGCCCACGAAGATCGATCCCTCCTTGTTATGGGTCGTCACGATGTTGGGCACAGAGAGAATGTTGGTGTTGGATTTGCGAGGTGTCGTCACGAGCGAGATGGTCGCGGCCAGATCCAAGGCTCCGGGTGTAGGTCGGGAGAAAACACCGTTGGTCACACCAATCCCCGATGCCGCACCGCTGAAACCGACGAGTTTGTCTCCGTCGATTTGCAGCCCGAGTTCACTGATCCCGGAAGTCGCTTCGTCGCCCAGAGTCACCTCCGCAATCACGACTTCGATCCGCACCTGCGCGAGTAATACGTCGATCTTGGCCACCAGATCTTCGATCAAACGCAAGTCATCCACGGTGCCGGAAACGACGATGGAGTTGCTGCGTTCCTCGGGTAAAATTGTCAGCACCTCGCTAAACTGATTAGAGGGTTCGATCCCAAGTTGAGGAACAATCGCAGCCACCGGGTTATTCGTGCCATTGCTCGCGGCCGGTGCAATTCGAGTCGCTGGAATAGAAGATGACGTGCGCAGGGCAGCCTCGTTTTGGCCACTCACGAGATTGCTCAAAATAGACGCTACCTCAGAGGCAGCAGCGTGTTTGAGATAGATAACTTCGTTGCGCGTATTGGGATCGGCCCGCACATCGAGCTTCGCGATCAACTCATCAAAAAAACCATGCTGCCGTGAATCTGCGATCAAGACGATTTGGTTGGTGCGATCATCGGCGTTGTAAGATGTCGCCGAACCAAGCTGAGTTTGGAGAGGACCAGATAGCATCGTCTTCATCTTCGCCACCACATCGCTGGCCTTGGCCGATCTGAGAGTGTAAAACTTCGGTTCGAGCCCCGACAGCATCGGCTGATCGAGTCGATACACGAGCGTTTCGATGCGCTGGAGATTACTCACCGAATCGGTGATGAGGGCTGAATTGGCTTTATCAAAAATCACCGGAGGACTGCCCGCGGCAGGATTCAATAAACCCGAGATCTGCGGCATAAACTCCGTAACTCGCAAAAATTTAAGCTGAAACAGCTTACTGACCGTCCGTCCACTCGCTGGTAGCAGCAGAGTCGAACCCTCGATCAGCTCCGGCGCTTCCGATTTGGCTGCGCTAAGTGGAGTTACCTTCAAAAACCGATCTCCCAGTGGCGTCACCGCGATGCCGTAGAGATTGAGGAGCGTTTCCACCGCCTGAATCGCCTCCTCCTTGGTCACCTGCTCCTGTAAACGCAACGAAAGCGTGACTGCCGGAAGGTTTTGAGGCCGCAGGAGCGAACGCCCCGTCCAGCGTCCCAGCAAAGCGAGAATCTGATCCAGATTATCCCCCGGAATATCAATGGGCCCTATCAGATCAGCCTGATCTCCCGCCGGGAGTGGCGGAGTGACGGCCTTCGATTGTCCATAAGCAGTGACCACTCCCGATGAAAAAATCACCAAAACGAGCAATCTCAGTATGAATGGAGATCTTAAAAAAGTCATACGCACGATTAAACACCTAGGGGATGCTCCCCACGTCGATAAGCAACCAGAAAATAAGCCCCACCATCCGCGGATATAAGGCCTAAGCCACTCTGTTTGTTAACCCGACAAATCCCTTGCTGATCAGGCCTAATAATACCTATTTATACTATTCCAATTTTTGACCATGGTATCACGCGGCGACTCGATACCACGATAAACACAAGGATTCTCCCGAGCATGTCTCAACCTGATCATAATTTTCTCTTTTCCCGTGCTCTGAAATGGCTCACTAGCATCGTTCTAGCATGGTCGTTAAATCTAAGTGCCACGACGGTGATCCCACCCGATATAGCGGAATTGGTTCAAGAATCGGACTATATTGTCCGAGCAGTCGTCACATCAGTCACGGCGAAAGAGAGAACCAATCCCGGCCGTCGCACTTTGATCTATTCCTCCATCGAATTGGAGATTAAAGAGGCCATTGTCGGCACCCCTCCCTCCCCTTGTATCCTGGAAGTTCTAGGAGGCAGTTTGGCAGGCCGGGAAATCTATATTTCAGGAGCTCCCAAATTCACGGTGGGCGAGGAAGCCATCTTCTTTGTGCAAGGCAATCACACGCAAATTTTCCCCTTGGCCCGAATGATGCACGGCCTTTATCCGATTCTGAAGGAAGCCTCGACCGGTCGAGAATACGTTGCACGAAGTAATGGGGAGGCGATGACAGATGTGCAGCAAGTCAGTGAACCCATGCACAGCGATAAAACTTTAGCCGCCGCTAAATCTGCCGCGGCTCAAAGCGCCCTATCACCAGAGAGCTTCGCCACCCAAATCCGCGCCACCGCAGACAAACTCCAAGGTGATGAGAAATAATTTCATTCGGTTTGGGATCCTCATGAGCCTGATGCTCGGACTGTATTCGACAGCCCATGGTTATGTCTACAGCGGGAGCAATTCCAATTGGCCCCCCGGAGAAATCCCCCTCCAAATCAAAATAGATGGCAGCACGACCCTAAGCGATGGCAGTAATTTTGTCTCCAGTTTCCAAACCGCCGCCGCCATCTGGAACGCCCAAATTGGGATGGTCTATTTCTCAACGCAGAATATTGGGATCGGCGATCCGGCATATCAGAGCAACGACATCTATTTCTCCAGCACCATCGAAGGGGATGCATTTGGTTCCGGAACACTGGCAGTAACTCTCAGTTATACCAGCCCATCGATCTCACAGATCGTTGAGGCTGATATTATCTTCAACACCGCCTACACATGGGATTCATACCGAGGCAATCTGGGAGCAGCGGTAGATTTCCAACGAGTCGCCATCCATGAGTTGGGCCATGTGCTCGGGCTGAGCCATCCCAATCAGAACGGCCAATCCGTAAGTGCGATCATGAACAGCACGGTCAGCAATATCGACACACTGACCTCTGATGATATTGCCGGAGGCCAGAGTCTTTACCGGGCTCCCGGTAACACGACCCCACCTATCAACGATAATTTTGCCAATGCCATCGCGATCTCTCTGGACAGCGGAACAACTCAGGTCACCGGCAACAGTTTTTATGCCACAAAGGAGTCAGGCGAACCCGATCACGATCCCGGCGATGGAGTCGGCGGGGCCTCCACTTGGTGGAAATGGACCGCGCCCAACAATGGAGATGTGACCGTCAACACCCAAGGAAGTCGTTACGATACCTTGCTAGGTGTTTACAATGGATCGGCGATCAACCTTCTCAACCTCATCGCGAGCAATGATGACGTCGACCCGGGAGTTGTGCGCTACAGCAATCTGACGTTTACCGCCATCGCCGGAGTTACTTATCACTTTGCGGTTGATGGATGGGATGGTGAAAGCGGGCCGACCACCCTGAATCTGAGTTTCGTGCCGAGAATTCCTCCCGCCATTACCAGTCATCCATACAGCCATTCAGTCTTCGTAGGGCAAACTGCGCATTTCGAGGTGAGTGCCAGTAGCGTCGGACCAATGGAATACTTTTGGGAACGACTCCCCGTCGGATCAGGTTCATGGTTTGGTCTCAGTGATAACAGCACCTATGTGAATACTCACTTACCCTCACTGATCATAAACTCGGTCTCTCTAGATATGAATGGGGACCTGTTTCGCTGTTTGGTGAGAAATAGCGAAGGCGTAACGGCAAGCCATACGGCGAGCCTGACGGTAAGCGCAGCTCCGGTCAGACCATCAATCAGCTCACAACCTGTCTCTCAAAACGTATTATCAGGACAAGATGCGGTATTCACCCTGAGCGCAAACGGAACGGCTCCCCTCACTTATCAATGGCAGCTCTGGAAAGAGTCCTCCAGCTCATGGTCCTCTATTATCAATAGTGATACCTATCAAGGCGCGCGCACAGATAGCCTGACCGTATCCGCCAACTTACTCCTCGATGGGAGTGCTTATCGATGCGTGGTATCCAACAACGTCGGAACCGAAACCTCCTCGAGTGCGACTCTGAGTGTCGGGGCATCGGTCTCACCCTCGTTTACCCTGCCACAATCACTGCTTGAACTGGCGATTATCGCAGGCGTCAATCACCTCCCCATCAGTATCCCGATCACCTTGGATCCCGGCATCTCAATTACGTCGCTGACTGCTACCAGCAATGCCCCTTGGGTTTCAGCTTCCATCGACGCGAACAATTCGAACTTGGTCCTTACCTTTCAAACCCAAGGTCTCTTTAACGCCACGAACTCTGCCTTGATCAAAGTCGCGCGCACCGGGGAATCTCCTTTTGCTCTGGAAATCTATGCCACCGTTGCGATCGCTAACATCGTATCCCTCAAGGATGACCCCGTAAGGTCTCGCACCTATGGCATCCACCAAAATGGCTTGGAAACGGGTGCTATCGCCATTTTCGATCCGATAGAATCAATCATCACGGGAAGCATCAGTGTGGGCAAAAAGCCTGGCGATTTGGACATCAGCACTGACGGGGAAGAAATGATTGTCATCTCAAGCGTCAGCAAATCGATATCCGTAATCAATTTAGAAACGACCTCTGTCAGCGAAACTATTGCGCTGACGGAATTCGTTGATTGGGGGTCGGAAGATACGGCGTCTCACATCGCCTACGGCCCTCAAGCGACACTCTACTACGTTGACGGAAACTGGGGGCCCATCCTGAGAGTATATGACCGCACTACCGCAACTGTCGTGCAAACGATTACCGAAATCAGCAACTCAGGCTATGGGTTCGGAGACGTCGCTATCTCTCCCGATAAGTCATCCCTCTTTGCATGGGGCCAATACGGATGGACCGCAGGCTTATCGGGATCTATCGCGGCTCATTACAATATCGCTGAAAATGGCACGATCAGTCTAAGTGAAACCTCCAATTCACTCGGCAACTCGTCCTTACGTCGGAACCCACTTAACACCCCTGCTTTACTCACAAATGACGGCCAAACCCTCTTCATAAAGCAACATAGGTTTGATGCGACCTCAGTGGCGTTTCCGACTCAAACCTTCTCGAATCCTGTCTATGCGATCTCTCCCGGTGGAGAAATCGCGACCACCTCTGATGGGATATTTGAAGTTTCTACGGGAAACAAAATCTACTCGCTGGAACCCACCAGCGCCGTCCAAACCATCACTTCTGATTACGCGCACCTCGTCTATTTCAATTCCAGCACGAGAGAATTAGCCACGATCAATTTGTTTGATACGATTGGAATCGAAGTTCTCGGACGGGACATTTCGCCCAAAAACAACGCGATTGTCCTCAACCCAACCGCCCTAAGCTGGACGCCGATCATCGGGATCGATCGCTATCGCATTTATCTGGGGACCTCCGCCTCCGTCGTCGAGAATGCCACTCAAGTTTCTCCGGAATATCTCGGCGAGTCAGTAGGCGCGACCTACACGCTACCCAGCCCTCTCGCACCCGGCACAACCTATTACTGGCGGGTAGATGCAGTGAGTTCGATTGGAGTTACGTCAGGTGCGATTTTCAGCTTCACCGTTTCGAGCATCGCCTCGAATCGCCACCGGATTGAGGCCAACACCGTCCAAGGGCATACCAATCTCACCGAGCACATCGATTTATCCTCTGCCATTGATGGCCAAGCCTGGAGCGTCAGCTCGGAGGCCTCATGGATCAAATTTGCCGCCAACAGTGGAACCACTCCTGCCACTTTAGAGGTTCAAATAGACGCCAGCACGATGCCTAACGGTCTCAATCAAAGTTCCCTCTCCATCACCTCCGATCATGGCGTGATCTCTATACCTCTCAGTATCAGAGTCGATCCCTTGGCATTAACTGTCATGAGGTCCGTGCCTGGCACGACAAAGGTTTATGCGATCAGCGAAGAGGACACGGGGGCTGCCTCGGGGGTCTCGCGGGCGTATTTATTGGAAATTGATACTCTACTCAAACGCATCGAACGAGTCGTGCCGGCTGGAACCGGAGTGACTGACCTCGAATTTCATGCCGCCGACAGTCGGATCTATGTCACCAATTGGAGGCTCGGTTCACTGCTGGCCTACAACTCGTCCACCTTGGAGCTAGAACGCACCTATGCCTTCTCTCCATTCGGGGAAGGCGACCAAGATGCTTACAGTATTTCTGCCGGTGGCCCAGGCCGCTTGATTGTTGAACCTGAAGATCAGTGGATAGATATATCGCTATTTGATACGACCGCAGGTCAATCAATCGACATTTCTTTCCAACGTGAAGGTGGTGGGGCCTACGATCCAAGCGGGCGATATTACTACCATGGGGACAGTAATATCAGCAATGCATCGCTGCACAAATTAGATACCCTGAACGACGAGTTCATTGAAGTTGGAGTGGTCAGAGCTGGAGGTGTAAGTGGCTATGGATCGCGGAGTGTTCTCGTCTCAGATGACGGTAAACGAATATTTTGGAACGGAGCCGTCTTCGATGAGAATCTACGGGTAGAGTGGCTCATTGGGCAGACCATTCTCAGCACCTCTTCAGATGGCCGTTATGCCTTCAGCGAGGGCTTCGTCTATGATGTCACCGCGAAGCAAACCATCCACACATTGCCCACCACGACAGCCGTAAATGCATTTAACTCCATTTCGAATCAATTGGTTTACCAACAAGGCGCGGGTCTGGGATTTTACCGTGTCCCCAATGCCATCATACCTGGGCAAGAAGGCATTCCCGCAAACAACTCCATCATCACCCCCGTATCGACCTTGGAGTGGACTCCTATCCCGGGTGCAACGGGTTATCGCGTTTATCTCGGGACCGATCTCGCAAGTGTGCAGACGGCTACGGCAGGATCTGACGAGGACTTGGGCGTCGTGCAGAATGCCTCAATTTCCTTGGCAACACCTCTCCAGATCGGACAGCAATATTACTGGCGAGTTGACGTCATCATCGGAACCGAATCGGCCCAAGGTGGAGTCTCCACCTTTCAGGTCTCAAACCTCGCCCTGGATCAAAGCTCCATTGAGACCAAAACCGTCAAGGGGCATAGCAACCACCAGGTAACTCTGACTATCTCCGCTCCGTCCGAGAGCAAGGCATGGGCCGCCTCCTCAGAAAATACTTGGATTAGCTTTCATGAACCAACCGGCGTAACCCCCTCCATCCTAACGATTACCCTGGACACGCGTTCTCTCACTCCCGGCATCATCAGCGAGGGATCTGTGATCCTGACCAGCGAAGGGAAAGAGACGGCCATACCAATCTTTCTCTACGCTGAACCTCTGGCCGTTACCGTGATAAAATCGCGACCTGCTTCGCAAACGGCCTATGCGATCAGCGAGGTAAACGCCACAGAATACGGGAATAGTTGGTCACAGGCCTACCTCTTGGAAATCAATACCACGACGGAACAAATCCTTCGAGCCGCTCCCGCCGGGACCGGGGTAACCGATTTAGCCATCCACCCGGCAGACAATCGTGTCTATGTAACCAATTGGAGAGCCGGCGATCTGTTGGCCTTAGATATGGCCACTCTAGAAATTAATCAGACCTACCCGTTTGATCCCGGAAGCCAAAGTTACAACGACAACGACGCCTACCGCATTTCCGCCGGAAGCCAGGGCAGACTAATGGTCGAGGCCGAAGATCAATGGATTAAGATATCGATACTAAACACGACAACCGGACAGATCGTAGCCTCAAAAAACCAGCGCGAAGGCGACGGCACCTATGACCCCACCGGCAGATACTATTATCACGGGGACAACAATTCTTCCGGTGCAGAGATCCATAAACTAGACACTGCCGGAGATACCTTCCTCGACATCATCTCAGTCAGAGTGAGCAGCTATAGTTATCATGGAACGCGTAACGTCGTCATTTCGGAAGACGGTAACAGGGTTTTCTGGAATGGATCGGTCTTTGATGCTGATTTGAATGAATTGTGGGAAATCGCGTCAGAAACCTATAGCACCAACGCAACCGGTCGCTTCGCATTTGGTGAAACCGCCATCTTTGATACTCAGCTCCAGCAAGTGCATGCCCCCATGCCTGTATCGACCAAGATCAGCACCTTTAATAATATCAGCCAAAAGCTCGTGCTTCAAGATGGTGATCATCTAGCATTTTACCGCATGGCACTGGATGGGGTTATTGGTCTGCCCACCATCATAGCCCAACCCCAAAACCGCACCACAGAGGATGGAGGCACCGTTTTCTTTGAAATTCAGACGAGCAGTCCGAGCCAGATTACTTTCCAATGGCAGCAAAAGGAACCCGACTCTAGTATCTGGAGCAATCTAGCCGACAACGAAACCCGTTATAATGGCTCGAGAACTTCGAACCTCATTGTCTCCAATATTCCATTTTCAGAGAATGGAAACCAATACCGATGCATTGTCACCAATGTGAATGGTTCCGCGACATCTGACGCCGCGATGCTGACCGTCACCAATCCTCGGCCGGTATTCACGACGCAACCTGCTGACGCATTTGTGCTCACCGGCACATCGCTCACCCTGAGCGCAACTGCGATTAGCCCAGTGCCCATGACCTACCAGTGGAAAAAGAACGACACTGACATCAACGGTGCGACGTCCGCGACCTACACGATCCCCTCGGTTCAGGCGAACGATGAAGCGAGTTACACGGTGGTCGTAACGAACAGCGCTGGCTCCGTGACTTCCGATCCGGCGACCGTCGCTATCGCCCTACCGCCAACGATCACGACGGACCCGGCAAGCCAGACGGTCTACACGGGCACCGAGACCATCTTCAGCGTCAGCGCAACGAGCAACGCCCCGCTCACCTACCAGTGGAAGAAGGACGGCTCGCCGATCGGTGGAGCAACGTCGGCCACCTACACGATCGCCAGCACCCAAGAGAACGATGCAGCCGACTATACGGTCACCGTCACGAACATCGCCGGATCGGCAACCTCCGCCGCCGCGACCCTCACCGTCAATCCTGCAAGCCTCCCTGTGATCACGGCACAACCAGTCAGCGCGACGATCCTCCTCGGGCAATCGATCCAGTTCACGGTTGCCACGACCGGTGAACCCGCGCCGACCTACCAGTGGCAGATCAAACCGGCGGGGTTCACCGAGTGGGGCACTTTTTCCGACAGTGACTGGTTCTCCGGCACGACCAGCGATACCTTCACAATCGATCCTTCGTATAGCTTCATGAACGGCGACCAATACCGGGTAGTCGTGACCAACGTCGTCGGACAGGTGATCTCGGACGCAGTGAACCTCGCAGTTCGTTCAGACGCCGCGACGATCACTTCAGCAGCCGGTTACGCTTACTCCCTATTCCAACGTGCGGACGGCTCGTTATGGGCGTCAGGGGACAATGCCTCCGGACAGTTTGCCGACAGCACGACGAACAGCTCCACCTCTCCCATCTCTGCAAACACCGGCGTGTTCAGTGTCACCGCCGGAGCCTTCCACACTCTGGTGCTTAAAACCGATCTCACGCTCTGGAGCGTGGGAGCCAATAGCTTCGGGCAGCTCGGACTCGGCGACCTGACTGCACGTTTGCAACTCCAGTCAGTCAGCACCGGGGTGGTCGCCCTTGATGCCGGTGTTTATCACTCCCTGTTTATCAAAAACGATGGCTCCCTCTGGGGCATGGGCTACAACCCCAATGGCCAACTCGGTAACGCCACCACCACCGACCAATCCACACCCGTGCAGATTGATACCCACGTGATGGCGATGTCCGCCGGCCTCGTGCACAGCGTCTACGTCAAGACCGACGGCACGGCTTGGGCCACCGGAGATAATGCCAACGGCCAGTTTGGCAACGGCAACACCACTGGCTCCATCCAACCCGTCCAAGTCGCCACCGGTATCGCGGACGTCGACACCGGTTACTACCATACCCTCTTCCTCAAACAGGACGGCTCCCTTTGGGCTAGTGGCAGCAACGCCCAAGGCCAACTCGGCGACGGCACCAATACCGACCGCACCTCCGTGGTCGAAGTCGCCCAAAACGTCACTCGGATCGCCGCTGTATATAACACCAGCCTGTTCCTCAAAACCGACGGCACCCTCTGGGGGATGGGTGACAACAGCTCGGGGCAACTCGGCACCGGCAATACCACCAATCAATCCACTCCGGTGCAAATCGCCTCCGACGTCACCTCCATGTCCGTTGGCTTCTTCCATGTCATCTTTAGTAAGAACGACGGCACCACCTGGGCAGTCGGTAGCAACACCAATGGTCAACTCGGCGATGGCACCACCACCAATCGACTCACTCCTGTCCTCATCTCCAGCGGCGCTTTCCTTCCCACCAGCGCTCCCTCCAACCTCAGTGCAACAGTAGAGATTCCTTACGATCAAGTGCGTCTCACCTGGACACCTTCTCCACGCGACGATCATTACGAAGTCTGGCGCAACTACCCTGACGATCCAGATACCGCCACCCGCATCGCCACGGTTAGAAATCCATCTTACAACGATACCACGGTGTTATTTAATGCGACTTATTATTACTGGATCAAAGCTGTGACCCCGCTAGAAACCAGTGCTTTCAGTGATACTCTGGGAGTTTACAACGCTTCCCCACCTCCACTCACCATCACCACCCAGCCCTCCAGCAGGGGAGCCCTATTGGGACAAAGCACCAGTTTTTCGGTGATCGTGGGCGGGTTACCTCCATTGAGCTACCAATGGCGCAAGAATGGCGTAATCATACCAAACTCCAACAATGCCGTCTACACACTATCAAATCTCACCTCGAATGATGCCGGCACCTACGATGTCATCGTCAGTGACTTTAATGGCTCAATCACTTCCGACCCGGCTACTCTCACGGTAAGCACGGCCAGCGCCACCGTCACTCTCGGTGATCTCACCGCGACTTACGACGGCACCCCTCATCCCGCCACCGCCACGACCGATCCCTCCGGACTCACGGTGAATCTCGCATACGACGGAAGTGCGTCCGCTCCGACTGAGGCCGGTGATTACACCGTGGTCGGCACCATTGACGATGTGAGCTACACCGGCAGTGCCACTGATACTCTGGCTATCGCCAAGGCCAGCCAGACGATCACCTTCGCCTCACTAGCCGATCGTGGCTTTACCAACGACCCGATTACTCTATCGGCGACGGCATCGTCCGGACTTCCGGTCAGCTTCGCCGTCCAATCAGGACCGGCTACTCTAAGTGGCAATGCACTCACCATGACCGGCACTGGCACGATCACCCTGCGCGCCTCGCAATCGGGTAATACGAACTACTTCGCGGCAGTGAGCATCAATCGCTCATTCGTAATCACTGCCAGCGCTGAGTCCTGGCTCAGCACCCACTTCACCGAAGCAGAACTCGACGATGAAGCCATCAGCGGAGCACTCGCCGATCCGGATGGCGACGGCCTGACCAACCTCCTCGAATACGCCCTTGGCCTCGATCCGCGCAACACCGATACCACCGGACTGCCCGAAATGAGCACAACTGAAACCGATTGGGTTTACACCTATACGCGACCCACGGACCGCGAGGATATTACCTACGAAGTCGTGATCAGCACCGATCTATCCGGCTGGTCCGCAGCAGGTGTCACCCACACCCTAATCTCCACCTCGGGTGTCACTCAAACATGGCAAGCCACCGCTCCGTTCTCGGCGGGCAATAACATATTCTTCCGGCTGAAAGTAACCCAAGACTAGCACTGGATACCCGCCACAGAGCCAAACGGTTCTAGTTCTTATACCGCAACCTATCGTTCTTATAAGCATCGACAATTACTTCATGAGTGGCTGATTTATCGCCATGCAATGTCATAAATCTAAAGCACCCCTTTGATTCATCTGACTCTGTCGACTAAATCGACACTCCATTTCATCCAGTGAAAAAACTTTTTTGGTCCAGTCTCTGTATTATCTCATTACTGTTATTGGGAGCTATATGGTTACATAGAGAACAGGTTATACCTGCTTCTTCCGTGCCTAATAATCAGGCGCATTCAGATTCTACCGATAAATTAGCAACGGCAAATCAGGACAACCTATTGGAAACTTCCGATTCGGCCGCCCATTCGATTGTTCGAGAGCACTCCCACACAGGAGAAACGGATCAAGAAACGTTCGGTCTCAAGGATATCCCTGCAGGAAAACTTCGCGAGCAGCTAACTCATCTCAGACCGGAGGCGCGTCTCCGGGCACTACGCAAACTTTCCGATCCGCGCATCCCTCGGACGGATTTCAATTCTCTGCGCGTTGTCGGTGATGGAGCTCTCTTTTACGCCTGTGATATCCCACCTGCTCTGATCGGCACAATAAACGCTACTTCCTCAACCGCCTCCCTCGCGATAGATTCTTCATCCGCGACCGACAGCAAAGAAATCTCCACCGCTGCCAGTGCCACCCCACCCGTCCGGCACAGTCGTCCCGGCTCAACCAAAACGATCTATCTGGATTTCGATGGGGTTACGATCTCCGGCACGGTCTGGAACACCAATTACAACGGCGGTGCTGCCTTCACGACCCTCCCCTACTCTGCCGACGGCGACTACAGCTCATTCAGCGATGCTGAACAAGCGGTGATCGTTCGGACTTGGGAGCGTGTCGCGGAAGATTACCGACCTTTCGATGTCGACGTGACGACTGAAGCTCCAGCCTCAATGGGAGCCAATGTCGTGCATGTCGTCATCACCCGCAGCACGAGAGCAGACGGAGCCACCAATCCCGAAGCCGCGGATGCTGGTGGCGTTGCCTTTCTCGACAATTTTGGCTCGGCTTACGCCGCCGCCTATTCACCGGCTTTCGTCTATCACAACCACACTTCGGAAGAACTCGGGATGGCCAACGCGATCTCACACGAAGCTGGCCACTATATCGGCGACCTTCATCACGATGGGATCGGTAGCACTGAGTATTACTCTGGCCATGGTTCCGGCGACACTTCCTGGGGGCCAATCATGGGCGGCCCCTATGGAAAAAACGTTACGCAATGGTCGAAAGGTGATTACTACGGCGCGACGAACACCTCGGAAAATGATTTAGCCCTGCTGGCTAACAAACTCGGTTATGTTTCAGATGACTTCGGTGACAATAATAGCACGGCAGGAAGCCTAGCCGTAAACGGCAACACCTACTCAGCCTCTGGGGTCATCGGCACGACCAACGATGCGGATCGCTTTGTTTTCACAACCGCAGAGGGAGACCTGTCATTTAACGCCAACCCGTTTCGCAGTGCCACCGCGCCCAACGGCGGTAACTCGGATCTCTTCCTACAACTGCTAGATACCTCCGGCAATGTGATCGCCAGCGCCGATCCTTCCACCGAAACCGGCGCCGGGATCGTCGCCACTGTCGGCGCCGGCACTTATTATTTGCAAGTTTCGCCTGTTGGATCAGGTGTTCCACATAACAATCCTCCATCTGGATATACAACATACGGCAGTTTGGGGTGGTATAATTTGACCGGAACCTACACGGCAATCGCAGCTCCCATTGCCCCCTCATTCACCGGTAATCCATCCAGCCGCACAATCACGGTTGGAAATTATGCCCAGTTCAGTGTTGCCGTTGGCGGACATCCCTATCCGGCATTGCAATGGCAAAGACTACCTGCCCAAGGAGGTGGCTGGGGCAATATAACCGATGAAGCTGGAACCGGATTCTCTGGCACGAATTCGACAACACTGACCGTGAGTGGAGCTCCGCTTACCTGGAGTGGAGATCAGTATCGTTGTGTGGCCAGCAATGCCTCTGGCACAGTAACCAGCAGTAGTGCGGTGCTGACAATCAATCCACGAGGCCCGAGCTTTCTTACTCATCCGCAAAGCGAAACCAGGACAGTTGGCTCCGTGGTTACATTTTATGCCAACGCCGATGGTGACCCTGCACCAACCTATCAATGGCAAAAAAATGGTGTGGACATTAGCGGTGCGACCGAAAGCTCCTATCAAATTACCTCGGTATTGACCACCGATGCTGGCACCTACCGGGTAGTTGCCACCAATAGTGTAGGAAGCACCACTAGTAACTCGGCCGTCCTCACTGTTCAAGTGCCGCCAAGCATCACCACCCACCCCCTTAGCCAAGCGATAATTGAAGGTAAGTCGGTTACGTTTAGCGCCACGGCAAGTGGCAATCCGGCACCTTCATTTCAGTGGCAAAAAGACGGGATCGATATCAGCGGAGCCACGGATGCCTCTTACACTATTAGTAGCGTTTCAGACAGCGATGCAGGCGACTATCGAGTGATCGCTACCAACACCGTCGGCAACGCGACCAGTAACGAAGCTAACCTGAAAGTCATTCCACCCGGACCTCTCGTGACCGGACTGAGCCAGACACGACATGTCTATACTCCCGGTCAAAATATGTCGCTATCTGTCAGTGCCACCGGAACAGGATTAATATCCTACCAATGGGTTCACAATGGGAAGGATATCCCCGGGGCAAACTCCACAAACCTTTCTATAACCAATTTGCAAGCCAGCGACAGTGGTTGGTATGTCGTGCATCTTTCGGATGATGTCGGCACTCGTATCAGTGCCCCCATCTTTGTCCATGTGGGCCCGGACCTGACTCAGGTGAGAACATGGGGTAACACAGCTGAAATACCCTCAGGTTTAACCCATGCCTTGGCGGTATCCGGAGGTGGCTCCTATTCGCTGGCGTTGAAAGCTGATGGCACCGTCGCAGGATGGGGAGTTAATTTTTCTCACCAAATAGATATTCCTGACGGTCTGAATGAGATCGTGGCCGTATCAGCCGGGAACCAACACTCTCTGGCCTTGCGAAGTGATGGCACCGTTGTCGCGTGGGGACATAATTTCTATGAAGAGTCAACTGTCCCTGAAAATTTAACTGACGTTGTCTCGATATCAGCAGGCCAAGATTTTTCGTTAGCCTTAAAAAGCGATGGCACCGTCGAGGGCTGGGGGTTTAATTATTCCGGACAAGCAGACGCCCCGCCTGGGCTCTCCGGGGTGGTCGCCATTTCAGCCGGCACTGCGTATTCTTTGGCACTCAAGAACGATAGCACTGTCGTCGCTTGGGGTGACAATGCCCAAGGTCAGACGGATGTTCCTTTGGGACTGTCTAATGTGGTTCGGATCGCCGCGGGCTATGCCCATGCTTTAGCACTCAGAGGAGATGGAACAGTCGTTGCCTGGGGGGCAAATGACTCCGGTGAGGCAACCGTGCCGACAGGTCTGAGTAATGTGGTGAGTATCGCCGCCGGTCGCGATTACTCCCTAGCTCTCAAGGCGGATGGCTCCATCGTGGCCTGGGGAGAAGACAACAATGATCGAACTTCAATTCCAGAAGATTTGCACGACGTGTTTGCACTGTCAGCCGGCTCGGCCCACGGGATCGCCCTTAGAAATGCCACCGGAGAAACAGCCCCAATCATTACCACCCAACCGGTCGCGCAGAGCTTGGCGGAAACCCAGCAAGTCACATTCGCTGTCGAGGCAACAGGAGTCGGCCCCATTTTTTACCAATGGCGCAAAGACGGCACTGAAATTTCTGGCGCCACCTCCTCCAACTATACGATACCGAGTATCGGTTATGCAGACGCCGGAAATTACGATGTTGTTCTCACCAATTATATCGGCTCCACAACGAGTAATACCGCATCTCTCACCGTCAATGCACCGGCCACAATTACGAATGTCAGCACGACCCGGCAGGTTCTGGACTTGGGACAGCCTTTAAATCTTGAGATTACCGCAACCGGTCAGGGAGGGCTAAGTTATCAATGGGTGCGCAATGGTCGCATCATCCCCGGCGCAACGAATAGCATCTATACGGTTTCAGCTACCACGCTGGAAGACAATGGATGGTATTTGGCCTACGTAACCGATGATAACGGCACAGTGCGTAGTAAGCCCTTCTTTGTCACCGTGACCCCCAATGGGGCGACCATTCCACCAAGACAACTGCGAGGTTGGGGGGCATATCACTATGGGCCATTCACTATCAACGATGCGGGAAGTATCGCCTCGGGCTACAGCCATTCGTTAATCTTGAGAAGCGATGGAACAGTCGAAGGGTTGGGATTGAATGACGAGGAGCAAACAACGATACCCGATAATGCTGTAGACATCATCGCAATCGCCGCGAACGATACGAGTTCTCTCGCTTTAAAGCGTAACGGAACAGTGATTCATTGGGGTTATGATCCCGGGGGTGAGAATAATATTCCAGAGGGACTGTCGGACGTCGTTGCGATTGCTGCGGGCAGCAGCCATTCCCTTGCTTTAAAAAGCGACGGAACGGTGGTGGCTTGGGGGCAGAATAATTACGGACAAACTGATATTCCTGACGGATTGGATAATGTCGTGGCGATCAGTGCCTTCTACGCTTATTCGGTAGCTTTAAAAAGCAATGGAACCGTTGTCGCATGGGGACAGAATGCCAGCACTTCTCGGCAGCTACCAAACGATCTGCATGATGTCATCGCTATCTCGGCCGGTTATCCCAATGCCGTCGCCCTAAAGGCTGACGGCACGGTGGTGCAATGGGGTCAACCATTCCGCACCGTCAGGTATGACATCGGAGCCGACCTTATCCCCATCCCATTTCCCACAAACCTAGAGGATGTTGTTTCGATCGGTGCAGGCCAATCACTCAACTATGCCATAAAGTCCGATGGATCGGTGGTCGGTTGGGGTTATCTTTCATATTTCGAAGGTTCTCCGGTTTCCGATCTGGACAACGTCATCTCCATCTCATCGGGCCGGTCCTCCTACTTGGCACTCCGAGATGCATCAGGCGACGCGACTCCCACCGTGACCATCTCCCCGACCGATCTGACCTTGAAGGAAACGGAAAGCAATACTTGGACGGCCAATGTGAGTGGTCCGGGTCCTTGGTCATATCAGTGGCGTAAAGACGGGGTCGCAATCTCCGGAGCAACTGCAAACTCACTGACAATTGAAAAGCTCACGTTGGCAGACGCGGGAAACTATGACGTGGTAGTCACAAATTATGTGGGCTCCACCACCAGCGCAGTCTCGACCCTGAATATCACCGCGCTTCCCCCCATTACTAATATCAGTCCAGTCAGTCAGATTGTGTCACCTGGCGACAGGCTTGACCTAAGTATCACGGCCACTGGCGTGGGAACGCTAAGCTATCAATGGACCAAAAATGGCCGTGCCATTATTGGTGCGACTGGGGCGAACTATTCGCTGGCTGATGCAACCCCTCGAGATAATGGGTGGTATCATGTGCTGGTAACAGACGACAATGGCACACGCCGGAGCGATACATTCTTTGTCAGAATAGCTCCCGAGATCACTCAGATTCTAACAGTGGGTAACTACCCTTCGGAACTGATTGATATACCGGCAGGTCTCACGGATGCGGTGACCGTTGCAACAGGAAGCTACCACGCCATTGCCTTGCGAGCAAATGGCACCGTAGTGGCTTGGGGGAATAATTACTATGGTCAGGCTACAGTGCCAACCGGTCTTGTGGGCGTTGTGGCCATAGCTGCTGAAAACTATCGATCACTCGCTCTCAAAGCAGATGGATCTGTAACGGTTTGGGGAGATTTCAACGGAGCCTTGCCCGAAGAGCTGCTGAGCGATGTCGTCGCATTATCGACCGGTCGATATCACTCACTCGCTCTCAAAGCAGATGGCACGGTTTTCGCGTGGGGGGCAGGTAACAATGGAGTGCTCGATATACCCGAAGGCCTGTCTGATGTCGTTGATGTGATTGCTGGATATGATCATTCCCTCGCTTTAAAAAGCGATGGATCTCTTGTCATCTGGGGCGATGGCTATGAATTCCCCGAAGGTCTAAATGATATCGACTCAATCTTTGGTAGTTCGAGAAACGCTTTTGCCATCAAGGCTGACGGCACGTTAGTTGGATGGCGGTATTATGGCGATGGAAGCGCCATAACGCAGCAGATACCGAATGGCCTCACAAATCCCCAGGCTATTGAGCAAGGCATTGCTATCGCGAGTGATGGATCAGTTCTAGATTGGACGAGTAGCGACGACACCAGTGCGATCACAACACTCGATATCGATCATGCTTTCGCCGTCGCATCAGGCGGTGCCGTCAAATATGTGCTCCGTGACGCTGCCGACGATACGGCTCCCGTCGTCACATCACAACCGGCCAGTCAATCAGTAGGCAACGACGAATCAATCGTGCTCACTGTTCAGGCATCAGGAAGTGGACCGCTCGCCTATCAGTGGCGAAAAAATGGCACCGAGATAACAGGGGCCAACTCATCCTCACTCTCTTTTCCCAATGTCGAATTCACTGATGCTGGCAGTTATGACGTGGTGATCTCAAACCATCTGGGCTCCGTTACGAGCGCCCCCGCTGTCCTGACGGTCAATCAGGCACCAACGATCACTGCCCTTCCCTCCTCTCATCACTTTTTGGAGCCTGGTCAGAGCCTAAACCTCAATGTGAGTGCCACTGGCACTGGAGGGTTGAACTACCAATGGTATTTCAATGGCCATCCTATTGGCGGGGCCTCCAATGCTTCCTATTTATTAGGCAGTCTCAGCACTACCCATAGCGGACTTTACTGGGTTGCCGTGACTGACTCAAACGGCACCCGTTATAGTTCTCCAATTAAAGTTCAAGTCACTCCGTCCAACGCGCAGGTCATCGGTTGGGGTAGCAACAGTTCCAATCCGCAAGTAATACCGAACGATCTCAGCGACGTCGTCAGTCTAGAAAGTGGAGCAGATCACGTGCTCGCTCTCAAACGTGACGGCGGCGTCGTAGCTTGGGGTAACAATGGAAGTGGGAAAAGCGATATACCCTCCGGACTAGCGAACGTCGTGGCGATATCCGCCGGATCTCGTCATTCGCTCGCACTCAGGTCAGATGGAACGGTCGTAACATGGGGTCGTTCCAATAACGATTTGGGCGTAATTCCCTCAGGATTGACCGAGGTTATCGCGATATCAGCAGGACAAGATTTTTCATTGGCACTCAAACGCGACGGCACGGTCGTCGCTTGGGGAGAGAATGATTCCGGGGAATCCACGATTCCCACCGATCTTCATCATGTCGTGTCGATTGCTGCTGCCCGCGATTTCGCCCTCGCCCTCAAACGTGATGGCACCGTTGTCAGCTGGGGTAATACGACAGCTCCAGAAGGACTGACCGACATCATCGCCATATCCGCCAGCAGTTATCACGCCCTTGCCCTAAAATCCGACGGCACAGTCATTGCGTGGGGAGACAACTACGATTCGCAAGCAAGCGTGCCCGCAGGATTATCCGGAGTAAGGCAAATCAATGCTGCGTGGGAAACCAGTTTCGTCCTAAAAGACAATGGGACTGTGGTTGGTTGGGGTGAAAATGCAGATGATTATCCGCCCTACCCTGCTAATATCTCCAATGCATTGGAGATTACTGGGGGGTGGCTCTTTGCAGTCGCATTAATCGATCCCTCTCCGGTCACTGCGCCAGTCATCACAATTCAACCAAGTAATCAATCGGTTGATTGGGGCGAGAGTTTAAGCTTTTCAATTTCCGCAACAGGCACACCTGCCCCCAACTATCAATGGCAGCGGTTACCATTCGGCAGTGACATTTGGGAAGGGCTAAACAATGAGGGTGCTTACTCGGGAACAACAAGTGATACTCTAGCAATCGCTAGCTCTACGGTATCAATGAGCGGCGATCAATTCCGATGTATCGCAACTAATAGCTCAGGCAGCGATACTTCGAATATTGCAACACTGACCGTCACCGTTCCCTTGCCAGAAATCACGACGCAACCCGCCAGCCAATCTTTGCTAAACGGCACTTCGATCACTCTGAGCGTGGTCGCGAGCAGTCCAGTATCGCAGACCTACCAGTGGAAGAAGGACGGCACGAACATACCCGGAGCGACATCCGCGAGCTACGCGATCGCATCCCTCCAACCAAGCGACGAAGCCGACTACACGGTGGTCGTGACGAACAGCGCAGGTTCCGTGACATCGGCCCCGGCAACGATCACGATTGCGCTGCCACCGACGATCACGACTGATCCCTCCTCTCAAACGGTTTACATCGGCACCGAAACGACTTTCAGCGTTGCTGCCACCAGCAACGCCCCACTCACCTATCAGTGGAAGAAGAACGGTAGCCCGATCAGTGGGGCGACGGCGGCCACTTACACGATCGCCAGCACCCAAGCCAGCGACGCGGCTGCCTACACCGTGACGGTGACCAACCTCGCGGGATCGGCGACATCTGCGGCCGCGACGCTCACAGTCACTCCGGCGAGCCTGCCCGTGATCACGCAGCAACCGCAAAGCGCGACGCTCTTCCTCGGTCAATCGGTCCAGTTCACGGTTGCCGCGACCGGTGAACCCGCACCGACCTACCAGTGGCAGATCAAACCGGCGGGGTTCACCGAGTGGGGCACTTTTTCCGACAGTGACTGGTTCTCCGGCACGACCAGCGATACCTTCACAATCGATCCTTCGTATAGCTTCATGAACG
>JAXMOJ010000018.1:5000-56483 GCA_034669935.1 Cephaloticoccus sp.
TGGCGGACTTCGGATAGTCGCTTAGGAAAAAGAAATATCCCAGAGGTATAATCACCAACAAGCCACCAAACCTACCATGAATAGTGCAATTAAGACGAAATTTCTCGTTATACTCGCGGCAACCCTGCCGTTAGTTGGTGTATCGCAGACCGATGCGGATAACGATATCGTGATGCTCGAAAGCTTCGAGGTCACAGAGATGAAAACATTTTCGGATCAGGCGATTGCGGGGAAGACCCCGGTATCCTTTTCAGAAATTGGACAGGAAACAATTGAGGCGGAACTTGGTTCACGTGACATTCCGTTAATCATGAACAATACGCCTTCTGTATATGCGTCGGCAGATTCAGGTGGAGCTGGTGATTCACGCGTAAATGTTCGTGGATTCAACCAGCGCAACGTTTCCATTTTGATCAATGGTGTTCCCACAAATGACATTGAAAATGGATGGTTGTATTGGTCTAACTGGGACGGATTAGGTGACGTGACCAGCACGATTCAAATGCAACGAGGATTGAGCAATGTGACACTGCCGACTCCATCGATTGGCGGCACGATGAATATCATCACAAATCCCGCGGCATCGAAACGTGGTGGCACCATCAAGACCGAGGTGGGCAGCGATGGCTTTCTCAAAGCAACGGCGGTGTTGAATACCGGTTTGCTAAATGAAAAATACGCTCTCACCGTAGGTCTCGTCGCGAAGACGGGTGATGGAAAGGTTCGTGGCACTTGGACTGAGGGCTACGGCTACTATATTGGTGCTTCCTGGAAAGTTAATGAGAAGAATCGCCTCGAGATTTTTGCTATTGGTGCTCCTCAGACCCACGGTCAGCGCACATTCTCTTCCAACATCGCAGCGTATGACGAAGGATATGCCCGCAGTTTGGGTTACAGCGATGCGGATATCGCGGGTGCTCTGAGCAACGGTCCGGTCGACTCTGGTTATGCATATAATCCCAACTACGCTCCGGTGAGTTCGAGTTACTCTGGCCAGCAATACTACTGGGGCAGCACACACACACGTCATGACGCTGGGTTCATTAATGAACGGGAAAACTTTTTCAGCAAGCCTCAGGTCAACCTGAATTGGTATCTCTCGGTCAGCGATCGCCTGAAGATCAATAGCGTGTTTTACTACTCGGGCGGTTATGGCGGCGGATCGGGCACGCTGAATAACACTGAAGGATCCTATGGTTTCAACAGTAGCTCGCGTGCATTTGCCCGTATCTCGAACACGGATTCTCTCTATGGTAGCAACATCGATTGGGATGCCACGATTGCGGCAAACATCGGCACGATGACGGTTCGCGGAGACCGCACTAAAACCGCCGGCCAGTCTTTGGCAATCTTGCGCAACAGCGTTAATGATCAGGCCCAGTATGGTATCGTTTCCAAGTTATCCTATGAAGTGGATGATCGTATTCTTCTGACGGGCGGCATTGATTGGCGCACCGCTGAGATCGCGCATTACCGTGAGGTTCGCGATCTGCTCGGTGGGAATTATTATCTACCCGCCACTGGTCAATTCAGCGATTTTGCTGCGGCCGGTGCAAACACCCGTTTGGGACTCGGTGATAAGGTGGATTACTACAATACCAACTCTGTCGATTGGCTCGGTTTCTTTGTCCAAGGGCAATACGAAGAAGGCCCGATCAACGCTTTCGCCACCTACGCCTATTCGGTCATCGATTACTCCTACGTCGATCATTTCCGCAAGGCCGCTTCAGGCAGTGCCTACGCCCTTGAATCGAATGGATTGGACGGGCAACAGCTCAAGGGTGGCGCGCAATACGAAGTGAATGAAAACTTCCAAGTCTATGGTAATCTTGGTTGGGTCTCGAAGGCTCCCATCTTCGACGGCGCCATTAACGATGTCACCGGCGTGCTCGTGAATGGTGGCAATGAAAAATTCAATTCTGGCGAAGTAGGCATTCGATACGAGACCTCTGATCGTAAGTTCAATATCTCTGCTGGTTATTATTACACGCAGTGGAGAAATCGGACGCTCTCCGACGTCGATGGACGGAGTAATACGATCACTTATCTCCGTGGGATTAACTCGAATTATTCCGGTTTGGAAATCGAGGGAGCCTACCAGCCCAACAAGTGGGCTCGCTTTGATTTTGCGGCCTCATTTGGCGATTGGGTTTATACCGACGACGTAAGTTCGGAAGTTAACGATATCACGACCGGCGCATCACTGCCTTCTTCCGGCACGGTTTATATCCGTGATCTGAAGATCGGCGATGCCCCCCAAAGTCAGGTCGCTTACGCCGTCACGGTCTACCCGACTCGCGGTCTCTCGGTTAAATTGCAAGGTCGCTGGTATGATAATTACTACTCCGATTATAATGCTGAAGACCGCACCGATTCCACCGATCGTGGTCAGGCTTGGCAGATCCCCAGCTACACGGTTTACGACCTGCATGTGAACTACAAGCTACCCCTCGATTTGGACCGTTTCGATATCAGCCTCTTTGCTCATATCTTTAATTTGACCGATGAACTCTACGTGTCTGATGCTTCTGACAACAGTCGCTATGAAGGGGTCCGCGGGGCTCGCTCACACAGTGCTCAACGTGCGGATGCATTCTTTGGTCCTCCGGTCAGTTATAACATGGGCGTGAAGGTGAAATTCTGATTTATCGCCCACGTTTCCCTCTCAGCTTTTCCCAGCGGCTCCCTATTTCAGGAGCCGCTTTTTTTTGCCGTGAAACGCACAGAAACGCGACCGCTCGCTTCGCGGCAAAAACCAAGAGAGTGGGGGGAGAACTCGGCTGAGACTTGCTTGCTTCGATAATTTTTTCGGAAACTGAATTTCGTTGAACGGCCAAAATCCAGTTTTCTGACACTTTTCACTCGGGGCAAAGTTTTGCGCTTTCGAGCAAGTTAAAAATTCAGGTAAATTTGCGCTGCTTTCTCACAAACCTGTTGACGGTCAATTTATGAAATCAATAGGTTGTGGTTGTTGCCGCGACCGACCACTCCCTGTAGTGGTCAACAATGCGTTAATAAGTTCTAACAACTTAGTGTTCGCTTAGAGCTTAGGAGCGTTAGAACGGTCATTTTCCCCTTACATTTAACGTATTTTCCCTCTCTTTCTCATGCAGAAATCATTTCAGGTCGGCACCAAGACCTTCGTTCTCGATCAAACCAAGGCCGAAGCAGCCTTTGCCGCCAAGAAAGTGATCAATGGTCGCCAGACCATGACCTTCAACCTCCTCCCGCTCAAATACCAGTGGGCTTACGAACTTTATCGCACGATGAAGGCGAATCACTGGGAGCCTGAGGATATTCCGATGGGCAAGGATATTGAACAGTGGCGTGATGAAAATTCCGTATCCGATGCCGAACGTTGGATCATTCGGATGGGGATTGGTTATTTCTCCGCAGCCGAAGGTATCGTCGGCGATAATGTTCAACACGTAATCCGTGAGCTGGTGACAGCTCCTGAGCTGAAGCTCGTGCTCGGTCGTCATGCTCATGAGGAAAACATTCACGCCGATTCACTCCTCTACATGATCTCTTCCCTCGGCATCAATCCGCATGAGTGCGAAGCGATGTTTGAAGATGTGGAGACGATTGTGCGGAAGAACGAATTTGTGACTCGCATCTCGCATGGTCTTCGCCGCGATCTCGACCTCACCGATCTGGAGAACAAAAAACTTTTCGCCAAGAACATGTTCGTGTTCGGGCAATGCATGGAGGGCACTCAGTTCTACGGTCTCTTCGGCATGATTTTGTCGCTTTACCGTCAGAATAAATTCCCGGGCATCGGCCAAATGTTCCGCTACACGCTGCGCGACGAATCGAATCACATCGAACTCCTCCGCAATCTGTTCATGGATCTCGTCGAAGAAAATCACGATATCTGGACTTCAGAATTCAAGGAAGAGCTGCGCCAGACGATGGCCGAAGCCATCGCTTTGGAGAAAGATTTCATTCGCGATTGTCTGCCGGTTAATGCGGTCGGGCTCAGCCTCGAAGATTTCCTCACTTACATTGATTTCATTGCGGATCGGCGTCTCGAGGGTTGCGGATTGGCCCCTCTTTCGAGCGGCACCGTGAAGAACCCACTGCCTTGGTTGGCCGAAATGATGGACATCAAGAAGGAGCAAAACTTCTTCGAAGGTCGCGTCACCGAATACCAAAAAGCTTCCTCTCTTAACCAAGTCGACGACGACGATCTTTAAGCGCGCTAGCAGTTAGTTTATAAAATACCCCTTACCCCTATTCTCTGCTTGATGGACCGATTACGTCCATCGGGCATTTTAGTTTTCCTGTTTACTCATCTCCTTTCCCTTCCATCCACCCTCCGATTCATCCTACCACATGAGCAATCCCACCCTTGAGCACGACCTCGCTCTCAAAAAGACCGTCCACACTCCCGTTGAACAAAAGCCGCATTATGCGTGGCGCGACGTCGTGGTGGATGAAGTTTTTGAGATGCCAGCCGTTGTCTTGTTGTGCCCACACGGTGAGGAGAAATTCGATATGGCCGAGGTCGCCGATACGCTCGGGAAGGCGTTGACGAATGTGCACCTCGCCCGAGGCGAGAAGGATATCTTTAATGATAGCAACCGCGATTGGCTGCAGGGAATTTGCCGCGAGCTCGCGAGTAATCTCCACGATCTCGATCAATCGCATTCGCCGGTTCGTCTCTCCCTCAACTCCCTCTACGAGCTCATCGAAAAGACCCTCGTCGATAACAACGACTACTTTGTTGCGAAGAGCCTCTTGCTCAATCGCGCTCGCAAGATCTCGATCGATCGCGAAGCCGCAGCCGTGGACACCTTGCGCGTGATTCGTCGCAATAATCAGGTCGTGCCCTGGAGTGAACAGAAAGTCGAAATCGCTGTCCGCAAAACCTTTCTCTCCCTGCAACGTGATTCAGCTCCGGCGGTGGGAATCACTAAAGAGGTCTCCGCTCGCGCTCACGGCACCAAACAATCCTTCGTCCATATCGAAGAAATTCAGGATATGGTGCAGGAAGAATTGATGAAGGCGGGCCACTTCAAGGTCGCTGAAGCCTACATTCTCTTTCGCGCCGATCGCAGTTCCGCCCGCGATCACGGTGAGACCGATGAATACGAAGATACCGTGCCACCGCTCGATGCGTCTTCGCAGGAAGCCATGGTCATGGTCAAGAAGCCCGATGGCACCAATGAATTCTGGGATGGGGAAGACCTCCGCACCCGCATCAAGTTTGCCCGGATCGGCCTCGATCTTTGCCTCAGCAACGAGGAGATCGAAGTAGAGCTCCGTCGCGCGGTTTACGATCAGATCACGCAAAAGGACCTCGACGCGACCATCATCCTCAATTCGAAAACCCTCATTGAGCAGGATGCCGATTTCTCGAAATTCGCCGGCCGGATTCAACTCAGCTACATCTACGAAGAGGTCCTCGGCTGGAATATCCGCACCGATGGTATCGGTTCCTTGAAGAAAATCCACCAGCGCGCGTTTAAGAAGTATCTCGAACACGGCGTGGCTATCAAACGCCTCAACCCGCGCCTCCTCGATTACGATCTCAAAAAGCTCAGCGACGCCCTCGATCCCTCCGCCGATCTGGAGTTCGATTTCCTCGGCGTGCAGACGCTCTACGATCGCTACCTGATCATCGACAAGACCGTTTCTCCGAACCGCCGTCTGGAAACGCCCCAGTTCTTTTGGATGCGGGTCTCCATGGGCCTCATGCTGGACGAAGAAGGGGACCGCGAATCTAAGGTCAGCGGGCTTTACAGCCTCTACAAGAGCCGCCGTTTCTGCTCCTCCACGCCCACGCTCTTCAACTCCGGCACGCTCCATTCGCAACTCTCCTCCTGCTATCTCTACTACGTGGACGATTCCATCGAAGGAATCATGCTTCGCGGTATCGCGGAAAACGCCTTCCTTTCCAAATGGGCAGGCGGGCTCGGTGGTTCGTGGACCGCGGTGCGCGGCACCGGTGCTTACATCGGCGGCACCAATGGCGAGTCGCAGGGTGTGATTCCGTTCCTCAAGCTCCACAACGATCAGCTCGTCGCGGTCAATCAGGGCGGCAAGCGCAAGGGCTCCGGCTGCGCTTACCTCGAATCGTGGCACAACGACATTCTCGAGTTCCTCGAACTGCGTAAAAACACCGGTGATGACCGTCGTCGCACGCACGACATGAACACCGCCAACTGGATCCCCGATCTTTTCATGAAGCGCATGGAAGCTCGCCAGAGCTGGACGCTATTTCGCTCGAATGAAACTCCGGATCTCCACGAACTCTACGGCAAGAAGTTCGAAGAGGCCTACCTCCGCTACGAACAGCTGGCCGAGGAAGGTAAGATTCACAGCCAGAAGATTGCCGCCATTGAGCTCTGGAAGAAGATGCTCTCGCTGCTCTTCGAGACCGGCCACCCCTGGATCACCTTTAAGGACGCCTGCAACCTGCGTTCGCCACAGGATCACGTTGGCGTGATTCACTCCTCCAATCTCTGCACCGAGATCACGCTCAACACCTCCAACGATGAGACCGCCGTGTGTAATCTCGGCTCGGTCATCCTCGATTCGCATCTCAAGTCCGATGGCTCCCTCGATCACGACAAGCTCCGTCAGACCATCCAGATCGCCGTGCGCGCGCTGGATAATGTGATCGATATCAACTTCTATCCGACCGAAGCCGCCAAGACTTCCAATAGCCGCCACCGTCCGATCGGTATGGGCATGATGGGTCTGGCCAATTCACTCTACGCCAAGGGTATCGCCTTTGCCTCCGATGAAGCCGTCGAGTTCAACGACGAAGCCATGGAAGCCATCGCTTATTACGCCTACGAAGCCTCTTCCGACATCGCGGCCGAGCGGGGCACCTATTCGAGCTACAAAGGCTCGAAATGGGATCGTGGTATCCTTCCGCAGGATAGCCTCGATATTCTCGAAGAAGAGCGCGGCATCCCGGTTGAAGTTAAACGCGGTGGCCGCATGGACTGGACTCCCGTTCGCGAGAAGATTGCCAAGCACGGGATGCGCAACAGCAACGTGCTCGCCATCGCGCCGACCGCTACGATCTCCAATATCACCGGCACCTCGCCCTGCATCGAGCCCACCTACAAGAATCTCTTCGTTAAATCGAATCTCTCAGGCGAGTTTATCGTGCTCAATCCATTCCTCGTGAAGGATCTCAAAGCGCGCGGTCTCTGGGACAGCGAGATGATCGACAACCTCAAGTATTACGATGGCGACCTGAAGGACATCGCGAACATTCCTGAGGATCTCAAAGTCAAATACCTGACCGCCTTCGACATCGATCCCAAGTGGGTCGTCAATGCCGCCGCCCGTCGTCAGAAATGGATCGATCAGGCTCAGTCGGTCAATCTCTGGATCAAGACTCCGGATATCAAGACCCTCAGCCACATGTATCGCCACGCGTGGCACGCCGGCCTCAAGACCACTTACTACCTCCGTTCACTTGGTGCTTCCAATATCGAAAAAGCCACCGCCACGGTCCGAAAAGAAGTCCGCGGTATGGCCGGTGACGAAGGCCGAAAAGCCGCCTTCACCGAAGCCGAGAAAAAAGCCTGCAGCATCGAAGCGATGAGAAACGGTGAGGAATGTGAGGCTTGTCAGTAATGCGACTTGTCACGCCATAGCTCAAAGAGCGACGGCGGAAGCATGTCAGTAACCACTTAATCAAAAGGCCCGATACGAATCGGGCCTTTTTTATGATTCAGCTCAGGGAAGCCCTAATTATGCGTTATAGGGCATGAAGCCGTCAATCACACCCGGAGAAATGCTTTTAGAAGAATACCTACAACCGATGGGTATCTCGCAAAATGCCATGGCCCGCGCCATTGGCGTCGCACCTCGCGCCATCAACGAAATCGTTCTCGGCAAGCGTTCGATTACCCCGGCGATGTCCATTAGGTTTGGTGCATTCTTTGATCAATCCCCAGAGTTTTGGCATGGGATTCAGGTGGACTGCGACTTTCGGGCATTGTCGAAACAGACCTCGTCTCTCCTTTCCGGTATCAAACCCGCCACTGAATTGTTGAGTGCTTGATCGGAGTCATGGACTACACTTCGCGTTCTTAGCGGGCTTAGCGGTTAAATCCCGCCTTCCCGAATCCGGCTCGATTCGATTATCTCCTTTCACCGTAGTGTGAGCGGGCTATCACCGATCTATGCGTTCCGTGTTTTTCCCCGAATCGGCCCTAACGGTATTGCGTGCGAATCTGTCGAAGGATCCGCAGGCCCAAACCCAAGCGGAGGATTGCCTCCAGGCAGCTCGCGTGTGGTCCGAGCGATCCGACGAGGAATTGTGGTCTTCGATGTTTGGCGCGACGATCAAGCGCTCGTGGATGGTGTGGTCGAATGGGCACTGTCCGTCCTGCAAGCAGGATGTGCCGATGTATGAGTGGAAGATGGATCCGCTCAACACACCGTGGAAGTGCACGTGTCCGCATTGTGCCGAGCAATTTCCCAAAAACGATTTTGGCGCGTTCTATGAGTCAGGTCTTGATGTGCATGGGGTCTTTGATCCGGAGCAGGCGGATCGCGCGTTGTTGTTTAACGCTGAGCATCCGTCGCCCGACGATCCGTTGCATCGATTCGGCGTGGACGATGGCACGGGGTATTTTGACGGCTCAAACCGTTGGTATTTCATCGGCTCGTTCCTCGTCAAAGGGCAGTGGAAAAAATACACCCTCGCGGGGATTCGCACGCTTTCGCTGGCTTACGCGATGAGCGGGAACCGTGTTTTTGCGCACAAGGCGGCGATCCTGCTCGATCGGGTGGCTGATCTCTATCCAACCTTCGATTATCTGAAGCAAGGGTTGACCTATGAGAAATCGAATCCGATCGCTGGCATGGGGATTGTCTCCGTGTGGCATGATGCTTGTGCGGAAACCCGCGATTTGGCGTTGGCTTTCGATCTCGTTGCACCTGGCCTCGAAGGTGATGAAGAGCTGGTGAGCTTTCTTTCGGCCAAGGCCGCCCACTATCAACTGGCTAATCCGAAGGACAGTCCGGCTAAGATCCGGGAGAACATTACGGGGGGGATCATGCAGCATGTGTTGGATGAACCTCGTAAGATCCTCAGCAATTTCCCGCACAGCGAGGTCACGCAAATCGTCTCGCAGACGATTCTGGGCTGGCCCGGCAATCGAGACCAAGTGATGGCTGATTTGCAGACGATGCTGGAGAAGGTCACGGCGGTGGATGGGTTGTCGGGCGAGAAAGGACTTGGGGGCTATGCTTCAATCGCCCCGCGTATTGTGGCAGGGGTGCTCGTGCTGTTCAGCCGACTTGATCCGAACCTGTTGACCGAGATGGTGAAGCGGGTGCCCGGGATCGTGCAGCTCTTTCGATTCCATGCCGATGTGTGGATCGCCGAAGCAGTTGTGCCCCGGATCGGTGATACCGGCGGTTTTGGTCAACTCGACGATCGCTACCTCGGAGCTAACTTTACACGCAGCGCCTTTGATCTTGAATGGAAGAATCTGCCGTTTTGTTCGGACTTCACCTTGTTCTGGCAGCTCTACCAGATCACGGGTGATGAGACGTTTGTGAAGTTGCTCTATCGCGAGAATGACAGCCGTGTCGAGGGCCTGCCGCATGATCTGCTCGAAGCCGATCCGGCGGCATTCCAGCAAGGTGTGGACGCCGTGATAAACGAACATGGCGAGAAATTGCCGGTTAAATCGGTTAACAAGGAACAATGGGCGCTGGGCCTGTTGCGCACGGGTAACGGAAAGAAGGAGCGTGCGGTCTGGCTCGATTACGATGTGGGGGGCAATCATGGCCGCCCCGATGCGATGACGATCGGGCTTTACGCTCATGGAGTGGAATTGTTGCCGGGCTTCGGTTATCCGCCGGTCCATTTCGGTGGTTGGTATGTGCCGCGCGCGCTTTGGTATAAACGCACCGCAGCGCACAATACGGTCGTCGTCGATGCCAAGGATCAGACCCCTCTGCTCGATGGTCCCGAATCCGAACCGCTCGCGATCCAGCTCAACCCCCAAAAAGGACTCGTGCGTGGTAAAACGACGGCGTGGGCTGATGGCGCGCAGGTGAAGCTGATCGCGACTTCCGGCCCTACGTTAATCACAACAACCGAGATGCAACGCTATGAACGCGGTCTTCTGCTCGTGGATATCTCCGCAGAAGATAGCTACGTGCTCGATATCTTTCGCGTCGCGGGTGGCCGTGATCACGCGCGGATGCTACATCCGAATTTCGGCCCGGCGACCGTTCGCGGTCTCGAACTCACTCCCCAAGCAAAGTTTGGCGGCGATGAAGTGCAGATGCGTAATTTCCGTGGCGGCGAGCCGGATGAGGATTGGCAGGTGGACTGGAAAGTCGAAGACCCCTGCGGGCTGCTACCGGCTGATCGTGACGTGCATCTGCGCTGCACCGATCTCACGAGCGGCGTGCAGGCGATGTTGGCGGAAACGTGGCTGGCCTCCAAACACAGTGGTGCCAATCACGAGGGCTGGCTCAACAGCCTGATGGTGCGACGTCAGGCGGAAGGCGGAGAGCCTCTGGTTTCTACCTTTGTGGCCGTGCTTGAAGCTTACGAGGGGCAGTCGAATATCCGCTCGATCCGTCGTCTACCTTTGCAGACGCAATCCGGTGAAGCTGTCGGCGATGGCCATGTAGCCGTGGAAGTGACTTTGGTTGATGGACGGTCGGATTTGTTGATCGCCGCCGATACGGACGGAGAACGAGTAACGCTCGTCCAGCCCGATTGGAATTGCACCACTGATACCGATTTCTGCGTAATACGTCGCGATGCCGATGGGGTGATCAATCATGCATTCATACAAGGTGGCAGCTTTGCGCAATGCGGTGACCAGCTCGTCACTCTCTCGACCGGGTCTGCTTGGATAGAAACCTAGAAGACCCGCTATCGGCCTGATTATTCGTAAGGGAACCGCTCGTCGTAGGGCGCTTCAGAGAGTTCGACGAGAAGCTGGGTCAGACCTTCGGCTTGGGATCTGGTGAGGGATTCCCCTTTTTCTGCGGATGAAGCGCGAGTTTCGCCGCCGGCGCTGATCGGCACATAGAGATGCCAGGGACGCACAAAGTGGGTTTGGCTCAGGGAAGGCACGCGTAGTTTGCCTACCGGGTTGTTGTCTAGTTTGTCTGTGCGGACGAGGTCGGGTCGGATCCACATCATCTTGGAGGTCTCGCCTTCACCCGCGTGGTCACTGGGGTGCTCGATGGGATCCTGAAAGCCCTCGGGTTTCATATTCCAAGTCCAACATACGAAAGGCATGTTATCTTTGCCCGATATCTCGCGCATCGCGGCATCAAGTGCTCCGGGGTTCCCGCCATGGCCGTTGACGAAGACCACCTTTTTTACGCCATCCTCCCAGCATTGTGTGGCGATATCCATGATCATGCTCATCAAGGTGCGAATCCCGACCCGCAGGGCGAAAGGGAATGCCCGCACATTGGCGTTGTTGGTGATCGGTAGCGTAGGGTAGAGCAAGGCGCGAGCTCCTCGCTCATTGGCCTGTCTCACTCCGATACGACAGAGTCGCGTCACCTGATAGGTATCGGTGCCCAGCGGTAGGTGCGGCCCATGTGGTTCAGTCGAGCCGAGAGGCACGACCACGACTTCCGGATTAAATGCCCGCACCTCGTCGACCGTCATTTCTTCAAGCAGGCCGGGAAACGCAGCAGGGGACTCATCGCTCATAGGTCTATCAATGGCAACATGCGCCATATCACAAACCAAATGCTCCCTTCGAAGTGGTCCGGCTCACTCGACGATAGCAACACAACCTCCCATTCTGATTGATTGGTGACTCGCCATCCTGCTCAGGATCGCCCTAATCGGCAATCGTGAGCTCTACTCCTGACGAACCTGTTTCTGTTACGCCAACTTCATCCTGCCCATGTGGCAGTGATCGCAGCTATGGCGAGTGCTGCCAGCCGATTATTGCCGGATCAGCTCGCGCCTCCGATGCCGAGGCGTTGATGCGCTCGCGCTACACTGCGCATGTGGTCGGCGATACGGCTTATTTGGATAAGACTTACCTGCCGACGGCTCGCGGCACCGATTCTGTGGGGCATGAACTGGGTAAACGAAAATGGGTGAAGCTCGAAATCCACCAACACAATGCCCAAGTGAAACCCGGTGTCTCGCATGTCGATTTTTCCGCGCATTACACCGAAGAGGGCCACGCAGGAGTGATGCACGAAAACTCTGAATTTGCAGAGATCGATGGAGCGTGGATTTTCACGCGCACCCTTAGGCAGGGCCCAGCTCCCGTCGTTAACTCACCTAAGGTGGGGCGCAACGATCCCTGTCCCTGTGGTTCGGGTAAGAAATACAAGAAGTGCTGCGGTTGATTTTGATCGAAACTTACTGTTTAACAGTAAGATAGGTCGATTTTTACTTGGGTGTGATTAGCAGACTGATTGGCACGATATCAGCTGCATTAGGGGGTGTTAGTAAACCCTTACTATGCGACCTCGGTCGCAGTTATAACTGCATCTTCGTTCCTTATCATCACCCATGATTCGATTTGTTTCTCCTCGTATCCTTGTGCCCGGATTCCTCGCATTGGCTTTGCCAAGTATGGGATTAGCGCAAGGTGACACTCCTCATTTAGATTCCGGCGATACTGCCTGGATGCTTACCGCCACGGTCCTGGTGCTCTTCATGAGCCTGCCCGGTTTGGCGCTGTTTTACGGCGGGCTCGTCCGCGTGCAGAATGTGCTCTCGGTGCTCATGCACTGTTTCACAATCGCGTGTATTGCGTCGGTTCTCTGGGTGCTCGGACTCTACAGCTTGGCGTTTTCCGGTGACGGAGACTGGATCGGTAATCTCGATCATGTGGGCTTGAAAGGGATTCTAACGGATGGGCTCAACGGAGGCACGATACCGGAAACGGTCTTCGTAATGTTTCAAATGACATTCGCGATTAATTACTCCCGCTCTGATCGTAGGTGCGTTTGTCGAGCGATTGAAGTTTAGCGCCATGATGCTATTTACCGCTCTGTGGTTGATCATCGTTTACACTCCCGTAGCTCACATGGTTTGGGGTGGGGGCTGGATGCAGGATCAAGGTGTGCTCGATCTAGCGGGCGGTATTGTCGTCCACGCGACCGCGGGTATCTCGGCGCTCATTCTTGCCAAGTTTGTGGGCCCGCGTTCGCATTTCCCGAGCAGAGTCAGTCCGCCACACAATCCTGGGATGGTAATGATCGGCGCGAGTATGTTGTGGGTAGGGTGGTTTGGATTTAATGCAGGTAGTCAAGTCGCGGCCAATGAAGCTGCGGGTATGACCATGCTGGTTACCCATATTTCGGCGGCGGTCGCGAGTCTCACTTGGATGTTCATTGAATGGAAGCAGGCGGGTAAGCCCGGTCTGGTCGGTATCGTTACCGGCATGGTGGCAGGGCTGGCGACAATCACGCCGGCTTCGGGAAATGTCGGCCCCATGGGTGCGATCATCATCGGGTTTCTCGCCGGATTCGTCTGCTACTTCATGTGCGGAATTATTAAGCATAGGCTGAAAATCGACGATGCACTCGACGTTTTCGCGGTCCATGGTGTGGGGGGGATTATGGGCACATTGTTGCTGTCGATTTTCGGTTTACCTTTCTTCGGTGGCATCGGCGTAACCGATGCGTTTGGTCAATTGGTTATCCAGCTCAAAGGAGTTGGTTTTACTCTGATCTGGTCGGCACTGGGCACCGTCCTAATCATCCTAGTCGTGCGAGCCACAGTAGGACTGCGGGTCGAAGAAGATGTCGAACACCTTGGCCTCGACCAAAACGAACACGGCGAAAAGGCCTACCACTTCGATTAAGGGCTTCGATTAAGGGGGTCAGGCCGATAATTGTTGATTTTGTTCTGATGTGTGTCATGGATTACCTCCATGGCGCGAAGGCTCCGGATCGAATACGAGGGTGCGATTTACCATGTGTTGAATCGTGGGAATTACCGTCGGGATTTATTTGAATCGGGAGGCGAGGCAATGGCCTTTGTTAAGACTTTGGAGGAGGCTGTCGCGATCTATGGCTGGTGCTTGCATGCTTACACCATCATGCGAAATCACTACCATCTCGCGCTGGAAACACCACAGCCGAATCTGGTCGATGGCATGCATTGGTTGCAGAGCACTTTTGCCACGAGGTTTAATCGTTTTCACCGTGAACGCGGGCATCTTTTTCAAGGACGATACCAAGCGATTCTCGTCGAGAACGATGCGTCGTTGGCTCGCGTGGTGGATTATATCCATTTAAATCCGGTTCGAGCGAAGATCATAGAGCCCGAGCACATGGCGGTTTTTCGCTGGAGTAGTCTCGGGCGATTTATGAATGGGCGACGTTGCGATGGGATGACACCTTCTGCGTGGTTGTCGATTCATGGTTTGAAAGATAATTGCACAGGGTGGTCTTCCTACGAAGAGCACCTTAAGAGGCTCTCCGCTGATGTTGAAAATCAGAAACGTCTAGGCTTTGAAAACATGTCACGTGGATGGGCGATTGGCACTGAAGGGTGGCGGAAAGCCCTGGCCAAGGACTATGCCCAAAAGGCTCTTTACCCGGGATTGGAGGCTGATGAGATCAGGGCGATGAAAGAAGCGTCGTGGACGGAATGCTTTAACCGTCTCTTGACCGATGAAGGTAAGTCACTGGAGGAACTGAAGAACGACAAAAAATCTGCGCGATGGAAAATAGCTCTGGCGGTTCAATTACGCCAAGAAACCGGGGCTCCGATTAAATGGATCGCTCATAACTTGCATATGGGGAGCCAGAATTCGGTTCGCAGTTACTTGAGCCGCTGCGGCAAACAGGCTAAGTAAAAATCAACAATTATCGGCCTGACCCCTTATTACAGAGATTGGGTGAGGGTCTGCCATTTTTTGATGAGTTGGTCGTCGAAGGGGTCGGATTCGGCGGAGGCGATGGTGTTGTGCTCATCCATCCAGGCGACCGTGCGACGGATGCCGTCTTCGTAACTCGTCGGGCAGGTGAACTCGGGCACGTCGCGCTTGAGCTTGGCGTTGTCGTAAACCCCGTGGAATTGGAAAATATCCTTGAGGGCTTCCAACTCTGGTCGATCTAGCGACAGCAACAGATCCGTAGGGATGTGCACGAGGTTAGGCTTCGGAGCGCCAATCGCCGCGGCAGTGCGTTTCGTGTATTCGTTCCAAGTGACGACATCGTTGCCTACTATGTTGTAGGCCTCCCCAAAACAGCACTCGCGTCCGGCGGCGTAGGCGAATCCGGTGCCGACGTCCTCGGAATTTGTGCTGACCCACAAGCCGTTTCCATCGCCCGCGACGATGATCGGTAAGCCTCTCCTCAAGCGATCCACGAAAGTCGGCTCCCAGCCGAGACTGTTGATTACATTGCCACCGACCCCGTAGGTGTGCGACGGGCGAAAGATCGTGACAGGAAATCTTCCTTCGGCGTGAGCTTGGAGGAACACTTTTTCGGCGGCGACTTTGTCACGTCCGTAGGGCGAGTGCGGGTTTTGCGGTGTGGTTTCGGAGGTGGGGATGATCGTCTGGGTGTTTCCGTATGTGCAGACGGTGCTACAGAAGAGGAAGTGTCCGCAACGTCCGGCAAACGCGCGCACATCGCTCTCGGCCTGTTCAGCATTGAAACAGATCATGTCGATCACGACATCCCAGGAGCCATTCGCGACCATCGTCTCTTCGAATGCGGCGTATTCCTGACGGTCCCCCCTCAGGTGTTTCACCTCGGGTCCGAGTCGATCATCAGTTTCGCCTCGATTAAAAACGGTGATATCGGCTTCGCGTGTTTGGAGGGCCTTGACGATGCCGGTGGAAATAAGGCCAGAGCCGCCGATAATGAGGACTTTCATGAGGTTAGCGAAGCCGCCCTCACTGAACCTGTCCATGCCCAAGCTTGGTAAGTCGTGCCCCGATCGGAAAAACAGTGCTTAACATTACCTGCCACATGACTTGATGTTCCGGTGCACGTGGTAGAACAAATACCTGATGATAAATTTAGCACAATCCGGTGAGGTGGGGCCCATGCTTCATCGCGTTTCCTGTGATCCTGGCATGGTGTGGAAAAAGGAAGCGGAGTGGTCGGTTGATGCCGCGACTGATCATTCGGGAGTGCCTGATCCCACGGCGAGTTGGCCACACGACGCGATACGCAGCGGAATTTACGGAGCAGTATCGCCGCGCGTGGTTTGTCTCCGCGATGGCAGTTATCGGCTGTATTACACGCAAATCCTACCGCGGCCCGGCTATCCTGATGGGGCGAATGATTACGATCAGGCGACGACGCGCATCTTGAGCGCACACTCGCAGAACGGGATTGATTGGGTGCCGGAACCGGGGGTGCGTCTTTCGGCCGAGGCGGGTGGAGCGGGCGAATATCGGGTGGTGTCATCCGAGGTGGTGCCGGTTGCTCACGCCAACAGGCATTGGCGGATGTATTACGAATGTTGTCGTGGCCCGCAGTCGGTCGGAAACACGATTCTATCAGCAAGATCTGAGGATGATGGGATTACCTGGGAACTTGAACCGGGTGTTCGCTGGGGAAATGATCGCTCCAATTTTGCCGCACCGCGTATTCAGTTTCTCGATGGTGGACGGATGCGGCTCTACTGCTACGAGCGTGGCAAAGGGATTGTGAGCGCGATATCGGACGATGGTGGGCTGACGTTTACGCAGGAGCCGGGATTGCGGATTGCTCAAGATGGGGCGTGGGATAGTCAGGCGGCGTTCGCTCCGGAAGTGGTGCAAATTGGCGAAGGTGGTTTTGTGATGTATTATGCGGGTTACAGTGCCGCGAATCGGGCGCAGATTCTGCGAGCGACCTCCGTGGACGGATTGATTTGGGAGAAAGAGTCGCGACCTGCGATTTCACCGAATGGTTCGGGTTGGGACGCGGTGAAATGTTCAGAGATGGCATTGATTCCTTTCTCCGGAAGTCCACCGCGATTTCGAATGCTCTATGAGGCTTGCGATGGCACGGCGGCGGGTGAGCGTGGGGTCTGGCGGATTGCATCGGCCTCGGCGGGTTTTACGAAAGAGACGCTGTAATTATGCAATCGCGTGAGATCACGATCACTGGGCGTTATCTAAACCTACCGGTCAAGGCTGGGGCTCCACGCTGTCGGATGTGCATGGAGATTGGTGGGCAAGTGGTGCGGGCTTTCCATGTGGAGCTGGCGGAGGACGAGATCGATTTCTGGACCTTCATAGATGTGTCGGCATGGCAGGAGAATATAGCCGAGATCACGCTTGAGGCAGATCCGGCTGATGGGGATCAAGAGAATGCGATTCATGATGATGTGTTAGATGTCCTTGAGATGAGTGATCAGATCAAAGATGCGGCGGAGATTTACCAGGAATCGTTGAGGCCGCAATTTCACTTCACGACACGTCGTGGGTGGCACAACGATCCGAATGGCATGGTGTTCTATGCGGGTGAATATCACCTGTTTTATCAGCATCAGCCCTTCAGTGTGAGTTCGTTTACCGACAAGTCATGGGGGCACGCGGTGAGTCGCGATTTGTTACACTGGGAAGAACGGCCCATCGCGCTGTGGGCGGATCAGGAGGGACAAAAATGGTCGGGATCGGGCGTCGTGGATTGGCACAATGTCTCTGGCCTGCAACAAGGTGAAGAGCCGCCGCTGTTGTTGTTTTATACCGCGACCGGTCGCTCGGTTTATATTCCGGACGCAGCTGATGATTTCGTGCAATCGCTTGCCTATAGTAATGATCGAGGGTGCACGTGGGAGACTTACGCGGGTAATCCGATCATTTCCACCATCACCCACGGAAATCGTGATCCCCTGGTCCAATGGCATGAGCCGACGCAACGCTGGGTGATGACGCTTTTCGTCGGGCAGCCCGAATCATGGTTGCGGGAGGGCAATCAAGTGGCCGCGCAGATCTTTACTTCGGCAAACCTCATCAAATGGCGCTACGAAAGCACCGTGGAAGGGTTTTTCGATTGTCCGGTATTGCTCAGCCTGCCGTTGGACGGCGATCCGAGCAATCTGCGCTGGGTGATGTATTGTGCGGATATGAAATACAAAGTAGGCCGCTTTGATGGAAAGCTATTTAGGCCGGAAACCGATTTCCTGATCGGACAACGAGGTGACTGCGCCTATGCACCGCAGTTGTTTAATCACGCACTGGACGAGCGTCGGATTCAGATCGCATGGGGCCGCACCAAGGCTCCGGGGATGCCGTTTAGCCAGATCATGAATTTCCCCTGTGACCTCTCCATGGTGACAACCGACGAGGGGCCGAGGATGTGTTGGACTCCGGTGAACGAGATTGAAGCACTCTATCAGAAAGGCACCCGTGGGGAGCATGTCGCATTGATTGCTGATGCTGAGCCCATCGAGTTGGCGTGCGGTCAACATTTTGACCTGCAATTGCTGGTCGATGTTGGCTCAGCGCATGAAGTGGAGATTTGGGTGGGCGGCATCTCGGTGAGCTGTGAGGTCGAAGCGAAGCAACTCACCTGTGCCGGATGCACTGCGCCGCTGAAATTGGCCGGCGGTAAACTCCAGCTGCGTCTTTTGTTGGATCGGATCTGTTTAGAGATCTTTGCCGAGGGTGGTTTGGTTTACATGCCACTCGCCGTGTTACCCGATCCCCATGAGGATTTGATCACGATGAAAGCCACAGGCGGGACCGCGACGGTGGTGACTTTCGACTGCCACGAGCTTAAATCGATATGGCCGAAGAGCTGAGCCAAACGACTACTCTATGATCGACTGTGTCGGGATGAAAATCAACCTTGGGTCCACCCGTATGCATTTGCCACTGACATATCGCAGCTCTCTTTGCGCTTGGATTATGGCACTGGTCTGGTTGCTCGTGATACCAGTGACGACCTTGGCGGAGGATGCCCAACGCTTTAAGAAAGGGGATCGGTTGTCCGCCTTGGAAGTGGGCGAAAAGAAATACGAGGATGTCGTCATCAAATCCATTTCGGCGCGCACGGTGATGTTTCTCCATCGCGGGGGGATGGCCTCGGTTAAACTGGCCGATCTTCCGCCGCAATGGCAGTGTGCTTTTGGCTATGATCGGGCTGCGGAACGCGCCAGCGACCTTGCTCAGGAAGAGAATCGCCGCACGCGTGCCGCGCGACTGGCCAAGGTGGTCGCAGCTCGAGAAGCGGCTAAAAAGTCTCAGGCCAAGTCTAAGTTTGAAAAGGCGTTTCGAGCGTTTGGGCAACCAGCAAAGATATCACCGGACGGAGTGGATTTACGTTCGAGGTTTCGGGAGCTGGGGCTCTATGCTAAAGATCAGGGGCGTCGTCCCAGCTGCGCGGTATTTGCGGTGGTAAGCGCGATGGAATTTATTCACGCGGAGAACACCGGTGAGGTGGATAAATTTTCCGAGGAATACCTGATCTGGGCGACACTGAAATCAATCAATCGTCCCATAGTGTTGAGTATGCGGACGGGCGAGGATGAGGATACAGGGTTTGCGCTGACGGAGGTGGTGACCGCGTTGCGGAGTTATGGCATTCCCCGACACGAGAGTATGCCTAATACGATGGGGCGCAGTATGAACAAAGTCATGGTTCCGTCGGAGGAAGTTATCGCCGAAGCGCGGGCACGAACCCAAGGCTCTGTTCACCACGTGCCCGGTCGCGACAATCCCACGCGGCTCAACAATATCGTGCAGGCGCTCAATGTAGGGCTGCCGATCACGATTGGCACGGCTTGGCCTCAATTTCAAAACGCGCGCGCGGCGTTACTTGATACCCAAAACCCGAGCTACAGCCACGCTGTCACGTTCGTAGGCTATCGCAGTCCGACGGGAAGGCTCGAAGACACGATCTTCATTTTTAAGAATTCCTGGGGGCCTGCTTGGGGGGCTAATGGTTACGGCTACGCGAGCTACCGCTACCTCGTGCAGCATCTGCACACGGCGGTTTTGTTGGAGATCAAGTTCAGCGATTGAGAGTGGCCAGCGTGGCTTCCCAATTGCGAGGAGGCGGTGCGATGAGCTTCAGGCCTTCATTGGTGGCCGGATGGCGAAAGCGCAGCTCCCGCGCGTGGAGTCCGAATAGATCGGCTGGTTTCCTGGAACCGTAAACCGGATCACCGATAATCGGACAGCGGCCCTTCAGGCAATGAAGTCGAGCCTGATGGGTGCGTCCGGTTTTGAGTAGAACGTTGAGCCATGTGGAACTTCGGTCAGCGGATCTACCGAGAATTTGAAATGTGGAGATGGCTGCTTTGCCGCCGGATTCGACATTCGCCCAGACTCCTGACCCGAGCGGCGCGACCTGCGTTTCGATGCGACGCAGTTGGTTCGGCCATACGCCGTCGACGAGCGCCCAATACGATTTGCGCACCTGCCGTTGCTCGAATAAGGCGGCTAGTTCGGCTTTGTAGCGTCCGTTCTTCCGCATGAGCACAGCCCCACTCGTGAGGCGATCCAGCCGATGGCAGCAATGCACAGGTTTACCGACGTGAAGGGTCGCGATTTGCTCGAGATCGTCCTCTCGCGATTGGCCTCCTTCGGTCAGCACGCCGGATGCTTTATTCAATATGAGCAGGTGCTCATCTTCATAAATTACATCAGCAGGAGAGGTCATGAATGCCCACTCTGATTCACGATCTTGTGGAGGCAAGGGCGGTGAAGTTAAGGGATTTGAATAGGGGTGAAAATATGGCAGAAATAACCTATGACTTCCTCTATGAATACCCCAAAGGACTTCACGATAATTGAACTTAATCATGTCGCGCTTAATGTGGGCGATGTCTCGGCGTGTGAGCAGTTTTATGGTGAAGTTCTCGGTTTGCCGGCGTTGTTGCGTCCGGCGTTCTCGTTTCCCGGAGCGTGGTTTCGGATTGGGGCTCAGCAGGAGTTACACCTCATCGGCGACCGCACCGAAGACGGCAGCAAGGCGCGCGGGCATTTTGCGATGTTGGTCTCGAATCTCGATGCGGTGGCGACACGATTGAAGGCCGCAGAGGTGGAGTTTCGCGGACCGAAGGCGCGACCTGATGGCGCGAGGCAGATCTTCACGGCCGATCCCGATGGGAATGTCATCGAGCTCTGCGATAACCTGCCGGGCAGAGGCCACGCTCACTCGATCGATTAAAGCGACATTAGATCACTTGCTCTTCGGGTAGCTTGGAGCCTTCGCCTTCGGGAAGACCGTCGCGGAAGGTGCCGAACCACTTGTCCAATGGCAGGACAGCTCCACCATAGTTGCATTCAAAGTAACGATGGTGCAGGTAATGGAAATAGCTGCTTGAGGGTATCTTGCCTTTAACCAGCGGACCGTCGAAACCGTGATGACCGTGGGCCGCACCCATCACCGCATGCTGCATCGTGAAGAGGGCGTGAAGCGGATGGGAGGGCACGATCCAATGGATCGCGATGACGCTCAGATAGAGCAGGGTTTCCACCGGATGCATGGCCATGCCCGACCAGGGGTTGGGATTGATATTCTTATGGTGCAGGTAGTGCACGTATTTGTAGAGGGGCTTCCAATGACTGAGCCGGTGGATCCAATAGAAATGGAAATCGCGCCAAAGCGGGATGAGGAGAAACCACAGTGCGAAAGCGACCGGGTGCTCGGACCAAACCAGCCAGGGGATGTAGTGATTAGCGAAGAGCCAGAGCGTGAGAATTTCATAGCCGGTCCAGATGAGGCCGGCGACGCCGCAGGTCCAGAAGATGTTGTCCTTTACCTGATCGCGAAAAAGGAAGACGCGGCTGTTTCGCGTGGGCCATTTGGCATCGAACTTGGTTTTGATGCCCTCTGCTTTTCGGATGTAGAGGTAATAGTAGAGGCCGCCATAAAAGAGCCACATCAGCACCATGTTCCGGGCAAAAATCTGTAGCATCCAATCGGCTTCGAAGGTCGTGCAGCGGGTGATGGCGGGTTGGGTGAGAAACCAAACGGCGACCGTGATAGTCAGGTAGCTGATGTTTTGGGGCCAAAGGTAGCCGGGCCAGCCGAAGAACCATTTGATGATGGCCTTAACTCGCACCGGCCACTGCAGCAACGGGGCATGCTCGATGGGATAGTCCGGACGCCATTCGCCACGGGCATTGCGGCCTTCGGCGGCATATTCTTCAGCGTGGGGGTGACGCTTTTGGTCTGACATCAAGAGGTGTTTATGGGGCATCTTTAGGATGAAGCAAGAGAGCAGCGCAGGTGACGATGATGCGATCCGGATGGGATCTGCGTTTAAACAGGCTCGAACTTCCGGGTAATCTGATCGAATCTGTCATTTTAGGATGAAATTTTTGCGATACACAGAAGATCGTCGGGTGTTGGTGTGGATGATGGTGACTACAGGTTTGCTCGTTTTCAATTGGCTACAGCCGACGGTAAATATTCTGACTTTGCTCGCGTCATGCCTGATGGCGATTTCGGTGACCACGATTGTGCATAATCATAATCATCTGCGCATCTGGAGACACCGGTGGCCGAACGCTCTGCAGGATTACTGGCTGACTCTGTTTTACGGATACCCCGTATTTTCTTGGGTGCCGACGCATAATCAGAATCACCACAAATTCATTAACCGGGAAGGGGACTACACGATTACCTATCGGGTGAGTGAGAAGAATAATCTCTGGACGTTGCTCAGCTATCCGTCGATTTCGAGCTACTGGCAGCAGTTTCCGATCGGGGCGCATTTGACTCGCGCTTGGCGCACGCGACGGGGCCACTTCTGGTATTGTCTGTCACAATACGTGGTTCTGGGGGTGTTCGTCGGTGCAGCGTTGTTGCTGGATTGGAAGAAGGCGCTGCTCTATATGGTGCTACCCCAGCAGGTCGGGCTTTTTGCGGTGTTGGTGTTTAATTATCTGCAACACGTGGGAGCCGATGAGGAATCCGAATGGGAGCACTCGCGGGATATCGAGAGTCCACTGATGAATGGTTTTCTTTTTAATAACGGTTTCCATACGGCGCATCACGCCAAACCCGGACAGCACTGGAGTGTGTTGCCCGCGGAGCACGAAAAAATTCGCCATAAACTGAATCCTGTGTTGCGCGAAAAATCACTGCTGTGGTTTCTGCTCCGCACCTATTTGTTCGCGCCACTGATTCCGGCCATGCGCCGACCGAGCCTACGGGTTTTGCGCCGTCAAGGGACCACGCGCTAGGGGAGTCACACCGCGGTGCGGTTATCGCATTTGAAGTGTGCTTTGGTGCGATTGAGCGCAATGGCCCGTTGGGAAACGTGCATGGCGGTGTCGTTGACGCGTAATGATCCGGCTCCCTTGGTTGGTCGGTTTTCATCCAGCTCGGCGGCAGCGGCGAAAAGGATCATTCGTTCCGCAGGGCCGGGCAGGCGTTGGGCGCCGGAAGCGTGGTGGCGGATTAGCCAATCGAGAGTGTGCGACGAGGAGGTGGACATGCGTTGGGTAGAGTGGAGGGGGGAAACTTTGGGTCGCCAAGGGTCTTTTTCGTCCGCCATCCTCGCGTGATGAATATTAACACTGCAAACTTTGCCACCAGTGCGCCCGATTTGAAGTCGTGCCCGACGGCGATCTTACCGGAGTTTGCCTTCATCGGACGTTCCAATGTGGGTAAGTCCACATTGATAAATCTGCTCACGGGGAGGAAGGGGCTGGCGAAAGTTTCGGGCACCCCGGGGAAGACGCAGCTGATCAATTTCTTTGATATCAATCGCCAGTGGCAACTCGTGGATTTACCGGGCTACGGTTTCGCGAAAGTTTCCAAACAGCAACGCGCTGACTTTAATGTCGCTGTCGCGGACTATCTCGAAGCGCGCGAGACCCTCGTGCACACCTACGTGCTGATCGATTCACGCCTGCCGCCGCAGAAGCTCGACCAGCGTTTCATAGAGTGGATGGTTGAAGCCGAGATTCCCTTCTCCTTGGTCTTCACCAAAGCGGACAAGCAGTCGTCCGGAAAAACGCGATCGAATGTCGCAAAGTTTCGTCGCGAGGTGCTGGGCGGTGCGAAACCGGCTCCGGAAATATTTGTAACTTCATCAGTCAGCAAGGAGGGCCGTCAGCATGTGCTCGGGCACATCGAGAAGCTGATCAAAGCGAAATAATCACAGACGCTATTTGCTTTTATCGCCGTCGGTTTTTTGCGGCGTGGTGGAGCGGGCGAAGGCGTCTCGAATGAAGGGAAGCTCTTGGCTGCGAAGGATCAATATCCCTAGCGCGCTGAGGAATGTTACTCCCAGAAATATCGACATCACAGTGATTTCTCCGCCGAAGCCGATCTTCGTGGCATGTGCGATGAAAGCGCCCGACATGATGCAAAGCGTAAGGATCGCACCCCAAGTCACGCTGCTGGGGATGAGCAGCAACACAATCGCGAGCGCTTCAAAGAAACCAATGATGTAGCGTCCGGTCGGTTCCATGCCTAAGGTGGTGAAGAGGGCGACTTCTTGCGGAGTGCCGATGAGCTTGCTCCATGACGGATAAATGAGGATCAGCACGACGAGGGTTTGGAGGATCCAACTCAGGGTTAGACGGGTTTTCATGTCGGGGTATTTTAGAGTTGGGCGGTGGGCGAAGAGGATGCAGGCATCAATGGAGCGAGTTCGTGTTGATCGGGTATGTAGAGGTGGTCGAGCGTGAGTTCGCTGGCCCGGTGCACCCCTGCGGCGGCGATTAAATGGTCGATATCCGAAAGCATGCCATCGACGTAGTTTTTTACGCGCTTCGCTTTCTCTTCGACGATAAATCCACGCATGAGGGATGGATCGTGGGTCGTGATGCCGACGGGGCACGTGTTGCGATTGCACTGGAGTGCTTGAATGCAACCGAGAGCCAGCATGAAGCCGCGGGCGGTGTAGCACGCGTCGGCGCCGAGACAGAGCGCGAGGAGCTGTTTGGCGGGGTTGATGAGTTTACCGCTGGCGAATAGCACGGTGCGCAGGCGGACGTTCTCGCGAATGAGGATTTGATCCACGGTGCGCAGAGCGACGAAGAGCGGCATACCGACACCATCGAGAAAGGCGGTGGGCGCTGCGCCGGTGCCTCCCTCCGCGCCGTCGACGGTGATGAAGTCGGGAAAAGTATCCTGTTTGATCATCTCTTTCACCAAGTCCTCGAATTCCCGAGGTGAACCCAGGCACAGCTTTATCCCGGTAGGCAATCCGCTGATGCTTTGAACGTGACTGATGAAGGCGATCGTCGAGGTGAGATCCTTGCATTCGACATGCCCCGGCGGGGAAACGACGTCGTGGTCGCGATCCACGCCGCGCAATTCGGAGATTTCCGCGCTGATCTTCTCTTTGGGCAGAATACCGCCTTTGCCGGGTTTTGCGCCCTGCGAAAGTTTGATTTCGATCATTTTGATCTCGGGGCGTGCGCAGAGTTTTTTAAACGCTTCATCATCAAGGCTACCGTCGGGATGGCGCACGCCGAATTTCGCGGTGCCGAGCTGAAAAATGAGATCCGAGCCGCCCCGCAGATGATACTTTGGAAAACCACCTTCGCCGGTGTTCATGAGGATACCGGCTTCTTTGGCCCCGGTGCTCAAGGCTTCGACCGCGTAAGCGCTCAGAGCACCATAGCTCATGGCGCTGATCATGATTGGGCGATGCAGCGTATAGGTGCTCTCCAAGCCGCGGGCCGCACCGACCTTTAATTCGTAGGGCATCAGCTCATTGTGCGGCGTGGGAAAAAGCGAGTGGCGCAGCTTTATTTCGTCGCGATCATATTCGCTCAGTGAGCCGAAAGCGCCGGTTGCATCGATGCCATGTGATTTGCGATAAACCTCCGAGCGTTCGGAACGATTGAAGGGGCGCTCTTCCGTATCGTTGGCAAAGAAGTATTGGCGAAGCTCCGGGCCGATACTCTCCATCAAATAGCGCGCTTGGCCGAGGATGCCGAAATTGCGCAGCAAGGTGTGGCGCCTTTGGATGAACAGGTAGGCGAAGTTGAGCGTGTTGAGCATCAACAGTGCCACTGTTAAAAAGTGGAAATAGAAAGAGATGTTGATTCCAGCGAGGAGACTGAGAATTAGGGCTGCCGGCAGGAGCAGATTGGTGAACTTGGCCAGCAGGTGGAGGTCGAGAGTGGCAGTGCGGGTAATCGGCATGATGGGAGGGGGAGAAATGTGAGACGCGAGGGGATCGCGTGAAAGTCTAAGCCATTTTGGGCGGAGTAAAGAGAAGCAAGGTGCCCAGTGGTTGGTAACCCAAAGTGGTATACAACTTGGCGCCCGCTTTGCTTGCGATGAGGGTGGAGGCTTTGTGGCCCTGTTTCCGATCATCGCGCATCATTTTGACGAGGAGTGCCGACGCGATTTTCTGCCGCCGAAACTCCGGGCGCACTTCCATATTGGAGACCCACGCACTGCCCTGGCAAACAATGCTCCGCACGCAACCCACCACTTCTCCATCGATCAGTGCCGCATAGAGTCGAATCGGTGCATTTGCATGTAGATGCTCTGGCAGGATTTGACGATGTCTCGCGGTTTTTGCCACCGCATCGGCGAGTTCCTGTGATAATACCCGGGTGATCGTGGCGGGTGATTTGATGGCGGGAATCTGCTTGAGAGCGTGAACCATGACACCTTCGGTGCCACCCAATCGATAACCGAGCGCCTTGTATTCTGCCCGCAGCAATTCGTCTGAGCTTTCGATGCCATGAAATGCGCAGATGCAGAATCGGCCCCGCGTGTTTTCACGGATGATTCGATCCGCCTCTTTGGCAGGGGTTTTGAAGACGCACCATTCTTCGCGTCGGTAATCATCGACCTTTTCCCGTGGTGCATCTCGTAAAACCCAGAGCGGACCGACGCGATCACCCACATAGGGATGGGTAAAACTTCGCGTGAAACCAAAGCCCTCCACGAAGATCTCAATCGCCCTTGTGAGGGAACCTCCTCTGGACGATTTCTTGCTGTGCTTGGGCATCCGAAGAGCTTGCTCCTAAACTCGTCGGGAGTAAATGACTCTTCTCGAGATGGATTCGCCGTAAGGCAAAGCACTGCGGTGAGGCAGGGCCGATTTAATGTGGAAAGCTGGAAAGAAGGAACTGAGCTGAGAGGCAGAGAGAACTGCTATTGGCTCAGTCCTGCACGGACTCTCAGACGGGCGCATGCTCTTGGCCGCGAACGAGCTAGTTACGAGAGTTGCAGCAGCAGGTATCCGACGGGCGCGGTGAGGATCAGCGAGTCGCTGACATCAAACATGCCGCCGATACCGGGGATGACGCCGCCGGAGTCTTTGATTGCGGCGCGACGTTTGATGACTGATTCGATCAGATCGGAAACGATGGCCACGACTGCGATCGGACCCGCGATCAAGGCAGCGTAAAGAGGAGTGATGTGCGCGGGCAGATGGTCACGCGCGAGCCAAGCGAACAACGCGCCGACGCCCATCGAAACGATCACACCGCCGATCGCACCTTCCCATGTCTTTTTCGGGCTGATCTCCGGTGACATCTTGTGTTTACCGATGGCCAAGCCAGTCAGGAGCGCGCCGACATCACAGAACTTAGAAACCGCCACCAACCAGATGAAAAGGATCAAGCCTTGCTCGGGAGCGTAGGGATTGAAGATCACGATGCGCACGAGGTATTGCAGCATGAAGGCCACGTAAACGAGACCGAAGACAGTGGACGCGAGTGCCTCGACGCGTGTTTCAGTCGTGCGTTCGCCGATGATGCGAAAGGCGAAGATCACTACGGCCAAGGCTAGCAAATGTTCCGACGCCAAACCGTGTTGTTGTTGAAGCCACGGAGAGATGGTGATCAGTCCCCCGAGCATCATGCCCAGCCGATCAAAAGGCGCGAGTTTTGCGCCAGCAAGGAGCTTGTAGAATTCGCCGAGCGTAAGGGTGGCGATCACGCCGATCAGGATCACGGCGCCGGTGGTGCGAAAATACCAGAGTGAACCGGCGACGATTGCCCAGAGCAGGACAGTGCTGAAGATACGTTTGGCCATGGTGGTGGGGTGGGGCGAACTTCTCTAAGCGAAAGAAAACGGTGGTGTCGTAGCCAAAGGCTACCCTTTGGAAGTGTCTTTGACTTGCTCTCCCGTCAATCCGAAGCGTCTTTCGCGCTGATGGTAGGTTTCGATCGCGGAGACGAGAGCGGCTTTATCAAAGTCAGGCCAATAAAGCGGGGAAAAGACCAGCTCCGAGTAGGCGCCTTGCATGAGCATGAAGTTGCTCAAACGTTCCTCTCCGGAGGTGCGGATGATCAATTCGGGATCAGGTAAGTCCGCCGTGTAGAGATAACGATTAAAAGTATTCCAAGAATCGTCGGTCGCCTCGATCTTCCCCGCTTGCACATCGGCCGCATAGGCGCGTGCGGCATCGACGACTTCGGTGCGCGAGCCGTAGTTGAGTGCGAGCACGAGCGTGTAATCGGTAAACTCCTTCGTCTTCTCAATTGTATCCTTGAGTGCTTTTTGCACTCCGGCGGGCATTTCATCAATGCGTCCGATCGTGCGCAGACGAATCTTGTTTTTGACGAAGGTCTTCAGCTCTCTTTTGAGATAAAATTCGAGCAGCTTCATGAGCGCTCCAACTTCGTCCTTCGGGCGGCTCCAGTTTTCGGACGAAAACGAATAGAGCGTTAGGGTGCGCAGGCCGAGCTCGCGTCCGGCATCGGCGATACGGCGCACGTTTTCGGCACCATTACGGTGACCTTCGTTGCGGGGGAGGCCACGCTTTTGCGCCCAGCGACCATTGCCATCCATGATGATGGCTACGTGTTTCGGGTTTTGGCTTCGATCGCTGGTCGGCATGAGTTGTGCCGAGTTAGGTGAGCGGCGTGCGGTTTGACAAGCCGCCTTCGCATAAAGCTTCGGCGGCCAGGGTGGAATTGTGCATGGCTTGCCATTAAAATGGACTCGTGCATGTTAGCAGCATGGCAAGCAAACCCCTGACTCCCGATGAAATCCAGCAGGCCCTCAGCAAGTTGACCGATTGGGAGTTTAGCGACGACGCCCTGTGTAAGACCTTCCAATTCGGCAGCTTTCGCGAAGCGATGTCTTTTATGATGCGCGTGAGTTTCGAGGCCGAGGAGTTGAATCATCACCCCGAGTGGATGAACGTTTACAACTGCATCTCTGTGCGTCTCAGCACTCACGACGCGGACGATAAAGTGACCGCCAAAGACGTAGAGCTGGCGAAGCGCTTCGAGAAGATCAACTGGGTGGAGTGATCGCTTCTCAGTGTTGACATCATTACTGGTATTACTTCCATTACTTGCATGGAAACACTCGTAAGCAAGGTAACAACCAAAGGGCAGGCGACTATTCCTCTTCGTGTTCGAAAGATGCTCGGATTGCGCTCGGGTGATGCGGTGGCGTTTCGCCTGCAGGGTAAGCAGGTCGAATTGAGTAAGGCGCGCCCGATGGATTTGGAGTTTGCTCAAGCGACGGAGAAGACGCTTTCGGCGGAGTGGTCCTCAAAGCAAGACGACGATGCCTACAGTAGTCTATAAACCACACGAGATCGTGGTGGTTCCCTTTCCATTCACGGATTCCGCGGCGACTAAGCGGCGACCTGCGGTGGTGGTTTCGAAACCTGAGTTTCAGAAGAGTAATGGAAGCGTGGTCTTGGGCATGATCACCAGTGCGAAGCATTCACATTGGTTTGGTGATGTGAAATTGCGCGACTGGAAGACATCAGGATTGCCGCATGCGTCGATCATGCGCGTGAAATTATTCACTCTTGATGAGAGGTTTATCCTTAGAGTCTTAGGAAATCTTTCTGACCGCGATATTCGTTCAGTGAATGATTCTCTTACGAAGGTAATCGCAGTTTAAATAAAACTACTTGTGAAGTGAAATACGGTTGGGAGCTGCCTGCTGGACAATACACGCGAACTCCAAAGAACCGCTACTTCTCAAGAGCCTGAGACTCCAGTAATTGTGGAATCATATCGTCGTAATTGGCGATTAGCTTGGGAATGCTTCCCGGCAGATCGACCCAGAAGAAATCGAATGGATGAAGCAGTGTGCCATCGGGAGCGAATTCACCGTGCGACCATGTGTTAGGTGCAGGGATCTCGCATTTGAGATGATAGAACCAACGCGTTTGCATTTCTTCCGTGCCGCAATCGCGCATGTCCCTGACATCCTGGGCCAGAAACCGAACAAAGGTCAGTCCATTGAGGCCGGTTTCCTCGCGCGCTTCGCGGATCGCAGCGTCCTTTGGATCTTCGCCTTGCTCAACCGTTCCGGCGGGAACTTGTATGCCCGCTTCCGGCGATCCTGGTTGAGTAAATAGCAATATTTGATTCCGCCGCGTGATGTAGGTGTAAACGCGATCTCGAGTTTTCATTGGTGCAACCTAGCATTCATCAATCGCGCGCCAATTAAAATGGGCACGATGCGGGTTGATGGAGAATGCGAAGTAGTTTCCTCCACCATTTTCGGGTTGGCCGAAGTTCCGAGAAATGAAATTTTCAGTGAGTGCGCAGTAGAGCAGTGCGCCTACTGCGCCGTGCGCAACAATCGCGATTGGTCCCGAGGCTCTGTCTGTTGCCGCAATGCTTTCGATTGCGGTGATGATTCGCTTTTGGGCATCAATGGCACGTTCCCAGCCTCGAACCGACAATTCCGGTTTGGCAAAAAACTCGTCCGCGACGCGTTCGAATTCGTCGGGTTGAAGGAATCCGGTTGAAGAACGGTCATTCTCGCCGAGCTCCACTCTCTGATGAACCGGAAGTGCGAGATGCGTGGCGAGGATGTCGGCGCCATCGATGGCTTTTTGTTCGGTGCTGCAATAGATCGCGGTGATCTCCTTCACCCAAGGTTGCTTTAGTGATGCCTTCATACGATCACGCCCGAGTTCTGATAGAGGCCACTTCTCTATGCGAACGTCCGCACTGATGAGGACATTGGGGTGGGTGATGAAATAGATAACTTTGCTCATCCCGTATTAGTATTTGTGAATTCGTAGCCCTGTTGCGTTCTCCGCGAGACCAAATCCGGATTATTGATCAACCCATTACTGTTCGATCAATCCAGGATACTGCTCATCGAATCTCACCCAGGTGTCGCTGGTGATTTCGGGGTCGTTGCAGCGGACGATGTTCAGGGTGATTTGGAGTTCCACGAGGGCTTTGGCGAACGCGTTCTTGCGGGTCTTATCCCCCTGAAGAATCGCTTTGCGCAGGGCAGTCGTCGTGAGTGGTTCGATCCGCACGAGCTCGTAAATCTTTCGTGCCATGGGACTACATTTTGCGACGGATTGGTGGAAGGCCGGATAGTGCTGCGTTTTCAGATAGTCCAAGGTCATGAGCACGCTTTTGCCTTTCGCGCCTTTGCCGTAAAAAATCTCGTCGGGATTGTCGGCGGGGAGTTCGTTTTTCCAACTCCAGATCGCTCCGACTTTTTGGCCCCAGCCTTTTTCACCGGGTTGTTTTTCCGGTAGATCAATCGCATCCCACAGATTCGGCGCATCTAGTTTTTTGTCCGCGAAGACCAGACAACACCCGACCTTGGAAACGTATCTCTTGGCCTGAGCGAGCGTGCGGACGTTGGGTTTAGCTGACATGACAACGAAGGCTTACAACCCCATCATGAAATTGAACGTGTTGTCGGGTTCGCCGGGGAGATTCTCATGTCCGAAATCGGGATAGAAAATCACGTTCTTCTTGGCCGTGATTTTGTTGTAGGCGGCGAACTGGGTCGATGGGGGGCAGATCTGATCCATTTGGCCGGTATACATGAGCACTTCGGCCTTGATCCGGGGGGTGAGATTTTGGCAATCGATGTAGCCGAGTTTGGTGAAAATTTCGTCTTCCCGTTCATGGAGCGGATCGAACATCCGGAAGTAGTAGTTCAGTTCGTCGTAGGCGCCCTTCGCGAGATCCATTTCCCAGACGCGACGGTAATCGCAGAGGAAGGGAAAGATGGGGGCGGCGCGTTTGATACGTGGTTCAAGTGAGGCACACGCGAGGGTTAGCCCACCCCCTTGCGAGCCGCCCATCGCGCCGACGCGAGTCGCATCGACTTCATCAAAGCTCATCACTACTCGTGCGAGTTGGGCGGTATCGAGAAAGATCTGGCGGAAGGCGAGCTTGTGCGGATCGGGATCGTCGAGTCCTCGCACGATATGCCCTTTCATTGTCATGCCTTTGCGACTGCCCGAATCTTCGGAACGACCGCCTTGGCCACGGCAATCCATGGCGGCGACGCAAAAGCCTTCACTGGTGTAGGCGAGGCGATCTAAAAAATTACCCCCGTGACCGGAATAACCGTGGAACTGGAGGACGGCGGGGCAGGCGCCGTCGCGATTCTTGGGTCGCACATACTTTGCGTAAACCCGAGCCCCACCCACTCCCGTGAACCAAAGATCAAAGGCTTCGCTATTGCGCGTGGTGATTTTGGTGGAGGGCACCAGCTCGGGTTGAGGATCGGTTGCGTCGAGCTCGCGCAGGGCTTCATCCCAATATTGGTCGAAATCGTCGGGACGGGGATTACGGCCTTGGTATGTGTGGAGTTCTGCGACGGGTTTATCGATGAGAGGCATTTTGTGATTTTGGAGTTTAGATTTACTGCTTCGCTAAGGCTTCGCAGCACAAGGCGGATTTTGGACTACTGCTTCGCCCCTTCGGCAGGCTCGGGGCTACGCAGCACATGTGAGATTTTCGTTTGAAAGTAGACGACAGGTAGTCGGAGGGAATTTAGAAAAGTCGCAAGAAAGAGCGGGGGCCGACGTCGAAATGGGCGGGGTTTTCTGCGAAGGTGATTTCGATAGTGCGGAGGAGGTTCCCTTGCTGATCGAATACCCCGATGTCGTGCGATTCGCGCAGCTGGACGTAGAATTCCCGCGCATCGGAATCGTAGGCGAGGGTGGAGAGGAGGACATCGCGATCAAGGGCGGTGCCTTTGATTCGTTGACCGTTGAGATCGTAGGTCACGATATGCGTGAGGTCACCACCGCGCAGAACATAGAGTAAGTCGCGTTTCTGATCGTAGGCCACACCGGTGGGTGGACGGGTGAATTGCGCGAGCGTGATCGTGCGGATGGATTTTCCGTAGAGCGTGATTTCGATCAGGGCGGGTCGTGTGGGGTGGCTGAGAAACAGATGGCGGTCGCGCGAGCGGATGGCGAGGTCACCTCCACCGGAGGTCGTGATATCTGCAGCGGTGAATTCTCGTTTGATGCTGCGATCGGGGCGATCGACGACACGAAACTCGTTGCCGGGAGCCAATCGCATGAAGAGGTGGTCGGTGTAAGAATCGTAAGCGAGGCCGAGGAGGACGTCTGCGGAATCGAGAAACGAAGGGATATCCATCGTCTCAACTTCAGGAGCAGCATAGTCTTTGATCGTCTCGTGCTGAGAATCGGAAATGACGTAAAGGTGATTGAGGCCGGGTGTCGCGCAACCGGCTCCTCCGAAGACAAAGACAATCAAGAGTAACGCGAACCCACCAAGGGTGAGTGTCGGGTGGCGCGGATTGTCCCCCGGACGCCTACGCTTAAGTTTCCAACTTACAGGCCAGCGTGTTGGGGACAACACGCTCCACCTTCTTTGACTGCTGAGAGGCGGTTGAAACGAGCCTCCGGCCTTTCGGGTTGTCTCGCGTCGGCTTGTTGGCGTTACTGACGGCATGAAAGTCGCATTTGTGAGTGGCACCAGCATCGTTAATTCCGATTTGTTTGCGGCATGGGACGTGAAGACGATCAACACGCCGCATGGCGAAGTCACTTATAAAACCAAGGACGACTTCGTATTGATCAACCGTCATGGTTACGGCTTTCCGTTGCCACCTCACTCAATCAACTATCGGGCCAATATCCGTGCGTTGGCCGAGCTCGGTTGCCCGGACGTGGTTTCGCTCAACTCGGTGGGCTCGCTCGATAAGGATTTACCTCCGGGCACGTTTGTTTCGTGCAGCGACTATGTGGGATTGCAGCAGGGGCCTGCTACTTTCTACGACGACGAGCTTCGGGGCGGGGCTCCGGGGATCGCGAATAACTTGATGCCGCTCTTAATCGAGAAGCTTGCGCCAGAATTTAAAATTCATCCCGACAAAGTTTACGTGCAAATGCGGGGGCCGCGCTTCGAAACGAAGGCGGAGATTCGCGTGGTGCAATCTTGGGGCGATGTGATCGGGATGACGGCGTGTCATGAAGCTGATCTCTGCACGGAGGCTGGTCTCAATTACAACAGCCTCGCGTTGATCGATAATTACGCGAATGGCCTTGAAGGCACCGAAATCGATTTCACGAAATTTAAGGATTTGGTGAAAGACAATCAAGCGAAGGTGAACCGCTTGTTTGAGCGGATGCTAGAAATTCTGGTCTAAGACTCTTTTAGCGATGGATAGGTAGGCCGCTCGCTTGCGAGCGCTTGGTGTGGGCATGCGCGAGGGAGCATAGAAATGAATGTCACTTATTAAGTGACATTCATTTAAGAGCGTGAGACTCGGCGTGAATTTCGTCGTGTGTTTCACGCTCTTCTTGGTAGAACTCCAATTCTATGAAAATTGGCATTATCGGATTGGGCATTATTGGGGATATTTGGTCGGGGCATTTTGAGGCGGCGGGTGTGCTGGCGGGCACATGGAACCGCACCGCCAAGCCGGATGCACCGCAGTGGATGGAGACTCCCGAAGCGGTCACCGAGGCGGCAGATGTCGTGCAGATCGTGGTGGCCGATCCGCCGGCGGTGGAATCGATTCTGGAACGAATCCTACCCAAGCTCGACGCGGGTAAAATCGTGATGCAATCGAGCACGATTGATCCGGCGAGTAGCGCGAAGTTTAAGGCACAGGTGCTGGCGACCGGCGCACGCTATTTGGAAGCGCCTTTCACGGGCAGCAAACCGGCGGCGGAAGTGAAGCAGACGGTCTTTTATCTCGGCGGGGATGCCGACTTGATCGCGGAGTTGGAGCCGTTGTTTCAACTCGTCTCCAGCGCGCGCTTTCACATCGGAGATAATGAGCAGGCCTGCACACTAAAGTTGGCGATGAATCTGAATATTTCCGCGCAAATGGAAACGCTCTGTGAAGCGCTCACGCTGGTGCGTCGAGCGGGAGTGAGTGACGATGTGTTTTTCGATGCGCTCGGCAAAAACGTGAGTTATTCCGGCGTGACGAAACTCAAGGAACCCAAGCTCCGGGAAGGTGATTACTCACCTCAATTCTCAGTGAAGCACATGGCCAAGGATATGCGCCTGGCCTCGAAGATGGGTTCGGCGGAAGAGTTTCCGATGTTGGCGGCAATCAAACAACGATTGGCCGATGCTGAATCTGCGGGATTCGCCGAAGAAGATTTCGCGGCGATGATGAAGTTGCTCGGTTCGAAGTAAGGGGACTTAAATGGGGTGGGGCGTTTATCCTTAACTGCCCTTTGCCTTCAGGAACTCGGCCTACGCGAGGGCCGTTAGGGATAACGGCCCCTACCTATTGAGTGTGCGCTCAGTTCCCGAACTCGAATTTCACTTCGCCTCCGACGACCTTGAGTTTGGCATTGAAGGGCTTGCCCGCTTTGGAAGTAAAACCGGTGATTTCGCCGGTGATCTGATCCTGAAGGAGCTGCTGAACGAATTCCAAGGGGATCTCTTTTTGTGCCATCGTTTTCCAGACCACGAAGCGGCAACCGTTGCGCCAGTTGGAGCAACCATAGGCTTTTTTACCCACGACGACATCACCCGAACAGACAGGGCAGGTGCCGAGTGATTCGTCCGAAGCGGCCGCTTTTTGCGCTTCGGAAGCGACTTCGTAACTGGGCCGGCCTTTCTGATCGAAGCAGAGATGAGCGAAATGGGATTTCTTCCCGTCTTTGATGGGATACGGTGTGAGGCTGCGTTTATGGATGAGGATTTCCCGCGCGAGCACGGGGTTGATTTCGAGCCCCCAGAGCACGCCGGGCAGCACGAAGGTGCAGCCGCTTTTCCACTGTGAACATCCGTAGCCGCTTCGCCCGCGAATGACGGGTGATTGGCAAGTGGGGCAGGGCCCGAGATTTGTCAGATCGATCGTCGCTTCGGCCTTGTTGGCCAGAATCTCGCGCGTATAGGCGGCGACCTCGTCCATGAAAGTTTTCGGCTCGTATTCGCCGCGCTCCATTTGCTTGAGGCGAAATTCCCAATCGCCGGTGAGTTCGGGCGATTTGAGCCGTTCGTCTTGCACGAGTGAAATCAGGGCGCGACCGGAATCGGTGCTGATGAGGTTTTTCTTCCGGCGCTCAACGTAGTGGCGCGAGATGAGCACTTCGATGATCGAGGCACGGGTGGCAGGAGTGCCCACGCCCTTTTCCTTGAGTGCTTCCTTGAGCGCTTCATCGGTGACGATCTTCCCGGCGGTTTCCATCAATTGGAGGAGGCTCGCTTCGTTGAAGCGTTTGGGGGCCGAGGTCTTCCCGACGACGAGTTTCGGATCGTGAGGATTGCTTTCGCCTTGCTGAAAATATGGCAGCACTTGCACGCTTTCAGTCTCTTTGGATTTCGGGTTCTTTTTCGGCGCTGCTTCGGTCGCATCGTTCGCGTAGAGTGCCTCCCAGCCGGGATCGATCAGCACAACTCCCCGGGCGCGAAACGGTTCTTCGGCGGCCACGGCTTCGACCGTCGTCACGGCGCGTTCGCAAGGGGGATAGAAGACCGCGATCAAACGAGTGACGACTGCGTCGTAGAGTTTAGCTTCATCGCCTTCCAGCATGTTGCCGAGAATGGTCGTGGGGATAATCGCGTGGTGATCGGAGACCTTTTTGTCATCGACGATCCGTTTGGTAAAATTGAGCGCAGTGAGATCGAGGGCTCCGATCTCATCGGGTCTCACCCCGCGGAGCTTTTCGAGGAGCGGCGCAATCGTCGGCGCGATGTCCTGGCTGAGGTAGCAGCTGTCGGTCCGGGGATAGGTGAGGTGTTTACTTTCGTAGAGGTTTTGCGCGAGTTTGAGCGTTTGATCGGCGGTGAAACCGTGGCGCTTATTCATGTCGCGCTGGAGGCTGGTGAGATCGTAGAGCTGCGGCGGATGGGCAAGGGTCTTTTTCTTGTTCACCGAGGTGACGACCAGCTCTTCTCCGGTGATCTGATCGAGGATCGCTTGGGCTGCGGGTTGCTCGGGGAATTTACCACCGGTGTGTTTGAACAACGCGTCGCGACAGAGGGTGTGGATCTCCCAGAAATCTTCGGGGACGAAACGTTCCACTTCGAGATCGCGCCCGACGATCATCGCGAGAATAGGAGTTTGCACGCGACCGAGACTGAGCAGGAGATTGCGGCGGCCGTATTCGACGGTGAAGAATCGCGTGGCGTTGAGACCGACGATCCAATCGGCCTCACTGCGACAACGCGCGGCGTGGTATAGATGATCGAACGCGGAGCCGGGCTGAAGTTTGGCGAACCCTTTCTCGATCGCCTCATTGGTCAGCGAGCTGATCCACAGGCGTTGGACGGGTTTATGCTCACAGTTCGTCCAAGTCAGGATGTAGCGAAAAATGAGCTCACCTTCACGTCCCGCATCCGTTGCGCATACGATTTCATCGGCTTCGTTGAAGAGCCTCTTGATTGTGGCGAGCTGTTCATGCGCGGAGCCATCCGTGCGACCACGCAATTGGAAGTGTTCCGGAATGATCGGGAGATTGGAGAGTCGCCACGGTTTCCAGTCGGCCTGGTAGTCTTCTGGTTCCTGCAGCTCGACCATGTGTCCAAAGGCCCAGGTGACGATCCAACCGTTGCCCTCTAGCCAGCCATTGCCGCGCTTGGTGGCGCCAAGGTGTTTAGCGATGTCGCGTGCTACCGAGGGTTTTTCCGCAAGAACCACTTTCATGCGAGGGCGGGTGCTGAGCTGCTGGGGTGTCGATGATCCAAGGCGTTATAGAAAGTAAGCCCTGCCGATCAGGGTCGATCACGAATGCTCAGAAGGTTGTGATTTGATCATGCTGACCAGGATTCGCAACGCGGGGAAAGTGCAGCGGTGCCGATTCCTAAATCGCGGTGGTGGCATCGGTTTGGTAGAGCCGGATATCGCTGAAGATGTCCGTCCATTCAACAGAGTCGGTATACTCTTCGGGCAGGTGCTGTTGCAGTAGCCCGAAAGTGCCTACGAGACCGAGGATGATATGGGGATGGGGCGCGAGCAGCTTTTCGTGATCGCGGTCCCATGCCTGCTCAACGGTGAGCCCGAATCGTCTTACGGCGTTGAGAATGTCTTCGGATCGATATTGAGGTTCGAGATTACCGGCGAATTTCAACGCATAGAGCGCATCCAGTTCGAGGTAACTCAAGGGGTAGTCATCGGGTTGGTCGAGCCAGCGAGTGTTGGGGAGTTGCATGGCGAGGACACTGTCGATCAGTGCTCGCGCGGCGGGAAAGTGACGTTGGTGATGTTGGTAAATCGGGAGAATGTGAACACTGCCGCCCAGTGGTTCGTGGCGATTGGTATAGGTGGTGCCTTTGATCCACCACCCCGTGTTTTTATCCAGATGATCGTCGAGCCAATTGAACACGGCATCGCGCCAGGCCGGTGAACACCCCCTGCTCATACTGTAGCAATGCATGCCGCCCCAAAAGAGATGCGAGGCGGACCATTGCTCCGCCCAATCGATCTTGTTCAGCCATGGGTCGATTTTTCCGATATCTGCAAAGGGCGCGTAGAGGCTGTGAGTGTAGCGCATGCGGTGGCCCAAAACACCGAGAGCGCCGATCACCATGCCGTGGGCATGCAGCTGTGAGTGATGCGTGAAGATGCCCGTGAACGTGCCGTCGGGTTTCTGAAACGAGTTGATGTGTCCGGCCCATTCTTGGCGCTCGGTTGGCGTGAGTGTCGCCTGCAGATTTTCGCCCATCAGTCTTCTCATTAACGCGATATCGAGCGAAGAATAGAGGTCGGTGCTCAGGCCGATTCCTGATCGATAGTCGCCCGTGGGGCCGTCGAGATCACGCAGCTTTTCCAGATGATCTTTGATGGTGGTGCGAACAGAGGAGAGGTTCATGAAGGGATATTCTTATTATCTCTAAAGTGTCCTGCGCTGAGGAGGTTTTTGGTGAAAGATGAATTGCATCATCTGACACGGGTCGAGGGATGATCGATCTAAGGAGCTACGGTCGCTTTTTCCCGGTGATTCTTTGCAGCATATTTCGAATTTTTGCTCGGACGAAAAGACGGAAACCCTCAGTTCTCAATTCTTCGCGATTCCTGCTGTATTTCGTATGCTGCTTTTCACGGGTGAGCTCGAACAGTTGCTCATACGGTGAGTCGTCTCGGATTGAGATGAGGTGATTGCCATACTGTGAGGGGTCGCGAAAAGCCTTCAGGCCGTGCTTCTTAGTCAATAAGCTCCAGAGTGATTGGTCATGACGATGTTCGATAAATCCCGGGTAATTAGGGAACCCCAACTGGTTCTTTAAATCGGTAATGAGTCGCTCATCCTGCGCGAGTTCCAGGATTTCGCTCATGAAATCGATGGAATATTTCGATTTTCTAAACAGCATGAACCCGCCGATCCGTTGAGGAGTGTCATAGTATTCTGGAGTATCGGAATCCAAGAGTTTGAAAGCATCTCTTTTGGTCCACTCCTTCTCGATGTATTCAAATTCGAAGGGAATGATCTCTTGTTGGTGGCTCACGCAGAGCTCAATGATGGGATCAATCGAAGCGATGAAATGGGCGCCAGCATCACAATAGAACAGAAAATCTCCGTCATCTAATTGCTCCAAAGATTTTTTGATAAAATAGAATTTCCAGAGCCAAAACCCATTACCGCGTTCTTTCCGTAAGATGTGGCGATTTTTTTTATAAAAATCGCGCGAGATGTCTTCAGGTGAGTAAGAAATGACCTCATCGAAACCACCCACCGATAGACCTGTTTCGGAATTTCTGATCTGGCTACGCCGGAAGATATGGTTGGCGTAGTTTATGAGTAGCTTCATCGAAGAATGACAGGAATGGGCGAGCGAGATATAGGCGATGTAGATCGTTTCGAACTGGGGTTGAACTTCGAGAATTTTGTGAGACGTGCAAGGGAGAGTTATTGCTTTTTAGTATGAAGATGACGGTGTGAGAATCATGGATCCCAAAACAGCTGCGCATCTCCAGTCCGAACTCAAGCGCACCCATCCCGATCATGTTGTTTATGTGCCGAAGAGTTTAGATGGTTCTACACTCGATACGGGCAACGAACACTTTCTTGTTTCCGAGCATCCGCAGGGCGGGTTGTTCGCGGTGTGGACGCAGAGTTCCTATGAGGGTCGTCCGGATCAGCATGTCGTCTTTGCGCGAAGTAAGGATGACGGGCAGACATGGACGGAACCGAAGTTTCTCGCGGGCCCCGCTGATGGCGGTGGGATCGCGAGTTGGCAGTTTCCCCTGATCTCGAAGTCAGGTCGCATCTACATTTACTACAATCGCTACATCGGGGTGCACGATCTCTACATGGCGACATGTGGGGCGATGGCGGGGCGCTATTCCGATGATGGCGGCGAGACGTGGTCGGAGCAGCAATTCGTGCCGATGCCCAAATCGATTTGGGACAGCAAGGATCCGAAGATTCCGAGTAACTGGATCATTTGGCAGAAGCCGTTGAAGTTTTTTGATGGAAAATATTTCGCCGGTTTTACGCGCTGGGTGAGCCCGGAAGTTGCGGGGCCGCGCAAGATGAATGTGTGGTGGTCCAACGATGCGGTGACCGAGTTTATGCGCTTCGAGAATGTCGACGATGATCCGGAGCCGGGTGATTTGAAAATCGCTTACTTTGCCGAAAATGAAAACGCGCTCCAATACGGACATATCGGCCATCCCGAGGTGAGCGTGGTGCAGGAACCCGGGATTGTGAAGCTGCCGGACGATCGGCTTTTTTGTGTGATGCGCTCGAATGCAGGTCACGCGGTATGGTCGCAATCAGCCGACAAGGGTGAAACCTGGAGCACAGTAGAACCGCTCCGGCAGACTGATGATCGCCAACCGTTGCAGCATCCTTGTAGTCCATGCCCGATCTACGAGGTCGCGCCCGGTGAATACATCTTTTTCTTCCACAATCACGATGGTCACATGGGCGGATGGAGCCCAATGGATAGCAATAAACACCGACGTCCGATTTGGCTCTGTCGCGGTTTGTTTCGTCCCGGTGCGAAACAACCGGTCTGGTTTTCAGAGCCTCAGTTTTTCATGGATAACGAAGGGGTGGCGATGCTGCGCGAGGATCTCGCGATGTATGCCAGCATCACGGCCAATCCAGATGGAGTAACCTTGTGGTATCCCGAGCGGAAATTCTTCCTGCTCGGCAAAAAGATCAGACGTGACTGGCTGGCTCAGATCCCGGTGCCGGAACAAGAGTAGACCTAGGTTGGAGCGCTCCACGAATAGGAACGTTTCATTTCTGGAAATGGATTTTGATCGAGCTGATTAGTCGCCTTGGCCCCTCGGAATTGGGAGTCGGCGAAATCGAACATGACTCGCCAATCGGTGAGATTGTGTTCGTGGCCGCCTTCGCGGAAGACGATGCCGATGTTGTGCTCGGCACCAAGGAAACGGTAGACCTCTTGGGCTGCGAGATGGGTTTGCCACGTGCCGGGAAGATTGCACCAGAGATCGCCGAGAGCTTCGGTGGTCAACAGGGCCCGAGGTGCGATCAGAGCTTTGAGAAAATGTTGATCGAAGGGGAGTTCGCTTTCACGGCCAACGTATGATTTTAGCTCCGGTCCGAACCAATAGGGGATGGCTCTCATCAGATCGGCGAGGGTTTCCGATTCGGGACCTTGCACGCGATAACAACCCGCGCCGCCAGCTCCGGAGTTGTTGGGATTGGTCAACGCGATCCGTTCATCTGTAGCTCCGGCTAACAGCACAGTTTTACCGCCACGGGAATGGCCGCTGATCGCGATCTGCGATGACTCGACGCAGTCCATTTGCTCCAGCACATCCACGCAGCGATGATAGCCCCAAGCCCAGGCGGAGAGCGCACCGAAATGATGTTCGGGATAAATGGGATAGAGCCCCGAGGTGCGTTCGGAATTATACACATCCGGTGCAAGCTCCATGCGGTTGAATTGTGCGAGGATGTAGTTTCGATTCTGAGCCTCGTTCGAGACTTCGGGGGTGACCGTTTTCCAACAGGCATCTCCGTTGATCACGACCGGGAACGGGCCGTCACCCGGAGGGATGGTGAGTTGAAGAATGAAGGAAAAGGGTGGATCGCTTTGCGCGGTCACCCGAATGGTTTGAAAGAGGGAGTCTCCGTGTTTACGTTGGACTTGAGAGTGGAGGAGCTCCCCTTGCGTTGCTGTCGGCACAGGCGGCATGCCTCCAAATTGGAGATCGACAATTAGGTCGAGGATCTCGCGTCGGCGTTTGGGCCAATTCGCGACTCGGGTCAGGGCGGAACCATCATTGAACAGGAATGGATTGGGTAGTTCTGTGTCGTCCATGGATACGGATATCAGGGGTGGAGGTTAGATCATCCAATGATGTGAGAGGATGGTGAGGTGTTCCGACTTTTCTATTCGCGTGAAGTCATGCGAAGGAGAGAGGGCATGGCCTGAGCCAGCCCCTTGTAGATCATGACGGTCGCGGGCATGGTGTCCAGAGCTCGATGCAGGCGCGAACTCGCCTCCGGCTCGGCCAACACTTTGCTCAGAGGAATCAACTCGATCCGAATGCTAAAAACAATCGCACCGGTTTGGGCGAGGAGAGCGAGGATTTGGTGCTCCACCCGCAGCCAAACCTGATCGGGAGTGGCATGCTCATTCAGCCGCGGACGATCTAGGTGCGGGTGCAGATTCAGATCGTCGGTGGCGGTGAGTCCCCAGTTGCTTCTTGTCGCGGCGACTCCGGGTTTGAGCTGATCGAGAAATCGGTCGATGGCCTCCCCGATGATGGCATTCAACCCCGGCACCACGCCGTGGGTTTCAGCCAGGGTCAGGCCGATCTTTTCAGGTAAGGCCCAGCCCGAGGGAAAGACGACCACGCCGTCGGTCAGACGAAACTTCCCCGCTTGGTCGCGTTGCAGAAACACGATGTCCGGCTCGAGCGTGGTTCCGGCAGTGAACGCTATCCGGTTTTGATTGGGATCGAGTGGCTGTTTGATAGCAGCACTGAGTTCCGGCCAAAGCGCAGGGGCAGATTTACTTTCCGCTAGGTAATTTTCCGGCGCTGATTCCAACCAGCGTCGACGCTCGGCGATGATTCGAGAGTGATCATGGGTTGGGGTGAAAAAATCCGCCAGCGAACCACGTTTCAATTTGAGCCGAAACCCGAAGTCCTCATCCGAAAACAATTCGCTCAACTTAGTCACAGTGTTGTGGGGAAGGTTAAGACTGCCATGGGTGTGCTTGAGGTGAATAGCCGAGCTCGCGTTTGAAGACGCGGTGAAATTGGGGGTAACTGCCGAATCCTGCTTCGAGGGCAGCGTGGAGCATCGTGTGACGTTGGCCGGTGCCGTAAATATTGAAAAAACGACCGAGCCGCAATCGATTGCGAAAGCCCACCATGGTCACCCCAGTCTGCTCTTTAAACAGACGGCTGAGTCTCGCGGGACTCAGGCCTACATGTCGCGCGAGCCCATTGAGGCTCGTGGCCTCATCGTCGTCCTGAATCTTTCGAGCCGCCTTTTCGACGGCCGGATGCACATCTTCGATCGGTGTTGCGCTGGCTTTTTCAAAATTTTGCCAGCAAGTCAGAAAGGCATAGCCAAGTCCGGAATTGAAATGCGCAGCTTGATCCTTGGTGGCATAAACCTCGTCCATCAGCGCGCTGAGGCTCTGCATTTGTTTCAACGTAAGCCGCCGACTGCAGTCGGCGTTGGCCTGGTTGAGGAGCAAAGGCTTCTGATGAGGATCGGTCGCGATTTGCGCCAGAGCCTCGGGGCGAAATACACCGATCCACATTTCAAAATCAGGTGTCTCATGCACGAGCACGTGGTTTTGGGTGGGGTAAAGCCAGATCAAGTCACCCCTCCGCACATGATATTTTTCGTTATCTAGCAGGTAAAAGGCAGATCCCTGAGTGATGAGGTTGAATTCCAATTCCGCATGACGATGCACATGGTGATTCCAGTCTTGGAAGCGGTAGATCCACAGATTGCCATGCCATGATTTTGGTAAATTGAGCTCCTCGAGCATGACGACAAAAAATGATAAGATCAGGATGGAAAACGAGAAGAATTTTTCTCAGAGATGAGTTATTATCTGCAGCATTATGACCCTCGTTACCCAAGAACAGCGCGATCTCTATCACAAGGAAGGCTACATGATCCTTCCGAATGTCATCCCTCCGGATATGCTCTCAATGCTGCGCGAAGAGTGTTCCTACTTTCTCGGTTACAAGGATTCCCAAATGGATAGCCAAGGAATCACGGTTGATGGGATCAACCATCGCGGCAGCCGTTACTTCATCAGTAACCTCTATCGTTTGAGCAGTCGGATGCGGGAATTTACTTTCAGCCCGATGATGGCGGAAATCGCGCAGGCCGCCCTCGGTCCAGACGTGTATTTGTTCAATGAGCAATGGGTCGTTAAAAACGCCGAGCAAGGAATGAAGTTTAGCTGGCACCAAGACAGTGGTTACGTGAAACGCAGCCATCCCCAGACCGAACATCCTCCTTATCTCACCTGTTGGGTCACGCTCGACGATGTGAGCGAAGAAAATGGCACGGCCTACATTCTTCCGCATTCCCGAGGAGGCACCAAGGATAAGATCGTCGAGCACATCGAAGAGCCCGGCACGCATGACTTGGTCGGCTACACCGGCGAAGATCCGGGAGATCCGGTGATTGTTCCCGCTGGCAGTATTGCCTGCTTCACCAGTTATACGCTGCATCGCAGCGGACCGAATTTAACGAACCGGATGCGACGCATCTATCTGCCACAGTATGCCTCAGCACCGATCGGAGGCGATGATCTCAAACAGTGGGCGATGGCGGTTCCCTTCGTGAAGGATGGCAAGGTGATCTATGACGCCGCCGAAGACAAAGCGGAGAAATATGGCCCGTTTCCGAAGTAGGATTTGGGCTACTTAATCACTTACTTTTGCGCTGAGGTCGTCTTTCTCCGGATAGAAAGCGTGCTGCTTTTCTGCGAGTTCGTCGAATTGGACGAGCGCCTGATTAGTCAAATCTAGCGGAACAGGCTGTCCGTCACGGAAAGTCCATTCGCCGCGATCGCAATTCTCGGCCTTCACGTAGCCGTTGATGTAGAGCCGGCGCTCGTTGTCAGTGGTTACATTGATGCCGCCACCGTGAATGGTGTATGGTGTCCACAGGGCTACGGATCCCATGGGCATTTCGACATCGATCAGGTTGTCCATATTCACGCCAGCGTCCTGCCAGTCTTTCTCCGCCGTGGAACTCGCATCTTTAGGTGAGAACTCATCCATCGCGCCTCTTTGATGGAGGTGAGAGTAAGGCAGGATTTTCATCGCACCGTTTTCTGACCAGTGACGATCGACGGCCAAGCCGGTTTGGATATAGCTGGTCGCCAATTCACGAAAGGCTTCGACGGGTTTACGACTACGCACATCGCGGTGTAACCCCCAAGTCACGAGTGCTCCGGGTTTCTTCCAGTGGAGTTGATTGATGATCTGCTTCACGTTTCCACCAATCAGAGGCTCGATGATCGACAGCATACGTGGGTCGGTGCGGACGGCATCGAGAATATCGTCGTCGTAGCTGGGCCATTGCATGCCCTTCACAATCTTGCCGATTTTCTCATCCTCAGCCAGCCAGATGGTTTTATTCTGATGCCTAAAGGTCGACGGATGGCGCATGCCTTCCGCATACCAACGATCAAAACGACGCTGCATTTTCAGCACTTCATCTTTTGAGAAGACATTCTCGATAATCACATAGCCAGCCTGCCAATACGCTTCGATCCACCGGTGCTCGGAATCAATATTACTGAATTGGTATCTCGTGGGTAGTGCAGTGTCCGTGCTCATTGTGTAAGTATTTTCAGCATTTTCGGTCGTGGGTAAAGTAATGCGTGAGAGAAAACTTCCACCGTGCAAAATCGTCTGATGTGCGACTTGCATCTTGGTTTCGCGTAGGTCGTCACCACCGGTGTTGTGGTTGCGGTCAAAGTTGGGGAAGTCGCTGCTACTGATTTCGAGGCGAATACGATGCCCGGGGAAGAAGCAATTGGACGTGGGACGTAATTCCAAGTGGAACTCTTCTGGCTGCCCGGGCTGCAGGAATTCAGTTTTATCGAGACCGTTGCGGTGACGTGCTTGCACCATACCGCTGGTTATCTCCATCGCGGTGCCGTCGGGGGCTTCATCTGCGAGCCACACAAAGAAATCCGTGTCCGGGGCACTGGAGGCGGCACAGAGCACCACCATGGGATTACCGGCGATGGTCAGGCTTTTGCTTAGAGGTTCCGAGCGATAGCTTAGCACATCGGTGCGATGGGCAAATTTACTTCGATCCGTGACTTGAGTGATCAGCGTATCGGGCCACTGAGTGGGCAGCGGATCGTGAGGATTATAGTCGTAGTGTTCTTCTGTCACAGAATGCGTTTCGGATGCAGAAGCGAGTGTGCCCGATGAGTCTTCGGCACTACCACTCAGATACCAATCCTGGGGCTTACTTGGCGGAGGCCAGGACGCGGCTCCGCGCCATTCATTGGTGCCCATTTCGAAATACTGCACGGCCGGCCATGATTCCACGCCGTTGTCGATACCTTTGATCCAGTGATCAAACCAACTCAACCGCATACCCCATAGATCCACTTCTGCATTGGCCCCGAAGTCCACTTCTCCCAATTGGCGTTCGCCTCGATTGGGATGGTTCCATGGACCGATAATGACTTTGGTCTGTTGTCGGGCCACCTCGCTGCCGCCGTGTTTCTGCATGCCGGCTACATGGGCGAGGGAGAGGCAATGATCATACCAACCGGTCACATCCAGATTGGGCATTTCGAGTTGGGGATAAACCGTCTCTGCGAATTTCCAGTTACGCTTTCCGGGATCTTTGAACCATTCGCTTACATCGCGTGCAAGTGGTGCTGGTAAATGGTGAACCACATCCGTCATCGGCAGGAGGTTTCTCCAACGGGCATGGGTTTCATTATCCCATAACGCTCTTTCTTCGGGGGTGGTGTGGGGTGGAGGTAGATTTAGTTTTCGACGCAAATCAGGTGCCATGCTGGTGAGCCAGAAGTGCATTCTTCGGGCAGGTCGGAAACTCCCCCAAGTGTAATCGATATCGGCCAGTTCCGGAGGGATGGTTTCCGCATTGATCGCGACTAAATGCGGAGGCTTGGCTCGCGCGGTCATCCACGTATTGAAGCCCAAATATGAAGAACCAAAGTGCCCCACCTGTCCGTTGCACCACGGCTGTGTGGCCAACCATTCCACCGTATCGTAGCCATCGTGATCTTCCCCGTGGTCGTCGCGGGAGAATATCCGAAACTCTCCGTCGGAGGAATATCGTCCGCGGGTATCTTGGGCATAGATCACGTAGCCTGCTCGCGCATGGCGTTCATAGCCTTCGAGCGACGTGCCATAGGGAGATCGCACGAGTAGAGCCGGATATTTGCCGTCATCATCGGGCCGAAATACGGTGCCACGCAACAACACCCCGTCACGCATGGGCACAGCCACATCGAATTCACGAATGACATTGAGCATAGCTAAGCGAATAAGAAGAAGGAGATTGGGGCAAAATAAAATGGGTTCATCGGGAAATATAGACTTGAAGCGTGACGCGGGCGGGTAGGCGGTGATTGTGGAATAGTTGTCCTCTTCATCTGAAACCGCCCTGACGTTAAAGCCGATAGGCACGATCCGCACGCAGAAGGGTGAGAAGTTTCACGCGCGGCATCAACCCGTGGAAACTGAGGTGGAGTGCAACGTGCTTGAATTGCGACCAGATCAGGATTTCGAATTGGCGTTGCGCGATTTGGAGGGGTTTGAGCGGGTCTGGTTGGTCTGGTGGTTCCACCGTAATACCGATTGGCGCCCATTGGTCTTGCCGCCGCGAGGTCCATCGCAGAGGCGAGGAGTATTCGCAACGCGGTCACCGCATCGTCCTAATGCGTTGGGCATGACTCCGGTGCGTTTACTCGGAGTCAAGGGGAGGAAGCTGTTTTTAGGCCCGTGCGATATGGTGGATGGCACGCCCGTGTTTGACGTGAAGCCGTATGTGCCGAGTTATGACGCCTTCTCCGATTCAGCGGCTGGGTGGATCGATGAAGTCGATGTATTGGAAGCAGAACCCGCTCGCTATACGGTGAATTTTGCTGAGCAGGCTCGGACTCAAGCGCAGTGGCTTTGGGAAACGTGGCGGGTCGATTATCGCGATCGCTTGGTCGAGATTTTGTCACGTGATCCATCGACGCATCGCACGCGCCGGATCGTGCGACGTAGTGCGGATCGGATGGAAATAGCCTGCGGCGCTTGGCTCGCGTGGTTCTCGGTTGAGGGCGACACAGTCACGATTCTGGAATTGGCGCCTTCGTTTAAACTCCGTTTCCTGACTCGAAAAGACTATCTCGATGTGCCGGATCGTGAAGCGCAATTGGCGTTCTTGGAACGTTGGCCGTCGAAGACGTAGGTTCGCCTTCTGTCATGGCGAGGAGCGCAGCGACGTGGCCTCCACTCATTGTTTGTCGGTCGCACTTGCCTGTTCGTGTGGATTGCCACGCCCGCCTGAGCAGGCTCGCAATGACAAGGTAGTCGATGCTATTGCCGAATAGTGCACTAACCCCAAAATGTTATGGCGTGATAATCTCAGCGGTCACACCGATGGGCACTTCGGTATCGAGTTGCCAGATGCCATTTTCGCCGAGCATGGCATCGACTTTGATCGGGCCGCGAATCGTAGGGACGATGCCGTGTAGTTCGGTGAGAGAACCGGGTTGAGGGGCAATCCTTACGCGAGCATAGCCGGGTTCGAGCGGTTGCACGCCGAGGACGTGGCGAGGGATGATGTTGGCGGGAGCAGCGCCCCAAGCGTGATTCCAATCCTGATTCGGTTTGAAGCGAATATCCCATGCTTCCCAGCTGATCGTCGCGCCATGGCTGAGCATATTATACCAGCTGCGCTCATCGCGTGATTTGAGGAGCGAGACCGCGTGATGGGCAGCGCCGGAGGCGAACAGCCCATCGAGTAAATACTGGGCGGCATAAACGCTGCAGGCCATGCCCCGCGTTTTCAGATAGTCGACCACGCCTGCTTTCACGTCGTCTGGCACGAGGCCGAACGCGAGGGGAAAGAGACTCGCGTGAAAGGATTCGTGGGTGCTGCCTTCGCCGTCACGGTAGCGTCCGGTTTCAGGGTTGAAGAATACACGGTGGAAACTCTCGGTCGCGCGAGAGAACGTCGCTTCGAATCGGGTGGCATCGGCGCTATGCCCGAGCACAGAGGCGATTCGCTGCATCAGATCGAGGGTATGGCAGTGCAACGCATTTAAGATGATGTTGACGGGACAATTTTCGAAACCATCGCGTTCGACTTCGGGCCAATCCATGACAAGCGTCTGTCCTTCAGTGTTCAGGAGGCCGTCCTCACGTTCGGATTGGGACTGAAGTTTCTCGGTGCAAAGTTGGTCATAGTAACGAGCGAGCGAGCGGCTGTCTCCGGTGGCCTCGTAATCAGCCCACGCGAGCTTCACGGAATGCTGGAGCCAATCGACGGGCCACGTGGGTTTCACCATCAGGTGTTCGTGAGTGCGTCGCGCGAGGGAGAATTCGCGATCCACAGCGTAGTGCCCGAGCTGATTGATATACGCGTCGGCTTCGTAAGAGATCCGTTCGCGATCTCCATCCACGTAAACGCCGCAGAAGGTCGTGGCCTGGATGCTGTATTTGCAAAACGACCAGATCGCGTCGAGGTCGGGCTCCGATGAGGTGAAGCTGGAGGTGGTCTCATCGAAGGGATATTCCAAACGCACCTGCACGACATCATCATTCGTGATGGGGTGGGAATGACCGATGATTTCCACATAACGAAATGGCATGACTACGCCAAATTCTGGAGGGAGTTGCACCGCGAGAGGATCTTCGGTATTGCGCTGATCAGGCTCGGTTTCGATACGATACTGATGACGCCCTGCTGTCAGTTTGAGTTCTGATTTCGCGCTGCGAATCGTGCCACCGGGATTGAGATCCACCTGTTGATTTTCGGCATGCTCACCGAGCCGCACTTCCACCGTGGTTTCCTCGAGGCTGTCCAAGGTAAGCTCGAGCCAACCGAACGCGTGTTTTCCAAAATCGATGAAATGATGATCAGATGAAACCGCGGTTATCTCTTGAGCGGTGAATCGATGAGGGAACACAGGGTAGTGACTGGTCGCGTGAGGAGAGGCATCAGTCGCGATGGTGAATCGCTGCGGGTCTGACCAAGGGCTGGGGGTATCATCGAGCCCCCATACGCGAACTCTCCAGAAATAGGTCGCGCCGGTTTGAAGTGGCCGACCTTCGTAGGGGAGATTAATCGAATCGCGGCCCATGAGTTTGCCGGTATCCCAAGCGTCGCCCACGTGATTGCGGAGGGATTTTTCCGTGCTCGCGACCAGCACCTGACACGCGGTTTGCCTATCTGCCTTATTCTCCGAATTCAGGATCCAACCGAAGGTCGGCGCGAGGTTGGCAATCGTGGTGAGTTCAGGTCGCGTGAGCAGATCACACAGAAGACCGGTGGGGGCGTGCATCTTTGAATCAGGAGTTTTGCAGTTCGTAGCTGAGAATGCTGAGCGCGTAGGTCGCGGCGGTTTCGCACCGCAACACGAGCGGCCCGAGCGTCACGGGTTCGAATCCGCAACTGCGCGACGTGCTCATCTCGGCTGGAGTGAAGTCGCCTTCGGGCCCGACGAGCCAGAGCACCTTTTTGGGCGCGCATTGGTTTGTCTCGGAAAAATCTTTGAGCACCGACTTCAAAGAGCGGGCCCCGGGTTGCAGACTGGCGATCAACTTCAGATCGTAGTCATGTGCCCCTTCGAGGAACGTCGTGGCAGATTGCACGGTCTGGATCTCGGGAATGAATGGATTGCCGCATTGTTTGGCGGCTTCGAGCGCGGCGGTTTGCCATTTGCCGATTTTCTTTTCTTGGCGATCGTTATCCAGATGGACTTGAGTGCGCTCACTTTGGAGAGGGACGATGCGGGTCGCGCCGATCTCAGTGGCTTTGCGCACGATGGCATCCATATAGGTGCCTTTGGGGAGGGCTTGTCCGAGCGTGATCTCAAACGGGAGTGGCGGCATTTTTTGCGCGAATCGCACTTTGAGCACGGCGGCATTTTTACGATCCGCAGTCAGCTCGCAGATCCATTCACTGCCCCGTCCATTAAACGCGACGATCGTATCACCGAGATGGGCGCGATTAACGGCGATCAAGTGGTGGGACTCTTCGGGAGTCAGCGTGATCTCGGCTGGTTCTGCGGAAGCGGGGGAACAGAAAACGCGAAAGTCAGACATATTGCTGAACAGCAAAGCAAGGAGCAGCGAACTCTGTCGAGAGTCTTAGGGAACTAGCGTCCCGACCTTAGTTGACCTGCTTGTCGTTACGTTTGCCTCTGAAGCGTTTAAACACGAAGATTGCGGAGCAAGCGGCGATGAAGAACATGCCGTAGGTGGAGGGTTCGGGGACGTTGGGGTAGATTTGATCGTCGTATGAATCCCATCCGGTGTTGTTGGCATCCCAGCCATCGAAGATGACTTGGCTCTCTGGTTTGG
>JAXMOJ010000019.1:0-30314 GCA_034669935.1 Cephaloticoccus sp.
CAAGAAGGGGCCTGCAGGCCCCTTCTTGAGCATCCCTTCCAGCCAACCAGACCGAACAGACTCGTCTCGCTTACTGGACTGAACATACACCTTATAACACACTTCCAGCTTACAAGGAGCGGCTTTATGCCGCGATTCGATGCCTTTACGTCGAGGCGCTCGACGCTAGGGTTACTGCATGCTGGATCGAGCTAAAGGGCATGCCGCTTTGCGGCGCGGTCGTTGGTCAGTCGCAGGCGCGACTTATTTTCTCACCCTTTGTTCTGATCGGAAGCAGCGTGGGTTTTCGTCTGGTGCCTTGGGGCGAGCAGTTTTAGATCATGCTCGGACCATGATCGATGAGTGGCATCTGCGCACCGCCGTAGTGATGCCAGATCATCTCCATCTCGTCGTCGAACTTCGTGATGCAAGTGATTTAGCAAATGCCATTAGACGCTTTAAAGGTCCACTCTCTGTGCGCCTAAGACAAGAGAAAGAGAGCCTCAAGTGGCAGCGGAGCTTTTATGATCATCGGTTGAGAAAAACTGAGAATCTACTGCCGATCTTTCTTTATGTGTTTTTGAACCCTTATCGTGCTGGACTCGTGCAAACCGATCAACGCTGGCCTCACTACTATTGTTCCCCTGAGGACTGGAACTGGTTCGGGAATCTTACCCAATCCTCTTGTCCTTACCCAGAATGGATCTCGTAAGGTCGCGGCATAAAGCCGCTCCTACCCGGAAATAATTCCTCACCCCAAACCTCATACCCCTAATGAACATCAAAAGTTGCCTCTTAAAACTCGATACCCTCCTGGTCAAAATCGGCACGCCCCTGCAGTGCGTTGTGCTCCTCGTCATTCGCCTTTACTGGGGCTGGCAGTTTTTCCTCACCGGGAAGGGCAAGCTCATGAACCTCGACCGCACGACGGGTTTTTTCGAGAGCATCGACATTCCACTCCCTAAGCTAAATGCGATCATGGCCGGCACGACTGAGATGGTGGGCGGGCTTCTCCTACTGTTGGGATTGGCTTCGCGGATCATCTCCGTGCCACTCACCTTTGTGATGTTGGTTGCCTACGCGACGGCTCACAGTGATGAGATGAAAGCGATCTTCAGTGAGCCTGAAAAATTTCTGGCTGCGAGTCCCTTCCAATTCCTGTTCGTCTGCGTGCTGATCTTTGTCTTTGGCCCCGGTAAAATCTCGCTCGATGCGCTTCTCAAGCGTCCCGGGTTTGAAAAGTAAGATCGGATTCTCGTCGCGAGTTTGTCCTCGCGTCTTCGTAAATCCTCAACCGCTCCGCCTTTAGGAGCGGGGTGGATTGCAGAGATCCTCGTAAGCATAAATCATGGCGGCGAAGTAAATAGGTATTGTCACCAGCATCCCGACGATCAACGCGACGGCACCGAGCAGGGCAAGAAGGACACCGAGGAGAAACAGGCCGAACATCCGCCACCATTGGGCGGTAATCACGCGGCGACTGACTTCCATTGCGGCCCAGAATTCCAGTTTCTTATCCACGATTAGGAGATAGATGAATAGGTAGGCTACGGCTAAATAGATGCCCGGGAGGATGAGAAGAATGATCCCAAGTCCCGTGAGAATTTGCGACACGAGTGAGGCCAGCATCAGTGGAACAAAAGCAAGGGTGAACCCATTGAAGATATCACTGAATTCAGGAGTCTGTCCGCGGGCGATCTTGAGGATGTAACCGAAGAGTCCGCCATACAGCACACCCGTTAACAACAGCCCGGTGAAAATACTGAGCACGGGAATACTCCCCGCTACGAGCATCAGGAGGAAGATAACAAAGGTGGATCCGACCAGTTGACCAAAATGTGCCTTTAGCAGATCCCAACCGCGTTGGTAGCACCCGGATATGTCGAGTGGTCCGGCGCGCGCGATCAGATCGTCGGCATAGGCCTTAGGATCGACGTTAATCGGTCCATCGCCTTCAACGGGCTCGACCGAGAGAGGCTCTGTCGTCGCTTCCTCGGTGGGGGCGGGGGTGTTGATTTCCGGAAAATCGCCCAACCGTTTCCATTCTTCGTCGCCGATGCGTTTGGCTTTGGTGTCGAGATTGGCGCGACCATCCGCGATCCAATTTTTCACCTGCTGAAGTTTTACCGGTCCGTATTCCTTCCCGTCGCCTCCGATGATTGTGAACATGGTGAGAAGCGATAGATGGGCACTGTCGGGGCGTCAATCTTCGAGGGGGCTGATGAACTGCGGGATTAATCGCACGACAGTGAAAGAACTCGCCGGGATGTCATCGCGAAGGAGGCCCTGCCGACTGCGGCGATCCACGAGAACGGTTGGCATTCGTGGTTTGCCGCGTCGGCCCCGCTTTGCGGAGCCTCCTCGCAATGACACGATTAGAGGTCCTTTTTCCAGTTGGCGTGTTCGCGAGCGAGTTTGGATATTTTTTTCCAAGAGCTATTGGCGGCACGTTGGAGGCTGGCGTCGGCTTGGCGAGCGGCGAAGGCCTGTTCGCGTTGGAGCTTCAGATAGCTTTCCCAACGTGTTTCATCGAGAGTGCCATCTTCGAGCGCGCGGTTCACGGCGCATCCGGGCTCTCCGTTGTGTCGACAATCATGAAACTTACATTGCCCCGTGATGGTATTGATATCGTCGAAGGTGTCTTCGACGGCGGTCATGCCGGTTTGCCAAAACTGGAGTTCGCGCATGCCGGGCGTATCGATCACGAGGGCACCGGAAGGCGCGACTATCAGCTCGCGTCTCGTCGTCGTGTGTTTGCCTTTGCCGTTCTCATCGCTGATGTCGCCGGTGTCTTGAATGTCCTCGCCGAGGATACGATTGATGATGGTGGATTTGCCGACGCCGGACGATCCGAGCAGCGCGATGGTGCGACCGGGTTTGAGCCAGGGGTCGAGTGATTCCAGGCCGATAGAGTCACGCGCACTCAGCGCAATGACAGGTGCTCCGGGGGCGACGGCGACGACTTCGGCGATGGCTTCGTCGGGATTCGGGTGGAGATCTGTTTTGTTGAGCACGACCACGGGTTCGGCCCCACTTTCCCATGCGGTGATGAGGAAGCGTTCGATGCGGCGGAGATTGTAGTTCTCATCCAAGGAGGTCACGAGAAACACCGTGTCGATATTAGCCGCGACGATCTGCTCCATATCGCGATCGCCGGCCGCACGTCGGGAAAACTTGGTGCGGCGGGGAAGCACGGCGTGAATGTCGGCGTTGGTTTCGCCTTCGCGTGGACGCACCACGACCCAATCGCCGACTGCAGGGAGTTCCGCGTGGGTGAGGGTTTCGTGGAGGAGACGGCCGGTGCAGGTAGCGGTAAGAGGGCCGCCGGGACTGATCACATCACAGGCGTGTTTGTGCGCGCGGATGACGCGGGCTACTTGGAAGTCTGAATTTTGATAAGGCTCGAATTGCGCTTGAAGGGCGTCATTCCAGCCAAGGGAAGAGAGGTTCATTTCAATGAAAAAGGGAGGTTGCCGGTAAGGCTATAAAAGGAAGGGTGGTAAATCCTGTTGTCCGTTAAGGAGTGTAGGATGAAACAAAAAAGCCGCCCGGGGGCGGCCAACCTACGAAAAAACGCACCGCGTGAAATTACGCGGAGAAGGCGGCAGCCACGGAGGGAAGCGATGAGGCGATCAGGGAGGTAATCATATTAAGGTCCGTGGTTGAGGGCTGCGGTTTATCCCGAAAGGGGTGAAGGCTCAGAGAGAGAGGTGTTTTGGCGGCTGAGTCAATCGTGGGCATTCGCGCCATCTTTTGACCTACGCATGAATGCGTAGGGTATTTGGCACCGAAAACTTGCCGAAGTGGGTTCAGTTATTACAACGGAATGGCGACAATGTCTGACGTTACACGAGATATTGTGTTCTGAATTCGATCATACACTCCACCACTTCCATGAAAAAGATTACCAGCATCATCACGCTCCTTGCTCTTCTCTCCACTCCGGTTTTTGCGATCACGGCCAATAACATGGCCGATATCACCAAGGCCCAGATCATCATTGGCAAGGCCATGGAGATCGCCACTAAGTTTGCGAAATATACGATCGATCTCGAGGCGCCAAAGGTGCGGAAAAATAACCGCGGTAAGTTTCTGGTTCCCTATGATAAGAACGGCAACCTGACCGCGTGGGCCAACAAAGCACTCAACGCTAAAATCGGCGCGATGGCGGGTGAGAAGGCTGGCGATATGGCGGGCAATGCCGTGGCGTCCAAGGTGCCATTTGGCGGGTTTGCCAAGGGTTTCATGAAGAAAAAGGGTAAGGAAACGGGTGCGATGGCGGCGCTCGGCGGGAAGAAATTTATCAAAAAGAGCTCTTCATACTCCCTGAACAATATCGATGACTATGCGGTATATCTGCACGTGGTGCACGGTAAGGATGCTGGTTACCGGGAAGCTCTTGCCGCCGCGATGGCACTCTATCCCGACCTTGAATACCGCTACGATGCGGCGATCAATAAAGCCTATCGTCGTGCGCTTACGAAACGATAGTCGCATCGATTCAAAGCAATTTCTTTGCTCTATTTCAGCCCCCCCCATTTGCGCGTAACGATCTTCGACGAACCTTTTCTGAAGACGGATGCGCCCAGCTCATTTGGTAAACTTTAATTCGGATAATCCATGATTAATAAACTAAAGATTTTCTTCGCGATGCTTCTTGGAAGTATCGTTGGAATCTCAGCTCTGGCAGCCGAAGATGCCTCCTACACCACGGCAGTGATCGTGAACAATAGAGCTGGCGCGGAGTATGACTCCCAATTGGCGGTGCTTGAAGACCTCCTCGCGGGTAAACTCTCCGATCAGGGGTTCAGTATTATGAGCCGCGACCTGATCATTAATGCGGCCCGTGATCTCAATCCGGGCACAGACGACGATGGAAGCAATCTTTCCGATCAATTGGTCGATCAGTCCTCGGCCCTGCGTCTTGCGCAAAGTATGGGGGCGGATTACATTTTATCTTCCTCGATCACGAGCCTCTCCAAGCGCAAGCGCAACGTGAACGCTTACGGCGTTAAGTTGGCCAACTATGTTTATACGCTCCGACTCAGCTACACCGTAGTTGATGCGAATGGCGGCGGTTCGGTGACGGGCGGGGTAGTGACCGCATCCAAGACCGAGCAAAATACAGTTCATTCCAATGAAGGGTTCCGCGTCGTCGCGCCTGATCCTTCGACTCCTGCGGCGCCAGCCGGATCACCTGCCGCCAATGCGGACGAAGGATTGATGCGTGCCGCCAAGAAATACGAGAAGGCCATCGGCGTGGTGATGTTTGCGACCAATAATGGTCTGGTCCCATTTGGCACAGCTTGGGGCGTGGGGCCTAACGCGTTCGCTACCAACAGTCACATCACCGAGCCGGTGAAGGCTCACTTAGCAAAGGGCGGTGAGATCCGTATCGTGATCAATAAGCATCCGGAGCTGACTTACCGGGTCACCAAAGCGATTACCCATCCCAAATACGGCAGCGCTGGTAACACGGCTGGCGGAAGCTTCGATGTCGGTATTCTTGAAGTGGATGGTAATCTTTCATCTTGGTTTCCCATTGCTCCCTCTTCCGAATTGAAGCAGGTCGATTCAGGTTATCGCGTCGCCTACCTTGGTTTTCCCATGGAAGAGCGAGTCGGCGGTGGCATCGATCCGCGTAGTCCGGTGGCGACGATGCAAACAGGTATCGTCACTGCCAATACGGATTGGTGGTTTGCGGCGGGGTCTGAAGCGAACCGCTTTTTGATCCATCATAATTTAAGCTCCTCCGGCGGCGCCAGCGGCAGTCCGGTGTTTAACGCCAAAGGGCAAGTGGTCGCACTGCACAACGCGGGCACCTCTAACACGGGAGTTAAGGTCGAGGGCGGCAAGGCGAAGACGACCCGTCTTAAATCCGGTCTGCAAATCAACTACGCTCAGCGGGCTGATCTATTGGCCGATATTTATCAACAGAACGGTCGTGCGCGCGTTTCTTCGACGGGTCGCAAAACCGCCAAAAGAACTGTAGCCGTAGCTTATCTCGATCCGGCTATGGAGCCGATTCTGGCGGACTTGCTTGATGATGCGACCACGCAGATCGCCAGCGCGATGCGCACCAAGGCGGCGCAAAACCGGATCGCGGCTCCCAAGTCGAAAGCCGGCCCAGTGAACATCACGCTCAACGTCGAGACGGCCGATCTTTACATTCCCGATGTTCAGCTCGGGCCTGAAAATACCGTTTCCATTAAAGATGGAAAACTCGCGGTCGCGCCTCTCAACGTAACCGTTGAGGTTGATGGAGTGACGGTGGGATCTGCTCCCGGCATAATTTCACTTCAGCCCGGACTGAGTAAGCTCCGCCTGACTCGCGAAGGTTACCAAACCTGGGAGCGCACGATTAACGCACGAGAAGGACAGACTCTGACCGTTGCCATGCAAATGAGCCCGGAAGGTCTCGCCCGCTGGGAAGAACTCACGGCCTTCATGAACACGCTGAAAAACGGTGCCAAGCTCACCGATGCCCAAGTGCAGGTGCTGCAAGGCAAAGCCAAAATGTTGCAAAACAGCGGCTTCAAAGTAGACACCGACCAAGGCATCACGATTCAGAACGGCCGAGATCGTTCGCTCTTCAATTGGTAATCAATCCATCCTGTAACCCTTTACTATTTCTCACATGAAATTCGCCCGACACTTACTCGCACTCGCTGCCATCACGCTGGCATTTACCACCTTTGTTTCGGCCCAGACCGTCGGAGGCAAAAAGAGCATCGTCATCACGAAGATCACCGCCATCGACGCGATCGCCGAGCGCATGGAGGGGCAGGGAACTGCACTCTCCATCGAGCAGGTGCTGCAGGCCTTGGATTCGCAGGTGTATGACCGCATCGTCAACAGCCGACGGTTCAACGTGTTTGATCGTTCCGATGCGGATGCCCTGTTGGAAGAAGCGGGCGCCACGGGCGAAACCTTCATCTTTAGCAAAGCGGACTACGTGCTCACGATTCGCGTGGATAGTTTTAATGACCGCCAGGAAACCCGCAAATTCGCGTCTCTCGGCAAAACGATGCAGGCTCGCGTGGTGGAGGCCTCTGCGGTCGCCAAGGTGACCGTGGGTAGCACCGGATTGGTCGTCGGCACTGCAAACATCCAAGTCTCGGTGCGTGATGCGGAATCACGCTCTCAGAATACGATTGGTCGGGTGGGCGAAGCGAGTGACGACCTCATCAATCAAGCTACGCGCGAGCTAGCCTCGAAGCTTGCGATGCGTGCCGTCGATTTTATCTACCCTGCTCGCATCCTCGCCGCTCGTGGACAGATCGTGACAATCAATCGTAACGATCAGGCTGGGATCAAAGTCGGTCAGGTCTGGGAAGTGCTTGCTCAAGGAGAGGAGCTCGTGGATCCCGATACTGGCGATGTCATCAAAGAGGAGGTCTATGTCGGCAAGGTCGAGGTCGTCCGTGTGACACCGCAATATTCCCAGGCCAAAATCGTGGAAGACTTCGGTATCGATAAGGGAGCCGTGGTTCGCCTGATCGCCGATGTGGAAGAGTAAACCAACCCGCTATTTTTTAATCATGCATACTACCGAAACGACCCCCTCGCGCCTGAGAGCCTTGAAGCTCGCGGGTGCTGCTCTGGCTGCATTACTCCTGCTGTCAGGTTGCCAAACCTACGAACAACAATCACAAGCATTCACCAATGCCACCCGTAGTGGAAGCATCGCTCAAGCGGTGGGTGATATCGAACGTCGCGCCGAAGCGAGCAAGGGCAAGAAGGACGAGATTTTACTGCGTTTAGAACAGGGCGCGACCCTGCGCACGGCGGCGATGGCCAATCCTTCGGAAGTGCCGCCGATTCCGAGCGAACCTCTTCCTCCGGTGGTAGAAGGAGAAGAGCCAGTGGCACCGGTTTTGCCGACAGCGGGCGAAGTGCATGACTTCTATCAGCGCCAAGCGCTGACCGCCCTCGATTTGGCGGAAGAGAAGGTCAACGAATGGGAAGAGAAATCCAAGGTGAAGATGGGCTCGGAAATTGGAGCAACTCTCACCAATCAGGCTAATCTCCCTTACCGTGGTCATTCTTACGACAAGGTGATGATGAACACCTACAAGGCGCTCAGTTATCTGGCGATTGGCGAGGCCGACAAGGCTCGCGTTGAGCTCAACCGCTCCTTGCAACGTCAACGCGATGCCGTGGAGGAAAACTCCAAACGCATCGTGGAAGCTCAGGAGGAAGCAGAGAAAGCCCGCAACGGTGAGCTGGAAGATGAAGATGGTAAGACGGCGGAATATGATGTCAGCCGCGCGGAAGCAGACTCTCGTAGCGGCCCTGCATTGCAGGCTGCTTTGGAAGCATCGATCGCCCGTATGCAGCCCTATGGTGATTACGTGAATCCTTTCGCGGTCTTCCTGGATGGACTTTACTACAGCGTGCTCGGTGTGGACGGCTCCGATTTTGAGCGTGGCCGCAAATCGTTTGAACGGGTCGCCGGGATTGTGCCGGATAATCCTTATCTCGCTTCTGATCTCCAGGCGGCCACCTCGGCGGCAGAGGGGAAGTCCGTTGAGGGCGTCACCTACGTGATTTTTGAAACCGGCACCGCTCCTTCCCGGGGCCAGACGCGGATCGATATTCCAACGTTCCTTGTCACGAGCAAATTGGCTTACGTCGGAGCGGCGTTTCCAAAATTAGAGTATAACGATGATTACATCTCCCATCTGGGCATCCTCCTCGGTGAGAGCGGCGAGACCGCCACTTCGGTGATCGCGAGCATGGACAGTGTGGTGGCGAATGATTTCAAAAATGCCTGGCCTGCAGTGGTCACGAAGACCCTCATCGGCACCGCGACAAAAGCCATCATTCAGGCCGCGATTCAAAGAGAGATCGAGAATCGTGGAGGTTGGGCGGGCAAGCTCCTGGCGGCCACTTTGGTCTCCGCGGCTTCTGCTTCGACCAACATCGCGGATACCCGCACTTGGACATCACTGCCGAAGGAATTCCAATACGCTCGCGTCTCCACTCCCGAGAGTCGCGAATTGATTCTCGTGGCCGGTGGTGAACAAAAAACCGTTACTTTGGAACCCGGCTCCGTTAATGTTGTTTATGTTAAATCGGCGTCGTCCACGGCGCCTCTCTACGTATCTCAATTCGCTCTCAAATGAAACTCATGACATCCCAAACTTACCAGCGAGCAGGAGCCGCCTTACTAATGGGCCTCGGCCTGATCTTTGCCGGCTGCGCCACGAATGTGAATTCGTATGAACGGGCCGACTCTATGGCCTCGCCCAGTTATGTGCCGGATCGCCGGGTGATCACCGACGAATCGCTCTCCCGTAAATTCGCGGTCGCCTCGGTCAATCAGGCGACGGTTTCGGGCAACTTGCTCAAGGTGCAGGCGACCATCGTTAATCTGAAAAACAATCTGCGCACCTTGAACTACAAGTTCGAGTGGGTTGATCAGGATGGCATGGCTGTTGATTCACCGAATGAGACGTGGAAAGCCATCATGTTTCAGGGCCGCGAGACCAAGACAGTGTCCACCGTCGCCGTTTCTCCTCGGGCCGTGGATTTCCGACTCAAGCTCCGCGAATAACCTCTCTCAATCTATATCATTATGAAAGTATCCTCCAAACTCATCGCCGTCCTTTCGGTCGGAACTGCTCTTTTCCTGACCGGTTGTGAAACGCCTACGGAAACCCGCACGGTTGACTCCAAAGGTCCCGAAGCGCTCAACACATCTGCCATCAACTCGCAGGATTGGGCCAATGCTGCCGATCAGCTCGTCAATTCGCTGCTCTCGGGCAACGCGCTCAACAATGCTCCGCGCACTCCGGCCGTTCTCGCAATCGACCGGGTGATCAACAACACCCAAATGATGGTCGATACCGATTTGCTCATCAAAAAGATCCGGGTCGCTCTTACCCAGACGGGGAAGGTTGCCATCACGAATACGATGGGCTTGGGCGAGCGCGCCGTCGTTGCCGGTGAAGCCGCTGAACTTGAGGAAATGATGTCCGGCAAGAAGCAGAAAATTATGGTGCCTGACTACACCCTCTACGCGAAACTCATCCAACAAAGAGACCGCAATAAGCGGGTGACGCAAAACACCTACTTCTTCCAAATGTCCCTCGTGCAAACCAGCACCGGACTCACCGTATGGGAAGAAGAGAAGTCCATCGCCAAGCAGACGAAGAATTCGACCAAGCTTGGTTGGTAAGGTCTCTAGATTTTCAAAACGAAAGCGCACTCTTTCGGGTGCGCTTTTTTTGTGCCCGGGGTCTTACCTTGATGTCACTGCGGCAATGTCCTCCTCTTGGTGCTTCTTTTCTTATCCCTGATGAACGATGAACTTTATGTCTCACTGAGTGAGCGGATCGTGCGCGACGCGATTGGCTGGCAGGGCGACTCGGGACGGATCATCGATCCGTTTGTGGCTCGGGAGACGCCGACGGCCACCCCGCGATTCGTCGGAGCTTTGGCAGGACTTATTTTGCAGGGCCGTTGTCTTGATCTGGCCGAAAATGGGCGACGGGCGCTGACCGTGGCGGCCGAAGATCTCTTCGCTGCGGGAGAGAACTCCTTGGCTGGGGCAGAGTTTTATACGAAGGAGCTGGTCCTCGGGTATTTGGCTTTGGCGGACACGACGGACCAGTCAACGGTCGATCAGTGGGCGCGACTCATAGGCACGTTTGATCCTGAAAAGAATTACGATGCTGTTTTAGGCAAGCGGCCCGCCGAGGAGCTCCACAACTTCTGCACGTTTGGTCTCGCAGGGGAGGCGATGAAGGTGCGATGCGGATTGGCTCAGAATAATCAATTTATTGAGAGGCATCTCGCTACTCAGATCGGTCGTTTCAATTCATCCGGGCAGTATCGCGATCCGGATTGTCCAATGACTTATGATGCCGTCGCGAGAATGAATCTATGTCTGGTGCTTCATTCGGGTTATGAAGGCGCCCATGCTTCCCGACTTGATGAAATGCTTCGCAAGGGGGCGTTGACCATGTTGCAGTGCCTGTCCACGACGGGCGAAGCGCCTTATGGAGGCCGCAGCAATCAACAGAATTTCAATGAAGCGACGATTGCGTTGATCTGTGAATACGAGGCGAATCGGTATCATAAGTTGGGCAATGGTGATATGGCCGGAAGATTCAAGCACACCGCGCGCTTAGCCACCCAATCGGTTCAGCGCTGGCTGCAACTTGACCCGGTTCGTTTTACAAAAAATGAGTTTCCCCCTGCGTTACAACACGGTCGGCAGAAAACTTACGGTTACTATGCGGCGTATTCATTGTTGATCGCCAGCCAGTTTGGTTTTGCAGGATGGTTGGCGGATTCTGGAATTAATGAGCCTGCGAAGCCAGGTGAGAACGGGAAACAGGTCACCCGTTTGGAGGACGATTTCCACAAGGTCTTTGCTACCTGCGGAGGATATCATCTGGAGATCGATACCTGTGCGGACTTTCACTATGACGCGACCGGTTTAGGCCGATTTCACAAGAGAGGGGTGCTAAGCGAAACGGCTCTTTCTACTCCCATCGTGTCTCAGCCTGAATATCTGGTTTCTGTTCCGCCGGCTCCCCGGCAAGTGGCGATTGGTCCGGGGTGGTTGCGCGAGGGGAAAATAGCATGGCACTCCGATATGTCGGCCGAGATTAAAGCTGTCGAATTTCAACGCCTGGAGGGAGGTGAAGAAGAGGTATCGTTCCGTGTCGTCACCCATCTCGATGCACTTCGTGGGTCAGTTCAGGAAACCTATCGGCTTTCGCGATCAGGTCTCGAGATAAACTGCGAGGTGGGTGGTGCGCCGGATACCGTGTTTTTTCAAGTGCCATTGCTGGTGACGGACGGCAATCATCGGTCAGAGATCACCGTAGAAGACCGAGTTTTCAGTGTGAGCTACCAGGGGCATACTTACCGTGTTTGGTGCCAAAACTATGGCGATGTGGAAACCCGAGTGGAGGATTTCCACGCGCCCAATCGCAATGGAGTCTATAAAATAGGCGTGTTTTCTGTCAAAGGCGGTTCACTTGAATGCCACCTAAGTCTGGAGTGATTCACTCCGCGGGGCGCTCTCCTTATCCTGCGGGTGAGTCGCTCAGCCCCTATCCAAGACGCGCTGATCAGGGTCGGCGTGTTCGCGGTAGAAGAGGGCGGTGTGACCGACGGAGTTGATGAAGTGGCAACGCCCTTCGACGGCGATCTGTTCACAAAGTGTTGCTCGCTCAGCTCGTTCGATTCCGAGAAAACGAATCTTCACCAATTCATGGCCACGCAGTTGGAGTTGGAGTTCGGAAAGGAAGGTGGGCGTGAGTCTGCTTTTGCCCAGTTTGAGCGCTGGATCGAGACGTTGGCCAAGCCCGCGGAGTTGTTTCTTTTCCGCGCCGGTGAGAGTGTTATCTTCCATGTTGGTCCCACGCTCGGATAAAGGGAGCCGCTCGCCAAGGATTTAACTGGTGGTCGCAAAGGTATCCAGCGGCAGCTCGCACCACTGACCCGGGGAAAGATCTTTGAGGGTGAGCTCGCCGAATTGGGGACGATGAAGCGCGAGCACTTCGCAGCCCTGGCTGGCGAACATGCGACGGACTTGGTGATACTTACCTTCGGTGAGAATCAGTTTGGCCTCGCACGAGCTATTCATCGTGAGTGTGGCAGGGGCGCAGGGCTGTTTATCACCTTCGAGGGTGAGAGTGCCGGCGGCGAAGAGTTCAGCGAGTCCGGGAGGTGGTTCACGATCGAGGGTCGCGTGATACGTCTTCGGGACTTTGTGCTTGGGCGAGGTGAGGCGGTGAACGAGTTGGCTTTGATCGGTGAGCAGCAGGAGACCGCTGGTGTCTTTGTCGAGCCGGCCGACGGAGGTGATCACGGGATTGCGCGCGCGCCAACGCTCGGGAAGCAGCGAATAGATATTGGGTCCGTCGCGTTCTTCGTGTGAACAGACCAGACCGAGTGGTTTGTGTAAAAGCAGCAGAAGTCCGTCGGGATGATCGAGGGGTTGACCATCGATGAGCACATGTGCCGGGTCGACCTTGGTCGAAGTATTGCTCAGCGGCTTGCCTTCAGCGGTGACTGCATGGGCTTTGAGAAATGCGCGTGCTTCGCGTCGGGAACAATAACCGAGGTTGGCTAGGATTTGATCGAGGCGGCGCATCTTGCCTATGCAAACACAACCCTTCGCCTCGATACGAGAAAATGGTTTCAACTCTGTGGGAAATGCATGCGTAGTAGTGGGGTATGCTGTTTCAACTTGGTTTATTGCTCCCGGCTCTCGTGTTGTGCGGCTTGTCGCTGCTCAACTGTGTGCGGGTGCCGGTGATCATCCCATGGCGCGCGACGGTGATTGCGGGCGAATACGGACATAGCTTTGCGGTGGGTTCGGGCGGTTGGGCGATCATCACTTGGATTTCACGCGGAGAATCGATCACGATGTCATGCGCCACTGCATCGTTATGTGGAATCGCCATCGTCTGTTTTCTGCGACCCGCGTTCAGCGCGCGACGGGTGGCTGCAAAGATATACGAACAGACGGCGAAGGAGTGGGGCTTATCGGGTAGCGATTCGTCGGCCTTTGCTTGGCGCCGACTTTGGACGGCGCGACCCGAAAAAGTAGCGGTGGAAACGCATGAGTTTACGGCAGGGCTGAAATTGGATTTTCGCCGTGCGGAAAATCGAGAAGATGCCGCCCCCTGCGTGATCATGATTCACGGCGGGGGTTGGGATAGTGGAGACCGGGTAGAGATTCCGTTCTTCAATGATTGGCTCGCGCGTGAGGGTTACGCGGTCGCGTCGGTCGATTACCGTTTGGCACCAGAGTATATCTGGCCGGCGCAGCGTGACGATGTGTTGAGCGCGATGCAGTGGCTCAAGGATCGCTCGAGTGAATTGGGTATCGATCCGGCGATGTTTGTTTTGATGGGGCGCTCGGCCGGAGGGCAGATCGCCAGTGCGATCGCTTACACGGCTCAGGACGATTCGATCTGTGGGGTAATTGCGCTCTACGCTCCGCATGACATGCCGTTTGCCTGGTCGGTTTCACGGCCGGATGACGCGCTGAATTCTGAGAACTTGATGCGCCAATATTTGGGTGGGCCTCCGGATACCCCTGAGCGCGAGGAGCGTTATCTTTCGGCCAGTGGTCATCTCAATATCGTGCCGTCACGGCCCATGCCTACACTTTTAATGCATGGTCTGCTTGATACGTTGGTGTGGTATCGGCACAGCAGGCGCTTTGCCGGGAGTCTGACCGAGGCAGGTCACCCGCATGTTTTGGTCGAGCTACCTTGGGCCGCTCATGCGTTTGAATACAATCTTTCCGGTCCCGCGGGACAGCTTACGACCTACGCGGTTCGGCGTTTCCTCGATTCGGTGACAGGAGCTAATTCGCATTCAAGTTGAAGCAAATCGCGATTTATCTCGGCAAGGAGGCAGTCATCTGGGATGCCTGACCCTTCGGATTTTTATCTATTATGGCAATTTGGGAATACAAAGTGATCTCCAGCGGTAAGGGCGGTTTTGCAACGCCGGTGATGTTGGAGAAATTTCTTAACGACCTCGGCAAAGAGGAGTGGGAAGTTATCGAATTTACGACGCCCGCGGACAACCCGCTCGCGTTTAGCGGACTCGCGCGGCGTCCGACTCAGCGCGATTGGACGTTGGAGGATGCTGCCGCCGCTGCCGCCAAGGAAGAAGCGGGCAAACTGCGCGAGGAGTTTGAGGCCAAGTTTAAGGGTCTCGCTCCGGTGGGTGATGCCGCTGCCGGTGAATCCGAGATCGCCGGGGAAGAAGATGGCTACCGTAGCCCCGTGGACACGTCACGCGATCAGGATCCGGATGCGGATGATGATGAAGATACCGCACCCAAGGACGAATGGGATCAGTTGATGGAGGAAGACGACTTACCGACTTTCTTCGAAGCGATGCGCCCTCATATGCGCCGCAATCAACGTGGAGCAGGCATTTCCGTCGGGGTCAGCTATTTGGCCAATAAGTGGAATTTTGATGATGCCGATATCATTGGCGCGCTCGAAGAGTGCGGCTTTGTTTTGCCCGAAGATGAAGATACCAAGCCCGCATATCTCGATTACGACGGCGACCTCTTTTGGGTGAATATCAATCGCCGGGGTGAGCTTTGGATCAACACCAAGGAAAAACCCATGCCGGTGTTCCGCACCGTGGCGGGAGAGCCCATCGAGGTCGAAGAAGAGCCGCAGAAGAAGGGCAAGAAATCGGCAGAGAAACCGAAGGCTGATGCGAAGCCCAAGAAATCTAAACAAGCGGATACCTCCGGTGCTCCTTTACCGACTGGGGAAGAACTCCTCGCGTTGATCCGTCCGAAGATGCGTCGCAGCCGTCGCGAGCCCGGACATTCCGGCAGTATAACTTTCCTTTCCCGAGCATTGAAATGTTCGGCGGAAGATTTGCAGGCGGCCTTTGAAGGCTTGGGACTTTCGCTCAGCGAAAATAAAGACGAGAAGACTGAGCCCACGGTGATTGGCGACGAACTCTGGTGGCTCAACCAAGACTCTCGTGGTGGCGTGTGGATCAATGGCCGTGAAAATAAGGACAATGGCAAAGCCGCGCCGAAATCGAAGGGTGATGCGAAACCTTCTGTCTTGAGCTCCGCCCGACCTCATCTGACGACTGTGCGTAAGGGCACCTTCTCCCAGGAAACGGGAGCCGTGGCGGCGAAGCTTGAACAATCCGCAGAAGAATTCTTGAACGCACTCGTAACGGCAGGTCTTAAAGTGCCGGAAAAGCCGCGCCAGAAACCCGTGATTGTGGATGATGACGGGCAGAGTTTTTGGCTCACTCGCAACACCAAGGATCAGATTATACTCAACGCCAAGGCAGCCGAGAAGCCGGAAGGCGAGGCGGAAGATGCTTCGGAAAAACCAGCCGAATCACCTGCGAAGGAAGCGGCCGCTCCGGATGCCTCTGAGAAGAAGTCGCGTCGTCCGCGTTCACGTAAGAAGCCAGTAGATAAACCAGCGGAGTGATTTTCTCTCGATCGTTGGAGTGTGACAAAAAGGGCGAAGTCTAATGACTTCGCCCTTTTGCGTAATAAGAGAAATTGATTAGTTCTATTTGCGTCGACGCAACGCAGCGATACCCAGAACCAAAACTCCGGCGATTACGGCGTAAGTAGAAGGTTCCGGGACGGCAGAAACGCTATTTAATGCGAATGTTCCGGTCGAGGGGCCGTCAGGATTTGTCACAGTCAAAGTGCTACCGCTGACGGTGAAAGTGGCGCCTGAATCAATCGTGGACATTCCCACGTCGCCGTTATTGTCGACGGTTGTGCTAAAAGACGTAGCTCCACTGACTGAGTCCCAAGTATAAGTGCCGCGTTCCATGCCAGTGCTGCCGCCGTCGCCGTCGTTCACTTCTTCGGCTTGGAAATAAACATTATTCGGGAGGAATACTAATACTCCGGTATTTTCAGAACCGGGATTTTGGGGGTTACCAAACGACCAGGCGCCAACAATGTCATCACCACCAGTGACGCGAGGGAAAGATTCCCCATCGAAAGTGAAGTTATTTCCCGTAACTACGAGACCTTGGCCGGCTCCTCCCGCGAGATCGCCTAAGCCATTGTCGCCATTGGTGTCCGTATCCGTGGTCAAGATAGTGAGAACATTCGAAGCCCATGTGTAAGTGCCACGCTCGATACCTGTGGATCCTCCGGGTGCATCATTTGTATTATCACTCTCCGCTTGAAAATAGATGCCATTATCAAGAAAAACTAAAACACCGGTGCCACTAGAGTCTGGAGAGGCTGTGTTGCCATAGGTCCAAGCCCCGACTAGGGATTGCGCGGATACGGTGGCGGTCGTAATCAAACTAAGACAAGCGGTGAGGAGGAAGGTGGTGGATAACTTCATGCGTTCTAGTTGGGGATTATTGTTCTGAGCCCTGTAGTGATCAGGCTGTCCTCCAATGATGGGCAACTCGCATTGCCCAAAGCAAGAGGTGACCCTTTAAAAATTTCAGATCGTGGCCTAAATGGACCTATTACAAAGGTGTATTGACGACTCAAAACTCCGCATTGCCCGGGGTGCGGGCGAAGGGAATGACGTCGCGGATGTTAGCGACGCCGGTCACGAACATCAGCATGCGTTCGAAGCCGAGACCGAAGCCCGCATGGGGCACGCTGCCGTAGCGGCGGAGATCGATATACCACCAGTAGTCTTTCTCGTTGAGCTCATGGTTGGCCATGTTTTCGCGGAGCACCTCGAGGCGTTCCTCGCGCTGACTGCCACCGATGATCTCACCGATGCCGGGCACGAGTAGATCCATCGCGGCCACCGTTTCACGATCCGGTGATTCGCCCTCGTTGACCCGCATGTAAAACGGTTTCAGCGAGCGTGGATAATCGTGGATGGTCACGGGGCACTTATAGTGCTCTTCGGTCAGGTAGCGTTCGTGTTCGCTTTGGAGATTGTCGCCCCATTTGACGGGATTCTCCCACTTCCGGCCGCTCTGTTCGATAATCGAAATTGCTTCGGTGTAACTGCAGCGCACGAAGGGTTTCTCCAACACGAAATCGAGTCTCTTGAGCAGTTCCTTGTCGACGAACTTGCCGAAGAATTCGAGGTCATCGGCGCAGTGCTCTTTCACATCGCGCACGAGGTATTTCACGAATTCCTCCGCGAGATCCATGTTGCCCTGCAGATTGCAGAACGCGACTTCGGGTTCGATCATCCAAAACTCCGCCGCATGCCGCGAGGTATTGGAATTCTCCGCGCGAAAAGTGGGACCGAAGGTGTAGATGTTGCTCAACGCGCTGGCGAAGATCTCGCCTTCGAGCTGGCCGCTGACGGTTAGGTAGGTGGATTTCTCGAAGAAATCCTGCGCGTAATCAACGTCGCCTTCCGGAGTGAGGGGCGGCGTTTTGGGATCGAGGGTGGAAACGCGAAACATCTCGCCGGCTCCTTCGCAATCGCTCGCCGTGATCAGGGGCGTGTGCACATAGCAAAATTTCCGCTCCTGGAAAAATTGGTGAATGGCATAGGCGAGACGGCTGCGCACGCGAAAGACCGCGCCGAATAGATTGGAGCGTGGTCTCAGGTGGGCGATCTCGCGGAGAAACTCGAGCGAATGACCCTTTTTTTGAAGAGGATAATCGTTTTCCGCTTCGCCCACCACGTTGAAACTGGTGGCGACGACTTCCCATTTTTGACCGCCACCTTGAGACGCGACCAGTTTCCCTTTTACCTCAACTGAGGCACCGGTTTGCGCGCGCGCGACCTGCTCGTAATCCGCGAGGGAAGCATCGACGATGATCTGGAGTCCTTTAAGGGATGAACCGTCGTTGAGTTCGATGAAGGAGAACTTTTTTGCATCGCGCTTCGTGCGCACCCATCCCTGCAGGAGGATGCTATCCAGAGGGCCGGAAGAGTTGTGGGCGTCTTTGACTAAGGTGCGTTGCATGTCTCATTCGAAGCAGGGAGCCGCGGCGGTGGCAAATCAGGAAACATGGCCGCAGCTGATTAATGAAAGTGGACATCAAGAGATGTTGGCTTTTCGCTATCGGTCTTGGGATCACCATTGTGATCTGCTTTCATCGAAACCCTTTTAAAAGTATGATTTGTTACGTTGTTGCGGAAACCGACCAGGACGAAAGTCGCGCGGCATTGACGCCGACCAGTGCGGCCGGACTGGTAAAACTGGGACTCACTGTCCAAGCCCAACCCGGACTCGGCGCGAAGGCGCATTATCCGGATGCCGATTATGCGGAAGCCGGCGTCGAACTCGTCGCGGATCACGCCGCCGCTTTGGGGGCTGCTGATCTGGTCTTGCGAGTGAGAAAGCCGTCGCCGGACGACATCGCGGGAATGAAGCGAGGCTCTTGGCACGTGAGCTTCCTCGATCCGTTTAACGAAAAGGATCTCATCGGTTCATTTTCGAGTGCCGGCGTAAACGCGGTCAGCTTGGAGATGATACCACGCACGACTTTGGCGCAGAAGATGGATGCGCTGAGTTCGCAAGCGAGCTTGGCGGGATACGCGGCCGTGGTGGAGGGAGCCCAGCGTTTGCAGATGGCACTTCCGATGATGATGACACCGGCGGGCACGATAATGCCGTCGCGGGTGTTTGTGATTGGGGCGGGGGTCGCGGGCCTTCAGGCCATCGCCACGGCGAAACGTATGGGCGCGCGCGTCGATGCGTTTGATACGCGACCGGTGGTTGAAGAGCAGGTGCGTTCGCTCGGTGCTAAATTTGTGAAGATTGATTTGGGCGAGACGGGTCAGACTGCCGGTGGTTACGCCAAGGCGCTCACTCCTGAACAGGTTGAGAAACAGCAAGCGGGGATGGCGAAGATCATCGCCCAATCAGACATCGTGATCACCACCGCCAAGTTGTTTGGTCGTCCGGCCCCCAAACTGGTCACGGAAGCGATGCTCGCAGGCATGAAATCGGGCAGTGTGGTTGTCGATCTCGCGGTGGAAGGAGGCGGCAACGTCGTCGGTTCGAAATCGGGCGAAGATGTCGTGACTGAGAATGGCGTAACGATCATCGGCCATCCTTGTTTGGAAGGCACCGTGGCGACCCACTCGACTCAGGTCCTCGCAGCGAATTACGCGGCCTGGATCACCCATTTCTGGGATGAAGAAAAAAAGGAATTTAACGCCGATCTTACCGACGAGATCATGAGCGGCTGCCTGATCACCCACGATGGAGCCATTGTTCACCCCCAATTTGCAGATAAATCCTAATTACCCGTCATGGAACTCATTCTACTATTTTTCATCTTCACGCTCGCCGGATTTCTCGGGTTCGAGCTGATTGCCAAAGTGCCGTCGCAACTGCACACGCCATTAATGTCAGGCTCGAACGCGATCTCGGGAATCACGATCGTGGGTGCGTTGATCGCCTCGGGAGCCGACGATGGCTCCATGGTCACTACGGTGCTGGGCACGGCGGCGGTCGCGTTGGCCATGATCAATGTGATCGGTGGCTACCTGGTGACGGATCGTATGCTCGGGATGTTTAAGAAGAAAGACACGGCGTCGAAGAAGGAGGGTTCATCATGAGCAACGAACTTCGTGAAATCCTGATTAATTCGGCCTACATCGTAGCTTCGATCCTCTTCATTCTCGGTTTGAAGATGCTCGGTCGTCAGGGCACGGCTCGCCGGGGAAATTTGCTTTCGAGCATCGGCATGTTAATCGCGGTCGTGGTCACATTGCTCGACCGGCAGGTTATCGATTATACATGGCTCGTCGGTGGCTTGGTAGGTGGTGCGTTGATTGGCCTGGCCTGTGCCCGGTTGATCAAGATGACGTCGATGCCTGAGATGGTGGCGTTGCTCAACGGCTTTGGTGGCCTCGCGTCGTTACTCGTGGGCGGGGCGGAGTTTTTCCGGATTCAGGGTGGCACCGTATCGCCGGACCATCCGGCTTTCACTTCCTCCGTGATCTACCTCACGATTCTCATCGGAGGGATTACCTTTACCGGTTCGATTTACGCTTTCTGTAAATTAGCCGAATGGCTCAGCGGACGGTCGATTCTCTTCACGGGCCAGCACTTGGTTAACGGCTTGTTGGTCATGCTCACTGCGCTTTCGGGGATCGTGTTTGTTGTCTCGGGTGATCCTGAGGTGCAGCTCATGGCCGTGGGTGCATTCACCCTGCTGGCTCTGATCTTGGGTTGGACTTTGGTCATGCCAATCGGTGGCGGCGATATGCCGGTGGTGATCTCGATGTTGAACAGTCTTTCGGGTCTCGCGGCCTGTGCGGCGGGTTTTGTGATTGGCAACAACGTGTTGGTGGTCGCGGGCTGTCTCGTCGGCACCAGTGGCGTGATCCTCACCACGATCATGTGTAAGGCGATGAACCGCTCTCTGGGCAATGTGCTCTTCTCCGGCTTTGGCGCTGCTCCTCCTCCGAGCAGTGGCGAGGCCTCCGAGGGTGTGATTCAAGGCGAGCTCAAGCCGATCTCGGCTGAGGACAGTTTTGCGGTGCTCGAAGCCGCCCGCCAAGTCGTTATAGTTCCCGGTTACGGAATGGCAGTTTCCCAAGCGCAACACGTCGTGCGTGAGCTCGGCGAGATGTTGGAGGAAAATGGGGCCGAAGTGCGTTTTGCGATTCACCCCGTGGCCGGTCGGATGCCGGGTCACATGAATGTGCTCCTGGCTGAAGCCAATGTGCCTTACGAACAGCTCGTCGAAATGGATGCGGTCAACCCGCTCATGTCTTCGATGGATGTCGCGATTGTGATTGGGGCCAACGATGTGGTAAACCCGGCCGCCTCGCGCGACAAGAGTTCGCCGATCTACGGGATGCCCATCATCAATGCTCATGAAGCGCGCACGGTGATCTGTCTTAAGCGTGGTAAGGGCACCGGATTCTCCGGATTGGAGAACCAACTCTTCATGCTGCCGAATACCCGCATGCTTTACGGTGATGCCAAGGGCTCGCTCCAAGGCGTCGTCTCGGAGTTTAAGAGTCTCGCCGACGGATAACTATTGCTCACCGCAGGCCAGCGGTTTGCGAATGTTCAGAAAAAGAGACACCCGATCGGGTGTCTCTTTTTTGTCTATCACTGGAATGCTCTCTTTGGAGGGCTTGGATTCACAGTTTCTAAGAATAGACGAAGGTATAGGTGAGCGTCTGTTGAGTGCCAAGATCCCTGATCATTTCCGGCGTCCATGTTTTCATGATCTTCCGGATAGAAGTCATCACTGCTTGAGCACACGCTCGTCGGGCTTTTCTTTTCCCTCCTCGAATTGATTTTGGGTATGGCTCACCGCCATCAGAAAACAATTGGATCACGATCTGCACGGTCGTGCCAGGGGGAGCTTTCACTCGACTCATGGTGATATTTCGAGACCACTCCTTGCGCGTTTGCTCTGTTAGGGAAGTGAGGACTTCTGTTTGTTTGTCCCACGCTGTAGAGGCGTCGACCGACACGTTTCCGGAGCCGATGGAGCTTGTGGCACAGCCGGTTAAGCCGGCTATACAGATGAGCAGTAAAGCGAATCTTAATATCATGATTTGGGGTATACGATTAAGCGAAAGGAGTATCTTTGAGTTTCTTTTCCAGTTACGCAGAAGCAGAACAGGGAACTGCGCCTAAACCCTTCAGTATATTTAAGTTTAGATCGAGTATTAGCGCGGCTATTCGGCTAATTAGATTGCCCTAGAATCTAAACTCCTGGCTCGCGCGAGTAATGACTGGCTTCCCCTCATAGGTCGGAGGTTGAAAACGCCACTGGGCTACTGCTGCCAGCGCCTGTCGTGCGATTTCGGGGCTATCGGCGTATTTGAGGGTAGGTAGTCTTACATGGCCTTTCTCATCGATATAGAACTTTACGATGACCTTTTCCCCAGTGTGATCCTGAGCGTTTTTGGCGGAATAGGCAGGAGACACGATATGCAGGGGCACGGGGATACCATCGAGCTGGTCGAGCCGCACCAGTTTGTTTTCCTCGGGTTGGGAACTGACGAACCGCTTACCGATGAATTCCATCATCGAAACGGGAATAACGGCGGCACCGCTGGAATCGCGATTATAGGTAAAGGTCAACTGCGTGACCGATGAAACGGTTTCCCCATTGATTTTAGCGGGAGTGAATTCCCACTCATGGAGGGCGTCGAGGGTCGCTTGCCCAAACTCGATGTGGGAGTATCCGACGATGAGCGCGTCGATGAGCTTACCTTCTTCATCGATAGCCAAGCTGACCCGAGCCCATCCCTCAAAGACACCCCTTCTGAGCAAAGAGAGCGGATGGTTGGCAGGTTCCGTTTGGAGGATGCTGATCTCTTCAATGGTCGGCGACTGGATCGCGCTCTTGGCGACGACGAGTGGTGCAAAGACCGATAGCGCGCCCGCAAGGAACCAATAAAACATTCTGGTATGTAGTTTTGAATACATGATGCTTGGTTGTTTAAGGGAGGATGGAGGCACCTTCTGCATCTCGGAGGTGGTCCGCCAGTTTATCCCGGAGTTTTTGTTTGGCACGGTAGAGGCGGGTTTCGACCCCGCGCACACTGCACTTAATGATGCCAGCGATCTCCTGGTAGGAGAGTTTATTGTAGTGATGAAGAATTACGGCGATGCGGTATTCATGTGGGAGTGCTTCGATGGCGTGGTTGAGGGCACGCAACACCTCCTGTTTTTCCAGTGATTGGTTTGGCTCAAGGTGGGTGGGAGCTTGCAGTGGATTTCGTGATTCAACTGAATTTTCAGGAATATTATCGAGGCTGATTTGGGGATGCCTCTTTCGCCAGCGATACTGGTTGCAGCAGAGGTTCGACAACGTCGTAAACAGCCACGCCGACAGGTTGGTATTTGGGCGCAGCTTGAGTCGATTTTGATAGAGGCGGACAAATGCCTCCGCGACTAAATCTCGAGAATCTGTCGTGTTGCGCACATAGTGATAGGCAAACTTGTGCAGCGGTTGTTGCCACCGTGCGATGAGTCTATCGAGTGCTTGATCTTCCCCGTTTTGCAGAGCGTGCAGTGATTCCTGATCGCTCGGATGCGAGGGAGAGCCCATTGCTAGAGGGATAGCTCGCTCAGCGGGATGGTCGTGGAAACCAATCCAAGGTAGCGCTCGCGTTGGGCCGTCGTCATGAGATCCGCCGAGGCGAGCACCAGTTGGCGGGTGGCTCCGATGCATTCGAGATTAGTGTTGCGACGGGCTTCCACAAACTGGGCGAATTCAATGAAATCCACGCGGCCGTCTTTGACGCGGGTGTTTTCAAAAGCGATCAGCTCTTTTTGCATTTTGGCTACTTGAGCCGCCAAGGCACGTAACTGAGGGGCAGAGCTTTCGTGGAGCGCTTTGATTTGAGCGAGCTGACTATCGGAAATTTCTAATTCCGATTTCATCCACGAGAGCTGTCCGTCTAGCGTGTGAATGTCGGCGGGTTGCCTGATCTGAAAATAGAGTGCGTGGGTGCACAGACCCAGGACAAGACCGCCAATGATGGTGAGTAACGTGCGTCTCATGAGGAATTCTCCGGTTCTAATTCCTGCAGCAGAGGATCAATTAAGGCCAAATAACTGTGCGCGAGTTGAGCCTGCTGCTCTTTTTCCAAGCGATTGATTCTAAACTCGGCCAAAAGGAGCCCGGTTAGAATACAACTGGCCACAAACAGCGCCGCGAATGGCCATTTAGTAAACCAGCCCTGAATCAGCCGACCCACCCCAGCTTCCTCCGGATTTTCATGATAAGATATCCGCCGCCAGACCTCAGGAGTGATATCTTGAAGATCCGATATTGGCTCCGTTGAATCGAGGAGCTCGTCGATGGGATCGTGAGGCTGGTGAGACATGGCAGTGATTAGATGAGGAGTATGGGTCTCAAAGTATGCGTAACACCATTGGAGGAAAAACCCTTCGAGGAATAACAAATTTTATCGGCACTGCGATGCATCGAGCCGAGAGGTCAATCATGAGGCCTCTTCAGGCATACTGGCTTTTTCCATTTCAATGGCTTCTTCGAGCCACATGAACGTGGTCTGGTCGATGCTCTCAATTTTGACATCAACGACATTTTTTTCGTAAAAGAAAACGTAGAGGTTGTAGATCGGGAGGTCGGGGAGGCTGAGGTGGTTCCCGACGGTGCCAGAATCTGTGGAGGAGAGACTTGGCCCGCTAGGTGCATTGGAATTCAAATTTTTATGGCCGATCTCAAGGTGATTGAGTGATCGTTGCAGATTGGGGTTTCGGTTCTTCGAATACGTGGTCAGGAAGTCGGCAAGTTGACCGGATGGGTAATCTTTCGAATAGGTCCACATCTCGACCGTATCCCCGTCCTTTTCCTTAGTTTCAATGGATGTGGGTTTTCCCAAGGCGATGTAGGTCATTTCCGTGGTATCTCCCGGGAAAACGATACCCTCTGCAATGTATGCCTTTTGATCCGGCGCTAATGCTGCGAACGTGGATGATTTTTCGTTAATACGATTGGTGACACCATTGGTTTCGCATCCAGCGACAAAGAGGACTACGAAGGCGAGGCAGGAGGAATAAAGCAGAGTTTTATTCATGACATGTGTATTCATACTTTAGAACTCGTTATGCTAAACGCAAACGAGGTGGATTTCCCTTCAACTCATTGCCGAGTGGATCGGCCATGAGCGATAGCGACAAATTCTGAGAGAGTGGCTCACGCTATCTTGCTCTCCCTTTATAGGGAACCAAAAGGAATTCTCAAATAGCTTAGGCAGCCTCTGCCTATGAAAATGCGATCAGCGCATTGCGGAATCGCTGGTCCGCTGATCCGAAAACAATTAGAGCGGCGTGCCGTCGAGGCTTTCTATTTTTAGGTCTACAATTTTTCCATCTGCGAAAATGACATAGAGATTGTAAACGGGCACATCTGGCAGGCTGAGCCTACTCATTTCGCCCTGTGTGCCGGTCGCACTGCCTGTCCCCCCCCGAACGTTTGGATTACTACTTCTGCCGGGTGCATGGTCGCTCACATTGGCTTGTCCCGTTTGAAGATCCACCGAGCGCTGCAGGTTGGGGTTTCTGGCCCGTGAGTATTCGGTGAGGATATACTCTAGCCGGCCGGAGGGATAAAAACGTTTGTAGGACCACATTTCGACAGATGTGCCGTCTTTGTTCTTGGTTTCAGTCGAGTTGGGTTTCCCGATAGCCATGTAGGTCATGTCTGGGGTGAAACCGGGAAAGATCATCCCGTCTTCAATGTATTCTTTCTCCTCAGTGGTGAGAGTCGTAAAGACCGCCGATTTCTCGTTGATGCGAGTGGCAATCCCATTTGATTCGCAACCGGTGGAAAGCAGAAAGGCTATCGCAAGACAGGGGAGTGTGAGATGACTGGTTTTCATAAGATTTGTGAGCATGGAGTTCTTTATGCTTAACCGGTTTTCGATGAATATCCCTTCATTTATTTCGATTATTTAAAGAGTGGACTGACATTTAAAATGGCCGATTTGGAAACTCAGCTGTGCTCATGATTTCGGCTCGGAGGGTCTCGAAGAAATAGGGTGAAGCCGCTTCGCTTTTTGGGCCTCCGTTTTGCTTGGGCCCAAAAAAGGCGGCTCCCGGAGGAGCCGCCTTGAAGTGTTGTTAACTTAACAGTTCAACCAACGATTAGAAAGAAATCGTGTTGGAGAACAGCCAGTTACGAGGAGGAGCCAAGGCAGAGCGGCCTTCCATGTAATCCTTGTCGGTCACATTGTAGATACCGAGGGAGGACTTGATCTTATAACCAAGAGCTTCCCATGGGTAGGTAAGAGTGACGTCGAAGACGACGAAGTCGCCGGCCTTGAGAGCAAACCAGTCATTGGTCCGAGCGATCACAGTTTCCGAGGAGTAACGCATACCTACGCCAACCGATGCACCGCGGACAGGACCGTCCGTGAAGGTGTATTTGTTGAAGATATTGAAACGATACTCAGGAACGTTCTCAATCCGCTCGTTATAGTAGAGCGTGTTATTGAACTGTGTGTTTGCACTCAGGGCAGCAAACTCAGGCGTGCCAGGAGCAGGTCTAGTCTTGTCGTAAACCGTTTTAGCGGTCCACAGCCAAGAACCGTTGATCACGGCCTGGTAGTTCTTCATGGGAGACCAGATGACTTCAGCTTCAGCACCTTCGATCCGGTTCTTCAGATCGGTGGTGCGCCAGCGGAAGTTACGACGGTTGTAACCCGTCGTTCCGATACCGAAGAGCGTGGTGCTACGATTGTAGGGCTCTTCTGCATTGGATGTCCGGGCAGCATCATCGAGACGCTGATTGGTGCGTTCGCCACGGAAGAGCGACACCGTTCCCACGATGCTGCTGTCTTCATTGGTCATCTTCGCGCCAATTTCCCAGTTCATACCGGTTTCATTCGGGATGTCGTCATAGGCACCCAAGGCTTGGTGCACCGAGAGGGCCTGAGCCACCGAAGTGATCGTGTTGCCGAGGTATTGGTATGAACCGCCACCGTGGTTAAGTGCGCTCTGATAGATAGAAATCGCGCCTTCCTCATTGGTGCCGCCACGAATACCGGAGTTGAACTTAAACGTTTTCGAAACCGAGGCGTAAACGTTGATCTCCTTAGTCACGCCGTAAGAAAGGCCACCCATCCAAGAGTCACCCTTTTGCACGGAGAAGTTGCTCTCTTGGTATCCCGCGTGAAAGCCATAAACACTTGGGTTATACTGGACGGTGTCCAAGTAAGCAGTGGATGGGGCTTCGATCCATGGGAAGACCGAGATAGCGTGCTGTCCGTTGTTATTTCTGGTTTCACGACGGAAACCAGCAATCACGTCGAGACGATCATCGAGCAGTTTAGCCTGCCAGTTGATGTAAACAGCAGACAAGTCTTGCTTGTAGCCATCGAGCACGGAGCGATCCTCACCCAAGGCGACACTGACGTCAGGAGCGATGTCATAACCTGGGTCGTAGTAGTTGTATACTTCGGCGATAGGTTTGATATCTCCATAACGGTCGCGGATGACAGCACCACGAGGCACTTGACCACCGGATCCACCGAGGATCGAGGCAGCACCAGCAGGGTTTGCAACAGAGTTCCAAACACCTGGGACGTGGCCATACCAACGACGGCCAGCAGCAGGATCTTCAGCCATGTATTGCTGAGTCCAGTCTGAGAACGTATAACCGGTCAGGATCTTGTTCTTAACGCCGAGCAGGTCGAACGTGAAGACCAAGTCAACCGTGTGCACCCATGTGTCACGGTAGTAACCAGCGGTCGCAGCAGGATTTGAATTCCAGTTGATGCCATTGGCGTGAGGACGATTGGTGCCTTCGATCGAATCATAGCGAGCGCTATCATGCGTGAAGACATACTTGGCGTCCAACCAGTCAAACGGCGAAGCGGCGATTTCAGCAGAGAACGTCTTTACTTCGTTATGAGCCTGGGAACCACGAGCGGTCCAGTTGAAGCTTTCATCCTGGATGAAGTTACCTTGGGCATCCGTGTAGTAAGCACCACGTTCGATGCTGTTGTAGGCTGGGATACTGTAGTCATTGGCCGCGGCGCGCAGACCCCGCACGTGGGCACCATAGTTACGGTGATTAGCGTTGGATCTGTCGCTGGAAGCAGCTCTCCAACTGTCGAAGTGAGCTCCATAGATCCAGTCGAAGTCATTCACATTGAAAGTCTCTTCGAGCATTTCAACTTCGAGGATAACGGTGACGTTACCTTCTTCGAATGGCTTGAGGGTCAAGGTAGGCGTAATGTTTACGTTCTTCTTGAATTCCCACTTACGGGAGCCATAGGCGTTTTCCCATGCACCAACCACGCGGAACGCGGCTTTCTTGGAGAGAACCGCATTGTGATCGATAACGAGCTTGGTGCCCTGATTGTCATCGAGTGAATAACGGAACGTGGTCGGGATCTTCGTGAACGAAGGACGCTTGGTGATGTAATTGATCACGCCACCAGGGTAGCCTTGACCAAAGAACACAGCGGCAGGGCCCTTCACGATTTCCACGCGCTCAACATTGTCGAGATTGTAGGAAATGTAACGGAAGACGCCATTACGCATCAGAGTGTTAACAGCGAAACCACGCATGGTGAAGATACCCTGAGGGGTCGCTTCATTAGCAGGACGACGCCACGCAAAGCGGGAGTCACCCGAGGCAGCAGCGCTGTAACGGAAGATGTCGGTGATGGATTTGGCATTGGTGTCGTCGAGGAACTCGCGCGAGAGCACGGAGACGTTCATCGGGACTTTCTGAATTTCCATGCCGATACGGGTAGCCGTAGCGGAATTGGTTTTCAGATAGCCGTAATCCTTGTCCGTGGCGACTTCGAACGCGCCAAGCGTTTCGACATCGTCATCGGTAGCAAGTGCAGCATCGTCGGATTGCTGTGCCTTTACAGGCACGATCGCAACCGCGAACAGTGCGGCCAAACAGGTCGCCAAGGTAAACTTGGCCCTGTGCTTGGTATAGCTAGGTTCTGGTTTCATGTATTATGTTGGTGTTATTTGTAGTTGCCGGATCCCAGCATGGGTCCGGACTTGCTTGAAGCGGCGTTTAGCCGATTCAAAGAGGGACTCTGCGTCCGCCTCACGGGAAACTTTATAGGACAAACCACCCCCAAATGGTGGAAACCTCGCGGAGAAACCAATGACCGCTCGAATAATGTCTAAAAGTCGGGGTGAGACAGACGCAGAGAAAGATATAAATAGAGATTGGGTCCCAACATACTACCCAATGTCGTCTCGCTTTAATATAGTCTTGGGCTACCTGATTTAAGGTAAAAACTTAATGAAGTATATTGATCACACTTGCTCTTCTGAAACTCGATCCAAGCGGGTAGGGGAGACAATTCCAGCTGTGGCGATCCGCACGAACCCTAATTTTACGGCTGCGTTTACCAGCTTGGCACTCGTGGGTATGTTCAGCTTTCCCATGATATTACGCCGGTGAGTTTGCACGGTGGATTCTTGTAAACCCAAATGTAGAGCGGCTTCCTGATTATCGCAGCCGGTGCCAATTATCTGCAGCACGCGGCTTTCGGCTTCGGTCAGCGTGTGGGCAGTTGGACCCTCGTAATCGCCCAGTATCTCGGCTTCAAGAGACGGACTGATGTAGATCCGATCATCGCTAATACCTTTGAGGGCCGTCTTAACCGTGTCCAACGACTCGGTGCACACATCAATGATAGCGTTTACTCGGGCGGTTCGCAGCGCGGTGAGGATGGGCTCGAAGCGTTGCTCAACAAACACTAGCATATGGCCGACCATTTGTTGTCGGCTGACGGTCAACAGAAGTTCCGCGCCATCAGTATCGTCGAAATTCAAGCTGAGCAGGAGCAAATCCACTTTTTTGGCCTGCAGATGGGCCAAGGCGTCCTGTCCCGTGTGGCACAGGATTATTTCGGCTTCGGAAAATAGTTCACGACACATGTCGCCCAAGACATCGGCATACAGGCGATCAGGCTTGGCGATGACAATGCGACTGATATGGAGGGGGAGACTGGGGGTAGACAAATGTATCGCGTGATAAGGTTAGATAAACCGGCATTCGATCCTCCGGTGTATAAGCAAAACGTAGGTCGGCTCAAAAACCCTTCACGCCACATTACCTAAAATAAGGTAGCTGGAATAATAACGGTCCGTATAGAGGAGGTAATATTTGAAGTGATGCAGTCGAGAGACACGGGTGCTTTCCGGGAGCGGTATTGTAAATGGGCACAAAAAAAGGCGGCTCCCGGAGGAGCCGCCTTGAAGATTTGTAAACTTAACAGTTCAACAACCGATTAGAAAGAAATCGTGTTGGAGAGCAGCCAGTTACGAGGAGGAGCCAAGGCAGAGCGGCCTTCCATGTAATCCTTGTCGGTCACATTGTAGATACCGAGGGAGGACTTGATCTTATAACCAAGAGCTTCCCAAGGGTAGCTGACAGTGACGTCGAAGACTACGAAGTCGCCGGCCATGAA
>JAXMOJ010000020.1:0-26166 GCA_034669935.1 Cephaloticoccus sp.
GTCGGCGTCCTGTGCCTTTACGGGCACGATAGCAACGGCGAACAATGCGGCCAAACAGGTTGCCAAGGTAAACTTGGCCCTGTGCTTGGTATAGCTAGGTTCTGGTTTCATGTATTATGTTGGTGTTTTTGTAGTTGCCGGTTCCCAGAAGGGAGCCGGGCTTTGGGTTTCGGGATGGTGGAAACCATGCCCAAAAGTGGGAAAGTGAATTGACCGTAGTTTATCGACGCGAGAAACAGGCGCAGCTCCGGCACAACCTTATTGCACCTTGAGGTGATGAGGAGTGCGGCAAAGCCGACCTGTAGTCATGGCGCGGTGCCATGTCTGTTGATTACAGACGCACCTGCGGTTCTTATGGATTTAGCAGCGGTAAGTTGGCCAAATGCGCTTTGGTCGAGCGGGTTTCTCTAAGGAATAATGGGTTTCAGTATGGGGGTGATTTGTCCATTGAGGGGTTGGGTTCCCTCAAAAGTCAGAGTTATGTAAAAGCTACGTAACGGCGGAATGCAAGCTCTTGAATCGCGATTTTTCAACGGTAAAATTGCGTGCTAGGCGGCCAAATCAATCTGGAGAATTCATGCATTCAGCTTTTTCAAGGTTCCGCGGATTATTGATGCCAAACCGGTTACGCATGAAGGAGAGGTGGATTATGGCAAGTAACGCTGCCGTAGTGGGCCACGTTATCGCCTCATTTTTGAATTTCTGGTTCTGGACGGACTTCCGCGATCTCACACCGGATGGTTAAAAATCATAACTACCTTATAAACAATAGATTAAAGTCTAAGTAGCTGTTCAGAGTATTTGTGGATAGTTTGCTTCAGTGGTTAGCAAGCACTGGGGTGCTAGCTTGATCGAAATGTCTGTGATAATTTTAAAAGTGAGTGATAAACAAAGAGATATGATTATGAGGTGTCGGTCGAGTTCGTGATTGAGGGTGGAGCATACTCGTCTCGCGGTTTCAGGGATTCACAAGGAATATAGTTATGTAAGTAACAGCGATGTAGTTATTTAAAATAGTGTTTCACATTCGAACGGCCTGAACTCTGCATCCTACTCAAGGGAGGCTACCTCACGCTGCGTCTTCCTGCTTTTGACCCACATTGCTACAGGAAAATGAGAGTCCTGCCAGTTCATAGGAATTGTGGGTTGAAATACGCGAGAATGCCCCCACTAGTTCCCCGTTCCTGAATCCCGACACCCCTTTATAATGAAACTAAGGCGAGTTCTATCCCGCGCAACGAGTGTTGCTTTGCTCTTATTCCTATCCGCTGAGATCTCAGTGGCGACCACCGCAGAGGCACTTTCGCTGAAAGACGCGGATATTACCCGGCGCTATCTGGAGCGTCGTGAAACCGTGCTTTCGACAGCAACCGGGCTGGTCGATCCGACTGCCCAACCAAAGCCGACTGGCGGTTACATGCATATTGCCGCCTGTCTGCAATCGGGCCAGAAGCTCGAAGAAGCCAATGCGCGTCTTGCCCAGCTCATGGAGCCTAAGCCGAAAGGGAATATGTTTTGGGCTTATCCAATGGCTTCGGTGATGGCGGCCGGTAAGGAAGGGCTGGATGAGGCTTCCTGGGATCGCATTCAGGAGCTGTGGCGAACTTACTGGCCGAATCGTGGTGATACGGAAAATCACTGGGCCATGAGTTATGCCTCCCGGTATATCGTGGCGCAGACCTGGCCGGAAGCTGGGCCCGAAAAATGGTTCAATGGCAAATCTTCGGCGGAAAATTTAAAAGAGGCCCGGGAGTATCTCCTTCATTGGATGGAAGTCACCACCAGTTATGGTCAGGGAGAATACGATTCGCCCAATTACATGCAGGAATACATCATTCCGATGACCCTCTTGGCCGGTTGGGCGGAGGATGAGGAGTTGAAGCTCAAGGGGCGGATGATGTTGGATTATTTGATCTATGATTATGCGGTCGAAACCTTGGATGGTTTTTATGGGGGAGCTCATAGTCGGGTTTACCCGCGTCAGATCATCGCGACGGGCACGACGACCAGTTCCGCCTTGGCGTGGTATCTGTTTGGATTTGAGAAGCAGACTTACCGCCGTGCGACGTCGGGGAATATTTTGTTGGCGATGAGTGGCTACGTGCCACCGCCGATTTTGGAGAGAGTCGCCCGGGAGCGCGATGAATCCTATGTTGAACGTGAGTTGAAGCGCACGCGATGGCGGATGCGGCATGCCGGTCCCTTATCATTCAAGGTCGGCGACAAACGCACGATCCCAGTCTATAAATACAGCTACGTTGATCGTGATTTCGTGCTCGGCTCAACTCAGGGAGGCATCCTGCAACCGATTCAGCAGCAGACCTGGAGTCTGAAGTGGAAGACAGACAAGCCCTCGGAGGAGGCCGCGAATACATTTTTTGGGGTGCAGCCGTATTCCAATCCGCATGAAGGCACGATGTTCTTTGGCGAAAATTGGGATGTGGTCACCGATCTGTTTGCCCGTTCCAAAGCCGATTATGATTCGGAGGATAAACTGCCGAGCGGTTCTCCTCACGAACAGGTCTTTCAGCACCGCACCGCATTGATTGCGTTGTATGATATGCCGGCGGGGAATCGCTTTCCTCATATCACGACTTTTTTCTCCCGCGATTTGGAAAACACGACTCAAGACGAGTCCGGTTGGATTTTCACGCAAGGCGGACCAACCTACATTGCCTTCCGCCCCTTTGCTCCGGGAGTGTGGAAGAAAAACGACTGGACAGGCCTGCTAGAAGGCGGCGCGGGTGGTTGGGTCGCCAGCGGGTTTGAGGCCTGGGGCAAAGGTCATCGGTGTTTGGTCAGTGATTCTCTGAAAAATGGTTATGTGGTGCAGATTGCTCCCACGCGTGACTTCGAGTCATTCGAAGCCTTTAAAACGGCCGTCCGCGCCTTGCCGGTATCGTTTTCGATTAGCGATGTTCCCGAGGCGACCTTCACCTCGCTCGATGGCACGGTGTTGAGTGCCCGATATGGCGATACCCCAAGTGTGAATGGCGAGCCGATTGATTATGAGAATTGGCCGTTGTTTGATAGTCCCTTTGCTTATGAAGAAAAGGGCAGCCAGCGCCTGGAAATCCGCCATGGCGGTGAACGCCATCTCTTGGATTTTACCCGTCCTTCTATTCTTCAAACCGTTGATACTGCGCACCGATGAAAAGCCCCCTATTTCTCCTTCTTTCTCTCGTCGTCGCCCTGTCTTCAGCTTGCGCAACGTCGCCACAATCCGAGCATCAATTCTACGCGGCGGTCGCCATGACCAAGGCGCAGAAGAACAGCTCCACGCCGACTGATTCTGGACTTTATCGTCAACTGGATGATGGCTCCTGGACACATTATGGGCCGCGTGTGCTTGGCATTTATTCCATGTTGGTTCAGCCCGGTAGCGAAGGGCAAACGGTCCTCGTCGCTTCCAGCGATGGGATTCTCCGCACGACCGATGGGGGTGAAAACTGGCGGCTCACGACCGGCTGGGATGTGATGGATGTGCGCACCTTCGCGATCAATCCGGCCAACCCCGACGAAGTCTATGCGAGCACCTGCTGGGGCCCACTGCGGAGCACCGACGGGGGCGCAACTTGGCAGCATGCCCAAGCCGGTCTTTCGATGCTCTTTTCTCAAACCATCATCGCGGATTCGCAAACCGCAGGTCGGGTTCTGCTCGGCGCCGAGGATGGCATTTACCTTTCCACCGACGGCGCGAAAACCTGGGCACGCACGGATTCTCCTCCTGCCACCGCCTTGCGCATGGTGCAAAGCGCGGTCGATCCTCAATTGATGCTCGCCGGCACCCAGGGGCGCGGTGCGTGGATTTCTCGTGATGCGGGACGGACTTGGTCGCAGGCGGAATCAAGCACCGCGGAAGCCAATCTTTACGCGGCGGCCTTGGATACCCATAACGCCGATCTGATGGCAATCGGTGGCTGGGGCGTGGGCGTGCTAATCTCCGGGGATGGAGGAAAAACATGGTCTGATCGATCCGAGGGTCTGCCGGTGAAGGATGTTTTCGTCCTCGCCTTTGATCCCGATACGGCTGGTCGCCTTTGGCTTTCCACCTTCGAGGAGGGAACTTTCTTCTCCGATGATCAGGGGCTGACTTGGCAGGAAGGCGGCCTGTATGGCGCGCTCGGTTTCGATTATGTTTTTGTTCCGACGAACTAGGAGTCGCCGATTTTTACCCGCCATCTTTGTGAGTGGTAGATGCGTTCAAGGTTGATGACCTTTCGTCACATAGTGTGTCTGGGAGCCTTTACTCTGATCATCTCAGCAGGGAGCTCGTTGTTCTCTGCTCAGCCAAGACTTTCGTTGACGGATGAAGCGATCTCGGACCGGTTTCAAGAGCGGCGCGATTCGGTTCTCGATCAGATGGTGGCCACGCTTGATGCCGACGATCTGACGAAGGGAAGTTTCCTCAACATCGCGGCGGCATTACAACGTGGTGAAAAGCGGGATGTCGCGCTCGCGCGGTTGCGGTTAATTAACGAACCGATGCCCACGGCCAACATGTTTTGGACCTATTTGATCGCGATCGTGATGGCGACCGGACACGACCAAATTGACGAGCCCATGTGGGGGCGTATTCAGGAACTTTGGAAAATTTATTGGCCGAGTCGCGGTGATACGGAGAACCATTGGGTGGTCTATTATGCGGGGGTGACGATCGCCGCGCAGCTTATGCCCGAGGCTGGGCCTGCAGAGTGGTTTAACGGTAAATCTTCCGCCGAAAATCAAGCGATAGCTCGCGAGTATTTGCTGCACTGGATATCGGTGACAACGAGTTACGGACAGGGTGAATACGATTCTCCCGGTTACTTGGGGGCCTACCTCGCGCCACTTTCACTGCTGGCTGGTTTCGCGGACGATCATGAGTTGAAAGAAAAGGCGCGGATGATGCTCGATTATCTGATCTACGATTACGCCGTCGAGCAGGTGGACGGCTTTTACGGCGGCGCGCACAGCCGCATTTATCCCTATCAGATTGTGGCTCCCGGTCGCACCCCCGGTGCGAATATCGGCTGGCTACTGTTTGGCTTGGGTGAACCTCACCCTGAGACGGCAAATCGATTTTTGGCGCTGAGCGGTTATCAGCCGCCGCCGATCTTGGAACGCATCGCACGCGATTGTGATCGACCCTATGTCCAGCGTGAGCTGAAGCGCACCCGTTGGCGGATGCGTCATGCCGGACCGAATTCCATCGTGATTGGCGACAAGCGCACCGTGCCGGTTTACAAATACAGCTACGTGGATCGCGATTTCGTGCTTGGTTCCTCCCAGGGTGGTTTGCTTCAACCGATTCAACAGCAGACGTGGAGTCTCGTTTGGAGGACCGACATACCGAGGCGCCAAGCATCCAACACGTTCTTTGCCGTGCAGCCTCATTCGTCGTCAATCGAAGGCACGATGTATTTTGCGGAACTCGCGGATACCATCACCGACATCATCACACACTCGAAGGTCGACTATGATTCCGAGGACAAGTTGGCCGGCGGTTCGCCTTACGAGCAAGTGATGCAACACGGCACCGCGCTCATCGCGCTTTACGATTTGCCCGAGGGTAGCCGTTTCCCGCATATCACGACTTTTTTCTCCCGCGATCTTGAGCATACGGTCCAGGACGATTCAGGATGGATTTTTACGCAGGGCGGTCCTGTATATATCGCCTTTCGGCCCTTCGCTCCCGGGGTCTGGCAACCCAACGATTGGACGGGTGTTCTTGGTGATGAAAACCCCCGCTCGGCAGGCCGCGGATTCGGCGAATGGGGGGTAGAACATCAATGCTTGGTGAGCGCATCCCTCAAAAACGGCTATATCGTGCAGATAGCGCCGGTGCGTGATTATGCCGACTTCGCCGCCTTCAAGCAGGCAGTGCGTGCTCTACCCTTGAGCTTCTCAATTGAGACCACGCCAGAGGCCATGTTTACCACGCTCGATGGCACAATCTTGCGGGCCCGTTACGGTGATATGCCGCTGGTGAATGGCGAACCTGTCGATTACGCGGATTGGCCTTTGTTTGATGGGCCGTATGCTCATGAGAAAAGGGGGAGTCGACAGCTTACCATTCGCCACGATGACGAACGTCTTTTCCTCGATTTTACCCGACCTGCGGCTCAAAAAACGAAAGATGCGGTCCAGTGATGACAGTCTCTGTCGTTTTACTTCTTTTCTCTTCGCCCAGTTGGCCCAGTAATACCCCGAAACACCTCACTTTTCTGTGTCCGAACAATCATTTGTAAACTCTGCCTCGTGGATTTGGTCCGCCGAGGGATCCCATCTCGCGCCGTCTCCGGAGGAGTCTTCGCCCTCGCATTATCAGGTGCGTTATTTCCGTCGCACCTTTGAGGTGTCTGATCCGGCTGCGGTGAGTCTGCACGTCGATTTATCGGCCGACAGTCGTTACCTGTTTTATTGCAACGGCACATTTATCGGTCGCGGTCCGGCCAAGGGGGATATCATTCATCATTTCTATGATTCGTTTGATCTGAAAACTCATCTGCGCGAAGGCAAAAATGTGCTCGCGGCCATCGTTCTCGATATGTCTCGCGTGGCGCATCGACCCGCTCTGCTCGGGCCCCCATGTTCGGTGATGACTTATACCGGTGGGTTCGTGCTCGAGGGCGCTCTTCAAGATCTGCAGGGCAATGCGATCACCGATCTTCGCACGGATGAGTCATGGAAAGTGGATGTTGATAAGGCGCATCGTTTTCAAAATGAAAACACAACCTTTGAGGGATACCTTGGCTACTTTGAGCACCGCGTTTCGGGATTGATTCCCGAAGGTTGGACCGCGCCCGAATTCGACGATTCCGCCTGGCAGAATGCGCATGTGCTTTTTAAAGCGGAGCTCAAAGAAAACCGTCGCGATCCGGCGAGTCCTTACGGCCTGATGCCGCGGATGATTCCGATGCTCGAAGAGGGTGATTTGGAAGGGTTCCCCGATGCGTATTTGAGCGGTGGCGAAAAAGTTTCCGCTGAGTGGTCCGCACTCCTGGAAGATGATCAGGCACTGACGCTTCCTGCGGGCACGAAGGTCGATCTCGTGCTCGACATGGGCACACTCACGACGGCGTTTCCGCACCTGGTCACATCGGGCGGTGAGGGGAGTATCGTGCGGTTGACCTACGCCGAGGCGCTTCGTCTGAATTGGGATACACCGGGCGCGAAACTACTCGGTAAAAAACAATCACTTGAGAACCTCGCGTCGCACTTTGCAGACGAGGATCGTGGTTGGACTTTTGATCGTCGAGGCGAAGTGACGGGCTGGTGCGATATTTGGGAAGTTTCCGGTCGCGACGAGGTTTTTGAAACGCTGCACTGGCGGACCTTTCGCTACATCGGGCTGCGCATCGAAGTAGGTGACGCGCCGATTACGATTCACGCGATCAAGCAACGATTCACGGCTTACCCCTATCACATCAAGGCGAAGTTCGATTCTTCGGATGACTCGCTGAACAAGATTTGGAACGTCGGTTTGCATACCATGCGGATGTGTTCGCATGAGACCTATGAAGATGGGCCGTATTACGAGCAGATGCAGTATGCGGGCGATACGATGATCACCTCAAAACTGGGGATGCTTACGACCGGCGATGCTCAACTCAGTCGTCAATCGATCTATCATTTCGATTGGTCGCGCGTGACGGATGGTCTGACCCAGGCGCGCTATCCCTCGCGTCTCGTGCAAGTGCTTCCGGCCTGGAGTATTCATTGGATTACGACGGTGCGTGATTACTACATGTATACGGCCGATCGCGCGACGCTGGCTGATATGCTACCGGGAATGCGAGGTGTGCTCGATTGGTATCGCCGGCATACGAATGAGGATGGATTTCCTTCGAAGCTGCCTTACTGGAACATGACCGATTGGTGCCCGTGGTGGCCTCGCGGTGTTGTGCCCGGTTCTGATAAAGGCGCGACGTGTATTCACTCTGCCCAATATATCAACGCTCTCGAAGAAGTGGCGTGGATGACGGAATCGAATGGGAATGATGCCGAGGCAAAAACGCTGCGTGATGAGGCGGCTCGTTTGCGCAAGAAAGCGCATGAGCTTTTCTGGTCCGAAGAGGAGGGGCTCTACTTCGATCAACCGGGTGGTCCTGAAGTCAGCCAATACGGCAACGCTTGGGCGATTGTGGCGGGCTTTGCCGGACCGAAGGAATACGAGAAGATTTTTCAACGATTCCCGAATGATGAAAAATTGGCTCCCGGTTCGTTCTTCTGGTTGCACTTTGGTTTCTCCGCGATGCACAAGGCCGGTCACTACCAGACCATGCGCGACAACCTCGGGCCGTGGCTCGAATCGATCAACTACGGACTCTCTACGTTTGTAGAAGAAAACAGTTACTGGCGTTCCATGTGCCACGCATGGTCGGCGCATCCGATTCTCGAATTTCAACAACGCATCCTCGGGGTGACTCCAGTGAAACCGGGTTACGAGGCGATTGAGATCACACCGAATATTTGTGGTCTTACTCATGCTTCCGGCAGCGTCTGCACCCCCCGTGGTTTGATTGAGGTCTCTTGGAAAATCGAAGAGGGCAAGTTCGCCCTGCAAACGAAAGTGCCGACCGGAATTCAAACGACGATCAATGCTCCGGATGGACAGGTTCACACCAATACGGGTGGCGAGTTCTCCGAAACCTTTTCCCTCACATGAACAATTTAAGAATCGAACGCGAAGCCGATGAAGCCGTTTCTCTCTTTGCCGGGGAACTCCTGCTTTTTCGCTATGTTTATCGTCCTGAGCTTGAAGCCAAAGAATCGCCGAAGCCGTATTTTCATCCGGTTAATTCCCTCGATGGCGATACGTTGACTAATTTTCGGCCCAACGATCATCCGTGGCATCATGCCCTGTGCTATACCTTGAATAATGTTTCCGGGATGAACTTCTGGGGTGGCCCAACCTGTCTCGAAGATGGTTACAAATGGCGCGATGATCACGGTGCGCAAGTGCACATGGATTGGGATCAACTTCACGCGCAGGATAACCGGGCGTTTCTCGCCCATGCGCTCGAATGGCGGCGTTTGGATGAGGTGATTTTCTCCGAACATCGCTCGATCGAAGTGTTGTTGGATGAAGCGAAACGTAGCTGGAGCTTTCGTTTCAAAAGTTATCTGACCAATCAGAGCGGTCGTGTGCTTTCGTTGGGTAATCCCCATGCCGATGGCGGTTTGGCGGGGTCGCATTACTGCGGGCTCGAATTCCGGGCGGCGCGAGCGTTGCTGGATGATCATCTCGATCCGACGATCAAGATCGTAGCTGAGGGGGGACTCGAAGGAGTCGAGGCGGTGCACGGCGCTTCAGCCAATTGGATGGAGTGGCACGGACAATTCGATACCACCCTTAATCGAGTCGTAATCCGGTTTGAGAATAATACCGGGCCGATGCATTGTTTCCTTCGGCGCGATTATCCCCTCGCGGCATTCCCCATGCAGTTTGATACTAAACAAGAAATTCCCATCGGCGGCGAATACGCCGTCGATCACACCCTCTCATTTCAGAGCGTAACCCCATGAACAGAAAAACATTTCTTCGCGGTGTCGGTCTCGGCACCCTCGGCGCATTGGCGGGGCCTAGTCTAGGCTGCGCATCGACTCCGGAGGCGGAAACCCCGAGTCTTACATTACCGGATTATAGTTCGGAAAGTGACAGCGCTTTTTGGGATGCAGTGCGCCAACAATACACGCTCGAACCTGATCTTCATTATATGAATACGGGCGGATTGGGGCCAGCCTCCATCCCTGTGATGAAGGTCTTTACGGACGTCACCAGTCACAATCAAACGATCTCCGAACACGATCACCATGCCTTTGCCGGAGCCCGGGAAACCACCGCCAAATATTTTGGCACGGAAGCCTCGGAAATTTGTTTCACCCGCAACGCGACCGAAGGAAATTCCATCATCGCCGCTGGCCTCGAACTAGGGGAGGGCGATGAGGTGATCTTCGAAAGCCATGCGCATCCCGGAGGTTCCTGCCCGTGGTATAATCAGGCCAACCGTCGCGGAGTAGTGATAAAGTTGTTTGAGCCCGATACGGAAAGCGTCGAAGGGAATGTGGCGAGAATTCGTGAGTTGATTACACCTCGCACTAAGGTGATTCAAATCAGTCATGTGACGGCACCGACCGGCATCCTCTTGCCTTCGGCGGAGATTGGTAAGCTGGCGCATTCGCACGGTATTTGGTTCCACGTCGATGGAGCGCAGAGCGCCGGTATGTTTCCTTTCACCATGGCCGAAATCGGCTGTGATTCTTACGCGACCAGTGGTCATAAGTGGATGGGAGCACCCCACGAGACGGGCATTCTCTTCATTCGCAAGGATCGCAACGACGAGGTGATTCCTTGTGAGGCCGGTTCCTATACCGGGCCATTGCCGATGATTGATGATAAACTCATCGCCGACGGGAAATTGGGTTATGCCAATAACGCCTCTCGTCATGAGTATGGCACCCGTAGTGCCGCCAATGTGCTCGGCATTGCGGCCGCGATCGATTTCCACTACCAAGTAGGCCGCGATCGGATCGCTGCGCATGGACGCGCCTTGGCCACACAATTGCGGGAGGGCCTCAAGAAGATCCCTTCGATCGAAGTGCTCACACCGGAACGTCCGGAAATGTTTGCTTCGATCATGGGGTTCCGGACTCCGAAAATCTCCTACCGCGACCTGTTGAGTCAGCTGGCCAGCGAACATCGTTTCCGCCTCCGTCCGGTGAGCGAACAGGCGCTCTATTCAGTGCGCGTCTCCACTCACCTGTTTAACTCTGCCCAGGAATGTGAACTCCTGCTCGCGGCGATTAATGATTCTGTCCGCAAAGCCTGAAGTTATGTTCTCCCGCTTCAATAGTGGCAGCGAAGAAAGCTCTCGCCTCAGGTGGTGCGGCTTGTTCGCAAGCCGCCGAACTGCGGCGAAATCGAATGATTCGCAGTGCGTTGAGGACAACGCACTGCACTTGGCCTCACTCGCAGTCGATGAGCTCGACCATCATTTCGATTTCCACGGGAGCACCAGCGGGCAGCGAAGGGACGCCGACAGCCGCGCGAGCATGGCGACCAGCGTCACCGAAAATTTCGACCAACAGGTCGGAGGCTCCGTTTACGACTTTGGACTGCGAGGTGTAATCGTCGGTGCAGTTCACAAAACCACCTACCCGGACGATGCGTTTCACTTTGGAGAGATCGCCGATCTCAGCTTTGAGTGCAGCGATCAATTGGATCGCGCAAATCCGAGCGGCAGCCGCGCCTTCTTCAAGCGTAATATCGGCGCCGACTTTACCGGTGACGAACTTTCCGTCAGCACCCTTGGCGATTTGTCCTGCAAGGACGACGAGATTGCCCGTGCGCACCGTCGGCACGTAATTGGCGATCGCCGCCGGAACTTCCGGCAAAACGATATTCGCTGCGGCCAAACGAGCCTCGGGACTCTCCAGCGCGCAGCATGAATCTCCGGCGCGCGCCAAACCTAGAAAACTTAAAAAGAAAATCGAAAGCAGCAGGATATTTTTCATCGCAGTCATTTCATGACGACATCTTCCCCACCCGCAATACCAGAACACTTTTCCATCATGCTAAAACTTAAACACCTCCTCTCAATCGCTTTGATGCTTGGTCTCACGGCGGCGACGGCTTCGGCCGCGCAGGACTTCATTATTTGTGCCAACGTCAACAAGGGTTACGTGATCGGTTCCAAGATCGTGACGACAAACGGGCTTTTCCGGTTGGACGAGAACGGCGAATGGCGACATTTCGGCTACAATGATACCTCAATCACCGCCGTCGCATTTGACCCGCGTGACCACAACGTGATCTACACGGCGGCGCTTAATGGCCTCTGGGTGAGCTACGATGGGGGCGAAGGTTGGCGCATGGTGAATAGCTGGGATATGACGGAGGGCCGCGATGTGGCGATTGATCCGAACAATCCCGATCACGTATATCTCGCTTTACCCGATGGGGTGGGCGTTTCCCTGGATCAGGGGAAGACGATTATCCGCCGGGAGAACGGACTCCCGGATCGCGGAAAATTCACGCAAACGATCGAAGTGGATCGCACCACGGCGGGCCGCGTGTTGGCCGGTTGCGAAAAGGGCATTTTTCTCACGGAAGACGCCGGACTTAACTGGCGTCAGGTCCTGCCCACGACCACCCAAGTGAACGATCTTGAGCAATCGCCACACGACCCGTCGGTTTGGCTCGCGTCTACGGACACCCATGGCGCGTGGATGTCGCATGATAGCGGCACCACTTGGAAGCAGGTTGCAGGACTCCAGAAAGAGAATCCGATCTACAACGTGACCTTTGATGCGACCAACGACAAACGCATGGCTGTTGGTGGTTGGAAAGATGGAATCGTGACCAGCGAGGACGGCGGCAAGACTTGGGTTTCGCGCAATGCGGGGTTGCCGGAGAATCCACGTGTTTGGCGCGTCGGAGTGAATCCGAATAACGGTCGCCTTTACGCCAGTGTGTTTAAGGAAACGCTCTATTATTCCGATGATTTTGGGCGCACGTGGCAGTCCGACGCCTTTGAGGGCTCACTGGTGAATTACTTTATTTCCCTGCCGAAGAGCGAGGATTGAGACCGGAGGCCACTACCATGAAACTTAAAACGCTTTTTTTCAGTCTGCTCGGTGCGGTCATCGTTTCCTCTGTCGCGGCGGAAGCACCCCAACCTTCCTATGAAGGAGCTCTTCCAGACCGCCGTGTAATCGATGATCCGGTGGCACGTCGCGCGGCCTATCTGGCGCGTCTCGATGAAGTTTTCAAGTGGCGCCTTGATCGGATTGGGACTGGCGATCCGAAGATCGGGGTCGATATCGCATCAGCTTCGATGCTGATGCTGCGCAATGAACGGATGGATGAGGTGAACGCTAAGATCATCGAGTTGATGGAAACGCCCGGCACCGGCCCATTCTGGATGTTTCCGGTCGCGATTGCCGCCCAAGTGGGGAAGGATAAATTGTCTGGGGAAGCACGTGCCGCGATTCGCGATGCGTGGCGCACCGCGCGGCAGATCCGGGGAGATACCGAGAACCATTGGACGATGTATCACACCGCCTTGTATCTCATGTCGGAACTCTATCCGAATGAACCGGGTGAGACTTGGTATACCGGTCAGAGTTCGGAAGAAAATTTAGCGGAGGCGCGCGGTTGGTTGCTCGATTGGATGCAGCTCACCACGACGATTGGGCAGGGTGAATATAATCCGAGTCACTATATCGGAGAGTATGCGATTCCCATGTTGATGCTGGCGACTTTCGCGGAAGATCCCGACATGAAACAACGCGGGAAAATGATGCTCGATTGGCTCTTTGCCGAGCTGGCCAACGTGACGCTTGAAGGGGTGTTACGAGGTCCCAATTCTCGCACGGATGATACTTCGGTGACGGAACGCTGGAACGCGCTGGCCTCTTCTTTTTCGTGGATGATTTTCGGCAACACGCCTCCTTCCCGCAACTACGGCGGCTTCGGCACCTACTTCGCCATGTTGGGCGATCACTACCATGTGCCGGAAGTGATCTACCGTATCGCGACGGATCGTCAGGGAGATATTTACCAACATGATCGGGCTCGCACGCGCCGTATGTGGCGCTACAGCGATGAACATATGCCTCCGATCTACAAGACGCAGTATTTGCGAGAAGACTACGCCGTGGGTTCGCATCAAGGACGGGTTAACGACGCGATTCAATCGCATGTCTGGGATGTGACCTGGCGCGAGGAAGATCCCCGCAGCAAGCATCCCACAATGTATTCCCTGCATCCGCATTCGTCAGGGAGAGTGATGCAAATGCAGTTTTCTACCTACCCGGAACCGATGCCCCGTGGTGTCGCGGTCGAAGGAAAACCGTCCTACGATTCGGCGGATAAGATTCTCGGTTGTTCGCCCTACGAGAAAGTATTTCAGGATCTCGATACGGTGATTGCTCTCTACGATATTCCTGTCGGAGAGCGCTTCGAACAGGTGAATGGGTTTTTCTCTAAAGATCTTCTCGATGTCACTGAAGATGAATCCGGCTGGATCTTTGCGCGGGGTGGCGAGGCTTACCTCGCTTACCGTCCGCTCGCGGCTTACACATGGATGCCGCATTTGAGTTATCAGCGCGCGCCTCGAACCACCGGCTACGCGTTCTATCGTGAGCACACGGGGGGGCGTATTCTTGTGAGCCCGCACCGCCGGAATGGCACGATTGTCCAGGCTGCCAGTGCGGATGACTTTGGGAGTTTTGAGGCTTTCCAAGCCGCGATGCGCGCATTGCCGTTGGAGTATTCCCTCGATCCGGTGCCGACGGTTACGATGACCACATTGCGGGGCAAGCAAGTCTCGGTCACTTATGGCGAGGCTCCGATTGTCGATGGAGAACCACTTGATTATTCGAAGTGGAAACTCTTCGAAGGCACTCATCTCAACGCAGAGGTCGGTGGTCGTAAGCTCACGATTACGCACGGTGATCTGCAGCGGGTGCTTGATTTCAATACGTTGACGATCACCGATTCTGGCGCCGAGTAATTACCAGACAGTGCCTAAGCTCTCGCAGCTTATATTTACCGTGGCCGCTTCCTTCGTGGGAGCGGTTACGCTCCAAGCCCAGCCCTCTTTCGAAGGACCACCTCCTTCTCGAGTGGTGGTGGAGGATGGTCAGGAGCGTCGCACCGCCTATTTGTCGCGCCTGGGCGAGTTGCGCGAATGGCGTTTGGCGCAACACGATCTGGACGATCCGGCGAGTGCGCCCGGTTCGGCGGAAATTGCCTTTCTGCTCAACCGTAATGAACGGATCGAGCTTTGTAATCGTCGGGTGATTGAGTTGATGGACGACTATCGCTCGGGCCCGTTTGGGATGTTTCCCAATGTGATCCTCGCGTATGCCGGGCGGGATAAACTTTCGTCTGAAGCCCGGGATGCGCTCAGGGATATTTGGAAACAGCTGCAACTGCGAGGTGATACCGAAAACCACTGGCTGATGTATTACACCTCGTTGTATCTGATCTCGCAGCTCTATCCCGCTGAACCGGGAGAGAGGTGGTTTACCGGTAAGAGTTCGGAAGAGAATCTCTCTGAGGCACGCGGCTGGTTGCTCGATTGGATGGAAATCACCACCACGCAAGGGCAGGGAGAATACAACTCTTCCTATTACTACGGAGAATATTTCGTAACGATGCTGATGCTGACCGCTTTGGCTGAAGATCAGGACATGCGGCAGCGCGGTCGTATGATGCTGGATTGGTTCTCAGCGGAATTGGCGTGTGTGACTTTGGAGGGAGTGTTACGCGGTCCCAGTGCGCGCACCGATGAGCGGGCGATTCCGGAGCGGTGGAATGCGCCGGTCAGCACCTTTTCGTGGTTGTTTTTCGGGAACACGCCTCCGTTTCAAGGTTATGGGTTTGGCGTCTATTTCGCCACGCTGGCGGAGCATTACGAAATCCCGGAGGTGATCTACCGCATCGCGACGGATCGGCGGCATGATATTCTCCAGCGAGATCGGTCACGCTCGCGGCGTATCTGGCGTTATAGCGAGGAGCATATGCCCGCGATCTACAAGACGCAGTATTTGCGGCACGATTACGCGGTGGGCTCGACCCAGGGGCGAATCAGCGATCCGCTGCAATCGCATGTCTGGGATGTGACGTGGCGCGAGAAGGATCCACGGGGGAAGCACCCCACGATGTTTTCACTCCATCCCTATGCCTCGGGAAAGGTGATGCAGATGTTTTTTTCCGTCTATCCGGAACCCCTGGAAGAGTCGCTCGCCGCCGCGGGTAAACCTTCCTATAGTTTCCCGGAAAAAATCCTGGGCAGTTCGCCTTATGAAAAAGTGCTGCAAGATCTCGATACCGTGATCGCGCTTTATGATATCGAGCCGGGTGAGAGATATGCCCGGATCAACGGTTTCTTTTCCAAAGATCTGCAGCACTTAACCGAACATGAATCGGGTTGGATTTTCGCGCAGGGTGGGGCGACGTATTTAGCCTATCGCCCCCTGGCCCCTTACGAGTGGATACCGCACAACAACTATCGCCGATCCGCCACGAAGAAACGAACCTACGAACCTCACGATTCGGGCGGACGTCTTTTGGTCAGTCCGTATCTTCAGAATGGCACCATCGTTCAGGCGGCCAGCGTGAAGGAATTTGCGAGTTTCGCTGCGTTTCAACGGGCGATGACCGCCCTGCCGCTGGAGTATTCACTCGATCCCGTGCCGACGGTGAAAATGACCACACTCCGGGGAACGGAACTCTCCTTTACTTACGGCGAAACTCCGCTTGTGAATGATAAGCCTCTGGATTACACGAGATGGCAGCTCTTCGCTGGTCCCCATCTTAATTCCGAGTTAGGAAGCCGTAAGCTCACGATTACGCACGGCGCTCTTCAGCGGGTCCTGGATTTTACCACTCTCACCATTACCAACACACCTTGATATGACATTTCCTCCACGCCGTTTTTTGGCCGTTGCTCTTTCGGCCCTGACCTTGGCCTGTTCGCTGCCCGCTCAACCCTCCTTCGAAAGTCCTCCGCCGTCGGGCGAAGTAATCGAAGACTATGCTCAGCGTCGTGCGGCCTACGCGGCTCGGATCAGAGAAACTTTTGATTGGCGCATTGATCGCTTGGATCGCGCAGATCCACCCATCAAAGCGGACCTGGCTACCGTGACCATGCTGTTAAATCGCGGTGAGCAAATCGAACTTTGTAACCAACGGGTGCTGGAGTTAATGGATCCGGATGTCGTTGGCACGGGACCCTTCTGGATGTTTCCCATTGCCATGGTCGCGCACGCCGGTCGCGACCAGCTTTCGGATGAGGCGCGCAATTCGATCCGCGAGGCGTGGCGTTTCAAACGTCAGTTGCGTGGTGATACGGAAAATCACTGGGTGATGTATTATGCCTCGCTGTATTTGATGTCGGAGCTTTATCCAAATGAGTCGGGGGAAACCTGGTATACGGGAAAAAGCTCTGACGAAAATATTGAGGAATCGCGTGGTTGGTTGATCGATTGGATGGATCTCACGACGACGATCGGACAGGGGGAATACAATCCCACCCACTACATCTCCGAATATGCGATACCGATGATCATGATGGCGACCTATGCCCAAGACCCGGAGATGAAACAACGAGGTGAAATGATGCTCGACTGGCTCTTTGCCGAGTTGGCCAATGTCACCCTGGAAGGCATCCTCCGCGGTCCGAATTCACGCATTGGCGATACCGCTGTCGTGGAACGCTGGAGAGCCTCCGCTTCGGCCATGTCTTGGATGTTGTTCGGAAACACTCCCTCCCAGGCGGCTCATGGTGGTTGGCCGGCTTATTTCGCGGCTTTGGGGCTACATTACGAAGTGCCGGAAGTCATCTATCGTATCGCGACGGATCGTTCGGAGGACATCCTGCAACGTGATCGTGCCCGCACTCGCAGGATGTGGCGCTACAGCGATGAACACATGCCCGCGATCTACAAAACACAGTATTTGCGCAAAGACTACGCGGTGGGCTCGACCCAAGGCGCGGTTAGCGATCCGATCCAGTCCCATGTCTGGGATGTGACTTGGCGCGAAGAGGAACCTCGCGGTAAACACCCCACCATGTTCTCTCTGCATCCCCATGATTCCGGCAAAGTCATGCAGATGTTTTTTGCGGTCTATCCTGATTCAATGACAGTGGATCTGGCCGCCGCGGGGAAACCTTCCTACGTGGCGCCGGATAAATTGGTCGGCTGTTCTCCTTATGAACAGGTATTTCAGGATCTTGATACGGTGATCGCCCTTTACGATATACCGGCAGGAACGAATCACGAGCAGGTGAATGGGTTCTTTTCGAAAGATCTACGGGATCTCACGGAGCATAAGTCCGGTTGGATTTTTGCGCGAGGAGGTGATACCTATTTGGCTTATCGTCCGCTGGCGGGTTATTCGTGGATCCCTCATCGCACCTATCGTTCGGTGCCGAATGACAATGGCTACAAATACGAACGCGACGAGACGGGCAGCCAGGTGTTAATTAGTCCTCACGCAAAAAACGGCACGATCGTGCAAGCCGCCAGTGTCGATGAATTCGCGAGTTACGAAGCGTTTCAAAAAGCGATCATCGCGCTGCCCCTGGAGTTTTCGCTCGATCCCACCCCGACGGTGAAGATGACGACATTGCGCGGAAAAGACATTGTGGTGACCTTCGGCGATGCTCCGATCGTCGATGGCACTCTTCTGGATTACGCCACGTGGCAACTGTTTGCAGGCACCCATCTCAATGCCGAGATCGGGGGCCGACGATTAACGATCTCCCATGGTCAGCTTCAACGCGTGCTCGACTTCAACACCCTCACAATTTCCGATACGATTATCTCTGGAAAATGATACCCCTGAAAACCTTTCTTACCCTCATCGTTCTCATGGCTTCGACCACGTATTCAGCCGCAGCCAAAGAGTATGATTTCTATATCTGCGCCAAGGTGAATCGCGACTATGTGATCGGTTCAAAAGTCGAGACGGTGAACGGTATTTTTATGCGGACCGATGAGGGCACGTGGGAGCACCAAGGCTATAACGACACCACGCTCACGGCGGTCGCGTTTGATCCCCGTGATCGCAATGTGGTTTATACCTCGGCCAATAACGGCCTGTGGCGTTCACTCGATGGCGGCCAACACTGGCGCATTTGCAACGATTGGGATATGACTGAGGCGCGGCATGTGGCGGTCGATCCGAATGCGCCGGATCATGTTTATCTGTCACTCCCTGATGGTATCGCCGTCTCCACCGATCGAGCCCAAACTCTTGTGCGTCGGGAAAACGGCCTGCCGGAACGTGGCAAATACACGCAGTTCGTCACGATTGATCGCACGCAAGCGGGTCGCGCCTTCGCGGGTTGCGAAGTGGGGATCTATTTCACGGAAAACGCGGGCCTGAATTGGCGGCGTGTGCTGGAAACCGTGGATATCGTCGATGATATCCAACAATCGCCTCATGATCCGAATCACTGGTTGGCGGTCACTCAGAGTGCCGGTGCCTGGTCCTCACAGGATAACGGTCTCACCTGGATTCAGATCGAAAGTGTGCCGACGTCCCACGCGCTCTATAATATCACCTTTGATCCGACTGATCCACAGCACCTGGCGATTGCGAGCTGGGGCTTGGGAATTCTGACCAGTGAAGATGGCGGCAAGACTTGGCAGGATCGTAATACTGGTCTGCCTGAACCACATCGCGTGTGGCGGGTGGGGGTGGATCCTGATGGGCGCCTCTACGCGAGTGTGCATAAACAGACACTCTACTTTTCAGATGATTTTGGCCGCACCTGGCAGCCAGATACGCTGCGGGGTTCATTGGTGAATTATTTCCTTACCCTACCGAAAGCTGACCGGTAAATCGGATTACGAAGACATGAAGCTGACTCATATTTTTGCTGTTATGGCCACCCTTGCCTCAACCGGAACCACTCTTGCGCAACCGGCTTACGAAGCCGCCCCTCCGAATCGATCGGTGGTGCAGGATGAGGCGCAGCGGCGGTCTGCCTATGAGGCCCGTGTCAATGAAGTGCTCAATTGGCGCGCGTCCGGTGCGACCGTGAAAACCGACGATCCGGGCAATCTGGGATTGGCGGCGGTCGCCTGCAAACTAGCCCTCGGCCAGGACCTTGAGAACTGCTCTCTGAGTGTGCTCAATGCGATGGAAGAACCGGGCACCGGACCGTTTTGGATGTTCCCGGCTGTGTGCGTGGCCTATCTCGGTCGTGATTCGCTGACACCAGAGGCTCAGGCCGCGATACGCGATGTATGGCGCACGACCCGGCAGTTACGCGGCGACACCGAGAATCATTGGGTGATGTATTATGCTTCGCTCTATTTGATGGCGGAACTCTATCCCCACGAACCGGCCGAGTCTTGGTATAACGGTCTGACTTCCGAAGAGAACCTCGCCGAATCAAAAGCCTTTCTGATCGATTGGATGAACATGACCACCACGATTGGGCAGGGGGAATTCAACACCACGCACTATATCGGCGAGTATGCGATTCCGATGCTCTTCCTTGCTTCATGGGCCAAAGATCCTGAGATAAGGCAACGCGGGAAAATGATGCTCGATTGGCTCTTTGCGGAACTCGCCAATGTGACGCTCAACGGCGTGATGCGCGGACCCAATTCACGCACCGATGAAGGTTCGGTGATCGAGCGTTGGAATGCGCTCGCTTCATATTTTAGCTGGGTCCTGTTCGGCAATACGCCACCGACCAAAGGCTACGGAGGGTGGGGAATCTATTTCGCGACGGTGGCCAAGAACTATCAAGTGCCCGAAGTGATCTACCGCCTCGCGACGGATCGGAAGGCGGATTTTGTGCAACGCGATCGCGCGCGGGTGCGCCGTCGCTGGCGTTACAGCGAAGAGCTTTCGCCGCCGGTTTATAAGACGCAGTATCTTCGTGCGGATTATGCTGTCGGTTCCACGACCGGAGGTCAGCTCGACCCGATCCAAGCACATGCTTGGGATGTGTCTTGGGATGAACCGGATCCCCGCGGCAAGCACAACACAATGTTTTCATTGCACCCGAATTCCTCGAGTCGGGCCATGCAGATGTCATTCACGGCTTATCCCGAACCGTGGATCAAGGGAGTGACCAATGAAGGAAAGCCTTCCTACGATTCGCCGGACAAGGTGGTCGGAAGTTCGCCCTTTGAACAGGTGTTTCAGGATCTCGATACGGTCATCGCGCTTTATGATATTCCTGAAGGCACGCGCTTCCCGCATATCAATGGTTTTTTCTCTAAAGACCTCGTCAATCTAGCCGAAGATGAATCGGGCTGGATCTTCGCCCAGGGCGGTCGCACCTATCTCGCGTATCGCCCCTTGGCTGATTATCACTGGATTCCCTACCTGCATTACAGCGGCGGCTGGGCGAAGGAGAAACTGCCGATTGGAGGTCAATTGCTGACGAGTCCGCATCTGAAGAACGGCACGATTGTGCAGGCGGCCAGCGCGGATGAGTTTGCGAGTTTCGAAGCGTTTCAGCAGGCGATTCGCTCATTGCCCTTAAAATTCTCGTTGGAGCCCACGCCTAAGGTTGAGCTGACTTCGCTCCGTGGAAAACAGATCTCGTTCACCTTTGGAGACGCTCCGCTCGTGGATGGCGAGGCGATCAAGTATGCGGATTGGAAACTATTCGAAGGGCCGCACCTCAATGCCGAGATCGGAGGACGCAAACTCACGATCACGCATGGCCATCTCCAACGCGTGCTCGATTTCAACACGCTCACGATTTCCGATACGGTAATTCAGCCCTGATTTTATCCATGATTCCCAACGCAACCATCCAGATCAATACGGTCGAATCCGGTCCGACGATCAGCCGTCATATTTTCGGGCACTTTGCGGAGCACCTCGGCCGTTGTATCTACGACGGTCTATGGGTCGGGCCGGAATCGACGGTGCCGAATGTGCGTGGTTGGCGGAGCGATTTGGTGGAAGCGTTGCGTGCGATCAAGATTCCCAATCTGCGTTGGCCCGGGGGCTGCTACGCGGATGATTATCATTGGCGCGATGGGATCGGTCCGAGCCAGCAACGTCCGCGGCGGATCAACGCTCACTGGGGTGGGGTGATTGATGACAATGCCGTCGGCACGCATGAGTTTCTCGATCTGTGCGAACAGCTCGATTGTGAGCCTTATCTCGCGGGTAATGTCGGGAGCGGCACCGTGCGCGAGCTGCGCGAATGGGTCGAATATGTGAACGCACCCGAAGGCACTTTGGCTGATGAACGCGCGGCCAATGGACGCAAGGAACCGTGGAACGTGCGGCTCTGGGGCATCGGCAATGAGAACTGGGGCTGCGGTGGGCACATGCGCGCCGAATACTACGCCGACGAATATTGGCGTTACGCGACTTATGTTCAGGATTACCCGAACGCCTCGACATTTCGCGTCGCCTGTGGGCCGAATGAGGCGGATTACAATTGGACTGAGGTGATGATGCGCGAGTGCACCAAACCTCGTTTTGGTTTTAGTGCGATGGATGGCCTGTCGCTGCACAATTACACGATCCCCGGCGGCTGGGAAAATATGCATTCGGCGACTTCCGTGACCACGGATTCGTGGAATGAGGTGATGGCTCTGGGTTGGCAGATGGATGAGCTTGTGCGCAAACACAGTGCGATCATGGATCAACATGATCCGGACAAAAAAGTCGCGATGATCGTGGACGAGTGGGGCGCGTGGTATCAAGCGGAAGAGGGCACGAATCCGAGGTTTCTCTATCAACAGCAAACCGTGCGCGATGCCGTGCTCGCGGCGCTTAGCTTGAATGTATTTATCGAAAACTGTGAGCGGGTGCGCTTCGCCAATCTCGCGCAGATCGTGAATGTCCTTCAAGCGATTGTGCTGACCGAACCCGAGGGGGGGAGACTCGTGCTCACGCCGACTTGGAATGTGTTTGCGCTCTACGCGGTCCATCAGGATGCGCAGCGCCTGCCGCTCAAAATCGAGACCGCGCAACTCTCACACGAGGCCGGCGCGTTTCCCCAAGTTTCCGCCACCGCGTCGCGCGCTGTTAACGGCGAGATCAACATCACGCTAACCAACACCGATTCGGCGCAACCAGTGGAAGTCACTCTTTCGTTGGTCGGCGCGACTTTCGATAACGTCAAAGCCCGTGTGGTCGCGTCACCCGAACTAGCCGCCTGCAATACCTTCGATCAGCCTCGCACGATCACGACCTCCGATCTGGCCGACGTGTCGCTTTCCGGCGATCAAGCCACACTCACCATGCCCGCCGCTTCGGTGGTATCTCTCAGTTTCTCATGACCATGGCTTAAGCCACAGATTGCACCGATGAGCACGGATGACATGTGGGAGTCTCTGTTTTCTCATCAGTTCGTAGGCAGTAGCTAATTTCAATCTTCCTCTTTCACCCTTCCCTCTTCAATGACCACTCCTACTTGTATTGCTCTTCCTAAAATTCGATTCGAACACGGCTTCCTGGCCGAGCGTGCTAAGCTCGTGCGCGACGTCGTGATCCCGTATCAATGGGAAGCGCTCAATGATCGCATCCCTGGCGCTGAACGCAGTGCGACGGTGCACAATTTCAAAGTCGCCGCCGGAGAAAAAGAAGGGGAATTTTACGGGCTCTGGTTTCAGGATTCCGATTTGGCGAAGTGGCTCGAAGCGGCTTCGTTTAGCCTCGCCACACACCCTGATCCCAAACTCGAAGCTGAGATCGACGAAATCATTGCGACGATCGCGAAGGCGCAGGAGCCCGATGGTTATCTCGATACTTATATCCAGCTCACCGCGCCTGATAAAAAATGGGCCAATCTTTTCGAATGGCACGAGCTCTACATTGCCGGCCATTTCATCGAAGCGGGCGTCGCCCATTTCGAGGCCACCGGTAAACGCACGTTGCTCGATGTGGTCTGCAAGCTGGCTGATATGATCGAACGCGTCTTCGGCTTGGGCGAGGGGCAGATGCCCGGTTATCCCGGCCACGAAGAGATCGAATTGGCATTGGTCAAACTCGCGCGCGTGACGGGTGAGACACGCTATGTCCAACTAGCCACCTATTTCATTAATCAGCGTGGCAAAGAGCCCAAATATTTCGAAGAGGAGAGCGAGCGGCTCGGCTTCGAGAAACTACCGGTCTACTTTTATCACAATCGTTGGGCTTACTTGCAGGCGAACAGACCGGTGCGCGAGGAATCGGATCCGATCGGACATTCCGTGCGCGCGGTCTATCTCTACACCGCGATGGCGGATCTCGCGTTGGAGCTGGGCGACGATTCGCTGCGTGAAGCCTGTGACACGATTTGGTCCAATCTTTGCAAGTATCATTACTACGTGACGGGTGCGATTGGTGCGGAGTGGAATGGAGAGCAATTTTCTGAACGCTACGATCTCCCCAATGATCGCGCCTATGCGGAGAGCTGCGCCGGGATCGGCCTGATTTTCTTTGCGCGTCGCATGCTCGATCTGGAACTGCGTGGTGAATACGCCGATGTGATTGAGCGCACGCTTTTCAATAACGTGCTCGCGGGCATGGCGCTTGATGGCACGAAGTTTTTCTATGTTAACCCGCTCGAAGTGCGGCCGACTGAAGCGAAGCGTCGCTTTGACCAGAAGTATGTGAAAACCGAGCGGGTGCCGTGGTTTGGCTGCGCTTGCTGTCCGCCGAATATCGCCCGCACGTTGGCATCGCTCGGACACTACACGCATTCGGTGCAGGACGATGGTTTGGCGGTGCACCTCTACACCGATTGTTCACTTGAGACGAAAGTTGCTGGCTCGAAACTGGCGCTCGCGATCAAGACCGATTACCCGTGGGACGGGAAAGTAAGCGTCGAAGTCAATCCGGACGAAGCGGCTATGTTTACACTGCGTTTGCGTCTGCCCGGTTGGTGCGAGTCTCCCACCGTTTCGCTCAATGCAGAGGCGGTCGAGATCGACGCCCATGCCATCGACGGTTACCTGCATCTCACTCGTGAGTGGCAACCAGGCGATGTGGTTTCTCTGGATTTCCCCATGAAAGTGCAGCGCATTCGCGCTCATCCGCGTGTCTATCACGATATCGGTTCCGTCGCCCTACAGCGTGGTCCGCTCGTCTTCTGTGTCGAAGAGATCGACAATGGCGACCAACTCGGGCTTCTGCGTCTCCCGAAGGCTTCGCCACTCATGGAGCGTTTTGACACGGATCTGCTTGGCGGCACGATTGTGATCGAAGCTGAGGCCGAGCGTCTCAAGCCTGTGAACGATGAGCTTTACTCCTCAGCCGAACCCGAGGTTACTTTAACTACAATCAAAGCCGTGCCTTATTGCCTGTGGAATAACCGCGGCGAAGGCGAAATGAGAGTCTGGATCCGCGAATCATGAAAATAACCACCTTACTGCCCCATCTAAAGAGTAACCTATTAGGTTACTCTTCGTTGCTTGTCATTTCGTTATTGTTGGGTGCTTCGCCTCTGCAAGCGCACTATAATGAAACGCCGGATAAGGATGGAAAGAAAACACCGCATGATGGCGTCAGTCAGCTGAGTGCCGAACAGCAAGCGATGCAGGATGAGATCTTTGCTTCGGTGCATGCCGACGATTCGGCGTATGAATTTCTGGGTCACCTTTGTGATGATCATGGCGGACGTCTCACCGGTTCGACGGCCAATGAAGGCGCCTTGATCAGCACGATCGAAGCGTTGCGTGAGGTGGGCGTGAATGCGCGGTTGCAGACGTTTAAGATGCCCGGATGGGTGCGTCAGGACGATGAAGCCACGATGGTCGCGCCGTTTCATCGCAAGCTCCGCGCGACCACGCTCAGCTACACTCAACCGCATGATGCGTTTGAAGCTGATGTCGTTTTTTTAGGAAACGGGAGCGAAGAAGCACTCGCCGGACTTGATACCGAAGGAAAGATCGGCCTGCTCGGTGCCAATGCGCCGACCCGTCGTGGTGGTTACAGCGAATACGCAAAATCGCTCGGCTTGAAAGGCTTCATGCGCACTTGTCGAGTTGCGGGTGGACAACTGCTTTGCCGCACCGGATCATTCGAAGGTAAGCCACTCACAGTCCCGGTTTATACGATCACGCAGGAAGAAGGGAAGTGGTTGGAACGATCCTTGAAGCGCGGTATCACCGTGCGGGTGCGTTTGCACACTCGTAGTTTCTGTAAGGAAATCGACACCGCCAACATCGTGGCAACATTCCCCGGCGAATCCGAAGATACGGTGATAGTGGGCGGTCACTTCGATTCGTGGGATCTCGGCCAAGGCGCCATGGACAACGGGCTCGGCACCGCGCAAATCTTCGCGGTGGCGAAGGCGTTGCAGAAATTTTCTCCTCAAAACAAACGCACCGTTGAGCTGGTCTGGTTCAATGGGGAAGAGCAGGGCCTCTGGGGTTCGCGTCATCATGCGCCTTCAGTGCGTGATCGCTCGATTTCGGCGATGATCAATCTCGACATGGTGGGAGCGATTGAGTCGGTCAACGCGCTCGGCTTCGAAGCTCTCATTCCCGTGCTCGAAGACTTCGATGCCTCTCTTGGTGAGCATGAAATGGAAAAAGGCGTGGCTAACGTGAACTGGTTTGGCAGTGATCACACACCGTATCAGCTCGAAGGCGTGCGCAGTATCACTTTCGGCGCTCCCATCGCTCCCGAGGCGGTTCGCTACTACCACGATTTCGGCGATACCTTTGATAAGATCGATGCCGATATGCTTA
>JAXMOJ010000021.1:0-21557 GCA_034669935.1 Cephaloticoccus sp.
CGCGCGGTCTCTCTCGCAAACCAACTACGTGATTACCCCATGGAAATCGCCGAACGCGAACCCTACCTCTGGCTCAATCCTGATCCCACTGGTTACAACCTCATCCTCGATCATCTGCGCCCCGATCATGCTCTGATCTCTCTAGTGGCCAAAGGCATCGAAACAGATCAAGTCGAGCCCTACTACGGCACAAAATTCAGCTACCGCGAAACCTCCGGCGATGACTACAACTCACTCCTCGAATCAACGAAGGTCGCCGGATTCCATTTACCCAAACCCAACCCTTTCATCCCCGCCCATTCGGAGATGCTCCCCATCGAACCCATTCACCTCGTCGATGAACCCGCATTCAGCCTCTACTACGCCCAAGACACCGAGTTTCTGCGCCCCATGGTCACCCAAGTCTACCGATTCCGTCTGCCCCGCAGTCTGGCTACTCTGGAGAACTCGGTGTTGCTTGAGTTCTATCAAGCATGCGTAAACGAAGCCCTGAACGAGACCACCTACCCGGCCCGTGGTGCAGGTCTTAATTTTGCAATCACCGCCTCTCTCGAAGGCGTGTCAGTAACCGTGAGTGGCTACGACGCCTCTGCAGATCGTCTCCTCGATGTGATCACACAAAATCTAGTCAGTTTTAAACTTTCCGAAGATCGCTTTCTCGCCCTGAAGGATCAACTCGTGCGGGGCCTGCAGAACTTCCCCTTGTCTGATGCGCATCTGCAAGTGCGCGAAACGAGCCGCACAGAATTACGTGAATTCTATTTTCCACCCCAAGATCAACTCCCCCTCGCGCAAAAGTTGTCGCTCAAAGACGTGAAAAAATTTGCCCGCGACCTCTTCACTCGCGGCAAGATCGAGGCGATGATTCATGGTAATGTTTCAGCGGATGCCGCCCTCGACAGCGCACGTCGCGTTCAATCGGCACTCGATCCCCAGCCTCTCGATGATGATCAGTTACTGCGCCGCCGGTTATTACAGATCGATCCTGCCGAATCACTCGTTTCGAACCAGAAACTCGCGGTCAACAACTCCGCCTTCCGCCGTCAATACGTCATGGGGACAGACGATGCCGAAACACGCGCCGCAGCTCTCGTGTTGTCCAACTTCATCGGCGAACCCTTCTACTCCGAAATGCGCACTCGCCAACAACTCGGCTATATCGTCTGGGGTGGCACCTACAGTGAAGAAGATCGCAACTACGCTTTTTTCATTATCCAGTCCGGTGATTTCCCAGCCGACGAAGTCCAAAAACGAGCCGATGCCAGGATCAACGAACTCCCGGGTCTTCTCGCCGAACTGAGCGATGAAGCCTGGGCCATGATCGTGGCTGGCGTGCGTTCCGAACTGGAGCAGAAGGACAAGGCCATCGCCGACCGCACGACTCGCCTCTTCAATCTCGCTTACAACCGGAACGAAGATTGGGACCGCCAGCGCGATACCCTCGTTGCCCTCGAGAAGCTGACCAAAGCCAGAGCGCAAGAAATTCTGGCCGAGACGATCGCGCCCGAGACACGCCGCATGGTCACCTACCTCGGCTTCTCCCGCGACCATGAACCCGACCAAGAAATCGAGTCCACTTACGAGGACAGTTCCCAGTGGAAAGAGACACGTCATTTCGAATAGTTTCCGATTCGAAATGACGGTTCATGTGTCAAAAAAAAACGGGACGGAGGAAAATGATCCTCCGCCCCGCGTCGTATTCTATTTAGTGACAACTCGTTCGTGATATTCCGTATGGCTAACTATCCGGTGAACGACACGTTCCCAGATATTAGACACCCGGACACTTCTCGTGTTGTCGGGTTGATGATTGAGTCGATTTTCACCCACTCGCCTTTTCAGTCCCAGCATGTAATTATCCGCATTGCGGTAGGGATCACATGATCCCTCCCAAGGCAGACATCCCAAACTAAAACCGGGAGTAGGCGGAGCGACTTCAGACGGTCGAATCCTCGTTTTCATGATCAGATGGAGATTTCGTCGCAGTATCACGACCACACCTCCTCGCTAATCACAAACCTGAGAAAGAACCTTAGGTCGTAATCGAATCATACTTCCCAACAGAGTAATAGCTGGATTCAGGCCAATTTTAACATCTTGGAAAAGATTGGCTTACAGGAATGTAAAAATCAATGAAGCCAGCTCGGCTACTTGGTGAGTTTGAGCAGAGCTTGATTAATTTTTGCCGGATCACAGCGATTAGGATCGAAATCCGGCCCCAACCAAGCACGCCATTCACGCGACAGATCACTCTCTGGCCCCTTGAGACAATCGAGCATATCGTGAAAGGCTTCGAGTCCACCACAGTCCTCTGGTGGTCCGGCACGTTCACCCGCAAGGCAATGCGGATAGGACATCTTCTTGTCCAAAGGCACGGTCTTCTCGATCTTAATATCCACGCGCCAGCCTGAGCCAAAATGATAGTCGTAGGACAGCCGTCCACGATTCTCGAGGTCGAGATCGGACAGCGCGATGTCGCGATCGTCCTCGATGATCATATCGGCATGCTTCACCGGATTGCCCAATCGCAGGTCATCGATGTTGAAAACATGAGTCTGATAATCGAACCAATCGAAGAGCACCTGTAGCGTATCGTGCAAGGCGTAGAGCCACATCGATTCGCGCACCAAGAGACGTCGCCAAATACGTGGTGTCGTGCCCGCCACATCCAATCGCAGCGAATACACTTTTTCCGGAGCCTTCTTCTGGGCCGCTCCCACGCCATCCAAGACAGAGATCATCGAGCGTAAGAACTAACCGCTCAGACTAGTCCGGCAAGCTCAGCGAATTGAATCAACCTTGGCGCTGCTCGACCAATGCCGCCGTAGCGCGTTGCTTCGCTGGTTCGTCGTAGATCTTCAGCGTAGGTAGTTGCAGGGCTTTCTCCCAAGCGTCGACGGCCTCAGCAATGCGATCAGCCCGTTGATAGGCAAAACCGAGTTCCACCCAGTGGCTCAAAGCCGCCGGCTCGAGGTCCACCGCTTTCTCCAAAGATTGCACACCCTGTTCGACGGACGCTTTAGGCAGACCGCCGAGAAACAGATTCACAATCGCGCGGACACCGACCCCCAACTGCGAAAGTTCAATATGCCATTTACCCAACACGTGATATCCCCAGGCATATTGCGGATCGATGGCGAGGGCTTGCTCCGCATATTCATGAATCTGGCGCGCATATTCGAGCCGCGTGCGAGCATTTCCCTCGACTGCGTATTTCCCGTAAAGCACCGCGATTGAAAGCCGAGCCACTGCCGATTGTGGATCGAGTTCGACCGCGCGTCGCGCATAGGGCATCGCCTCTTTGGCCAGTCGCATCCGCTCCTCGGGATCAGTCTCCACAAAAGCCGCATCGCTGAGCTGCTGCGCGATCTTCTGCTGAATATAGGCATCCTCGGGTCGCAACTTGGCGGCCGCGCTAAACGACTCCAACGCGACCAACGGTTGCATGTTTTGCTCCGCTTTGAGCCCTTCCTTGATCAGCTGCTCCGTGGAAGTGACGGAGCCCACCGCGAGTGAGGCGCACCATAAGAATGTCCCCACCACGAAGCTCCTTGTCATGAGGTTTATCATGCCGGCTTCTCCTCATTTACGGCAGAAGGTTTCTTGAACAGATAGTGACTCACGATCCATTCCTGGCCTTCGCGATAACCCCAGAGTTCCGCACAGCTCATGTAAAACACCCGCCAGTAAGACCACCATTTACGCGCGTGTTTGGCCCCGTAAGTTTCCCCAAACAGCTCCATGATGCGCTCACGATTCCGATCCATGTTGTTCAACCAGTGTTCCGCCGTCTTCTGGTAATGAGTGCCATCGACCTTCCAGTCTTTGACCTGCGTCAGGTCCAGATCGAATCGACTCAACAGATCGTGCGAAGGCATCTGTCCACCGGTGAAAAAGTAGCGAGCCATCCAATCGCTCGGTCCTTGCGAGACGAAATGATAGGCCAGCCGATGGTGAGTAAATATGTGCACGAAGAGCATGCCATCCTGCTTCAATGCGCACGCAACTTTGGCGAGCAGACGCTCGTAATTCTTCATGTGCTCAAACATCTCAATTGAAAGCGCACGATCGAACGTGTTTACCGGTAGTTCGACTTCATTAATATCGCCGGTGATCACGCGCACATTTTTCAGATTGCGCCGTTCGCACTCACTTTCGATATGTGCCCGCTGGCTGTGCGAATTCGAGACAGAAGTAATTTTCGACTTCGGGTAACGCTCGGCTAAAAACAGCGTGAGTGAACCCCAGCCACAGCCCAAATCGAGGAGTGTCATGCCATCAGCTAAGGAAGCGCGTTCGGCATAAAGCTCGAGCATCGCCACCTCGGCTTCGTCGAGTGATTCATCGCCTTTCGGATAAAGGCAGCCCGAGTATTTGAGCCTTTCGCCAAGGCAGAGTTTATAAAATTCAGCCGGCACTTCATAGTGCTGTTCATTGGCGGCTTGAGTCTGCTCAGCGATCTGGCGAGTGCGCAGATCAGCGGCGTAATTCTCCAGATAACTCTGTAGAGCTTCCTCGGTAGGCTGAGATTCATCGCGAAGACGTTGCGCAAGTAGACGCCGGATCCCCATACGAATAGCGAAGTCAGGCAGGAGGCCAAATTTGAGCAGGGTGTCTATCATGTTCGAAAATTTAATTGAATAACAGTGAATCCATCGCGCGATCAGCCGCGCGGGGTCCCGGGGAAGAAGGCGTTGGTCGTCGCCTGGTAACGGCGATAGGCATCGCCACGACTGCGCAGTGATTGCGCTTCGGTCGGCGGCACGCCGGTGACATTGAGCAGGAGATAAAGAATGACGGCCGGAGCGATGATTCCGATCCAGCCCCACTCCGCAGCGCAGCCGACCAGGAAGAAACCGACCCAAATGAGCCATTCGCAAAAGTAATTGGGATGGCGCGTGTAGCGCCAAAGACCGACATCGCAAACACGACCTTTGTTGGCTGGATCCCGCTTGAATTTCGCGAGCTGCATATCTGCGACCGACTCACCCATCCAGGCGATGATCCAGAGCACCCCACCCACGATCTCGATCACGCTCAGCGCTTCCGTCGGATTGGTGGTCGCGAAAAGAAACGGTAACCCGAGCACCACAACCGAGATGGCCTGAAACTGAAAGAACTGAAACATCTTGAAACTAAGATTCGCTTTCCAGAGCTCACGCATTTCCTCATAGCGACCGTCTTCCTGCGGGTGATGTCCCTGCACTCTCCGCCACAGATGCGTGCCCAAACGGAAAGACCACATCACGACCATGATCGCAATGAACATCCGACGCATCCACCAGCCTTGGGCCGCCAACGCGTAAAATATCACCATTGCGCCAAACGCATAGCTCCACGCCACATCGACCACACTGTAGTTGTTGATGCGCTTACCAAAAAAATACACGACCGCGAAAACCGCCGCCAATCCGATCAGTGCGAACAATGCCATTTCGAAACCACTCATGATTCAGCTCCTTGTTTCGCCCGCTTAGCTGCGAGCCGATTAATCAAAGGCGAAACCGTGATGAGGGCGACCGCGACCACCAAAGGAGCTGTGATCAACCACGCGATAAAGCCATACCATCCGGCCATGCCGAACTGCCGCAGAAAGTCCATGAACGAACCCTCACGCATAGTCTCCAACATCAGGCTCACCGAAAAATCATCTGCACTCGCACCGAGAATCATCGCGCCCAATTGCACATAGACTGGAATCATCAACAACTGCACCCCGCTGAGCAGATAATTAATCGTCTGCATGACCGGCTGATTCAAACGCAGCGCCAAACCCACCCCGAGAGTCAGCAATGTAGTCGCACCCAGAAACGGGAAAAGCCCACAGAGCACCGCGAGGGAAATTGCACGCGTCAGCTGGCTTGGCGTGACTCCCTGAGCGAGAAAACCAAGTAGTGGATCGATCAACCGACGTTGCCAGAAGCCCCGCTTTTTCTCCAGTGCTGCAGCCGTCATCGCAATTGTCGCCGATTCGTTCATGCGAGGAAGAGAACCACTACGGCAGCGGCGAGCAGCATGCTAGGAAGAATGAGAGTGCCGGGATTACGACGGGTGAAGACGAGGCCGATTTCCGGGGTCGTGCGGATCACGGCTAGCTCTCGGAGGAAATAAGCCGCCATCGCAAAATTACCGAGTAGCAGCACATTCACCAGCCAGAGAGCTCGCGCCGCCCCACTGCGCTCTTTCCACGCCGCCCAAACATAAAACGTGATAAAGCCCCAATAAGCATCGAGCAGAGTCGCGAGAAACCACGGATGACCAATCACCTCGGGTGGAATATCGAAGAGCGGCGTGTGCAGGCTCGCCCAACTCGTCACCGCGAGCATAGAAACGATCACGAGCACAAAGAGGCCACGGAGTAACCAAACTGAGAGTGAAATTTTCATCGTTATAAGAATCGCGTAAACGAGGGCTTACTTGGAGAGCGAGAGATTGTTGGGTCGCGTGTGCAGGGTTTGCACCACCGAGATATTCCGCATCGCGAAAGCCGCTTCACAGTAATGGAAATAGTAGGACCACCGCCGGAAGAAGGGTTCATCGAATCCGAGGTTTTCAATCTCCGCGCGCTGATCGTTAAGATTGCGACTCCATGCGTTGAGGGTCTTCGCATAATGCGGCCCGAAATCGGAAACATCATTCAACATAAAGCCACCCGCGTTGGAGAGTTGCTCATTCACCCGATTCAATGAAAGCAGGAGCGAGCCCGGAAAGATGTGCTTTTGGATAAAATCTACCCCTTGGCGGAACTGTTTATAACGCGAATCCGGACAAGTGATAAACTGCAGTGCGACCAAGCCCTCCGGTTTCAGCACCCGCGAAATGAATTGGCAGAAATCAGGCAGGTATTGATGCCCGAGTGCCTCCATCATTTCGATTGAAACGACTTTATCATAGGTGCCTTCCCATTTCCGAAAATCGACCAGTTGCACATCGATACGATCAGCCAGTCCAGCATCTGCGATGCGTTGTTTCGCCAGATCGAATTGCTCCTGAGATATCGTGAGAGTCGTCACACGACAGCCGTAGTTTCTCGCGGCATGGATCGACCAGCCGCCCCACCCCGTGCCGATTTCCAAGACGTGATCCGAGGTGCTCAGTTTGAGCAATTTGCACAACGACTCATTTTTGCGCTCCTGCGCTTGTGCGAGCGTGTCGTTATCTGAATCCCAGATCGCACTCGAATACATCATCGAGGGATCGAGCAGCTTTTGGAAAAACTCATTCGATACATCGTAATGCTCGCGAATGTTGCGCTTCACCGTGGCCTCTGAATTCGGACGCAACAGATGGCCGATCCGATTGGAGAAACGCATCAGGTTCATCACCCAACCATGCGCGAGCCGCCGCGCGGAACCCGAGAGCGTGGGCGCGTTATCGATATTAAGCAGGAACCAAGCGACCACCGAGGCGAGATCAGGTGTGTCCCAATCGCCATCGACATAGGATTCGCCGAACCCGATATCGCCCGCCGAAACACATCGGCGGAAAAAGCGTTCGTCATTCACCCGCATGTGAGCCTTCGCCGAAAGGCCTTGAGGTAGCTTAGGAAATTTTTCACGAGCCGATTGGCCAAACTTCAGCTGCGAGCCGTCCGGTAAATCAATCGTGAGACTGCCGCGATCCATCCGGCTAAACATATCCACGACTAAGCGACGCGAGAGTGACGCCGAACTCGAAGGAGAACGGGACGGTTGCGCAGTCATCGAAGATGATGATCCCGAATGAGCGGATACGGGTTGATTAACGAGAAAAGTGGCGGAGGAAGCTTTCTTCATGGTCGTAAATTATGATTCCGAACGAGGCCGGGAATTCAGGGATTGATGAGGTTGAAACAGGTCGCGTTGGTCGGCCGATCGAGCGGCCTTCGCAAACCAGGGGATTTTCTTGAGATAGAGTAAAAATGCCTGCCAATGAATGGCCGTGATCACCTTCAGAGTCAGGAGCGGATATTTAACGGTAAACCACAGCAGTGTCGCGTCGCGCAGCGGGCGGGCGTTTCCGGTCAGCACCGTCATCAGCGTGCGCTTACCATCGGCGTGATCATCGATCTGCAACGCGAGTTTATCGCCCACCGGACGGAGTTTGAAGTCAAACTCCACATCCACATCCGAAAACGGTGAAACATAAAAATGCTTCGGCACCCGGAGTCGAAACGCCCCGCTCTCCCAACATTCGCGATCGAGCAGAAACGGCTTCATCTCTCCAAAGGTATTGGTGACTTCCGCAATCGCCGCGACGGGATGGTCTTGAGTATCGTAGCAAAAATAGAACGAAACCGGATTAAAGAGATAGCCGGCGACACGCGGCATCGTAATTAGTTCGATGCGCTTAACCTCATCACTCACTCCACGGGACTGGAGGAAATTGAGCACTCGTTTTTTCAGCGGCACCGATTCATCTGCCCGCGGAACCGTGGGCGATTCGTCGGACGGATTGTGAATCGGTTCATTCGTTTTCAGGAAATCACTTTCCCGAAAACTAAACATTCCTCCCCGATTGATCCGCAGCAGACGCGAGCGCTTCGCTACGACATCCAACTCGTCCAAATCGACCGCCAGCATAAACACGCGATACAAGAACCGGTGCCGGCGCGGGATAAACCGGTCATGCAAAATACGGCATTCGAAGAGGCGCGAGTTCATGATGCTATTCGCTCCTCTCCCTCAGCATTTAGTTTTTCGGGTGCCGTCGTCCAAGGATCGCGACCGAGAAGTTGAGCCGAAAGATCGACCGCGCTTTTAAAGGCGTCTTCATGAAAACCGTAGCGGAAATAGCTCCCGGCGAAGTAAGTTTCCGTCGAACCCGCTGCACGTTGGTTGATTTCGGGTAGGCGATCCTGAGCATTGATGGCACCCAGATCGAAGAGCGGATGATGATAGGCAATGCGCCGTAGCACCTTCTCCGGCGCGACGTGTTCAGCCCGGTTAATCGAAACGAAATAGTTCTCCCGATCAGAAACACCCTGCAATCGGTTCATCCAATAGTGTGTGGCCGGATCAAGTTCTCCATCAGGCTTCACCGCAGTCTCATAGTTCCAGCTTGCCCAAGCACGCCGCGTGCGGGGCATCACCGAATCGTCAGTGTGTAACGTCGCCATGTTATCCTGATAGTGAAAACGACTAAGGACCCCGCGCTCTGCAGTCGTGGGATCGGCCAAAAGGGCCAACGATTGATCAGCATGCGCCGCGAGGATCACTGAGTCAAATTGGAGCCGCTGCCCATTCGTTGTCGTGATCCAAACGGATCCCGATTCACGTTCTACCTTCGCCGCTCCCACCCCGACTCGGATGCGATCGCGCCAAGGTGCCGTGATGCGTTGGACGTATTGGCGCGCGCCACCATCGACCGTCCACCATTGATGTTGCGTGTTGAGCCCCAGGAAACCGTGGTTGTGAAAAAAACGCAGCAGAGTCGCGGCGGGAAAACGCAGCATCTCAGCTGGAGGCATGCTCCAAACCGCCCCACCCATGGGCACCAGATACATCTCGAGAAAATTTTGGCCGTAACCCCGCTCATTCACATACTCGCCCAAGGTGAGATCGGCCGTGGCCGGATCCGCCAGAGCATCGATCGCCTCTCGATTGAAACGATCGATACTTTTGACCATGGTCAGGAAGCGCCAATTAAGCAGATTCCGTCGCTGGGCGAATATGTGATTAAGTGAAGAACCGCACCATTCGGTGCCGTTGCGCTTGTCGCTCACACTAAACGACATGTCGGTCTGTTTGACCGGCACGTCCAACTCGCCGAAGAGGCGACAGAGATGCGGATAGGTGACACGGTTAAACACCATAAATCCTGTGTCGATTGGCACCTCACGCTCCGTTCCCGGCTCTTTGGCCATCACCGTATTGGTGTGGCCGCCGACGTAGTCATTCTGTTCAAACAGGGTTACCTCGTGCTCGCGGTGCAAAAAATGCGCGCACCCCATTCCGGCAATCCCCGTTCCAATGATCGCGACCGACTTCATTTCAGCCCTCCAACTCCCTCGATAGATGAAACCAGAACCGAGCTATCTCTCTGCGCAGAAGTGAAGAGTAAGATATGAGACAGATCCGAAAACTGGTGTGCGGTAGTCGTAAAGACGATCATTGCGTATAACTTTTGTCTAAACATAAATCGCCTGTCAAACTTTTGTCACACTTTTTAAAATTTTCATGTTTATTCCTGTTACCCACTGATTAAATGTTATTTATACTATTTATTTTATACTTTATTCAGATAGTTCTTGTTTTCTGTCTATGTTCTGTCCACTTAACGTCCAGTGGAAGTTCAGCACTCAATTCAATACGCCGCACAACGAGCAGGTCTCACCCCTCATGTGATTCGCGCATGGGAGAAACGTTACCATGCCGTCTCGCCTGAGCGGACAGATACCAATCGCCGCCTCTACTCCAGCGATGATGTGGAGCGCCTGAGACTGCTGGGCCTACTCACGAATCACGGCCACCGGATCAGCGATATCGCTCAGCATCCTACGCCTACCTTGATCCAATTGGCATCTAGTGTAAGCGAAGACGTCGCTCTTCCCGCTAACACCTCTCCCATCTTCTCAACCGAACAAGCAGTCGATGAAGCGCTTGAAGCAGTTCACCAACTCGACGCCGATGCGCTCGGCGAAGTCCTAAATCGCAGCGCCCTTGCACTCGGACAACGTGGACTTCTGGAGCGACTCATCAGCCCACTCGCGCGACGAATCGGTGATCACTGGGCCAAGGGGACTATGTCCGCTGCTCATGAGCATTTCGCGAGTAACATCCTGAAAGTATTTCTCCTCAGCGGAGCTCGCACTTACAACGGTGGAGCAGACAGTTCCCCCTCCATGATCGTCACCACCCCTATCGGGCAACTCCACGAATTGGGTGCGGCCATGGTCGCCGCCTATGCGCGTGATCTGGGATGGCGCGTGCTCTACCTCGGCCCCAGCCTACCCGCGGCCGATATCGCGCACGTGGCGAGCGAAAATTCTGCCAAGGCTGTCATCCTCAGTATCGTGCATCCGGCCGACGATCCGGGATTGGCCGGCGAAATCAAAGCGTTGCGTAAACTCCTCCCCTCTCAAATCTCGATCATCGCCGGTGGCGAATCGGCGAGTGCTTACGCCGATTACCTCGATGACGCCGAGATTATTCTCACCAACGACCTCGACGAATTTTCAAACCACCTCAAGCGACTTCGCCAAAGCGTGCGGGCCATCTAGTCGCTTAGAAACGATACGCCGCGCTGATACCCACTTGCTGAGGATCAGCCGTATCTTCGTAGCGGGTCGGTGCCCAATTCGGTCCTTCGTTACCGAAGTAAAACACGCGCTTGTCGTATTGTTCATCGAAGAGGTTCTTCGCCCACAGCGTCACACTCCAGTGCTCCCAGGTATAACCCACGCTCACGTTGACCACTTCGAATTCACGCCGGGCCTGATCATGATTGTTCGAATCATACTGGCTTGCGCGACGCACAAAATCTGCGCTGCCAAAGAAACCGAGCGCCGCACCGTAGCGGGTGCCAATGGTGTAACCGTAGCGTGGAGCATTCGCCAACTCGCGTCCACCCGCTGCGTTGCCGTTGCTCAGCGTGAAGGTATCCAGTTCCGAGCGCATCAGACCGAGCGATCCGCGTAGCGACCACTCGGGCGTGATGGAGAACACACCGGCTGTTTCGAGACCGTAAACATACGAATCGTTACCATTGTCAGTGAAAAATCGGTAGCTGCCGCCGAACCCGGCGGAGTCACGCACTTGGGTGTCTTTGCGCAACAGATAGAAGCCGGTGATCTCACCAGTCAGTCGCCCCTCATTCCAATTGCCACGGAGTCCGGCTTCGAAATTCCAGAGGGTTTCCGTTTCGTAGGTCAGCGGATCAGTCGTGGGATCGATCCGCGCATCGATGTTGATGCCACCAGCCTTGTAACCACGGGTCAGTGTCGCGAAGAGCAGTTGATTGGTGCTCAGATCGTGTTCGAGTGTGATCATGCCGCCAAACAACGTGTCGGCGAACTGGGGTGTGATCAAGGTGGTGGGATCGTAAGTCCCCAGAGGTCCTTTACGGAACTTAGAGCTGAACCCATTGCCATCCATATCGATCTTCTCACCGCGTAATCCGAAAATCACCCGAGTCTGATCGCTGACGTCGTGGCTGACCTGTCCGAACACCGCGAAGTTCTGGGAATGGTAATTCGTCTTGAGTGTGCGCAGGGTCCAAGGGTCTTCGTTCGTGTAGAGGGAATCCTCATCTGTGGCGGAATAGAATGCGCCAACCGTCCAGCGATCGATCCAGGAGCCAGTTTTCCGGGCAGGATCAGAATCGAGGCGCAGTTCCTGATTCACCACGTCACGCGTGCGATTCACATCACTGAACCCCATGTAAGAGGCCGGCGTCCAATCATCGTCATAAGCATAGCGCGAATCGCTGGACGCCACACTCGTCACCGAAGTCACGCGGGCAGCCTCCCAGCCTTTGTAGGTGCCACGCAGGCTACCGGCGAGCGTGCGCTGCTCGTCGCGACCGGGTTGATCACTGTAAGTAAACTCGCCGTTGTTATCGAGGGCGTATTCGTCGAAGCCGTTGTCAAAATCAGCAGAGACGATGGATGCTTCCCAATTCCAGAGCTCGTGAGGATTCCAAGAAAGCCTCAGGCGCGAGCTAAACTCGTCACGCGCATTGGTGTGGGCATTTAACGTGCGATTGTAGCGAAAGCCATCGCTTTCGCTCTGCTCAATCGCAAGGCGCATCATGAGCTGCTCAGGGTTGGACTCAATCACTGGACCGCCGACGGCGACACCTGCGCTGCGCAGCGAATCACTGCCCACGCGCACTTCTGTCTGGCCTGTCCAGAATGGAGTTGGCGCGTTCGAAACCAAACGCACCACGCCGCCCGCGGCATTAGCCCCGAATGCTCCGGCCTGCGGCCCGCGCAATACTTCGATCTGCTGCAGATCGAACGAGGTGCCGACCGATCCGAGACCCGTGAGATCGAGATCATCCAACAGAAAGCGCACCGCCGAATCAGGCGTCTCGCCCTCATATTGGGAATTTTCACCCACCCCACGGATCTGCAAATAACGTGGCCGCGAGGTCGCGCCCGTCCAGGTTAGATTTGGGATCTGATCCACCAGATCGCCAAAATGACGAATATTGCTTTCGCGTAAGGCCGTCTCATCCATGACGGTCACACTCGCGGCGATACGATCGAGTGGCGAAGCCCAGAGATCAGCCGTGACTCGGAGCGAGTCCAAGATCACGGGTTCGTGAGAGGAGTTTTGCGCATGGCTCACCAAAGTAGTGGCGCAGGCGATCATAGTGATAAGGAGGCGTTTCGTGATATGCATTTTGATAAATGCCTCACCCAATCAGGAGCGCCGAAAAAAGGGGCATCGTCCGCCCTGTGGCGCAATAAACGACGCCTGCTGTTTCCTTCGTCGGCATGATCCGTTTCAGGTTCGAAGGGTCCAGTAGCCGAATCGCGCTACAATCTCAGTCTTCCGCGGAAGACACCCCTACAGGCAAGTCGGACAGAAATCCAAATCCGCCCCAGCGCAAGTTAATTTCCAATTCTCCCACCCCAGAAATACCAAAGCCGCCTCTTTCGAGGCGGCCCGGGTGACCTATAACACCAATAAACCTAAAAACTACACAAAGCTGAAATACTTATTAACTACAGAGAGGAAGACGCGGCTTGGACGGAAACGTTCAATTTATTGAAAAATAATTTTCTCCCCTTCTAAAAAACACAAAAGGCCACCTCTTTCGAGGCGACCTATGTGACCTAACTACCTAGCAAACCGAAAAGAACGTCTAACAAACACAAAATTGAAAAACACCAATCTAACTACACAGAGGTAGACGGTCTGGTGAGCAAAACGCTCAATTTTTGATGAAGTTTTTTTAGTAAAAATTCATCCTATTAGAATAGAGCTAGTTACGAATCACCATTTCCTGAGCCAAATGGGACCAGGGGCACTCAATCGGTCAATTTGACCACCGTCACGTAGGCCTGCACATCTTCATCGACTCCGATCTTAGAACTCCCGACGACACGTTCGTCGCCTACCTTAAAAGTCCCTCCTGTAGTGTTACCCCGAGAGCTGATGATTGGAGAATCTCCGGCGTATGCGGAAACAAATTCATGTTTTACCGAAATATCGTAGCGCGACTCTTTATTTGGCACGGCACGCACCTCCAAAGTGACCGTCGAATCGCCAATCGTAGCGACTGCTTTGCCATTTCCTTCCGACGAAAGCTCCACGGATTGACTGGCAATCGGTTTCAAGTCGGCCAGCAATGCCAAGGGATAGGTCCTATTGTTCGAATAATTGGCCGGATCGACATCAGGATAAGTAGCCGGATCTACCTGATACTCGGAAAAGGTGAATATCAGAGGTTTGGCAATGAGACCACTGATGGTTGCCAATACTGCGAATGCCAGAATCAGAGATTTCATGCGGAAACTGAATCGCATATCCCGGCTTAAAGCAATCGAGGCTCAGGAATGTGGAATCAGGCTTACCTTGTCATTTACGAGAGAGCGCCGCAATGGCGGGGCGACCGCGGCAATCCACAGGATAGGTAACCGTGGCCGAAATGTAATTCGTGGATGGCCACGTCGCTACACTCCTCGCCATGACTGAAGTCGGAGAGCCAGCTAATCGTCTTCTCCTGCGCAATGACAAACCCACTCAGTGGATCCGCAGATCTTCGACGGGCACTTCCACTTCATTCTTCTTCGGCAGCGGAGTGGTCGTGAGCGGATAGCGGAATTGTTTACCTTCGAAATTCCGGAAGACGACTTCCTTGTCGTTGATCTCTTCCAAATACTCGGGATTGATCGGCACCTTGCCACCGCCCCCGGGGGCATCGATCACGTATTGTGGCACGGCGTATCCGGTCGTGTGTCCACGCAGCGCACGGATGATCTCAATGCCCTTGCGCACATCCACTTTGAAGTGACTGCCACCGGTGATGAGATCCATCTGGTAAATGTAGTAAGGCCGCACCCGCATGCGCAGGAGGCGTTGCACGAGCGCTTTCATCACGTCGGCATCGTCGTTCACCCCCTTGAGCAGCACGCTTTGATTGCCGAGCGGCACCCCGGCATAGCTGAGGCGTTCGCAGGCGTCCTTCAGCTCCTGCGTGCACTCCTTGGGATGGTTCACGTGAATACTCATCCAAATCGCGCCGTATTTCTTAAACAGGTCGCAAAGTTCCGGCGTGATGCGCTGGGGGAGAAAAGTCGGGATGCGCGAGCCGATGCGGATAAACTCCACATGCGGGATCTCCCGAAGACGCGCGAGCAGATGCTCGAGTTTCCGATCGGAGAGCAAGAGCGGATCACCACCGGACAGCAGCACATCGCGCACTTCCGGGTGCGATTCGATATAACGAAGCCCCTGTTCGTATTCCGGATGGAAATTGTAGTCCTGAGCGTTGGAGACCAGGCGACTGCGGGTGCAATACCGACAATAGGCGGCGCAGCGATCGGTCACGAGAAACAGGACGCGATCCGGATACCGATGCACAAGACCCGGCACGGGCGAATGTTCGTCTTCCCCCAGTGAATCGAGCTGCTCTTCGGAAGAAATCTGTGTTTCTCCCGCCCGAGGGATCATCTGTTTGCGCAGCGGGCACTCCGGATCGTTGCGATCAATCAGGTTGAAAAAATACGGCGTGATCGCGAGCGAGAGCTTATGACTGGCGAAGAGACAACCCGCCCTCTCATCCGCTGTGAGCGTCATGTATTGCTCAAGTTGCTCAATACTCGTGATGCGATTCTTCAGCTGCCACGTCCAGTTCTGCCAGTCGCTGGCCGGGATGTGCGCCCAAAGGCCTTGGCCCTCAAACCAAGTATCGCGATCTTCTGAATAAGGCATGATTAAGAGGCAAATGGGTAAGTGGACCGACCCACTCTGTCAAACGGAGGGGAAAGATTTTCGACCCAAACAAGATTTCCCCTTGGCAGGTCTGAATCGAAGCCTTTTCGTCTGCCTTTGATGTCATCGCCCAAACCCGCTGTCCTAGCTCTCGAAGATGGAAGTATATTCCGCGGCCGCGCCTTTGGCGCCGATGCGGCGATCGCTGGCGAATGTGTTTTTAACACATCCATGACCGGATATCAGGAGATTCTGACCGATCCTTCCTATTTTGGCCAAATCGTTACCATGACGGCTCCGATGATTGGCAACTACGGAGTCAACGACGAGGATAGTGAAGCCGATGCGCCGAAATGCGCTGGCTTCGTCGTGCGGGAGCTTTCCCCCGTGGTGAGCAACTGGCGCTCGCAGTCCTCCCTCGACGATTATCTGCGCAAATACGGTATCCCCGGCATCAGCGAGATCGACACGCGCGCGCTCACCAAGAAGCTCCGCGTCGATGGAGCCATGAAGTGCTGCCTGAGCACCCTCCCCATCAGTGATGAGGAAGCCGTGGCCAACGCCCGCAACTGGCAGGATATGGCCGGCAGCGATTATGTGAAGGAAGTCACCTGCAAAGAGCCCTACATCTGGGGTGCCGAAGATCCGTCGAATCACAACGCTCCCTACTTCCCGGTCGGCACCACAATGAACGCACCCGGCATCCCGGAAAAACGCTTCAAAGTAGCTGCCTTTGATCTGGGTGCGAAATACACGATCTTCCGTAAGCTCGTTCGCCACGGTTTTGAAGTGCAGGTCTTCCCAGCCTCCGCCCCCGCTGAACAAATCCGCGAATACAATCCGGACGGTCTTTTCCTCTCTAATGGCCCCGGTGATCCCGCCGCCCTCGACTACGTGCACCAGACTGTAATGAATCTGATCCCGGATTATCCGACCTTCGGGATCTGTCTCGGGCATCAGATGCTCACCCACGCGCTTGGTGGTTCGACATTTAAACTCAAGTTTGGCCATCGCGGTGGAAACCAACCGGTCAAGAATATCGAGACCGAACGCGTCTCCATCACCGCGCAAAATCACGGCTTCGCGACAGATCCCCAGAGTCTCGAAAAAGGCGGCGCGATGGTCACCGAGATTAATCTCAACGACAACACGGTCGAAGGTCTCCGCCACAAAGAGCTCCCCATCTTCTCCGTGCAGTATCATCCCGAAGCAGCACCCGGCCCGAACGATGCCGACCCACTCTTCGTCGATTTCTACCAGCTGATCGAGAAGCGCAAAGCCGGGAAGGTTTAAGCGGGGAACGGTAATTCGTCGCATCTGGCGTCTGCAAGCAGACGGCCTACAGGTTTCCTACACTATGGGGTTAGGTAGGCCGCGAGTTTACTCGCGCTTCGTGAACACCATCGTTCGTCACCCAATCATATCGCCGATCAACTTTGGTGAGGCAACCGGATCGTCGCTTAACTTGATCGCTGCCGCGAGTTTTGCCTGCGCTTCGGCGAGAGCCGATTCGTCATTCGCGTGAATCGTGCAAAGGCGCGAACCCGCTTCGACTCGAGCACCCACTTTCACCAGATTGCTCACGCCCACGGCCGGATCGATGGCATCTTCTGCTTTCGCGCGACCTGCGCCCAAGCGCAGCGCCGCTAGCGCGACTTCCATCGCATCGACATCGGCCACCGTGCCGCCTTGCTCCGCCACTAAAGCTTCTTGGAATTTCGCCTGCGGCAGTTGTGCGGGATCATCCACGACCTTCGCATCCCCACCCTGAGCGGCGACCAAATCACGAAATTTCTTCAACGCGGAACCGCTCGTAATACTCTCTTCCAACTTAGCCCGCGCCTCCTCTTGAGTCTCAGCCACTTTCGCGAGCAGGAGCATTTGCTCAGCAAGCGCAAACGTGACTTCCATCGTATCAGCCGGACCTTCGCCGCGCAGGCAGGCGATTGATTCGGCGACTTCGAGCGCATTGCCCACGGCACGACCCAATGGCTGATTCATCGCAGTCATGATCGCGCGAGTGGGTTTGTTCATCGCCGTGGCGGTCGAAACAAGTGCCTCGGCCAATTCACGCGCGGCCGTCTCGTCTTTCATAAACGCGCCACGACCAAATTTCACATCGAGCACGAGCACATCGATGCCCTCAGCCAGTTTCTTGGAAAGGATACTGCCGCAAATCAGAGGGATACACTCCACCGTCGCGGTCACATCTCGCAGTGCGTAAAGTTTCTTATCGGCCGGTGCGAGCTCATTGGTCTGTCCGATCAACGCCACGCCTACCCGGTCCAACTGCGCCCGGTAATCTTCCAAGGAGAGGTTCACATTGAAACCCGGGATCGCTTCCAGCTTGTCGAGCGTGCCGCCGCTGTGACCTAGCCCACGTCCTGAAATCATCGGCACCGCCACCCCGCAAGCAGCGATCATCGGCGCGAGATGCAACGAGACTTTGTCACCTACTCCGCCCGTCGAATGTTTGTCCGCTTTGGGCAGCGCCAGCGCTGAAAGATCAGCCACAACACCGGAATGCATCATCGCCTCGGTGTAGGCTGCCATTTCCTCGCGGTTCATCCCGCGTAGAAAAATCGCCATGAGCAACGCACTCAGTTGGTAATCCGCCCAAGTGCCATCGGTCGCACCGGCGACAAATGCGCCAATCTCATCGCCGGTGAGCACACCACCATCACGTTTCTTCGCGATGATATGCTGGGGAAACAACGTCGAACTCATGCCAACAGCATGAGGTAATCGTCCGCCGGATCCAGTCAGGATTTTGTGAAGACCGTCTTCCCGATCCCAAACGGAGCGCGCGTGAATCCGAGCAGCCCCTGTTTGGACTTCTCTTCTTTGGCATGCAGACGCTCCAGCACTGCTTTCAGCCTCTCCTCACGCTCAGCCACGGCCAGCTCACGTTTTGCCAGCGTATTTTTGTCTGCTTTCAAGGTGAGGCGTTCAGTCACCATGTGCTTCTGCTCCACTTCGAGCAGCTCGCGTGCCCGGTGTAGCTTGCGCCAGGCCTCATCCGCTCCGGGCGTATGGGAAAGCGGCGACTCTTCCCGGGAAGGAATCTTTAGGGCTCCAGTTTGACGGCCCGACTCAAACTCATCCTGCATCGTGCGCAGGCGGTTTTCGTAGGCACGGAGGTTTACTTCACGTTCGCGGAGTTCTTCCAAATCTTGGATCAGTCGACAATGCGCCTTGGCTAAGGTGGCTTGCATATCTTCAACCGAAAGAGTCGTCCCGGAAATTGAACGACGGAGGCTCAAATCTTGGTGAGCGGGGAATTTAATATCGGGGGTGTTCATGTTGTGGTGGGTTTGGGTTGGCCCCGAACCCTAAACACTCCTCGGTAATTTGACTAGTGGAGCCGCCCCCTTTTACGGGCTCTTTACCAGCCGCAACGCAATTTCGAAATTATTTTACACTCACCACAGCTTACATGCGAAATATCACGCCCTCGCGCTTGAACATCTGCACGGCGAGCCCCAGCGCGACACCCGCATAGACGCAGGTCGAGCCGAAGATGATCCCGATGTAACCCCAATTCCACACGCCGGAAAGCATCTCCTTGCACACGAGACTGAGGTTAAGAATCGGCACCATCGCGAGTTTAGCATTGAGCTCGATTCCCGGCAAAATCCCGACCATCGCGGGCATGAGCACCACAAATATCAGCGGCGCCACGTAGCTCTGGGCTTCTTTGTAACTCTTCGCAAACAACGCGACAGTGAAGATCACCGCCGAGAAAAGCACCGCTACCGGCAATACCATCGCGAGCACTCCCAGCACTCCCAGCGGATCAATCGTGGGCATCATCGCGGGCGCCCCCTTGGCCGCAGATGCCGCGGTCGCCGCACCATCCATAACGTTACCAATCACGAAAAAGCTTATGCCCATCGACAACAAGGCCAACAACATCGAACCCAGCGACCCCGTCAGCACCATCAGGAATTTGCCGAGCACGATATTCACTCGGGCCACCGGACTGCAGAGCAAAGTCTCCATTGTGCCTCGTTCTTTCTCCCCCGCCGTGAGATCCATCGCCGGATACATCGCCCCAGTGAAACACAGGATGATAATGATGTAGGGCACCATGCCGCCGAGTTGATTGCCGCCCACCTTTTCCGGCGGTGCGACATTTTCCCACGCGATGGTAAACGGTTCGATCAACGAAGCCGGCAGCCCACGGGCCTCCAGATCCGCCTGGACCATACTTTCTCTAAAATTCGTCAGCTGTTTCTCAATCTCGCGAACCGCGAGTCGGGACTTCAACTCTCCCTCATAACTATACATCATCACCGCCTTGGAATCACCCGCACTCGACAGATAGTTCTCCGGGATGGACACGACTGCGCGGATCTTCTTTTCCGCGATCAACTCCTTCCAATTCTCGGTCAAAGGCACGATTTGCAACCGCTCCGATTTCGATAACACCTCAACAATTTCAGGCGAACCATCGGCGCCAATTACCATGATGCGCGCAACCTCACTCTTCGCTTTGTTAAACACTCCCGAGGCCACCTTCCCTATTCCGAAAATCAACACGGGCATGATCAAAGTCGGCACGACAATCATCGAGATCACAGTGCGGCGATCCCGCAGCGAGTCTTTCAGTTCCTTCAAGTAAACGGTAAGAATACGAGCGAAGTTCATGAGTCACCTCCCGAGAGCTTCACGAAGATTTCTTCGAGATCGGTTTCGCCATGAGTCGCTTTTAAGTCGGCCAGACTACCCTCCGCCAGGAGAATGCCATCGTGAATGATGCCGACCGTATCGCAGAGCTTTTCCACTTCGTTCATCATGTGAGTGGAATAGATCACCGTCTTGCCTCGCGCTTTGCAGTCTCGCACGAATCGCACAATCGAACGTGAAGTCATCACATCCAACCCCAGCGTGGGCTCATCGAAGATCATCACCTTGGGATCATGGATCAGGGTTCGCGCAATTGAAGTTTTTTGCTTCATGCCCGTGGAAAACTTATCGCAGCGTCGGTCGAGAAATTCGTGCATCTCCAACTGATCCGCCAGCTCTTCGATCCGCTGCTTGATCGCACCGTAGCTCATCCCGTTGAGCTCGCCAAAATAGGTGATCATTTCTCGAGAGGTCAGACGTCCATATAGCGCGGTGCTCGCGGCGAGAAACCCGACATGGGCGCGCACTTTCTCGGCTTCTTTCACGACATCGTATCCCGCCACTACTGCCGTGCCACTCGTGGGTTTGAGCAAGGTCGCGAGCATGCGCAGTAACGTCGTTTTACCGGCACCATTGGCGCCGAGCAGCCCGTAGATCTTCCCCGGTTCCGCCTGCAAGCTCACGCCATCCACCGCATGGATTTCGCCGCGTTTCTTATCCCGGAATGTTTTTCGTAGGTCGTGGACTTCGATCATGATTGAGAAACTTGGTTTCGAATATGGAACTCAGAAAAGCAGGAATAAACCGCAATCATTTAGGTTAGCAGACAGGAAGCCGTTTCCTTCCGCTTCCTCTTCTCCAGTTTTCCACATAGCTAGTTTACAGCTTAGAGACTCATCTTTTCCCGAAACTCTTGGGCTTGGCGACGACTGAGTTCGATCTTTTCTCCCCCCTTCAATTCCACCAAGAGCCCACCGCTAAACCAGGGTTCGATCTTTTCGACCCAAGCGAAGTTGATAATCTGCCGCCGGTTCGCCCGGAAGACATGTTTCTCGTCCAGCCGAG
>JAXMOJ010000022.1:0-16353 GCA_034669935.1 Cephaloticoccus sp.
ATCCCAAATTACGTCGGCCAGTGATTCTGCATAAGTTGGATAATCTGCGAAGTAGCAAGAAAGTGATCGTGCTGGATACTCGGAACGCGATTAAGCGGTTTCTTGAATCGCTGGCGACCCCCCCCCCAATCATCGAGTTCTGATTAGGGTTTGCGTGGTTTGCTTTTTAAGGCAGGGGAGGGCTTTGCGGCGGCGGGTTTGCGACGAGCGCGGGGTCTTGGTCGTGGTTTGTCTCCATGGAGACCGGGCAACCACGGGGAGCCCAAGCGAAGACATTCATCACACATGAGCGAATCATGTGATGAGGGGTTGGCTCGTGGCAAGCCGTCGGCGTGAAAATGCATCGAGCTGCATTTCTGAACTGACTTTACCTACGATCTTGCGTCATAACTGATGGTCATGACCCCTAAAAACCTACGTCGCGCCGCTGATGCGCTTGATAAATTCAAAATCGAAACTCCGAGTTGGGGTTACGCGGATACGGGCACCAGATTCGGAAAATTTTTCCAGGATGCCGCCGCGATCGATACCAATGATAAACTCGCTGATGCAGGGCAAGTTCATGCTCTCACCGGTTGCTGTCCCACGGTCGCGGTTCACGTATTGTGGGATTTCGTCAAAGGTGAGGATCCCAAGAACACCGCTAAAATGGCGCGTAAACACGGCGTGAAGATCGGTGCGATCAATCCCAACGTTTTCCAAGATCAGGAATACAAGTGGGGTTCATTTGGTAACTACGATCCGAAGGCTCGCGAGCAGGCTTTGGAACACTGCTTTGATTCGGTGGACATCATGAAGGCCGTGAAGAGTGATTATCTTTCACTCTGGTTTGCGGATGGCACGAACTATCCCGGACAAAACAGCATCCGTCAGCGGAAGGCTCACTTTGAGCAATGCCTGAAGGCTCTGCATAAGAAGCTCGGTCCGAAGCAGCAGATGCTGGTTGAATACAAGCCTTTCGAACCGGCGTTCTATCAAACGGATGTCGCCGATTGGGGCATGGCTTATCTCTATTCGAAGAAGGCCGGTCCTCGCTCGAAGGTGCTCGTCGATATCGGCCATCACTACAGCGCGACCAATATCGAACAGATCGTCGCTTGGTTGCTTGATGAGGAAATGCTCGGCGGGTTGCACCTCAATGATCGCCGTTATGCAGATGACGATCTCACTCTGGCTTCGATCGATCCGTATCAAATCTTCCGAATCTTCCACGAGATTCACTTTTACGCTGCTGATCGGGGCAAGATGCCGGTGATCCCTTACATGGTGGATCAATGCCACAACGAGAAGCCGAAGGTCGAAGCGATGCTCCAAACCGTGGCGATCGCGCAAGAGCTCTACGCCAAGGCTGCGATTGTCGATCACGACGCGTTGCGCAAAGCCCAAGCCAAGAACAACACCATCGATGCCGAATTGGTGCTGAAGAAGGCTTTCTTCACGGATGTAACACCGGCTCTCGCCGCCTTCCGTCAGCGCAACAAGCTGCCCGCCGATCCAATCAAAGAGCATCGTAAACAAGGCTACGAAAAAGCGGCCGCCAAGGATCGTAACCGTCGACGTAAGGAGATGGGTATCACCCGTGGTGGCAGCTTCGCGTAAGCCATCTTCAGTTTAGTTTTTCCAATGGCCGACGGTATTACGTCGGCCATTTTTTTGTGTGGGCAAATAAGGTCTCTGCCTTCGATTTGAATATTGGAGCGCAGGTCAACTGACGGGCTGGGATTATGTTTCTCCCAGAAACGGATTATTTAACGCTAAGACCGCGAAGAGCGCGAAGAGGGAACAAGACGTCTCTGCGTCCTTCGCGAACTCCTCGTTTACCTGACTTGGTCTAATCCCTATGCTCAGAAGCTGAGTGTCTTCTTTGTGACACCCCACTGTGAGCCCGGAATATACATGATGAGAGTAGTGGAGTGATAGAGGTTGGGAGACGAGTGCGTCATCTTGAGATGAAATCTAGTTTAGGTGATTAAATACCACTAAAAGTGGATTTCAACCTCTTGCGCGTTGGCTCAATTTCAGGCAGTATTATCGACTTATGAATCTTCCCGAAAAGCTTTCTCCTGAACAAGTGTCTCAATTCCATGACGAGGGTTATGTGATCGTGCCCGATGTCTTCGATCCAGCTGATTTGGAACCGATTCGTCAGGCGATGGAACGGATGATTGATGAAGAAGCGCGTGCGCTTCATGCCGATGGCAAATTGGAGGATCTCCACGAGGAGCTGGATTTTGATCGTCGGGTGGCGGCGATTCATCGTGACTCCAAAGAGAATGGGGAAGCGATTCTCCGAGCGATTGAGGGGCGGAGCGGCGGAGGAGTAAATGCCCGCGAAATTTTCGACGTGATCGTGCACAATAAATTGATCGATGCGTGTGCTGATATTCTGGGCACCCAAGAGGTGGTCGCGTCATCGGTTTACCGGGTGCGGCCCAAGCTCCCTAATGTCGGACGTGGCGTGGTGCCTTGGCATCAGGACAGCGGTTATTTTCAGGAGCATTGCGACAAGTCGATGATCATCACCTGCTGGATCCCACTCGTCGATGCGACGGTGGAGAATGGTTGCATGCAAATTCTGCCGAAGACTCATCAGGGCGAGCTCGCGCTTCATCATACCGGTGGTAATCAAGGATTCTTTGTGATCCGCGATGAAGATTTACCGGATGACCCCCGCAAGTCGATTGCGGCGACCTGTCCTCGTGGCGGGGTGGTGTTCATGACCAATCGCACGCCCCATTGTTCGACGCCCAACACTTCCGATCACATTCGCTGGAGTCTCGATCTACGCTATCAGGCGATTGATGCGCCGAACAATATCGGCCTGATGCCGGCCCAGATCGACCAGGAAGGAAATCCTGATGACGAGTTTCATGAGAAGGTGCAGATTGCGTGCTATCCGCCCGATGCCGATTTCGTGGTCCGTAGCGTAAAGGATCCGTCTTCAGTGACGACTTATGATGAATACGTGCAACGCCGTCTGACCTACGAACAGATCAAAGGTGGGCCGGTGGGCACGAATCGCTGGCCGGCTTTGGCCACGGCAGAATGATCAAGTAAGCCTCCCGGAGAGCAGGGGCTATACGTTTGCCCAGCTCTGGTTTTAAGTTTTTCTTCAGTTCATGTCGTCTGCCTCCAGCTATACGCCGCGTGAGGAATTGACCAATGCGCTTACGCATGGGCTTGGTGTGGTGCTAAGTGTTGCCGGACTGGTATTGATGGTGGTCTATTCTGCGTTGAATGGTGACGCGTGGCACGTGACGAGCACGGCTATCTTTGGGGGCAGTCTAATCGCCCTTTATACGGCATCGACGCTTTACCACAGTTTTCGATCGGCGGAGTTGAAGCAACTGCTGCGAAAATTTGATCACGCAGCGATCTTCCTGTTAATCGCCGGCAGCTACACTCCGTTTCTCCTCGTGACCTTGCGGGGGCCGTGGGGGTGGAGCTTATTCGGAGTGGTCTGGAGCTTGGCGGTGGTGGGAGTCGGTTTGAAGTTTTGGTTCGCCGGTCGTTTTCGTCTCTTTTCGACCTTGATCTATCTCGGCATGGGTTGGTTGGTCATCGTGGCGATCAAACCGATGCTGCTGGCGCTGCCGCGAGCGGGGTTGATCTGGTTGGTGATCGGTGGCGCGAGCTATTCTTTCGGCACGGTATTCTACCTCGCCAAACATTTGCCCTATCACCACGCAATTTGGCATCTGTTCGTGCTCGGCGGCAGCGTCTGCCACTGGATCGCGGTGTTTTACTATGTGGTGCCTCATTCGTGAGTAGAATAGCGAAGAGGATGTCAACTGGACGCTGTTCGACCTTGCCTGTTCGGTGATTTTTGACGACTTACAGGTATGCTTGACCCCTCGAGATCCCTGACCCCGGAACAACTCGAATCATTTCGATCTGAAGGTTATCTGATCGTGCCGGATGTTTTTGATCCGGGTGACTTGGAGCCGCTTCGCAATGAATTGGATCAGTTGATCGATGTGGAATCACGTCGATTACAAGCGCTGGGGAAATTGAAGGATATTCACGAGGGATTGGATTTTGATCGGAGACTCGCCGCGATCCATCGTGATTCACCGGAGGTGGCGAAGAAACTATTAGAACATTTCGAAGACTTTACCTCTGGTGGGATGAATGCGCCCGAGATGTTTAAGGCGATTGTGAATCCGAAGTTGCTCGGGGCCGTGAGTTCGATTCTCGAGACGAAAGAAATCGTGGCCTCTTCGGTTTACCGTATTCGATGCAAGTTGCCGGATACGGCCCGCGGCGATGTGCCGTGGCATCAGGACAGCGGTTATTACGCGGAGCATTGTGACGAGACGCTTATCGTGACGTGTTGGGTTCCTCTGGTGAACGCGACCGTGCAGAACGGTTGCATGCAGATCTTGCCGAAGACTCATCGGGGTCGCGTGGCGCTTCATCACACGGGGGGAAATTCCGGTTTTCTGGTGATCAACGACGAGGATTTACCCGCGGATCCGCAACAAGCGGTCGCCGCGGAATGTCCGGTGGGCGGAGTGGTCTTCATGACGAATTGCACGCCGCATTGCTCCACGCCGAATACCTCGGATCATATTCGCTGGAGTGTCGATTTGCGTTACCAATCGGCGGAGGTGCCCAACAATGTCGGGGTAGTGCCGGAAACGATTCAAGAGGATGGGGAAGCCGATGAACGTTTCTACGAAAACGTGACCGTGGCCTGCTACCCGCCCGATGCTGATTTCTACGTGCACAGCGAACAGCACCCCGCCCGGGTTGAAGACTATTCCGAATATCATGCACGACGATTGGTCTACGCGAAGACCAAGAAACGGTTTTTCTCACGCGAGCGTTGGCCCGCCCAAGATACGGCGGAAGCGTAATCAAAGAGCTGAGGTCCCTGAGTTCTTTTGAGTTCGACCTCGATTGTGCGGTCTTAACTATTTAGCGCGATGTCCTGCACCCCACTTTATGAGCTGAATCCGGCGGAGTCGATTTTTGCTCCGTTTCACGATGAGGCATTTGCCGGTGAATTGCCGCTGATGGTTGAGGCTGCGCAGGCAGTTGATTATCGATTCGAACCGAATTGGGACAGCAGCAAAGTGCTTTGGGATGATTGTTTGGCCGGTGAATTGGCTGGATCGATTACGATGACTCTGGGACAGATACCGGCGCGTTTCGATGAGTATGTCTTTAGTCTCGTGATGCCGCAGGCAGTGCGGGCGCAGTTTCAAGCCCGTGTAGGAGACGAGTGGGTTTCGTTATCGGAGCCGGTGGTTGGTAACGAAAAACGCATGGAAGTGGTGCGGGCAATCGAGGCACCGGCCAATGCGGTCAGAGTGTTATTCACAGCTCTGCAATCCGGATCGATGATGGTCAGTCTCCAATGGTGGGCGGTCGCGGAGAGTGAACTGCTGGCGAAACTGGAGGCTGCCAAGCCAAAGTATGACTCCGCCTGGCGCGGATTAATTTTGCCTCAAGTTAAGTGGCCGGAAGTTAAGTTTGTTCGAGGGCTGTTCTTCGACGAAGAGGATATACCGTCGTTAAAAAGACGGGCAGAGTCGCCGTTGTGGAAAGGGCATTTTGCCGAATTGGAAAAAAGGGCGCGTGCGTCGCTGTCGCGTAATCCGGAGCTGGAGATCGGCGATTATGTTCCTTGGTCCGATTACCGTTATTTGCGCGAGCGTGAGCAGGGGCGGGAACCGTGGACCGCCGAACCGGTGTTGTGTGCGCTGGTGGGATTGGTGCGTGATGATCCGGTGCTGATTAGACATGCGCTGCGTTTTCTCATGTGCTTTGTGCATTCCACCCATTGGAATCAATCGGCCGAAAGTAATGCCCGGGGCTCGGTCTGGGACCAGCGCTGCTTTCTGGAAGAAATGAGCGTGACGTCGTGTGCCTTAATTTATGACTGGCTCGATTTTGCCCTGACGGATCGCGCGCGTGAATTGGTGAGAAAAGCCATTTGGGACAAGGGCATGAGTGTCATCCAGCGCGACATGGTGAAGTGGGAATATGTTTACAGCATCAATCAAGGCCCGTGGTTTTGCCGGGCGTTGATTCTGGGAGGATTGGTGTTGGAAGCAGCTTGGCCACGCACTGCACCCTATGTTGAGCAGGCTTTTGCTGACATGCAGGAGGGAATGAGCAATTATCTTTTGCCGGACGGTGGGGTGGACGAAGGAGTGGGATATTTCAGCGTGACGTTGCAGGCGGTGCTGCCGGGATTGATGGCTTATGCGCGTGCCAGAGGAAAGCCTGTGCAGGAGGTGCTGCCCACGCGCTTGGCAAAAAGCGGGCACTTCGTGGCCGTGATGTCGGCCATGAAACCCGGCAGTGTGATGTTGGACGGGGACAATTCGAATGAACGTTTTACGGGTGATGCCATTGCGCTGTTGGCTTCGTTTTATCCCGATGATGTTTATGGCCGGATTGTCCGGGAGACATTATTGCAGGCCCGTGGTGACACCTACTATCGGCAATACATGGTAGATGGGCCTTTTGCTTTTATGGCCGCACCGGAAGAGTTGCCGGAGACAGAGTGCATTGTGCCGGAATTTGGCCACCTGCCTCATACTGGCCACATCACCAGTCGCCGGGCGGTGAGAACAGGGGGAGAAGTGCGACTGCATTTAGCCGGCTGCAAAGCCCGGGCGAGCCACACTCATTTCGATAAAGGTGCGTTTACCTTGGAATTGGATACGACCTCCGTGCTGATCGATCGTGGGATGGTGCGTTATGATGATATTCGCAGCCACACGCTCAAACGAAGTGAATTGCACAACGTGCTCACGCCGGTGCGGGAGGATGGGGCGTTTGTGAATCAGAACTGGGCGGATGCGGCGGTGATTCCGGAAGGGCAGGGCGACAGGAAAATGTTTCAAGCAAAGATTGATCTCGCGCCGGTCTGGCGTGGAGTGATGTCGCGTTGCACGAGGGAAGTCGTTTCGGCAGACGCGAGCCAGTTTACCGTGCTTGATCAAGGGGAGCTGATGGAAGAGCTGGCACTCGTGTTCAATCTGCAGACGCGGGAGAAGTGGGAGATTTCCGAATCGGAGAAACGCGCGGTGTTATCAATCGCGGGTTGGCGACTCACGATGCACGCGCCTTGGGCGCATGCGATTTCGCAAGCGGAGAATCTAATCGATCACCGCATGGAGCCGGTCTGGCATTTGCAGTGTCGGCGAGAAGCAGGGAAGCGGGAGTTTTCGTTGGAGACACGTTTTACCTGCGAGCTGTTGGCCTGAGCTCTTGAGCCAGATTGGGGTCGATTGGGTTTGCCATACAAAGACCTGTGAGGGTCTCATAGCGTCCATGATTCGTTATATCTTGTTCGGAATAATCGGCGTCGTGGGAGTGGGTAACTTATGGGGGGCATCGGAGCTGGATGGCACTTGGCAGATCGATGCGAAACGAGGCACGGACCTTGGGAGTTGGCGCACCCTCGAGATCGAGATCGAAACGAATGGAGACCTCGTCACCATCAGTCGTCGTTTTGCCGCAGGTCGTCGCAAGGACAATGACAAGATGACGATTGATCTGACCAAAGAAGAAAACGTTGTGCCGGTGCGCTGGTGGCCGGATAACCGCTACATCGGCGCTTTTATCAGCGATGCACACGAGAAGACGGTGCGTGGCAAATGGATGTCGAATGGTCGCGTGCTTCGTTTGGAATCCGATCTGGTGCTTACCACCCAGCAAGGCGATGTGCCGGTGAATATTCTACGGAACTACAAGGTGTCGGCCAACGGCAAGCAGCTCAGCGTGATTACGATCCGCAGCACACGCGACCGACCCGTCGTGTATTTCTTCAAGCGCGCCGACAGCAAATAACCTTAGACCTTATTCATCATGAAATTTTTCACCTCACTATTATTTCTCGGCGCCTTGGTCAGTTCACTGGTTGCGCAACCCATTCCGCATCGTGCTGAATACGCACCGAAGCAAGCGACGATTATTCCGATGTCGGAAAACTGGCGGATGGATGGAGATATCCCGACCAACGTGTTGTTGATCTCGTTGCAGGGACTCGCGAATCGTGAAGCGCCACGCGTCTATCTCGAATACCCCACGCATTGGCAGTGGGAGACGGTGCGTCCCTTGATAAAGTTTATGGAGCGTCGTCACGGCACGGTGTTTACGCGCATTGGCACGAATGACGCCGATGCCGCTCTCGCGCTGTTTGCGAAACATGCCAAAGGCTACGTGGTCTGGGATCGCGAAGTGCGCGCCTCGGTGAATGTCGCGTTTACGGTCTCGGGTGTGCTCGATGCCGTCGTCGTCAGCGAAGAGCTGATTCCGTTGGCGGAAAAGCATGGTCTGAAAAAGGTAGAAGATTTGCGCGGGATCTTCCGCGGTAAGGGCGACCACGAGATTTACCAATGGGCGGTGGATAAATATTGGGATCGCACCTCACGTGATTACTACGTGGTGCTGGGCGGTCATGCCGGCATGACGATGCAACCCGGGGTGGCTGATTTTGGGGTGATGCAGCGGGCCTTTTGCGCGGATCTTTCCGCGAGTCCCAAACATCCGGAGGAACTCGCTCTTTTGAAGAAGCTTCTTGGAAAGCAGAATGCGAACAGCACGGTGATTGGTTGGCATTCCTACGGGAAGGATACCGAGGGTCAGCACACCACGCTGACGGGCAGCCTCGGCCTGAAAATGGAAGGACTGCATAACCTGCCCAATGTTTCCTACACCTGCCAGATACCGCTGACGAAGGACTTTGCGTTCAAGAATCCGGGAAATCTTGATCGTGGTTACGACAAGGTAGCGAAGAAAAAAATCTACGTGGCGGCGCTCGCGACCGATTCGATGGGGATCGGCACATGGACGCAGGAAGGTCGCGGCGAAATCCCTTATGGTTGGCAGGTGCTGATGGGGTGGGTGCGGCTCAATCCCGTGGCGCTGCAATTCTTCTATGAAGACAAGACGGCCAACGATTACTTCGTCGGTGGTCTGAGTGGTCCCGGCTACATGTATCCCAAGTCGATCCCGGTGGATCACTTTACCGTGTTGATGAAAGACGCGCGGCAGCTCATGGCCACGCTCGATCTGGAAATCATGGAGATCATGGATTATTCCGAAGGAAACCGACACGTGGGTAACACGGATCTGCCGAAAGAACTGGTCGATCGCTACTATGCGGCATTTCCGGAAGCGATCGGTTTCATCAACGGCTACGGCACGGCGCGCACCTTTGATCTGCGCGATGGTGTGCCTTTTATCAGCTACGATTATTACCTTTCGGTGGATCGCCCGATCGACGAGGCCGCCGCCGATTTGGAGGAGCTGACGCAACTGAATCCGCAACGCCCGTATTTCCTCCTGATGCATGTTCGGGAAAGAAACACGGTCGAAAAAGTGCGGCAGATTTTCGGTCTCTTAAGTGAAGACGTCGAAATCGTGCCCGTAGATGTCTTCATGAAATTGGCTGCTTCGGATAAAACCTACCGCACCCGGTTTCAGAAGAAAGAAGACCCCATCGATCTAAATCACTAAACCCAACGCCTCTTTACGATGAAACGAATTGCCCTGATTTTATTCTCCAGCCTCATCCTTTCCTTGTTTGCGTATGCGAACGAGGAACCGACCAAGCTCCGTGTTGATATTATAAACCCGGGCTACGGAGAAGAGGCCAAAGAGGGGCAGGTAGTCATCGCCCATTATACGGGCACATTGGAAGATGGAACGGTGTTTGATAGCTCGCGCGAGCGTGATGAACCCTTCGCGTTTACTTTGGGTCGCGGGCAAGTGATCGAAGGTTGGGATCTAGGTTTCGCGCAATTACGCGTTGGTGATCGGGCCATTTTTACAATCGCTCCTGAGCTGGCCTATGGAGACAAGGACCGTGATCCCATCCCTCCCGGCTCGACATTGATCTTCGATGTGACGCTTCTGGAGCTAAAGGATCACGCGCTTTCTGATCTGCTGGCCCAGTTGATTGAAGACCAAGGAGTCGCGGTGGCGGAGGAACGGTTTGCGGAACTAAGGGAAAATGAATTCGAGGGCTACTTCGTGAGCGAATCTCAGCTCAACATGCTGGGCTATCGGTATCTGGGTAAGGCTCAGATGGATGAGGCCTTGGCTATCATGGAGATGAATGTCGCGCTTCACCCGACCTCCGGCAACACGCACGATAGTTTGGCTGAAGTTTATTATAATATGGGCCGTCGGGAAGATTCCCTCCGCGAGTATCGACGCTCGCTGGATCTTGATCCGAGCAACACCAATGCCGAAAGGTTCATCAAAGAACTGACGGAATTTGAGTGAGCCGATTCGCTGATCGAAGGCCGCTGTCAGCGATGAATCACGCCGGACCGCAGATGACGGCTTCGATGCGATAACCGTCGGGATCGAAGACGAAAGCGGCGTAATAATTGGGACCGTATTCGGAGTGAATGCCAAAGCCGCCGTTGTCGGTGCCACCATGTTTCATCGCGGCAGCGTAAAATTCGTCCACGGCCTGGCGCGAAGGCGCAGCAAAGGCGAGGTGGGTGCCTTCGCCGGGAATGGTCGCTCCTTCCGGGATGAGTTTGAGAGCGAACTTGTCTTCGTTATCCTCCACGCCATAGCCGACGAAAACATCGTGGGAGCAAACTCGCTGATATCCCAGTGGGGCGAGGGCAGCATCATAGAACGCGGATGAGCGTTTGAGGTCAGTAGTGGCGAAGGAGAGGTGATGGAGCATGTGCATAAGCGAAACCCTATCACGCCCTAATGACAATGGCGTGTCAGGAGACGTTCTACTTTGTGAGGAATCAGCGATTCAGCCACCAGATCGTGGCATTGAGAATTGTCGCGAAACTTACCCAAGCAAGGTAGGGTGCCCAGAGGCAGCCCGCGAATCGATCAAGTCGCCAGAAGCGGCCCTGCAGATTGGCTAGCAGACCCCACAGAATCACAATCTCAATGAACGCCCAGCCGGGACTGTGTAATCCGAAAAAGATCAGGGACCACAGCGCATTCAAGACGAGTTGAACGAAAAACAGTCTCAGTGCGATGGTCGCATCCGCGCTTTCGCGCAGTCTCCATATCCTCCAAGCGGCGATGCTCATGAAAACATAGAGCACAGTCCACACGGGGCCGAATAGCCATGACGGTGGATTCCACGAGGGCTTGTTGATCTCGGGATACCAAGTGCGCACGTTGTCAGCCGTCGTCAAACCGCCGATAGCTGCAGCGGTAAACGAAGCGGCGAGGAAACCAATGAGGACGAGGATGGAGCGTTTGTTCATTTTATTCTGATTTGTCGGACCGGAGTTTTCTAACCGCTAATGAACGCTTATCATCGCTGATATAAAGTCAGGCCGGAATCTCCGTGTATAACCATCTTGGCCTATGGATCGAAATATTAGCGGCTATCAGCGCTCACTAGCGGTTTAATCATTTCCGTTTCGTCTTGGGGCGCACGCCGCACATCGACCAGTCCCACGATTTGAAACCGAGTTTCAGCGCCGGGGAGTTCTTCGCGAGGGTCCACGTTTTTTTGCTTTCGGTGATTTTGGGATCGGCGGTTTGACTGATGGAATCGTGACCGGCTTTTCGCCATTGGGTCATGCTGATCTTAAAGGGCTTTTTCTCGGGGTGGCTCTTGGGATGGCCGATGGAGGGAAGTCTGCCTCCTGGTGACCAGAAGAGGTTGGCGTTGGCTTCGAGGGCTTCTTCGGAGATGTCGCCTTGGTAACCGCCGTAGTAGAGACGATTGCTGGGGCCGAGGAGGATGTTGTGAATGAAGGTCGCGCTGACGTGGCTTTCCTCGACGCGTGAGACCGAGGTGAGGGCGTTTTGTCCGCGGGCGAAGATATTGTGGCGAATGACGTTTTCTCGGGCGTAGTGAATGTTGAAGGGGGCATCCTTGGTGTCGTGCACGAGGTTGTGTTCAACGAGCACGTGAGAGGTGCCTTCGTCGAGATAGACTCCCCAGCCGCCATAGTCGTGCGAGCGAATATCGTGGATGTGATTGCCACGGATGACGGTGCCGGGCTGCACGCCGAGGGTGTAGATGCCGCCCATGTCGCTCAGCACGCCGCCGCCAATGTCGTGGATGTGATTGTGTTCGATGCGGTTGTTGCGCGAGGGCGTTTCGCGATAGCCCCAGGTCCAGCCGAGTGAGATGCCGGTATAGCCGGAATCGTGGACGTGGTTGTGTGACGCGACCGTATCGAAGACGTGTTGGAGAAAAATGCCGACGCCGGAGTGAAAGATCAGACCGATGTGATGGATGTGATTATCGGTGATCGTGAGGTAGCCGGTGAGTTCCTCGGAATAGCCGTCGACATCGCTGCCGCCGGCGCGGATGCCGCCCGCACCGATATCGTGGATGTGATTACTAATCGCAGAGCAATGACGGCAGGCCTCGGCGAATTGCAGCGCGTAGAGGCCCACGTGCTCAATCGTGCAGTCGTAGAGTCCACATTCGCGTGCGCCCCGGAAGTAGATCGAGCCGGGCACGAGGGCAGCGGCCTGTCCACTGCCATTGGGGTATTCTCGGTCGAGGTTTTGGTGAGGGATCGGCGGGGGACCGAAGGGCGAATACCAATCGGCGTGACGAAAGGTTAGGCCGGTGAAATACAAGCCTCGGATATGCTGCGTGCACTGGGGGTCACCGCTGCCTCTGGTTTCCCGGAAGAACGATCCACTCGCGTGAAAAAAGGAAGTGATCCGCGGCGCATAGACTGTGGTGTTCTCAGGAGTTTCGCCGCGCCGGGGCAGGTAGTGGAGGCGACCGGTCTCGCGATTGAGATACCATTCGCCGGGTTCAGTGAGGGCTTCGAAGAGATTGTCGATGTAGTAGCGCGCGAGGTCCTTGCACTGAAACATCGGCTCGTGGGATTCGTAGAGACATAGGCCGGTGCGACGCGCGAAGCGTAGCCAGCCGGTCTTCGGATTGAGTTGAGGGCGGGGCAGCCGCTCGTCGATCCAGTAGTGGAGGACAACCGCTTCGGCATCACCCAGACTATCCCATGCCTGCACATTTCCGGGCTTGGGTTTGAAGGTGTCACTGCCCGCGCCGAAATGCGTGACTTCGGGGTGCTTGATTTCGCCGATGCGAAACACGTTGTGCACTCCCTGAGGGCTAGGGGAAAACTTGGGCAACCGCGCGCGGGGAGCACGACGACCGTTGACGAAGAGGGAGCGAAATTTCCAAGTGCCCGACGCGACTTCTGGCAGATCGAGCGTCCACTCGGTGCGTCCATTGCGCTGGCCGACTTTCCAACCGGTCAACTCTTGTCCCCCTTCGAAAATCGGATTGGCTCGCGACGCGGCGGTGTAATGGGTGTCGGAATCCTCCGGCGCGAAATTGACGGTCTCAGAGAGAGAGTAGGTGCCGTCTTGAATTTGGACAGTGGCAGCGCCGGTGATCTTTCCGGCAGCCCGAAGTTGGCGTAGATTGTCGCGTGCGCCTGCGAGTGTGCGCCAAGGTTGTTTGCTGGATCCAGAGGCGGTATCACGACCGCGAGGTGAGAGGTAGTAGGTCATAGGAGAATGAGGGGAGGTTTAGGAACCACGTCTATGAAAGGAGTGAATGGCCTGGCAAGGTCACGAATAGAATTCTGGGGCGAATGAGGTTTGATAATTTCTGTTGATGTCGCTCAAACCAAGCAAAGTTGAAACGGACATCTCGAGCTGGTCGGAGTGGCTGAGTCCGACTAACCGCTGTCTTCAACCGAGACGCATACCGACTTGATTAGATCAAGGCACTCTATCACATCGACGTTAATATCCACACCGTAGCCATGGCCGATGGACGTGGGATCTACGATACCGCTGTTGCCGAAATAAACATGGTGAACCAATTCACACTCTTGAGCTAGATACCAGTGATGACAGTTATAGAACTCCGGCGCAGCGATCTCCACCAAATGCGTCCCGGGGGCACAAAACGCGATATTCATTAATCCGCTGCCAAAGGGGCCGGCGACGATTTCGGCTTGCTGGAACAACTTTGCCGTCTCTCTCAGCGACACCCCTGCCAACTCAATCCGTTCGAATCCGACGTCGGCCAGTTTTTCAAACAGTTCATTCTCTTGCAGCAGCCGCCGACAATCAGCATCGGCCCGAGAGATGAATAGTCTTCGTTTTTTGCTGAGATTGGGAATTGGCACCGTGAGGTAGGAATCTCGCAGATACCTCAACGCGGACGATTGATGCGAGATGTTGTTATAGCGGCTGTGGGAAGGAACTACCAATCGCTCGGTGCGATAATAGTCACTTGGCTTCAACTGAATGACTTTTTCCTTTTTGATGCCAAGATCTGCTAGTGTCTCCCACTCATAACGACGCCCCGTCATACTGATCAGAATGAAATCTACTTCGTCGAAATTTACCGTCCGACGCAAAACATCAATGCGAGGGAGCACGTCGAAAACCCAGTGCGAAAAATTCCCATAGGCGTATGGATGTGCCAGCAGCGCAACAGTGCCCTTCAGTTCAATGGGCTTTGGTAATCGTAATCGGCTCAACATGAAAAACGTTCCAAAATACAGCCAGTTCTCTCGCCCGGAATCCCAGAGAAATTTGCCTTCACTATTTACAATCTGCCCGCCCTGATGGCCATGGATGCACGCATTTCTCAGATCAAGAAGAGTGACAGGGTCAACTTGCGCATTAACGTTATGATCAAAGAAGCTCATGTTTCCTTTGGGATGCACTTGCGGTCGCTTATATACTCGGTCAACTCCGGCTTCCAAAATTTTATATTGGTCGCATCCTTTAACTGAGGAGCATGCATCCATCACCGCGCTTGCATCCACCGGCAAGTTGAGAGATCGGGCTAAGCCGACCAAACGCAATAAATCCGCCGCAAAACGCCTCCCTTTTAGGGAAATGCTGTTTCCCATGACCATGGTTCGCCGCATACCCGGAAACGCTCGGGCTATTATTTTAGCCTTTTCTCTGAGGGACATAGTTGGTCAATAGATATAGCTCAAGTCCTGCCGTGAGGGTTGGGTTCTGCAGGCTCGGCTCTTGCGTTGTGCGAGGAAAGACCAATGCGCCCATGTTCTTTTTCTGTCAATATTTTCAAGCTCAATGGTTTCCCATACCGTTATAGGACATCACTATACATTGTGGCTGCGCCCTTCGCATGGAGTTAATGATGGCGACAGATATGTGCTGATGTGTGCACACTGGCACAACACAAGCTTCACATTGGGAACGAATTCCTTATGGAGGCTATTTGGCTGATTCGCGGATCAACTCCAGCGCGACTTCAAGATTGAGGTCTTCGAGTTTTTTGAAGCGGATGCAGCTTTTGCCGACGGAGACTTTGCCTAAATGCTCTTTGTTTTGTTCGGCGAGGTAACCGGTATCATCACAGGCCATGAGGTAGAGACTGATGTGTTGCTTTTGGCTGGCGAGGCAGACGATGGCAGTATCGCCTTCGCGTCCGCTGGCGTATTTGTAATGATGCTTTCCGTAGCCGAGCATGCCGTGGATGATGAGTGGCTTGAGTTCGGGCGCAGCCTTGCAAATTGCGCGGTGCAGGGTGGTCAGCGCCTTTTTTCGATCAGGCGGCAGGCTGTTGAGGTAGGCCGTGGGAGTCTTGATGTCGGGAGCGGCTTGCATGGGATTAAGGGGTGTTTGGTTTTGGAGTCACGGAGCCGAGCGGGAGGGGAGCACAGAGGTCACGGAGGAGGCGTCAATCGGAGCGTCGTCCTATATACTAAAGCTATGGGACGCTAACGACTCCAGCTACACTTAGAAGGATTATGGGGATTGGGAATCGATCTTTCTCAGGCGGAGGCGGGTGTAATAGGCGGAGGCTTCGATGTCGTTTTGGGCGCCGAGTTGTCCGGCGAGCTTGGCATGGAGAGCGGTGTCGTCGGGGTTTTCAGCTGCGAGGTGGGCGCTGGCTCCGATCGAGGCTTCAACGAGACGCACGGCGGAATAGCGTGAGCGCACGATACGTTGCAGATCGGTGAGCATGGCTTTGGGCAGACCCGCTTCGAGCGCCGCGAGATACTGTTCGGGACTGCTGACCGGTGCGGCGAGGAGGTGCCGATTTTGTTCCACAAGGGTAATGACTTCGGAAATGGTTTTGAAGATGGGGCCGGGAGGAAAACCGCGCATTTCCGGGAGGAAGGGTTTCATTTCTTCGGCGGGTTCGATGCCGATGATGGTCGGCAGATTACGGCTGATTCGGCTGAATTTTTGCAGACATACTGACTGGTGAGTTATCGGAGGAAATCGAGGACTTCTTTCTGGTGAGGCGAGGGGCGGGTGATCGTAAAAGTGCCGCCTGAACCGAGTGGTTGATCGGCGAGTTCGCCGCGCATGGAGGGACCGAAAACCGGGTGACTGGGTTAATGGTGTGGGATGCGGTGGATCTAGACGGGGAAGCTTACTTCATTCAGCATCCCGGTCACTTGC
>JAXMOJ010000023.1:0-11366 GCA_034669935.1 Cephaloticoccus sp.
TTTCTCGATTGGCTCGAGCAGGATATCATCTGGGATGAGATATCTCCGGCGATCGTGGCGTCATTTACGGAAAAGTTCACCAGTGAGGAACTCAGCGAAATTCTGAAGTTCATCGAAACTCCAACTGGAAAAAAATTCCTGCTCACCCTACCCGAACTCACGAAGTCGGGGAACAAACTGCGGGAGGATTACGCAAAATCAAAGCAGCCTCAATTGATGGAGCGCATCCAACCGATTATCGCCCGTTACGAAGCGAAACTTGCGGCCGAAGCCGCAAAGTAAGATGACGTGGACTGAGCTCGATTGGCCTGCCCTGGATCGTTTGCGCGAGGGTTTTTTGCATGGCGGTGCCGCGCAGGGGCCCTATTGGAAAACAACCTCCACTCTCGCCAGCTACGATCTTACTTATGGCGAGCGTATCGGCTGGAAATGGGACCAGGTGCTCCGCGAGTTACGCTTGAAAAATTGGTCTCCCCCTAGTCGCACGATTGTTGATTGGGGCTGCGGCAGTGCAATCGCGTCGCGTCGCGTCATCGAATTTTTCGGCGCAGAGAATTTCGATTCGCTCCTCCTTTGGGATCACGAACTCGTGGCGACCCAATATGCCGAGTCCACCGTTCGGAAGACATTTCCCAACCTTGATGTGCAAACGGCTACTCCCAGTTTCATCCAAGGTAATGCGGACATCGGGTTGCTCGTGATTAGCCATGTGCTCAATGAGTTATCAACCGAAGCTCTCGAATCGTTGCGTAGTCTCATCTCTCGCGCCGAAGCGGTGATCTGGGTCGAACCGGGCACCTCCGAGGTGAGCCGAAGTCTGAGCGCGATTCGCGATACCCTCGGCGATACTTACACGATAGTCGCTCCCTGCACTCATCAGGGAAATTGCCCTGTGCTAGCGGAAGGCAATGAGCGCGATTGGTGTCATTTTTTCGCACCGCCTCCTTCCGGAATATTCTCTGATCCCGATTGGGTTAAATTCGGTCAGCGAGCAGGGATCGATCTTCGCAGCCTGCCCTATAGTTTTCTCGTCCTCGATCGCAATCAGCACACGAGCGATAACGGGCTCTCCCGAATTCTGGGACGCACCAAGCAATTCAAGCCCTACACACGGTTTCTGAATTGCGACAAATATGGCCTCGAATTTGTCACCCTTCCCAAACGGGGTAATCCTGCTCTCTACAAAGAACTCGATCGGAACAAAGCCCCTCTCATCTATCGCTGGACGCGAGCGGACGGAACGATCACAAACGGTTCAGCCCTGAAACTAGAAGACTGATGCTCATCTCCCATCTCACCATGCGACTACGTTTACTCCTTTTCTTCCTCATCACATTCTCCGCCGCCTGTGGCGGTCCCGTCCGGGAGGTCGCGCCGATCAGCTACACGCTGCGCTTCCCGGAAGCGTTGAATCACTACATGGAAGTCGAAGCGGATATCCCGACTCTGGGAGCCGATCAGCTCGAACTGTTCATGCCCGTGTGGACGCCCGGTTCTTACCTGATTCGTGAATATGCCCGGAACATTGATCGCATCGACGCGAGCACCACCAAAGGCGATTCGATCAAAATCACCAAGACGACCAAGAACCGTTGGGTCGTGCCAAGCGCCGGGCTCGATCGCATCCGGGTCACCTATCGTATCTACGGATGGGAGATCAATGTGCGCTCGAATTGGATCGAGGGAGACTTCGCGATGATCAATGGCGCACCCACCTTCCTCTCTGTCGTCGATAATTTCCAGCAACGCCCCTACCAGGTTAAAGTCGAATTACCTGAAAGCTGGGCCGGTGTCTATTGTGCTCTCCCTGCCGCCAAGCAACCCCACACCTACTTTGCCCCCGATTTCGATACCTTGATCGACAGCCCGATTCTCGCGGGGTCCCCTCAAGTCGATAGCGTGGATGTAAATGGCGTGCCGCTCTACCTCGTCACGCTCGGCGGGGCGGGTGTCTGGGACAATCCTCGTGCGCTGCGCAATGTCGCCGCACTAGCCAAAACTCAGCAGGAATTCTGGGGAAACTATCCTTCCGACCAGCCCTACTACATTTTCAATCTGCTCACTGGTTTTCGTGGTGGCCTCGAACACAAGAACGGATTCGTGATGACCGGCGACCGTTGGTATTCCAGCACGCGCGGAGGCATCGGTTCATGGCTCTCCCTCGTCAGCCACGAATACTTCCATCTTTGGAACGGTAAGCGACTGCGTCCCGTCCAGCTCGGCCCCTTCGATTACGAACACGAAGCGTTTACTCGTTCACTCTGGGTCGTCGAAGGGCTGACCAGTTATTATCAGCACATCATGCTTCGTCGCGCGGGCTTCTCTACCCGTGAGAGCTATCTGAGAAGCGCGGGCAATTTGATCGGGGCCATCGAAAAAACACCCGGCCGCCTCGTCCAATCCATGAGCGATGCCTCCTTTGATAGTTGGATCAAAAGCTATCGCCCCGACGAAAATTCGAGCAACACCCGCCTCAGTTACTATAGCGGTGGTTCGGTGGTTGGACTACTCCTCGACGCCGAAATTAGGCGGTCGAGCAACGACACCAAATCACTCGATGATGTCATGCGCTTGGCCTACGAGCGCTACAGCGGCGAGCGCGGCTACACCGAAGCAGAGTTCATTGCCCTCACCAGTGAAGTCACCGGCAGCGACCTGGCCCCGTGGTTCAAACGTGTCGTGCAAAACCCGAGCCAACACGATTACCAACCGATGCTCGATTGGTATGGCCTCGAATTCGAAGCCGCCAAAAAGCCTGAACCTAAAATGCTCCCCAACGGCTTGGAGCCGCCCGACGCACCCGGCGGCTGGCTTGGTGCTGACCTCAAAGTCTCCGGCGGCAAGACCACGGTTAGCCGAGTATTATCGGGCACACCGGCCTACGCGGCGGGACTCTACGTGAAAGACGAATTAATCGCCGTGAATGGCTTTCGGATCACCAAAGCAATCGCCTCACACCTTCGCCCTTACCCTCCCGGCACCACCGTCGATCTTCTCATCTCTCGTCGCGGTGAATTGATTACGCTTCCCGCCACTTTAGCCGAGAAACCAAATAAATCCTGGAAGCTTAAAATCCGGAAGGATGCCACTCCTGAGCAAACCGCTCATTTGGAATCATGGCTGGGCAAGGATGAAGAATCCGATTAGCGAAGCAGCTGGGTACTGAAAGCGAAACGTCCAGATCCAACCCGTCTCTGAGATCTAAAATGAAACTTCGATCCATTTTAGATTTCAAGTATGCGCCCGCACTGCTGGCAGTCATCATTCTTGGCATCGTTATTGCGATTCAAGAAAAGACTAACCCCATCACTCTGGATACAATCATCACCGAGAATACCGATATCGGTTTTGAACAATGGCTCTTCCGCATCAGAGACGAGTTCCCAACCGAGACGATTAAAGAAATCAGAGATGCCCGACAGGAAATCCGTTTTGAGGTGATGACGATAGAATCGGGACTCCCTTTCAAGGAAAGTCAGAGACGGGTGTATGAAAAGATCACGGGTCAATCTGTGAGGCATCTACTCATCAAGGGTTACGAAATGAAGGCCATACGCACCGCGGATATTATTAATCTAGGGAATCGTAACTTTCTTCGTATAAATACCCGACTAGGAAACGAACGTGACCCAGAACATCAAGCCAAGCTCGAGCGCGACATCACTACTTTGGCAGAGCTCATCGAAGTCCGTCGTGAAGAATTGAAGGGCTACGACACACGGATTGCCGAACTACAGGCAGAACTCACCGAAACCACTGATTCAGCGATTCACTGAATCGACGTAATCCGCGATGATGCCACCGAAGGAACCGTTGGTGAAAAATACCACGAGTTGTGGTTGTTCGGTGGCTTGGCTCTTTTCGGTTAGAGTCGCCAACAAAGCTTCGTGGGTTGGGGCCGTGTAACCTTGCACGTTCTTGGTTTTCAGAAATTCGATCGCGCGTTCGATATCGAAACGCTCTTCCGGCTTCATCGTATCGGCCCGTGAGATCGCTCCGATGTAAACCACGTCGGCCTGCGAAAGAGCCTTCATGAAACCATCCTGCATGATGCTCGTGCGCGACGTATTGCTGCGCGGTTCAAACGCCGCATGAATCCGGTGCTGCGGATATTGAGCGCGGAGTGATCGCAGAATCTCCGCGATCGCCGTCGGGTGATGACCGAAATCCTCGATCACGGTAAGCTGCGGCGTGGAGATGTGAATCTCCTGTCTTCGCTTTACTCCACGAAATTTCGCCAAGCCGCCCACATCCAATTTATTCGCACCTTCACCCGCGGTCAGAATGCGATTCAGTCCTTCGATTGAGTTATCATCATCGACCAACAGTGAAAGCTGCGCAGCGATTGCGGCCATCGCTGCATTGCGGGCATTATAGAGACCGGCATGGGCCCACTCGACCTTGGCCCAGCTCTCCCCCCTCCACCGCAATTCAAACCGAGTCCCTGCGATACTTTCCTGAAAGTTCGTAATACGAACATTATTATTTTCGCGCGTGCCTACTGTGATCACCTGCGTCCACGGCATCTCGCCGAGCGCCGCGAGATTCTCGTCATCGCCATTGATCACGATCCAGCCATTGCGCGGGATGATCCGCGTAAGATGCTGAAACGTGCGCTGCACATCTGCCAGATCGCGGAAGATATCGGCGTGGTCGAATTCCAGATTATTGAGCACCGCCACGTGCGGTGCGTAGTGGATAAACTTGCTCCGCTTATCGAAAAACGCGCTGTCGTATTCATCGCCTTCGATCACGAAAGGATCAGTGGTCGTTCCCAGATGATTACCCGTCGGCGGATCGAGCGGCACTCCGCCGATCAGATAGCCCGGATCACGCCCTTGCGAACGTAGCAGATGCGCCGTCAGCGCCGTGGTCGTGGTTTTCCCATGCGTGCCGGCGATCACGATATTGCGACGACCCTTCAAAACCAATTTCGCCAAGAGATCCGGCAATGAGGTAAATTCCAAGGTGCGTGTTTCCTGCAACCACTCCACTTCCTCGTTTCCCCGCGACATCGCGTTGCCCACCACCACCAGATCCGGAGCCAGTTTGGCTAATCGCTCCGGATCGTATCCTTCGTAAAAAGTGATTCCCGCCTCGGCCAGCACGGTGCTCATTGGCGGGTAGACGCCCACATCGCTCCCGGTCACCTCGTGTCCAGCCGCCCGCGCGAGTAATGCCGCATTACCCATCGCCGTGCCACCTATGCCCATGAAATAGAGTTTCATCATTACCGAATCAGATTCTTTTCATTTCAAAAACTATGGCGAGTCTCGACTCACGTTGCCTCGTTATCACCTCGTCAAAGCAGAAACCCTGTCTCTGATTGGTCACCACGAAATACACAAAAAACACGAAAAAATCTACCCATGGATACTCAGTCTTTTCGTGTATTTCGTGTTTTTCGTGGTTAAATCCGACTGTGTCGTTGCCGCCTACCTGCTGTCCTTTTTAGATCCTGCCCTAATCACTCCGAAACACTATGTCCTCTACCCCATCTAAAGTCCTTTCCCATCAGACCATCTATCACGACGATGAATACTATTCCGCTTGGCCCGCTCTGATCCGCGCCGGCAATGGTGATCTCCTGCTTTCGTTTACCCGCACCCGACAGCACCTCTCGCCCTCCGGCACCTTGGTCACCATGCGATCCTCCGACAATGGTGAGACCTGGTCCGAACCGGTTGTGGTCCGCGACACGCTGATTGATGATCGTGAGAACGGCCTCACCGTCCTGCCCGATGGCCGGATCGTCATGCACATCTGGTCGACATTTTGGACATCTGACCGTTACCGCGAACTTGCTCCCGGTTCCTATCCACAGGAAACCCTCGACGCGTGGATCAAACAGGTCGACGACCCCGCCTACATCGCGGCAGAGAATCTGAAAGGCGGCTGGACGATCATTTCCGAAGACCACGGCCACACTTGGTCGGAGCCTCAACGTGGACCAGACAGCGTGCACGGTGGGATCGCCCTCCAAAACGGATCGCTCCTCATCGCTTCTTATCGACAGACGCCCGATCACTCCGCGATCTACGGCACAGCCGATCCTGAACAACCATGGGCTAAACTCGCTGACATCAAATGCCCGCTCACCGACACGCATCGATTCGGCGAACCACACATCACCCAACTCCCTTCCGGACGCATCGTCGTGATGTGTCGTTTTACGGCCCGCGCCTATGACGACACTCGTGAAGATCTGACTCTCTGGCAGACCTACTCGGATGACGATGGCCACACCTGGTCGGCTCCGGAACGCACTCCCATGCTCGGCTTCCCCCCGCATCTCACCGTGCTCAGCGATGGCCGCACCGTCTGCACTTACGGACGCCGCTGCACCCCTTTCGGCGAGCGCGCCTGCATCAGCAACGACGGCACAACGTGGGATATCGCCAACGAAATCATCCTCCGCGACGACAACGAAGGCTACGATCTCGGCTACCCCGCATCAATCGAAACGGTTCCCGGTGAAGTGCTAACCGTCTATTATCAAAAGCCAAAGTTGGATCCCGAGGATAAGCACAAATACAAAGTCGGCATCTACTCCACTCGCTGGCGCGTGGGTGAGAGCTAATCTGAAGCACTGACATAGAATGACTATGCGGACTCTGGTATTGATAGCTGTTGCAATTCTTGCAGCCGAGCACGCCCAATCCGCTACCTCAAGCGAATCTAATGCATACGAGGCTCCATACTTTAGCGGACTGGGACATACTCGTGATTGGGACCCGAAGCATGCGAAAGATGATGCCAGCGCGGATATTTCTCAGGGGAAATTGAAACTGCATCTTGGCGATGAACACACTGGTCGAGGCGGAATTGCTGGCGTGCCGTTCCAGCTCTACGATCTCTTGAAGGGGTGTCGATTCATACATCCGGGATTTACAGATGTCATTTCAGGCGACGTAGACGACGCACGTAGGAATCGGCAATATCAGTATGCCCGTATATATAATCAGGAAATTGTCCGATTTTTGCTGACGAAGAGTGGACGGAAAGTTTCTGAGCTAGAGGAGAAGCTCGCCGACAAAGACGGAGAAGAACGAGCTCTTCGAGTAATGATCGAAAGAAGAATTGCGGAAATCGAAGAAACTAAAAAGAGGGGCAAATAAGGCTAAAATCTTCATTATCCAGACATAACGCATCCCTACCCCCTCACATCAAACTCACCGAATCGACGACGGTGATGGGCCACGAAACGACATCAGAAACACAACAGCACGGCATCTCAGGATTAGATCAAGGCAGGTTAAACGCGGAGTTCGCGAAGGACGCAGAGACCCTCCCCTTTTCCCTCCGCGCTCTTCGCGTGCTCCGCGTTGAACATTCTGTTGCCGAGGCATCATCATCCCCGTCTCGCTCACATCAAACTCACCGGATCGACGTCGATCACTTGGATCATGTCGTTGGGCCAGGCGAAGTCGGCACGGAGTTTTGAGTTGAGCGGGATCACCTATGAAACGTTGTTCGGGAAATACCAGCGCGACCAACGGTAGGCGTTTTTGATTTTCTCAATCGGCGACGGTGATGGGCCACGAAACGACATCAGAAACACAACAGCACGGCATCTCAGGATTAGATCAAGGCAGGTTAAACGCGGAGCACGCGAAGGACGCAGAGATCCGCCCTTCCCCCTCCGCGCTCTTCGCGTGCTCCGCGTTTAACATTCTGTTTCCGAGGCATCATCACCCCCGTCTCGCTCACATCAAACTCACCGGATCGACGTCGATCACCTGGATCATGTCGTCGGGCCAGGCGAAGTCGGCGCGGTGTTTTGAGATGATCGGAATCACCTGCGAAACGTTGTTGGTAAAATACCAGAGCTGCCAGCGGTAATGGTCTTTGATCTTTTCAATCGGTGATGGTGACGGACCGCGTAACTCCACTTTGTCACCGAGCTCTTTTTCGATTAATCGCGCCCATTGCTCTGCGAAGAATTGCAGTTTTTCCGCATTGGGACCGCGAAAGTGGTGTTGGATCAAATGCCGATACGGCGGGTAGTGAAAATCGCGGCGCACCTTGAGTTCCGCTTCGCTGAATCCTTCGTAATCCGCCTGACGCGAAAACTGAATCGCTTCGGCTTGCGGAGTGAAAGTTTGCACGACCACTTCCCCCGCCTGATCACCCCGCCCCGCGCGACCGGCCACCTGCACGAGTAATTGGAAAGTGCGCTCATTGGCTCGAAAATCCGGGATGTGCATTGAAATATCCGCATCGATCAGGCCGACCAGAGTCACATTGGGGAAATCCAATCCCTTCCCGATCATCTGCGTGCCTACAAGCACATCGATCTTTCCGGCGCGAAACTCTCCGAGCACTTCGCGGAAACGATTCTTTTTTGTCATTGTGTCCGTATCCATGCGCTCAATCCGCGCGCGGGGCAGCACGCGTCGCACCGCCTCCTCCACGCGTTGCGTGCCGAGTCCGCGCCAGCGAATCTTGGGCGAACGACATTCCGGACACGCCACCGGCGCTGATTTCTCCGCCCCGCAGAGATGACAGCGCAGCATCTCATCCTTGCGATGATACGTAAGCGTGATGCTACAATGTTCGCACTCCTCCAAGTGCCCGCATTCCGTGCAGAGCATCGAAGAAGAATAACCACGCCGATTGATGAACAGGATCGTCTGCTCACGCTTCTCAAATCGATCCTGCATCGCGTTGGCCAGAAGTTGCGAAATCGTCGTCATGCCGCGCGCGCGCATGATTTCCACGCGCATATCGACGACATCGATGTGCGGCAATTTTCTTGAATCGACGCGTTGTTTCAATTCGAGCAGACCATACTTGCCCGCCTTCGCATTCGCGTAACTTTCCAGCGAAGGAGTAGCCGATCCGAGCAGGCAGTGCGCCTCGTTAAGCTTAGCCCGAAAGACCGCCACATCGCGGCCGTGATAGCGCGGAGTTTCGTCCTGCTTGTAAGCGGGTTCGTGTTCCTCATCAACCACGATGAGCTTGAGATTATGCACCGGCGCGAAAACCGCCGATCGCGCGCCGACGACCACCCGCGCTTCACCCGCCGCGAGCGCGAGCCAACCATCGAGCCGTTCGCCTTCACTCAAATGACTGTGCCAGACCACGCATTTGTTGCCCGGAGCGATCGCTTCGAGCCGAGATCGCAGACGCGCGACGGTCTGCGGGGTCAACGCGACTTCAGGCACGAGAAACATCACTCCGCCCCCCGTCTTCAACACTTCCTCAATCGCGTGCAAATAGACTTCGGTCTTACCCGATCCCGTCACCCCGTGCAGCAGATTCACCCCGAATCGATTCTTCGCGACTTCGGTTTCAATACTCGTGACCGCAGCGCGTTGTTCCTCATTCAGCTTCGGCGGTTGCGCGACGACGTGTTCGCCCTTGGCCCAATCATCCTGATAAGCATCGCGCACGACCCGTCGCGCCTCTTCTTTCAACGTGCCCTTCTTGACGAGTGCGTTGGAGACCGCAGCGGTGAGCTTGAGACGTTTGAGCACCAACCCTTTATTTTGCGGACGGTATTGCTGCTCCAAAAAACGATAGAGCTGCGCCTGCTTCGGCGCGCGCTTCGCCAGCTTCTCCAGATCGTCCGGCGCGAGCTTCTCCTCCACACTGAGCAGTTTCTCTTCCTTGATTCCCGCCCCGCTGCGGACGGCCGCCGGAATCATCGTCTCGATAATCCCATCGAGCGACGCCGCGTAATAAACCGACATCCACTTCGCGAGTTTGAGCAGGTCAGGCGTGAGTGCGGGAAATGGATGCACCACCTGTGCAATCGTTTTGAGACGATCGAGCGGAAAATCCTTCGGCTCACCAATCGCCCCCACCACCCCGAGTCGCAGTCGATTCACCACCGGGATGCGCACGAGCGAGCCCATCTGCACCGTCGCCGCCAAGGTCTCCGGCACGCGGTAGTGCAGAAGTTTGTCGAATCCGGCCAAGGGATGAACACCCACGATCATAGCGCCGAATCACGTGGATAGCGCGTCGCCTTGGCAAACCTGAATGGCGGAAACCAAAATTAGTATCAGTCATTGCGAGGAGACCGCGCAGCGGCTGACGCGGCTGTGTCTCTCTCGCAATGACTACGCCACGACCAAACAACGCGCATAGAGACATGGGCGTCCACCGATGAATAAAGGCCATGGGCACGTCCCTGGGCCCATTATCAATCTGGCAGACCAATCCTCCGTGCAGTCGGAGAGGAGCCCAAGTCACAGGTGGAGCGGCCTGTCCTCAACACGCTAAATCCCAATCGACTCACACTCTTATGCGATGCGCGTTGAGGACAACGCGCACCACCTTTGCGAAGATTATCACAGATAACGGCTGGAAGGCCCTTCTCCGAAGGTCCGCAATGACAGAACTCTCCCTAAACCACGAACTGATTGACAGTTTCGCGCCGGATTCAAACAGTTTCCCTGTGAGCAACGACGCCTCCCGTGAAAAGTATCGCCAATACCTGACCCAAAAGGGGCTGCGCGTGACCAATCAACGGCTCGCGATCTACGACGCCGCCTTCGCGCAGAAGGAACACTTCACCGCCGAGCAGCTCCTCGACTTCGCCCGGGCGATTGATGATTCCGTTTCGCGCGCCACGGTTTATCGCAGTTTACCGATCATGACCGAGAGCGGCATCCTCCGCGAAGTGGATATCGGAACCGGCGAAAAATTCTATCTCCCCATCACAAATAACACCACCCAGGTTGCCCAAGTGGTCTGTGTGGATTGCGACAAGATTTTCGAGATCAGTGCCCCTTTCATGGAGTGGTATGGCAGCACGGTCTCGTCCAAGCTCGGCCTCACTCCGGTTTCCCAGCGTCTGCAAGTCAGCGCGCATTGTGACTCGTTGCGACTCACCGGCACTTGCCCGCATCGCAGCTGATCCCCATGGATAAGACTAGCGACCACGAGTTTGAGATAAACTTTTTCGAAAAGGTCCTCAAGCGCTCCCCCGACTACACCGATGTGATCGAGATCCTCGGCGGACTCTACACCAAGCATGGACGCATTTCCGATGGCTTGAAGATGGATCGGAAGCTCGTGCGCTACCTGCCGGAAAACGCCACGGCTCACTACAATCTCGCCTGCAGCCTCGCCCTTTCGAAGCGCAATGCCGATGCGCTCAAGTCACTCCGACGCGCCATCGAACTCGGCTACCAGGATATCGATTGGCTCAGGCAAGACCCTGATCTCGCCGTGCTAAAAAAGCATCCGGAGTTCGAGACAGTGATCGCGCCGATCGCGAGTGAGTAAAGGTAGCAACTGTCTTGTTTAAGAGGTATGAGGAGAGGGTGATGAGAGTATGGAGTTGAGGAAGACGAGGAGTTTTCTGGCGGTGGCGACGAGGGCGAGTTTGGCGGGTTTACCGTTTGCCCGGAGAC
>JAXMOJ010000024.1:0-7728 GCA_034669935.1 Cephaloticoccus sp.
CGGGCTCCTTTCGTGGTCAGGCTCACATCGCTCACGGTCGTGCACCCGTGCGCAAAGCTCTCTACCAAGCCGCCGTCGTCGCCGCTCGGCACAACGAGTGTCTCATGCCATTCTATCAACGTCTCCGGGCAAACGGTAAACCCGCCAAACTCGCCCTCGTCGCCACCGCCAGAAAACTCCTCGTCTTCCTCAACTCCATACTCTCATCACCCTCTCCTCATACCTCTTAAACAAGACAGTTGCTACAAGGTTTGAATCGCTGACGGAAGACCTTGGCATTGGAGGGTGATTGGTCATGCTAGATAGCGTGATTGCTGCTGTGAGCTTCCGGAATTTCAAGGTGCTGCGTGATACGCAATTGGCGTTGCGGCCTTTCAATTTGGTGATTGGTCCCAACGGAAGTGGAAAGACGAGTTTACTGCAGGCCTTGTTGCAGCTGCGTTCATTGTCGCAATTACCGCCGATTGCGGAGGAAGCCAAAGCGGGGGAGGACGACCCAAGGATTTCGTTTCAGTTTCACGCTCCTCATGAGGAGCTGAGCGCGGAGTTGTGCTGCGTGTCGGATCAGATGTGCGATGCGCTGCGGCTCACTCCAGCCGACAGTGAAGACTGGGCTCAACTTCAGGCGCGTTTACGCGGTATTCGCGCTTACCTTTTCGACCATTTGGCGATGACCACGCCTTCGTCTCGGAGTGAGGCGGATGAGTTGTCTTCCAACGGTGCCAACGTGGCTGCGGTGTTGGCGGGATTTCAGGAAAAACATCAGAAAGTCTTTAACGAAATTGAGCAGGAGCTGGTGCGAATCATGCCCGAGTTTAGCGCGATCGAATTCTCCACCAGTTCGGAGAAGAGTATCGATCTCGCGCTGCGATTGAGCGACGACAGCGGAGTGGTCAATGCGGCGAATCTCTCGCAAGGCACGCTCTACTTACTCGGGGTGCTGACACTCGCGTTGCATCCCACGCCGCCATCGATGGTTTGCATTGAGGAGATCGATCGGGGCATTCATCCGCGCATGCTGCGAGAGGTGCGCGATTTGCTGTATCGATTGAGCTATCCCGAAGATGATTCACGTTCGGCGGTGCAAGTTATCGCAACGACGCATTCGCCGTATTTGCTCGATCTTTTTCGTGATCATCCAGAGGAAGTCGTCATCTCGCAAAAGCACGGGAATGCAGCGCAATTCGAGTGTCTGGCGGATCGCGAGGATCTGGCCGACATTCTGGCGGAAGGATCGTTGGGGGACATTTGGTTCAGTGGTATTCTGGGCGGGGTGCCCGAAGAATCATGAAGCTCGCCTTGCTCAGTGAATCGCCGGCCGATGAGGCGGGAATCCATTTCCTCGCTGAGGTAGTGCTCGGTCGAAAGGTCCAGCGCGTGAGACCACATTTACGCGCCCGCGGTTGGCCCAATGTTGCGCAGGTGCTGCCGCCCATCATCAAGCATCTCCACTTCAATACCGATACCGATGGATTGATCGTGGTGGTCGATTGTGATGATACGGTGGTGCACACGAAGCGTCATGAAGCGGAGGGGTATTTCCATCCGCATTGCCGATTGTGTCAGCTCCGTGCGATTTTTCGACAGACAACGAAGCGCTTGCCGATGGCTCATGGTCGGAAGCGAGTGATGCGTTGTGTGGGTTTAGCAGTGCCCGCAATCGAAGCGTGGTATCTGTGCGGTCGCGACGATACCGTGACGGAGGACGCGTGGCGTTTGGGCCAAGAATCAGGACATCTGCCATACACGCGATCAGAACTGAAACGGCGCGTCTATGGCACCACGCGACCTTCGCTGAAACGATCGATCGAAGGCGCGATGCGCGAGGTCGCACGGCACAAACGCGATGTCCGGCGATTGGAAACGGATTTTCCCGGCGGCTTCGGCGCTTTAGCCAATGATCTCAGGGATTGGGTTTCTCAAAAACATTGATGTAAGTTCCCGCGGAGAATAGTTTTGAAAACCCGTTGCCGTTTTCGGCGTAGAATACCTCCAGCTTAAACCCCTAAGAGTATGTCACTTCCGCTGATTGCCAAACGTTCCTATTTACCCCGTCCGCTTGAGCTGATCGCGTCTGTGATTGCTCGGATCCTCTATCGGGTGAGGTTTTCAGGGGCGCATAAGATTCCGAGCGAGGGGGGAGTGCTTTTGGTGGCCAATCATCTTTCGTATGTGGATCCGATCTTGCTGCAGCTGGCTTGTCCGCGCCCGATTCGGTTCATGGGCTATAAGGGGCTGCGCTCCCATTGGTTTTTTGACTGGGCGTTTCGTCTGAGCGGTGCGCTTGCGATTTCAAGTGAGAGCCCGTCGGATGGGATTCGACAGGGGATCAAAGCACTCAAGGCGGGCGAAGTGCTGGCGGTTTTTCCCGAGGGGCATATTTCCCGAACCGGCCAGTTCATGGCGCTCAAACGCGGTTTCGAATTGCTCGCTCGAAAAGCGAATGTGCCGGTGATTCCGGCGTTCATTGATGGCATCTGGGGATCCGTATTTTCGTTTGCCGGTAGCACCTACCTTTGGAAATCGCCTCGTCTGATGCCCACGCCGGTCTTCGTGGCGATTGGTGATCCGATTGCCCCGGAAAATGCAGAACCGGATCAGGTGCGTAAGGTGATGCTCGATCTTGGTGCGGAGGCATTTGAACAGCGGCCCGTCTTACGACGCCACCTTGCGCGTGAATGTGTGCGTGCTCTCGCGAAGCGTCCCGGGCATCTGCAGGTGATCGATCACACGATGGAGCGCAGACCGGTGAAGTCGGCTCAATTACTGGCGGCCGCCGCTGCACTTTCCCGACATATCAAACGCACGGTGCCTGAGCATCGGGTGGGTATTGTGCTTCCGCCGGGTGCGGGCGCGTTTATCGCCAATCTCGCGGTGGCCTGTGCGGGCAAAGTGCCGGTGAACTTGAACTTCACGGCGGGCAAAGCCGCTCTGGAATCGAGCATGAGAATCGGTGGCGTGAAGACGGTGATTTCCGCGAATGCGATGAAGCCGAAGATTCCGAACTTCCCCTGGCCGGAGCGCACTCTTGATCTGAAGTCGGAAATTGAATCGATGGGCGGCAAGAAAGCCATCCTCCCATGGTTTCTCGCCGCGTGGGTCCTGCCTAATCAATGCATCCCGGCGATGCTTGGTCTGCCCAAATACGGAGATCGCGCGGAGGCGGGGCTATTGTTTACCAGTGGCAGCTCAGGTGAACCCAAAGGCGTGGCATTGTCGCACCGTAACATTCTCGCAAATTGCGCACAGGTTTCCTCGCTTTCGATTTTGCCGAATGATTCTAAGCTACTGGCCTGCCTGCCCGTATTCCATTCGTTCGGATTTACCATCACGCTCTGGTATCCTATGATTTGTGGTTGTCAGGTCGTCACGGTGCCCAGTCCGTTGGACACGCGTAAAATCATTGATGCGATCAGGGAAGAGGAAGCGACTTGTCTGCTGGGCGCGCCGACCTTTGTGCGACCGATTCTCCGCAAAGCGAAACCGGGTGAATTGCGTTCGTTGCAGTTAGTTGTGACAGGTGCGGAGAAACTGCCCGATGACCTCTATCAGGCCTTTCTGGAACGATTCCATTTGGAGATTCTGCAAGGTTACGGTCTGACTGAAACCACCCCGGCGAGTAATATTAATCAACCGCATCCTCCGGTCACCACGTTCACCGCTGAGCCGCAAACCGGAAAGAAGATGGGCTCGGTGGGGCGTCTGTTGCCCGGAATGACCGTGCGGATTGTGAATCCGGAAACGGGTGATGAAGTGCCGGCGGGCGATCCCGGGATCGTGTGGTTTAAGGGCGCCAATGTTTTCAACGGTTACCTCGATGATGTCGAAAAGACCCGTGGCGCATTTCAAGACGGCTGGTTTGTCACCGGTGATCTGGGCCGACTCGATGAGGAAGGGTTCTTGTTTATTGAAGGCCGCCTTTCGCGTTTCTCGAAGATTGGTGGTGAGATGGTGCCGCATGGAACCATTGAACAGCAGATCACGGAATTGTTCGAGTGGGAGGACGAGGAAGGTTATAGCGCTGCAGTCATGGGCGTGCCTGATCAGGCTAAAGGAGAAAAGCTAGTCTTACTCACGACGAAAGACGTCACATCTGCGGAGATCCGTGATAAGCTGGGGGAGGCCGGACTGCCGAGTCTTTGGGTGCCGAAAGTGATCCACAAGGTTCAGGAGATCCCCGTGCTGGGATCGGGTAAACTTGATCTAAAAGGTTGCCGGGAAGTCGCGCTCGATGCGGTTTGATCGAAAAGTCTATGCAAATCAATATTTCTGATCCGAAGATCATTGCAGAGTCTACGTTTGTGAATGAACCGGATGTGGACCGTTGGGGCCAATATCAGTTTCCCTCTCTTGATCGACTCCTTGATGGTCGCATCGCAGTTACTTTTCACGTCAATGCCGACAGTGCCAAAGCCTACGGCAAAGCCCCAATGGCAGCCAATAGGGGGGTGTCCAGTGATGATGGTCGGACATGGGAAATAGTGAAGTCGGATGCACCAGTCGCGGGATTACTTTTGCCAAATGGTGATCGCCTGAGAGCTGGGGTATACGATGTAACGGAGCCGGCTCCCGAAGTAGCGAATCTCTCCTTACCTCCGGTCCGCACCACCGGCATCACTAGTTACGGCAACGAACCCTTCAATTGCTATCGGCAGGTTGAATTACCTCGAAAATTACAGGGAGTGGCGTCGGCCAGAATGATTGCCGATTCGACGACGTGGGTAAAAGAGAAAGCCCGTTTGGACGACCCCGATGCTTTGGTCCGCACAGCGGAAGGCGTGCTTCCGGTATTGTGGTGGGGTGATGTGCGTTTGACTCCGGATAATGCCTTGTTGGCGGTGGTATATCCCCACCGGATAGAGGGACCGGATTCTGCCTATGTCCATTGTGGTTGTTATCGTTCGGAGGACCATGGCAAATCTTGGCAAATTCAAAGCCGATTGCTGTATCGACCGGTGAATACCTCCGATGTCCATGCGGCTAAACGAGGCGGATTCGGTGAACCGGCCACGATCATCTTGCCGGATGGCGAGATTGTTACGGTGTTGCGGACGACGGATGGCAATGGCGATGGCCCCTTGTATCAAAGCCGCTCCACTGATGAAGGGAAAAGCTGGAGCGCACCCACACCGATTCGAAAATACGGCGTCAAACCCTGCCTTCTTCGATTGGGTAATGGGGTGCTCGTATTGAGCACAGGGCGACCGGGGGCTGATCTTGCTTTCTCTTTCGATGGCCGCGGGGAGTCCTGGACAGAACCCTATCTACTTGTGCCGATCGAAGGACCGGGCAATCAGGATGATTCGTGCGGTTACACCTCGTTGCTCGCGTTGGATGATAATTCGTTTCTTGTCACTTACTCGTGGTTCAGGAAACCAACTGACGATGGAGAGACCCGCAAAGCGATATTGATGAGAAAAGTCGAGGTTGCGGTGTGAAACTAGTCAAAAAATCGCATTTTAGATCTAGCTGCTCGCGTCACATTTTATCCCAAATGCTAAGCTTTAATTAATATGAATATTGAACTATCCGAGCCGAGGCTGATCGCTGAATCGTCGTTTGTGAATGGATCCGGCATTGAGCACTGGGGCTACTATCAGTTTCCCACTCTGGAGCGCCTGCTCGATGGACGCATTGCGGTGACGTTTCACATCAACGCCGATAGTGCGAAGGCCTACGGCAAAGCGACGGTGGAACCGAATCGCGGTGTGTCATCGGATGAAGGCGCGACTTGGGAAAGGGTCGAATCAACTGATCCTCAAGCTGGTTTGTTACTTCCCAATGGGGAAAGATTGTTGATTGGCACTCCCTCGGTATTGTCGGCAGCGCTGGACTTGGAGGGGCTTTCTTTGCCTCCGAAAAGAGGTGAGATCGTGGGGAATTACGGACAGGGGCTTTACGAATTGTATCGGCATAGTGAACTGCCCGCCATGCTACAGGGGATACCCGCGGCTCGTCTTCTGCCCGGGACAACTGTGTGGGAGAAAGAACGTGCGGGATTAGATGATCCCCAGTTGCTGTGCGCTTCAATCGAAGGCGTCTTCCCCGTAGTTCATTGGGGTGATGTGCACTTACTCTCGGATGGGGCTCTCGTCGGACTATTCTATCCGGGACGAATCGAAGGTGAGGATTTTGGGAAGTGTCATTGTTCCTGCTACCGTTCCGAAGATCATGGGAAGACGTGGTCCTTAAATGGTCGTGTGCTCTATCGACCTGATGTCGAGCGGGACCCCGTGGCGACTCAGCGCGATGGATTCTCCGAGCCTGCGAGTGTTGTGCTGCCTGATGGCAAGATTGTTGCAGTTCTGCGCACCACGGATGGATTGGGCAACTCACCGATGTATTTGAGCCGTTCACACAATGGAGGCCGCGATTGGAGTGCGCCCCAAGTTATCACGGAGACTGGAGTGATGCCTCGCTTGCTCCGATTGGGTAATGGCGTGCTTGTATTGAGCACCGGTCGTCCCGGCTCGGAGTTACTTTTTTCGAAAGATGGTCGGGGTGAAACTTGGAGCAATCAAATCGATCTGGTTCCTCTTGTCGGACCGGATGATGAGATGGATTCGTGTGGTTATACTTCGTTGCTCGCGTTGGATGATGATTCTTTTTTGGTGGCCTATTCCTGGTTTAAAAATCCGACCGAGGATGGAAACACGCGCAAAGCCATTATGGTGCGCCGAGTGACAGTCACACCTTGATCGTTTCTTAGATGATTAGCTCCCATTATTTTTGCTCATCATGAGTCACCCCAAACCTTCCGTGGTCGGTCAGACCGGACCCTATCGCACTGTTCAACTCAGCAAGGTAATCGATCCCGCGACCGAATCGCGTCGGTGTTCGCTGAACCGCCAATCGGTCGACGTTTATGGGGTGATCGATTACCACACGGATGTTGACATCGTGACCCACTTGGGGACTCACGTCGAAGCGCCTTATCATCACGGCGAGCTGACGAAAGACGTGACGGCGTTGCCGACGGATTACTTCATGGGGCGAGCGGTGCTACTCAACCTTACGACCTGCGAGCCGCTTTCATTGATCACGCGAGCTGATCTGGAAGCGGCTGATCAGGGACGGGTGCAGCAGGGCGATGTGCTGATTCTCGACTCCCGCTTTCACTCCGAACCCTTCGTCGATAATCCGGATGATCAGCGTCCCCACCTTAGTCGCGAATCCGCTGAATGGTTTCTCGAAAAAGGGGTGAAGGCCGTGGGGTTTGGCGATGGCATCTGTATCGAAAAGAACGTTGAGCATTGCGTGGCTTGCCACGACATCATGCTCGGCCATGACATCCTGTTTCTCGAGGTGATGAAGAACATCGACCGCCTCGAGTCAGACATCTTTTTCGTCAGTTACCTACCGCTCCCGATCAAGGGCCTCGATGCCTGTCCGGTGAACATGGTGGCGATCGAGGGTATCCCCGGTTTCTGCTGAAGGAGGTAGGATCGGCTTTATGCCGCGATTCAGGATGGACTGAGCTAGATGTCTCGCGACGGCCGCGACGAGATGGATTGAATGCATAACGCCTGAGATACGGCGAACGTCGTGGTGGGATTCTTAATTTGACAGAGAGCGCACTACGGTAGCAACTGTCTTGTTTAAGAGGTATGAGGAGAGGGTGATGAGAGTATGGAGTTGAGGAAGACGAGGAGTTTTCTGGCGGTGGCGACGAGGGCGAGTTTGGCGGGTTTACCGTTTGCTCGGAGACGTTGATAGAATGGCATGAGA
>JAXMOJ010000025.1:0-3502 GCA_034669935.1 Cephaloticoccus sp.
CCCTTACGAAGTGAAGCGAAGGATACGCTCGTCACTGAATTGGCTAAGTTGCCTCATGCCTTTTCCTTACTCGCTTGGGTTGATCAAGAGCCGGCGGGTCTCATGAACTGCTTCGAGTTATTCTCCACTTTTGCCGGTCAACCTTTGATCAACATTCATGACTTGGTCGTGTTGGAAAAATTTCGCGGTCAGGGCGTGGGCAAAAAACTCCTCGAAAAAGTGGAAGAGATCGCAAAGCAGAAAGGCTGCTGCAAACTCACCTTGGAGGTGCTCGACCAAAACCAAATCGCAAAACAAGCCTACACCGAATTTGGATTCTCGGGCTATGAACTTACCCCGGAAACCGGAGTGGCCCTTTTCTGGGAGAAAGCGCTCTCGTGATTGGCTACACCGACTCAGTGACATCAGGCTGAGTAGTCCTCATTCGCCCCATCCTTCATCACTTCCCACTACCGGGAACAGATTTTGCACTCTGTGATAGAAATCTAGGCATTGCACCACCGTGTAGTGTGAGCATGTTGAATCCGCCCCTCATGCGTTCAGTAAGTTACCCCCTGTTCAGTCTAATTCTGGCCTGCACGATTGCAGCCGCAGAACCGCCTCTCTCCAACCCTCAATCAGGTTGGGCGGCCCTTTCTCGCATGGATTCAGACAAGGCATTGGCGAGCTTCTCTTCCACCGCAGCATCTCGCCAAACCCGGCTCGGCCACGCGCTCGCCCTCCTCGGCAGCACCAATAATTCACCATCTAAGCTCGCCCCGTGCCGACGCGAGCTAATCGCTCTGCGCGATGAAGACCCACATGACGATTCCGGCATCGCTGCCACTTTCTATCTGGCCCGGATCGCGCAACATTTCGACGGCATGATCGATCCGCAGGCTGCCATCAACACCTACCGCACTCTGCTCGCCGATCACCCCGGCCATCCCATCGCCGAGCTCGCCGCACCCAAGCTCGCGATTGCACTTCTCTATGCCGACGTCTCCGATCAGGAGCTTCAGGTCCGATTCACCAAGATCGCCGCGCTCATCCCCAACTTGCGGCACATCACCAATCAACGTGATACACGCCTGATCCTCGCCGATGCATTGCTGCGCCTTACGAACGATCACGCCCGGGCTTATCAATTGATCACTTGGTGCCTGGAGCGTGACCTCATCCATCGGGCCTCGCGTCTGAACAACTATCTGCTCCAGGCCGGTGAATCCGCCCGCATCCTCGGTCACGAAACAGAGGCCATCGCCTATTATCAACGCTACATCAAATCGTTCCCCCGCGATAATAAGACCGATGAGATTCGTCGCCGTCTGCGGATACTAGAGCAAAGACATTCCGATGCTTAGGTTTCAGATCAAGGCCCTCATGTTCCTCGCTTTGCTGGTCGTCGGCTTCGGCATCTCCGCGTGGCGCATCGCCGCGCCTTGGTGGAATGAAAAACACCACGGCATCACCACCATCCGCTTTTCTCATTGGCAATTGGAGCCCGGTGTGCGTCGAGCCTACAAGAGCATCATCGCCGACTACGAATCGCTACATCCCGAAATTCGCGTGCAGCAAATCGCCATCCCCGGCCGCATTTACCGTCAATGGGGCAGCACCCAACTCGTCGGCGGTCAGCCACCCGATCTCATGCAAATCGGACTTGGCCTCAGTCGCGGATTCTTCTTCGACGATTTCGTGCCGATCACCGCCTACGTCAATGACCCCAACCCTTACAATGCCGGGGGTCCGCTCGCGGATACCCCTTGGCGCAACACCTTTCACGACGGGATGTTTGGTTCGATGGATCCCAAAACCATGGAGTATTTCGGGGCCTCTCTCTTTAGCTCCACGGTCCGTATTTTCTGCAATCAGGATCTGTTAAGAAAAGTTACCGGCGATAGTAAATTCCCCGAGACCTTTGCCGGTTTCTTGAAACTTCGCGACCAACTTCAGACCTACAATACTGAGCATGACACCCACATTTCACTGATCGCCGGTTCCAAATTTTCAGCCATGATTCTCTTCCGGAATCTCTTCAGCACTCAGACCCAAAAGATCGGTAGTCGCCTCAATCAACTCAACGACTTCCCCCTCAAAGGAGAGTATTTCTACCTCTCCTACCTTGATGGCGATTGGGATATGAACGATCCCAGTATGCAACAAGGAGCGCGGCTCCTCACCGAGGCCTCCACGATGATGTCGCCGGGCTTCGCCCAAGCCGAAGGCGATCAGGCCCATCTCCGTTTCGTGCAAAGTCATGCCATGCTCATGGTCTTAGGCAGCTTGCAAGCCACCGGTATCATTGAAGGATCGCCCTTTGAGGTAAGTGTCCATCGTATCCCGCAACCCCAAACTGATAATCCGACCTACGGCCCCCAAATGCGCGGGCCCATTGCAGAGACCGATCTTATCACCTACGGCGCGTTGGGGATCACTCGCAGCTCACGTCATCCCGAAGAGTCACTCGATTTCCTCCGATACCTCACCAGTCAGGAAGTGTGTCGAAAATTCAGCCGGATCAGCCGAAATCTGCCGACCATCATCGGCATCGAACCCGCCGAAGAAATGAAACCCTTCCTCCCGGAAATGCGCGGTTCTCCTCCCGGCCCCATCTTTAAAACCATTTCCGAAGTCATTACCCTCGTGGAACAAAATCGGCACCTCCTCGCCGCACCGGTCAGCAGTCCCGAACAGTATCTCGCGGCGCTCGAAGCGGGTCTGCCTAAAGCCATGCTCACCGATCTGCAACGTATCGTGCGCTCACGCTATTCCGCCGTGCGTCTCGTTGAAGCCTCGATCGGAGCCAGCGCCCACCCCGCAGCTGAAAACCCCGACGACACCGCTCTCCATGCCAAGCTCGCCGGACAACTCGGTGCCCAAAACGACATCGAAGCCTCCGCCTATTACACCCGCTTAAGACTTCTCCGCTCAGCCACCAAGTAGCGTCAATGTCTCTATCATGTCCCTAGCAACGCCCCCCCCCTACTTTGCTTCTCATCGTTGATCCTCACATCCTTCACTGGTGCCACCGAGCAGGACGACGACCATGAAAGCGGATGGCGCCAACTTTCTCAAATGAAGCCTGCCGAGGCCGCTGTCGAATTCTCCGCGCCGCCTCAAAAACCGATTCGTCACGGGAAGCGAGTTTGGGCCAAATCCTCGCCCGACTCAGTGCCTCAACCCGCTCATAGATTCCCCCCTCTCCCGAGAAGATTTTTATCTCAGTTATCTCGATGGCGATTGGAACCTGCACAATGCAGACCTCCGCAGAGGAGCACTCCTGCTCCAGGAAACGGCCTCCATGATCTCTTCCGGTTACATCCAGTCAGGAGACGACCAGGCCCGACTCGCTTTTATGTAGGAGCACGCTCTCCTCATTATGGTTACCACCCTGCAAGTGACCGGGATGCTGAATGAAGTAAGCTTCCCCGTCTAGATCCACCGCATCCCACACCATTAACCCAGTCACCCGGTTTTCGGTCCCTCCATGCGCGGCGAACTCGCCGATCAACCACTCGGT